>NZ_JBWDNN010000016.1:0-53437 GCF_056269225.1 Paenibacillus sp. J31R120 | reverse complement strand
AGTCAAGTTTTGGGTCACACTTTCATCATTGTCGCCATTGCCATAGTTAAGCTCCAAAGCCGCTTTAGCTTGGGCTACAGCTTCGGCATCGGTATTGGACTCCGGCTGTGCCTTCACCGTAACGGTGAACGTCTTCATTTCCGTTTCACTGCCCTTCGTAATCGTTGCCGTGAGCGTTACCGTTTTATCCCCTGCTGTTGCAGATGGACGGCTAACGGTCCCGTCATTCGCAATGACGATCGGATCGCTGGATGACCAGCTGACTGTAGTGCCGCTTGCTCCCGTTGCAGGCAGAGTCAGGTTTTGGGTTACACTCTCCGTGCTGTCTCCACCCTTAAAGCTGAGCTCCAAAGCTGCTTTGGCTTGGGCTACAGCTTCGGCATCAGACTCTGGCTGCGCCTTCACCGTAACGGTGAATATCTTCGTTTCGGTCTCGCTGCCTTTCGTAATCGTTGCCGTGAGCGTTACCGTTTTATCCCCTGCTGCTGCAGATGGGCGACTAACGGTGCCGTCATTCGCAATCAAGGTCGAGTCATTGGATGACCAGCTGATTGTGGTGCCGCTTGCTCCCGCCACCGGCAGAGTCAGGTTTTGGGTTACACTCTCCGTGCTGTCTCCACCCTTAAAGCTGAGTTCCAAAGCTGCTTTGGCTTGGGCTACAGCTTCGGCATCGGTATCGGATTCCGGCTGTACCTTTACCCTAACGGTAAATGTCTTCGTTTCGGTTTCGCTGCCCTTCGTAATCGTTGCCGTGAGCGTTACCGTTTTATCTCCTGCTGCTACAGAAGGACGGCTGACGGCTCCGTCATTCGCAATGACGGTCGAGTCACTGGATGACCAGCTGATCGTGGTGCCGCTTGCTCCCGCCACCGGCAGAGTCAAGTTTTGGGTCACACTTTCATCATTGTCGCCATTGCCATAGTTAAGCTCCAAAGCCACTTTAGCTTGGGCTACAGCTTCGGCATCGGTATTGGACTCCGGCTGTGCTTTCACCGTAACGGTGAACGTCTTCGTTTCCGTTTCACTGCGCTTCGTAATCGTTGCCGTGAGCGTTACCGTTTTATCCCCTGCTGTTGCAGATGGACGGCTAACGGTCCCGTCATTCGCAATGACGATCGGATCGCTGGATGACCAGTTGATCGTGGTGTCGCTTGTTCCCGTTGCAGGCAAGGTTAGGTTCTGAGTCACACTCTCCGTGCTGTCTCCACTTTTAAAGCTGAGTTCCAAGGCCGCTTTAGCTTGCGCTACAGCCTCAGCATCAGACTCCGGCTGTGCCTTCACCGTAACGGTGAATGTCTTCGTTTCGGTCTCGCTGCCTTTCGTAATCGTTGCCGTGAGCGTTACCGTTTTATCCCCTGCTGCTGCAGATGGGCGGCTAACGGTGCCGTCATTCGCAATGACGGTCGGATCGCTGGACGACCAGCTGATCGTGGTGCCGCTTGCTCCTATTGCAGGCAAGGTCAGATTCTGAGTCACACTTTCATCATTGTCGCCATTGCCATAGCTGAGTTCCAAAGCTGCTTTAGCTTGTGCTACAGCTTCGGCATCGGTATTGGATTCCGGCTGTGCTTTCACCGTAACGGTGAATGTCTTCGTTTCGGTCTCGCTGCCTTTCGTAATCGTTGCCGTGAGCGTTACCGTTTTGTCCCCTGCTGATGCAGATGGACGGCTGACGGTTCCGTCATTCGCTATGACGATCGGATCGCTGGACGACCAACTGATCGTGGCGCCACTTCCTCCCGTTGCAGGCAGAGTCAAGTTTTGGGTCACATTCTCAGTGCTATCTCCGCTCTTAAAGCTAAGTTCCAAAGCTGCCTTGGCGTTTGCCACTGCTTCAGCATCGGACTCCGGCTGTGCTTTCACACTAACGGCAAATGTCTTCGTTTCGGTTTCGCTGCCCTTCGTGATCGTTGCCGTGAGCGTTACCGTTTTGTCCCCTGCTGTTGCAGATGGACGGCTGACGGTTCCGTCATTTGCAATAACGGTCGGGGCGCTGGACGACCAACTGATCGTGGTGCCACTTGCTCCCGTTACAGGCAGAGTCAAGTTTTGGGTCACATTCTCAGTGCTATCTCCGCTCTTAAAGCTTAGTTCCAATGCTGCCTTGGCGTTCGCCACTGCTTCAGCATCGGACTCTGGCTGTGCCTTCACCGTAACGGTGAACGTCTTCGTTTCCGTTTCGCTGCCCTTCGTGATCGTTGCCGTGAGCGTTACCGTTTGATCCCCTGCTGTTGCAGTTGGACGACTAACGGTGCCGTCATTCGCTAGGACAGTCGGATCGCTGGACGACCAGCTGATCGTGGTGTCGCTTGCTCCCGCTACAGGCAGTGTTAAGTTTTGGGTCACACTTTCATCATTGTCGCCATTGCCATAGCTAAGCTCCAAGGCCGCTTTAGCATTCACCACTGCTTCAGCATCTGATTCTCCCTGTGCTTTCACCGTAACGGTGAACGTCTTCGTTTCGCTCTCGCTGCCTTTCGTAATCGTTGCGGTGAGCGTTACCGTTTTGTCCCCTTCTGTTGTAGATGGACGGCTGACGGTTCCATCATTCGCTATGACGGTCGGATCGCTGGACGACCAGCTGATCGTGGTGCCGTTTGTTCCCGTTACAGGCAAGTTCAGGTTCTGAGTAACGCTCTCGTGATTATCTTCGTCCTCATAACCGAGTTCCAATACCGTTTTAGCGTTCTCCACAGCTTTGTCATCGGTTACATCCCATTTCGCATACAACACAATATGTCCTGCATCCATTTCGACCGTACTTTCGGGAGCATAGTCTGCGCCAGTGGCGTCTGCCTTCGTGTTCCAACCACCGAATATATATCCTGGGTTTTCCAGTTCACCGCTATTCCCCTGGATTGTGATCGTATCGCCATTTTTGTAGGTTAAATTATCCGTAGGAGCGCTTCCCGCTGTAGCGCTGTTCGCATCATATGTCACCGTATATTTGAATGATTTGAGCGACGGATAACTTCCTGCATTCATTCCCCAAACGGTACTAAAATTCCAAAAACCAGCCGTGTATGTCGACTTGTTCTGCATTTCTGCCGTTGTCTGAGCTGTTCCTTTGCCCGTATCACTTTGACCGGTGGAATCCTTATCGTAGAAACTATTTAAGACCGTTGAAGAATTTGACCCTACGAGTCCTCCAGCATTATTAGAAGCCGTCACTTTTCCATTAGCATAACTTCTTACAATTGTTGAGTAGTTATTGCCAACTAGACCGCCAACTCTTATGGAACCAGTAACTGTACTGCTGGAATAACTTTCGCTAATTGTGCTTCGATTCGTCCCGACTAGCCCGCCAGCATTGGAATTGTTAGCTTTGACCTGTCCACTGGTGTAACTGTTGCTAATCGTGCCGTAGTTGAACCCTACTAAACCACCGACATCATTATTTCCAACAACATCTATATGTTCCAGGGCGACATTGCGAATCGTTTTATAGTTGTAACCGAACAACCCCACATTGGAATCAGATGGGCGATTGATCTTCAACCCTTTGATCGTATGACCTGCCCCATCAAAGCCGCCGTTAAAAACGTTGAGGCCATCTTTCCCGATCGGCTCCCAGTTGGAATAGCCGCTTAAATCAATGTCATTGCCTAACTTATAATAAGCGTCCAAATCATCACGGACTTTATTAAGTTGGTCTGCCGTCTTCACTATGAACGGATCTGCCGACGTTCCCATGCCTTCAAATATATTACTTTTTTCCCACATCACATACAGGGTGATGTCCTGGGAACCTGTATCTACTGCTTCGCCTGCAACATAAGCCTTTCCGCTGCCATCTGCTTTCGTATTCCATCCAACGAAATGATAGGCTGTTTTTTTCAAGTTGCCGCTATTTTCTTCAGCTATAGCCGTTTCATTTACTCGATAGTCTGGAACATCGCCTGGAATCTTTCCTTTCGTGGCTCCATTGGCGTCGTAAAGGACCCGGTAGTACGGTTCCGTTTGAAATTCACGTAAAAACGGGTATTCTCCTGCGAAAATCCCCCATACGACGTTAAAATCCCATGTATTGAAAGTCGATTTCTTCTGCATTTCGGTCGTTGTTTTAGGAGTTCCCTTGTCGCTGTCGACTTGGCCTGTTGTACTTCTATCATAAAAGCTGGAAGAAACCGTCGTGCTCGTATTAAGCCCCACCAACCCGCCTTTGGAAGAAGTACCGCTCACTTCTCCGATTGCGTAGCTGTTCGTAATTCTGGCTTGTCCGCCAGTCTGTCCATTCCAAGTCATGCTATAGCCCGTTAAACCGCCTGCACAACAGTCTGTGGATGTCACCTTGCCGCTAGCGTAGCTATTGGTAATTGTGGAATTAACGTTGCGTCCGATCAGTCCGCCAATTTGACTCGACCCCGACTTGTTATTACTGCTGACTTGCACATTGGCATAACTGCCTTCGGTGCTGCCCCCTTGTTCTTGTCTTCCAATGAGACCGCCTACTTCTTTATAGCCTGTCACCGTTCCTGTTACAATGCTGCTATATACTTTACTGGTGAGGCTTGTCCCAACCAAGCCGCCTACGCTCTCATTGCCGTTCACATTCACATTAGTTAATTTAACATTGCGGATTGTGGCCTTGGATATATACCCAAAAAGACCGGCATTATTCGAGCTTGTCTGAACAGTTAAATTCGAAATCGTATGCCCAGCCCCATCGAACACGCCTTGGAAGGCATAATAGGCATTCGTCTTTCCGATCGGGTCCCAATTAGCATAGCTGCTCAAATCGATGTCATTGCCCAGTTTATAATGAGCTTGTAATGGTCCCAAGTTATTGTAATCAAAAATACTGGCAAGATCAGCTCCCGTTGTGACAATGTACGGATCTGCTGCTGTCCCCGAGCCAGCCATCGTAAGCTCTGCTGCATGGGCAGTATTCATGCCGGGAAAAGGTTGAACGATAGAAATAACCATGAATAAAATAAGTCCAACTATTAAACTGCGTTTCATATTTTACCTCCCGTTTTTCTTGAGTGTCTGAGATATCCGCATCACTTGAAGCATTGCTGATTTATATAAGGATAAAAGGCTTCACCGTCCCCGTGAACGTAACCAGTGAACTGTACCTGTGAGCGGATTTAATCGAATTATGTAAAATGCATAATAATTAAATAAGGCGGCTCCTCCTTCCGACAGGATTAGATAGCATTCAACATTGTTTTCATTGCGTTACTCTATTTCATCGTTTGTTGCATCATTTGTTTCCCCCACGATAGCAGAAGCGTCTCTCAAAAATCTCTCGAACTGTCGAGAATTGTCGGGAGATGATGTTTTTTCGAGAGTCTCGCACGATCGTTCATGACTTTAACTAAGGTGTTTAACCGCTTCTTCCAGCAAGCAGCGCAATAGAACCTCCGATTTATCAATCAAAATAACCCCTCTCAGCGGGCAGTCATAAGCTGCCATGCTAATAGGGGCGAAGGGCTCTTAAGTGCAATGCGTTTTTGTCTACTTGCCGCAACAAATAACAGCAGCACCCAGGTCAATGCCCTAGACTACTGCTGCTTAATGAAGTAAATAATCTACTATATTCAATATTTTTCAGCATTCAATATTTTCGCTATTTCCTCCATTTGCTCTCGGGACAACGGCCCACGGGCAATGGCTCCCGCTAACTCCTCTACTTGTGTCCTGGTCTTGAAGCCCGGGATCGGAATGTTAGCGCTGCTTCTTCCCCATAGCCATGCGAGCGCGCCTTGTACCAGCGTACGATTATCGCTGGTCAGAATTTCTCTAACAGCCTCAAGCTTGTTCAAAAACGCAGGTACCGGCTTTCCTTCTTTGAAATAAGTGACCCATTCATGGCGGCTGCCCCTTACATCGGTATCCGGCAGCTTTGAATCCGGATTGAACTTGCCGCTTAGAAGCCCCATAGCCAGCGGCGAATTGTTAATGCTCGTTAAGCCGTAACGCTCGCAGACTGAGACCATCTCGGCATCGCCGCGTAGGACGTTTAATGGATGCTGGATAGCCGCCCCCTCCGATTGCAAAGCGAATTGTTCCGCTCTCGCCGCATCCCACGTACTCCAGCCGTAGGAACGGATCATTCCCTCCTCGCGCAGCCGGTTCAGCGTCTCAATCGCAGAATTCATCTCCTCTTGGCTTAATCCGCCGACATGAATTTGATAGAGATCGATATAATCCGTTTCGAGACGCCGCAGCGACCGCTCGCAAGCCTGTCTGATATAAGCGGGCGACACATCGTGGCGTCCAAATACTTCCTTCGTTGCCTCGTTATTCGTATAACCGAATTTCGTCGCAATGACAACCTCGTTCCGTCTCTCTTTCACCGCTTGGCCAAGTACCTGCTCGCTATGTCCCACCCCGTATGCGTCAGCCGTATCGAAAAAGTTGATACCCATCGCTATGGCGGCCTGGATCGCCTCAATCGATTCCTTATCATTCACCTCTCCCCAGCCATCGGGGATTCCATCTAACGTAAATTGACCTCCAATCGCCCAGCAACCCAGACCAAGCGGACTTACCTCAATATTTGTTTTCCCTAATGTTTTGTTCATTGTCATTTCCTCCCTATTCGGATTGGCTTGACTTCATTATAATGAGGGAAATGGCTCTCGATGAGGTCCAATTGAATCGGAATTTGAGGAACCAATGATGGGAGAATCGGTGTATGTATGGCATAATGATCGACAAAAGCTCCGCGTTATCCGCAACAAGACAGCTATGCATGCAATTACGGGCCTTGATTGAAACTGGTCAGCTGACAGAGGGCACGCGCTTGTTGCCCACCCGTACGCTGGCGAAAGAATGGGGAATTGCCCGCAATGTCGTCATTGAAGTATACGAACAGCTGACAGCTGAAGGTTATTTGGAATGCCGCGTCGGTTCGGGCACTTATGTAGCTGAAGGAATCATGCTGGCTCCTAGAGATAGGGCAAGTATCGTGACTTCTGAAGTCCCAGTCTCGAGCACGGCACACGCTGGACGCTCGGATATCATCGATTTTGCGACCGGTATTCCGGATTTGGAATTGTTTCCGAGAACGGCATGGGCGAAATATGTGAGAAACGCAGCCGAATCGATTGCGGATGCAGAGCCAGGCTACGGGGATATTCGGGGAGACTGGAATTTACGTTGTGCGATCCGAGACTATGTATTCCGGGCCAAGGGCATACAGTGCTTGCCTGAGCAGATATTTATTTGCTCGGGCGCCTCGGAGGGGCTTATGCTGACAGCCTTAACTCTATCTTCAGACTTTCATTCTATCTATATGGAGAATCCGACCATCGAATTTACAAGGGATATCTTCGAGCAGTCCCGCTACAAGCTTGTCCCTGTAGAGGTAGATGGGAACGGCATGAAGATGGAATCTCTCAATCGGTTTGCGCCCGGTCACTTGGCTCTGCTAACGCCCTCGCATCAGTTTCCTACCGGAAGCTTGTTATCGATTCAGCGCAGGCAGAGGGCGATCCGGCTGGCGGAAGATGCCGATTCCTATCTGATCGAAGACGATTATGACAGCGAATTCCGGCTAAGAGGCATTCCTGTTCCGCCTCTGCAGACGTTGTCTCCATCCCGTGTCATCTATGTCGGTACGTTCAGCAAGACCTTGTCGCCAAGTCTGCGCATCGGCTTTCTAATTGTACCTCCCGCCCTGATGGACAGGTTTGCCGATAGGAAAGCCAAACTCAATATGTTCACCCCGCTTCTCATTCAAAAAGCATTGGGCCAGTTCATTCAAGACGGCCAATTGGACCGCCATATTCATGCAATGAAGAAGGTATACCGAAAACGGAGAGCGTTGTTGAGGGAACGTCTCCATGATGTTTTAGGGGATGAAATATCGATTCTGGGCGACGAGGCCGGCATGCATGTTATGGTTCAATTTCATTCCAAGCGACTTGCGCTTCTTCCTTGGGGAGATACAGCCCCTTATGGATTTCTGATTGAGTGCTCCGTTGATTATTGTTGGTCTGACCGACCAGATGAAACGGGAATTGTGCTTGGCTACGGCAATCTGAGCGCCCAGAAGATCGAGGAAGGCATGCGTCGGATACAGAAGTTTGTGGGTGAAAATTAAGAACAGGCTGCGTTGGCAGCCTGCTCTCTGCTATGAATAGCTATTTAAAATAAAGGCTCCTGCGTCTATCCCTCCTGCTGCCCCTCGATCAACTGAAGAGCGCGATACAGGAATGTCGCCGCTTCCGCTCTGCTGGTCGTACTCTTCGGCATCATGTAGCCGTTGGAGCCCGTAACCAGCCCATGCTTGAGCATCGTTGCCACGCTGTCCGCAGCGTATGGCGCGATCTGACTCGCATCACGGTAACCCTCAAGCGTTGAACCGGATGCAGACGGCTTGATTGCCCCCGTCGATAGCAGCGCTCGGGTCAGCATAACCATAGCGTCCTGGCGGCTGATCGGCTCACGAGGGGCGAAGTTGACCCCATTCACTCCCGAAACGATGCCGAGCTGCTTGGCGATGGACACCGCATCGTAGTAATAATCCTTCGGTTGCACATCAGCGAATGTCGAGGTAATCTCGGCGCGCAGGTTAAGCATGTTCACCAGCATCAGGATAAAATCAGCTCGCGTTACCTGATTGGCGGGGCTAAAGGTACCGTTTTCAATCGAGGTACCTTGGACGATGCCTCTCTCGGCCAGCTTCTCAATCGCCTCACGCGCCCATTCATGCTTGCCAAGATCAGTGAACGCAACTGGCTTCGCGCCGCCGATGGCATAGACGCCGACATGATCGATGGAGAACCGCAGCACACCTTTGTCTTTATCATACGACACACCTTTGATTGCAGTCGCGCGGTCGCCCGTCAACTCGTAGGCTTGCAGCTCAGACGCTTGCTCTCCCGCCTTGAGCGAATACGGAATCGCAATCGGGATTGGCGCCTCCGAATTGCTCCAAGAGAGAGCCTCCCCATCCAGTTGCAGAGCAACTTGCACGATCGGCCTATTTCCAATCCGTCCCGCCGCTTCGTTGCCGCGATACTCGCCCGCATGATCGCTTATTGTAACGAGCAACTTCCCGGCATTCGCCTTGATTCCAGCTAGCATATCTCCGGTCAAAACAAACTGGGCGTACGGTGTGGCGATATGCAGAATCAGATTAGGCTGGTCCGTCAGATTAGCCGCAGGAAGCTCCAGCGCATAGCTGCCAGCCGCATTCGACGGCTTCAATTCAAGATGAACATGCTTGTCGCCGTTGCTGTCTGCCGCTGCCCTCTGAATGGCGGCATTCAGATCCGACGCTCCGACCGAAGCCTTGGCCTTTTTGCCGTTAAGCATCGGGACGAGCACGGCTTTGACTGAACCGTCCGCTTGCAAGCTAAACGGATCCGGCGCCGTACCCCCTTCACCACTACCTCCGCCATTGGAAGGCGGCTTGCGATATTCGAAAGCGGTCAGCTCAGGAGTCGTCATATCATCCGTTTCAAGCTCAACCTTATACATTCCTTGCGCTTCTCCGGTCAGCTTGAAGGCGATCCGGAAGCTTCCGTCATCCTCGGTGTCCGTCTGGCCGGTATATTGGATCTTGCCGCTCGGGTCGAGCACTTTGACATACACATGCTCCTTCTTCCCGTTCATGACCAATCCGTCGATCGTGACATTTTTCGAAGTGACATCTACGGCAGCTCGAATACCGTCCAACGTCTTGATCTCTTGCTGCAGGGCAAGATCGTACACGCCGAATTCGTAGAAGGAATAACCGTAGAACGTTGCCCGATTCAGTCCCTCAAACTTGATATATCTTGCCGTCGTTGCCGGGAAAACCAGCGTGTTCTTGCCGTCCGCCGCTTTAACCACGCCATTGTCGCCGACGTTCAAGGGACGCCACGTCTGATTATCATCTGAGACGCTCATACGGTATTGGTCCGCGCGTGCATATTCCCAATCGATGCGGATCGTATCGAAGGTTTGCTGGCCCTCCAGATCGACCTGGAACCAAGACGTATCGCGCACTTCACTCGCCCAACGCGTGGCCGGTGCGCCATCTAGCGCCTTCCCAGGCTCCAGACCAGCCGCTTCCGTCGAGGACGCCTCTGCTTGTTTATCTTGTGCGATGCTTCCAATCTCGTAATACACGCCTTCCTTCAGCGCCGTATAAGCGCCTTCCGACACAAACTCAAGGCTTTTCGCCTCTTCCAGCTTCGCATTGAATGCCTGCAAATAGCGCTTGGCTTGCTCAGGATCGCTCTCTTGCGTACGCTCCATCATGATCAAGGCGTTGCGCATAGCGCGGTTCGTGTCGGCATCACTCAGCTGATTGTTTTCCGCGTACTTGTCAACCAGGGCTAACAGGCCGTCTGCGCCCAAGCGAGCCTCTATTACATATTTAACTGTCTTGGATGTGGCAGCCGCCACCGTTAACTCCAGCACATGCTTGCCCGGCTTGCCCGTCAGATCCATCACAGTTCCTTCGATATAAGGTTTGCCGTCATACTTGGCCGTTACTTTGACGATCCCGCTGTCGTCATCTCCCGGAATGGTCCAGGTGAAGGCCGCTTGGGTCGTATCGGGCACGATCGTATGCTCCGAGATCGGCTGCCCGTTCATGAGCGCTACAACATCAGGCGGAGCAGCGTCTTGCTTCTCATAAGTGCCTTTCACGAATTGATATAGCCAATCGTAGAGGACGCGGGTAGCAGGGTCCTCGCTTTTCGCCGCGCTGTAAACGGCGTTGTTGCCTTGATAGTAAGCTTTATACCCTTGCTGCATCAGCCCTGTATCCACGCCGCTGTTCAAGTAATCGATGAACCGCTCGCGGAAGACGGCGTCGTTGATCATCCGGTCATCGAACTCCAGCTCCAGCGACATGCCGTACCGTTTCGCCATATCCGCTGTATCTTCCAGACGCGAGAGTTCCATTTTCTCGAAGAAATAGTTCGGCTGCAGAGATACGGCATCGATGCCGACATCCTTCCACATGAACTTCTTATAGGCCAAAGAGTGAGGAATCCAGAACATCTTCAGGTCAGCGTTATGAACGATGTCGCTCGCCCTCTTGACCATCTCCGGGCCTGTGACATGCGTACTGATTTGTTCCTCCAGCCAATACATGCCGACGAGCTCCAGGTTCGAGTAGCCCGCAGCCGCCCATCTGGCCTCTACTTCATCGGTCCACCACTGAATCGCTTTGGCCCGGTTGTCCAGCGATGCGGCATCACCGACTGCGCTAACATCGAAGTTCAGACTTTCACCGTCAATGCTGCCGAAATCGGACTGATATTCGCCCGGATCGGGAATCATCAGAACAACCTTCGTCTTACGGTCGGGCTCGCCAAGCTTCGCGCCTACCTCGACCGTCGCCTCGTTCAACGCGCTCATATCGCCGCCGGCGTTAAACGTTTTATTCAAATACCATTCCCATTCCTCTTTTCTGGCTTTGCCGGCTGCGTCCGTCGCTCCAAAGCCTCTGCCGTTCTCCGACGTCAAACCCAGATACAGCACGCCGTCGAACAGCCAATCAACAGGCTCCCCCTGCTTGTTCACATAGCTGATATTAGGGATAACCCGTTCCTTCGTCCAAGTTCCTGTGCCGTCCGCGTAATGCCCGTTATACAGCAAGCCCAAGTTCTCAATCCCGCCAGTAGCATCCCCAGGCTGCTGAAGGCCGTAAGGATCAGGCTGCACTGTCTGAGCTCCGTCGATCAAGCCGTCCGCGCCGGTAATCGTCACCTCGTCGATCATGCTCCATGCCTTCGGATGCACGGAGAACACCACTTTCACATACTGAGCGTACACAAGCCCTTCGGTATAATCGCCACGCCCCACAACTCCGGTCTCCGGACTGCCGTCCCATGTATACGTCTCGATGTTGGTCTGATCGCCCCATAGCAACTGTGTCGCATTATGGGACAATACGCCCCAGTTCACCCCATCGTCCGATACGTAGAATGAAACGGTGAGCGGTACGAGCGTTTCGTTGTTCGGCCAATCGTGCAGGAAACGCGCGTTCACTTCCTGGATCGTCTTTTGCTCGCCTAGATCAAACACAACCGAACGGGATTTTTTGTAGCGGTGGCCCACCCAGTTGCCGCTGTTACGCGACGGGTCAGCAGCATTGCCGTCCGTCAGCTTCGTCCCGTCATCCGGGAAAGCGTCCTCCGGCTGATCCGACCATGTGTACGTTTTCCCTTGAGCCAGATTATAGAACTCGGTGCCTTCTCCGCCCGGCTCCTCCGCATACACGGATGAGATCAACGATAACAGCATGACGTGGACAAGCAGCAAAGCAGTCAATACTCGTCTTGTTTTCACCTTAGCTCACTCTCTCTTTCTATAAGAAATTAGTTCTGGTCCTGCGCCTGCAACTCTTCAAGCGCATCGAGCATGTTCAGAATGACGACCACAGCTTCAGCCCGCGTCGCCGAGGCGGCCGGCGCAAACCGGTTGTCCCCGCGCCCGCTCATCACTCCCGCTTCCTGTGCAGCTGCCACATACGGATTCGCCCAAGCCGGAATTTGGTCTGCGTCCGTGTATGAAAGCTCCGAACCTTCCATAGGCGTGAGGCCCAACCCGCGAACGATCATCGCTGCCAGCTCCGCGCGGCTGATTGAAGCCTTCGGACGGAAGGTCCCATCCGCATAGCCGCTAATCAGGCCGAATTCCAAACCTTGTGCAATATACGGCTTCGCCCAAGCTTGAATCGAGTCTGCGTCCATAAAGTCGAGTGAGCTGTCCCCTCCTTGCAGCTTCAACACTTTGACCAGCATGACGACGAATTCGTCCCTGCTGACCGTCTTATCCGGCTTGAACGACCCGTCCGTATAGCCCGCCACGAATCCAAGCTCGGCGGCCCGCTTGATCGACGCTTCTGCCCAGTGGCTCGCAATATCATTCAGCCGGACCGTTGTCGATCCTCCAGACTCCCCGCCATTGCCGCTGCCGTTTTCATTACCATTGCCATTGCCTGGATCTCCACCTCCCGAATTCGAACCGCCGTTTTGGCCTTCTTCCGGATCTGGAGTTACTGGAGTCGGAACCCATCCACCGCCGCCAGAGCTGGACAGCGCTTTGATTTTGATCTTGAACGTTTTCTCTGCCGAAGCTTCTCCCTTGCTGATCGTCGCGGTCAGCACAACCTCCATGTCGCCTGCCCCGCCTGACGGACGCTTCAACAACTGTCCGTTGGCATTCAGATAGTCGGGCTTCGAGCTGCTCCATACGATGCGCGTGCCCAGCTGTCCTTTCTGCGGAAGATAGAGATTGGAGGCTATGCTTCCGTTCACATTCAGCTCAATCAGGCCCATCACGTCTTCGATCGTTAGACGATCGCGTGCAACGCTCAGCCCGGCATATGCCTGCTCGGCTTCAGGGCGTGACAGCTGTGCGGTCTGAATAGCCGCAATCGCTTGGCCCATCGCTTGCTGAAGCTGTGCCCAGCCCTCTGGTGAGTAGTTGCCCTCTACGAGCTTATCGCCCTCGATAGCCGTCAACAGGTCGATAATCGGCCGTATATTGCCGAGCTTATATTCCTCGCCGTACACTTCAAATTCCTCAAAGGAATAGCCGAATATGGTGGCCCTGGACACGCCTTCGAACTTCACGTATCTGGCCGGCGTACTCTGGAAGGTGGTCACGACACGTCCCGGCTTGCCGTTAATCTCGCCGTTGTTGTCCTTCACAACGTTCGTCCACTTCTCTTTGTCCTCGGACACGAGAATGCGGTATTTCGAACCGTAAGCCGCTTGCCACAAAATCGATACGGCATCGATGTTCTTCACTTCACCCAGATCCACCATGAACCAGGTATCGTCCACCCAATCGCTGGACCATCTGGTATCCCCTCTGCCGTCCACCGCTTTGTCCGCCGTGTAGGAAGAGGATTCCGGCTGCGAGGATTCTGCTTGCTTATGCAAGGCCAGATTCCCATGCAAGTCGATGTAGGTGTTTCTTACGACAAATTCGTCAATCAAGCCTTTGAAGGCGTTCGTTGAACTGCCGATTTTGGCGACCGGAAAAACGAACGTTTCCAGCTTGGAGCCGTCTTTTAGCGTAGCCGTATACTCGCTGCCGTTAATGAAGATGGACGTCCCCGTGTCGTCGCCGGTCATAATCACATGCGTCCAGCGGTCGGTCGGCAGCTTGTAATTAAATTCACTGACGTAATTTTCTTTTGTGATGGCAATTTTGCCGCTGCCCCCGATGTTGTATTTCAGCCCTCCATCCGGGGACTCCAGCAGCACGGCCCCCTGCGGATTGTCAGCATCCGGCTTGATCCACATGGACATCGTCCATCCGAACCCGAGCGTGCGAAGCGGCGTTTCCACATAGCTGGCCCCGCCTTTCAGCCTCACTGCTTGCCCGAAGATTCCCTTCTCCGTGCTTGCATTCACCGCGTTGCCGTCAAAGCCGTTGCCCGAACGATCCGCGAAGCCTTCGTCGAAGGTATAATCCAGCACGATATGGCGATCATTGCCGACTTGAAGCTTGTGCGACAGATGAACACCCGGCGGGTCAGCGTATCCGGCGGCATCCGCCTGGAAGCTTTCGAAGTTCCGGTCAATTCGATTGCCTCTCCACAGCTTCTCCGCCAACGCTTGCATGGAAGGCAAGATGCGCTGATGCGAGTCCGCCATGGAGACGCCCTTCTCTACGGACACATCGTTCCAGAGCGCGAACATGCCGCCTTTCACCTGTGGGTGCGCATATGGAAGCTTTGTCTCCAGCCAATCATTAGGCTCCCATTCGTTGTAGATGAAATCGTAATTTAGATAGTTGCGGTACAGCTGCGGAACGATATAGAGCAAATTCGTGTTAGTGTTGATAATGTCGTAGCCGAGCTCAACGGCCTGCTGAGCGCTTCCGTAAGGCTCATACCAGATGTCCATTGTCGCATTGCTGCTGACCGGCGTCGTACCGTCGTATGCAGACAGGCTGCCCCACAGACGGGCGCGTTTGCCTTTGCTGTTAATGTGGTTAAGGAGCATGTCCGCGTACCTGCGGAACGCCTCCTTGTCATCACCGAAATATTCATCCGTGCCTACGTGTACGTCCGGGCCGACGAAGGTCGGATTGCTGCCATCCAAATATTCGTCAAAGAGCTCCTTGATGAAGTCGATCGTCTCTGGACGATTGATATCCAGCTGATTGTTGCTGCCCAGCCGGGAATCGTAGGCGATGAACGCGCCAGAATGGCCCGGCGTATCGATCTCCGGTACGACGTTTACGCCGTATTCCATCCCAAGCAGCTGCAGCTCTCTGAATTGCTGCTTCGTGTAGAAGCCGTCCTTGCTCGTAATGCCCGGGAATTTCTCGCTCTCCAGACGGAAGTAGCCGACATCGCCGACATCATCGTTTAAGTGAATCTGAAACCGGTTCATCTTATAGTAGGACATCAGCTTGACATAGTCCTGCAGGAACTCGATCGTATAGAACTTGCGAGCTACATCGAGCATGAAGCCTCGGTCTGGATATTTTGGATAGTCGCGCGATTGCCCCTTGGGCATCGATTTATGATCGGCAGCGTGGCCAAGCAGCTGCAAGATCGTTCTCGTGCCGAACATGACTCCTGTCTGATCGGAAGCAGCGACAGTAGCATACTCGCCGATATTCAGCTCATACCCCTCAGTCCCGAGTCCCGCTTGCGCGTCATCCAACGCCAAGTAGATATCTCCTGCCCCAGGAGAGCCAACTGTTACTGTCAGCGGCAGCTTCGTTAAATCTAACAGGTCCTGCTGCAAAATGTCGGCCGTCCCCCGCAGAACCGCCTCATCCTCCTCACGAATGACGATTTTGGATTTGTTCGTCAAGCGGAATTCACCAGTTGCGCCCAGCCACTCTCGCAAAGATGGAATGACGCGCGGCTCCGGATTCCGGTCGCTCGTCTGCTTATAGAGACCTGGCACAGTGACAAGCGCATTATCCGTTAGGAGATATGCCGGATCGCTGTCACTCTGGATTTGCAGCAGCAGCTGAACTTGAGTATCGACAAGCGGCGCATGAATATTGCCCTGCGCGTCGATCACCGGCAAGCTGTCTGTGTTCACCAGCGACAGCGTATAACCATCCGGTACAGAAGGCAGGTTCAACTGAGTGTCACCTTCGGAGACGACGATGCCCTTTTTGGCCTCCTCCATGATTGGCTGCAACTGCGGTCTGCCTTTGTATACCTCGAATTCCCAGAAGGAGTATCCGTAATAGATACCCTCAATAGGACGTCGCGTCACTCCTTTGAACTTGACGTATTGCGCCAGTGTCGGCTCGAAATCGATCGTATCAAGGGCTGGTCCGCGGGCGACGAGCACGCGGTTGTCCGCGAATACGTTCCTCCAGGTTACCGCATCGTCAGACACGAGAACTTGATATTGTTCCGCCGGAGTCTGCCAGTTGATGATTACTCTTCCGATTTCTACAGGCTCGCCCAGATCAACGTAGAACCACTGGTCGTCCGTTCTTTCCGATGACCAGCGGCTTGCATTCTGGTTGCCGCCGTCGACCGCTTTCTCCGGCCCAAAAAAATCCACTTCATTCGACGACGAATAAGCCATCTTCCCTAAAGCCAAATTCCCTGTTGCGGCGCTGGACCTCTCCGAAGGAGCGGCAATCATTATGAAAGCGGTAACAAAAAGTGTTAGAAAAATAATCCCATGCCGTAAACGCACTATAATACCTCCCCGTTGTACTTGCACGAATGAATCAAGCTTGTCGCATTGCCTTTCATGCTTATTAGCTGCAGCAACTTCATTATAAGTAGGGTGGCATTCAAGCATCGATATACTTATGTTTACATTCGATATACAAATGTGGACATTTCCCCTCTTCACTCCACTTTCACAGCTTGAAATCGGCAGGTCATCCTTAAAATGTAATTGGGCAAAGCCGCAATCTATTGCTGGAGCCGATGGTTTCTTAAAAATGAAAATCCCAATGAACAAATCGTTCATCGGGACTGGTTGTGAATTTATTTTGTGACAATAAGAGCTCCGGCCCTGCTGCTGCTTTTTTTAAACAGCAAGATGGCAAGAAGTAAAGCTATGCTTACAGCGGCAAAACCCAGCCAATTCAAATACAGGACAGACGAACGAGTGATGACAAGCCCGCCTAATCCAGATCCCAGCGCAAATCCAAATTGGATGAATGAGGTATTTACGCTAAGGGCAATGTCCGGATTCCGAGGCGCCAGAGTAACCAGATAGAGTTGCTGGGCAGGGGAAATGCTCCACGTTGCTAACATAAAAATCATGATAACCAAGATTAATACAAAGAGATTCACACCCGCTAGAGCGAATAAAAGAAGAGTCGCCCCTTGCAATAGGAGCCCGAGACAAATGGTGAATTTCGATCCCTTTGCATCTGCCAATTGTCCGCCGACTCTTGATCCGACAAAGCTGCAAATTCCCGCCAGGAATAGAACACCGCTAATTTCGGTTATCGAAAGAGAGGAGGTCGCTTGCAAGTAAGGCGTAATATAAGTGAACAGTGTAGAATAGCCGCCGACATAAAATAAAGTAATGGCCAAGGCGATCAGAATGGTTGAATTCCTTAACATAGAGAGTTGCATTCTAAGGGTAACCTTTTCTTCTTCTTTGATTGCCGGAACCTTTTTATAGATGATAAGTAAAGGAAGAACGCTTAATATACCAATTAAAATAAATAGGACTCTCCATCCAAACAGCTCACTAAAAAACGTGCCAATGGGAACACCAAGCACTAGCGAGCTGCTAAGCCCCATCAATATCATACCGATGGCATTGCCCCTTTTTTCTTTTTCAACAAGTCGTGTCGCTACTGCCATGGCTACTACGGTAGTCATTCCTCCGCTAGCCCCTTGAATAATCCGTACCCATAGTACGGTTTCATAAGCAAGATCTGCAAGCATAAGTCCGTTGCTCGCAATAAACACACTAAGGGTGGTCATCAGCAGCTTCTTGCGATCTGCATTAATCGTTAATGCGATTAATATTGGAGCGATAATAGCCGCTGAGAGAGCGAACACCGTCACCATTAACCCCGCTTCGGAAGTCGAAACTCCTAGGTCCAAAGCGATCATTTCTATGACTCCCGTAATAATGTATTCAATGGTTCCGATCAGAAAAACAGCCAGCGCCAGAACATAGATGATCCATTTATTTTTCAATTCCCCCGACTCCTTCTCCGGTTATCTATTTATAATTGGAATTTGTATTTCCATGAATTGCGCATCTTGCTCTGGAGATAATGGCAAATAGATTTCCCTGCTATATTCATTTTCCTTGATCTGATAGTTATTTTTTTCTATCCAAGTAGCTAAATAAACACAGGCCGTACCAGCAAAGTGAGAGTTTGAATGAAAAGCCAATGTAGCCATCATCGGCTCAGGAGGAAGGGTCCGCATTTGAAAGGAGTCTGGCAATAATAGCGGATCACAGGTTAAAAAATATCCGACTTCAAACTCAAACTCATCTTCTTTTCCGTCTATTTCTTTCCACAACACCACCTGCGGGCCTTCAGTCAATTGGCGAAGCTCCTTTGTTAGTAACTGGTTAAACTTATAGAACAAATTTGGAATGTCCTCTTCTCTCCCGCATGCCTTCTGAAAAAGAAACAGCCTGGCGCCTTCTGATTTGAATCTGACTTCTTGTCCGCTTTCGACCTGCCCCTCTTTTTCGATAAGCTGCATACGCTCCTCAATCCTGGCGAGCTTGGCTTGTTCCGTGTCGATGATTTGCTGGATTTCGCTTCTTTTCAGCTTAAACATCCCTTGAATATTCTCCAAAGTGATTTCTTCCTGGAGCAGCTGCGTAATTTGCGGCAATGTGAAGCCCAATTCCTTATACATCAAGATTCGGTTGAGCTCCAGTAGCTGATCTGCGGAATAGTAACGATAGCCAGTATCGTGATCCACCTTTCTCGGCTTTAATATGCCGATCTGGTCATAATAGCGCAATGTTTTTAAGGAGATCCTGCTTAGCCTGGAAAATTCACTGATTTTAAACAAAATATCAACTCCAATCTATAACATAAGGCCAGTATATAGTTTCCCCTGCAGGGGAAAGTCAAGGATGTGCGATTTATTCAAAAAAGTTTTCTCATACCGATTGTAGCACTAGCTATGGCCAAGCTGTCTTTTAGCGGACAAAAAGGTAATCGGAGCTGAAGACACAAACAGGAACTAGTGGACACCCCTATTAATAATGATTATCATTATTAATTATGTGAACAATAAAATCGTCAGGAGCCCTATCATGCAAATAAACTCGTATTGTTATCATTTGACGGGAATGGACCGACTGGAGAATGACCATGAACTGCCTATTTCGTTCTGCTCCGAGCGGTATTCGCTGATTCTGATATTAAGCGGCAAGGGGCAAATCACGATTGGTCACGATACCGCAGCCCTCGGTCCGCGGAAGCTTTACTGGTGCAAACCGGGTGAAGAAATCGCAGTCCAGCCGGCATCGCGGCAGTCCGTATATCTGTATCGAATTTTATTTGATATTATCCGATTGCCCATGGGCAAGGCAGGAATAGCCGAACAAGGCGACAACCCTGTTTTGGCGTGGGAAAAACGCGAATTGACGCTCTCCGATCCCGGCAAATCATTCCGGGTCGCTTACGATATGTATATCCATAGCTGCAAAGAAGCTTCAGAGGTAAAGGGAAGTTCTTTCAAGGTGCAGTCCTTGTTTTACGAATTGTTGGACATGATCGCTAGCTGTCATTCAGACGAAGGCATCCCGAATGCGAGGATGGAAGACATTGTTGCCTATGTGCGCGCGCATTATGCCGACGATCTGCCGCGGAACAAGCTTGCATCCATGGCCGGCGTGCATCCCGATCATTTCTCCAGATTGTTCCGGAAAACAACGGGCAGCAGTTATGTCGACTTTGTCGCCAATACTCGTATTTCCAGAGCGAAAGAACGGCTGCTGGCTACGAAAGAAAGCTTGATGGAGATCGCGCGGAAAGTCGGATATAAGGATGAATTTTATTTCAGCCGCAAATTCAAGCAGAAAGTCGGAACCGCGCCTACGATATATCTGAGGAAACCAAAAAGCATTTTCTCGCTCGCGTGCAACTACACGGCCGGGCTGCTTGTCGTCGGATATATCCCTCCGATTGGAAGCTTGACTCCCTGGATCAGTCAGCGCTATGGCACTGTGCTTCGTCCCGGGACGTTCAAGCCGATTTACTGGGATACATGTGACATTCGCCGTTTGAAAGAAGAACCGCGCCCAGAC
This sequence comes from Paenibacillus sp. J31R120, assembly GCF_056269225.1. NCBI lineage: Bacteria > Bacillati > Bacillota > Bacilli > Caryophanales > Paenibacillaceae > Paenibacillus > Paenibacillus sp. J31R120. The sequence goes on along the minus strand of NZ_JBWDNN010000016.1, from coordinate 33,290 downwards.
GTCATCTTGTGCCACGATAAGCAGTATGATGCGGAGCAGCTGGAGCTGCTTCGCGAGATCTCCCCTACGCTGCCTATTCCGATCGGGAGCATGGACTGGCGGGAGCAGTTCATGACGGTGGCCGAACTGGTGTGTGAAGCCGTGAAAGCCCGTCATTGGCTGGAACGTTACGATGCTTGGATCGATACGACTGAGCAACGCTTGACCCGCCATATGGATCCCCGTGCGACCGTTCTGATTCTGGAGGTGTGGGCCGACGAGCTAATGGTGTTTGGTGATTCGTACGGCAGGGCCGGGCATATTGTGTACCAGTCGTTCGGCATGTCGCCACCGAAAAACGTCAAAGAGGGCGTTATGGCAGGAGCCGGCTACCAATATATCGGAAAGGAGCAGCTATCCGAGTACGACGCCGATTATCTGTTTCTGATCGTTCACGAAGACCGGGCGAGCCGGCACACAGCCGACCAGCTGCAGAAGAGCGAGCAATGGCGTGCGCTTAAGGCGGTCAAAAACGGCCGCGCTTACGAGTTCGACGGAGGCATGTTCTACGGTTATGACCCCGCTTCGACCGAGGCGCAGCTGCTGCAGATCGAAAGCCGCCTATCAGATTCCTCCAAATAAGTGGATCAGAATCGTTCATGTACAGTTCGATAAAAGATTGGTATCCTATTGTTGATAATGATTCTCATTATCTGGCATAAACCAATAGAGAGAATTCGTTAACTAACCTTGAAACGGAGTGGAGTCAGGACTTATGGAACGTATTCGTTCATTCTTCCTTGTTGCTTTATGCGCAATCGCGTTTGCTGCGCTTATGAGCGCTTGCGCAAGCGGCAACAAGGATAACAAGCAGGAATCGGGGCAAAAGACGGTCGTCGACGACGCCGGTAATCAGGTCGTAATACCTGCCCATCCGCAGCGTATCGTTGCGCCCTATTTGGAAGATCCGATGGTCGTGCTCGGCATCAAGCCGATTGCCCAGATTTTATACGGCAATGTCGAACAGAATTATTTGAAGGACCAGCTATCGGATGTGGAGATTATCGATACGACCGATGGCGGGCTTCCGCTGGAGAAGCTGGTCGAGTTGTCCCCCGACTTGATTATTGTAGGTAAGGGGATGGCGGCCGAAGGCGCGTACGAACAATACGCGAAAATTGCACCGACCTATGTGATCGACAATCTGGGCAAAAACTGGCGGGAAACGTTGCTTGATCTAGCCGATCTGCTCGATAAAAAGCAGACTGCGACGAAGAAGCTCGAGGCCTACGATCAACAAGTGGAACAGGCGAAGGAGAAAATCCGGCAGAAGGTCGAGAACAAGACGGCGGCGATTGTCGTGCTATCGGAGAAAGAATTTTATACGATGGGACATGTGCAGGGCGGCAGGCTGTTGTTCGACGAGGTTGGCGTTCAGCCTCATCGTCTGACGCCGTCGCAAGAAGAGTGGAATACCTTGTCCCTAGAGAAGCTGCACGAGCTGGATGCCGACTACATTTTCATCATAAAGACGGAACGCTATCAGACCTCGGAGCTCGAAAGAAGCTCGCTGTGGACGAGCCTCCCTGCTGTCCGGGAAGGTCGAACGTACGAGGTCGAATCCGGTATCTGGCAATATTCCGGCTTAATTTGCAACGAGCTGGGATTGGCCGACATCGTGCAAGCCATCTCGGCAGAATGACCGGTTGACGGTATACAGGGAAGAACCTGACAGCTATCTGTCAGGTTCTTCTGAAATCAATGGGATAATCGGCACTTATTGCAGGGAGACCGTATCGCCATCCTTCAAGCCTTCAATCACCTCGGTTTTATCCGTCGTCTCCAGGCCTGTCTTGATATCTCTGCGCTCGTATTGGCCCGATCCGTTATCCAGCATGACATAGGCAGAGGACTGATCGCGCATGATGGCTATCGACGGCAGCGCCAATACATTTTCCTTGCGGCTGGTCTCAATATCGCCAGTGAGCGAAAGCCCGGCAATCAGATACTCGCTTGGCTCAAGGGAAATGATAACCTCAAACTGCGCTGCTTTATTCAGGCTGTCCTGATCGGTTCCCGTCTTGGCAAATTTGGAGACATGCTTCACGGTCCCGGTCAGCGGCACATCCTTCATCGCACTCATTGTCACTTTCACATTCATGTCCGGCTTGATCCGGAATACATCCTGCTCTCCGACGAGGGCGGTAAATTGCAGCTTGTTCAGATCGACAATCTTGCCAATATATTGATTGTCGCTAAGCGCTTGCGGCTTGTTCGCTGCCGAATCGAACAAGAAGATGCCCGCAGCCGAAGCGCGGAATTCGGAATCCTTCAGCTTCAGCTTTTTCTGCTGCAGCTCCTGACGCTGTATCGAGCTGCGCACGCCCTCCAATTCCTTCGTCAGCCGCACAATCTCCCGATTGGCGAGTAATTTCTTGCGGTCCTCGATCGTCACTTCAACTCCAGCCGCCTCGGTATCGAGCTCCGCTATATAAGACTGCAGCTGAGCTTCCAGCTCGGATTTGCGAAGCTCCGCCTCTTCACGTGTAATCTGGTTCTGCAGCTCAGTTTGGTCCAGTCTGAACAGCACATCGCCTTTGTCCAACTGCTGGCCGTCCTCGATCTTCCATTCCGTTACCTTGGAGCTGAACGGAGCATAGACCGGCGTCTCCTGCTCATACAGCGATTTCCCCTTGACCCGTATCGTGTGGGCAAGCGTCTCTTTCGTAACCTGGAATGTGATAGCACCGGATTCCATTCCCAGGTCGACGATCGGGGCAGGCTTCGACATGAAATACAACCCAAAGCTGATTCCGGCAAGAATGATGGCGATAATGATCCATTTTATTTTTTTCTTCACTTTCCCTGCTCTCCTTCTCTCATCCCGCTTAGAATTGGCAGCTGCAAAGCTGTGTAAGCCTATGAGTGCAGCCCGTATCCCCTCTGTATCCACCGTCCCGGCAGGGCATCTTATGCCGTGCCGGACGGATATCGAGTCTCTAATCTCGCTTAATGGCGGTTAAAGCATCGGTCCGCGATGCGCTGAGCGCCGGATAGATGCCCGATATAATGCCTGTCATGATCGCAAAGGCCAGTCCGACCGGAATGGCTGTATACGGAATAAAAATCGATATGTCCGTCTCCCCGTTGTTCAATGACAGAATGAGCGCGTTGATTCCCCATACAATCCAGTAGGAAAACATAATGCCTAGCAGCCCTCCCAGCAACCCTAGCAGGGCTGCTTCCACAATAAACATATTGCGAATCTGGGACAAATTGGCTCCCAGCACCTTCATAATGCCGATCTGCCGGCGGCGCTGGTAAGTTGACATCGTCATAGCGACAATAATAGAGATCGAGGCGATAATCAAAATAAAGACGCCCGCACCGATCGCAATCGCCTTGAACACGGCGAATTGCTCTTCCAGCTGCTCCTTCTGCAGCAGATTCGACTGCGTCGACACGGTAAGCCGCTGTAGCTGCTCCTCGACCTTCTTTACGTTTTGCTCCGCGTCCACCTTCACCTTAACCGAGTTGTATGTAGTTGTGCTGTTCTGGACCGAAGCAGGTATCAGCTCCTTGCGCAGCTGCTCGGCCGTTTCAATCGAGATGTAAATCTTGCGGTCCTGGGCGATGGAGGTATCACTGAGGCTCTTGGGCTTCTTCAGCACGCCTACTACCTGTAAGGGAGCGCTCGTAAGCAGCTTTCCATTTTCGTCATACTTCAACAGCTGAATCTGAGTCTGGTACACGGCCGTCGGTATGACCATCATATTGCGGTATTGCTCCTGTGCGCTTCGATCATTGGCTGATCGTTCCATCGCTTCATACAGCTTGCCTCTGGTCTCCTCGTCCATCAAGCCCATCGTGGCCCCATAACTGAGCACTACTGAATTTGTATCGACGCCGTCGGCCTTGCCCTGCGCAAAGGTCTCGCCGAAGTTCTCCAGCCGGGTCAGATCAGTAGCGACCACCTCGGAGTAGCCCTTCTTGCCGTCCGCTGTCGTCATTTCCAAATAATCAAATGTCTGATAGGGCGCAACAGCCGTCACATGCTTCATATTGCGCATAACCTCGAGCTTCTGATCCGTCAGCAGCCCGCGGTTTTTCGCCTCATCGCTGACCTGATCGGGGTCGCTCTGGCCCGGCAAGGCGCCGGAATTGGGCATGACCGTGATCTCATCCATTTTCAGAAAGCTGTTCAGCTCGGATTCGACAATCTGCTGCGTCGATTCGCCGATGCTCATCGCCAATATAATGGCGGCACAGCCGATGGACAAGCCAGCTGCGCACAGCATGGTCACGACCTTGCGCCGCCGCACCTGATCCCAAGACAGCCTTGTCAGATCGCTGATTCTCAAGCTTGTACCTCCTCTGCTTCCGCTTGGGCCTCGCCAGCCGGCATTGACGTCTCGAGCTGTCCGTCCCGCAGCGTTATGATCTTCTGCGTTTGCTGCGCCACCTCGCGCTCATGCGTGACAATAATGAAGGTGGTGTTCATCGTCTGGTTAAGCCGCTTGAGGATCGTCAAAATTTCTTCCTCCGTTTTCGTATCCAGGTTCCCGGTCGGCTCATCAGCGAAGATAACCGAAGGCTCGGTAATCAGCGACCGGGCGATGCTGACCCGCTGCTGCTGTCCGCCCGACAGCTGGGACGGGAACATCTCGGCCTTGTCCGGGATACCGACCTGCTCGAGCAACTGCAGCGCCTTTTGCTTGCGGACGGAGGGGCGGGTAGAATGAAAAACAAGCGGCATCTCGATATTTTCACGCACCGTCAAGTTCGGCAGCAGCTCATAAGCTTGAAATATAAAGCCGATATGCCTGCGGCGGAACTCGGCCAGCTTGTTTTCGTTCATCTTGACAATGTTATGATCGGCGATGTAAATTTCGCCTTCGGTCGGCTTCATCAGCCCCGCCATCAGATTGAGCAGGGTCGACTTTCCTGAGCCCGAGCTGCCCAGCAGCGCAATCATCTCGCCCTTGCGGACGTGAAAACTGATGTTCTGCAGAACAAGCGTGGTCTCGCTGCCATTCTTGAAAGCATGGGACAAGCCCTCTACACGAAGCAAGTTCTCCACTCCTTTATATGAATCTCTCTAGCGTAATCGGCTAACGCCGCCTTTGAACGGCAACTACGTTTCGCGTAGAAATATAAGCCTTGTATAAGAGTGAAGCTTATACAAGGCTTATATCTCAATAAATAGACGATACATCCGGCGTCAGCCCCTGCGTTTATACGAAAAAAATTTCCGCAATATGCCAGTCCAGTTGCTACGCCTATTTTACCAGAAAAAGCATCCCGCGGACCGACAAAAAGCCCCCCTATAGTTTCATCGGTTAAACACCGGTTTTTTCCAATATATACTATAAGGGGTGCACTACAATCACAGGGAGGCTTTATTTCCTTCTTTTCTACATTTTGAACTTGTCGATTTATGCCGTTTGCTGTGACTTTCCGTAGTATACTTTTATCACAACAAACTAAAGGAGTAATAAATGCTTGATTCTAATCCTAATTGGCTGGCACATTGCACAGAAATAAAAGATTTAGCCAAATCATTATTTCAAAAATTAACGATACATCTTGATCGTGCGGCTCTCTTATTGATTACGGATGGCCAGACCACTCTATCCATTAATGGGCACAATGAGCATATTGTATTTGGACATTTAATTGCCCTTGAAAGCGGTGCGGTTATCCAGCTTACACATACAAACCGTCTTGATTGTTCAGGCTATTTAATTAGCTTTGAGCTGTATGATACAGAAATGAAATCAACCTGTGATTGGTCTATCGGTACCACGAATGGTTACTACATTCAACGAGTGCCTGAAACGTTCATCGCAAATATTCGCCTATCGCTCGTTACAAACACAGACCATCCCCACATCACCATTAAACAGTTTATTTTATACAGCTTGTTGAAAGAATTACAGCAAGAGCGACCAACAGATGAATTCACACTGGAACAAAGAATTGAACATACTCTTATCTATATGCAACAGAAATATAACCAAATGATAACAAGAGATGAACTGGCAGCTATCGCTGGATATAGCCCATGGTACTATTCGAGAAAGTTCATTGAGTTATATGATAAAACGCCGATAGCTTATTTAATTCATTATCGTATTTTCCGCGCACAAGAAATGCTATTAACAACAGATGATTTATCACAAAATATCGCCAAAAAAGTTGGTTTTGATGATGTGCAATACTTTAGTCGGCAGTTCAAGCACATTGTTGGCCGCCCGCCTAAGCAATTCAAAAAGACCGTTGGTGAATATCGTATTTGCTTTCTCTCACCTGCACACGCAGAAATTGCGATTGCATTAGGTGTTGTACCTCATTGTGTTACTGTGACTAGTTCCCTGACTCCCAAGTATCAGAAGATTCTTTTTCATGAAGTTGGCACAACCCTTTTAGAAATGCCTCAATATGTGATTCAACAAGACATAATTGTACAACAACGGCCCGATTTAATTATCGGCGTCGACTTAACAGAAGAGACAAAACAACATTTCCAAACGATCGCCCCTGTTATCACTGGGCTGACTTATGATTTAAATTCACTCATTCGTTATTTTGGGCAATTGTTTAATAAAGAGAATGAAGCTGCACAAATCATTCACGAACTTAAGACTCATGCAGATGTTCTAAAAAATAAAATACAGCATCATATTGCAAAGGATGCTACTGTACTTTACTTGCGTGTGGAGGAGCTCGGTTACCGCTATATTGGTGAATCTTCTAGCGACTCGGCTATCCTGTTATATCAGGAACTCGGCTTGCAAATGCCTGAAATATTGCGCGGAAATGATAATAGTTTCAACATATGTTCCCTGCAACAATTAGCGGAAGCCAATCCTGCTTATTTGTTTATTGAAAAACGCATAATGGATTATTATTCTGCCGACCTTAGCTTAGCTGCTTTACAAAAAAGTGAGCAGTGGGCAAATTTGAATGCTGTGAAAAATAAGCGTGTTTTTTATGTGGATACGGGTTTATGGATTAACAATTGCAGTGTGTTTGGCAAAAGGAAAATGATGCAACAGATTGAACAATCGATTTTAGATCGTGTTGGCCCCAAAGCACAATAATCCAATTTTTAAGGCACTTTACGCTATAGCAGGCACCCGCATTACCTGTTATTATCTGATAGTGATAATCATTATCAAATAATAAGGAGCTGTCATTCATGCAAAAAACGACGCAATATATACTGATTATGTTAGTGGCTTTAACATTAGTTGCTTGCTCAAGCACTAACAAAGAAAGCGGAAATGAGGCAAAAGAAAAAAGTGAGCTTGCAACGCGTGTTGTAAAAGATGCCTACGGTGAGGTCACGATCCCTGCCGAACCTAAAAATATGTTAGTCCTTCGTTCTAACTATGCTGAAAACTTAATTAAAATCGGCGTAATTCCTCAAATGGTGACAATCATTGAAGAAATTGAACCTGAGTATCGCTTTAAATTATTTAATGACAACAATGTTAAGATCATTCCGACTAAGCAATATGAGGAGAATTTTGAAGTTATTCTTGAAGCAGCGCCAGATGTCATTATTGCTGAAGGCCCAGCTATCGATGCTGTAGCCTACGAGGGTTTAAGTAAAATTGCCCCTACTGTTGCTGTTGATGCCGGCGTTGCCATACAGGATTTCGTTCCAGTGCTTGGTAAACTGTTCGATAAAGAGAAAGAAGCTAAACTTGCTCTCGAGAATTTTAGAGAAAAAATAGAAGACACCAAAGAGAAACTGCACAATGCTATAGGTGACGAAAAAATTCTCGTAATACGTGTAGAACAAAAGCAATATCGTGTGCTAGGCACCGAAAAGGGCAGCCCTGGCAGTGACATGCTATACACTCAACTTGGATTAAATATTCCAACTAAGTTGAAAGATCATAATGATTGGTTCACGCCCATTTCCTTAGAAGTTTTACCTGAGCTTGACGCCGACCATATTTTTGTCGAACAACGTCAAATGCAAAACTATAGCAGTGAACAATCCATGAAAGATTTAGAGAATAGTCCGATGTGGCAAGCCATGGATGCTGTGAAAGCAGGCAATGTCTACCCATTAAAAACAGCAGATTACGTTGTAGGTGAAGGTTTAGTTGGCTCTCCGCTATTCCTTGATTATTTAGTTGAAAAGTTGGTGCCCTAAATGGAACAAGAAATCTTTGATGTCATTATTATCGGTGGCGGCCCAGCTGGCATGTATGCTGCCTTTTACAGCGGCATGCGTGAAATGAAAACAAAAATAATCGAAGTCAAACATGAATTAGGCGGGTTTATGCGCACCTATCCTGAGAAATTAGTTTGGGATGTCGGCGGCATTGAGCCTGTTCGCTGTGAAGATATTATTCACTCCTCAATCAAGCAAGCGATGACATTCAATCCAACTATCGTATTTGGTCAAGAAGTTGTTGGCATGGAAAAACGCGATGACGGCATTTTCGTCTTAACCGCTAGAACAGGCGAAAAACATTATACGAAAACGATTATTATAGCTACAGGACGCGGCATTACACGCATTCAGAAACTAACGGTTGAAGGCGCTGACCGTTATGAACTCAACAACCTTCACTATACGGTAACGAACATTAATAAGTTTAAAGATAAACGTGTACTCATTTCTGGCGGAGGCGACTCAGCTGTAGATTGGGCTATTGAGATGGCTCCTATCGCCAAAGAAGTGTACGTCGTTCATAGACGGGATGACTTTAGTGCCTTTGAATCGTCTGTCACGCGCATGAAGTCTATCGCAACCACCTTTGTTCCTTATACGATTTCTCGTTTACATGGCAACGGTAATAAAATCGAACATGTCACCTTACAGCATGTTGATTCAAAGGAAACGACCAAAATTGAAGTAGATGAAGTGCTTGTCAATCACGGATTTGACCGACACTTTGGCGGTGCCATTATGGATTGGGGCTTAGCCTCTGAGGAATGGGGCATTTCCGTTACACCCAAAATGGGCACAAGCATGCCAGGCATCTTTGGCGCAGGAGATTGTGTTACGAATGACGGGAAAATAAGACTGATTGCAGGCGCCTATAACGATGCTGTCCTCACTGTAAATAGCGCCAAATTATACCTTGATCCTACAGCATCAAAGATGGCTGGCGTTTCTTCGCACAATGACCGCTTTGCTGAAAAAAATGACGCGTTACAGCAAAAGAATAAAGGTCTAACTGCACATAGATGATAGTATCTTCCCTGTAACTAGGGAAAAGATTGAGTGAAAAGCCGAGGACCATCAGGGGGATACCCGATGGTCCTCGGTGGCATTTATTCAAAGTTTAGAGGCAGTTTCCACGGCCCTTTGATCAAATAATGCGGCTCCACCATCGAAAACCGAAGCGTCGATTGACCAGGCTTCGTTTCCAGCTTGAGCGTCTTCATCATAGCGAAGGTCTTATCGACGTTCTCCCAACTGAACGAATCATTGAATTTCGAGCCTGGATATCGAATCAAAAAGTATTGCAACATTCTCGGCTTCGAGAGATCGAACTGTACATCGACGTCTAGATCGACGGTCGTGTCGCTAGTACGCTTAATGCCGGTGAAGCGGACAGGGAAGCCACCGACCTCAGCCGGAATGTCGATGATACGTTCAACGCCAATATCCGGGAGCGGTACCGAAACTTCTTTGGATATAGCTTCCCGATCGGACACCTCGATGAAAGGTATGACAACCGTATAGGGCTGTACCCCGCCTTCTGGCGTTTCTCTAAATTGAAAATCAGACGGATTTGTTAACGTATCGGACTCGACTATACCTGTTCTTATGCCATTCGTGTCCTCGACGTACAAGCCAGTATCCTTCACAAGCGGGGATACCCCGTAGGAGTGCACGGTAAGGCTTTGTTGTGGAAGCGAAGAGATAAGTTGAACGCGGACGATCCCCTCATCGAGTTTAGTCGGGAATGCTGTAATCTTTACCTCCTGTTGCACGGCGCTCGAACCGAGATGTTCAAGATCGTCGGCCGTTTTCGGCGGTACTAGCATTATTGGACCAATCGTCGTACCGTTGATGTACAATGTGATCGTGTTGGCCACCGGTACATTTATCCCTTTTACAGGGATATAATGGCCGTACCAGTCTCCAGAAGAGGCTCTCATAGAAGACGTGAATGTGTATGTGCGACCGTTAATTTCTGCTTTAAATTCCTTTACCTCTGGTGTCTGCAAGCCATGCAGCGAAATCGTCGCCGTGTTCGGCTGCAAGACGATGCCATCGACAGTCAGCTTTCCGACGCCAATCTCCTGCACGTAAGGCTTCTCCAACACATAGGTCCGTTGTGTAGGATCTCCTTCCTGAACGATGCCAAAGCCGGGGAGGAATTGAAGCAACCTCTTCAGCTCGGCCTGCACGGAAGGGGTGGAACCTACCTGAACCGCAACAAGCAGAGCAATGACTACGGCTGCCGCTACGGCAATGCGTCGGCGTCGAGGCGAGCGGACAGCGGGCGCAAGAGACGTATCGGCCTCGGCGTCTTCTACATGCAGCTTAGAGATCGTGCGAGCCTTAATGCGCTTAATAGAGGCAGCCTCCTCCTCGGTTAAAGGACGGGATTTGTCCAACGAAGATTCAATCAGTTCCGAATCTGTTTTTTCCGCGTCGAGCTGGTCTATCCAATCAAAAATGATCTTTTCCTCGTCTTTCATGATTTATCCCCTTTCTCAGCATCCGTCAGCCCTAGCTGCTTCTTAAGTGCTGTACGGCACCGATAGAGTCGGCTTTCAATCGCTTTCTTAGTAAGGCCGAACATCGCCGCCAGTTCATCTAGGCTTTCATAATAGAAATACCTTCGCCAAAACAAACTGCGGTCCGGCTCGCTCATCCTTCGAACAAAGTCGATTACCTCTTGAGTCGATTCGCGAGAAAGTGCATGTTGTTCGGTGGAAAGTTGACTTTGTATCGCTTCTACGTCCCGAAGCATCATTCGTTCGCCACCAGGACGCAGCAGTTTACGTCGCAGGTCGAGTGCCTTGTACTTGGCTAGCACGAGCAGCCATGTCCGAAATGAGGCGCGATCTTCATCGTAGCTTTCGATGTTGTGCCATGCCGCCAAAAAAACATCGCTCACGCTTTCTTCCACGTCCTCCTCGCTGCCAGCGCCGGATAACACGCGTGTCACGAGCGCCTGTACGCTCGGACCAAAAACATCGATTGCTTCCTCTAAGGCATGCTTGTCGCGGCTTTTAAATCTTTTAGCCCACATATGGGTCTCTTTTTTAAACATGATAGGAACCTCCGACGTTGTTCTACTGATTACTACGGCGTGATTGACGTCGATCACTCACGGGGCGCAGATATTTTTTTGAAATTGCTGAAATAGCCATCGACATATAGAACTTGCCTAGCTCTAATTCCGTTCCCCTATCCCAAAAAGAAAAGCCGAGCAAAAGTCAGGAAACCATCCTGCAATCGCTCGACTTTAATACGACTATTTATTGCTCAATACTAGTTTAATGTGCACGACACGACTTTTTATTGCATTTCATACATGTTCAATGAAAATGAAGTATTAGACTGAAATTGTTGATTTGATGCGGTTTTTGAGTTGAAAAATCGTCAGGTTTTGAAAAATAAGTTTTAGACTGAACCTTTAATATTGTAGCGGCAGACCAAGACTTGATAAATAAAGTCATAGACTGCCACTGTTGTCATTCAACTAACGTTCCCAGTTAGATTAACGGAAGATTTCATGCTAAATATTTAATCATTGAAGACAAACGTTTCCCTGCTAATATTTTCAGAAATGAACTGATTCGTTATATGAGATAACCCCACACCTTCAAGGCTTCTTTCTTTTTGCGCTCCTGCAAAAGTCTTCTTAATTCGGGACTTACTGATCATACTGACCGGCTAAAAACCCTTTACGCTCTTTCGTCCCCTTTCAAGATATTGTCCATTTGATCGATCATCGTCTGAATAAACTTCAGAGATGCCTGTACCTCCGATTCCGTGAAATTGTCCAGTGCTTGGATAAATCTTTGCGTTATTGCTTCATCCATCTTTGAGTGCAATTCGAATATCTGTTTGCCTTTGGGTGTAAGGCTGAAATACACTTCTTTTTTGTTATCATTCAGCTGGCTTTTCTTAATGAATCCTTCCTCCAGTAACTTGGAGCTGATCTTCGTAACGTTCGCTTTGGACATTTTTAGCTTATCGGCAATAGACTTGTGGTTGATGGGCTCGTTTTGTCCAATGCAGTCAACAATATGAACGCTTGTCATATTGGTCGGAAAAGTATTCAGACCGTATAGTAGCGCGAGTTCGGCATATTCTTCAATTTGTGTATTAAATGTTTGTTCGAACAAGTGCAAATAGTCGTTTAAACGGCTACGCAGCAATCGCTTTAATCCATCAGACATGTCATGAAACTCCTCCACTTTAATGTTCGTATGTGAATAATAATATCAGACACATTAAGAACAATCAATTTTTTAATTATGTGATCATTAAAGAATCCGGGCGAATAAAAAGGAATTGACATAAGATATGTTTTAGATTTATAGTTCACTAGAAAACAATATTAAAGAGAGTTGGGGAAATATATGGACAATACGCAACGCCTCAAGCAAATTCAGGAAGTAAAGCCTTTCACAATCAGGAGTATTCTTCCACAGCTACTGACCCTTGTCCTCGGAGCCTTTATGGTCCTTCTCGACAGTACAGTGATTAACGTCGCAATTCCTAAGTTCGTCGATTATTTCGGCACCGATCTAAAAAAGATCCAATGGACGGTAACGGGATATACGCTTGCGTTGTCCGCAGTTATTCCATTGGCAGGCTGGCTGAGCGACCGTTTTGGCGCCAAACGAATTTTTATCTCAACGATCGCATTATTTACGATCGGCTCGGCACTTTGTTCTTTAGCTCAAACTTCTGAGCAACTTATACTGTTTCGAATCGTTCAGGGGCTTGGAGGAGGTATGGTGATGCCGCTCGCTATGGCTATGGGATTCAAGCTTGCACCTGCAGATAAAAGAGGAACGGTTATGGGCATACTAGGCATTGCAATGTTGATGGGACCCGCGCTCGGACCTGTCGTTTCAGGCTGGTTGATCGAATTTGCTAGCTGGAATTGGATTTTCATCATCAACCTGCCGATCGGGATCTTTGCTATTCTCTTTGGCTTGAAGTTTTTACCAGCATCTGAACGTAGTACGCAGCCTAACTTTGATTATCTCGGAATGATTCTCGCACCGGTAGCTTTTGCAATGCTTGTTTATGGTGTAAGCGAAAGCGGTACTAGTTGGACTTCAACTGGTTCTATAGTTGGTCTTTGCATCGGCGGTGTAGCTCTCATTCTATTTGTCGTCGTGGAATTGATGCAGAAAAAACCTCTGCTGGAGCTTCGTGCGTTTCGTTCTTCGGACTTTACTCGGGGGATTATACTAAATTGGATATTCTTCGTCGTTAACTACGGAGCGATCGTATTGCTTCCTCTATACTTACAGAATATCAAGGGATACACTCCGCTCCACACAGGGCTCATCCAAATGCCAATGGCGATTTTCACAGCCATTGCCATGCCGATCGGCGGAAAGCTGTTCGACAAGATAGGGGCTCGACCATTGGCTATGACCGGACTGACATTTTATGCCACTGGCCTCTTTTTGCTCTCTCAAATACAGTTGGATTCAGGTCCTACTTTTCTATTGGTATCGCTTATCCTGATGGGTTTGGGCGCGGGTTTTACACTTATGCCGCTGAATACACATGTGCTTAACTCTGCACCTCAACATTTAATGAGCCGGGTTACTCCATTAACTACTTCTGCTCAACAAATCGTTATATCATTCGCCATTACCGGCCTGATTAGTTATATGACCTCACGAACAACCGTTCATGTACATAATCTTGAACCGGGGGGCAACACTTTAACAGCCTTTTCCAATGCCTTCGGCGACACATTTCTTCTGATCGCTTGTTTTGCAGTTGCGGGCGTTATTCTAAGTTCGATTCTCCGCAAGCCTAGACAAAGATCGTTATAGCTTTAAAATGAACGAAAGGCGCCCGATAGGGCGCCTTTCTAATTGACCAAGATTTGTCAACTCGTTCGCCGCGACTTCCGAGCGCTGATAATCTAGCCCTTGAAGTATACGAAGAACAGTTTAAATTAACTCCGGACGAGGCAATGAAATTATCAAATGTCGTCTTTTACTATCCTGATTGAAGTAACCTGCCCTTTAGCTTAATGAAGCAGCGGAGTCTGATTTAGGGTGATGTGTATCGATTGACGCCCTCTATTTGCCTCGAAGTATTCAATGAACTAATATGCATCAGAGAGGTATTTACGCACTGTAATCAACACCAGATAGCTTACCTGTTTCTGTGGTTAAAGTTAAGAGGGAAGATATCCTAAGTAAAAAAAGGTTGCTCTGAGCCTCATCTCAGAACAACCTTGAATTTACTGGTTCCAGAGTTTTTTAACTGGTTCCACACTTTTATTTCACCAAACACCAGGACAACTACTCCCCTCTCCCCTACTCCACCGTCACACTCTTCGCCAAATTCCTTGGCTTATCTACGTCGTGCCCTAGCGCCAGGGAAGCGTAATAGGACAGTAATTGCAGCGGTACGACAGCAAGCGCTGGCGTAAGCAGCGGAAGCGTCCTCGGGATGACGAAAGTCTCGTCGACGGACTTCGCGATCTCGTGCTCGGAGCCGCTATTCGCTACGGCCAGCACATGAGCGCCGCGCGCCTTCACTTCCTTAATGTTGCTAAGCGTCTTCTCGTAAAGCGCTTCTTGTGTGACAAGCGCAATCACTGGTACGCCTTCTTCAACAAGAGCAAGCGTGCCATGCTTCAGCTCGCCGGCTGCGTACGCCTCGGAGTGAATATATGAGATCTCCTTAAGCTTCAGCGAGCCCTCTTGCGCGACAGCGTAGTCGACGCCGCGGCCGATGAAGAACAGGCTTCTATGATGAGAGATCGATTCTGCTACTTGCTTCAGCACCGGTGCCTGCTCCAGAATCTGCTCCACTTGCTCGGGCAGCGCGTGAAGCCCGGCGATCAGCTCTTCCACCGTCGCCCGCTCCTGTGAGCCCAATACACCTGCCAGATGCAGGCCGAACAGATAAAACGCGATCAACTGCGACGTGTACGCTTTGGTCGAAGCGACAGCAATTTCCGGTCCTGCCCAGGTAATGATGACATCATCCGCCTCGCGTGCAACGGAGCTGCCGACAACGTTCGTAATCGCCAGCACTCTGGCGCCATTACTTCTGGCTTCACGCAGCGCAGCAAGCGTATCTGCTGTCTCACCCGATTGGCTGACGACAATGACAAGCGTATCTGGCGTAATGATTGGCGAGCGATAGCGGTATTCAGAAGCGACATCCGTCTCCACCGGAATGCGCACGAGCGACTCGATAACCGACTTGCCGACAAGTCCAGCATGATACGCTGTGCCGCAAGCGACAATATGCACCTTGCGAATCGAGCGAATGTAGTCTTCCGACATTGTTAGCTCTTTTAACTGGACAGACTTTCCATCATCCGAGATTCTGCCGCGCATCGTGTCGCGGTATGCTTTCGGTTGTTCGTGGATTTCCTTCAACATGAAATGATCGAATCCGGCTTTCTCCGCTGTAACAATATCCCAGTCGACATGAAATATTTCCTTGGAAATAGTTTCGCCGCCGGTCGTCATCAGTTCGACACCACTCCGTGTCAGTACGGCCATTTCGCCGTCGTTCAATATATACACATTCCGCGTATGCTCCAATATTGCGGGAATATCCGAGCCGATAAAGTTCTCACCTTCGCCAACACCAATGACGAGCGGACTTGCGAAGCGTACCGCAACAAGCCTCTCCGGCTCGTATTCCGTCA
This sequence comes from Paenibacillus sp. J31R120, assembly GCF_056269225.1. Classification (NCBI taxonomy): domain Bacteria; kingdom Bacillati; phylum Bacillota; class Bacilli; order Caryophanales; family Paenibacillaceae; genus Paenibacillus; species Paenibacillus sp. J31R120. The sequence continues at coordinate 17,448 of NZ_JBWDNN010000016.1, read as the reverse complement.
ATACGCCCAGCGCGAACGCACCGCGCATCCGTGCTACCGCGCGCTGTACCGCTTCGACAATATTGCCGTCGTATTCATCAGCGACAAGATGCGAGATGACCTCCGTATCCGTCTCCGACACGAATACGTGGCCTTTCGCGATCAGCTCATCCTTCAGGTCCAGATAGTTTTCGACAATGCCGTTATGCACGACCGAAAACTTGGCGGAATTATCCGTATGCGGATGGGAATTGACGTCCGATGGCTTGCCGTGCGTCGCCCAGCGCGTATGCCCGATGCCGACAGAGCCTTCCAGCGGCTCACCCTTCAGCTTATCTTCAAGTACAGCCAGACGCCCCTTCGACTTCTTGATCTCGAGCCCATTCGACGTGAAGACGGCAATCCCGGCAGAGTCGTACCCCCGATACTCCAGCTTCTTCAAACCTTCCAGCAAAATATCCTGAGAGCCGCGTTTACCAATATATCCTACGATACCACACATAATTTAATAGACCTCCGTTATCGGTATATTTCCCCCGTCCAACGGATGCCTGCCTATGTGCAGCAAAAGGCAGCTATGAAGTTGTCACATATTCATTCTTATAAGTCCATGCTCAAAGAGAGGCAGCCCTCACTTAGGCGCCTGTCTTCCCTGAACGTCCACTATAACCACTCGAAAAAACGTGTAACTCTCCTGCCCGAGCCAGCCCCACAGGCGGCATCGCAGACATATGGGAGCAAAATTTGCAGCAGCCTGCCGCACGTTTGTACGATCGGTCGCCCGATCGCTTTGCGTTACGGCTTACGGTTGGCTTGCTATATACCGGAAGGTCCCCGCCGAATACTTCGAACACCCTCACCTCGTCAGCTTCCGTATGAATGGTACTCCGCAGCTCTATCTCAAGGCCGCATCCCCATCCATCACCAAAGCTCTGGCGCTTGTGAATCACGTACAACCTCTATCCTCGCTTTCCTTCTTGAATCATACTACCTATCATATTCATTTTACGGAACTCGCGCAACCATTTTCTGAAAACATCGTTCCATCGACGCAGTACCCATTTTTAATAACAGGTATTGTCAATTCCGTCTTTTCTGTGCTACTATTTGATTAAAATAGGTTGTGAAAATAATCACATTATAAAAAGTCACGCATCCTCACTCTGAAGCTATCGCGACTTCTACTTTGTGAATGTTTTCTCAATTGTTCCGATTAACCATTTATTGTCCGTGTACAACCCGCAATCCATTTGTTTTCTTTCACATCTCAGCGATTGTGATTTTTTTCTCATTACATCCTTAAAACCGCAAGGCCCCATTCGATGAAGGAGATGATCGCTTGAAGCAAATTGTCATTTTAGGCGGAGGATACGCAGGATTGCTGTGTGCGCTCACGGTACGGAAGTTTGTCTACGACAATGAAGCTGTCGTCACACTGATCAACCGCACCTCTACCCATCAGCTGATCACCGAGCTTCATCGGCTCGCGGCGGGCAATCTTCCGGAGCAAGCGGTCGCTCTCTCGCTGACCAAGCTGCTGAAGGGCAAGCGGGTTCAGCTTGTGACCGAAGAAGTCACCGGCATCGACAACGAGCAACGCGAAGTTCGAACGAGCGGCGGAGAATACCGCTATGATTATCTCGTGATCGCGATGGGAAGCCAGACGGCATATTACGATATCCCGGGGCTTGAGAAGCACAGCCTGCCGCTGAAGTCGATTCATGAGGCTAACCGGATTAACGCACATGTTAGAGAATCCTTGATGCGCTTCAAGAAGTTCCGCCATCAGGCTGATGCAACCATCGTCGTAGGAGGGGGCGGCCTGAGCGGCATTGAGATGATCGGCGAGCTTGCCGATATGCTCCCGAAGTGGTGCGAAGACTATCAGATACAGCGAGCGGATATTCGGTTGTACGGAATTGAGGCCTCCCCTTCCATCCTTCCGGGATTTCCTGCTGAGCTGGCAGCCAGAGCCGCATCCAGTCTGGAGCGGCGCGGCGCCAAGCTTATCGTCGGAGCTCCGATAACAGCCTTTGACTATCCTGTCGTCCTGCTGAAGGATGGTCAGTCCATTCTGACCCATACTTTGATCTGGACCGGCGGCGTGCAGGGCAATCCCATTGTAGCGGCCTCTAATCTAGAGACGCTGCGCGGTCGCGCCATCGTCAATGCCTGCTTGCAATCCGAATCGCACAAGGATGTCTTCGTTGCGGGTGACAGCGCCATCTGCTACCAGGATAACGGGTTGCCGCTGCCGCCATCCGCCCAGCTCGCCTGGCAGATGGGAGAGGCGGTCGGTTATAACCTATACGCCATCATGAACGGCATGCCGCTTCAGCCCTTCAAGCCAGTCATCTACGGCAAGCTGGCCAGTCTGGGCCGGAAGGACGCTGTGGCCGCTCTAGGCAAAAACGACAGGCCGCTCAAAGGCCTTCCCGCTTCCCTCATGAAGGAAGCCAGCAAAGCCAAGTACTTGACCCATATCCGCGGTCTACAGGCTTATTTGCATTAAGCATCGTTCGTCATGCAGCAGCAGGATAATACCTTCCTACAGCTCCCCCTCTCCCTATTCCAAAAGAAACGCAACAAAGGACAGCCGAGCGAAGCCTTACGCTTCACTCTGCTGTCCTTTTCTTATGTCTATATCCTTAACCTAGTTCACGTTTCACCACATTAGCGATCTGATCCACATAGGCTTCGACCTGATCCTTGTCCGGGCCTTCAGCCATGACACGAATCAGCGATTCTGTACCGGATGGACGCACAAGCACGCGGCCATTGTCGCCCAGCTCTGCTTCCACTTGCTTCACCGCTTCTTCAATCGCGGTGTTGCCGTTATACAAGCTCTTGTCGGCTACACGCACGTTCACCAGCTGCTGCGGGAACTTGCGCATCAGGCCCTTAAGCTCGCCAAGCTTCTTGCCGGAAGCGGCAACCGTCTCTACCAGCTGCAGAGCCGTCAGAATGCCATCGCCTGTCGTAATGTAGTCCAGGAAGATAACATGTCCAGATTGCTCGCCGCCCAGAGTGTAGCCGCCGCGGCGCATCTCTTCCATGACGTAGCGGTCGCCGACAGCCGTCTTAGCCGTCTTCAGACCAATGCTCTCTGTACCTTTGAAGAAGCCGATGTTCGCCATAACGGTCGTAACGATCGTATCCTGAGCCAGCTTGCCTTCCCGCTTCAAGCGGTCGCCAACGATACAGAGGATGTAGTCGCCGTCGACCTCCTCGCCCTTCTCGTCAATGGCGATGAGGCGATCGGCATCGCCGTCGAAGCTAAGTCCGAGATCAGCCCCGTGCTCCAATACCCTCTCGCGCAAATATTCCGGATGCGTCGAACCGACGCCTGCATTAATATTGCGGCCGTCCGGCTCTGCGCCTACCGTCGTCACGTCTGCGCCAAGCTCGCGGAAGATTGCCGGTGCAAGCTCATAAGCAGATCCGTTCGCGCAGTCCAGCACGATTTTGAGACCGGAGAAGTCGCCTTTCACAGTCGTCTTCAGGAATTCCAGATAACGCTGCTTTGCATCCTCATCGATAGTCACCGTGCCGATGTCTCCGCCGACAGGTCGAGGAAGCTCGTCCTTCTCCGCGTCGAGCAATGCCTCAATCTCCAGCTCTGTCTCATCGGATAGCTTGAAGCCGTCGCCCGCGATAAATTTAATGCCGTTATCTTCTACAGGGTTATGCGAAGCGGAAATCATGACGCCGGCATCCGCACCCAGTTCCTTTGTCAAATAAGCAACAGCAGGCGTAGATACAACGCCCAGCCGCACGACACTAGCACCAATCGACAGCAGTCCGGCGATAAGCGCCGCTTCCAGCATTGGACCCGAGATGCGGGTATCCAGACCGATGACAACTTTCGGCTGATTCGCGTCTCTTGTCAGGACGTAGCCACCGCAGCGTCCGATCTTATAAGCCAGCTCAGGCGTAAGCTCTACGTTGGCAACGCCACGCACGCCGTCCGTTCCGAAATATTTCCCCATTTGAATGTTTCCCCTCTATCCCCAATATTGTTACGAACCTTCTTACGAATAACGTATGAACCAGCTATATGGTTGCGCCCTCTTTTTCCCATGATATCAAAGAATTCGACGGAGATCGACGATTTGCGTCCACCAGCGCGTGCTGAATGTCTGTATCCGCGCCTCCTGAACGAGCATTGGCATTGCCAGCCCCGCTTCCGTTATTGCCCGGACTGCCGCCTTCCTGGCCCTCTTCTGGCGGATTGGTCGGCGTACCGCCAACCTCGATATCCTCCGGTTCCTCGCCGCCATTCGACGCCGTCGTATCGATTATCTCGATCGTAGCGCTAAGCGATTGCCCGTCCGCCAGAACAGGCTGTACATATGGAGGAAGCTCAAGCTCCAGTGCGACCGTATGCGTCCCCGGTTCCAGACCGGCGACCTTCGCGACTATAGCGACATCATCCAAAGCAACATCCGCAAGCACGGCTTCCGCCCCGCTAATCTCCAGATCCAGCGTACCGCTCGCAGGCGTTATGATCTGGGTTGTCAGGCCCGGTTCCGTTCCTGTTATCGTAATCGGCACATTGGACAGCTTCCGGGTCGTGGCTACTTCGACGACGATATCCAGATCAATCTCTCCCGGATTGACCGCCTGAATATGATCGACCGGCGGCGCCTTCACCTTAATCGTTCCCGATTGCTTCACTTTCGTCAGATCCAGCACTGCACCGTCATAGATCGAGATCGCATCCAGCTCCTCTTGAGGAGCATAGACCGTTACGAAATCCACACTCGGCTTCACCGATACCAGACTCATCCCTTCTGTCAGCTCTCCTGAATACCGCAGCTGCAACGGAACCTGCTTGAATGGCAGCGTCACCTTTACCTCCACATGAAGGGTAGAAGGCTGTACGATAGCGTTCGGGATTTCTTGGCCTTCCTTGTCATAGACGACAAGCTTCGCTTTTTTGTTCACGACGGTTTTATCCGAGCCAGACACATCCAGCGATGCCGCCACAAGACCTACCTTATCCATATCATCCCTTGGCAGCGTCACCTGGACGGCGCGACCGCCCTCCGACATGATCTCCGGTTCGCCCAGCACAAACCCTGCTGCGTGATCACCTTCTATCATCACCTGAGCATCAAAGGTTTTGGTCACGATCTCCTCAATCTGCACCATGACCCGTCTAGGCGACAGCTCCACTTCCTTGATCCCCCGTGGCAGCTTGAGCGTCAGCGGCAGCTCCTGAAGTCCCGGCTTCGTCACGCCGGACAAGTCAATATTGACGACATAATCCGCGTTCGTCGCAGCGCGCAGGTTCGATATCTTCCCCTCTACTACGAGTCTGGCTACAGTCGGTTCCATAGCCGTAAGCACGTACTTCTCCTCATCCAGGCCAATGGGAACGATTGTAGCCGCCTCGATAATCTTCGTATCGATGCTGGAGGTTATCGACTGAGGCGATGTCTCCGGGTCTATATGTACAACTGCGAACAACAGTATCCCTAACAATACAGAGATGATTTTCAGCGCAGTAGGATGACTTAGCCATTTATCCATGTCATTCTCCCTTCCGCTTCCATAACGCGGCGAAGCCGCGCTTCTCCTTGTCCTTGCCGTTCGTATTCGTCGTCAATTCTTCGAACAGCTTGGAGATAAGCGATTCTTCGTTGATATCCCGGACGATCATGCCGTTAATCGAGAGTGAGACTTGTCCCGTTTCCTCTGATACGGTAACGGACAGCGCATCGCTAACCTCGCTGACTCCGATGGCGGCGCGATGCCTCGTGCCAAGCTCTTTGCTGATAAAAGGATTCTCCGACAGCGGCAAATAACAGCCCGCCGCCATAATCTGATTGCCGCGAATGATGACGGCTCCGTCATGCAGCGGAGAATTCGGTGTAAAGATATTCATGAGGAGCTCCGACGTAATGCGTGATTCCATCGGGATGCCCGACTCGATCAGCTCCGTCACCCCCGTCTTCCGTTCGAAGACGATCAGCGCGCCGATCTTCCGCTTCGACATATGCTGCACAGCCCGGATAACCTCTTCCAATTGCTCGCTAAGCGCATTTCGCTCCAGCGAAGAGGTCCGGGAGAACAGATTGCCCCGTCCAAGCTGCTCCAGCGCCCGCCTCAGCTCCGGCTGGAAGATGATAACGACGGTAATAATCCCCCATGTGAACATCTGGTTCATCAGCCATTTCAGCGTGTACAGATTGAACCACGTACTAATCGCCCATGTCGCAACAAGGACGAATATGCCCTTCAGAAGCTGCACCGCCCGCGTACCGCGAACGAGCAAAATCAATTTATAAATAATATAGCTAACGATGCCGACATCGATAATATCCTTCAGCCAATCCTGCCATGTCGAATCTGTCAAGTAGCTCATACGCCAACCCCCAACTGCAGACCACATCAGTATGTCTATAATCGCGTTTCAACTTTATTGTTTTCTATATCGGGGATTGGAAATCCTTTATTTTAAAATTATTTTCAGAAATCTTTTCAAAAACGTTGTAGAAAAAAAGCTTCCCTTGTACAAAAGGGAAGCCGCTATGCTTGTCAATGAGGAATTACACCGCCGAATGCGGACGTAACCTTATACCAAAACCAGTCTAAAGCCTGGTCAATTGTGCGGCTTTGTCCCGCGATATGTCCGGTCGAAGCGAGTACCATGGAGCCGTCGATCACGGTCACATTGCCGTCAACAGAGCCCTGCACTTCCACCCTGCCATTCTCAACAGTCAGATTGCCCGTCACCTTCACACCCTCCGGCACAATCACCGTATTGCCGTTAATGACGACATGCTGCAAGTCTTCGCCTGATACGACCATCTTGGCGTCCTGATCCCAGGAGGAGAAGAAGCTGCCCAGCATGACCAGCAAAAATACAGCCGCAGCGGTCAGTCCCGGATAACGGTACAGGATGCGCATGAAGCGATTGCGCTCGTTGCTCTTCGGTTTCGGCAACTGCGCCATAATGCGATTCTTCAGATCAGCCGATGCGGAACTGTCGAGCTGCGAAGCCGGCTTGACCGATTCCCAGGCAGCGAATGCCGCTGCATCGGCCTTCTCCAGCTGTTCGAGCCGCTCGCTGCAAGCGGAACACGACTTCAAATGCGTTTTTAATTCGGTTATTTCATCACGTGGCAGCTCGCCGTCCAAATAGTCATGGATTTTGACGATGGCGACTTTGCATTCCATAGCAGCCATTCCTTTCTTCAATTGCTCGATTATGCGAATGTCATCCCGCTTCGGTCGGGAAGTTTAATTACCTGCTTACGCCCTAATGATTCTGCTCCCCCAGTTCCCCTGAGGCTAAGCATGATCTCGTTATAGGATACGTATCAGAAAGAGGGATGTTTCAAAAAAATAAAATTGCTTCGGCTTATAATCGATGCTCCAGCTTTTTGCGAAGAAATTCTCGACCTCTATGGACGCGGGTTTTGATCGTTGTAACCGGCATATCGAGAATATCGCCCACTTCCTGCAGCGATAGATCCTGTATATATCTCAGCATCATAACGGATTTGTACTTCGGCGGCAGCGACTCCATCGCCTGATGGATAATCCGCTGCGTATCGGACAGGATCAGCTCCGACTCCGGCGTCCGGTTATCGCTTGGAATCATGGAATAACCATCGAGGCCGTCATACTCCTGCGATTCGGCATCCAGCGAGTAAGTAGGCTTCCGCTTGCGAAGACGGTCAATGCATAAATTCGTAGCGATCCGATAAATCCAGGTTGAAAACTTCAGCGTCTCATCAAACCTCTCCAGGTTTTTATAAACGCGCAAAAAGGTATCCTGAACGACATCCTCGGCTTCTTGCCTGTTGTTCAGCATACGGTAAGCCATATGATAGAGCTTGTCCTGATATAGGTCCACAAGCTCAGCGAACGCTTGCTGGTCGCCCTTCAGCGCGAGCCTCGCAAGCCTATTCTCCAACACGTTCACCTTGTCATTTCCTCCAAACGTTACGATCGTCCATTCCGACCGCCATAAGAGCGGACGCCTGAAACGATACCTCTACCACCCATGTATCATCTATTCCAATCGGTAACCACTTACAAGGGACATGCAATAAGAATCCTTCTAGAAAAATGGTAATCGACATGAACCCAAAATGCAAGACCAATACGTAAGCGAATAGTCCGATTAGACCGGATTATCGAGTTTGACAAGGGAACACGGTCACCCTCTTCTTTTCAGAGTGGAAATATCTAACTATACAGGAAGTCGATCATAAGAAAAAGAGGGCACTAATCAGCTCGCCGCTGCAGCGCCCTCTCTCTCATTGCCTTACAAGGTATTCGTCTTCAGCTTCTCCAGCACATCCAGAATCGTCGTTGTTGGAATCGCAAAACCGATACCTTGCGCCTCAGCGTTCACCGCTGTGTTCATGCCGATTACCTCGCCCTTCGCATTCAGCAGCGGGCCGCCAGAGTTGCCGGGGTTAATCGATGCGTCCGTCTGAAGCAAATGCTCATACGTATGCTCTCCCTGCTCGTCTTTAATCGTAATCGGACGTTCCTTTGCACTTAGCACGCCCATTGTCAACGTATGGTCGAATCCGTATGGATTGCCGATTGCCAGCACCCAGTCGCCGATTCGCGTCTCATTGGAGTCTCCCAGCTTCAGGGCCGGGAATGTCCCGCCAGTGGGATGCTTCACCTTCAGCACCGCCAAGTCCAGGTCATAGCTGGTCCCCAGCACTTCCGCCGTGAGCGGTTCGTCATATCCCTGTACCTGCACCTTCACTTCAGATGCGCCGGAGACAACATGCTCATTGGTTAAGATCAGCCCTTCCTTGTCGAAGAAGAAGCCGGTACCGGAGCCGCTCAGCACCAGAGACCCTTGCTCATTCTGTGGAGCTGCTGAGTTGCCATTTCGGTCAGGAGAGCCTTGTCCGCGAAAAAACTGCTCCAGCCACGGGTCCATCGCCATGCCGCCTTGCTGCTGTCCCTTGCCGTAGTTCTCGATCTTCACCACGGCCGGACTAGCCTGCTCATAGATGGCTGCCATATCGTCTTTCGTATTCATAGACGCGGTAGTGAGCCCCGCATCTTGTCCATTTCCTCCACTCACCTGCATACCGGCTGTGCCGCTCCCGCCCAGCAAGCCGCCCGTGAACAAGTTGTTCTTATCCGCTGTGTACGTAAAGCCGCCAATGACCAGTGCGCCTGTCAGAAACGCCGCAAATAGCGGAAGCGCCGCATTCTTCTTCTTTTTTCGGCTAGGCCGGCCTTGATTCACTTCCCTATAGTAAGCTTCGAATTGAGGGGCAGCCAATTGTCTTCCCGTATCCGCATCCGCATCATAACCGCTTGCCTGCTGGTTGTAATTGTTCTCTTCGTTCATATTCGTCATCCTCTCTCATGAACTGTTGAGCTTCATAGGACTATCATGAGGGATGCACCTTAAACCAATCTTAAGAGGGACTAAAAGCTACATAAATATATGCGCGCACCAAAAAAACCTCCTCCCCGGTACCGAACCGGGAGAGGAGGTTGGAACTAGCTATATAGACATTAGCCCGTATTGCGAAGACCGGCTGCAATTCCGTTGATGGTGAGCAGCACTTCACGCAGCAGCTCTTGATCGTCTTCATCGTTCGCGCGCAGGTCGCGAAGCTCCGTCAGCAACTGCACTTGCATATAGCTGAGCGGATCGACATACGGATTGCGGAGACGGATCGACTCTTGGATAACCGGTACGTTGTCCAAAATCTCGTCTTGCCCCGTAATGCTCAGAATGAGGTTGGAGGTCAGTTCGTATTCCGCTTCGATCTGTGAGAAGATGCGATCGCGAATGCTTTGCTCCTTGATCATATTCGCATATTCCTTCGCGATAACCAGATCAGCCTTCGCCAGCGCCATCTGCAAGTTGTCGATGAGCGAGCGGAAGAACGGGAATTGCTCGTACATGGTCTTCAGCGTAGTCAGCTTCTCTGCGTCGTCGCCGACGTATTGCTGCAGCGCCGTACCAGCTGCATACCATGCCGGCAGCAAGTAGCGGCTTTGCGTCCAGGCGAATACCCATGGAATCGCGCGCAGATCCTCGAAGCGGTCGCTATTCTTGCGCTTCGAAGGACGGGAGCCAATGTTCAGCTCGCCAACCTCAGGCAGCGGTGTAGACTCCTTGAAGAAGGTCAGGAAGTCCGGGTCACGGAAGATCAGATCCTGATACTTATTCAGCGCCGTCTCCGAGATCGAACGGGAAATCGCATCCCACTCCGCTTCTGCTGCTGGCTCCTGCTGCGGATACTTCGCGAGTCTCGCGGAAGTAATCAGCGCCCAAGTCGCCTGCTCCAGGCTTCGATACGCGATGCCCTGCATCGAGTAACGGGAGGACAATACTTCACCCTGCTCCGTAATCTTAATGCCGCCGCCTACTGTATGAGGCGGTTGTGCCAGAATACTGCGGTTCAGCGGCATGCCGCCGCGACCCAGCGCTCCGCCGCGTCCATGGAAGAACTTCAGCTTCACGTCGTATTCTTTGCCCGCAGCCGTAATTTCCTTGAGAGCTACTCGCAGCTCCCAGTTCGCTGTAACCACGCCGCCGTCCTTGTTGCTGTCGGAGTAGCCGAGCATGATCTCATGCATGTTGCCTCTTGCTTCGACTGCTTTACGGTAGACCGGAATCTCGAACAGCTCCTTCATGATACCAGGAGCGGCATGCAGATCGTCGATCGTCTCGAAGAGCGGTACGGATTGCAGCGTGCAGCGGATCGTACCGTCGGCTTCCTTGCGGAACAAGCCAACTTCCTTCGCGAATACCATAACCTCCAGCATATCGCTGGCGGCTTGCGTCATACTGATCAGATAGCTTGTAATACAGTTCTCACCGAACTCCTGTTGCGCCCGGAAGATCGTCTGATACACATCCAGACACTCGCGAGTGGATTCGGAATAATCCAGATAGCCCGATGTCAGCGGACGCGGATCATTCAGCAGCTGGTGAAGCAGCTTCGTCTTCTCCTCTTCCGAGAGGGAAGCGTAATCCTCCACGATATGCATCTTCGCCAGAATCTCAGCCATGGCGTTCTCATGCTCTTGACTATGCTGGCGAACATCTAGCGCCATCAGATGGAAGCCGAACAGCTCCACCTGGCGGACAAGCTTCGCCAGGTCCGTATCGGCCACATAATCGGCATAGTGATGACGCAAGCTGCGGTCAATCACTAGCAGATCTTCACGAAGCTCCCTCGGATGATTGTAGCGGTTTGCTGTGCCCTTGAGCGACTCATCGCGCGTATTGGCCAGCTTCTCCAGCATGTAGGCCAGCTTGATGCGGTACGGCTCTGTAGCAATGCGCCAAGGGTCTACGCACTTCAGCTCGACACGCTCGCGGTCGGACTGAATCGATTGCTGCAATTCGTCCGTAATCGTCACCAGGTTCGTGCTGAAGCTCAGCAGATCCGTCAGATCATTCAGCTTTTCTTCATACTTGTTGAGCGCCAGCTGACGATGCAGCTGAAGCGTCTCCCATGTCACCTTGGCGGTAACGGACGGATTCCCGTCGCGGTCTCCGCCGATCCAGGAGCCGAACCGCAAGAAGTCAGGCACATGCCAGCGGTTCTCCGGATAGTACTTGCTGAGGCAGCGCTCCAGCTCTTCGTACACGCTTGGAAGCACCTCGAATAGCGTCTCGTCAAAGTAGTACAAGCCGTTGCGCACTTCATCGATAACGGTAGGCTTGCGGTCGCGCAGTTCATCCGTCTGCCACAAGGTCAGAACCTCATTAAGCAGCTTCTCCTTCAGCTTCTCGCGCTCGCGGAAGGTCAGCGTTGGATTGTCCAATTGCATGACGTCCTCCGCAATGCGCTTGTGAATATCAAGCACCACACGGCGTGTTGCTTCCGTCGGATGCGCTGTCATGACCAGCTCCAGAGAGATGCCGCTCAGAATGTCGCTTACATCCTCTACGCCAATCTGACGCTCCTTCAGATCCTGAATCGCGCTCTCGATGGAGCCGCGCTGCACGCTCTCGCCCGCAGATACTTCATAGTCACGCTTTCTTCTGATACGGTGGTTCTGTTCGGCAATGTTAACTAGCTGGAAGTAAATCGCGAAAGCGCGAATGACCTGATGCCGAATCTCCGGACTTAGGGAAGATACCGTGGACTTGAATTGCTCGAACAGTTCAGGTATAAATTCCGCGCGAAGCGCTTTGCTTTGTTCCCGAATTTGCTCAACTATCTCAAGCAGTTCGCGTCCGCCTTGGTGAACGAGAACCTCTCCAAGAATGTTGCCCAGGAAACGTACATCTCGTCTGAGCAAATTATTCGTTTGTGTTCGACTAGTCGCTGTTGATGATACAGATTGTTCCGACATACCGTTCCTCCTACAAATCTGTGCAGCAAACCCACTTTGAAAGCATCCGCTCAATCCATACGCACATGCCTATTTCAACTTCGAAGGTTACTCTCACTTTAATGGCGTAATCACTTCTACTATCATACTACAAAACGACACGCCGTTGAAGTCCCGCAGCGTAATCTGTCGCCTTATTCTGACGACTTTCATGATTTACCACAGAAAAGCGCAATAGTATAAAAAAATCCCCCTGCATCGCAGAGGGAGTCGGTTGTGATTACTGGAGCGGGTGATGGGAATCGAACCCACGCTATTAGCTTGGAAGGCTAAAGTTCTACCATTGAACTACACCCGCAAAAAGAATGATGGTCGGGACGACACGATTTGAACATGCGACCCCCTGGTCCCAAACCAGGTGCTCTACCAAGCTGAGCTACGTCCCGAAATGTTAATTCATTCTAAGTAAAGATGGCGCGGCCTAAGAGATTCGAACTCCTGACCTTTTGATTCGTAGTCAAACGCTCTATCCAGCTGAGCTAAGGCCGCAAAAAATATGGAGCGGAAGACGGGAATCGAACCCGCGACCCTCGCCTTGGCAAGGCGATGCTCTACCGCTGAGCCACTTCCGCACATTAGTTGTATCGTCGCATTCATCAATTACCGTCGCGGCGACAAGTAATAATATATCATCTTCCGAAATGAATTGCAACTCCTTTTTCAAAAAAAATATGCTGGTACAAGAAAAGCCGCATTCCTCAAAGGAATACGGCTTTATCATCCAATTATTGCATGTAAAAACAATCCATTCGGGTTCGCCTAAGCGCCTGCTGCCGTGAGCTCTTCCCGCTCTTCACGGATCTCCTGCTTGATGACACGATCTGCCACTGGCGGTGCGGCCAGAGCGAACGGAAGACATAGCGGAAGTCCTGTGCGCGGGTCCGGCACGATATCGGCCTCGATATTGAATACCTCCCGCATAATTTCGGGTGTAATAACCTCGACAGGAGACCCCTCGCCTTTGACCTCCCCGGACTTAATCGCAATCATATGATGGGCATAACGAGCCGCATGATTCAAATCATGGACAACCATAACAACGGTCCGGTTATTCATCTCATTAAGCTTCTGAAGCAGATGGAGTACCTCCAGCTGATGCGCCATATCCAAGAATGTCGTAGGCTCATCCAGGAACAGAATATCCGTCTCCTGCGCCAAAGCCATCGCAATCCAAGCACGCTGGCGCTGACCGCCGGACAATTGGTCAACCGGACGATCTGCAAAGTCAGCCATGCCGGTAGCTTCAACCGCCCACTTCACGATTGCGCGGTCTTCCTTGCTTAGCGAACCAAAGCCCTTCTGGTACGGGAAACGCCCGTAAGCAACCAGCTCAGACACCGTGAGACCGTCTGGAGCTGTAGGATTCTGAGGCAAGATAGCAAGCTGCTTCGCTACTTCCTTGGTCGATTGCTTATGGATGGATTTGCCGTCCAATAGCACGCTGCCCTTGGAAGGATTCATAATACGTGCCATTGTCTTAAGTATAGTTGATTTCCCCGAGCCATTTGCGCCAACAAGCGCTGTAATCTTCCCTTGGGGAATAGAAATATTTAAATTTTGAACGATCTTGCGTTCCTCATAAGAAATATCAAGTCCTGAAGTCGTTAACCGAATCATGCCATGCACGCTCCTTCCGCCATCACTGAGCTCACATGCATCTTTCAGTGATAACGATTATCATTACTATTGATGATAATCGTTCTCAGACAAAATGTCAATGGCATTCTTCATCCATCCTTCACGCTGGAGGAAAATATAGTGAATCGTTAAGAATGGAAGGTTGATAGATTTGATCTGAGGTCATCGGATTTAGTACACTGTGAGCAAGGGAGTGGATGAACCATGATGAACAAAAGATATACGCTCGAGGAAGCCAACGCACTGCTTCCTACCATCAAGCAAGAGCTACGACAGCTTCAACGCATGGCAGAAGAGCTGGAGGATCACTACATCGCTTATCGCAAGGTCAAAGCAATAGATCAGAATGGCCAGAACGACGATTTATTTGAAATGGAAAGCAGACTGGATTTCATGCAAGTAGAGCTGAACTTATATATGGAGAACTTCTCCCGTAAGGGTGTGCTTCTCAAAATGATCCATCCCGGACTGGTCGACTTTCCGGCTATTCTGGACGGCGAGGAAATTCTGCTCTGTTGGCAGGAGGGCGAGCCGCATATTACGCATTACCACGGCTGGACGGAAGGGTTTATGGGAAGAAAACCTCATCCTGAGGCTTAAAATGCAACCCTATAACAAACAAAAGACCCTTCTGCTCGAAGGGTCTTCTCATGTATGGTGCGCGTAGAGGGACTTGAACCCCCACGGTCGCCCGCTAGATCCTAAGTCTAGTGCGTCTGCCAATTCCGCCATACGCGCGTGGGTAACTCTAGAATTAGATCATACACCATTTTCGATCAAATTGCAACCTGTTTGGACCAAAAAAGCCCGGCCTTCCTATCGAAAGCCGGGCTAGTCCATTATCAGTTCGAATACGCTTGGTTATCGCGCTTAATCACGTTCTGCCGCTTCTTCCTCTGCTTCCGATCTTGCATTCAAAACAAGGGAAGCATGCAGAATCTGATGGTTGTCCATCTCGATAATACTCCATTGGTGCTTGCCGTGATAGATCGGCACCGGTTCATCATCCAAGGATATCAGCTGGACTTGCAGCCAGCCGCCAATGGTGTCGACATTATAATCATTATCGAATTTGATTCCGAATTGTTCCTCAATGTCGCTTAGCAGCACCCTGCCGCTGAACACATACTCATTGTCGGAAACTTTCATAATATCGGGCTTCTCATCCGCATCGAACTCATCGCGAATCTCGCCAACGATCTCCTCCAATATATCCTCCATCGTGATAATACCGGCTGTACCGCCGTATTCATCGATGATGAGGGAGATATGAACGCCTTGCTTCTGCATCTTCAGAAGAACATCCTGCAGCGGCGCGGTCTCATGGATCGCTTCCATATCGTGAATCAAGTCTTTCAGAGGCGTTGGACGATTCAACACCAGATTCGTAACCAATTCCTTCGCATTCAGAAATCCGATAATTTTATCCTTATCGCCATCCTGGGTGACAGGGTAGCGCGTATATCGATTCTCGTCAATAATGCTCAATATCTCATCATTACTCATCTTCTCGTCAATGGCAACGACCTGAAGTCGCGGTACCATTACATCTTTCGCCACGCGTTGGTCGAAGGCGAAGATGTTTTGCATATACGAAAGCTCTGTCTGATTAATCTCGCCGCTTTGGAAACTTTGCGTCATAATGATCTTCAGCTCTTCCTCGGAGTGGGCCTGTTCATGACCGGCAGGCTGTACGCCGAAGATGCGGAGAAACACACGCGCAGATCCATTAAGCAACCAAATCAATGGAAACAGAATCTTACCGAACAAGACGAGCGGTCTGGCAAGTAATAGTGTCATCCGTTCTGCATACTGGATTGCCAATGTCTTAGGCGCAAGTTCGCCAAAAACAACGTGCAGGAATGTCATTAACGACAAGGCTAATGCATAAGAGATCGGTGTCGCCCAAGCGTCCGAAACGCCCCAATCATGGAATAGCGGGTGTAGCAGCTTCTCAATCGTCGGTTCACCTAGCGCACCAAGTCCCAGTGCTGTGACGGTAATACCGAGCTGACAGGCAGACAAGTAGTAATCCAGGTTCGATACCAGCTTCTTCGCTGCGAGCGCTGTCTTGTTGCCTTCCGCAATCAACTGATCAATACGGGACATTCTGACCTTAACGACGGCAAATTCCGATCCGACAAAAAATGCAGTAAACACAATTAATAATAATACCAGTAACAAATTGATGACTATGGCTACGTCCAACTAGTTCCCTCAGCTGAGGGATTCACCTCCGTGTAATTTAAAATACTTTCCCTATAGCTATACGTCGATCTGAACTTCACGTTTCAATAATTTTCAGACTTCTCCACTGCTTTATTATGCTATTATTCAGAGCGGTTAATTCTCACTGTCTTCCCATCTCTTATAGATCGCCCTGTTCATGTAATTCCTGGGGCTACATCATTCCGAAACGACGCTCACCTCCACGTCTATACAGCTTTATACCCTGTCTACTTCCCGTTCAAACGTATCAAACAGCAAAAAACCCTTCTGTTCGAAGGGTTTTCTCATGGATGGTGCGCGTAGAGGGACTTGAACCCCCACGGTCGCCCGCTAGATCCTAAGTCTAGTGCGTCTGCCAATTCCGCCATACGCGCGTGGGTCTTGCCGGGTAAATAAACTGGTGAGCCATGTAGGACTCGAACCTACGACACCCTGATTAAAAGTCAGGTGCTCTACCAACTGAGCTAATGGCTCTTAATAAAATGGCTGGGGATTCAGGGATCGAACCTGAGAATGACGGAGTCAAAGTCCGTTGCCTTACCGCTTGGCTAATCCCCAGCGTTACGGTATGGTGGAGGATGACGGGATCGAACCGCCGACCCTCTGCTTGTAAGGCAGATGCTCTCCCAGCTGAGCTAATCCTCCATGATGGTGACCCGTAGGGGATTCGAACCCCTGTTACCTCCGTGAAAGGGAGGTGTCTTAACCCCTTGACCAACGGGCCTAAATAATAATTACCGTTAAGTATAGCTTGTCCGCTGCATGATATCAGATATCCTCAAAGAAGATCTGGAGCTCTCAACCGGGATCGAACCGGTGACCTCATCCTTACCATGGATGCACTCTACCTACTGAGCTATGAGAGCAAGTATGGCTCCCCGAACAGGACTCGAACCTGTGACAACTCGATTAACAGTCGAGTGCTCTACCAACTGAGCTATCAGGGAACATTGCACATTCGCATAAAAATGTGTCCAAGAGCTTCAATTGCTTTAAGACAAGACAATTCAAAGTGTTTTGCACCTTGAAAACTGGATACGAAAGTAATTGCTGATTGTACTTTAGCATGCTCCTCGATCTCCAGACTCGCACCCTAAGCCTATGCTTACGATGTCCGCCTTTCCTTCGGAAAGCGTTTAGGATAAGCCCTCGACCGATTAGTATTCGTCAGCTCCACACATTGCTGTGCTTCCACCCCGAACCTATCAACCTCGTCGTCTTCAAGGGGTCTTACTAATTGGGAAATCT
>NZ_JBWDNN010000005.1:0-503849 GCF_056269225.1 Paenibacillus sp. J31R120 | reverse complement strand
TAGGTTCGGGGTGGAAGCACAGCAATGTGTGGAGCTGACGAATACTAATCGGTCGAGGGCTTATCCTACTGCTAAGGATGATTCAACAGTTACTTTCGTATCCAGTTTTCAAGGTGCAAAACGTCTTGAAATGCATGGTTGCGTCTTTACTGAAGCGATTCAGGAAGCGTACCCAGCGAAGAACGCTATATTCCCTGATAGCTCAGTTGGTAGAGCACTCGACTGTTAATCGAGTTGTCACAGGTTCGAGTCCTGTTCGGGGAGCCATTTCTTGGAGAAGTACCCAAGTGGCTCAAGGGGACCCTCTGCTAAGGGGTTAGACTGCGTAAGTGGTGCGAGGGTTCGAATCCCTCCTTCTCCGTACGAACTTTTTCTACATAAGTAAGGCCCGTTGGTCAAGGGGTTAAGACACCTCCCTTTCACGGAGGTAACAGGGGTTCGAATCCCCTACGGGTCACCATTTTCTTTTAACGACGCGGGGTGGAGCAGCCCGGTAGCTCGTCGGGCTCATAACCCGAAGGCCGCAGGTTCAAATCCTGCCCCCGCAACCAATCCATATTTGATGGATATTATGTAAACCTACGTGCCGTTGTAGCTCAACTGGTAGAGCAACTGACTTGTAATCAGTAGGTTGGGGGTTCAAGTCCTCTCGACGGCACCATTTTTTTGCGGAAGTGGCTCAGCGGTAGAGCATCGCCTTGCCAAGGCGAGGGTCGCGGGTTCGATTCCCGTCTTCCGCTCCATTATCACGGGATGTAGCTCAGCTTGGTAGAGCACCTGGTTTGGGACCAGGGGGTCGCATGTTCAAATCGTGTCATCCCGACCATCTTTATAATTAAAGTAAACCGAACTCCATCTGAGTGTCGGTTTTTTTGTTGTCTCATGAAATCTATAAAAGGAAACACGCAGAATAGTGGCGGTCAGCCAAACTCCTGCGTGTTTTTTCATTTGTAGATAATTGGATTGATAATGGTCAACTGGCTCGAGACTGACTGCGTTTGTCTATTTGCCTTCGGAACGAGCTGCTGCCGTGCCTAACATATATTTGACGCCAATGCCGGGCAATTCGCTTTTTCTAAGATTCAAGGAGCAGCTCGCCTTTCTTCCTCTATGCTATCTACGCCGGACCATATACGGTCGATCCGTACCTGGTACGTGTCCATGCTCGTATTCATCGATACGAGATCGCCGCATGAGCGCATGAGCAGTTGTTCCGCAATTGGCGAATAGAAAGAAATGCGGTTACTGTCGGGCTGTGCTTCTTCAGGAAATACGATCGTAAAGGATTCGGTCATGCCGTCATCCATATACGTGACTGTCACCCCGCATCCGATCAGCACAATATCGCGCCATTCGTCAGTCGGGCGCTCCAGCAGCTTCTCCAGCATGCTGGTATAGGAAGAGAGCAGCTTCTCCACTTGGGTTCTTCTGCTTCCAAATTCGGGGAAATACGCGCCTAGAAAAAGATCCTTCTCATCGCGCAGCGAAATAAGCTGTCGAAGGTACGTCTCCTTCAGCGCTATATATTCAGGCCTATGGTTCATAGTAGATATCACCTCCTATATGTTTGGCACGTGCATGGAAGGTCAAGCGATTTATCTTTCTCATGTCCAATTCCTCCTTGGATAGTAATAAAGGCCACCTGCGAGGGCAGAGGCCTTGTAACCAGTGTAGCAAATTAGCACAGGAATACAACCCTTCCGGCCGAATCCTTCGGAATAGCGCAGGGGAATAAAGGAAATAGTAAACGCATGTCGATTGAACCGCAAAAACCGATTGTCTAACGTGAAAATAGGATATGAGAGGAGAGTACATTTTGTACAGAAAGATCAAGAAACTTATCGCAGCGACTCTGCTGATCGCAGCTGTTGTTGGAGGCCCTATCGCTGTACAGGCACAACCTGGAGTCTTCCATTTCGGATTCAAAAAGAGCGTAGACGGCAGGCTGCCTTCCATTGACGAGGAAGGCTTCAAGCCCATTATTACGAAGCATGGAGCGTTATTTCTGGGGGATACAACGCGCAAAGAACTGTTCCTGACGTTCGATAACGGCTACGAAAACGGACTAACCGCCAAAATCCTGGATGTTCTGAAGGACAAACAGGTACCGGCTACGTTTTTTGTTACCGGACATTACATTAAGGACCAGCCGGAACTTCTGAAACGTATGGCGGAAGAGGGGCATATTATCGGCAACCATTCCTGGAGTCATCCCGATATGTCCCAGCTGTCAGAAGAAGCGATTCGTACCGAGCTGGAGAAGGTGAAGGAACAGGTTCGCGCAGTGACCGGACAGCAGGAGATGACTTATTTGAGACCGCCGAGAGGCATTTTTAACGAAAGAGTGCTGTCTGCGAGCAAAAGCTCAGGCTATACCAGCGTCTTCTGGTCGATCGCCTACAAGGACTGGGATGTCAGAGCGCAGAAGGGCGCGTCATACGCCTTCCAGCAAGTGACAAAGCAGCTGCACCCGGGCGCAATCCTGCTGCTGCATTCTGTATCGCAGGATAATGCGGATGCGCTTGGGAGTATCATTGACGAAGCGAGACGGCAAGGCTATGAGTTTAAAAGCTTGCCCGAGCTGACGCAGGCTGCCGAGCCGGCACCTTCACCAGCCCCTCAGACTGCACCATAGCTCGATAGAAAGCCTCAAGCCCCCGGTCCTAACGGTACCGGGGGTTTGGTTGTATATGGACGCCGCACGTTCGCTTATTAACCCGGAATGCCTTCGCGCTTGCGGAAAAATGACTTCAGCGCGTTGTACACCTCGCTTTTTTCTTTAATGACATAATACATAAAATGCTGAAGATTAATATGTTTGTACGCGGACATGAGCGTACTGGAGCGATTGTACTGATTGACCTCGCCATAGCCGAACAAATTCGATCGCTTGAGCAGCTCCCCGATCAGCTTGACGCAGCGCTCGTTGTCGCTGGTCAGATTGTCGCCGTCGGAGAAGTGGAAGGGGTAAATATTGTATAGGCTCGGACTGAATCGGCTGTCGATGATCTCCAGCGCTTTCATATACGCCGAGGAGCAGATCGTGCCGCCGCTCTCGCCTCTTGTGAAAAATTCTTCCTCGCTCACTTCCTTCGCCTCTGTGTGGTGTGCAATGAACACAATATCCACTTTCTCGTATTGGTGGCGTAGAAAGCGCGTCATCCAGAAGAAGAAGCTGCGGGCTACATACTTCTCGAACGAGCCCATCGACCCCGATGTGTCCATCATAGCCAGAATGACGGCATTGGATTGCGGTTTGACGATTTCCTCCCATGTCTTGTAGCGCAGATCATCCGGGCTGATGCCATGGATGCCGGGCTGCCCTGATGTGGCATTGCGCCGCAAATTTTCAATTATGGTCCGCTTCTTGTCGATATTGGACATAATGCCTTTCTTGCGGATATCGTTGAACCGGATTTCTTTCGTTTCGAGCTGATCCTTGTCCTTCTGTTTCAGGAACGGGAGCTCCAATTCCTCGAAGAGCATCGTCTCCAGCTCTGCCAAGGAAATCTCCGCCTCAATGACATCTTCGCCAGGCTGGTCCCCGGCGCCTTCCCCTTTGCCGCCCTTTTTGGCCGCCTGCGGATCTACTCCGAGTACATCGCCTACCTGGCTGTCTCCGTCGCCTTGGCCGACATGCTTGTTTTTATTGTAATTATAAACAAAGCGGTATTCATCCAGGCTCCGAATCGGCACCTTAATTACTTGCTTGCCGTCAGACATGACAATGCTTTCTTCAGATACGAGATCGGGCAAGTTTTGCTTGATAGCCTCGCGTACTTTTTGCTGATGGCGGGCTTGGTCCTGATACCCCTTGCGGTGCAGCGACCAATCCTCGTGCGAAACAATGAACATGCCGTTGTCAGCTGGACTCATTTTCGGAGCACCTCCCCTGCTTATTTCTTTGTTGTTAATCAATATATTCAAGTGGCGAGCGGTTATGTGAACGAATTGAGTCCAATTCTATTAATCTGTTAGACAAGCCGGGACTGCTGCCGCGAAAACCTAGCTACGCAACGCGCCGTGGTGATAGAATAATAGGAAGGACTGCGGCGGCATGCCGCGGGAGAGGAAGTGAAGGAATGAAGCTGTTACATACGGCGGATTGGCATCTGGGCAAGCTGATCCACGGTGTTTATATAACGGAGGACCAGAGGCATGTGCTGGAGCAAATGATGGATGCGATTCGGATCGAGAAGCCGGATGCGGTGATCATCGCCGGCGATCTGTACGATAGAGCTGTGCCGCCCACGGAGGCGGTCGAACTGCTGGATGACGCGCTTCGGAGGATTGTGATTGATCTGGAGACGCCAGTGCTGGCTATCTCGGGCAATCACGACAGCCCTGACCGGATCAGCTTCGGCACAAGCATGATGGAAAGCCGCGGATTGTACTTGGCGGGCCAGCTGCGGGAAGACGGGCAGCCTGTCGTGCTTCGCGATGAGTATGGCGAGGTTCACTTTCATCTAGTCCCTTATGCGGACCCTGCGCAGATCAGGCATCGCCTTGGCGATGAATCGATTCGGTCGCATGATGACGCCATGCGCGCGATCGTGAGTCGGCTGGAGCAGAAGATGGACCCTTCGGCAAGACATGTGCTGATTGGACATGCGTTCATTACGCCTTCCGGCGAATCCGCCGACAATACGAGTGAATCGGAACGACCGCTGGCGATTGGCGGGGCGGAGCATGTGAGCGCAGCTCATTTTCGCCCATTCCACTATGTGGCGTTAGGCCATCTTCATCAGGCGCACTATGTGCGGCATGAACATATACGTTATGCGGGTTCCCCGCTGAAATATTCGATTTCGGAAGAGAAGCATAACAAGGGTTATCTCATGGTGAAGCTGGACAAGGACGGACAAGCGACGGTGGAGAAGAGAGAGCTGCGTCCCCTGCGCGATATGAGACGGGTGGAGGCAACCTTGGAGGAGCTGGAGCAGCATGAGGTATGTGACGATTACGTCTTTGTCACGCTGCTAAGCGATCATCCTGTCCTGTTCCCGATGGAGAAGGTGAGAGCCGTCTACCCGAATGCGATGCATGTGGAGAGAAGAACAAGGACGGCGGCTGTGGAACTATCCGCATCGGGGTCGGCCGGTTCGGATGCTGCGCCCAGGCGCAGCGAGAGCGATCCGGCAGAGCTGTTTGCCGCTTTTTATGAAGAAGTGAAGGGCATTCCGCTGACAAAAGAGAAACGGATGCTGTTTGAGCGGGAATTCGGCGCGCTTCAGCAAGCGATCGGAGGTGAAGCATGAGACCGCTGCGCTTAATGATGAGAGCTTTTGGCCCTTATCGGGACGAGGAGATAATCGACTTTACGAAGCTTGGCGATCGCAGGCTGTTTGTCATCTCGGGTAATACAGGAGCGGGGAAAACCTCAATCTTTGATGCGATATGCTTTGCCTTGTACGGGACGGCCAGCGGCGAGGACAGATCTGATCCCCGTATGTTGCGCAGCCACTTCGCCGATGATGAGACGCACACGGCTGTTGAGCTGGACTTTTCAGCAGGCGCCAAACAATATCGCGTTCATCGTCAAATGAAGCATCGTAAAGGCGGCAACCGGAGCGAGACGGGCGAGAAGACCGAGCTCTACGAGCTGAAGGATGGCACTGCCATTCCTGCGGTCGACCGGTTCATCACAACGGAAGTGAACGCGAGGCTGCTTGCGATCGTCGGCTTGACCAAGGATCAGTTCAGCCAGATCGTCATGCTGCCGCAAGGCGAATTCCGCAAGCTGCTTACGTCCGATACGGACAATAAGGAAGAGATATTGCGCCGAATATTTCGAACGGAATTGTATGAGAAGCTGGAGGCCAGATTCCAGCAGCGCAACCGCGAGCTGCAAGACCGGTTGAAGGAGGCGCGGTCCGCGTCTTCCGCGATGATGCGGCAAGCGCAGGAGACGTTCCCGGCCCGGGAGGGCAGCAAGCTTGCAGATACGTTCTCACAGGAGATATACAGCACAGCGCAAGTATGGGAAGGTTTGACCAGCGAGGCCGGCTATTACCGGGACCAGGCCGAGCAAGCCCGCGAGAGCAAGCTGAAGCTGTCGGCAGAGATGGACGCGAAGCAAGAGGAGCTGAGGAGAGCTCAAGACATCAACGCCAAGCATGACGAGCTGGGGGCGAAGCGTTCGCAATTGGCCGGGTTTGTGGAGCAGGAGCCGGCGTTCAAGCAGCAAGAGCAAAGACTGGAGCTCGCAAAGAAAGCGGCGTCGCTGCTTCCTTACCAGGAGCAAGCCGATCAGGCGTTGCAGGCTAAGCGGAGCAAGCAAGAGGCGTTAGAGAGCCGAGAAGCTGCGCTGCGCACCGCCGAAGCCGAGTGGGCGGGTTCGCAAGCGGCTCATCGCGAGGAAGCGGACAGAGAGCCTCTGCGCAGAAGCACCGAGCGCGAGCTTGTACAATTGCAGGAGCTTAAGCCTATTGTAGCTTCTTTAAGCGAGCAACAGAAACGAGTCGGCGAATTGACCCGGCTGGAGACGCAAGCGAGAGAGAAGTTAACCCTTAACGAACAATCCATGGTGAAGCTGCGTGAACAGAGAGCACACATGCAGTCGGAGCTTAAGGCGACGGATGTATCTGCCGTCAAGCTTCCGGGCGAGCTGGAGAAGCTGAGAACGGTGGAACAGCAGGGGAAAGCGGTCAAACGCCTGATGGATGTGACTGAAGAGCGCGTGCGCTGGGTTCAGCTAGAGCAAGAAGGCATGCGTGCGCTGGAGCTTGCGGCAGCCGAGCATGAACGGGCGGAGCAGCTGTGGCTGGAGGGGCAAGCAAGCTTATTGGCCATACATTTAACGACAGGTGCGCCATGTCCGGTATGCGGAAGCACGGAGCATCCTTCCAAAGCCCATGCAGAAGGCGGCGAGCTTCCTTCGAAGGAAAAGCTGCAGCATACCAAAGATACATTAAACGCGATTCAGAATGAGCTGATCTCAGCGAAAGCTCAGGCTGCCTCAGCAGCTGCATCCCATTCGGCCTTGCTTGAGGAGCTGGAAGAGCTGGGCATCGATCTGGAAAAAGAGAGCTCCGCCGAGCGGTTGCTGGACGTCTTGCGTGAACGCCAAGGTGAACTGCGGGTTTTGTGGCGCCAGTATAAGGATGCAGCGGATCAGCTTCAAGCAGACGCTAAGCGGGCCGAGGAATGGCGAGCTTCACTGGGGAAAGCAGAAGAGGAGCTGGCCCGCCTTGAGCCGGAGCGGGAGGGATTGCAAACGGAGCTGCAGCGGCTTGCTGTGGAGCGGTCTGCAGGGCAGGCTTCCCTAGCGAAGGAACTGGAGCGAATTCCGGACAGTCTGAGAAGCCCGGAAGCGCTGGAAGTCCGGACAATGGAACAGAATGCTCTGTTCCGCGGGATGGAGCAAGCCTGGGCGACTGTCCAGGCTCGGCTTCAGCGGGCAGCCTCCAGCGTATCGGAGTGCAAGGCACATGCCGAACAGGCTGCAAGCGCGCTGGCGGAAGCGGTGGAGCGGGGTGCCAGCGCCGCCAAGCGGCTAGAGCAGGAATGGCAGGAAGCAGGCTTCTCCTCGCACGATGCGTATCGCTCGGCGCTCATGAATGATGCAGAGAGCAGACGCGTCCGGGAAGCAATCGAAGCCTATCGTTCTGCAATTGCAGCGGTGAGAGAGCGGCTGCTGACGCTGGAGCAAGAGCTTGTGAGCCAGCCAAGACACGATACAAATGAGCTCTTGTCCGCCATTGCAGCCACTAAGGAAAGTTACGAAGCCTCCGTTGGACAAGAGAGCCGCTCCCGTCGGTATGAAGAAGAGGCGATCCGGCTTGCCGAGTCGATCCGGCGTGCAGGCGAGCAGATGGCAGGGCTTGAACAGGAGATGGAAGGCGTTCTGGACCTCTATTCCATGCTGAAGGGGGACAATGCGCTGAAAATGTCCTTTGAGCGCTACATTCTGATCGAATATCTGGATCAGATTCTGAATATGGCGAATGTGCGGCTGAAGGAGCTGTCGGGTGGACAGTATGAGCTTCAGCGCAGCGACAGGCTGGAGACAAGGGGCAAGCAGAGCGGACTGGGCCTGGATGTCTACGATGCGTATACGGGCCAGCTCCGCGATGTGAAGTCATTGTCGGGCGGCGAGAAGTTCAATGCGTCCTTATGCCTTGCGCTTGGCATGACGGATGTCATTCAGGCGCATCAGGGAGGCATCTCCATCGAGATGATGCTGATTGACGAGGGCTTTGGTTCACTTGACGAAGAGTCGCTGCACAAGGCGGTGTCGGCGCTAGTCGATCTGCAGAAGGCAGGCCGGATGATCGGTGTGATCTCCCACGTCGCGGAATTAAAAGAAGCGTTCCCCGCATGCCTGGAAGTAAGCAAGTCAAGGGAAGGCTACAGCCGCACTTCAATCTTGCTGAAGCATTAAGCGAGAATAGAAAAGACCCGCCTTACCTGCCCTCTGGCAAGGTAAAGCGGGTCTATCATGCGGGATCGTGATTAAACGGCATTCGCTACGCCGAGAATGAGCATAAAGCCAGAGCCGAAAGTGATCAGGCCGTTCAGCACGATACCGATGATGCTGAATACCTTCTTGCGGTTTCTCATGCAAGCGCCGATAATGCCAAGCACTAATCCGATAAAGGCAATGCCGATAGCTAGAAATATGACAAGGCTGCCGAAAACCAAGCCTTCGAAGCCTTCTCCGTTGCTGTCCATAATCCGTTGTTGAAGCTCTTCTTGCGAAGTCATGTTCATAAATTCAGGCAAGCTGGATGCGATCAGGATAATAGCTAATATAAAAGTAAGCAGCGCAACCAAAGCTAATACAAAGGACGAGATGCCAAGTCCGGAATGCTTCTTGACGATAGGCCCTTGTCCGTAAGGAGGTCCGCCTGCCGGCGAAAACCCGGTGAAAGGCTGGCCCTGATCTGGTTGCTGCCCCTGCTGCTGATTGTGCTGGTTTGGATTGTCGTTCATGCTTATGTAGTCCCCTTCCAGTAGTTTGGTAAAATTATACACAATAAAGAGAGGATTGAAAACCGATGTTCCAAAAATATTTTATAATCGGCGCTGTGAATGCGGCGCTTGCTATTGCGCTTGGCGCTTTTGGCGCACATGGATTGGAAGGCAAGGTAACCGATCATTATCTGGATGTATTCGAAACTGGCGTGAGATACCATATGTACAGCGCGCTTGGCCTTATGCTGATCGCTCTGCTTGACAAGGCGCTTGGCGGCAGCCGCAAAGTGCTGATAGGAGGAAGGCTGATCTTTGCAGGCACGGTTATTTTTAGCGGCAGCCTTTATATTTTGACATTGACGGGCTTCTCGAAGCTGGGCATGATTACGCCTATTGGCGGAGTTGCCATGATTGCGGGATGGGTCTTTGTAATCGCAGGAGCAGCCAAACAAGCTTCGAAGTGAGGATTATTGTCTTATAATCGAACAGTTTTCGACAGAAACCGATCATTTTTGGATATTTTTTATAAAATGTTAGCAAATATTTCTATGCCAATTCGTCCATTTCGTTTATAATGTACCTAGCTATCACTTGACCGACTTAAGAGGAAGGAAGTTTGTGTGTGGCGAAACAAATGGAAGATTGGGCTGAAACGAAGAAGCAGCCGCGCACGCTGCTGATGCTGAGCGAATCATGGGCGATAAGCTCATGGATAGCGGCCATCGCAGCGATATGGATTATAGTATCCTTTCTGGTTATTTCCAATGCAATGTACAGATGGGCTTCACTTGCTGTAGCGGTCTCACTGCTGGCCACAGCTGTTATCGTCTTCTTCAAACGCAATTCCATGGGCAACTTCCATAAATACCATACCGCCATTGTTGAGACGCTTCTTCGTTCCGAGGCCGTTCCTCTCGCTGTTTTGAATCGCGCGGGCGAGCTGGTGGAGATGAATGAAGCTTCAAGCCGCATGCTGGGCTACCAACGTTCCGAGATGATCGGGGAGCCCATGATACGTATGGTCGATCCAGCCAGCAGAGTATTGCTTCAAGAATCGATTGACAGGGCGCTTAACGGAGAGACGAACCAAAACAATATCCATATTACGCATCGTTCGGGTTTTCCGCTTGAACTGCAGGTGGTCTACGCACCAATGCTGCAGGAGGGTGAAGTAATCGGGACCGTAATGATCAGCCAGGATTTAAGTGACCGGAAGCGCAACGTCGAGCGTATTCGTTACATGGCGTATTATGACGATATGACGGGTTTACCTAATCGTACGCTGTTCCAGATGAAGCTGACAGAGAGCTTGTCCAGAGCCAAGGAAGACGAACGGATTGTTGGAATCTGCTATTTGGATCTTGACCGCTTTAAGCTTGTGAATGCGTCTTTCGGTCGGGAATTCGGAGATATGCTGCTAATGCAAGTCGCCGAGCGGCTGAACAGAGGATTGTCGGAGCAAGACTTCGTAGCCAGAATGGAAGGCGACGAATTCGCCTTGCTTATTACTTCCATTCAGTCCGAGGATGAGCTGTTGGAGTATTCCAAACACATATTGAAATCGATTGAGGAGCCTTATGAGCTAAAGGGCTTCCCCCTACATATTACGGCCAGCATCGGCCTGGTTACAAGCCTGAACAATCAGGATGACGGGTATACGCTGTTCAAGAAAGCGGATATGGCGCTCGTCAAAGCGAAGGAGAGCGGCAAAAACGATTGCCTGCTCTATTCCGACAGCTGGAGCAATTCCTCCTTCGAGCGTCTCAAGCTGCAGCATGAGATGTATCGTGCCATTCAGCGAAGTGAATTCGTGCTTCATTATCAGCCGCAATATGATTTGACCAGCGGGCGCATGGTTGGCGTCGAGGCGCTGGTTCGTTGGAAGCATCCCGTCCGAGGACTGCTTTCGCCCGGGACCTTCATTCCGCTTGCGGAAGAAAGCGGTATGATCGTCCAGATCGGCGATTGGGTGCTGGAGGAAGCTTGCCGCCAGAACAAAGCGTGGCAGGATGCGGGATTGCAGCCAATGCCGGTTGCGGTCAATCTGTCCATTCGTCAATTCCTGCAGCATGATCTGGCAAGCCGCATTGCGGAAGTGCTGGAGAAGACAGGACTTGAACCGAAGTATCTGGACCTGGAAATTACAGAGTCGATGACGATCGATGTTGGACTGGTGTCACGCTGCTTGCTCGCCATTACGGACCTCGGCGTAGGCATTAGCGTAGACGACTTCGGGACGGGCTACAGCTCGTTCCACTACTTGAAGAACTTCCCGATTGACCGTCTGAAGATCGACCGCTCCTTCGTCAGAGACATTCAGCAAGATCCTAGCGATGCGGAGATTGTGGCCGCTATCATCGCGATGGCGCATAACTTGAACATTCAAGTTATAGCGGAAGGCGTGGAGACAGAGGAGCAGATGGAATTTCTGAAGAGGCATCAATGTGATGAAATGCAGGGATTCTATTGGAGCCCTCCGGTCTCCAGTGATAATATCGAAGAAATGCTTAAAGCAGGGTAATCGAGAACTGTTTCGCTGGCAGAGCGCTGCCGGCGGGCAGTTTCTTTATTGTCGGACAGTTGCCACGCTAATTGGCTATAAAAAGCAGCAAACCCGCTTACCGGGGAGATGACGGGTCATCCTCCCAAGGCAGCGGTTTTTTTTGATGATCAGGCTATGAAATCTTCAATTTCAGTCATTCTGAACGTATAGACTTGTTTCTCGTCGACATGGTACACCGTGATCAAATTTTCCCGCTCATCGATATTAATGATCCGGCATGGAATGTTCAGCTTGATTCCAAGACCTCTATTGACAATTAAGCGGATCAGAGTGTTCGATTTCATAAACGTGCGAATGGGTCCAAAACCGTCAGATTCAGCCGAAATAGGGACTGTTGATTCCTTAGTATCAGGCTCTTGGGGGGGAAGGGGAACCGGGGTTGATCCGGATGCTTCCGCAAGCCTCTGGTCGATCAGGCTTCCTAATTGAATGCCGGAGGTGATACGGTAATCCGCCCATTCGGATCGATTCAAGCCTTGAATCAGCTTCTCCAGTGCGTCGGCGTGGTGTCCATCCTCCACCATAATTTCAACATTGAAGATGAAGGTTTGTTGCTGCTTGTTTAATTGCTTTTTTGTCATTTGCTTGCCTCCGCACTTGTGGTGATAGTCTAACTATACCATTATTTTGAGTAGTGATATAGACCTATATCTGACGTTTGACCACACTGGGTAAGATTCCCTGCATATACTGGTTATGCGGCAGAAAAGTCGCATAATTTGGGGGATAAAGGAGGTGGATGCGAGTTGATCAGAATGGTTCCATTCGTGCTCGAAAGCGGAGAGACCGTTCTTGGAGTGGAGGTGAAACTGCCGAAAACAACTCTCCTCTCCCTATCGACAGACCGGGGTTATATTATGTGCGGAGCATTGGACGTGTCGCTGCTGAATGATAAGCTGCGAGACCGCGAAATTATAGCAGGCCGCGCCGTCGGTGTAAGAACGTTGGAGGAATTGATCGGAGCGCCTTTGGAATCGGTTACGCATAAAGCGGAATCGCTTGGCATCGTTGCCGGTATGAAGGGTGCGGACGCTCTTCGTCTGATGCTATAGACGTTAAGAATGAATAAAGCCCCAAGCTGCGGCAGCTTGGGGCTTCGAATATTAATTGTGGAACAGCTTGCGCAGGTTCTCTTCGAAAGGCGCTGTTACGATGCCCTTCTCCGTAATGATAGCTGTCACGTATTCATGTGGCGTCACGTCGAAGGCAGGGTTATATACCTTAACTCCTTGCGGAGCGGTACGCTTCCCGAAGCCTTCCGTAATCTCTTCAGCATTCCGTTCTTCAATCGGAATCTCCGCTCCCGTAGGCGTAGAGAGATCGATTGTGGAGAGCGGACAAGCCACATAGAATGGAATGCCGTGCGCTTTGGCAAGAACGGCTACGCTGTAGGTGCCGATTTTGTTCGCCACATCGCCGTTAGCCGCTACGCGGTCTGTTCCGACGATAACCGCGTCTATCCAGCCCTTGGACATCACCATACCGGCCATGTTGTCACAGATGAGCGTGACATCGACTCCGGCTTGCTGAAGCTCGAACGCTGTTAGGCGGGCGCCTTGCAGTACAGGGCGAGTCTCATCCGCGAATACGCGAATATTCATGCCTTGCTCCTTTGCGAGATAGAAGGGAGCAAGCGCGGTGCCGTATTTCGCAGTGGCAAGTCCACCGGCGTTGCAGTGTGTCAAGACGCCCATGTCATCCTTGAACAATCCGAGCGCATGCTCGCCGATCAAGCGATTGGTTTCTTCGTCCTCGCTCTGAATGGCGATTGCCTCGTTCGTCAATGCTGTCTTAAGCTGGTCAAGGGATAGACCCTCGCCTGCGAACCGGTCTGCCGCAGCCTTCATCCGATCCAGTGCCCAGAAGAGATTGACGGCTGTCGGTCTGGAGGTAGCCAAATATTCGGCGTGCGTCTTCACACCAGCCATCCATTCTTCGGCGGTTGCCGCATCGCGGCTGCCTAGAACGACGCCATAAGCGGCTGCAATGCCGATAGCCGGAGCGCCTCGTACTTTAAGATGTCTAATCGCTTCCCAGACATCCTCGGATGTGGTAAGCGGCAAATAAACGATTTCTTCCGGCAGCAGCCGTTGGTCGAGCAAATCAAGTTGGTCGCCTGTCCAGATAACGGACTGCAAGCCTGCGTAATTTTCAGTCATGATGTTAGTTCCTCCCTGCGTCAATTGCAAGAGCCAATAGGCTAACCTTGCATTGCTGTTTCTGTTATATCAATCAGTTCTTGTATGGATTGTGCACTGCGATGGCGGCGGATCAGCTCCGTACCGATCGCAAGGGCGCCTCTCTGTGCCTGCTCACGAATCTCATCGCTTGGAATCTTGTCGATATCTGCGACGTGGGCAAGTCCGACAATCCGGCGCACGATCTTGCATCCGGCGAATCCGATGGTATCCTGAAGCAATCGCTGCATGTAGTAGTCTTGATAGCCCGCTGTGGAATTAGCCAGGCGATCGATGCCATGCTCATTCCAGAGGGCGCGGAATTTCCGGTCGAATTGAGTCCATACATCTTCAATCGTATCCAGCAGGTAACGACGGAAGTCCTTGCGGGCTTCATCGTCGCTTGTCCAATATTGTTGTCCGGCATAATTCAGTATCAGATTCGCGAAGATTGCTCCGACATCGAAGCCCATCGGTCCGAAATAAGCGAACTCGGGGTCGATTACCTTCGTGGAGGCTGGCGTAGCGAAGATGCTGCCCGTATGCAAGTCGCCATGCAGCAGCGCTTGAGCGTTCGTCAAGAACTTGTCCCGCAATATGGCTATTTCGAGATGCAGCGCGCTGTCATTGCGAAGCGCTTCCGCAGCATCTTCAATCGCTGACGGTATATTATTATTGGGCGACACGGTATAAGGATCGTCGAAGATCAGATCCTCTGTAATTTTGCACAGATCGGGATTAATGAAGTCCTTGACGCGCAGCTTCTTGTCCTGCTGGTTCATGCCGAGATCGGATGTATAGAACAGGGTGTTGGCCATGAACGTCGAGATATGATCCGCGAAGAGCGGATACTTCGTGCCGTTAATCAGGCCTTGCCTCATAATGATATGATCGCTTAGATCCTCCATGACGGTGAGTGACAGCTCCGGATCGTATTTGTACACGACCGGTACCAGACCTGGAGCCAGCTTTCCTTCCAGAATCAGCTTCTCGCTCTCTATGCGCGCGCGGTCGAGCGTCAGAGGCCAGGACTCGCCTACAACCTTGGCGTATGGCAGCGCCTGCTTCATAATCAGGCTCTTGCCGCTCGCGCTATCCGTTATATGAAAGACGAGATTCAGATTGCCGTCCCCGATTTCCCGGCAAGCCAAATGAGCGCCCTCAGGGAAAAACCCGTCGATTCCGCTCGCGATTTCAATTGCTTCTTGTTCATTTAAGGCATGATACGTGGTCAGCTCGTCCACCTCCGATTTCTCTATTCGTTCCAATACCATGCCTAATAGTATAATGGATATTATTTCGCCATGGAATACCTTTAGGCGCCAATGATTGACTTCGCGGGCTGTTTTTTTCAAAATAGAGGGAGAGGAAGGCGGGCTTCAGGAAAGAACCGCCAAATGGATGGGGGAGCTGGGATGACAGAAGATTTGACGCGCCAGGCAATCGCGCTGAAGGAATGGGCCGTTTCCGTAAAGGCGCTTCATGACGGGGAACAAATTATCGTGATGCGCAAGGGCGGCATCATCGAAGAAACACGGGATTTTCAACTTCTGAGTCAAAGCTTCTACTTAATGCCTGCTTATGAGCATCAGCGGAAGGAGCTGCTGAAGGAGGATTACCAAGGCGGGATGGACGAGACGCTGCGGGAATGGTCGCCGGAAGCCGACACCATCAAGCTGTCCGCCTATGCGGTCGTGGAGCGGGACATTGAGATTACCGATCAGGAGACACTGGACAAGCTGCGCGATAGGCATATTTGGACCGATACGTTCGCCGAGGAGCGCCTCAAGTGGAAGAAGAAAAATCCGCTTCACCTGCTGCTGTTGCGAGTGTACAAGCTCGAAGAACCGGTCTATGCGCCAATGAGGCCTGCTTATTCAGGATGTAAATCTTGGGTAAGAATAGAAGATGAGATGAAGCAGCCGGGGATGAATCCTGTTCTGACGCAAGCGCAGTTCGACAAGGAAACCGATCGAATCCTGTCTGCACTCGGAATTTAAGGGCGAATTTCTAGGGCGGAAGAAGGCAGCTTGTCAACTCGTACGTTGATTTATAACTAAAGTTATATTAAAATGATTATTGAGAATCAGTGAGAATCAAAACACCTAATCTACGATAACTAACCTTGGAGGGATCAGTATAATATGGCAACACAATTTGTCATCGACGGCCTCAAAGCCGAGATCGAAGGAAAAGAGATTTTGAAGGGCATCAACCTTGAGATCAAAGGCGGAGAAATTCATGCCATCATGGGACCGAACGGTACGGGTAAAAGTACGCTGGCTTCGGCTCTGATGGGTCATCCGAAATATGAAGTGACGGCAGGAAGCGCATCCATTGACGGCGAAGACCTGCTGGAGATGGAAGTAGACGAGAGAGCACGCGCAGGCCTGTTCCTGGCTATGCAGTATCCAAGTGAAATTCCTGGCGTAACAAACTCCGACTTCCTGCGCAGCGCAATTAATGCCCGCCGCGAGGAAGGCAATGAAATCTCCCTGATCAAATTCATTCGCCAAATGGAAGGCAAAATGAAAGAGTTGGAGATGAATCCTGAGTTCGCGCACCGTTATCTGAACGAAGGTTTCTCCGGCGGCGAGAAGAAGCGTAACGAAATTCTTCAAATGATGCTGCTTGATCCGAAAATCGTCGTGCTTGACGAGATCGACTCCGGTCTTGACATCGATGCGCTCCGCATCGTTGCGAACGGCGTGAACGCGATGCGTTCCGAAGAGCGCGGCTTCCTGATCATTACGCACTACCAGCGTTTGCTTAACTATATTACACCGGACTTCGTTCACGTGATGATGCAAGGGCGCATCGTGAAATCCGGCGGTCCTGAGCTTGCTCAGCGCCTGGAGAACGAAGGTTATGATTGGGTGAAGGAAGAACTAGGCATTACAGACGAAACCGTAGGCCAGGCTTAATTTAATCGGAGAAGGGGGATATACAATATGAGTACACAACTAACCACTCCGACTGATCGCGGTTCTGCTGAGATGCTTGCTCGCGGCAAGGGCGAGCCGGAATGGCTGGTGGCGCTTCGTGGCGAAGCAGCCGAGCTTGCCGGCACGCTTCCTTGGCCGAAGCCTGAGAAGGTCCGCATTGAGCGCTGGAACCTGACAGCTGTCGGCGCGTACGAAGCGTCTGCACCGGCTTCATCGCTAGCTGATCTGCCTGCCAATGTGCAGGAGCTGATCTCGGAAGGTACGGAGAATCTGATCGTGCAGCACAATTCCAGTGCTGTATGGAAGCAATTGTCGGCTGAACTGGCTGCCAAAGGCGTTATTTTCACAGATTTGGAGACGGCATGCAAGGAGCATGGCGATCTCGTTCAACAATATTTGTTCCAGGCTGTGAAGAAGGATGAAGATAAGCTGACTGCTCTTCACGCAGCGCTATGGAACGGCGGCGTATTCGTATACGTGCCGAAGAACGTAGAAGTGGAACTTCCGCTTCAAGCGATCTTGTTCAATGACAAGGCGGAAGCGACATTCGCTCCGCATGTTCTGATCGTAGCTGACGCGAACAGCCGTGTGTCCTATGTAGACACGGTCGTATCCGATAAGGGCTCGATCAAAGGCGAGTTCGTGCATCCGTCGATCGTTGAAGTGTTCGTTAAGCCGGGCGCACTGGTGCGCTTTGGTTCGGTTCATTCCCTTGGCGAAGGCGGCGTAGACATGACATTGCGCCGTGCTGTGGTGGAGAACGACGGACGCGTGGAATGGGTAATCGGCGACCTTAACGACGGCCACACGCTGTCCGACACGAAGTCGATTATGCAGGGCCAAGGCTCCACTTCCGATGTGAAGGTCATCAGCGTGGGCAAGAACGCCCAGCAAATGAGCTTGACGACGCAAGCGGTACACTTCGGCAAGAGCTCCGACAGCAACATGATTACACGTGCGGTTATGAAGGATTCCGCGTCGGCAATCATCAACGGCATTACGAAAATCGAGCATGGCGCAACCAAAGCGAACGGCGTACAGACTGAAAAGGTTCTGATGCTTAGCCCTAAAGCGCGCGGTGACGCGAATCCGATTCTGTTGATCGACGAGGACGACGTAACAGCGGGCCACGCGGCAAGCGTAGGCCAAGTCAACCCTGAGCAAGTCTACTACCTGATGTCCAGAGGAATAAGCAGGCAAGACGCTGAGCGGTTAATTATTTACGGATTCCTGGCTCCGGTCGTATCCGAGATTTCGGTCGAAGCGGTACGGACGCAGCTCCAGCGCTTGCTCGAAAGGAAGCTAGAGGGATGAATATACATGCGATACGGGAACAATTCCCGATATTGCATCAAGAAATAAACGGGCATCCGCTCGTTTATCTGGATAGCGCGGCGTCTTCTCAGAAGCCGCGTTCCGTCATTGATGCGGTCAAACATTACTACGAGCTGGATAATGCGAACGTCCATCGCGGCGTTCATACGCTTGGCTCCAGGGCGACGGACGCTTATGAAGGCGCCCGTGCGAAGGTTGCCGCATTTTTGAACGCGGAGACTCCGGAGCAAATCATATTCACCAGAGGTACGACAACTGCACTTAATCTCGTCGCTTCGGGTTATGCTAGGACAGTCTGCGGAGAAGGCGACGAAATCGTCATTACGCCGATGGAACATCACAGCAACCTGATTCCATGGCAGCAGGCTGCCAAAGCGACAGGTGCAACGCTCAAATATATTCCGCTTCAGCCGGACGGCACGATCTCGCTTGCGGATGTGGAGAACACGATTACGCCGAATACGAAGGTCGTATCGGTCACTTACGTATCGAACGTGCTAGGTGTCGTGAACCCGATCAAGGAAATTGCAGCCATTACCCATCGTAACGGCGCGATTATGGTCGTAGACGGCGCGCAAAGCACGCCGCATAAGCGGGTGGACGTGCAGGAGCTGGGCGTAGACTTCTATGCATTCTCAGGCCACAAGATGTGCGGTCCGACCGGTATTGGCGCTCTATACGGCAAGAAGGACCTTCTGAACGGGATGGAGCCCATTGAGTTCGGCGGAGAAATGATTGATTTCGTAGAGCTGTACGAATCCACGTGGAAGGAAATCCCTTATCGCTTCGAAGGCGGAACGCCGATGATTGCCGGCGCGGTAGGGCTGGGGGCCGCGATCGACTTCCTGGAGAGCATCGGGATGGATGAGATTGACCGTCATGAGAAGCAGCTTGCGGCATATGCTTACGATAAGCTGTCGACGATTGACGGGTTGACCATCTACGGGCCGAAGGAGAATCGTGTCGGGCTTGTCACATTCAATCTGGATGATGTACATCCGCATGATGTCGCAACCGTGCTGGATTCGAAGGGTATTGCCGTCAGAGCGGGCCATCATTGCTGCCAGCCGCTGATGCGCTGGCTGAATGTATCGGCTACGGCTAGAGCAAGCTTTTATCTATACAATACCGAAGAGGACATTGATCGGTTAACCGACGGCCTAATTCAAACAAAGGAGTTCTTCGGTCATGCAATTGGATGATTTGTATCGCAGAGTGATTATGGACCATTACAAAAATCCTCGCAATCGCGGAACGCTTGCGGATGAGGCGGTTACGATTAACCTGAACAACCCGACCTGCGGAGATCGCATCTCCCTGCAGCTTCAGGTTGTGGACGGCAAGGTCGTGGACGCCAAGTTCACGGGCGAAGGCTGCTCCATCAGCATGAGCTCCGCATCGATGATGACGGAAGCCGTGAAGGGACAGTCATTCGAGTCAGCTATTCAGATGGCGGAGAAATTCTCCGCGCTTATGAAGGGCGAGCCGGTCGAATTCGAAGAGAACGAGGATATTGAGGCGCTGTCTGGCGTAAATAAATTTCCTGCGCGTATCAAATGTGCGACGCTTGCGTGGAACGCATTGCGCAAAGGAATCGAAAATCAAAACAAGGAGTGATATGAATGGCTAAATCGATGCCGGAAATGGAAGAATATAAATACGGTTTTCGCGACGAGCATAAGGCGATTTTCCAATCGGGTAAAGGTCTGACTCCGGAAATCGTCCGTACGATCTCCGAGATGAAGAACGAGCCGGAATGGATGCTTGAATTCCGTCTGAAGTCGCTTGAGCAATTCTACAAAATGGCTATGCCGCGTTGGGGCGGGGATTTGGACGATCTGGATTTTAACGATATCCAGTATTATGTCAAACCGTCCGAGAAACAAGGCAAGACATGGGAAGAGGTTCCACAAGAAATTAAGGAGACCTTCGACAAGCTGGGTATTCCTGAAGCGGAGCAAAAGTTCCTGGCCGGCGTATCGGCTCAATACGAGTCCGAGGTTGTCTATCATAGCATGCAGGAGGACCTGGAGAAGCAAGGTGTTATCTTTACGGATACAGACACGGCGCTTCGCGAATATCCTGAACTGATGAAAGAATATTTCGGTACCATCATTCCTCCGAATGACAACAAGTTCGCTGCATTGAACAGTGCCGTATGGTCGGGAGGAAGCTTCATCTACGTGCCGAAGGGCGTACAGTGTGATATCCCGCTGCAAGCTTACTTCCGTATCAACTCCGAGAACATGGGTCAGTTCGAGCGTACGCTGATCATCGCGGACGAAGGCAGCTCTGTTCACTACGTAGAGGGCTGTACAGCTCCAATCTACAGCACGAACTCGCTGCATAGCGCAGTCGTAGAGATTCTTTGCAAAAAGGATTCCCGCGTGCGCTATACGACAATTCAGAACTGGGCGCCGAACATCTACAACCTCGTTACCAAACGTGCAGTTGCGGATGAGAATGCGCAAATGGAATGGATCGACGGCAACATCGGCTCCAAGCTGACGATGAAATACCCGGCTGTTGTACTGCGTGGACGCGGCGCAAAAGGCATGGTTCTGTCGATCGCCGTTGCGGGCAAAGGCCAGCATCAGGACGCAGGCGCGAAAATGACGCATCTGGCGCCTGACACAAGCTCCACGATCGTGTCCAAGTCGATCAGTAAGCATGGCGGCAAAGTAACGTATCGCGGCCTTGCATCGTTCGGACGCAACTCTGATGGGGCGAAAGCGAACATCAAGTGCGATACGCTTATTCTGGATAATGAATCCACTTCGGATACTATTCCGTACAACGAGATTCTGAACGACAACATTACGCTGGAGCATGAAGCTACTGTATCGAAAGTGTCCGAGGACCAATTGTTCTACCTGATGAGCCGCGGCTTGTCGGAGGACGAAGCGACTCAAATGATCGTTATGGGCTTTATCGAGCCATTCACAAAAGAATTGCCAATGGAATATGCCGTAGAGATGAACCGTCTCATTAAATTCGAGATGGAAGGCTCCATCGGCTAATCGATATAATCGAAAAATACGTGTCCGGGATACCGGGCACGTATTTTTGCGTCAACTCAAAAAGCCCTGCTCCCTTGTAAGGGTAGCAGGGCTTCATAAATGTAGCGGTATTAAATATAGACGTGCTTGATCTCGTAGTCGCGCTCGATCGTGAGATCCAGGAATTGATCACCGATCTGAACCAGCGGACGGAAGAATTCCGTGGGGTGCGTCATGACGATAATGCCCAGTTCGTCATAGCCCGTCTCTTCGTTGCTTAGCTGAACATGCTTGCCGATGAAATTCGGAATCATATGCTTGATAAAGGTGTGTGTCGTCACCGGATCGAGCTGCGAGAAGCTCAGTCTATGAAGTTCTCTCAGCACATAGAGAAGATCGCGTTCCTTCTGGTAGACTCTTGCGGAAATCATGGCGCTGTAAATATCGACAACCGCGATAATCTTCGATACCGGATGGATCTCTTCTCCCTTAAGCCCGTTCGGGTAACCGCTTCCGTCCATCCGCTCATGATGCTGCAGAGCACCTATAGCCAGCATGGAGTCTCCAAAGGATTGAAGGATAATGTCATGACCGTATACGGTATGACGCTTCACTTCATCGAATTCTTCGGCGGATAGCTTGCCTGGTTTGTTCAGGATTTCCTCGTCAATCTTGCACTTGCCAATGTCATGCAGGAATCCAGCCTTGCCGATTATTGCGGCTTCGACTGCCGAATATCCGAGCCAGGAGGACAGATAATAAGAGAGCATGCCGACTTGCACGGAGTGCTGATACGTATAATTATCCGACGTATTGAGCAGCAGCAGCATAGACACGACATCCCGTTCCAATTGCAGGTTATTCAGGAGCGGCTGCAGGACGGCGGATACATCTTCGTCATCTACCTTGCCGGATTCCACGGCGGAGGAGAAAAACCTCTCGAAGCTTTTGAC
This sequence comes from Paenibacillus sp. J31R120, assembly GCF_056269225.1. Classification (NCBI taxonomy): domain Bacteria; kingdom Bacillati; phylum Bacillota; class Bacilli; order Caryophanales; family Paenibacillaceae; genus Paenibacillus; species Paenibacillus sp. J31R120. The sequence goes on along the minus strand of NZ_JBWDNN010000005.1, from coordinate 481,961 downwards.
TGCGTTTTCATAGATGGGCTGCACTTTAGGAAGCCACTTGGGATTAACCGTTGACTCAATTGTTCGTCCGGATCGCTTATTGGTCTGGACCGGTGTGGTGCGCTCTTCTACATCGACATAATCGATTTGGTGCTGCAGCAGGCGTGAAATTTCCGCTTTTGTCACTAATGTTCCCTTGGAGAGCACATGCAGCCCGTAATTATTAAAGATATCGCGGCTAAGTTGGTCTCCGTCTACCAAATCTGTTACATGAATCCTCATAGAGACACCTCTAATAATTATTATCAATTAAACAATAGTATGTAAGCCCTATGCATCATAATTCACTTTAATAGTAGCAATCTATTCACGCAATGGCAATATGAGGGACTGACAAATGCAACTAAATACCTAATAATTCGGCGTAAATCGACCTTGCTCTTGCCAAATCTTCGGTCCCTTGGACGATAGCGCGTCCGTCGGGGAATAAAACAAAGGTCATGCCGCCAGATAATTGCAGCCGTAGAAGATAGGGATTTTGATAGACTTGCCCAATGGCAGATAGTTGCCGAGCCATAGCATCAAGGTCTAGACGAGCCGATTGGCCAGGCAATAGCTGCACAGATTGACGGCCGCACAGAGCGGTGGCGACCGTCTCGCGGCGCTGCTCCTCCAGAAACTCATACCGCTGATTACGGCATGCTGGACAGTCATCCTTCCGCGCTTGGCTAATATTGACCGGAAGCCAAGCATGATTCCAAAGATCTACTTGAAAAAGCGTGCCATGGAGAGCTTCCCGATTGCCTGACAATAGCTTGATCGCTTCTGTTGCCTGAATCGAGGCGATAATGTCCACAATCGGCGATATAACGCCTGCTGTCTCACAGGTATCTGTCGTACCCGGGGCGGGCGGCTCGGGAAATAAGCAGCGGTAGCAGGGCGTCTCCTGCGGAATAACCGACAGGGTCATGCCCGTTGCGCCTACTGCTCCGCCGTATATCCAAGGGGTGTTCGACTTCAGGCTGTAATCGTTAATTAAGTAGCGGACGGAGAAGTTGTCCGAGCCGTCCAGAATCAGATCGACATCTCCAAGCCATTGGGACGCGTTGGCCGAATTCAAATCAGCCATGACCGGCTCTACGATGACAGAGCTGTTAATAGCTCTCAGATGAGCAGCAGCTGCGGCTGCCTTCGGAAGCAGTCCCTCTGCATCCTGCTCGGTATAGAGCATCTGCCGCTGCAGGTTGCTCCACTCCACGATATCGCGATCAATAAGGCGGGTATAGCCGACGCCTGACCGCACCAGGTGCTGGGCCAGCACGGAGCCAAGCGCTCCCATGCCAACGATGGCGATTCGGGCGCTTTGAAGACGGTTCTGTCCCTCCGGTCCGATCCGGCCGTACCGAATCTGTCTCGAGTATCGATCCTGAATCGAGGAACGTGCGTCAGCTGGTTGCCGGGCGATGGTATCAGAGTGCTGTGAATGGTCTGTCATGATTTCCTCCTGCTATTCCGGCAAAGGAACGGTCGGATTCCAAGGCCCTTGCTGATGACCCTTCCATTCGGAGCCATCAGCCCAAATTTCTTTTTTCCAAATGGGAACGATCTGTTTCAGACGTTCGATCGCATAACGGCTAGCTTCATAGCAGCTCTCTCTGTGAGGCGCTGAGACTGCGATAATGACGCTAATCTCGGCCAGTTCAACAACGCCAGTACGATGGCTGATGGCGCATAGTGCTCCGGGCCAGCGAGCGCTAATCTCATCGCCGATCTGGCGCATCATAATGACAGCCATAGGCTCATAGGCTTCGTATTCCAGACGGACGGTCTGCTGGTCTTGCGTCCACTCTCTGGTCGTACCAACGAATACGATGGAAGCGCCATGGTCCTTCGTAATGACTTTGCGCAGCACCTCTTCCGAATGAAGCGGCTCTGCTGTCACAACATACAGCTCTATGTCTCCAATTTGAGTGCGATTCTGCACCGACTCTTCGCCTCCAGAGACAGGCGGAAGGAGAGCGAGCTCGTCATCTGCACGCACAATGGTCTCATCCGCAGCGTAGGCATGGTTGCGGGCGACGAATGAGATGGAGAGGATGGCGGCGTGGTCGGGATGAACGCTTGCCAGACGGTCTTTCAGCTCTCTGACAGTCAGCTGTTCCTCTGGTAAAACCAGCGTCAGCCGGGTGGCTGCAAGACGCTCCTGCAAACCGGCAAAAAGCTTGATATTCCAATGAAATTCCATGTATGTAAACCTCTCGAATGTATGACGTTCAGTTGTCTCTAGAATACCATAGAACGAAAAAAAATGTTATGCTTATAGGTACGATAGAAGGGAGCGAGCAGCATGGAAGCACTTAAGGACCGCTTTGGTCGAACGCACAATTATTTGCGGATCTCGGTAACGGATCGCTGCAATCTTCGCTGCGTCTACTGCATGCCGGAGGAAGGCGTGGCATTCACGGAAGCGTCCCATCTGCTTACGTACGATCAGATCGCTGAAGTCGTGGAAGTTGGAGCATCGCTTGGAATTACGAAGCTTCGGATTACAGGGGGCGAGCCGCTTGTCAGGCCGGACTTGCATAAGCTGATAGCCAGACTGTCGGGTATTCCAGGCATTGAAGATATTGCGCTCACGACCAATGGAGTATTCTTGGCGAAGCAGGCGCAGGCGTTGAAGGAAGCGGGGCTGACCCGTGTCAATATTAGTCTCGACACTCTCGACCCGACCAGATTCGCCTTCATCGCGAGACGCGGCGAGCTGCGGAGGGTATTGGAAGGCATAGAAGCAGCGGCAGAGGCAGGCTTTCATCCCATCAAGCTGAACTGTGTGCTGCTGAAAAATGTGAATGAGGACGAAATTGCGGAATTTTTGAGGATGGCGTATGAAAAGCCGCTTCATGTCCGGTTTATTGAATATATGCCGATAGGCCATGCGGATGATAACTGGAGAGCCCACTACTTGCCGTTGTCCCGTGTACTGGAAATCGCGAATGAACGATATACCATCGCAAGGCGCGAAGATGTGAGAGGGAACGGGCCGTCGGAGGATTGGGAAATCGAAGGCGGCGTCGGCTCCTTCGGACTGATTCATCCCATCTCCGATCATTTCTGCAAGAGTTGCAATCGGCTGCGATTGACGGCTGACGGCAGCTTGAAGCCTTGCCTGTATTGGATGGATGAGCTTAATGTGAAGGGCGCTTTGGGCGACTCTGCGGCAATGAGGGAGATATTCGCCAAGGCCATGGACATTAAGCCGGAAAATCATGAGATGGCGGCCAAGCTGGCGGATACGGCGCTGTCGCATGTTCCAACGGAGCGGCGCATGTCGCAAATCGGGGGCTGACGGCTACTGCTGCAATCGGGTAAAGGGCGGTATCGCGGGAATTTATGAATGTAGAAGCGGGATCATTAGGGTTGCGATAGGGAGGCTGGTTGAAGTTGACGGAAGCCATGCAAGCACAAGTGGTGCTTCTGCACAGCAATGATATTCATAGCCGGTTGGAGAACGCCGCCCGCATCGCCGCCATTATTGCCGACGAGCGCAGAGTAATGGGGGCTGACCGCGTACTCGCCGTTGATATTGGCGATCATATGGATCGTATGAGGATGGAGACGGAGGGCAGCGAAGGCAGAGTGAATCTGGCGCTGCTTCAGGAGGCCGGCTATGAAGCGATTACGCTGGGCAATAACGAAGGGCTGACCTATACAAGCGCAGCCCTTCATGAATTGTACAGCTCTCCGTCACGATTTGCGGTCGTGTGCGCCAATATGACGCTGGAGGACACGGGAGAGCGGCCAGAGTGGATGCAGCCCGGCATCATTCTGGAGAAGAACGGCCTGAGTATCGGCCTGGTCGGAGCTACGGCGAATTTTTATCCGTTCTACAAGCTGCTTGGTTGGACGACGACTGCACCGCTTGAAGCGATTCGGGAGCAGGTAAGCCTGCTGCGAAGCCGCTGCGACGTCATGGTCGTGATGTCTCATCTTGGCTTGCCGCTTGACCGGCAGATGGCGGAAGAGGTTCCGGGCATCGACCTGATTCTGGGAGCGCATACCCATCATCTGCTTGAGGAGCCGATTGTGATGGGCGAGACGACCATATGTGCTGCTGGCAAGTTCGGGGATTATGTCGGGCGGGTGGAGATACGGATAGACTCCGCAACGGGCAAGCCGGTCTTTAGCGCCTGCTGCCTTCCGACGGGAGCCTATGCGGAGCGGCCGGAAGCGGAAGCGATTATTCGCGCATATGGGGAAGAAGCCAAGCTTCGGCTTGGCAGGGTGCTCGCCACGCTCGACCATCCGCTCCCTGCGCGCGTGGACCGGGAATCGGCGCTTCCCAATCTGCTGGCGGCAGGACTGCGCCGATTGGCTGAGGCGGAGATTGGCATAGTGAATGCCGGGCAGTTGCTTGGCGGGCTGGCGATTGGCGATGTATCGGCCGGTGAGCTTCACGGGCTATGTCCGTCTCCCATTAATCCGTGCCGGATGATGATTGCTGGGATGCATCTCCGCGAAGCGCTAGAGCAGTCGCTCCTGGACGAGTTCGTATTCAAGCCGATCCGAGGTTTCGGATTCAGGGGCGAGGTGCTGGGCATGCTTGCCATAGACGGGCTGTCGGTCACTTACGATTCGAATCTTCCGCCTATGCATCGAATTCTGCATATGGAAGTGGGCGGTGAGCCGTTCCAGGATGAGCGGGTCTATTCGGTTGGTTCCATCGACATGTTCAGCTTCCGGGCGGGTTATGAATCGCTGGCTAACGGAGAGAGCTACAGCTTCTTTTTGCCCGAGTTTATCCGGGATGTGATAGCTGGCGAGCTATTATCCGAGAGCGCCCTGGCTTGCTGCAATCAGCTTAGATGGCGGTCAATCGGGTGAAAATGTTGCAACAAAACGATATATTGGCGTTTTCTGTCGAAAAATTAGGATAAAATGGTTGAAAAATTGCGCATTTTCACGTAAATTAACATTAAAAGCGGTTTACTCCGATAAATATTGTATTGACGACATAAAGGGGAAGGACCGAGAAAATGCGTTTGCTACCGATTTCGCAATGTGCGCCTGGGATGAAACTGGCCAAGAAGATTTTTTCCGAAGACGGTATCGTCCTTCTTAGCAATCATATGGAGTTAACGACACGTCTTATTGCCCGGCTCGAGCAATGTGGCGTTCAATATGTATACATTGAAGATCCAAGGACAGCAGATGTTATGGTGGCGCCTATTATTAGCGAGGATACGTTCCGGATGGCCATTAAGGAAATCCGCACGAATTTCCGCGAGATGATGGATCGACCCAAACGCCGGAAAGGCGTGACTTATCCCTACATCGCCCAGCCGTTCAAGAACTTGATGAATTCCATTATGGACGATTTGTCCAATCATAAAGACGCCATGATCATGTTGATGAATATGGGGACAGTGGACCACTATTTGTTCCAGCATTCGCTGAATGTATGCGTCTATACAACGCTGCTTGGCCTGTCGAACGGGTATTCACGGGACGAAGTAATGACGCTCGGCATGGGAGCGCTGCTCCATGATATCGGCAAGACACAAATTTCGACGAATGTGCTCACAAAGCCGGGTACCCTCAGCGGAGACGAGTTCGAGATGATGAAGCGGCATGCGCAGCTCGGCTATGAGCTGCTCAAGGATGAACCGAATCTGCCGCTGCTGGTTGCGCACTGCGCATTCCAGCATCATGAACGGCTTGATGGAAGCGGGTATCCGAGAGGCATCAAGGGCAATGAAATTCATGATTACGCGAAGTGGATCGGCCTTGTCGACTCCTATGACGCGATGACGACCAATCGAGTCTACCGTGCGCCGATGCTCCCTCACGACGCGATGGAGAGGCTGTATGCCGGCACAGGAACGCTGTACGAGCAGCGAATGCTCCAGCTGTTCCGCGATAAGGTAGCAATCTATCCCATTGGGATTTCCGTTAAGCTGCATACGGGCGAGAGAGGCGTAGTCGTGGACTTGAACAATAGCTATCCGCACCGGCCAATCGTACGCGTCTTGTATAATGAAGCCGGCGAGGAGCTGAAGGTCCCTTACGAGGTGGATCTCTCGAAGCAGCTGACCGTTATGATAACCGGTGTGAATGATGAGGATCAGACCGTGCCGCTTGTATCTGGCATTTGACACAATTGGATAGGATTTGGAAGGGGCCGCAAGGCTCCTTTTTCTTTATCATAATGAGTTATAAGTTTTCGGAGGGTATCGGACATATAAATTCGATTTGAAAGGCTTCGGGCAGAGGTATTCTTATTTGCTTCCTTTACCGTCTGACATTACAATGGTAAAGATGCGTTATTACGAGATTAAGAAGTCAGGTGTTGAACAAGATGAACATGCTACATACAGAAAACGACCAATACCGAGGCCCTGCTGTCCGTCAGCTTGCCCCGTTAACCCCCAAGAACGATCCGTGGGACCCGATCCGCTCTCTCCATCAGTACGGAAGCCATCGACTGACCAGCGTGGAGATGACCGTTACGAATCTGTGCAATATGAGATGCGAGCACTGCGCCGTGGGCGATACGCTTGTTATGGCGGAGCCGGATAAAATCCCGATTCAAGATATGATTCGTCGGCTGGAGGAAGTGGAGCATCTGGAGACGATCAGTATTACAGGCGGCGAGCCGACATTCTCGAATCGCACTGTGCAAGACTATATGGTTCCGCTCTTGAAATACGCCAGGAGCCGAGGCGTTCGCTCTCAAATCAACTCCAATGTGACACTGCCGTACAGCCGTTATGAGCAGCTTGCTCCCTATCTCGACGTGATGCACATCTCGTTCAATTACACGAATGCGGATGACTTCCATCAGATCGGCTTCGCCAAGGCGGGACATAGCGTGTCGCGCGATGCAGCAGCAAAGCTATATGACAGAATGATTGACAATGCGCGTCGATTGAGCGAAGCAGGTGTTCTTGTATCAGCCGAATCGATGATCAATTACCGCACGCATGACAAAATAGATCAAATTCATCAATTGATCGTGGAGATGGGCTGTCAGCGTCATGAAGTCCATCCGATGTATCCCAGCTCCTTCGCCAAGGATCTGCCCGTCATCACGAGAGAGCAGATGCGCCGTTCGATTGAGCGTCTTCTCGAAAACCGGGACCCCAATGTGTGGATGCTGTTCGGGACGCTGCCCTTCTATCATTGCAGCGACGATAAGGGAGAGCGTGAGCTGCTGACCCGTCTGGCTAATGAGCCGAACGTAACGGTTCGCAACGATCCTGACGGGCGCAACCGTCTGAACGTCAATTTGTTCACCGGTGATGTCTTCGTAACTGATTTTTCTGACGTGCCTTCCTTCGGCAATATTGCCGATTCAAGACTTGACGATTTGTTCGGCAGATGGCTGCAGCATCCGCTGGCACAAGGGGTTAATTGCCATTGTCCGGCTGCATCATGCTGCGGACCGAATCTGCTTGTCAAAGATATGTATTACAAGGATGTTAATTTTCACATGAGGAGTGCCATACTTGAATAGAACTTAAAGAAAGGAGGCATACGGTATGTCCATTCGATCGATAGTACTGATTGCGGTCGGTCTGTTCCTGATCTATTTGATGTTTACCGTAGGGGCTCCGTTCCTGCTGGCGCTCGTCGTGGCGATCTTCCTTGAGCCGCTGAACGGATTCTTCATGAAGCGGCTAAAAGTGAACCGGCTTGTCGCAGCTATCATATCCTGCACGTTGTTCACGGTCATCTTGATCGGACTCATCGTCCTGCTAGGTATCAAGATTATTGCAGAGCTGATCGCTTTCCTTGAGAAAGTGCCGCATTACTTCGAGAATGCGAATGAATTTGTCGACCAGCTTCTGGTCGATGCAAGGGGCTTGTATCAGAACCTGCCTCCGGATGCGGTAGCTACACTGGAGAATTACTTGCTGAAGCTGACGGACACCATTACATCTATGGTTGGCAAGCTGTCGACAACGGTTGTTGCGTTTGCGTCCACGCTTCCTGGCATGTTTATTTTCTTCATCGTCTTCTTCGTGGCGGTCTACATGTTCAGCTTCAGCCTGAATACATTGAAGGCATCGGTGCTGTCGATCTTCGACGAGTCTTCACGTTCGCAAGTAGATCAGGTGCTGAACAATCTGAGAAAATCGATCTTCGGTTTTCTTCGCTCGCAAATTATTTTGAGCGGCTTGACGTACATCATTTCACTTGCAGGACTGCTGATCCTGGATATTAAATATCCGATGGCGATCGCGCTGCTTATCATTGTCGTCGATATTTTGCCAATCTTGGGAACGGGCTCCGTCCTTGTTCCATGGGCGTCGTATCTCATTTTGACGGGCGATCTGTACACAGGTATCGGTCTAATCGTGCTGTTCCTGTTCATTACCGTGTTCCGCCGCATTATTGAGCCCAAAATATTGGGCGATTCCATCGGAATCGGCGCTTTGTCTGCGTTGATTAGCCTGTATGTCGGCTTCAAGCTAGTGGGTGTAATCGGCGTCTTCATCGGTCCTTTGGTCGTCATTATCTATATGGCGGCAAGGCAGGCTGGCCTGTTCCAGCAAAAAATCAAACTGTAATCAAAGGTTGACACCCGTTGTCATTCAGCGTTATAGTCTAACAAGGAAATCCACTAGGGGCGCCGTAAGGCTGAGATAAAGCATTTGCTTTGGTCCCTTTGAACCTGATCTGGGTCATGCCAGCGTAGGAAAGTGGGACAATCGGCAATGCTTAAGTCTGCCGAATTTAACGCGAGCAGTATCATGTATGGATAAGCCTTGAACTGCGCTTCACGCCTTTATCGGCTGAGCCAGTGATCATTCATAGGCCGTGTCCGCTGCAGCGTCCACTAACTTTCTTATATGTCTGCGTATGCCTCCAGGTGGAATTCCATTATTCCATTTAGGAGGTTTTTTGTTATGTTGACTACACCACTGCCGGGAAGCCGGAAAGTCTATGTGCAAGGTTCCAATCCGACGATTCATGTGCCGATGCGGGAGATTGCGCTGACGCCAAGCCAAGGGCGGAATGGAGAAGAACTGCCGAACGAGCCTGTCCGCGTCTATGATGCAAGCGGCCCTTATACTGATACTACTTACGAGGCGGATGTGCGGGCAGGCTTGCCGAAGCTGCGCGAGTCATGGATTACGGGGCGCCTGGATGTTGAGCGCTACGATGGACGGGAAGTGCGGCCGGAGGATAACGGGTTTGCGTCGGAGGAGAGGGTACGCGAGAAGGGAGCGGAGCTGTTCCCGAATTTGTCGCATCGGCCTCTGCGAGCCAAAGAAGGACGCAACGTTACGCAGCTGCATTATGCTCGTCAGGGAATTATAACGCCGGAGATGGAATACATCGCGATCCGGGAGGGAATGTCCCCGGCTTTCGTCAGAGATGAGGTAGCGGCAGGCCGCGCCATCATTCCGGCCAATATCAATCATCCGGAGAGTGAGCCGATGATTATCGGCAGAGGCTTCCATGTCAAGATTAACGCGAATATCGGCAATTCCGCTGTCGCCTCCTCGATTGAGGAAGAAGTAGAGAAGATGACCTGGGCAACCCGCTGGGGCGCCGATACCATCATGGATCTGTCCACCGGCAAAAACATACATACAACGAGGGAATGGATCGTTCGCAACTCTCCTGTACCGGTCGGAACGGTGCCGATCTATCAGGCTCTGGAGAAAGTAAACGGCAATGCGGAGGAGCTTAGCTGGGAAGTATTCCGCGATACGCTGATTGAGCAGGCGGAGCAAGGCGTGGACTACTTTACGATTCATGCGGGCGTGCTGCTGCGTTATATCCCGCTGACAGCGAAGCGGGTAACCGGCATTGTATCGCGCGGCGGCTCGATTATGGCCGCTTGGTGCCTGGCGCATCACAAGGAAAACTTCCTGTACACGCACTTCGAGGAAATTTGCCAGATCATGAAGCAATACGATGTGTCCTTCTCTCTGGGCGACGGTCTGCGTCCCGGCTCAATTGCGGATGCCAACGATGAAGCGCAGTTCGCAGAGCTGGATACGCTTGGCGAGCTGACGAAGATCGCTTGGAAGCATGATGTGCAGGTCATGATCGAGGGCCCTGGCCATGTGCCGATGCATCTTATCAAGGAGAATATGACCAGGCAGCTTGAGGTTTGCGACGAAGCGCCTTTCTATACGCTAGGCCCGCTGACGACGGATATCGCTCCTGGTTATGACCACATCACATCCGCCATCGGGGCGGCCATGATTGGTTGGTTCGGAACCGCGATGCTCTGTTATGTCACGCCGAAGGAGCATTTGGGACTGCCGAACAAGGAGGATGTCAAGGAAGGGGTTATCACGTACAAAATCGCGGCACATGCGGCTGATCTGGCTAAAGGCCATCCGCGCGCGAAGCTGCGGGATGATGCCTTGTCCAAAGCTCGCTTCGAATTCCGCTGGCGTGACCAGTTCCACCTGTCGCTCGATCCGGAGCGAGCAATGGCCTACCATGATGAGACGCTGCCAGCGGAAGCTGCCAAGTCGGCACACTTCTGCTCCATGTGCGGACCGAAGTTTTGCAGCATGCGCATTACGCAGGATATCCGGGAATTTGCCGCTCAGAACGGGATGGAGACGACCGAGGCGATTGAAGCCGGGATGAAGGAGAAGTCGGAGGCGTTCAAGGCAGCAGGAAGCTCGATTTATGCATAAGCAAGCCAATGAGATATGGGCGGACCGGTATGACAGGCAAATTCGGTTCGCTCCGATTGGTACGAAGGGCCAGGCGTGTCTGGCGAAGGCACAGGCGCTTGTCATTGGCTGCGGAGCGCTTGGCGCTTCGCTGGCCCAGCATCTGACCAGAGCTGGTGTCGGCAAGGTGCGAATCGCCGATCGCGACTATGTGGAGCCCAGCAATCTGCAGCGGCAGGTGCTCTTCCATGAAGCGGATGCGCTGGCGGCGCTCCCCAAGGCGGTGGCTGCGGCGGAGAAGCTGCGTGCCATTAACGGAAGCATCGAGATAGAAGCGCTTGTGATGGATGTGAACAGCAGCAATATAGCGATCGCTATGGATGGTGTGGATATCGTGCTGGACGGTACGGACAACACTGCAACGAGGCTCCTGCTGAGTGATGCGTGTTATGCGCGCAACATTCCGTTCGTCTATGGCGGCATAGCTGGAGCTGAGGGGATGAGCGCCGTGTTTGTTCCGGGAGAGACGTCATGCTTGGGCTGCTTGATCGGAGATGATGCGGATGCGGATGAAGGCCAGAACTGTGATACCGCGGGAGTTTTGTCCGCCGCTGTTGAATTTGTTGCCTCGCTGCAAGCGGTCGAAGCGATCAAATGGCTAAGCGGCAATCGAGCCGCTGTTCGCAAAAGCTGGATCACAGCAGATCTATGGAGCTTTTCCGTTCGTGAATTCGCATTGCCCTGTTGCTCGCCGGTATGCCGTATTTGCGGCGGGGCTGCTGTCGGAGCGGCTGCGCATTGGACAGACACACGCTCTCGAGATGAGGCTTATGGGGAGACGGAAAGGGAAAGCGATACCGCCACTTATTCATCCTCTTGGGGATATTCTGCAGCTGTATCGCTTTGCGGCAGAGATTCTGTACAAGTAACGCTTCAGGCGTCGTTGCAATTGGATCAGTGGAGAGATGCATTCGATCGAATGGGATATGCCTACAAAGCCAATCGCTATTTGCTTAAGGTCCTGCTGCCGGAGGGTGAGAGATTGGTGCTGTTCCCGGATGGGCGAGTACTGGTGCAGGGCGTTACCGATCCGGCTAGAGCGCTTCAGCTATGCGCATCTTACTTGGCCAATCCCGAAGCGAGGGCAGAAGAGGAGGCAAAAGCGTGATAAAGAGAAATTGGAGCGATTTTGAGCTGTACGTCATTACGGCCACAGCCAATCATCCCGGAAGGGAATTGATAGAGGTGATGGAGCAGACTTTGCTTGGTGGGGCGGGCATGCTGCAGCTCCGCAATAAGACGGGCTCACGTGAGGAAGTGCTTCGTGAAGCCTTGACGCTCCGGCAACTGACAAGAACATACAACGTTCCGTTCATCGTGAATGATTACGTTGATATAGCCATTCAGGTCGATGCGGATGGCGTTCATATCGGGCAAGAGGATATGCCGATTCAGGAGGCTCGCCAGTTGCTGGGCCCTGGCAAGCTGATCGGCGTATCGACGCATAGCCTGGAGCAAGCGCTGAAGGCGGAGAGGGACGGAGCGGATTATATCGGCGTCGGCCCTGTGTATCGGACGAATACGAAGCCTGGGCGAGCTGCGGTATCGACCTCTTATGTAGCGGAGGCAGCCGCACATATCAGCATTCCGTTCGTAGCGATTGGCGGCATTACGCTGGATAATGCAGATCTGGTATTGGAAGCGGGGGCGCGCCGCCTATGCGCCGTATCCGCCATTGTCGGCAGTGAGGATCCGGCTGCGACCTGCCGCTCCTTCCTGGAGAAGATTAGCCGTTACAAGACACTAGAGAGACAACAGGTAACGATCAGACTGAACGGAGAGACGCGTCGTACTTCGGCAAGGGATCTGGAAGAGCTGGTGAGGGAGCTTGGTCAGAGTCATAAACGGATTGTTGCTGAGCTGAACGGCATTATCGTCTCCAAGAGCATGTGGGGAGCTACTGCGCTTGAAGCGGGAGCGGACATAGAATTGATACAGTTTGTTGGAGGGGGCTAACGTTATGTTGGCAGGTTACGATACGGCTGTCTTCCGTCTTGGAGGAAAGGAGCTTCGTTCACGTTTTTTCCTCGGTACAGGCCGATTCCCGAGTCCGGCTGTCATGCAGCAGGCTTTGGAAGCATCAGGAGCGGAAGTAATCACGTTTGCGGTGCGGCGGGTAGATCTGGACAGCTATGAGGATGACTCGATCCTTCAGCATCTGGGGGAGAGAGGGCTTCACTATTTGCCTAATACATCCGGCGCGAGCACGGCGGAGGAAGCGGTACGAATAGCGAGGCTGGCACGCGCTGCAGGTCTTGGCAATTGGATCAAAATCGAGATTAGCGGCAGTCCGGTGACCCTGCTGCCTGATCCGATCGAGACGCTGAAAGCCACGGATATATTAGCTAATGAAGGATTTGTTGTCCTGCCCTATACGTCGGATGATCCCATCCTATGCAAGCGGCTTGAAGAGGCGGGGGCTGCGGCGGTGATGCCGGGTGCTTCGCCTATTGGCACAGGACTTGGCTTGCTTAATCCGTATAACCTGGAATTGATTATTGAAAATGCAAAGGTGCCGATTATAGTAGACGCAGGCATCGGATCGCCCAAGGATGCGGCGGAAGCGATGGAGCTGGGCGCTTCGGCTATACTGGCGAACACGCCTGTTGCCAAAGCGAAGGACCCGGTCAAGATGGCGCAGGCCTTCGCTATGGCGATTGAGGCGGGGAGGCTGGCCAACGAAGCGGGCAGAATACCGAAGAAGAAATATGCATCGGCAAGCAGTGATCCTGCCGGTACGCTATTTCAGCATTCTCCATGGAGTCATAAGGGGGAGAGCTATTAATGCCGCAATCAGTTATGATGCTTGGCGGCGGAATAATCGGCTTGTCTTGCGCATTGGAAGCGGCACTTAGAGGCTACGAGGTCAGTGTTGTGGAATGCGGGACATTCGGAGGCCAAGCGTCAGGAGCAGCGGCTGGCATGCTGGCTCCCTATTCGGAGAATACGGACCAGCCGGATGCCTTCTTCCGGTTATGCCTCCAGAGCTTGAACCTATATGAGCCTTGGGTTAAGAAGGTAGAAGAACACTCCGGCATGACAACCGATTGGATCAGAAGCGGCAGCTTGAACGTCTACCGCCATGAAGCGGATCTGCTTCCTCTGCAATCCCGAATACGCTGGCATAATGAGTGGGGAGCAAAGGCGGAGCTGGTCGAGGGAGAGGCGCTGCGGAATCTGGAACCGGGGCTGTCGCATGATATTGCGGCTGCCCTCTATTGTCCGGAAGAGAGCCACATCTACGCGCCCAGTCTCGTAGCGGCGCTGGAGACGGCATGCCGCAAGCTTGGCGTGAAGCTGTGGGATCAAGCGGGAGAGCTGACCGAATTAGCGTTCCATGAATCCGGTGTAACGGTGAGGCTGACCGGCTTACCCCAGATAAGCGCCGATCGGATCGTCATCTGCACCGGAGCCTGGTCAGGCGCGCTTGCGCGCTGGCTGGACATCTCTATTCCGATTCATCCCATTCGCGGGCAAATCTGCTCCTATGAGAGTGTGTCCGATGATTTGCGCCATATGATCTTCTCCAGCCAAGCTTATTGGGTGAACAAGCCGATGGGCCGGATCGTTTGCGGCGCTTCTGAGGATGTAGCCGGATTCAATTCGTCAGTTACGGATAGAGGCATCCAGAGACTGATTAGGGCAAGCGAGCGCTGGCTGCCTAGACTGGCAGACAAAGAAACGGCGCATCGTTGGGCTGGTCTCCGGCCTGCAACGATGGATGGAATGCCGCTGATCGGCAGCGTCGAGGGTAAACCTTCCGCCATTATGGCAGCAGGCCACTATCGCAATGGCATTCTGCTCAGCCCAGTGACAGCTATGCTTGCTTGCGATCTGCTGGACGGAAGGGGAGATACATCGCTGGTCGCGCCGTTTTCGCCGAATCGATTCACAGCCCTGCGAGCCGTATAACGCTTGCCAGGATGTTTTATCTTTGCATGTACAGGACGGATGTCCAAACCTTCGCGAGGAAGAACCATATACTAGGGGATGAGAGTCTTTAACTTATGGATCGTGGAGGTATGATATGATTTCCGATATTCCAGATGAGGATCTTCTGAGCAAAGATGAAATCGTGGAGCGCCTGAAGACGGCATTGATAGATAAAACCCCGTATTGTCTCGTTCGCATTGGGGATGGAGAAAACTTTGTGTTGTCGCAGGACTCTGTGTATACGATGGAGCAGACCCTTGGCCAGCTTTGGGTGAAAGAGGCGAATAAAGGAAGGAAGGGTGTGCGCTTCCCCAATATTCCAGTTCGGGACCAGCTGGTGGAAGCGATACGGGAAGCGGATATCGTCGGCATTCTTGCCAAAAACGACAAGGTGATCCGTGCCCATCCCAATCATAAGCGAGTGCTCACGAACCGGATTTTCAATCACTTTGAGCTTATGCCGCAGGCGGTCTGCAATGCAATCGTGAACAGAGAGCTGATCTACCATAAGCCGTTCTGGGAAATGCTGCATGAGCAGAACAGCCGGGTTGCGCTCGTGTCCAGATGGGCCGGAGGGACGAAGCAGCGGCTTATACGCCCGCCCTATCATTTGCAAGTGCCCTTCACGCTACCGTTTGAGCGCAACGAAATGATGGCAGACACGCTAGATATCTTGGAGCAGCGTAAGGATGAATACGATATCGTATTATGCTCTTGCGGCATTAATGCCGTCATACTGGCCCATCAGATCAAGAAACGGATCGGCAAGATTGGCGTGGATTTCGGTATCGGTTCGCAAATCATTTCATCTGTCAAAATATAGCGAAGAGGATGGCCCGCGCTTCAAGCTAGCGAGCCATCCTCTATTTGATTACGGCAACTGCCAGCGAAGCACGACGCCGGCCTGCGTGAGACCGCCACCGAAGCCGTGAAGCAGGAGCGTGTGTCCGGCTTTCACTCTGCCGTCCCGCACCGCATCATCAAGAGCGAGCGGGATAGAAGCCGCCGATGTATTGCCATACTTGGCGATGCTGGACAAAGCCTGTTCTTCGCGAAATCCGACTCTCTCGCATAAAGCGTCAATGATCCGCTGATTGGCATTATGCGGCACGAACCAGTCGATGTCTCCCGGCTGCAGGCCGCATTGCTGCAGCAATGCGCGGACCCCTTCGGATACGCGGCTTACTGCCCAGCGATAGACTTCCCTGCCGTTCTGAACAAGCTTCCCCTGAGTCTGAATGGGAAAGTCGCCGATGGAAGGAGACAGGTTGCTCAAATACACATGCTTACCGCCGTCTCCCTCCGTGTCAGAGTATGCACCCAGCAAAGCCCCATTGCCGTCCTTCGCGCGCTCCATCAGGACCGCGCCAGCGCCGTCGCCGAACAAGATGCATGTGGTACGGTCGGTGTAGTCCGTAATTTTCGTCAAAGCATCCGCGGCAAGGACAAGCACCTTCCGGTACAGACCTGACAGCAGCAGTCCGTTTGCGAGTTGCAAGGCAGCCGTGAAGCCTGCGCAAGCGGCTTGAATATCGATGGAGCCGCTTTGCCGGATATGATATTTGGCTTGTATCGATGCCGCCATGCTCGGGAAGATCGTGTCAGGCGTGGAAGTCGCCGCAATAATATAGTCAACGTCACTCAGATCAGAGCCGTATCGCTCCACCATATTGTCGATAGCTCTGGCAATGAGGTCAGAAGTAAACTCGTTCTCCTCGGCAATGCGCCGTTCCTTAATGCCGGTCCGCTGCACGATCCATTCGTCGTTCGTGTCGACCATAGCGGCAAGATCGTTATTCGTCAGCTTGCGCTCGGGTACATAAGTGCCAATCGCGGTAATAACGCTGTTGGACACAAAGGGTTGATCGTTATGGTGTGAAAAGGAAGACATATGAACACCTCTTTCGCCAAAATTAGTACCAGATACTAATACTTGATACTAACAATATAGTCGCTCTGTTGCCAATTGTCAACGGGCGTATAGCCGCAGGCGGATTGACAAACGCTATAGCCAAGTCTGAATAAGGCTAATGGATTTAAAGGAACGGGAGGTTGGCCAATGCGAAAAAAAATGATGACGCTGACGGCTGGCGTTGTGCTTAGCGCTATGCTTGGCGGCTGCGGAATGGAGTTTCAAGGCGACTTGGGCAACAAAAACATCCGGCAGAATTCGATCCGATACGATTCAAGCGGTTCTTTGCTCAAAGACAAGCGCTTTGCCGATGATGGCATGAATGAGCGCAACCGGGTGAACGGAAGACAGTTAAGAAGCAATAATCTCGTCGGTTCTCATAAAAATTACCGCATCGAAATGAGCCGGGCCATCGCTGATAAGTTAACCGAAATCGACGCGGTCCAATCATCCTCCGTCATGCTGGCAGATGATAATGCGTATGTTGCTGTATCGCTGGATGGCGGCGGCTTGACCATGCAATCGCAAAGCCAAGACCTCGGCCGGACGCACATCGGTTTGTTCAGCAAGGACGGTGCGCAAGCAGGCAAGCGTATGAGCAGCCTGTCTACCGGGGAAGATAAGCTTACAGAAGAGCTGAAGGCTCAAATCGCCAGTATCGTAAAGGAACTGAGACCAACCATCGTACACGTCTATGTATCCGCCAACCCTGAATTTGTAGGTAGAATGGCTGCTTATCGGAAAGACGATGAGACGGGCTATCCGGTACAAAACTATATTATGGAGTTCAATGGACTTGTGGAGCGTGTATTCCCGGTCGTCAAGCCGCTAACGACAGATCGCGGCATCTTGAAAACAACAAGCGTATCAAGAAAATACAGACTCCTTGATTAAGAAAGACAGCAGGGAGAAAAGGCTGACCCGCCGAATAGGCAGGTCGGCCTTTTTGCGCGTGGGGAAACAATCGTCCATTCCAGCGTGTGCATCTCGTCATATAGTAATCTAGCGATTTGACAACGGCTGGAAAGAAGGCGAGAGAAGGAATGATGGAACAGCAATGGGCAGAAGGTAACGACCAAAAAACGGTGGCGATTATCGGACTTGGCTACGTGGGGCTTCCGTTGGCGCTGCTCTTTGTAAAGAAGGGATTCCGTGTGCTGGGCATCGACCTGGATGCCCATAAAATTGAGTTGCTGCACAAAGGAAAAAGCTATATTCATGAAATTCCTGACGAGAGCATTCAGTCTGCGGTGAAAACCCAGCGATTCCTGGCAACGAGCCAGCATAGCGCGATACAAGCGGCCGAGGCGATTATTGTCTGTGTGCCGACGCCGCTTACCGAATACGGAACACCGGATTTGAGCTATCTGACGGAAGCGGCGACCCAGATTGGCCTCCGGCTGAAGAAGGGGCAGCTTGTTGTACTGGAAAGCTCTACGTACCCCGGCACGACAAGGGAAGTATTGCTTCCGCTGCTCGGCAAGTCGGGCCTCAAGGCGGGGGAGGATTTTTTCATCGCCTATTCGCCTGAGCGCGTCGATCCGGGCAATAAGCAATTCCCGCTGGAACGTATCCCGAAGATCGTCAGCGGTACGACACCTCTTTGCCTGGCGAAGGTCAAAGAATTGTACAGCGGAATATTTCCGAAGGTTCACCCGGTCTCCACGACGGATGCAGCGGAAATGGCCAAGATTTTGGAGAATGCGTACCGGCTTGTCAATATCTCCTTCATGAATGAAATGGCTATGATATGCGACAGATTGAATCTGGACATCTGGGAGGTGATTGACGCGGCGGGAACGAAGCCCTTCGGCTTTACGCCATTCTATCCGGGGCCGGGCATCGGCGGACATTGTATCCCGGTTGACCCATCCTACTTGTTGTGGAAAGTGAAGCAATATGATATGAACTCCGAGTTCATCAGCATGTCCAACGCAATCAATCATAAAATGCCTCTCTACGTGACGCAGCAGCTCAAGAGCGTCCTGTCGCCGAGGTCGCTGCCAGGCTCCAGCATCCTCGTCTATGGCGCGGCATACAAACCGGATATCGCGGATTACCGGGAATCGGCTTCCATCGATTTGATAAAGCTGCTTCGTCTGGAAGGCGCGAAGGTCTATTACCATGATCCATATATTTCTAAGCTATCTCTGGGAGATGGCGTTCTGACAAGCGTCAAGCTGGATCAGCAACTGCTTGCGAATATGGATGCCGTCGTCATTGCGACTAACCATAGCGGCATGCCGATTGATCTTATGCTGGAGCATGCCAACTTGATTTACGATACACGCAATTCAACCCAAGGGAAAAGCGGCAAAGCTAAAGTACTGCGGTTAGGGGTCGGAAAAGGCTAAGCTGCTTGCTCTCTGGGTGATGCGTACATCGATGTGAATAAGGAGGGCGGCGATATGTTCAATAATTCGATCATTTTGATAACAGGGGGAACGGGCTCGTGGGGCAGGGAGCTGACGAAGCGGCTGCTTGCTCTGCAACCCAAGGAAATCCGCATATTCTCCAGAGGTGAATTCAATCAGGTGCTAATGGCGAGAGAGTTTGAGCATGCGCCAGAGGTTACCTTTCGAATTGGGGATGTGAGAGATTATGAGGCGGTGCGAAGCGCATGTGCCAATGTGGATTACATCTTCCATCTCGCTGCCTTGAAGCATGTGACGATCTGCGAGAATCAGCCGGAGGAAGCGCTGAACACGAATGTCAAAGGCACGGAGAATGTCATACGCGCCAGTCAAGAGACGGGCGTGAAGAAAGTCATCGATGTATCAACGGATAAGGCGGTCAATCCCGTCAACTTCTACGGCATGACGAAGCTGCTGGGCGAGCGGCTGATCTTGAATGCGGACACCCGCAGTGAAACGACGAGGTATGCGTGCGTCAGAGGGGGGAATGTGCTTGGGACGCGCGGCAGCGTCGTGCCCTTCTTCCTCGATATGATCAAGCAGCAGCGAACGTTTCCGATCACCTCCGTCTTGATGACCCGCTTCCTGCTCACGGTGTCCGATGCGATCGAGCTGCTGATCAAGGCGGCGACGGAAGCGGTTGGCGGCGAAATCTATGTCATGAAGATGAATGCCTGCCGGATCACTGATTTGGCGAGTGCCTTGCAGGAGAAGCATGGCGTGCCGCATCTGGGCATGAAGGAGGTTGGCATCCGCCCGGGTGAGAAGCTGCATGAGGAGCTGGTATCTCCTTACGAATCCGAAAGCGCGTATCGCTTTGACCGGCAATATTATGTCATCCTGCCTCCCCATCCTTCCCGCCGTCTAATGGACAAGTACCGTGCTCTGCCGAAGGTCGGATTCCGCGGTTACAGCTCTAATGACTCTTTAATGTCCAAGCAGGAAATCATTCAATTGCTGCAAAAGGGAGGATATTAGCATTGAATCATCCAGCTATTGTTATCGAAGTACACTTCAACAGCATATATTTTAGCGACAACATCTACAAGCAGGATTGGATTGATTATCGGATGAAGCTTACGATGGACTACACCGCCAGAAGCTTTATTGGCCAATCGGATACCAGCTTTCATGCCTTTATTTATTTTATGGACGGGACGGAGGCTCTGATCCACAAAGCGCTGCAGCCTTACCCGCCGCTGCCTTCCCACATTCAATTTGTGCCTATCTCCGAGCGGGATGCCCGTGTAGGCGAAGCCATCCAGGGCTCGGAGCGTGCTTACGTCGCCCGCACTGACTCCGACAATATGTTCAGCCTGGATTATGTAGAGCGGCTGAGGGCTTATGCAGCCAAGAGCACGACAGAAGTCATTATTACTCAGCACGGCTACTTGTATGACTGCACATCGCACCGCATGGCTACGGTAACGTATCGATCTCCTTCTTTCTTTGCCTTCCTTTACAACACACAGGATTATTTGGCAGGGAAACGATATGCCGTAAAGACGCATAACGACGCCATCAACTATAAGTATGAGCTGCTGGGCGGCCGTAACTACGTGGTGGTCATTCATCAGTCCAATGAGCTGCTCCGCTTCAAGGTCAAGTCATCGGAGCTGATCGAGCCTTCGCAGGTCGACGCATTGCTCAGTCTGTTCAAGGTATGATTCCAATAAGCGAGGGGGAGCGAAACGTGAAAAAAATCGTAGTACTCGGTGGCAAAGGCATGGCGGGGCATCTGCTGACGCTATGGTTGTCCCGCAACGGCTGCGAGGTCATCGCAACCCAGCGGACAGGAGCTGCGCCCGCGCCTTATACGCGCCTCGATCTCAGGGATGAGAAGCGTCTGGGACTTATGCTGAAGCAGCATAAGCCGGATGCGGTCATTAATGCGGCCGGCTTGCTGAATGAAGATGCGAAGCTTCGGCTGCGGGAAGCGGTTGAAATCAACAGCCTGCTCCCGCACAGGCTTGCCGATTATGGGGACGAGTTAGGTTTTCGGCTGTTCCATATTAGTACGGATTGCGTATTTTCCGGCATATCGGGACCCTATGAGGAATCCAGGACGGCGGATGGAGCGACAGCTTATGCCAAGAGCAAAAGCTTGGGGGAAGTGATCCGGCCGAATCATTTGACGATTCGAACATCCATTATCGGTCCGGAATTGAAGGCAGATGGAATCGGGCTGATGCATTGGTTTCTTCGGGAGAACGGCCCGGTGCAAGGGTATAGCCGTGTATTCTGGAACGGCGTGACCACGCTGGAATTGGCGAAGTTTATTGGCTGGACCTTGAATCAGCCGCTAGACGGACTTGTGCATTTGACCGGTCATAAAAAGCTGTCGAAGCACAGGCTGCTGCAGATCATGAACGCCGTGTTCCGCAGAGGAATATCGATTACTCCTTGCAGCAAGCTGCATTATGACAAAAGCCTGTTGAACACAAGAGAGGACTTCGTCTATGCGGCTGCGGACTATCCCGCAATGCTGGAGGAGCTTGCGCACTGGATGGGGGAGCATCGCCATCTGTATCCTCACTATGATCTGCCGAACCGCAAGTCTTGAGAAATAACGATCGCAAGCGTCCATATCATTCTCGCAAGGCAATCATATACTGCTAAGTAAAGATGAGAGAGAACTGGCAGCAAGGAAAGCGGAAGGAGAATCCGTATGGAAGTATGGCGAATCGCGATCATAGGCTGCGGGGGCATTGCGGAGAAGCATGTCGCGTCGATCGCCGAGCTGGGCGGTGAAGCGGAGCTTGTCGTCGTATGCGATCTGCAGCAAGAGAGAGTAGAGCGTTTCGCAAATGATATCGTCCGGCCCCTATTTCCGGCAGTCGCAGCATATACTTCGGTAAGCGAAGTGCTGGAGCTTGAAACTATCGATCTTGTCGTCATTGCCACAAGCAGTGATTCCCATGGAAGGCTGGCCATGGCGGCTCTGAAAGCCGGCAAGCATGTATTGGTTGAAAAGCCGCTGGCTCTGTCGCTAGAGGAAGCTTCGGCGATTGCCGATGCGGCGAGACAACGGAAGCTTGTGGCGGCTGTCTGCTTCCAGGCAAGGTATTTGCCCCTGATGGAAGAGATGAAGCACGCCGAGCGCATGGGGAAATTCGGCAAGCTGAGTCACGGCGTTGTCTCCATGCGTTGGAAGCGGGATCCAGGCTATTACCGCAGCAGCCCTTGGCGCGAATCGCAAGAGCTTGGCGGGGGATTGTTCATGAATCAATGCATTCACTATATTGATCTTCTTCTCTGGCTAATGGGTCCGGTGAAGTCCGTATACGCGCAAGCAGGCACCTATGGCGATCCTATTGGGGTGGAAAATGCGGGAGCCGTCGTGCTGAGGTTCCGAAGCGGGGCCATCGGCTTGATTGAAGCTTCGACGATTATCGCTCCGCGAACGCTGGGCACCTCGATCAGCCTATTCGGCGATAAGGGGAGTGCGGTGATCGAAGGCGCGAATTTGAATCAGCGGAAAGTATGGTCTTTTTATGGAGATGATGCGCTAACGGAGGCTACGATCATGACGGATCATGGCATATCCCACACCCCGCTATATCGGGAAATACTCGAAAGCATGAGGGAGAAGAGACAGCCGTCCGTCTCGGCGGAGCAGACGATGCATGCGTTGGAAGTGGTGCTGGCGATCTATAGCTCTTTAACTGCAAGCGAAGTTGTGCAACTGCCGACGGAGACAAGCGGCGGCCAGTCTCAGCGGCAGGATCAGGAGAGCGGCCTATGATTATTCCATTAATCGACTTGCGGGCGCAATATATAGAAGTGAAGGATGAACTCGAAGCGGCTATGCGAAGCGTGCTCGACAGCGGCATCTACATCGGAGGCCCTGAGGTAGAGGCGCTGGAGCGCGAGATTGCTGCGTTCACGGGAGTGCGATTTGCGATCTCTGTGGCGAACGGAACGGATGCGCTGACGCTTGCCTTGGAAGCGGCGGGAATCGGTCCGGGTGACGAAGTCATTACGACTTCATTTACGTTTTTTGCGACGGCGGAGGCGATTGTTCGCCAAGGGGCGGTACCGGTATTCGCGGATATCGACCCGCGCACATTCAATATTAGTCCGGAAGCGGTGGAGGCCAAGGTGACGACGAGGACCAAGGCGATCATGCCGGTCCATATTTTTGGCCAGCCTGCCGATATGGACGCCTTGCAGGATATTGCAGAGCGGCATAATCTGCTTATCATTGAAGACGCTTGTCAGGCGATAGGGTCCTCTTACAAGGGAAGAGCAATCGGTTCGATCGGAGATATCGGCTGCATTTCTTTTTTTCCCACCAAAAACCTGGGGGGCTACGGCGACGGCGGCATTGTCGTGACCAATAATGAGGGTGTAGCGGACCATATCCGGCTGTTATGCCATCATGGCAGCCGTCGCAAGTATTTTCATGAAATTGCCGGCTACAACAGCCGCCTCGATCCGCTGCAAGCGGCGTCGATACGCGTGAAGCTGGCAAAGCTGAAGGAATGGAACGATAGAAGGAGAGCCGCAGCGGATTACTACAACGAGCATTTGCAAGGACTTCCGCTCGCGCTTCCTTACGCTTCCGGTGACAGCAGCCATGTCTTTCATTTGTACGTGACGCTATACAAGGATCGGGAGCGGCTCACGATGGAATTGAAACGACACGGCATCTCGACGGGCCATTATTATCCGTGTCCGCAGCATCTGCAGCAGGCGCTGAGGCATCTGGGGTATAAGCGCGGTGACTTGCCGGTGACAGAGGCTGTCTGCGAACAGTCCTTTGCACTGCCGATCTCGCCTCATCTGACGAGAGAGCAGCAGCGCTATATAATCGACAAATTGAAGCGCTACGCAAAGGGGTGAGGACGGAATGGACGCTGTTACGCTAGGCATGCATGTGGTTATCGGCGAAGGAGTGACGTTCGGGAAGAACGTGGTCATCGGCCATCATGCTGTTGTTCATGACGGAAGCGTGATCGGTTCGAATGTCCGGATTCATGATCATGCTGTTATCGGCAAGCTGCCCATGAAAGCCAAAAACTCTGCGACCACATCAACCGCTGTAACGCTTGCGCCAGCTGTCATCGAAGAGGGCTGTACGATCGGCACAGGAGCGGTTATATACCGAGGAGCGCGGCTAGGGAGTGATGTGTTCGTTGCGGATTACGCGACTGTCCGGGAGCGCGTGGCGGTCGGGGCAGCTACAATCATCGGCCGTGGTGCCGCGATTGAGAATGACTGCAGCATCGGCGCCAATTGCAAGCTGGAGACGAACAGCTATTTATGCGCATTTTCCGTGCTGGAGGATGATGTTTTTATTGCTCCGTTCGTGACGACGACGAATGATAATTATCTCGCCCGTTCGCAGCAGCGCTTCGGTCAATTTCGGGGCGTCATCATCAAGCGAGGAGGCCGGGTCGGGGCGAATGCCACCATACTGCCGGGCAGGACGATCCATGAAGAGGGCGTCGCGGCAGCGGGAAGCGTCGTGACTCGGGATGTTCCGCCGCGGACCATCGTGGCGGGAGTGCCGGCACGCAGATTGCGGGATGTGCCTCCAGAGCAATGGCTTGAGAATCAATAGTCGACAAGGAGGCTGATCCGTGGAGAGGCCGTTGAAAATATTAATGCTGGTCAAGCGGTTTGCGGAAGCCATGCCCAAGCATCAGCATAAATTTGATATGTTATCGGCAATCGAAAGGGTCGCCGAGGTTCGGTATTGGACGAAGGACGGGAATATTCTCGACATTCTCGCCAAAATCGATTTTGAGCCGGATTTTATTTTCCACTATGATTTTGAATGGCGCAATGCGTTCGCGCCTCATATTACGAATCTGGATAAAGTCAACATCTTGAAGGGCTGCTACGTGCTCGACGTTCACTTCGAGCCAGAAAAACGGAATAACTATTTCCACGAAACCGCTCGTCCCGATCTGATTTTCTCCGCTAGCAAATATCCCTTCCTGAAGGCATTCCCGGAGTGCGCTCCACGGTTCCGCTGGCTTCCGTTCGGCGTCAACCCGGAGCTGATCCGGGATTACGGGCTGGAGAAGGATATCAAATATTCCTTGATGGGACTGATGGACAACAAGTATCCGTTCCGTCATGCCGTCTTGAAGAAGATGAACGGAATAGAAGGGTTTAAGCATTTCAAGCATCCCGGGCACCGGACGCCAGACCGGCCAGGCTTGTTCGTGAAGGAGGCGTATGCCGCCGCGCTGAACCGCTCTCTCATGTCTTTCACATGCGGCAGCGTGCTGCAAATTCCGGTCGCCAAGTTTTTTGAAATTCCGGGCTGCCGTTCGCTTATGCTGGCGGAGCCTAATCCTGATATTGAAGAGCTCGGCTTCCGGGACGGAGCCAATTACATCGCCTGTGACAGAGGCAATTTGCTGGGCAAGGCGCTCCATTATGCGAGCGAGACGGAGGAGAGGCAGCGTCTGACGGATGCGGGTTATTCTTTTATTCATGAGAACCATACGAATGATAGGCGTGCGGAGGAGTTCGTCAGCATGATCAAAGCGATGTTGTAACGGGAAGAGGGCCGCTTCTCCGGCAGTAATCTGCCAGGGAGGAGCGGCCCTTTGCCTATACGTCAACTTGTCAGCTCTTCAGCTTGGCAAGCTGGTCTAAGTTGGTCAGGAGGATCAAGTCATTGCAGTCTTTGTCTCGCGCGAAGTATTGAAGCGCTGATTCATAATAGGGCGCTTTAATTTCCGTTAGCGCGCCTCGGTTGCCAGGCGCGAAGAGCAGGAAGTTCTCAGATAGGAAAGATACGAACGAGCGCAGGTCGACGCCTTTTTTCTCCATATAACTCATGTTGAATTCAATGATGCCCGCAACTTCTTTGGTTTCCTTGAGGATACGGCTCATGCCGCGCAGGACGTTCCATTCGTAGCCTTCTACATCAAGCTTGAACAGGAGCGTGTCGTCCTGTATGGTCCGATCATCGAACAGGCTGTCGACGGTTACGCTGGGAATGGTAATTTCGCGGAAAGCCCGCTCGCCCAGATGGAAGGCCGATGAATTGCCGGAGCGCACCTTGTCGACGTAGAACGTGACGGAGGACTGAAGCTGGTCGGATGCAATGGCGTTGACGATGCGGAACTGGCTCCCGTTCGGATGCTCCTCAATGGATCTCGTAAGGTAAGGGCGAAGCACTTCGTTGGCATCAATGACGGTAACGGATGCTTGGCTGTCGTAAGCGGTCGAGAGGACAATCTCTCCGTAATTGACACCAGCGTCAATGACGAGACTAGGACCAAACTTCTGCGTCATCGTTCTCCACCAATGGACAATGCGCGGCTGCGTCATGCCCTTGTAGCGCATAAGGCTTGCACCCTTCAAGTCTCTCGGATTGACATAAATGGGATGATTGGTTCCCGGTATAATGAGTTTATGCACAAACATTCTCCTCCTGTACGGCAAATTCTGCACCTATTTCGTGCAGCGCTTCTATTACCATATTCAACTTTCTCGCAACCTGTACTAGATTGGCATCCAGTCGCAACCAAAACCACGTATTTTTTGCTATTTTCATTGACCTCGCAAGATGCATTCGATAAAGTGGTTATGTGTTTGTATAATTATTAGGTAACGTATGGTTGAGGAAAGGAATCGTGATGAAGATGAGCAATGGCTTTTCCCGAATAATCGCTATCATGCTCCTGCTCTTCATGCTGATACCCGGCATTGCGGCGAACGCAGAAGGCAACTTGCTAATGAATGGCGATTTTGAAGCGGCAGCCAGCGACATGCCGGATGGATGGATGACTGAAGCATGGATCGACGACAGTGGAGTTACGCAGTACGGGGTCGATCGGAATATGTCATATTCAGGGAAACAGTCTGCCTATATACATAGCAGCGGGGATAATCATGCGCGTCTGCTGCAGCTGGTAAAGGTTAAGTCCAATGCCACATACCGGATTTCCGGTTATGTGAGGACGGAAGGGATCGGCAGCCAAGGTGCGGGTGCCCATCTGTATGTCGAGGGCGTTGCGGTGCATTATCCCGAATTCCGCGATACGAACGAGACATGGGCTTACTTGGAGTTTTACGGCAAGACGGCCAAGAACCAAAAGGAGATACTTGTCGGAGGAAGCCTCGGGGGATATGGGAGCATTAATTCAGGCAAAGTCTGGTTTGACCAGCTCAAGGTCGAGAAGGTATCGGGAGCGCCGGATGGCGCGGAGGTCTTCTCGCTGGAGCAGACTTCTTCGGTAGCCGGGGAGACGGAGGCGCCGCAGAAAGTATCTATTCTGGGCACGATGATCTATTCTGCATTATTTGCTCTGCTGCTCGCATTCGTGACCGTGAAGCTGTTCCGCGACCGGCAGTGGCTGGAGCAGCGCCGGAGCAGCGTGTCTGTTCTGCTGGCGGTATCCTTCGCCGCGGCATTGGCACTGCGTATCGTACTGGCTGTAAGCCACGAAGGATACGCCAACGATATCGCCCTGTTCATGTTCTGGTCTGACCAGGCGGTTCGCGAAGGGCTGGCGGGCTTCTATCATACGGAGATGTTCGTCGATTATCCGCCAGGCTACATCTATGTGTTGTTTGCACTGGGTCATATCAAGAGCTGGCTTGGCATTACGGGCGAATCAGCGGCAATGCTGCTGTACAAGCTTCCCGCCATTGCAGCGGATCTGGGCGCGGCGGCTGTTATCTTCCGGTTAGCAGCGAAGAAGCTGGGCGCGCCAGTCGCACTGGGTCTATCCATGCTGTGGCTGTTCAATCCGGCGGTCATTCTGGATTCAGCCGCATGGGGGCAAGTGGATTCGGTATTTGCGCTGGTGCTTTCTCTATCGCTGCTAGGCATCTCGGAGAACCGGTTCGGCAAAGCTGCTGTCTGGTATGCAATCGCTGCGCTGATCAAGCCGCAGGCTTTCATCTTTATGCCGGTGCTGCTGCTTGCTCTGGTGGCGCGGAAGAAATGGAAGAACGTTGCGGTCACCGCTTATTACGGGTTTGGCACATTTATTCTGCTTGCTTTGCCATTCTTCTGGTCGAGCGGCGGGCTTAAAGCTTTGTATGAGTTGTACAGGGGCACGTTGTCCTCCTATCCGTACGCGACGTTGAATGCCTTTAATCTATATGCATTGTTCGGAGCGAACTGGAAGCCGCTTACGGAGAACTGGCTGTTCCTAAGCTATCAGCATTGGGGTAATTTCTTTATTCTCGTTGCGGTGGGGCTGGCCGTCTGGTTCAGTCTGACAGGCAAGCGGCGAGAGGGAGAGGATCGCAGCTTCTTTATCGCGATGGCATTGATCGCCGTTGTGTTCATTCTTGTAACGAAGATGCATGAGCGATATATGTTCCCGATTCTGCTGCTGAGCTTGTTTGCCTTTATTCAAATGCGGGACCGGAGAATGCTGCATGTATTCTACGGATTTACGATTACGAATTTCTTCAATATGAGCTATGTGCTGGAATACAGCAAGACGACCACCAATGTCGTCATGGATGGTGTTGTCCTGCTGGTTGCGATTAGCAATATCGGCTTGCTGCTTTATATGCTGTATGCGGGCTATGATCATTACAAGCGCGGACGCACGCTTGGGATCGTGCCGGTGACGTTGAACGACAAGAAGGAAGCGGATCAGCATCTACTGTCGAGTGTGACACAAGATACGGTGCCGGGTGACAGGACTAAGCGGCTCCTGACGCGCAAGGACTGGATTTGGATGGGCGGCCTGACGGCCGTCTACGCGCTAGTCGCGCTCATCGGACTCGGCTCCTTGAAGGGGCCGGAGACGCCTTGGCAGCCGTCAAGCACGACGCAAAGCTTCTATATTGATTTGGGTGAAGAGAAGCATCTGGAGCGGGTTACAACGTTCGGCGGGGTCGGCACAGGCAAGTTCCGTCTGGAGTTCGGCCTCCAGCCGGAGGAGTGGACGAATCCGGTTGAAGTGGACAACAATCACGTAGCGGTATTCGCATGGCGCAGCCAGACGGTGGATCTGAACGCCCGTTATGTGAAGCTGACCGTTACAACGCCTGGCTTCTCCTTGCATGAGATGGGAATCTATGAAGCGGGAAGCAAAGAACCGCTTCCGATTGCCGCCATTCATGATGAGAAGGCAGGGGAGCCAAGGCGAGGCAGCGTAGATCAGCTATTCGACGAGCAAGACTTGATGATATATGGGCATAATTATATGAAGGGCAGCTATTTCGACGAGATCTACCATGCCAGAACGGCATATGAGAATCTTGAAGGCATCGTCGCTTACGAGAATACCCATCCGCCGCTGGGCAAAATCATCATTGCGCTTGGCATCAAGCTGTTCGGCCTTAATCCGTTCGGATGGCGGATCGCAGGAACGCTAATCGGGATCGCGATGGTTCCTATTATCTATATGACAGCCAAGCGATTGTTCGGCCGTACGGCTTATGCTGCGCTTGCGGCTGGCCTGCTGGCTGCGGACTTCATGCATTTCACGCAGACGAGAATTGCGACGATCGATGTATACGGTGTGTTCTTCATTATGTTGATGTTCCACTTTATGAACAAATATTTGGCGCTCAGCTTCTATCGCACGAAGCTGCTTGCGACGCTGGTGCCGCTGGGTCTGGCCGGATTGTTCTTCGGGCTCGGCGTTGCATCGAAGTGGATCGTTCTATACGGCGGTGCAGGCCTGGCTGTTATGCTCGGCATATCGCTATGGGAACGGTATAAGGAATATGCGGCGGCGAAGCGTATGCTTCGGCGGCAGGATGATGCTGCGGCAGCGTTTGATTCGTATGCACTCCGGCGAATAGTATCGGTATTTCCGTCCTATACAGTGCTGACGCTGGCTGCTTGCCTGGTCTTCTATATCGCGATACCAGCCGGTATCTATGCGCTCTCTTACATTCCGATACTAACCGTGATGAGCGAAGGCTATACGCTGAAGTCGCTCATTGATTATCAAGTGCATATGTACAGCTACCATAGCCATCTCGTATCGTCTCATCCCTTCTCCTCCTCCTGGTGGGAGTGGCCGTTCATGAAGCGTCCGGTCTGGTATTATTCCGGGGGCGAGCTGGCAGCGGGGATGAAGTCGACGATTGTCGCAATGGGCAATCCGCTCATCTGGTGGACAGGCATTGCGGCGATGCTGGCGACGATGTGGATCAGCATCAAACGGCGCGACAAGCATGTCTATATGCTGTGGATCGCCTTCTTGGCGCAATATGTGCCGTGGATGCTCGTACCGCGCGAGACGTTCCTGTATCATTACTTCGCGATGGTGCCGTTCGTGATCTTGAGCATTGTTTACTTGTTTCAATTGGCGGAGGAGCGGAATCCGAAGGTCAGGAAGATTCGCAACGGATTTGCGATTGCCGCGGCAATCTTGTTTGTAATATATTACCCCGCGTTGTCTGGCTTGACTGTGCCGAAATGGTACATTGATCTGCTGCGCTGGTTCCCTAGCTGGGTATTTTAATATGGAGAATAGATGAGGAGCATCGTCATGGAAAACAAGGTCAGGTATAGCGTTATTGTGCCAATGTACAACGAGGAAGAAGTAATCGAGCATACGTATGGCAGGTTGAAGGAAGTAATGGACCGGGCGGACGGCAGATACGAGCTGATCTTCGTCAATGACGGCAGCAAAGATCGTTCTGTCGAGCTGGTGAAATCGTTCAGTGCGAACGACCAGAACGTAAGGCTGATTGACTTCTCTCGAAACTTCGGGCATCAAATCGCGATTACGGCCGGCATGGATTATGCGAAGGGCGATGCGATTGTTGTCATCGATGCGGACTTGCAGGACCCGCCTGAAGTAATTCTGGACATGATCGTGAAGTGGAAGGAAGGCTACGAGGTGGTGTACGGCCGCAGGCTGAAGCGCAAGGGGGAGACGCTGTTCAAGAAGCTGACCGCGCTTGGCTTCTACAGGCTCCTGCGCAGCATGACGAATGTCGACATTCCGCTTGATACAGGCGACTTCAGACTCATCGATCGCAAAGTATGCGATGTGCTGCGCGGCTTGAAGGAGAAAAATCGCTTTGTCCGGGGTTTGATCAGCTGGATTGGCTTCAAGCAGACGAGCGTCGAGTATGTGCGCGAGGAGCGGTTCGCGGGAGAAACGAAGTATCCGCTGAAAAAAATGATCAGCTTTGCGCTCGACGGTATTACGAGCTTCTCTTACAAGCCGCTTAAGATTGCTACTTATCTAGGATTTTTCCTGTCGATTGGCAGCTTCTTCTATTTGCTAGTTGTCTTATATCAGCGTCTGTTCACGGAAACGACAGAGACGGGATGGACGACGATTGTAGCGCTGAATCTGCTCTTCAATGGCATCATTCTGCTCCTGCTGGGTGTAATCGGGGAGTATATCGGTCGTATCTATGACGAGTCCAAAAACCGCCCGCTTTATATCGTAAGGGAAGTGCAGGGCTACCCGGAGCAAACGGCGGAAGAAATGAGCGTCAAAGGCGATGCGGAGCGTGCCAAGCAGTATGTCTGATCAGGCCAGAAAGCGTTCCATCAAGCAATTTCTTACGTTCAGCGTAATCGGCGGTTTGAATACGCTTATTGATATGGGTGTGTTCACACTGCTGATTGTTGTACAGACGCATTATTCGATCGCACAGATTGCGGCTTATGCAGCAGGTATGCTGAATAGTTATGTAATGAACAGCGTTTTTACATTCCGAGATGAGGCAGCGGCTAACGGAAAGCAAGGCGGGGCGAGACGGATCATGCGGTTCCTTCTATGGAATCTCTGTATGCTGGGAGCTTCCCTGCTGCTGCTTGTGGTCGCGACGGAATGGATCGGCCTGCATGAGCTGATCGGCAAAGTAATTGTAACGGTGCTGGTTGTAGCGCTGAACTTCTACGGAAGCAAGAGGTGGGTATTTGCCGGGCATAAGCCGGTGGAGACGGGAGGCATGTCATGAAGCGACTGCTATCATACGGACTTATTATCATCGGTCTGCTTATTATTGTATATCCCCGGGCCAGCGCATGGCTCGATGACAGGCAGCAGGAGAAGCTGATGGCGCAGTGGGAAGTAAGCGTGGATGACGAGCAGGCGCAGCAGGAAGCTCTGAATCAGTATGACCGGCTTTCGACCTTGTTCGCCGAGGCGGAGTCTGTGTCGGCTGGTGCAACCTCCGATGCTGATGAAACAGCGGAACCGTCGGATACGACAGCCCCTTCCCAGGAGCCTCCGAAGCTTAATGCCATCGCCACTATTCGGATACCTAGCATTAAGGTGAACCTTCCGGTGCTGGAGGGTGCCACGCAAAAAAATATGAAATACGCCGCCGCGCATCTGAAGGAGACGGCCCCGATCGGCGAGGTCGGCAATGCAGCAATTGCCGCGCATCGCATGAGAGCGAAGGGCAAGCTGTTCAACCGTCTTAACGAGGTGAAGAAAGGCGACAAGATTGTTGTAGAGACCAAAGGCGAGACCTATACGTATGTGGTGACTGGTACCTCGATCGTGGAGCCGACGGATGTATCCGTCCTCAATTATAATAAGAAGGACCGCAGATTGACGTTGATTACATGTGATCCTGTCGTTGATCCGACGCACCGGCTGATCGTTCACGCCGAGATGGCGTAATCCGGAGTTCTATTGCGCCCATTTTGCTCATATACAGCACCATCGCTACACCCCCTTCATATGATAAGTTGACTGTATCCCTTGCCCTTGTTATACCCATAAAAACCCGAGCAAGGAGGGGTGACAAATCTTGAAGGGAAGCGACCATAAGAGCAAGTTTTTATTGACACATCGTGAACGAGAGGTATTCGAGCTGTTGGTGCAGGACAAAACGACAAGAGATATCGCGCAGCAATTATTCATCAGCGAGAAAACCGTTCGCAACCATATTTCGAATGTTATGCAAAAATTGAATGTCAAAGGTCGTTCGCAAGCGGTTGTCGAGCTGATTAAGCTTGGGGAGTTACAAATTTAACATATTAAGGTCTCTCCATTCTCGTTTGTCAGGGCATATGCCCTTTCTACATGCTAACTATAGGATTGTATTGGAGACAGCATAGCGATATGCTGTCTTTTTTTGCGTGCTTGAGAACATATCAGGTTGGTCATGCGGTTGCTGGAGGAGTTCAAAATGAATGAGGAAAGTGAATTTTCATGGTATCGAAGTCGACTTTACATTTGGTCTGGACCATAAAATCTATGCCTAATATGCCGTCAAAACCATAGGGCTCCTGTATGGATCCGAGTTGGACAGGAAAATCATTTAAAGTAAAGTGCTCAATTTGAAGATTAGGGATGCTCTGTTCATAGCAAATTTCGCTTGTTCCGCCTACACCATACATTCGCTTGGCTCTGCCATTGATAAAATCAATATACCAATATCGGCAAGCGAATCGGTGTCAAAAACGGTTGCGGCACATCCCGTATCAAATAAGACGTTAGGCAGAATAATGGATTGGCTGTTGTAAGTTAAAGTTAAGGAGATAAGGGGCAGGCCGTGTTGGAGTTCAATCTTCATGTGCGCTGCCTTACGCCCGAGAAGAATTCTTCTACAACCTCTACGTCGTTTCTGCTAGTGTGGAATACGTAAAGTTCGCGTGTCGGATGAAGCTTGTGCAATTGCTTATACCCATCCCATGCCTCTTGCGGATTGTCGTATTCTTGTATAACAGCCATATCCTCTAAATGACGCACACGATTAGTGGAGCTCGCTTTAATCGCCTCCACCAAGACAAAACGACGGGGATGCAATTCGGTAATATCTCCCCATTTCATCGGCTTCACCTCGCTAGCTTGTACTATATTTATTATAACATAAACGTCGTTAGCAGAAGGGAATGCGATTACGGCTAGTACTAGTTTTACAGGATTGTTGACAGCATAGCGATATGCTGTCTTTTTTTATGCATTTTAGCTCGAATTTAATCGAATTCACGACTTTGATAACAAGCCATCCCACCTGAACTCGCCTTTTTAACAATTTCCACTACTTACACTAGCCGACCTTGTTTTTCTATCATTTTTCGAAAAAAAAGTAACTTCTGTAGTGCAAAAAATCGCGCTCCTCTTATATCGTTTCTCTCTCGGGCCGGCGGTAGAATGTACATAAGCCGGAAGGAAGCAATCGCCTTCCACCACTACATTCCAGAGGAGGATATTATGTCGGAGACAACGACGAACAAGCCATACCCTTCGTCTTCGCCAGGGCTGAGACCGGCAAAAAAGATGAATCCTTTACGCCGCTTTTGGAAGCAGATCGACGTTCAGTTGATGGTTATCCCGGGGATTTTATTAGTTTTCGTATTCTCCTATATACCGATGTATGGCGTTCTGACTGCATTCATGGATTATAACGTGTTCACTGCGCATCGGATATTCGAGAACCCTTGGGTCGGTTTAAAGCATTTTGAAGCATTTTTCAATGCACCTAATTTTGCGCAGATTATGCGAAATACGATTGTGATCAGCTTATTGAAATTTTTTATCGGCTTTCCGGCACCGATCATTTTAGCGCTTATGTTGAACGAGGTTCGTCATATGGCGTTTAAGCGGATCGTGCAAACCATTACGTATTTGCCGCACTTCATGTCGTGGGTTATCGTAGGCGGTCTAGTGATGTCGCTGTTATCTACGGATAATGGCAGTATCAATATTCTCTTGAAAGGCATTGGCGCCATCGATGAGCCGATAAACTTCCTTTCGATGAAAGAATATTTCTGGACCATTCTAATTTCCACCAATGTATGGAAGGAAATCGGTTTTGCATCCATTGTATATCTTGCGGCAATTGCCGGAGTCGATCCCCATATGTATGAGGCAGCAGAAATTGACGGAGCAAGCAAGCTGAAGCAAATCTTCCATATTACGATTCCAAGCATTATGCCAGTTATTATCATCTTTATGATTTTGGCAATGGGCAGTCTGTTGAATGCGGGCTTCGAGGATATTCTCATTCTTGCTTCCAACCCGATACTTAGACCTGTATCCGATGTACTTGATGTATACGTATTCCGGATTGGATTACAGAATCAACGGTATTCTTTTGCTGTCGCCATCGGGTTGTTCAAGGCGGTCATTAGTATCGGCTTGCTGACTATGGCTAATTACCTGGCAAGAAGAGCAGGAAACAGCCTATGGTAATTCACTTATCAGATTATCGGGGGGTCGACAAGCCATGCGATTAAAACGAGTCAGTTTTGGCGACCGGATATTACTATACGTTATTTATATTTTCCTTGCACTGCTTACATTTTCAGCCTTGTATCCGTTCTGGAACGCGCTTGTTATATCTTTCAACGAAGGGATGGATACTTCGAGAGGCGGAGTAACCTTTTGGCCAAGGAGTTTCACGTGGGACAATTACGATGTTGTCTTTAAAGATAACAAGATCATAAATGGATTCCTCATTTCCTTCTATCGGACCATCGTAGGGACTATATCCGCTACGTTCTTGACAGCGCTCCTTGCCTATGGCATGACCAGATCTTATTTGATGGGCCGAAAGTTCTATATGGTATTTTTTGTCTTCACGATGTACTTTGGCGGCGGATTGATCCCAAACTTTTTGCTGATTCGTTCTCTTGGGTTGATGGACAATTTCCTGGTATTCATCATTCCAGGTTTGATCAGCGTATGGAACATGATTATTTTTAGAACTTTTTTCAAAGGTTTACCGGTTGGTCTTGAGGAATCAGCGCAAGTTGACGGATGCAGCATGTGGGGGATTTTCTTCAAAATCATTTTACCGTTATCGGGACCCGTTATTGCAACGCTTGGCTTATTCACGGCTATCGCACATTGGAACGACTGGTTCGTGCCTAGTATCTATATAACGAATCCGGACTTATTGCCTGTACAGACGATACTTCGCAGATTGCTCAATTCCAACATCATTGAATTGTCCGGATTGCCGAATGATGTTATTTCAAAAATCAATAGTGTCAGAACATTTACGCCCAAGTCGCTTACTAGCGCAACGATGATGGTTGTAACACTTCCTATCATCATTGTTTATCCTTTCGTACAAAAGTATTTCGTGAAAGGTGTATTGGTAGGTTCCTTGAAGGAGTAGCAATCAGCTAGTTACTTTCGGTTTAAGGCGATTTTCGCTTTGGACATATACACTACAAATTGAGAGGGGAATATCTATGAAGAGAAGCAAGTCGCTGCTGCTCGTTGTGTCAGCTGTTCTGCTGCTGACGACGATACTGGCAGCTTGCAGCAAGTCTGAACCTGGCAATACGAAACCTTCGCCATCACCTGCAGCCACAAATGGAACTGGTGGCGAAACGGACACTCCAGTCGCTAATGGCGCTTGGGAGTTCGGTTCTGAACCGCTCGAATTTTCATTGTTCTTTCACTACGGCTGGGCCAACTACCTGGGTATGGACGAATATCCGGTAACAAAATGGTTGAAAGAAAACAAACAACTGAACATCAAAGCGATTCAAGCGAATGGCAGCAATAATGAAATGATGACTACGATGATGACGGGCGGCAATCTTCCTGATGTCATCTGGATGGATCGCTTCCATGCGGATATGGACCGTATGGAACAAAACGGACAGCTGGTTGCATTCGACGACTATTTGGATAAGTATCCGAATTTGAAAAAATGGCTTGGTGATGAGAGAATCGAGCTTCTTCGTTCCAAGGACGGCAAGCTGTATAAGTTCCCGAACTGGTATACGAACCAATCGACCAATACGGCGGGCTATGCCATCAACAAGAAAATCTACAGAGAGCTTGGCGAGCCGAAGCTGGAAACAACAGATGATTTGTATAACTATCTCGTCAAAGTTAAAGAGAAATATGGCTCCGAAGTTATTCCATTTGAAACAGGCCGTGCACAAGACGGTCAAGGCGTAGCCCTATTGTATACGGCATTTAAAGAAGGCGCATTATACGATTCATTAGGCAGCCAGCTTCTTGCTGTGCCTAACGGTGACAAGCTGACATCGATCTTCACGGAGCCTGCTTTCCGCGAATCGCAAAAGTTTGTTTCTAAATTATATACTGAAAAATTGATCACACAAGATGCTTTCACTCAAACCGACGATAACATTAAAGAGAAGTTGATGAATAACCGCGTAGCTGTCTATGCCAGCGCGGACGTAACGAACTTTGCAAACCAAGCTAATCTTCACATTACGAGCACAAATCCAGAGGATGGATACTTCGTAACCTGGCCATTCCACAAAGATGGTCTGGACAAAAACAAAATTCATCCAGGCGGTTATGACAAGCTTGGCTGGAACGTAGTTGTTATTACAAAGAATGCAAAAGACCCGGAAAAAATCTTCGCATTCCTGGATTGGTATACTGGTCCTGAAGGTATGAACCTTCAATACTTTGGACCTGAAGGAAAGAACTGGAATGGATTTGACGGCGAAGGACTGCCGAACTTCACAGCCGAGTACGACAAAAACGAAGTTGCTCAAATCCAAACAGACAATCTCCCTATGATGATCGTTGGCAACTCGGCTTACATCGACCCTGCGAAAAATAAATATGAGTTGTCCCAGCCAACAGAAAAACAAAACTGGCAAGCACGCTACCAACGCGAAGTGACCTGGCCGACGGGAATCGATACAACAGAGTTTAAAAACTTGACTCCTGCTGCCGAGACTGAAGAAGCCGACATCCAACAGCTGGTAGCCGATATGTTCCTGCAAGTACTTGCTGATTCTTCGCAAGCGAAGAGTGCAGAAGAAGTCGACCGTATTCTTGACAAGGCTGAAGCTGATGCGCAAGCGATTGGATACGGCAAATTGCTGGAATGGCGCTCAGGCCAATGGCAAGAAAAACGTAAGATTCTGGGACTTAACTAATCCCGCAAAGCAAGACGAAGCATCCCAACAGGTTCAGTGAACCCGTTGGGATGTCTCTGCATTCATTTATAATCATCTTTTCTATATATTGTTAGTGGTGTTTTTGGTATCATTAGACTATTAACAGTCGAAATTACCATTCTTTCAAGGGGGCACATGGTCAGTGAACAAGAAGAGAGAAATGTTCATGCGACTTCTGCTTACAGCTTTGGCTTTAAGTTTGATCTGGGGCTGCAGCAATGCAGGGACGGTGAAAGAATCAGATAAGGTCGATCATACGCCAATGGATAATAGCGGGCTGTATGTCAACGGCTTGTACGTCTTGGGCAAGGAGAGGCTGGATATTACGTTCTACGGCCACTACAGCTATTATTCCATGCCCGTATGGGGAGCCGATCCCGCATCCAAGTGGATTAGGGATCAATTCAATATTCATATTGCGCCAATCAGTTCGGACGGAAAGGCAAAGCAGAAGCTTCAGAAAATGATTGCCGGCAACAACTTGCCGGATATTGTATGGGGCGACCGGGATTACGATCTGGAGCAGATGAGAGAAGCGGGCTTGCTTGTGCCGCTGGATGCGTATATCGACAAGTATCCGAACTTGAAGCGCTGGGCCGGAGAAAAAGTATTGGATATGCTTCGTTCGCCGGACGACAAAATTTATTATTTTCCGAACTACTATACAAGCCAGCCTTACGGCAATGCAGGATACGTGATCAATAAAAAAATACATCGCGAGTTGGGATTCCCGCCATTAGATACGACGGAAGATTTGTATCAGTATTTGCTTTTGGTGAAGGAACATTATCCGAACATCGTTCCGTTCGAGACGGGGCAGACCATGGAAGGGCATGGCATTGACCAGCTTTTTTCAGCCTTCAAGGAAAATAATTTAGGTTTTACAAGGCTGTACGCTGTAACGGAAGGCGACCGGATGACGTCTATCTATAAGGACACGGCGTTCCGCGAATCGGCTGTGTATGTGGCGAGGCTGATGCGAGAAGGCCTGATTCCTGCCGATGCGATGACCCAGACGGAGGATCAGGTGAACGAGAAGCTGATGCAGGGCAGAGTGGCTGTCTATGCCAGCGCAAATCCGATGATTAATGGGATGGTAGGGGACGCGGAGCTGCGCAAGATCAACCCCGATGACGGATATATGTTCATCGAGCCGATCTACAAGCAGGGACTGGACCGCTCCAAGATCTACCCAGGCACGTACAACCTCCTGGGCTGGAACGTCGCAACGATTACGACGGCCGCCAGAAACCCGGAAGGGATCTTCGCCATGTTGGACTGGATGACGAGTCCGGAAGGCTCGGCTGTCCAAATGTGGGGACCACCGGGACCAGGCGGCTATTGGAATGGCTTTAGAGAAGATGGCATCACGCCTAACTTTACAGCCCGCTACGGAACCGATCCGAAGGAGCTCGCGGAAATACAGGCGATTTCTGGTGACATGATATGGGTTGGCAATACCGTTTATTTGGATAAAACAAAAAGTGAATATGAGCAGACGTTGCCAGAGGAGCAGCAGAACTGGTCGACGTATTGGCAGCGGAAAATAACCTGGAAATCGCAAGGAGACGCGACGGAATTTATTAATGTACAGCCGGCTCCAAATTCGGATGAAGGCAAAACGATGAACAAGCTCAAAGATATATGGCTTGACGCGCGCAAGGATGCGTTATTTGGCAAAACCGACGAGGAAGTGCTGTCCATACTGGACGATGCGCATCGTGCTTCCATGGACGCAGGATTCCAGCAATATTTGAATTACATTACGAGGAGATGGCAAGAAAATGTGAAAGTTCTGAATAACGAATAGCAACTTACATTCAGCATTGATGCTTCATGGGGGGAAGAGACGATGTACAATGTGCTGTTGGTAGATGATGAAGAACTGGATTTGGAAGGAATGAAGCAATTTATTCCTTGGACGGAGCTGGGCATGGAGGTCAAGGGCTCAGTCAACAATGCGCTGTCCGCCTGCGAGGTGCTGGATCAGCATGTCATTGATATACTCGTAAGTGATGTGAATATGCCGTATATGTCTGGACTCGAGCTGGCCCGCATCGCGCTGCAGCGGAAGCCTAACATTCGGATCATCTTTGTGAGCGGATTTCAGGAATTCAGCTATGTGCAGCAAGCCCTGTCTCTCAAGGCTTACAATTATGTGCTGAAACCGATGGACGACAACGAGCTGATTGCATCGCTAATGAAGGTGAAGCGCGACCTGGATGAGGAGCTGAAGCATCGCGAGGTCGAAGAAGCGTACCAGAATATGATCCCGATAGCCAAAAGCGAGCTGCTACTGCGCCTTTTCGAAGGGGAGGATACATCGGATCGCGAGTTTATGACTAAATTGACGAAGACGCATGAGCTGCACCGCTTGAAATGGCCGGTTCGAGTGGCGGTGATGGAGCTGGATCTGCTCTCCAGAACAGAGGATAATGCTCATTCCCGCCTGGAAGTGTCCAAAGTGTTCATGAAGCAGCTTCATGAAGTGGTAAGCGCAGGAGGGATTATTCCGTACTGCAAGCTGAATTCCCAGCGGATCGCTTTGCTGCTGGAGGCTGATGGGATCGAGGCCAGAATTGCCAAGTTGCTCAATACGGCCCAGCGCCGATTGAACATTACCGTGACGACCGGTCTTGGCGCTCCGGTACATGCGCCGGAAAGGCTTCACGAATCGTATGCTCAAGCAATTCAGGCCGTCGAAGGCAAGATGTTCCTCGGAAAAGGCGGCATTATTAATTACGAGGAAGTAAGTGCAGAGCCGGGTATGCTCGATTCCCGCATGCTGGACGCTCATATGAACGCTTTGATGAAAGCGGTTAAAGATTACGAGCTTGTCCATATCTATGATGAGTTCGAAGGCTTGTTCCGATCATTGACGAGCTTGCGCTCCAAATTTACGGTTCATAACCTGACCAATTATATTATATGGAAGCTGGATCAGCATCTCAGCGCCATGAACGAGGATTTGTTCGAGCTGCTCGGCATCGATATCCGCAATCTGGATATTTTGCTTCAATTCGAGACGGTTAATGATATTCGCAGATGGCTGCTTTACCGCGTATTTGAGATATCGGAGAAGCTGCATCACAAGAACAGTACGAAGGACAGCAAGTTTATCCGCAACGTCATGAAGACGATCAAGGACAGGATGAGCGAGAACATTACGCTGAAGGACATCGCACAGCATTTCTCATTCTCGCCAAGCTATCTGGGCTTTCTCATAAAAGAAAAGTCAGGGCATACCTTCAATGAGCTACTGGTTCAACTGCGTATGGAGCGGGCTTGTGAGCTGCTCAAGACGCCGGGTATGAAAATCTACGAAATTGCGGATCAGGTAGGCTATCGCTATCTACCGTATTTCAGCAGGCAATTCAAAGAGAAGTTTGGCATGACACCGCTTGAGTATCGCAAAAGAGAGCAGTAGCTTATGGAGGGAAAGATGAAATCGGTCTGGGAGAAACGAAAACGCCTGGGATATATGCCAATCGGCTATAAGCTCATGCTCTCTTACCTTATATTTATTATTATTCTCATCACGGTGAACGGTTACGTCTCCCACTCTATGTATGATTCCTCTATGCGAAAGCAGACCAGTACGAATATAAAAAATACATTGATTCAAATCCGGGATAATGTCACGTATAAAACGGATGATATTATTCGCATCTCCTCAACTCTGTACGACGATGATAAGTTCGTCGAGAATCTTATGTTGGATTTGACGGATAGCAGAGAAAAACACTCGCGAATGGAACTTACACTATTGCCCAAATTAGATAGCGCTGCGAAGTCTATCGGTATCAACCTGAGACTTTTTATTTATATGAAAAACAATACGATAGATGAACGGTATTTTAATTACGGCCAGCAAGATTCATTTGCAAATGAAAATTCAATCAATATTTTCCAGATTGACCGTGTTCAGCGCCAACCTTGGTATTATCAGCTTCCCAAAGAGGAATATGGCGTCACGATGTTGTGGAAGCAGGTCGAAGATGACGAAAAACACAATCGCATCTCGATGATTCGCCGGATCGTTGATTTGACTATTCCAACAGACGTAAAGGAAATCGGAATTATGAGGTTCAGCGTGCTCATCGATGAGCTGTTCGAAAGCGTTTACTTCCGGAATCTTGGCGACGGGGCCGTCTTGCTTGTTAAGGACAGGGCAGGAAAAATCATTTATGCTTCCGACGAACAACTGCACGTTGCGAAGGAGGCGAGTAATCGCGCTCCGATTACACTCGCTTCGATGGCGGAGTCTCATCCTCCAGGTGAGTTCTTGACATTGGAAGAGCATATGCCCTTGCAGGATTGGACGATCGTGGCTTATGTACCGCTGACGATTATTAAGCAGGAAGCTGAGCGGGTTCGAACTTTCATCCTCATCATATGCATTCTGTGCTTTATCTTGTTTACATTCACGGGCATCTTTATGTCGCGTTACTTCTCCAAGCGGATTACGAAGTTTGTCTCCGTCCTGAATGCGTTCCGCGAAGGCGACTTGCACAAGCGGATCTCTTATCGGGGGAAGGATGAATTCTCGCAAATCGCCACGGCGCTTAACGGAATGGGCGAGGATGTCGAAGCGCTCATTAACAAAGTTTATTTGACCCAATTGCAAAAGAAAGAAGCGGAGCTTGAGATGCTGCAGACGCAGATCAATCCGCATTTTCTATACAACACGTTGTCGTCTATCAACCGGCTGGCCAAGTTCGGTGAGAATGAGAAGCTGCAGAAGATGGTTGTGGAGCTGGCGAAGTTTTACCGGCTGACACTTAATTCCGGCAGAACGCTTATCCCTGTATCATCCGAAGTCGAGCAGGTGAACGCTTATCTGGATATCCAGAAGGTGAAGTATGGGCGCCGGCTTGAGGTCACGTTCGACGTGGACGTCAACGTATGGCAATACGAGACGATCAAGCTGATTCTGCAGCCATTCGTAGAGAATGTGCTTAAGCACGCATGGAGCGGTGACCGGATTCATATCCGCATCGTTGCCAAGCTGGATGGCGGCGACATTCTCTATCGGGTGATCGATGACGGGATGGGCGTGAGACAGGAGCGAATTGCGGAGATTATGAGCGTTTCGAATGAAAGCGAGACGGGTTTTGGTATTCGCAATATTCACCAGCGCGTTCAGCTGCAATACGGCGAGCAATACGGTGTATCGATATTCAGCGTGAGAGGTGCAGGGACCTCCGTCAATGTCCGTATCCCGGCCCGGAAGCGCAAGCTGTTCCTGAAGGACGAAGACGATTCTTCAACCGGCGATGGATAGGGCCGGGAGATCCAATCAGTTCAGAAGGTTTGGCATGGTGAAAGTAATGGAGGATCATGTTCTCCCAGTTGCTTCATCGAATGTTGAATGTACAAAGAAACCGTTCTTTTCGTAAATGGGAATCAGACTTCCATTTTACTAAGAAACGGTTTCATTTTTTTGATCGATAATCTTGTTTCATGGGTCGAAACGAACGAAGCAAGGAATGTTCTGGAGAAGCGGTAGCGTACGCCTTTGTATCCGGATTCCAACCTTTACAATATTGTTCAGGGAATATGGATACAACAGCGGTCGGAAGAATATTCCTTGCGCAGTTGTGTGTCTCGCCATGGAATGATCTTTTTCTCCTCAATACCCGTCAGTCGAATGCCCCAGCTCCTCGGACAATTCCATGCCCTCGTTAGCTGGATGAGTACCGATGTGGCCTTCGGGTCCGTTAGCCGACTTCAATCCGTCGGCTACCCTTTTGCCGTAATCGGCATCCGCTTCCGTGAAGTGACGGATCATAGTCTCCTGAATATGGTCCGTACAGGTGCTGAGCGCATCCACCAGGTTAGAGATAAGCTCATCCTGCTCCCACGTCTCCAAGCTGCGATAGGTGTCGCCTGCCTGC
Source organism: Paenibacillus sp. J31R120 (assembly GCF_056269225.1). NCBI lineage: Bacteria > Bacillati > Bacillota > Bacilli > Caryophanales > Paenibacillaceae > Paenibacillus > Paenibacillus sp. J31R120. Next base: position 438,348 of record NZ_JBWDNN010000005.1, on the reverse strand, counting down.
TTGAAGTTATTTTGCCGGTCGATTGGTTCGCGGGTTAGCTTGTCGTTATATTCCGGTTCATGCGGAGCCCCCGGACGATCAGCCTCCACCAGTCCGCCAAGCGAAGATGGCTCGTAGTTGACATGAGGGTTTTGCCCAGGCGCCACATCGACATAGAAGGCCATCTGACCGTCGCGCTGATTGGTCGCTACACGCTTCTTAGGAGCGTTGATCGGAAGCTGCAAGTAGTTGCTGCCTACCCGGTAGCGCTGCGTATCCGAATAAGAGAAGGTGCGGCCTTGCAGCATCTTATCATCTGAGAAGTCCAGGCCGTCCACAAGCACGCCTGTACCGAAAGCGGCTTGTTCCACCTCGGCGAAGTAATTCTCCGGATTGCGGTTCAGCACCATCTTGCCGACGGGAAGCATCGGGAATTGCTTGGGATCCCATAGCTTGGTGTCATCCAGAGGATCGTAGTCCAGCTCCGGGTGCTCGTCATCGCTCATCCATTGCACTTGAAGCTCCCATTCAGGATATTCTCCGCGTTCAATTGCTTCGTACAGGTCCTGAGTTGCATGATTAAAGTTTTTGGCCTGCAGTTCTTCGGCTTCCTTCTGCGTCAAATTGCGGATGCCCTGCAGCGGCTCCCAATGATACTTCACAATAACAGCTTTTCCATCAGCGTTGACCCACTTATAGGTATTGACCCCGGAGCCCTGCATTTGGCGGTAGTTCGCCGGAATACCCCATGGAGAGAACAGGAAGGTAATCATATGGGTCGCTTCAGGCGATTGCGACACGAAGTCGAAGAAGCGCTGCATACTCTGCACGTTCGTAACCGGGTCTGGCTTGAAGGCATGCACCATATCGGGGAATTTCATCGCATCGCGGATAAAAAAGATTTTCAGATTGTTGCCGACGAGATCCCAATTGCCGTCTTCGGTGTAAAACTTCGTGGCAAAGCCTCGCGGATCACGAAGCGTCTCGGGCGAATGCCCGCCATGAATAACGGTCGAGAACCGTACGAATACCGGTGTACGCTTACCGGCATCCTGGAACAGCTTGGCACGGGTATATTTGGAGATCGGCTCGTCTCCCAGCTTCCCATAGGCTTCGAAGTAACCGTGCGCGCCAGCACCGCGTCCGTGCACGACACGCTCCGGAATCCGCTCGCGGTCGAAATGCGATATTTTTTCAATGAAATGGTAGTTTTCCAGAGTGGACGGACCGCGGTTGCCGACGGTGCGGATATTTTGATTGTCTGTAATGAGATGGCCTTGCCGGTTCGTTAACGTTTCCTTAGTCTCGCCGGGCGCCAGCTCGCTGCTGGCAGCACCGGAAGCCGGCTTTCCATCGTTATGCGCTATCATAGGATGTCCTTCCACCTTCGCTTTAATTTGGAAATCGTTTCAGCGTATTATGGGTAGGGGGTGCTTTTTTTATGCGGAGTTTAAGGGGAGAAATTCATATCATAGGACTCATCGGAACTTCGTTTGTGATATGATTGGACTATATACCATTTCATAAATATTGGGTATTGTGGAGGATGGCATGATTAAATTTACATTTCTATTCCTTTGGCTAAGCTGGCTATTGGGAAATCCGATAATAGCAGTGATTGTACTGCTCCTTATTCTGTATGCGCTGGATCGCAGATTCGTTGGCCTTACGCCAAGCCTGTGGAAGCCATTCAAGCGGAGAAGCCGCATCTCCAAGCTGAGGCAGCATATTGCCTCGTCCCCAAGCGATGTCTCCTCCAAGCATGAGCTGGCACGCTTGCTTATCGAGAGCAAGAAGTTCAGGGAGGCAGCCACGGTGCTTGAGCCGCTTCAAGGAACGCTGGCGGAATCGGCTGAATACTGGGATGACTTGGGACATTCTTATCTGAATCAAGGAGACATAGAGAAGGGTGAAGCCTATACCGAACAAGCGTTGAAGATCAACCCGAAGGTTAAGTACGGAGCACCTTATTTACGGCTGGCGGCTTCGCGGATGAAGCATAATCCGGAACAAGCCTTAAAGGATCTGGTAGACTTTCAGAGCATTCATTCATCTTCATGCGAAGCGTACGACAAACTGGCGACGATCTATAAGGAAATGGGCCGGACCCAGGATTCCAAGCTGGCTGCTCAGGATGGACTTCGCTTGTATAAAGCCTTGCCGCGATACAGGAAGCGATCGGAGCGCAAGTGGGCGGTTCGATTGCTGCTCAAAAAATGATCATAAAGGGGCAAGAGTGGACAGATGCAGCGCAATGTATGGCTTATGGCAATCAGCGTGATCGCCGCGTTGATCCTGATAAACAATACGGTCTATTACTTCTTGACGAAAAAAACGCTGGAAGACGGCCATAAGCAAGAGATGCTCCGGCTCGCGAAGCAAATCGAGCTATCTGTGGAACAAACACGCAAAGGCGCGGAGTTCTATGAAGAACAAATCGGCAGAGAGCTAAGGACGGCTTCCATAGCTGCACAATATGCGCTTGATCCGGATATCGAGAAAGTGACAAGCGACCAGCTTGAGGAGCTAAGCGAGAAGCTCGATATCGCTCATATCAGTTTGCTTAAGCGAACCGAAGACGACATTGTACTGTATCAATCTTCTGACCCTACGCAGCCGGGAACAAGCACAAAGCAGTGGAAGCCATGGCATGAGATTTTCCAGCAGCTGTTCGAACGGGAAGAATTGTCGAGCAATTGGCTGGGCCAGAAAATGACGAATTTTTGGAGCGGTCCGTTCGAAACCTCCTCAACGGATAAGGAGAAAATTTACAAGTGGGGCTACTATTACGACGGGACGACGAACTATATGATCGATCCTTACGTCGACTTCAAGAGCAGCCAGGAAACCTATATGCAGATCGCCGGTGTGGAGCGGCTGCTGATGGATTTGGTGGACAAGGATGAATCGCTTCTGGAGATTGCGGTGTTCAATCCTCGAACTTTCCCGGAGGGCATTCAATCCACGGATAAGGAAGGCGATACGAAGGAGCATATCGTTCAGCGTTCGCTCCTGTTCGGCAAATACGGGATAAAATCCGGCGGCGATGTGTTGTCTGTCCAGCAGGCGCATCATTCCAATACAATCGTGACGGATATGGACAAGGTGGATGGACGCCAAATTTTTAAAATGTTTATTCCCGTATCCATAAGCGACAGTGACAGGAGCGTCGTGGATGAGCTGGGCAATCCGCTTAATAACTATGTTCTTACGATCATTTCGGATTATGGCATTATTCAGGAAAAGCTGAACAAGCAGTTTTTGAATCTGGGACTTATTATTACGCTATTGACATTGGCAAGCCTGATTATTGCCATCATTGCCATGAGATATGCCAAGCAATCCCGGGATAAAGCGGTTGCTGTCACGCAGGAGACGTACGCTGAAGAGATTAACAGCCTGTTCCACTCCATACGCGCACAGCGGCATGATTTCATCAATCATGTGCAAACCATTCATTCGCTGGCCGAGCTGAACAAGCATAAGGAATTAGTGGCGTATACGAAAGAGCTGACCGGTGAAATTAAGGTCATGAACGATATTATCAATATCGGCAATCCAGCAATTGCGGCTCTTATCCGTTCCAAAATCTCGCAGGCGGAGGGACACAGAATCCACTTCCAATGCCGGTTCAACGGCCTCAGGCTGCAAGGGATGGGCGGCAAGACGCTAGACATTAACCGAATCCTGGGCAATCTGATCGACAATGCGTTTGATGAGGTGCTGAAGTATGACGAGGATGAAAGGAATGTTCTGCTGGTAGGAAACCAAACGGAGCATTCGCTTGAATTTATGGTGACGAACGTCTGTCATCAAGCCCAGGTGCAAGCCGCAAAACCATTGTTCGAGGCGGGTTATTCCACCAAACAAAATCAGCACCAGGGGCTGGGACTGGCCATTGTAAAAGGAATTGTAGAACGGTACAAAGGGGAGGCCACGGTTGTCGCCGAAGGGCATGACCAGCTCACCATAATCGTTCGTTTGCCGTTATAACAGATGGACACACGGTACTTGGAATAAGCGTCATAGGGCGGAACACATTCGTCGCCATGGCGTTTTTTCTGTTATAATGGTAAGAATGCATTGTACGGGAAAGAAAGCGGGTGAAGAACTCCTATGCGCCTCGATGAGAAGCTGCACGCTGCCTTCGAGCAGCAGCTTGGCAACCATGTATCCGGCACAATAATCAAGCGGGGCTGGAGTTACTATAAGGACGGACATGTCCAGAACGCAAAGGAAACCGTTCACGACACGCTTACAGGAATTGTACGGGGTAGCGATCTTTATGCTGTCGTTATGGATGCGGAGCATTTTGGCTACAGTACGTGTACTTGTCCATTTAATGGTTATTGCAAGCATATGGTTGCTGTGTATTTTCAATATTGCGCAGAAGCCCTTGGAGGCGATTCGGCTGCGGAGCAGTCTTATTTCCGCTTGCTTGGATTGGTTCCGGCAAGCGTACTGGCTAAGCGGGGCAACCCCGACCAGCTTCAGGAAGATTCGTACAGTCATCCAGGCGAATATGGAACGGCGATGGAATGGTATGCCTGGATGGAGGCTGAATACGGGGACACATGGAAAAAATGCCGTCACTCGCTCCATGCGCTGCAGCCTGTCCTCTCCGGATTGAAGGGATTGTCTAAGGATTGGGAACCATCACGCAGGCGACTGCACTGGTCGACGGCCATTCTGTTCGTGCTGGAGCAGGCAGAGCGCGCCATCAATACCGTAGACAGCTTCAGCCGGTATTATCATGAGATGTCGTTCCTGAGAATGGCAGAGCCGTGGATCGAGCATCTACATACACTTTCGGGAGAGCTGCAGCCTGCATCGATGAGTGATGCAGAACAAGCGTGGTGCGACGAGCTGATAGGGCGCATGAAAGCACGGGCGCTCATGACGGATCGCCAGTTGTTCGAGTGGGGGCATATGTATTTGGCCTTCTGCGAGAAGTTATCAGCCGATCTGGCCTGGCATAAGCGGGAGCTGGATTCGTTGTTGTCAGAGCTAGGCATGCCATCCCCAAGCGAACGCAATGATTCGTTCCTGCATGCCGCTGTCGGCATGCTGTATTTCTTGAGAGGCGAGGATGAGCAATCGATTCATTATTTTGCTCAAGGAGCTTTTGAGCGCATTCAGAAGCTGATCTATCCTTGTGTCGCCCAGCGGATGGAAGCGGGACAATGGGACTTGGTCGAGCGCTGGATGAGCTTCCTCAATGAGCGTGTATACCAGAATCGCAACGCCCGCAACATCGGTCCTTTCATGGCGCTATGCCGCCGGGCGGACGAGGATCGTCCGGAGCTTCCGGAATGGAACGGCTATATGACGGATCTGCTTCCCTATTCGTATTCGGAGCTGTCGGAGCATTGGCTGAGCTTGCAGCGGTATGAGGATTGGACGGATCTGCAAATGTTCCTTGGCGTGAAGGCTGAGGAGATAGACGCGGCTGCCATGAGAGAGGTTGCGAAGGCGGCGCCGCATGTGCTTCTGCCGCTCTATCATCAATCTGTAGACAGCGCGATCGCTTCTCGGAACAGGCAAGGCTACCGGCTCGCAGTCAAGCAGCTCAAGAAGCTGGAGAAGCTGTACAAATCGATCAAGGAAACGGCGAAGTGGGACGCCTACCTGACAGAGCTGGTTACAAAAAATCAACGGCTGCGGGCGTTGCAGGAAGAGCTGTGGAAAGGAAAGATCATCACATGAGAACGATGACCAGCTCGAGAGAATGGACAATTGACGGTTTGTGGAACGGAGAGCGAGGCGAGAGCGGGATTTTCTTGACGGGCATGGAACGGAAGGATATACCCGAAGGGAAGCAGAGAACGCTCTTATTCGGGTGGCACAAGGCATCGTGGTACGGGGCTAAGATCGAGGAACACCGCATCGGCGCTCAGCTGTATCTGAAGCTTTCCCCTCTCTTGGCTATCGATTATTTGTCTGCGCCTGCGCCCGTTCGTTTGCTGCGTATCTCCTGGTCCCCGCGAATGACCGTTATTATGCAAATCGCAAATATAGTCAGAGAAGCGCTGCTGAACGGCTGGTATGAGCCGGACTGGAATAATTGGTCGGAGGAGCACAGAGCATGGTCTGTAGCCATACCCGATGAGCGCATCGAGCTCAGAGAGCTGTGGGAGCAGTCGCTTCAGCAAGCAGCCGGGTTCGGTGATGTCGAGATTCATCGATGGCTTGGCGAAGCGTTGGAAGAGATTCTAGAGGGCGATCAGGAAGCCGGTGCGCTCTGGCGTTCCATTGCAGCAACTGCGGGCGAAGGCGTCTTGAGACGCAAGGGTGCCGACGAGTCGGAATGGCTTGTTGCGATCGGCTACCAGAAGGATATGCTTCCATTCCGCGTGGCGCTGCAGTTGGCGGAGCCGGCGGAAGGAAGAAGCTGGCGGTTTACCCCTGCGCTGCAGAATCGCGATGGCGGAGAATGGCTGCCGCTTGAATCCGATGCCCCGGGTAACCGGACAGCTCCCGAACTGCCGGAGGAGTGGAAGCCCTTTCTGGCTGCGAAGCTGGAGAAGGAGGAAGTAAAGTGGGCAGGCGTCCTGGCTCATCTGGAAGAGAAGGCCGGAGAGATCAGGAAGACGCTTACTGAGCAAGAGGCATGGACGTTCCTGGAGCATGACAGCATCGCGCTGCTGGAAGCGGGCATACCCGTACTTCTGCCTGCATGGTGGGAAGCGGTACGTTCCAGAAAGCTCAGGCTGAAGGCCAAGATGAAGTCTTCTGTCGGTTCTTCCACCCAATCATTGTTCGGACTGGACCAGATCGTACAATTTGACTGGAAGCTGGCGCTTGGCGACGTTCAATTGACAGAAGGCGAATTTCTCCGCATGGCGGAAGAGAATAAGCGGCTGTTCCAGGTAGGCAATGAGTGGGTGCATCTGGACCCGCAAGATGTCGCGGAAATTCGCCAGTGGATGAAGCGTGTCGGCAAGCGCAACGGATTGACCTTCCGCGATGTGCTGGAGATGCATTTGCGCGGAGGCGCGGACCTTGATATCGGAGACGAGGATTCGCATGATCTGCGGGCCGAGGTGGAGCTGAACGAGCATTTGGCAGAATGGCTGGAACAGCTTCAGCATGTGAATAAGCTGCCTGTGGCCGATCCTCCGACCTGGTTCAGGGGGGAGCTGCGTCCGTATCAGCAGCAGGGCGTATCGTGGCTGCTATTCCTGCGCAGGTTCGGCTTTGGCGGCATATTGGCTGACGATATGGGTCTTGGCAAGACGATTCAGTTCATGGCTTATTTGGCGACGGTGAAGGAGCGCGAGGATGGGGCCAACGGTCCGTCGCTCCTCATCTGTCCTACCTCCGTTATAGGCAACTGGGAGAAGGAAATCGCCCGGTTCGCTCCCAGTCTGCGAATGGTGCTCCACTATGGAAGCAAGCGCCCCAAGGGAGAGGAACTGGAGGAGTCCGTGCGCGATGCGGATCTCGTCATAACCTCTTACTCACTGGCGCAGCTGGACGAGGAGGAGCTGGCGCGCGTGCATTGGAACGCACTATGTCTGGATGAAGCGCAGAACATCAAAAATGTCTACACGAAGCAGTCGGGAGCGATCAGAAGGCTGGAATCCCGCCACAGGATTGCGTTGACAGGCACGCCGATGGAGAATCGCCTCACCGAGCTCTGGTCGATCTACGACTTCGTCAATCCGGGTTATCTCGGCAGTCTGCATGATTTCCGCAGGGCGGTAGTCGCGCCAATCGAGCGGTCCAGAGACAAAGAGATGATTGAAGGCTTGCAGCGGTGGGTGAAGCCGTTCATGCTCCGGCGCGTCAAAAAAGACCCGCTTATTCAGCTGGATCTGCCGGATAAGATTGAATCGAAGAGCTATATGACGTTGACGACCGAACAGGGGACAATGTATGAAAATATCGTATCTGACCTGATGGAGAAGCTGGATAAGCTGGATGCCATGCAGCGCCGCGGTCTGATCTTATCCAGTCTCACCAAGCTGAAGCAGTTATGCGATCACCCCTCGCTCCTGCTTAAGGAGACGGGCGGCACCGCTTGGGAAATCGAGCGTTCAGGCAAGATGGCTCGTCTGCTGGAGATGTGCGAGGAAATCGCGGCTGAAGGGGAGCGCTGCTTGATATTCACCCAATACGTCGAGATGGGCGAGCGCATCAAGAGCATGCTGGAAGATGGGCTTGGCGTTCCCGTTCCTTATCTGCACGGAGGCGTGCCGAAAGCGAAGCGGGATGAAATGATCACCGCATTCCAATCGGAAGACGAGCCGCGCTGCGCATTTGTGCTATCGCTCAAAGCCGGCGGGACAGGGCTGAACTTGACGGCGGCCAATCATGTATTCCACTTCGACCGCTGGTGGAATCCGGCAGTCGAGAATCAGGCGACGGACCGTGCATTCCGTATCGGGCAGACCAAGCAGGTGCAAGTACATAAATTCATTACGCTCGGCACGCTGGAAGAGAAGATTGACGAGATGATCGATAGCAAGCAATCGCTGAGTGAACAGGTCGTAAGCGGTTCGGAGAACTGGATTACTGAGCTCAGCACGGATGAGCTGAGAGAGCTATTCGCACTTCGCGAGGGCTGGCTGAAAGGATGATAGCGTCTAATGGCAGGAGAAGGATTGCAGGATCGCATCAATCGTCTTAATCTGGAGGGCAAGAGAGCGGATCAAGGTGATTCGGCCGGGAGCCATGGTGACTCCCTGCAGCCCGCCGATCCGGGGCCCGTCCATGCGAATGAGCATTGGCGGGCATTCTATGCTCGGGTTAGGGAGATCATGGAAGGACTTCGTCGGTAACAATAGAATTATATCCCTTATTGTCGTATTTTTTAGCCTCGTTCCTGCTTTGCGAGTAAGGCTATAATAGAAGTACGATCAGGGAACATGTATCTCTGCGAGGAGGATTTCCTACGTTGAAGAAAAGCTATATTCTAATTGCTGTTCTTCTTGCATTCATGACGAACGCTGCATCCTGCGGCGTGAACAAGCCCAAGGATTCCCATGATCAGGAAGACGCTTACCGAGAAGTGACGCTGTCGCTGCGGCATACGCAGATTAAGGAGACGAGCAAGACCCGCCTCAGATTGCTGGAGGATGTCGTTGCCAAGACGATGGCAGAGAATAAGGGCGTTACCTTCAAGATGGAGGGCATCGAGGAAATCGTCAATCGCGATACGAAGCTGAAGCAGGAGATGGCTGCCGGCAATCCGCCCGATATCTTCGAGGTGTTCGGCGGCGCTGATCTGAATCTGTATGTTAAGGCGAACCGGATGCTGGATTTGACGCCGATTCTGAAGGAGCTGGATCTGATGGACAAGTTCCAGAGCCTTGATGAATTCACCATAGACGGCAAGGTATACGGCGTGCCTTATGGCGGCTATAGCGAAGGGCTGTTCTACAATAAAAAAATATTCAACAGCCTGCATCTGGACATTCCGAAAACGTGGGATGAGCTGATGGAGACGGCGGAGACGATCAAAGAAGCGGGCTATGTGCCGTTCGGTCTGGCTGCCAAGGACGCCTGGATGACCGGCATGATGTGGAATACCATCATGGAGAGGTACGTTGGCATCGACGCGTTCAACAAGCTGGTTACGGGCGAGACCAAATGGACGGACCCGCAGTTCGTGAAAGGCTTCGAAGCTTATGCTGAAATCGTGAACAAGGACTACTTCACACGAGGCGCGCTTGGACTTCTGACGCCGGCGCAAGGCTCGCAGCTGCTGAAGGGTCAGGCGGCCATGGTCTTCACAGGCACATGGGATGCCATCCAATTCACGAGCCAGGATGCTGGAGGATTGCAGGGACAGCTAGGCTTCTTCTCTTTCCCTGAGATTCCGGAGGGACTGGGCGATCAACATTCCATCAATGCTTCTTATTCCAATGGGTTCGGTTTTTCGTCGACACTGTCGAAGGATCAGATGGAGATCGTCAAAAAATTTATCGCCAACTTCTTCAACGAAGAGGTGCAGAAACGGGCATTGAAGGAAGACAAGCTGCTGCCTTCGATGAAAATATCCGACCTTTCCGATATCGATCCTTTGATGAATGAAGTGCTGACCGTCATGAACAACGCCTCCAGCTCGTGGCCGGCGTTCGACGCGATCGTGCAGCCTGTCGTAACCGCCGAAATCGGTATCCGGCTGCAAGAGCTTCTTGGCGGGCTTAGCACCCCTATGGAAGTGGCCGCCAATATTCAAGCCGCCCAAGAAAAGGCGAATGCCGCGCAAGTGAAGTCGGCCGGACTCGGCACTCCCCCGGCGTGGGAAAGCAAATAGGGGGCAAAGCTTAGATGAATCTTAGACCAAAGCTGATGCTTGCCTTTATATCGCTCATCATTATTCCGATGATCGGTCTTGGCATCTTTTCTTTCGTAAATTCGGAGTCGCTGCTGGAGAAGAAATACAGCGAGCAATCCGAGATAACCCTGAAGGCGATCGGGGGCAATATATTGTACTTCTTCCGGGAGCTGGACCAGTTGTCCAACGGCAACGTGATCAGCTCCGAAGTGCAGGATCCGCTGAGGCTGAGCGAGCTTCCGATGGATGATCCCAGCACGCTTATTCGCTTCACTCAGGCAGAGAAGGAGATGAGCCGGATTCTGTTCCAGCATCCGGCCGTCAGCTACGTTGTGCTCTATGCGAAGAACGGGATGATGTTCCGCTCCTACCGCAATGATCCCATGACGTTCAAGCCGATATCCTTCAGCGAGCTGCAGCGGCATTCGCTCTACGACGACGTAATTCGCTTAGGGGGCAAGCCGCTCTGGATCGGTCCCCATGAGCAGCGCGACTTGACCGGGGTCAATCCTCCGCTCTTCACGATGATGAGAGTTGTCAAAGATCTGGAATCGTTCAATGATCTGGGCATTATGGTTACGCAGTTTAAGACGGAGGAAGTCATCAGCATGCTGAAGGCGTTCCAGAATCCGGATGCCGATTCGCCCGGAGCACGCTACTTCATCCTGAATAGCCGCGGGCTTGTCATGCTGGACAGCAATAATCGTTATGACGGGCACAGCATCGACAATTATACGAACTCTATGCCGCAACTGACCGAGACGTACGAGAGCTCACGGATGAAGTTCGACGGCGTAGACAGTCTGGTGTCCTCCTATCAGCTCGATCGGAATGGGTGGGTTCTGCTATCGGTTCAGCCATGGAATTCTCTGACGAATGAGAATGTCCGGTTCGTGCAGTGGATTGGCATGATTACCGTCATCGGGCTTCTGTCGGCAGTATTGTTCAACGTGTTTTTCGTGAACCGGGTCGCCAAATCCATTATTAAGGTTGTCCGCAAAATGAGACTCGTCGAGCAAGGCTTGCTGGATATTCGCGTCTCCGCGCAAGGCAAGGACGAGACGGTGCTGCTGGCGAACAGCTTCAACAGCATGGTAGAGCGGATCGGCGATTTGCTCAGTGAGGTTAGAAGAGAGCAGGAGCGCAAGCAGCATGCGGAGATGATGCTGATGCAGGCGCAGATCAAGCCGCACTTCCTGTTCAATACACTGGAATCGATCAACGCGCTGGCCGCGCAGAATGAAGGCGGCAAAATTATGCTGATGGTCCGGCGGCTGAGCAATCTGCTGCGGACAAGCATGCATCATTCGGAGGAAATCGGCATCAAGCAAGAGGTAGAGCATGTCCGCAGTTATCTGGAAATTCAGAAATACCGGTTCGAGGAGCTGTTCTCTTATGAGCTTGACGTACCGGAGGAAGCCTTCGAATATACGATTCTGAAGCTGACGCTGCAGCCGCTTGTCGAGAACAGCATTCAGCATGGATTCGACGGATACGAGGACGGGCAGGGGCTTATCTCGATTGATGTAACGGTGGAGCCGCAGCATCTGGTCATCATAGTCAGCGACAATGGCATCGGCATGAATCATGATGTGCTCTATAAGCTGTTAGACGGCTACAGCCCTTCGCGCAAGTCGCATGACGAAGCGGAGATGGGCGAGCGCAGAGGATTGGGCATCCGCAATGTCGCGGATCGGCTGCGCATTCATTACGGCGCTGGCTATGGCATGATGATTTGCAGCTCCGAAGGTTACGGCACGACGATCCGGATTATTATTCCCAAGAGCAGAGGTGAGGGACTATGATAGGCAAAGTGCTCCTAGTCGATGACGAAGCGCATATTACAAGAAATTTGGAGAAAGTCATACCATGGGAGATGCTTGGCCTGACCGTGGCGGGCGTAGCGAAGAATGGCGTTGAGGCGCTGCAGCTGATGGAGCAAGAGTCCATCAATCTGCTTCTATGCGACATTCGGATGCCTGTTATGGACGGCCTCGAGCTTGTGCGGCAAATCCGTGAACGCGAGATTCCATGCGACATCATTATGCTGTCCGGTTATCAGGACTTCGCTTACACGCGGGCTGCAATCCAGTATGGCGTGAATGATTATGTGCTGAAGCCGATCCCGTATGATGAATTAACCGGCGTAATCGCACGCGTTATGTCTAATCAACGGAACAAGCAAAAGCAGCTTTTTGAGGAGCAGCAGAAGATTGGCCGCATGATAGACCTTGCCAGCGAGAAGATTTTATATGATATTATAATGGACTATACCGACTTCTCGGGCAGCCACTGGCTATTCTCCGGCGATGAGCAGCAGCTTCGATTGCAGCAATTTGTGATGATTGTGCTCGACCTGGACGTCAGCTCCGAGAAAACGAAGGACTGGCGCGACTGGTCTGATAAGGAGCGCAAGCTGTGGAACTTTGCCGTGTGCAATGTGCTGCGGGAGAAGCTGCAGAGCAATGGGCTTCATCATGCCGTCATTCAGACGAGGGACGGCGAATGGTGCGTGTTGATTGAGACCGATAAGTCGATGGCATTCGATATGGCGGTCATTCGTGTATGGGCGGAGATGCTGCTCACCGCGGTGCGCAATCATATCAAGCTGTCGCTTAACGCAGGCATCTACCGGCAGTTTGTGCGAGTTGAGGAGCTGTCGGATGCATTCAAGCTCGTCCAGATGGGGATGCAGCTTACGCCTGCCACCAATACGATTACGTATTATCCATTAGAGCAGGAACGCTCCGCAGGAGCCGACCAGGCATTCTGGGTAACCGCCGAGAAGCTGATCAGCGCCGTGAAGCGGGGCGATGTTGCGTCGGTCGGCGCGGAGACAGAGAACATCTCGCAGCAGCTTCAGCTCTTGAATGAGAGCAACAGCTCCAGAGTCAAGCCGTTGCTTCATTTTTTTGTCCTTCATTTGATGAGGGAAATGAAAGAGATGGCCGTCTTCACCCGCGAGCAGGAAGAGCTGCTCTGGCGCAGGCTGGATCTTCGGTTCGGAATTAAGGATCTGCTTACTTTCATCCAGCAGGTAACAAGCGCGGTATCCGAGCGCTCTATGGATAAGAAGAAGCAGTCCGAAAACTCCATGTCGGAAGCCAAAATCTTTTTGGACCGAAACCTGTACCGGGATATCAGCGTAGAAGAAGCCGCTACTCATGTTGGTCTAAGTACGTCTTACTTTAGCCTGCTGTTCAAGCAGACCTACGGGGAGACTTTCATTGAATATGTGACCAGACAACGTATGGAGCGCGCCAAGAGCTTGCTTGCCGAATCCCAGAAGAGCGTCGCACAAATTGCGAAGGAGGTCGGCTATGCGGAGCGCCGGTACTTCACCAAAGTGTTCATGAAGTATACCGGAGACAATCCGACCGATTACCGGAGTAAATTTCAGTCGCAGGGAAAGGAATTCGAGGCGGAAGCTGAGGAAGAAAGCAGTTAAAAAACGGATGGAAATTGTAGGAGGGTGAATGGAATGGCACTTTATGAGGATTGGAAAAACTGGGACCTGAAACAAAAGATCGGGCAGCTGTTCGTATTCGGCTTTAACGGATTCGAGCCTACGGAAGAAATTAAAGGTCTGATCGAGTCTTACGGCATCGGCGGCACGATCTACTTCACGCGCAACGTTGAGAGCGCGCAGCAAGTACATGGCTTGTCTGTGAAGCTGCAAAAGATTGCGAAGGACGCAGGCAAACCGCCGATCTTTATCGCAATTGACCAAGAAGGCGGCATGGTAGCCCGTCTGGTCGACGGAGTAACGCTTATGCCAGGTAATATGGCGCTTGGCGCTACAGGTCAATCGGAAGCGGCAGAAGAGACTGCTCGTATCTGTGGCGAAGAGCTCAGACTGCTTGGCATTACGATGAACTATGCCCCTTGTATCGACGTGAACAACAATCCGGACAATCCGGTTATTAATGTTAGATCGTACAGCGACCGTTCGGACGTTGTCTCCAGACTAGGCGTTGCCGCAGTGCAAGGTTATCAAGCCGCAGGCGTAGCTGCTACGGTAAAGCATTTCCCTGGTCATGGCGACACTTCTGTCGATTCTCACCATGCGTTGCCAGTATTGCCGCATAGCCGCGAGCGTCTGGACGCGATCGAGCTGCTGCCATTCCAGGCGGCGATTGAAGCGGGCACAGACTGCATCATGACCGCGCATGTATGCTTGCCGGCTCTGGAGCCGAGCGGCGTGCCTTCGACGCTGTCGGAGAACGTGCTGACAGGCCTGCTTCGCAAGGAGCTGGGCTATGACGGCGTAGTCGTAACCGACTGTCTGGAGATGAGTGCAATCGACGAGTTCTACGGTCCGGCACAAGGCGCTGTGAAAGCGATCAAAGCGGGTGCTGACATGGTTCTGGTCTCCCACCGTATCGAGAAGCAGGTTGCAGCATTGGAAGCGGTGGCTGCGGCTGTCGAGAGCGGAGAGCTCTCCATCGAGCGTATCGACGAAGCCGTTGCTCGCGTGCTGAAGCTGAAAGAGAAGCGCCAGCTGGAGCAGCCGATCGAGCCGTGGGATAACGTGAAGGATGCCATCGGCACAACGTCGAACAAGGCTGTTGCTGCCAAGTGGAGCGAAGCTTCCGTTACGCTGGTGAAGAACGAAGGCGCATCGCTTCCGCTGAAGCGCGATGTGCAGACGCTGGTGCTGTGGCCGGATATCGTGCCGGTATCGGTAGCCGACGAGATGTTGTCTGGCGACGGTACGCTGGGCGACTTCCTGAAGCATTACGGCGCTAATGTGGTAGAGCGCAAGATGAACAGCGAAGACGCGCTGCAAGGCTTGGATGAATTCGAGCAAATCGTTGTTGTCACCTACGATGCATCGAAGCATCCGCTGGAGAAGGATGTTGCCCGTGAAGCGGTCAAATTGGCCGGCGACCGCGTTGTTGCGGTATCGGTGCGCAATCCGCTTGACTTGCTGCTGTATCCGGAAGTGAAGAGCTACCTGGCAGTATACGAGTGCAGACCGCTGGCATTGTCTTCCGCAGCGAAGGTGCTGCTTGGCGATCTGAAGGCAGCAGGCACATTGCCACTGGAAATTTCGCCAGCTTATCCGTTCGGCTGGAGCGCTCAGCAATAATACATTATTAATACAAGAAGGACTGTCCTAAAAATAGCGAAATAGTTGTGTCACACACCACTAATCGCGATAACAGGGCGGAATCACGCAAATAGCGTTGCAAACAACGTTAAATGTATGGAATCACCCCAAAAAGCGAAATAGTTGTCACACACCGCTAATCGCGACAAAAGGGTGGGGTCACGTAAATAGCGTTACAGAGCAACGTTAAATGCATGAAATTACCTCGAAAAGCGAAATAGTTGTGCCACACACTGCTAATCGCGACAAAAGGGCGGAATCACGTAAATAGCGTTGCAGAGCAACGCTAAATGCATGGAATCACCCCAAAAAGCGAAATAGTTGTGTGACACACAACTAATCACGTGAAAAGTGTGCCATCACGTAAATAGCGTTGCAAACAACGTTAAATGTATGGAATCACCCCAAAAAGCGAAGAAGTTGTGTGACACACCGCTAATCGCAACAAAAGGGAGGAGTTGTCTAGATTAATTGCTAGATAGCTCCTCTTGAAATGTAAGATAAACCAAAAGCTAAAGATGGCGGTGCAGGGATAAAACCCTGGCACCGCCATCTCTTATTTTCGCCGGTTCATTCATCAAAGTAAGCTGTCTTCGAACTACCTGCTTCAATAAGATAGCTCCTTTTTTCTCTATAGGTCCTCTCTTACCGGACAAAATGATCATAGGTCAAATCATGCAAGATATACGCGAGGAAAAAGATAACGCATGGATTCTCGTAATGATGCTGGATATGAATGAGCTGCTGATAATACTTGTCGCCATAATGGGGATTATTGCGCATCTCCAGATTGCTCTTGATCAGTGCGTCGATCTTGTCTGCAATGTCCACGAGCTCTCCCTCGTAGGTGTCGTCCTTCGCATCGACGAGGAAGTCCGTCAGCTCTTGGTGGAGGAAGGCAGGGAGCTGCCCCACCATCTCCTTCGCGACCTCCCGCTCATATTGTTCGAATGCCTGGCGAATAGCTGGCGATGATTTCTTGATTGGAGAGGCCACATCGCCGCTGACACCTTCTACGACATCATGCAGCAGCGACTTGCCGAGCAGTCGGTATAGATCAATATCCTTGCGGCCGAACCGCTCTGCTTCAAGCAATCCGTTGAACAACGACATGGCTGCAACGCGGAACGAATGTGTCGCGTCATTGTCGGGAACAAGGTTGAAGCTGCCGCCCCAGCGCTCGATCAGATCGAGGTTCAGAATATGGTGTAGGAACTGCCGGATGCCTTCATCCTGCTCCGATTGCTCTAGCAGCCACGGAATCGATTGGCAGGGGGAGTGCAGCAGCTCCCCTCGCAGCTCCTCGTACTTTTCTTTGAACAGAGTGCTGGAGTCGCGTTCATACTCCCGCTTGCAGAAGAGCATCGCGTCGAATGTATCGATGCCGCGCACCAGTTGCCCGATATAGGTATCATCTTCGGCGTCTACGATGTAGTCGTAGAAGCGGGGCTGAAGCGACTTGGACAGCCGGGAGACGATATCCTTGCTCACTTCGCCCTCTAGCGTCAGGATGTGTCCGGCGACATGCTTGTCTTTTTTGGTGACGTATTTGATCGAGCCGGTAACCGTCTCATTGAGATCATGCAGCAGCGCTCTGGCGACCAGCTGCAGCTTGTTGACGGAATGGCCGAAGAGCTGCTCCTCGGCGATGCCGACAAGCACAGCGATAGATGCGCAGCGGAAGCTATGGCTGGCGGCATTGTCCTTGTAGCGTGGAGAAAACTCCTTCCATCTGGATACATATTGCATGCCAATTATGGCGCTGACGAAACGGCTATTGTTCATGGCGCACCCCTCGTTATTCATCATTTGAAGTGTATGAACCCCATACTGTCTATGCTATTATAAAGCTTAAACGTATAGAGAGACTAGAGAGAAGATCGAGGGATGGGCATGCGAGAGTGGGGACTAGCGTTTAACCGTTATTTTGAAAAGTGGATGTTTCTGATTATTCCAGGGTCGCTTGTACTTGGATTTCTATTTGCCGATATGCTCAGCCCGATGGTTCACGCTGTGCCGTATTTATTTGCATTCGTGACGCTAACGATGGCGCTTGGCTGCGGTCTGGGCGAGCTTGGCGGTGTGCTGAAGAGGCCTGGCATTATGGGGCTGACTTTGATCCTTGCCCATTTGGTATCGCCTGTAGCGGCTTATCTGGGCGGCTCGGCTTTGTTCGGTGCTGATTCGCCTTACGTGGTCGGGCTTGTGCTCTTCACCATTATTCCGCTTGGCGTATCAACCGTGTTGTGGGTCAGCATGTCCGGCGGCAGCGTGCCGCTTGTGCTGGCGCTTGTCGTGCTGGATTCGCTGCTTAGCCCGCTTGTGGTGCCTGCCGCAATTCATCTTTTCTTCGGAACGTCGGCACATATAGACGCCGGTCCGATTATGCTGGACCTCGTCGTCCTGATTGTGGTGCCGACGGTGATCGGGGTCGCGCTGAACGAATGGTCCAAAGGCAAGATGCAGGGGCAGACGAAGCCGTATACGGCGCCTCTATCGAAGCTCTGCTTCGTAGGTGTCGTATCCTTGAATGCGGCGGCAATCTCGCCGTATGTCGATCAGCTAAAGCAGGATATGCTCGTGCTGGTGCCGGCCGTCATCGCGCTTGTCGGACTCTGTTATGCATTTGGGTTTATGGGTACGGCTTTTCTGCGCGACAGCAAGCTGCAGATCACGGTCTCCTATGCGACAGGCATGCGCAATATTTCGCTTGGCATTGTACTCGCGCTGGGTTACTTCAGCCCGCTGGCCGCCGTGCCGGTCGTTCTGTCCATTCTTGTGCAGCAGCCGCTGGCTACCGTACATCATTATGTTTTACAAAAACTTAATAAAGATAAGACTGGCGTAAGCGGCAGCGCGCATGTAGGATAAACGATGGATAGTTGAATGTGAAGGAGCAAAAACGGGATGAACAGCTTTCGTACGAGACTTACGTTCATTATGATATCGATGATTGCCATATCCGTCTTTGCGGCGGGCATGCTTATGATGAAGACGTTCAAAGAAAATCATATAAATGCGCTGGAAGACAACATGGTGCGGCAGATGAAGGTGATCGCCGCCAAGATGGATTGGCATAAAGGCGACGACCTGGGATCCATGACCTCCTATTATACGTCGGAAGCGAAGGAACTGAAGACGTATACGGACGCAAGGGTCACCTTCATTCGCAGTGATGGCGTTGTCGTAGGCGATTCGGATTACGATGCCTCGAAGATGGACAACCATCTGGATCGGGAAGAGGTCATCGACGCCTATAAGAAAGGAACGGGCCGCGCGGTTCGTCCCAGCGAGACCATGAACCAGAATATGATCTATGTCGCCATTCCGGTGGAGATCAAGACAGGCCAGGAGCCTTACGTATTGCGGCTTGCCATGAGCCTGCAAGAGGTCGATCAAAGCATCGGCAGACTGACGATGGTGCTGATCGGCGGACTGCTTATCCTGTTCGTCATCGCGGCGTTGATCAGCTACCGGATTGCGCAGAGCCTGACGGGACCGCTGGAGCAAATTACGAAGGTTGCGAAGCGCATTAAGAATATGGATTACCGTGCGCGAGTAAAAGTCAGAAAGCATGACGAGATCGGCGAGCTGGGGACGGCCATTAATGCGATGGCGGACAGCCTGCAAGTGCAGATGACGCGCATTAAGCAAAATGAAAGCCAACTGGAGAGCGTCCTCGCGAACATGATTAACGGCGTCGTGATGATCGATGCCAAGGGCCAGATTCTGCTGATGAACCGCCGCGCGGAGGAAGTGCTGGGCTTCTCGGCAAGGGAGCTGGTAGGCAGGCACTTCACGGAAGCGAAGCAGCAGTACGAGCTGGCGCAGATTATACAGGAGGCGCTGGATACACGCAGGCATCTGCGGGAGGAGATTACCTTCTACTTCCCGGAGGAGAGACTGCTGGAGCTTAATCTGGTGCCGATCAGCCAGAGCGGCCCCGGCGAATTCGGAGGGGTGCTGCTTGTGCTGCAGGACGTATCCGCCATTCGCCGGCTGGAGCGGATGAGAAGCGAGTTTGTCGCCAACGTATCTCATGAGCTGAAGACGCCGATCGCGGCGGTGAAGGGCTTTGCGGAGACGTTGCTTGGCGGCGCGGTGAAGGACGAGGAGACGGCGAAGTCCTTCCTGCAGATTATATTCGACGAGAGTGAGCGGCTGAACCGGCTTATCGGGGACATCCTGGAGCTGTCCAAGATTGAATCGCGCCGCGTGCCGCTGTATTTCTCTCCGGTCGAGATGGAGAGCTTTGTTGCCAAGACATTTACGCTGCTGGAGCCTGAGGCAAGGCGCAAAAATATTCAGCTGAGCCACAGCATTGAGACGGGGCTCTTTGTTGAAGCAGATGAGGATCGCCTCCGTCAAATCATGATGAACCTGCTCTCCAACGGCATTAACTACACGCCTGACGGCGGGCGGGTGAGCGTCTCCGTGCTTGCATCGGATCAGGACCATATCCGCATTCAGATTACAGATACGGGCATCGGCATACCGAAGAAGGACCTGCCGCGCATATTCGAGCGCTTCTACCGTGTCGACAAGGCCAGGTCGCGGAGCTCAGGCGGCACCGGTCTTGGCTTGTCCATCGTGAAGCATCTGGTCGAGCTGCATAAAGGTACGTTGTCCGTGACGAGTACGGTTGGGGTGGGGACGACGTTCACGATAGAATTGCCAGTGATTCAATAAAAAGGTTTACCTATTTTTCATAAAACCATGGTAAACTAAGGATGATTCATCTTGAAGTGAGGAAGACGGACCATGCGTCCGATTCCCAAGGTTGGAGGTCAATATGTCGCATAAAGTGCTAGTAATTGAAGACGAACCGACGCTCGCAAGGCTGTTGTCGTACAACTTGACGCAAGAGGGGTACGAGACGACGGTTATCGACCATGGCGGCGAAGGCTTGCAGACGGCGCTGCAGCGGAGCTTCGATCTTATTATTCTTGATATTATGCTGCCCGGCTTGAACGGATTCGAAGTGCTTAACCGGCTTCGCCAGAATGGCGTGCGTACGCCCGTTATCATTCTTACCGCGCGGAATGCGGAGGAAGAGGTCGTACAAGGGCTGAAGCATGGAGCAGATGATTATATTACGAAGCCGTTCGGCGTAGCAGAGCTGCTTGCGCGCGTATCGGCCGTCCTGAGACGGACACAGCAAGACGACGCCCCGCCGGTGGCGACGAACGAGAAAGTGATTACGGTCGGAGAGCTGTCGATTTACCCGGAGAAGTACGAGGTGATCGTAGGCGGAGAGCCGATTCCGCTCAGACCGAAGGAATTCGAGGTGCTGCTCTATCTGGTGCAGCGGCCGGGCATGGTCATTACCCGCGACGACCTGATGAATGTCGTCTGGGGCTTCGATTATATCGGCGGCCAGCGTACGGTTGACGTTCATGTCAGCTCACTAAGGAAGAAGCTGGAGCTGGGACAGCAATCTGTACAGATCGAATCGATACGCGGTGTCGGCTATAAGCTGGTGATGCCGAAAAAGCTCGCAACCCCTAAAGGATAGGGATGCGAGCTTTTTTCATGCCTGCATGTTGATTTAAGGCCGCTGCCACGCAAGCATCTTCCGCTGGAATTGCTTGGGCGAGCAGTCGTTGTATTTCTTGAACATCTTGTAGAAATGCGCCATATTCGGCATGCCAATCTTCTCGCCAACTTCGGAAATGCTGAGATCCTTGGTCAGCAGAATGCGCTCCGCCCACTTTACTTTCCGGTAATTGACGTATTCGGTGAAGGAGAGGCCGATTGTTTTTTTAAAATATTTGACGAAATAGTAATAGCTCATGTTGGCGATCTTGCATACTTCTTCGACCTGAATCCGGTCGGTCAGGTGGTTCTCGACGTAATCGAGCACGGGCTTCAGCCGGATCTTCTCGAAGTTGTCCTGCTCGACGAGCATCTTGCGCGTATCGCCGCGCAGCAGCAGCAGCAGGATCTGCTTGATCAGAATGCTGACGGCAAGCTCGTAGCCGGTGTCCTTGCGCTTGACTTCCTCCAGGATGCCCTCAATGCATGCTGACGTCTGCTTCTTAATCTCCTCATTTTCCCGGAAAATATAATTCGCTTTGCTAAGCGGCGTGTGCGTCTCCGAGAAATATCGCATATAGGGAATGGAGCTATGATCGAAGAACTGCTCCAGATCGAACTGGAGGACGATATAATCCAGCACTTTGCTGCTTCGGTCGCGATGAAGCTCTGAATCGCCGATAATGACGACTTCTCCCGGCTCCAGATGATAGCTGTCCTCTTCCAGATAGACGTCTAGCTGACCCTCCATAATGAGCAGCAGCTCAAGCTGCTTATGGTAATGCCAATTCGTAAAACCGCCTTCATCTCTGAGCGTTCGGAATATGCGAATGGACAGCAGCGGATTCTCATATACGACTTTTTCGTTGATTGCCTCCATTTTTTGGGCGCCTCCCTCAACGTTCTGATCTGCGAATAATTTGATTAATCACTTCAGAGAATACAAGTCCGATCGCAATGGCGCCGGATATCATGAAGGCTTTCACCGCTAGCTGTACGGCCGTATCGTATTGATCCTCGACGACATGGCGCATCGCGTCGTAAGCCAGTCCGCCCGGTACAAGCGGGATAATGCCGGATACGCTGAATAAAATGATCGGGGTTTTGTTCAGCTTGGAGAACCACTGGCTAAGCACCGTCACTAGAAAAGCGGCAATCAGCGTAGCGGGTATCGCATCGAGATTCAGCTCGATTCCGACCACGTAGACGATCCAGCCGGCCATGCCCACTGCGCCGCAATGGGGCAGCAAGCGCATCGGCACATTGAATACGAAGCCGAAGGCGGCCGATGCGATAAAGCTGGTTATAATTTGGGCAACGATGTACATGAGCGCTTAGCTCCCTTGTGCGAGTTCTCATTTAATTAAACGTTAAGACGGTTGCGATGCCGGCCCCGATGGCGAAAGCCGTTAGAAAGGCCTCTGCTCCCTTCGATAACCCTGACACCAGATGTCCGGCCATCAGGTCGCGTACGGCGTTCGTAATATGAAGGCCGGGGACAAGCGGCATGACGGAACCGATGATGATTTTGTCCAGATCTGTTCCGAGGCCGAAGTGGACGGCCAGAGATGCTGATGCCCCGATCATAATCGCTGTCAGAAATTCCGCAAAAAATTTGATCGGAACGAAATGATGGATAATCAGAAAAAATAAATACCCAAGGCCGCCGATCATCGCCACCGGCAGGAAGTCTGTCCAGCTGCCCTGGAACATGATCAGGAAGCAGCCGCTCGCGATCGATGCGGCCAGCACCTTGTACACATTCCGGTAAGCATTCGGGGTACGGTCGATATCCTCCAGCAGCCGGAAGGCTTCCTCCACGGGAAGGTTGCCGCCGCTGATCCGTCTGGATATGTCGTTCACCATCGATACCTTGAGCAGATTGTTGTTGCGTTCCGAGATCCGATAGAGCCGTGTAACATGTGAGGCTCCGTCAATCGCGAAGATAAGTCCTGTCGGCGTGACGAAGCTATGCGAGCTTTCGATACCGTACGCGGCTGCGATGCGGACCATCGTATCTTCAACGCGATAAGTTTCTCCTCCATTTTGAAGGATGATTTTGCCTGCAAGCAGACAGGTTTGGGTAATGAGATCGACTTGGGATTTGGGTATCCCCGCATTCAAGCTTTCGTTCTCGATTGGGATCGGATTGTCCGACATCGTATGATCATTCCCTCTAATCGTGTTCGGTGTCCAAGTCGGCTCTTACTTGGAGGTCTGTGTGCGGAATTCCGTACGGATGCGCTCTAGCAGCTCGGGACTTGACGCTACATCATAAGCGGTACCCGCTAGCATCTTCGCGCCGAAGATCATGCCGTCCAGCGCACGCTCGGTCATCGCGGCGTCGCGGAACGCTTCCGTATGCAGCAGATACCTCTCGTCCACCACTTTCACGTATGGATGAATAGCGGGACAACGCACAGATACATTGCCGAGATCCAGGGAGCCGTTGTCCTTGCCGGACTCGATCTCCTC
Organism: Paenibacillus sp. J31R120; assembly: GCF_056269225.1. NCBI lineage: Bacteria > Bacillati > Bacillota > Bacilli > Caryophanales > Paenibacillaceae > Paenibacillus > Paenibacillus sp. J31R120. The sequence goes on along the minus strand of NZ_JBWDNN010000005.1, from coordinate 414,961 downwards.
CGGAGCAAGGCCGGCTTCGATGAGATTCGCATTGAATTGATTAGACAGCGTCTCATTCGTGAGCAGCTCGTCATAAGAGTATTCATAATTGCTCATCTTAAGCGTCGTTCCTGTTGCCAACGCCGCCGCTTCGGCAATACGTCTCACTTTGGCTGTCAGTTCATTCGTATAGTCGCGGTTGGCTGACCGCACATAGAACTTGGCCGAAGCGTAATCCGGAATAATGTTAGGCGCTTTGCCGCCATTGTCGATAATGCCGTGGATGCGCGCATGGCTCCTTGTCTGCTGGCGAAGCGCATTCACATTGTGGAACAGCGACAGCACGGCGTCCAGGGCGTTCACGCCTTCATATGGGCTGGCTGCGGCGTGAGCGGCTACACCTGTATATTCGAACTGGATGGCGTCGAGCGCAAGCGATTCGCCGGAGCGTTCGTAGGAATGATAGGGATGCGCCATCAGGGCTATGTCGCAATCGTCGAACAAACCCGCCTCCGCCATCGGTACTTTAGCGCCTTTCGTTTCTTCTGCTGGTGTTCCGTATACCCGAATCTTGCCGCCAAGCTCGTCAATGACGGATTTCAGGCCGACAGCCGCAATCATGCTCATGGAGCAGATCAGATGATGCCCGCAGGCATGGCCGATCTCGGGTAAGGCGTCATATTCGCAAAGAAAAGCGATAGTCGGCCCCTGCTTGTCGGAATCGTATTCCCCGATAAAGGCGGTCGGGATGCCCAGCGTGCCTCGCTCAACCTTGAAGCCTTGCCGCTCCAGCTCCTCGCTTAATAAGCCGGAAGCAAATATCTCCTCATGCCCCAGCTCCGGCCGGCTGCCGATCGCACGGGAAATGGCGCGGAACGTATCCGCGTGCTGCTCTATCGTGTCCATTACGGTTTGTTTGGTCGTCATCATGTATTCCTCCATTGTCGCGTCTTTCCTTAAAGCCTATTTCCTCGATACTTAGTTTATCATATTGCCTAAGGATTCGATATGCTCGCAGTTATTTCGGAAAAGTAAGACATTTAACATTGCGTTTACATCTCCATTAAACCGGGATGATGCTAAGGTCCTATAGTGTACCCAGAGAAGATAGGACAGGAGAGTGAATCCATGACAATCGAATTACTGGATCAACGAGCTGAGGGTGCTGGCGCTATTGCGGCAGAAGCCAAGAAAACATCCACCCCTATCCAAAAGACGGAATCCATGAAGGCTCCGAAAGAGGACCGTTCCGCAAAAACATCCCGGGCTGCGTCTGTGCCGGCGGCAATGGCTGAGGTTCGGCTGGATGATTTTCTCCAAGAAGCGCCGACGGCTTACGAGGAACACACATGCAGAGAGGTCATGGGCATCTTCAAGCAGCATCCCGCTACGGAATGTGTGGTGATCTGCGGCAGGGACTGGAGTGTAAAAGGGCTTATGATGAGGAACCGCTTTTTCTTGAAGCTTGGGAGCCGGTACAGCGCAGACTTGTATTATGAGAAATCGATTGTCGCCTTGATGGATTCTGCGCCGCTCGTCGTGGAGGCGAGCAGTGCGCCTCAGCATATTATCGATCAGGCGCTAAGCCGCGATGAGAGCGTATTGTATGATTGCGTCATTGTATCGAGAAACGGACGATTTGCCGGTATTTTGACGGTGGGCCATTTGCTCGGCTTGTCCAGAAAGCTGCAGGAGCAGTCGGTCCAAAGCCAGCTTCGGACGATCGAGTCGGTCGAGCGGCGCATGCAGGACATACAAGCTGCCATTCAAAGCGTGCGCCAATCGACGGCACAGGGCGAATCGCTCTCCGCGGATATGGTGGATTTGACGTTAAGCGGCAAGACTGCGCTGGATAGCGTTACCCATACATTCGGAAGCATGGCGGACGCCTCGCGGCTGCAAGAGGAGAAGATGAAGGAGCTGCAGGCGGAAGCCGGCTCGATCAGCAAAGTTTCAGGGCTAATCAAAGAGCTTGCGGATCAGAGCAATCTGCTGGCACTGAACGCATCTATTGAAGCGGCAAGAGCCGGAGAGCACGGACGGGGATTCGCGGTAGTGGCCGGGGAAGTGATGAATCTGGCCAATCAGACCAAGAAGTCGGCGCTTGACATTACGACGCTGACCAAGACGATCTTGGACGCCATCGGCCATACGGCGAGTCTGGCCCAGGCGGGGCGCAATGAGACGGTAAGCAGCGAGCTGCAAGTAAAGGCGGCGGAGGGTGCGTTCGGTTCTTTGTTCCAGGTTGCGGCGAGAAACCGGGACAGCGCAAAGCAAATCGAATATTTGACGGAACAGGCTTATCGGCAGGCAGAGCAGGCATCGCAGGAGCTTGATCAATTGCGCAAGTCGACATTTAACACTACGTTAACATAAAGGAAACACGCGATTTACATTGCGAAAGTATGATAGAGAGCGAACTAGAATCGCTTTTATACGCATAATGGCTGTTAACGATAAAGCTTGCCAGCATCTGATGTGCCAGCTGCTTCGCAGATGCAGGGGCATCTTGCGAATCGACCGAAGGGGGATTACGGCTTGAAAACATTAATTAACATCAATCGTCTCAACTTATATTATACCCAGTTCCATGCGCTTAAGGATGTCTCGCTTACGATACCGGAGAAGGCGATTACGGCATTCATCGGACCGTCCGGCTGCGGGAAGTCCACACTGCTTCGTACGCTGAACCGGATGAATGACATGATACCGGGCACGCGCATTGAGGGCGAGCTGCTCATTAACGGAGAGAACATCTACTCATCCGAGGTGGAAGTGGAGACGTTGAGAAGAAAGATCGGCATGGTGTTTCAGCAGCCTAATCCGTTCCCGAAGTCGATCTATGACAACGTCGCCTACGGTCCGCGGCTTCATGGCAAGCATAGCAAGAAGGAACTGGATGAGATTGTGGAGACAAGCTTGAAGTCGGCTGCGCTCTGGAACGAAGTGAAGGATAACTTGAAGCGGTCCGCACTCGGGTTGTCGGGCGGCCAGCAGCAGCGCTTGTGCATTGCTCGAGCCATTGCAGTGAATCCCGACATTCTGCTGATGGATGAAGCAACTTCCGCGCTTGACCCGATCTCGACGCTGAAGATCGAGGAGCTGGCGCAGGAGCTGAAGGACAAATATACGATTGTGATGGTTACGCACAACATGCATCAGGCGGCCAGGGTATCGCATCAAACGGTATTTTTCTTGAATGGCGAGGTCGTGGAATATGCGGAGACGGAGAAGCTGTTCTCGAATCCGACAGATCAGCGCACCGAGGACTACATTACGGGACGGTTCGGCTAAGGGAATAATCATCAATGGACGATTGGGGAGGCAGGCACGATTATGATGACGATGAGAAAAGAATTCGACCAGGGGCTGGAGAAGCTTCATCAACTCATTATCGAGATGGGGAGCTTCGTAGAGAGCGCTCTTGCGGATTCGATGGAAGCGCTGAAGACGATCGACGTAGCTCGCGCGAAAGAAATGATTGCGAATGATCCAACGCTTAATCAAATGGAGGATCAAATTATGGAGATCGGCTCCAAGCTGATTGCCACCCAGCAGCCGGTAGCCAAGGACTTGCGCCGCATTCTGGCTGCATTCCGCATCGCGAGCGACCTTGAGCGCATGGGCGACCTGGCAGTGGATGTTGCCAAAGTCGTGCTCAGGCTGGAAGGCCAAGAGTTGATCAAGCCGCTGATCGATCTGCCTCGCATGGCCGAGATCGTACAGCAAATGACATACGAATCGATCCAGTCCTTCGTTCAGGAGAATGTGGATCTCGCTTATAAAATGTCTAAGGACGATGACCAGGTAGATGCGCTGTACGGTCAAATCACACGCGAGCTGTACTCGCTCATGATGGAGAATCCGCGCAACATTACGCAGTCCTCGCTGCTCAGCTTCGTTGGGCGCTATCTGGAGAGATTCGGCGATCATGCGACGAACATCGGAGAAAGCGTCGTCTACCTCGTAACCGGATCGCGACCTGATCTGAATGTATAATCTGTCAATCCGAACTGAATAAAGGTTAGATGATAAGATGGCGGTGCAAGGAATGGATTCCTTCACGGCCATTTTTCAATTGACGCAAATCTCGAAGCCGGATATCCGGCTTTTTTTTATGATAATTCAGGGGAGACGGTATTAATCAGAAAAGGAAGCTATGCGCCGAATGAAGAAAAGGCCCTCGGGGCCGGAATCACCTGTAACAGAGCAGGGGAGAACCGGTCCCAAAGGCATCCGCAGCGTCAACACTGTTACTGGAAGGCTGCCGTGAAATGCGAGGCATACGTATATATGCCTGCCTGGAAGGTCACTTTGTACGTCCCTTGCGGCAGATTATGCAGCACGGCATAGGAGCCGTTATTTTGATGATACAAGATATCGCCGTTAGGCGCTTGAATATACAGGGACCAAGATGCCGGTACATAGGCTTCCGGGAACGGATAGCTTGCGGTTCCTACTGCGCTGACCACGAGTGTGCCGGAACCGGTCACCAGCTCATAGAAGCCATAGGCAGGAGGCGGCAGCGGAATCCGCGCTGCGGATGCACTAAGAACAGGAAGCAGCGCCATTAATAAAGCGGACAAGACCATAATGGATATCGCTTTTTTCCTTAACATGCAAGCACCTCTTTCGAATAGATTGGTTTTGATCGCAGCGTGCGAGAAATCAATTTTTGCATGATGCCTCGCATTATAGAAAACGCTTACACAGAATTTGAAAGCTTAGGGGTTGCTTGGGAGAATAAGACATTTATTCAAAAACATGAATAGCAACGATTCTTCGTCACTGGAATACTGCCGAGAAATAGGAGCAGTACGTATGCACATTGCCTGCCTGGAAAGTGATTTTGTACGTTCCATATGGAAGATTGTCCAGCACAACGTAAGAACCTTGATTCTGGCTGTACAGGACATCTCCGTTAGGAGCTTGAACCGTTAACGTCCACCATGCCGGAACACCGACAGCTTCCGGATGCGGATGGCTTGCTTCCCCTATAACGCCGACCACGAGCTTGCCGGAGCCAGTGACGAGTTCATAGAATCCATAGGCAGGCGGCGTCAGCGGGTAACGCGTTCCTGCATTAACCTGAAGCACAGGAAGCAAAGCCATCAATATAGCGGAGAAAATCATAACGGTTATTGCTTTTTTTCTCAATCTCAACATCATTACACAACCCTTCATCTTAAAATGGTATGAATCGTATGGGCATGCAAGCCTCTCTAGTACTCGATTCCCCCCCCTTTATCGAGAAATAAATCGCTTACATAGAACCATTTTAAGAGAATTAGTACAATTTGTAAATATAGGATATGAAAAGAATAAATGTTTCGAATTTCTAAGTTGAGATAGATTGCGAGAGCCATGCAAAATGGCCGATTATGATACAGGCTCCGGTGACAGCAAACGTGTTATGGAGACAATCAGTTCCTGATCCCAGTAGTGACGGGACCAGCTCGCAACCAGTTTCCAGGACGGAACATCGCCCCATAGCGGCGATATGGCATAACGGCCATCGAGGGGAACGAGACATTCGGGCAGGAGAGCGAGCGACTCGGCATCGGCAAGATGATTCAAAATAAGCTCGACGCTTCCGTAAGAGATGCCGGTATGGAAGTAGTGGTTTTCGCTTTGGCTCCATTGGGCGATGCATTGTTGTACGGAGACGTCAGCCAGTTCAACCGTCTCTGCCTTATCGCTCAGCATGTCCGACGACAAGACGCCGCCTCCGGCCCCAATCAATGGATGCGCGCTTGCGCCGACAAGCTTCAAGGTCGCGCTGCTTATTGCTTGGTGGCGGTAATTGCCGCTATCTCCATGGATACGATCTTCTCCGCATAAAACAAGATCTACCGTCCCTTGCTCCAGCTTATCGAACAGCTCCTCGCGCTCATGCACGGCTACGGAAATGTTGGCGATTTCGCGCAGCGGCTGAAGCTGCCGCAAAGCCGAGGAATAAGCCATATACGCAGCGGCGCTGTTGCTGCAGCCGATGATGAAGCGTTTGCGCTTGCTCTCGTGCATGACGGACAGGCGGGTCATGGCTTCATCGTACAACGCCGTTATTTGCAGGGCATAATTCAGCAGCATCTTGCCGCTTGGTGTCAGGAGCACTTTGCCGGTGCGGGACTCGAACAGCTTGACGCCCCATTCCTCCTCCATTTTTTTCATATGAAAGCTGATGGTAGGCTGTTTGAGCTCCAGCGCATTGGCCACAGCGGTGATCTGTTTGTACCGATCTATGTAGACGATTAACTTCATTTTTAACAAACTCATAAGCTTCCTCCAAGATCATTAGTTTTATCTATATTATAACCATAGACATAGATGGATTCTATAATATTTAATTGTTAATTTTACAAACAGAAAACATTAGGATAATAGCGCCGCTCTACAATAAGTCTTGTAAACAAAACTAAACAGGTAGTGAGAGGGGAAACTAGGAAATGAAGAAGACGGTCATGTTGATTATGGCAATGGTATTGACATTCACACTGGCAGCATGCGGACAAAACACTAACAATGGAGGAAATGCAAGCACGCCTCCAGCGACAAATAACGCAGGCAATGCATCCACTGAGCCATCCACTGAACCTACTCCAGATACCAAATTGGAAGGTTCGATTCTAGCAACAGGCTCCTCGGCTCTTCAGCCTCTGGTAGACCAAGCATCGAAAGCATTCATGGATGCGAACAGCGGCGTAACGATCCAAGTACAAGGCGGGGGCAGCGGCACAGGCCTGACGCAAGTATCCGAAGGCCAAGCGGACATCGGCAACTCTGACGTATACGCAGAAGAGAAGCTTGACGCTGACAAATCTGCAGAGCTGATCGACCACCAAGTTGCAGTCGTTGCAATGGCAGCTGTGGTAAACCCTAAAGTGAACGTCGATACACTGACCAAACAACAACTGATTGACATCTTCACAGGCAAAGTAACGAACTGGAAAGAGCTTGGCGGCGATGACCAAAAAATCGTGATCGTTAACCGTCCAGCAAGCTCCGGCACTCGCGCTACTTTTGAAAAATATGCACTTGGCACAAAAACAGACGACCTGCAAGGCTCCATCCAAGAGGATTCCTCCGGTACTGTTCGTAAAATTATCGGCGAAACACCAGGCGCTATCGGATATCTTGCCCTGTCTTACCTGGATGATTCCATCAAAACGATTGCTTACGAAGGCGTAGCAGCTAACGAAGAGAACGTAGCGAACGGCACGTATCCGGTATGGGCTTACGAGCACATGTACACGAAAGGCGAGCCTAGCGCAGTAGTGAAAGCTTTCCTGGACTACATGATGACGGACGAAGTTCAAGACGGCGCAGTCGTTGAGCTTGGCTACATCCCAGCGAAAAACATGCAAGTTGTACGCGATATCGAAGGCAACATCACAAAAAAATAAGATAGATTCCCATCCTAAGCACGAAAGAGGCGGACAACCGATCTGCCTCTTTCAAGCTCTGTAGAGGAGATTCATATGGCCCAGACTACTACCGATAAAAAAATATCAGCCAACAATCATTTTGCAGAAGAATGGGTCGGGCGCATTTATACGACCTTATGCGTACTGGTTCTCGTAACAACGATTGTTGCGATGGTGTACTTTGTAGCATCCAGAGGTCTCAGCACCTTTTTTAAAAATGATGTAAATGTGCTTGATCTGTTAACCGGGCTGAAATGGAGTCCAGAGGGCGAACCTCCATTGTTCGGAGCCTTGCCGTTCATCTTCGGTTCCTTCAGCACGTCTATGCTTGCCGCGCTGATTGCGGCGCCGCTCAGCTTCTGCGCAGCGGTATTCATGATTGAGATTACACCGAAGTTCGGGCGCAAATACTTGCAGCCCGTTATTGAATTGCTTGCGGGCATTCCATCCGTTGTATACGGCTTTATCGGACTTAGTGTAATCGTACCTTTCTTCAGGGACGTATTCCCTGGACAGGGTGTCGGCATCGCCGCAGGTGCTCTAGTCCTGTCCATAATGATTCTACCAACGATGACTACAGTTGCTACGGATGCCCTTGCGTCGCTGCCTTCAGGCCTTAAGGAAGGTTCGTACGCGCTTGGCGCTACCCGTTGGCAAACGATATATCGGGTTGTGCTGCCGACGACACTGCCATCGCTGATGACTGGCGTCGTGCTTGGCTTGGCCAGAGCGTTCGGCGAGGCGCTCGCCGTTCAGATGGTTATCGGCAACGCGCCGTTCATCCCGCGCGGACTGTTCGAATCCGCTTCGACGCTAACGAGCGCTATTACGCTCAGCATGGGCAATACGGTCAGCGGTTCGGCGCATAACAATGCCCTTTGGTCCTTGGCGCTCATCTTGATGGTCATGACCTTCGTCTTCGTCTTTATCGTACGCTGGCTGGAAAAGAGGTCGAAATTATGATGAAACCCAAAACAGTAGACAAGATCGCCACAGCCGTCATTATCGGCGTTGCGGGATTGATCGTGCTTGTACTTGCCGGCTTGCTTGGCTTTATCATGGTGCGCGGCCTCGGGCATCTCAGCTTTGACTTTCTTACGTCGCCTCCGGAGTCGATCCGTGCAGGCGGGGGCATCGGTCCCCAATTGTTCAACTCGCTGTTCCTGCTTGTACTAACCATGATTATTACGGTACCGCTTGGTATAGGCGCAGGCATCTACATGAGCGAATATGCCAAAGCGAACAAAATTACAGACTTTATCCGCCTCGTCGTGGAAGTATTATCTTCTTTCCCTTCGATCGTTGTTGGTTTGTTCGGCCTGCTCATGCTGGTTAACTATTTCGGCCTCGGCTTCTCGCTATTCGCAGGCGCCTTGGCGCTGACAATCTTCAACCTGCCGCTGATGGTGCGGATTACGGAGCAGGGCCTGAAGAGCGTACCGCGCGAGCAGAAGGAAGCGGCGCTGGCGCTTGGCCTCACCAAGTGGAAGACGATTACGTCGATCATGCTGCCGATCGCGCTGCCGATTATCGTATCCGGTACGATCCTGGCAGCTGGCCGCGTATTCGGCGAAGCGGCTGCGCTGCTCTTCACGGCAGGCATGAGCTCGCCGCGGCTTGACTTCTCGGATTGGAACCCGCTTAGCCCGGTGTCTCCGCTGAATCCGTTCCGTCCTGCCGAGACGCTGGCCGTTCATATCTGGAAGATCAATTCCGAAGGTCTTGCTCCCGATGCGACGGAGATCGCTGCAGGCGCATCCGCCGTGCTTGTCATTACCGTGCTTCTGTTCAACCTTCTGGCAAGGTGGCTTGGCCGATTCATGTACCGCAAGTTTACCGCTATGAAATAGGAGGCACAGCATATGACTGAAAAAGGGATATCCGTAAAGGATTTGAGCGTATATTACGGCGACAATAAAGCCGTTAAGAATGTCACGATAGATTTCAACAACAAAGACGTCACGGCGCTGATTGGACCGTCCGGCTGCGGGAAGTCGACCTTCCTTCGCACGCTGAACCGGATGAACGATCTGATTCCGAACGCAAGGATGACGGGCGAGATTTGGATTGGCGATGAGGATATCAACCATCCGAAGACGGATGTCGTCCTGCTTCGCCGCCGGATCGGCATGGTCTGGCAGCGCCCCAATCCGTTCCACAAGTCGATCTATGAGAATATCGCCTTCGGTCCACGTTATCACGGCTTGAAGAACAAGAGTCAGCTGGACGATCTCGTGGAGGAGTCGCTGCGCAAGGCAGCTTTGTGGGAGGAAACGAAGGACAGACTGCATACTTCCGCGCTGAAGCTGTCGGGCGGACAGCAGCAGCGTCTGTGCATCGCGCGTTCCATCGCGGTGAAGCCCGATATTATTCTGATGGATGAGCCGGCATCGGCGCTCGACCCGGTATCGACCTCCAAGGTGGAGGAGCTGATCTCCGAGCTTAAGCAGGACTATTGCATCGTTATCGTCACGCATAATATGCATCAAGCGGCGCGCGTATCCTCCAAGACCGCCTTCTTCCTCTCAGGCGAGCTGGTGGAGTACGACAATACGGAGACGATGTTCACCAATCCGGTGAAAAAGGAAACAAGCGACTACATCTCGGGACGATTCGGTTAAGCAAGACGGTAATGGGCCATTTATTCAAGACAATTTCCAGCCAGCGGCAAGCGGGCGGGAGGTTGTCTTTTTTTAGGCTTCGCAACAGATGTTGGACCGATGTCTAGGAGAAAAGTCGCGGTTTTTTGCGCAATTTTACGCGGCTCTAACAATTGTATAGATCAATGTTCACAATTATTCGTTATGGTTGGGGTAAGGATTCATTACGATTCATCATTTCTGGCATCGAGGGGATTCGCATGGGCGAGATCGGCTTGGGATTGCTGCATCAAGGAATGATACAGTCCATTCGGAAGCAATGGGCCGCGGGCTGCGGCGTAGCTGTCCTTTATTTGCAGGGGAGTCATGGGTATGATAGGGATTTGCGCGCCATTATGGGCAACGGGCAAGGCGAGGAGAAGCGGGTGTTCTGGAAGCAGCAGCTGGAGCATGATTATTATTACATGCTGCGTATTCCTCCTGATGAGGAATGGAGTCCGCATATAGCGAGGCAATGGACAAGCTCGCTGCGCGAGCGGTTATCTGCTGAAGCGGGGATGCGCGGAGGCGGCGCAGCAGTCGCCGCTTCTGTCGAAATACGGATCGGACTGTGTGTGGCGGCGCCTGCACCAGAGGCGATGACGGAGGCATCCGTCTTTCGCGCCATGCAGGTGGCGAGAGAGCGATCTGCCGCTGAGTCTGGTGAAGGGCTGGGCAGGGATGTTCAGACCCGTTCGGACTCTGGAAGAGCTGTACGGGAAGGAGCTGCTTCTCTTGCGCGTCCCGGCGCACAGACTATCGGGACGCTGGCGGCCCCTATTGCAGCTATTGCGTTTTATGAGCATGTATCCGAGGCATCCCATGTATTTGATACTGACGCACATGTACCTGGTATCGTCGTGGTACGAGACGGAGAGCCGGTAGGACTGCTGATGAGAGAGAAATTGCATCAGATGCTGGCAGGCCAGTATGGACTTCCCTTGTACTGGAACCGGTCTGTCGAACGCATTATGGACAATAAGCCGCTTATTGTGGATGAAGGGATGCCGGTGGAGCGGGTGTCCCAGCTTGCCATGGAGCGGAGCGACTTCCGGCTGTATGATGTCGTCATCATTACGATGAATGGCAAATTGAAGGGAGCAGCTTCCGTCAGGGCGATTCTGGAATGTATGACGGCTCTTCGGACCGAAGAGGCAAGGTCGGCTAACCCGCTTACGGGATTGCCGGGCAATAGCGGCATCCAGTCCGAGCTTGCCAGCCGAATTAGCGGGAAGAAGCCTTTTGCCATGGTATATGGGGATATGGATTTTTTTAAATGGTTCAACGATTGCTTCGGATTCGGGCTGGGAGATGAGCTAATCCGCTACTTGGCTGACTTAATGCGGAGCGTGTTCCGCACCATGGGCGGTTCAGACGTATTCATCGGACATATTGGCGGCGACGATTTTATTGCTCTATGTGATCCGGCCCTGGCCGAGAAGGCTTGCCGCGAGCTGATCGGCTTGTTCGATCAAGGCGTCCGCCAGTTTTATGGCGGTGAAGAAGTGACTGCAATTACGGACCGCAGCGGCCATACAATCGAGCAGGCGGGCGTATCCCTGTCGCTGTCGGTACTCGTATGGGATGGGCAGGCACAAGTGAGCCCAGCCATGATCTCGAAGCAAGCTGCAAGGCTGAAAAAAAGCGCCAAGTCGATGAAAGGCAGTATATGTATGATCGAGCATCTAACGTAAACAGCAGCATAGAGAGGATACGAATCGACGGTGAACATACAGCAGAATGAGACTGGAGCAACAAGAGGCTCGTCTATTCCAGAAGGCTCCGAATATGCGGGCGTGATCTATCTGTCGTGGCAACGATCGGGTGATGGGTTGTATCAAGATGAGGTTGCCCGCCTAAGAGAGCAATGGAGAACGGTTGCGGAGCAAGAGATGCCGTCCGTATTGCGTGATGTGGCGCTAAAGGTGGAATGGTGCTGGCAAAATGATGATTTATTCCTGCGAGCATGGCTTCAAGGCATGGAGCGGTTATGGTGGGAGAGCCTGCTGGAGCAGACTGCCCACGCATCCGTCTGCAAGCTGGAACCATTGATGAGCGCGGAGTATGGCGGAACCAGCCAGCTGAATATCGGTGTCGCTGTACTGGAATGTCGCGGCGCCCAAGGCGATGGAGGATCGATCTGGTACGAAGCGGCCAAGCGTGCGATTCTGCACGGGCAGCAAGAGGGCGATATGAAGCGGCATGCAAGGCGCAGAGTCTTGCGAAGCATAGTGTCGGAGAAGGCGATCTATCCCGTGTATCAGCCGATTGTCTCGCTTGCCGAGGGGGCGGACATCTTCGGCTATGAGGCCTTGACCCGGCTTCACGACAATAGTGTGTTCCGCGGACCGATGGAGCTGTTCCGCTTTGCCGGGGAGGAAGGAGCGGTCTATTCGCTGGACCGGATCGCGAGGGAGCGTGCGATAGACGGCTGCCTGAAGCTTGCGCCTAATCAGAAGCTGTTTATTAATGTCATGGCGCAAATTATGGAGGATCCTTCCTTCTCGCCGGGACGGACACTCAGCTTCCTGGAGCGTCAGCATCTGCAGCCGAATCAGGTCGTATTCGAGATAACAGAACGAAGCTCGATTGAAGATTATCCCGCTGTGAAGAAGGCGCTGCAGCATTACCGCAATCAGGGCTATCAAATCGCCATTGATGATGTGGGAGCGGGTTATTCCTCCTTGCAGTCGATTGTAGAGCTGCGGCCCGATTACTTGAAAGTGGACCGGTCCATCATCCATCACATCCACCAGGATGACGTGAAGGCCCATATTCTACATACGTTACAGGAGGTAGGCGCGAAGCTCGGCGTGCCGCTTATTGCTGAAGGCATTGAACAGGAGGAAGAGCTTGCAGCTTTGGCACGAATGGGCATTCCTTACGCGCAAGGCTATCATCTGGGCAGGCCAGGCCCTTTTCCGGCATAAAAGAAGGGCTTTTTCCAGGCAAGTCAGGTCGACGATGCTTGGGAAGAGCCCATTTTGTGGTATGATAGGGAATAGGATATTTAGCTTTGATGAAACGGGGTGCTTCTTCTTTATATGGATAAATGGATGTTGATTGACGGGAATAGTATTGCATACCGCGCGTTCTTTGCCATGCCGCCGCTGACCAACTCGGCCGGCCAGCATACGAACGCGATTTTTGGCTTTACGACGATGCTGCTGAAGCTGCTGGAGGAACATAAGCCGACGCATGTGCTGGTTGCATTCGACGCAGGCAAGGTGACGTTCCGTCATGAAGGCTATAGCGAATACAAAGGCGGCCGTCAGAAGACGCCGCCTGAGCTGTCGGAGCAATTCCCGGTATTGAAGGACTTGATCACTTCCTTCGGGATTGCTCAGTTCGAGCTGAACGGCTATGAGGCCGACGACATTATCGGCACGCTGACGAAGCAAGCGGATGAGAACGGCGTGAAGACGATCGTTGTGACTGGCGACAAAGATATGCTGCAGCTGTCCTCGGACGGCGTTACCGTGGCCGTGACGCGCAAGGGCGTCAGCGAGGTGGAGCTGTATACGCCGGAGTCAATTCAAGAGAAATACGGCCTCGTGCCGCTCCAGATTATCGATCTGAAGGGGCTTATGGGCGATACGTCCGACAACATTCCCGGCGTACCGGGCGTAGGCGAGAAGACGGCGCTTAAGCTCCTGCATGAATATGCTTCGGTAGAGAATGTGCTCGGCAATCTGGACAAGCTTAAGGGCAAGCTGAAGGAAAATCTGGAGAATCACCAGGACGATGCCATTATGAGCAAAAAGCTGGCGACGATCTTCCGCGAGGTACCGCTGGAGCGAGGCACAGAGGAGCTGCGCTGGAATGGCTACGAAAACGAGAAGCTTGGCGAAGCGTTCCGCAAGCTGGAATTCAAGTCGCTGATCGAGAAGCTGTCCCTCAGCTCGGACAGCGGCGCAACGGAGTCCGAGGCGAAGGCTGCGCTGGCGGAGCTGAACATTACCGTTGTGGCGGAGGGCGATTCCGGTGAGCTGGAGCGGCTGACGAAGGTGCTGCTGGCGTCGGACAAGCATGGCCTCTATATCGAAGCGATTGGCGAGAATCCGCATCACGCAAACCTGCTCGGCTTAGCGGTTGCAACGGAGGATGAAGTGTTTGTCCTGTCTATGGAGACGGTCAAAGGTTCGGGAGAAGACGGCTTCCGCGAATGGCTGGCGGACGAAGGCAAGCCGAAGTATGGCTTCGACACGCATAAGGCGGAGCTGGCGCTGCGCTGGAGCGGCCTTGCGCTTGGCGGCGCGGCATTCGACGTCCAGCTCGCTGCGTACCTGCTCGATCCGACGGATAGCGCGCTGTCTCTAAGCGCAATCCATGACCGCCAAGGACTGAGCGGTGTGCCGTCTGACGAATCCGTCTATGGCAAAGGCGCCAAGTTTAAGGTACCTGACGCTGAGACGCTTCATCGCCATCTGGCGCTGAAGGCGGATGCGGTCAGAAGGCTGGTGCCGATTATGACGGATGAGCTGAAGAACAGAGGCATGAGCAAGCTGTACTTTGATCTGGAGCATCCGCTCTCCCGCGTGCTTGCCGGCATGGAGCATCAAGGCATCAAGGTAGAGAAGGGTGTGCTGGAGGAGCTGGGCAAGGATCTGGAGTCGCAGCTATCCCGTATCATGGGCGAAATCTACACGCTGGCGGGTACGGAGTTCAATATCAACTCGCCAAAGCAGTTGGGCGAGATTCTGTTCGAGAAGCTGGGTCTGCCGGCGAAAAAGAAAACGAAAACGGGCTACTCGACCGACGCGGAAGTATTGGAGGAGCTTGCTCCGTACCATGACATCATTCCGCTGATCCTGCATTTCCGCCAGCTCTCGAAGCTGCAATCCACATACGTGGAAGGCTTGCTGAAGGAAGTTCGCGAGGAAACGGGCAAGGTGCATACGTATTACCGCCAGACGATCGCGGCGACTGGGCGCCTGAGCAGCCAGTTCCCTAACCTGCAGAACATTCCGATCAGGCTGGAGGAAGGCCGTCAAATCCGCAAGGCGTTCGTGCCGTCCGAGCCGGGCTGGACGATTCTGGCAGCCGACTATTCGCAGATCGAGCTGCGTGTACTCGCTCATATCTCCGATGACGAGAACCTGAAGGAAGCGTTCATCCATGATATGGACATTCATACGAAGACAGCGATGGATGTGTTCGGCGTAACGGCGGAACAAGTGGACAGTAATATGCGCCGCTCAGCCAAAGCCGTCAACTTCGGCATCGTATACGGCATCAGCGACTTCGGCTTGTCTCAGAATCTGGGCATTACGCGCAAGGATGCGGCTCAGTTTATCGAGCAGTATTTCAGCGTATTCAAGGGTGTCCGCGATTATATGGACAATATCAAAGCCCAGGCGAAGCGCGATGGCTATGTGACGACGTTGCTGGACCGCCGCCGCTACTTGCCGGAGATCAAGGCTTCTAATTTCAATCTTCGTTCGTTCGCTGAGCGGACGGCGATGAATACACCAATCCAAGGTACCGCCGCCGATATTATCAAGCTGGCGATGGTGCAAATGGATGAAGCGCTGCGCGAGCGCGGCCTGAAGAGCCGCATGCTGCTTCAAGTACATGACGAATTGGTATTCGAGGTACCGCCGGATGAGCTGGAGCTGATGAAGACGCTGCTGCCTGAAGTGATGTCGAATGCGCTTGAACTGGTCGTGCCGCTGAAGGCGGACGTCAGCTTCGGAGATAATTGGTACGAGGCGAAGTAGGGCTGATATAAGGCGAATGAGGCCTGAATGCAGTATAATGGTTGTTGAGGTGAGGAGACATGCCTGAACTGCCAGAGGTAGAGACGGTTAGACGAACATTAATGGAGCTTGTCGCGGGCAAACGGATCAAATCCGTCACCGTCAAGCTGCCACGCATTATACAACGGCCGGAGGAACCGCAGCAATTCGCGGACGCCCTCGTCGGCCATACGATTCAAACGGTAGAACGCAGAGGAAAGTTCCTTCGGATCGTGCTGGACGGACTGGTGCTGGTGTCGCATCTTAGGATGGAAGGGCGTTACGGCGTCTATCCGTCCGATGAACCGGTAGAGCTGCATACCCATGTCATGTTCCACTTCGATGACGGAACGGACCTCCGCTACAAGGATGTCCGGCAATTCGGCACGATGCATATCTTTAAGACGGGCGAGGAGCTTGCGTTGCCGCCGCTGAACAAGCTGGGCATCGAGCCGCTGGACGAAGCTTTTACAGTGAATGTGCTGAAGAGCAAGCTGGAGAAGCGTACGACCAAGATCAAGCCCCTGCTGCTTAATCAGGAGCTGATTGTCGGCCTCGGCAATATCTATGTGGATGAATCGCTGTTCCTGGCGCGCATCCATCCTGAGCGGTCGCCGGGCAGTCTGACCGGGGCAGAATGGAAGAGATTGCATGAAGCGATTCGCTCTACGCTTGCGCGGGCGATTGATGCAGGAGGCTCGTCTATCAAATCCTATGTGAACGGACAAGGCGAGATGGGGATGTTCCAGCATCAATTCCTTGTCTAT
The DNA here is from genome assembly GCF_056269225.1 of Paenibacillus sp. J31R120. Classification (NCBI taxonomy): domain Bacteria; kingdom Bacillati; phylum Bacillota; class Bacilli; order Caryophanales; family Paenibacillaceae; genus Paenibacillus; species Paenibacillus sp. J31R120. The sequence goes on along the minus strand of NZ_JBWDNN010000005.1, from coordinate 398,414 downwards.
GGCAGGAAGAACGAACCTTGCAATAGCTGCGGCAAGCCGCTGCACAAGTTTGTCGTGGGCGGCAGAGGCACGCATATCTGTACGAAGTGTCAGCCGATGAAAGAAGCAACGACGGTTAAGTCATAGTTCAATTTGCCGCTATCTGTGCACCGCAGCGGAACCCCCGCATATGATGATGTTACGAACGATAGGCGGATGCCCTGTCGCTGGTCTGTCCCGTTGGACCTGATCATGTAACTGTCATCTGCTCATGCGGGGAGGAGCTTTACGTTGATTGCACATTTGATATCGCTGGTCGTGCTTGCTTTTGCCGTTAGCTTGGATGGATTTGGCGTCGGCGTGACCTATGGCCTCAGGAAAATCCGTATCCCTTTCCTGTCGGTGTTCATTATCGCATGCTGCTCCGGATTGATTATCGGGCTCTCCATGCAAGCCGGAGGGTGGATAGGCAAGTATATTTCGGAATCCGCCGCTTCGCTTATTGGCGCCACCATACTGATCGCGATCGGCTGCTGGGCATTGATTCAACTGGTGCGGGGCAAAAGCAATGATGATCCGGAACCCGTGGCTGAGAGTGTTGGAGCGGCGAACGAGCCTGCCAGAATTGCCGCAGCTGTAGAGATGGCACAAGTTCTGAAGCTGGAGCTGAAGCGGCTGGGACTGGTCATTCAGATTCTGCGTACGCCGCAGGCGGCGGATGTCGACCGGTCGGGTACGATCTCTTCATCCGAAGCCGTAATGTTGGGTGTAGCTCTGTCGCTGGATGCATTCGGCGCTGGTCTCGGTGCTGCGCTGCTGGGGCTTCCGCCGCTTCTCACGCCGCTAGTCATTGCGGCAGCGGGCGCATTGTTCCTGGTTGCAGGCACACGGATCGGCATGCGGTTCGCGGCAAGGAAAGGCATGCATGTGCTGTCGTATGTGCCGGGTATATTATTGATTATGATAGGCATTATGAAGCTGTTATAAATGGAGGTGGTCGCAATGATCATTGGTTTGACCGGCGGAATCGCCAGCGGCAAGAGCACAGTCGGGCGTATGCTCGTCGCTCTTGGCGCTCGGCTTGTGGATGCCGATGCGGTCGCACGCGAGATCGTGCGGCCCGGAGAGCCGGCGCTAGAGGCGATCGCCTCTCTCTTCGGACAAGCTGTCTTGCAGCCTGACGGCACGCTGGACCGCACTGCTCTGGGCAACATTGTATTCAAGGACCCGGACTTGTTAGCCAAGCTGGAGGCGATCACGCATCCGGCTGTGCGCAAGCGAATGTGGGAGCAAATACATACGTATGCGGAAGCAGAGCCTGAAGGATTGGTCATTGGAGATGTGCCGCTACTGTACGAGACGAAGCAAGCAGATCTATACGAAGGCATACTTGTCGTCTACGTACCTCCAGAGTTGCAGATTGAGCGGCTGATGAAGCGCAATGGGATGAATGAGGAGGAAGCGCGGCGCAGAGTTTCCTTGCAGATGGATATCGAAGAGAAGCGAAAGCGTGCGGATTGGATTATTGACAACAGCGGGACGACAGAGGAGACGCAGGAGCAGGTTGTTGCGTTATGGAATCGTCTGGTCAGGACTTCCAGATGAAGAGACTGCGGATGAAGAAACGGTACGCTCTAGTGTTGGTGCTAGCTCTGCTCGCCATTCTTTTTCTGAAATCAGATTGGTTGGCCTCATGGATGTATCCGGTTTATTATAAGGAAGATATACGGGCAAGCGCATCGAATTACGATCTGGAGCCTCATCTGATCGCAGCGATTATACGGGCGGAATCCAATTATGTCACGGGCCGCGAGTCGAGGAAGGGCGCTTTGGGATTAATGCAAATTATGCCGGACACGGCGCATTGGGTCGTGGAGAAGGCGGGATTCGCCAAGGTGGATGATGACATATTGCGTCACCGGGCGGATGTAAGTATCGAGGTTGGAGCTTGGTATTTGAATTCCTTGCATGTGCAATTCGAGCAAAATGCTGTGGCCGCCGTGGCTGCATACAATGCCGGACCTGGCAATGTGCGCAAGTGGCTGGAGGCTGGAAGCTGGGACGGGAGCATGGATAGCGTAAAAGATATCCCGTTCGGTGAGACGCGGCATTATGTACAACGGGTCTTTTACTATTATAATAAGTACAAAGATTTGTATCCCCGTTTCTAGGACGTATATGACCATTGAACGTTAAGGAAGCCTTGGAGAGCTTGTCTCTTCTGGACAAGCTGCTCCAAGACTTTCGTTATTCATACAGATGAATCATTATTTTGTGCCGGCTAGGGATTGTTCAGCAATTTGAACCAGGCGACGGGTAATGGAACCCCCGATGGAGCCTGCGTCTCTCGTTGCCATGTTACCATAGTAGCCGTCTTGTGGGATCGCGATACCCAGCTCTTGTGCAACTTCATATTTCAGTTGGTCCAGAGCTGCAGTCGCTTGCGGCACTACCAATTGGTTGCTGCTGCGGGATTGACTCATTGTTGTTCACCTCCTTGCGGTTGGTAACTGTATTATGTGCGATATTCCAAAGTTCATTACAGGAAACGAATGGGATTTCATGGATGGAGTTAACGTGTAAGGATACAATCTGATGAAACAGTAAGTTGAAGGGAGGATATCACTATGAAATGTCCGTATTGTGACTATGCGGGAACCAAGGTATTGGACTCTCGTCCAGCCAACGAAAACAAGTCCATCCGCCGCCGCAGGGAGTGCGAGAAGTGCAATCGCCGCTTCACGACGTTCGAGATGATTGAAGAGACGCCACTAATCGTCATCAAAAAAGACGGCAGCCGCGAGGAGTTCAGCCGCGACAAAATTCTTCGCGGCCTCATCCGCGCATGCGAGAAGCGCCCAGTGCCAGTCGAGCGCCTGGAAGTAATCGTCTCCGAGGTGGAGAAGGAGCTTCGCACGACAGCACACGCAGAGGTCGACAGCAGCGAGATCGGCGGCATCGTCATGAGCCAGCTCTACCCGGTCGACGAAGTGGCCTACGTCCGCTTCGCATCCGTTTACCGCCAATTCAAGGACATCGACATGTTTATGAAGGAGCTCAACAGCTTGCTGCATAAGCATCCGCTTAATGGCGGGGATAAGGGTTAGCGCGCGAGAGATTCTGTGCGAGAAGGGCAGGGGGAGCGTTGGTTTCTCCCTGCTTCTCTTATTGAAGCCTATCAGGTGGTGGAATGGCTCGGTGCCCGCCAAATGGCAATTGACATCGCTTTCCTGCCATGGTATGATCTATCTTGTCGCTAAATTATTATGGGGCCATAGCTCAGCTGGGAATCCATCTTGTATTGCTCACACAATCCAAGGGATGGAAACGAGCATAAGATAAATTGGGGGCTTAACTCAAGTTGTCGAATTGGGTCACAAACTAAATAAGGGGCTATAGTTTAGGGGGAAAACAGGTCGCTGGCAGCGATCAGTCGGCGGTTCGATTCCGCCTAGCTCCACCATACTTTAAATCAAAAACGGCAGAGGTGCCGTTTTTTTTGTATTCCTTTTATTTGTGTTGCAGTACTCCAGACATGTAGAGTGCTGTGTTTCGCTCGTAAGGAAGTCATATAACAGAGCCGCATTTGCCTTCTATATTTGAGCCTAAGCGTGTTAGCGCTTGGGCTTTTCTTATACAGAGATCCTGTAGAGCCAATGTGAAAGAAAAAAAATTTACTTTTCATTACGTCGTCATTTTCCACGTATTTGGAATGGTCTTAATTCATGCGGAGAGTAATTTTTATCACTCTTAGGGGTCTTTATTTTGCACGGTATGCAAAATGTAGGCAATCCGGGTTTCTCCGAGGAGAAACCTTTGCCCCGCACGGCTTTGCAGCCTATTTTACATCATGCTGCCCAAATCAGGCATGCCTGCAGACAGGACCTTTATCTTTTTCCAGTTTGTTTACGATTACCGCTTCGGTTATCAGGAACACAGCCGCAACGGATGCCGCGTTCTGCAGAGTAGAGCGAGTCATCTTATAGTTTAATGTCGAAATAAAATTTCATAATAAAATGTATTTATGAAATTTATTGACGAAACATTCGAATTTGTATAATATTCAGATAGGATCCATTGTGCGATTTTAAGCTGTCGAAGTTAAGATCATGTGACACGAGAGAAAACAGGGGGAAAAATTACTTATAGGGAGGGATGGGGAAAAGAAATAAGGCGAATCTGTTCAGTGGCTTGGAGCGAAATACCAACATTAATAAAAGGAGCAGTGAAAATGAATCGTTTATTAGTGCGTTGTAAAGCAATATGCAGCCGGATGCTTATAGTATTAATGCTAACATCCATGTTACCTGCTATTCACGTTTCAGCGGCGGGGGTTACTCCTCCAGATTCAGATGCTTGGACACCCTATCAACAGTTCTTAAACTCGGATGTTTCCAAGAAGGAAGATATGCGTGCGACCTGGATTGTAACCGTTTACAATTCAGACTGGCCATCCTCAGCATCGTTAGCTATCACTGATACTGCAGCAAGGGTGGAAAAGCAAAAGCAAGAACTAAGCAATATCTTGGATGCGGCAGTTGCTAGCAATCTGAATGCAGTAATGTTTCAGGTTCGCCCATCTTCCGATGCGCTTTATAAATCTGATCTAGTTCCCTGGTCTACAGTTATGACAGGGACGCCAGGCGGTGATCCAGGCTTTGACCCGCTTGAATATGCAATAGATGAAGCGCACAAGCGCGGAATAGAGCTGCACGCATGGTTTAATCCTTATCGTGCTGCAACTGCGGTAAATGATGCCATGGTTGCTCAACTCAAAGCACTGCCAAAGAGTATTTTCAACACTCATTTTGATTGGATTAAAAAAGCCTATGATGGTGTGTATGTAGTAGATCCAGGTATACCTGAAGCACAAACATGGATAGCGGATAGCGTTATGGAAGTTGTTAATAAGTATGATATTGACGGCGTTCATTTCGATGACTATTTCTACCATGAGGGTAAAGCCTATGATTATGATGACAAAGCTACATTTGAAAAGTATAAGGGCGGTTTTACAGACATAGGCGATTGGCGAAGAAATAATACATACAAGCTAATCAGCGATATTTCCCAAAAAATTCGTTCAGCAAAACCATGGGTACAGTTTGGAATAAGCCCTGCTGGTATGTGGGGCAATATTAAAGACGGGCATGTTAACGGTTCTCCAACTGCCGGTGGCGGACCAAACTACGATAGGGCCTTTGCAGATACGTTAAGATGGGGGAACGAGGGGCTGATTGACTACCTGACCCCACAGGTTTACTGGCCCTTTGGCCGTGATGTGGCTCCCTACGGTGTAATAGCAACATGGTGGGCGGATCACCTTACAAATCCCAATACAAAGCTTTATATGGGTATGGGATTGTATAGGGTAAATGATACAACCAATCCAACTGAAACAGGATTTTTGGATCCCTATGCCAAAGAGGAGATTATCAGGGAGATACAACTCAATACAAACTATAGGAGTGATATTACAGGCCGCGGGATCGATGGTTCATTCCTATATCAGGGCAGCAATATTGTTCCAGGTTCAAGAATTTATAAAAAGGAAGCAGTAGAAGAGGGAGTAAGGACTGCTTGGGTGAATAAGGCTATAGCTCCAAAATCAACCTGGAAGAGCAGCGTTGCTCCAGCGATGCCCACAAACGTTACTGCCAAGGCTGTAGATGGCGTTACACAAGTAACATGGACATCTAATGATGAAACAGGCAGCACAGCATATTATGCGATTTATAGATTTGCACAGAATGAAAATCTTGATACATCAGATTCAACAAAAATAATTGCAGTTGTTGGTAAGACTATTGATAGTGACGGTAAAGATATAACAAGTTTTACCGATACAGCTATATCAGATCCAAGCAAGGTACAGTATGTAGTCACTGCACTTGACCGCCTCCAGAACGAGAGCTCGCCAAATGCACCGACACCGGTTAGTGCAATCGATGCAGACATTACTACTGCAGCCGGTACAGCCCCGGTTCTTCCGGTATCCGTAAAGGTTAATAGGACATCAGGTTCTCCGGCTAATATGATGGTAAAGTGGGATAAGATAACTGACCCTAATCTTTATTCCGCTGCCGGAAATAGCTTTGATGTAACCGGGAAAGTTATTCATACTAACGGAACACAAGCAAAAATGACTGTAACAGCACATGTTTCGGTTGTTGCACCGGCTATAAAATATATTAATCCTGTAATTGTAAGAACAGAACAAAATACTGCTCCGGTATTTCCAGCTACTGTGGATGTCATATATACAGACCATACAGTTTCGTCACTTCCTGTTATATGGGAAACACCGGATCCTGAAGATTACAAAAACGCCGCACCTTTCAATGAATACAGAAATCCAAGTGTGAAAGGTATACAGGGAATAGTTGATGGAACAAATCTAAAAGCAGAAGGCAACTATATCGTATATCCGGCAGTTAACGTATATGCGCCCATAGCTGTTACAACTCGGGTGGGAATACCTCCAATACTTCCCCCTAGCGTTAATGCCACATACACTGACGGTACAAACGCAAGTGTAGCAGTAGTCTGGGATGATATTCCGGCAGAAAACTACGCTAGTATTAATGACTTTACCGTAAAGGGAACAGTTGAAGGTGCCGCAATGAAGGTAGAAGCTGCGGTAACTGTTGAAAGCGCTGTAAACATAGTAAGCATGGATCCGGTATATGTGAAGACAGGTATCGGCGTAGCGCCAAAACTTCCAAATACCGTTAAGGTAACCTATGATGATGGCACGAAGGACACTGTTTTAGTAACTTGGCCAAGTGTGGATCCGGCTGTTGACTGCTTATCAACACACAGATTTACGGTTACAGGGACAATAAATGGTACATCCACTAATGTTACAGCTACAGTTGAAGTTGCTGCAGTCATAGTGCTGGACGACTTTGAAAATGGGGTTGTTAACAGCGGTGCTGCCCAGAGCATGATTAAGTGGACAGGCGACAGTGCCAGCAGCACACCGCCAACTTTGTCCTATGATACCGCTATAAAGCATAGTGGAAATAGTTCCTTGAAGGTTGACTATAAGTTATCCAAGGTTGCAGGTACTGCAAGCGCTTATGTTCGACCGAACCAAGGTACGGGCCTTGTGTTTAAACCCGGGGAAGTACCGCAAAAGATAGGCTTCTGGGTATATGGAAATAATGTTACAACTTTTGCTCTAAGGGCAGAGTTCCGTTCAGGAATTACTGCTGGTTCCACTAATACAAATCAAAACATTTCTAATACGCTGAATTTTACTGGATGGAAGTATCTGGAGTACACGGTGGCTCCGTCCTATCAAACTACGGGCCTTACTATAACGCTTCTGCCCGGTATCGTTGCCACATCATCCAATGATAAGGTGGACAGCACCATTTATATCGATGATCTTGTGGCTGTTTATGGAAGTGAAACAAAGGATACAGCAGAAATAAGCGGGGCAATTGCAGCTGCGCAAAGCCTTTATGACAGCACAACTGCCGGTACAGGCAACGGGCAGTATCCTTTATCAGAGCGCACGGGGCTTAATGCTGCTATTGATGCTGCAGCTAGTGTTATGAACAATCCTGCAGCCGTTATGGCAGATCTTTATAGTGCTACCGATTTGCTTAACTCAGCAGTAGACGCATATATTGCTGCACAGATTGTAAGCGAACGACATCAAATCATAGAGGACTATGAAGACCATGGCAGCGGAAAGAGCATCGTTGACTGGATTAATGATGGAGGAAGCACTAAGCCCACTATTTCATATAATAATGATCCCAATTATGTGAAAAATGGAAATCGATCATTTAAGATTGATTATAATTTTGCGGGAACTACCGGGACAGCCAGTGCTTATGTAAAAGGCGCTTCCTACCCTAACCAAAAATTGAAATTCACCGGAGAGAATACACCGAACAAAATTGGTTTTTGGCTTTATGGTAATGATGAGACGATTTTCAGCTTACGTGCAGAAATAAGAAAGGCAGACGGTTCTTCAGCCACAACTGCCAATTTCTTACCAGCCAATTCAGTGATGAAATCAGGCTGGAATTTTGTAACCTATGATGTACCACAAGCAACTTTTAATGCATCAACGGGCCTTTTACTAAATATTATGCCTGGATTAGTTGAAACCTCTGCTGCTGGCAGAGTAAACAGTACGATCTACATTGACGACCTTACTGCAATCTATAATGTTACTCCGGCTGCAACATTAAATAAAACAGGACTGATAGGAGCGATTGCAACTGCAAAATCCCTGCTTCTTGGTGCAGTGGAAGGGACACAGGGAGGTCAGTACCCTATAGGCTCCACAGCCATTTTGAATGATGCTCTTATTGCTGCACAAACTTTGGTAAGCAGCACTGTACAGTCAGATATTGATCGTGCAGCAGAAACATTAAATGCTGCAGTTAATATCTTTAAAACTTCACAAATTCCGCTAATTGATATTCAGGGTTTAAAAGCTGCGATAGATGCCGCAAAGGCAAAGCATGATCTTGCAGTTGAAGGAGCACTGCCAGGACAATATCAAAGCGGAGCCAAGGCAGCACTGCAAGCTGCGATAGATGCAGCAAACACAGTATATAACGATGCAGGCGCAACACAAGGAGATGTTGAGGCGGCAAAAACTGCATTAGCACAAGCTGTTGCTGATTTTGACGGTATGGTGGTTTCGCCTTTAGTGACCATTGATTTAGATGCTGCGATAGCAAAGGCTAAAGCTCTGCATGATGGAGCAGTTGCAGGAACAGAGCCTGGACAATATCCACAACAATCAATTGATGATTTGTTATCGGCAATTACAGCTGCAACAACTGCTAAAGCTGATGCAGAAACTCAGTCAGATATTGATCGTATATTAAACGATCTAAATGCTGCAATTAAGGCTTTTGAGGATGCAATGGTTCCATTAGATGTTGATAAAACTGAACTGATCGAGGCTATAGCAGATGCACAGGCTAAGGTTAATTCAACCGTAGTAGGGACACTTGGCGGACAGTATCCGCAAAATGCAAAAACGGCTGTTACAACCGCAATTGCAGCAGCACAAGTAGTTTTAGGCGATATTCATGCTGACCAGGATGCTATCGATGTGGCTGTAGCCGCATTAAAGACAGAAGTAGCAAAATATCTTGCAGCACGAATAGCAGCTCCATGGGATAAGTATCATGTTCCAGAGGAAACACCGGTAAACAAACGTGAGATGCGTGCTGCCTGGATAAGCACTGTTGTTAATATTGATTGGCCATCAACAGATTCATGGAAGATTGAAGACACACAAGCTCGTGCGGCGGTGCAAAAAGCAGACCTTATAAAAATTCTTGATGATCTTGCAGAAACAGGCGCCAATGCAGTGATGTTCCAAGTAAGGCCGACATCAGATGCATTTTATAAATCAGAGCTTGCACCATGGTCATACTGGCTGACAGGAAAACAGGATGTTGATCCGGGATTTGACCCGCTGGAGTTCGCAATTGAAGAAGCGCACAAGAGAAATCTCGAACTGCATGCGTGGGCTAACCCATACCGCGTTTCCATGCCGGCGGCCATGTATAAGGACGAATCAGGAAAGCCTTTATCGGACTTAAAGGCAGTAGGAGATATGCTCAGCAAGGTGCCTGATAGTATCTATGCCAAGCATCCGGAATGGGTAAAGGTTGGCACAAGCCGTTTTGTCCTTGACCCAGGAATTCCGGAAGCTGCGAAATATGTTGAAGACTCCGTTATGGAAATAGTTGAGAATTACGATATTGACGGAATACACTTTGACGATTATTTCTATGTTGGCAGCAATGGCGGTTTTGATGCCGGTTATAGTGATCAGAGCACATATGATACCTATGCCGACAAAACGGAGTTTCCGAAGATTGAGGATTGGCGCAGAAATAACACATATACACTGGTTAAAAATCTGCATAATAGAATAAACGCAGAAAAACCGTGGGTTAAATTTGGGATTAGCCCGGCAGGTGTATGGGGCAACATGAAAGACGGACATCCGGATGGTTCTGAAACTTCGGCCGGAATACCAAACTATGACCGTGCTTATGCAGATACTAAGAAGTGGGTTTTAGAAGAAATCATCGACTATATAACCCCACAGGTGTACTGGACATTTGCAAATTCAGCTGCAGGGTATGGAGTTGTTTCATCATGGTGGTCTGATTTGCTTAAAAACAACCCTGATGTAAAAACACAGCTATATATGGGTGTAGGTTTGTACTGGCTAAATCCTGATGAAGGAACTACTGATAAATATTGGAATACCCTGGGTGTCGGGGATCAGGAAATTGCACGCCAGCTTAAGTTTAATGCTGCAAACCCCAATATAGACGGAACTATGATCTTTACGTATAACTCATTTAAAGTGAATTCTCCTAACGCTATTTCTGCTGCATCACTTATTAAGAATGACTTATGGGCGACCCAAGCCCTTATGCCGGCAATGCCGTGGAAGGGTGGAGTTGCACCTGAAGCTCCGGTATTAGTAAGTGCAACATTCGAAGACGGGAGCCATACAATCAGCTGGCAGGATAATGATGAAAATACAGCATACTATGCCGTTTATCGATTTGAAGATAATGAGGCTGTAAACATTAACAATCCTGTTAAATTGATTGCTAAAGTTCGTAAGAGTGAGACAGGTCTGCAAAGCTATATTGATCATACAGGAAAACCAACAAGTAATTATGTTGTGACTGCATTAAACAGGCTGAGCGACGAAAGTATTCCGTCAAATGAAAGCACTCAATTGCCAATAATTGATACATCTGCATTGGACAGCGATATAGCAGCAGCTGTGGAACTATTGGATCATGCTGAGGTTGGTACAGAAGCGGGGCAGTATCCACAAGAGGCAATAGATGCCTTAACTGCTGCAGTAACAATTGCATCGGCTATAAAGGATAATGCCAAGACCCAGGAAGACATTGATCATGCAGTGGAAGGCTTGAAAGTCGCAGTAGAAAGCTTTAAGGCTGCACAAATACCGGATCCGAATGTTAAAGTCGAGAAAGTGAGCCTTGATAAAGAAACGCTTCAATTAAACGTTGGCGGTGTTTACCAATTAAACGCGATTATCACTCCATCAGGAGCAGCTAACAAGAATGTAACATGGACATCAAGCGATGATGGAATTGCAGCAGTTGATAACACCGGTAAGGTTACAGCAATAGCAGAGGGTATAGCTGTTATCACAGTGACAACTGAGGATGGAAATAAAACAGCAACCTCTGTTGTAACTGTAAGCATGCCATCCGAGACAATTGATACAACTGAATTGGATAATCAAATACAAATAGCTACAGATTTAAGAGACACGGCAGCAATCGGCACAAATCCCGGGCAGTATCCGCAAAGTGCAAAAGATGCCTTGGAAGCTGCAATAACAGCTGCATTAACTGCCAAAGCGGGTGCAAAGACCCAGGAAGAGATTGATCGTGCAGCGGAAGGCTTGAAAGCCGCAGTAGAAAGCTTTATGGCTGCACAAATACCGGATCCGAATGTTAAAGTCGAGGAAGTGAGCCTTGATAAAGAAACGCTTCAACTAAACGTTGGCGGTGTTTACCAATTCAAGGCGACTATCACTCCATCAGGAGCAGCTAATAAGAATGTAACATGGACATCGAGTGATGATGGAATTGCAGCAGTTGATAACACCGGCAAGGTTACGGCAATAGCAGAGGGTGTAGCTGTTATCACAGTGACAACCGAGGATGGAAATAAAACGGCAACCTCTGTTGTAACTGTAAGCATGCCATCAGAGACAATTGATACAACTGAATTGGATAATCAAATAAAAATAGCTACAGATTTAAGAGACACGGCAGGAATCGGTACAAATCCCGGGCAGTATCCGCAAAGTGCAAAGGATGCCTTGGAAGCTGCAATAACAGCTGCATTAACTGCCAAAGCGGATGCAAAAACCCAGGAAGAGATTGATAGCGCAACTGTAAACTTAAAAAGTGCTGTAGCAAGATTTATTGCCGCAAAAATACCAGCAAAAGTGATACATGTTCCGATACATGTTACAGGTGTAAGTCTTGATAAGCAGACATTGGAACTGAAGATTGGCGATGAATCTCAGCTGACAGCAGCTATTAGGCCAAGTAATGCTGACCTTATGGAGGTGACATGGAAATCCAGCAACGAAAATGTTGCAATTGTTGATCGTACAGGTAGAGTTGTAGCAAAAGGCAGCGGCACAGCAATAATTACAGTAACAACAACAGATGGAAATATGATTGCAACTTGCATTGTGAATGTAAGTGATCCGGCAACAGAAGAAGAGGAAACTAAGCCTGAAGAGAACGTTGAAGTCAAATTTAGCGACATTCTAGGCCACTGGGCGGAAGCAAGTATTAAACTTGCAGCGGCTAAGGGCATTATCAGCGGCTATGCTGACGGCACATTCAAGCCGAAGAGCGAGGTTACCCGCGCCGAGTTTGCAGTCATGCTGGCTCGCATGCTGAACTTGCAAGGAAACGGAGCCGAGCTGGAGTTTAACGATAAGGCAGCCATCGGCTCGTGGGCGGAACAAGGCATCGCTCAAGCTGTGCAAGCTGGAATCGTGAAAGGCTACTCCGATGGCAGCTTCAGACCGAACGCGAAGATCAGCCGCGTCGAGATGGTGACGATGATCGTGAATGCGCTTGGTTTCGCCGACAACTCCAAGGCAACAACTGCATTTGCGGATGACGCCGAGATCCCGTCATGGGCTAGAGCGGCAGTTGCAGCGGCTGTTGAGAACGGGCTCGTTCAAGGCGTTGGCGGCAACAAGTTCGCTCCGAATCAAACGGCAACAAGAGCCGAGTCGGTGGTCGTTCTGCTTAGAGCGCTAGAGTTCGCAAGTAAATAAAGCTGAAATCGATCAGTAAAACGAGGCCCCCGGCAATTGAGCCGGGGGCCTGGTGATGAAGTTCCGCATTAAAGACAGCTTGGAACCCAAGCACATCCTACTCAACCGATGCCATCAACGAAGCTTTCCTATCTAAATATGCTACCAAGGATGATTTAACTGGTGATTGGAAAGCGACCTTGAATGCAGATGGTAAGTTAGTCTGTCAATCAATCACACGAGTCCGTAATATCTCACCAGATCAAAAATGCAGGTGGAGTTAAAACTTTCGTTTTCTCCATCTGCTTTTACCTTTTTAGGGCTTATTGGACTGCCCCTGCATGCACAAGGGCAACTAGGCAATCGCCTGCGCCAAGGCTTGGCAAAGCCCAGTTTTCTTTGTGTTTAATTCAATACTCCGAAACGAAGAAGCCGAGGGATGGTTTATTTCACCGCATCGTACAACCGCATGATGGTAATAATGCTCTGTTCTCTTGTGTACGGACTCTTCGGCGCAAAGGTATTGTCGCCGATACCACCCATGATGCCAGTTACCTGCATTTGTCCCACTGCTTCAAGCGCCCATGAGGAAATGTTTACCTTGTCCGCAAAGGTAACCGCTTGTTCGGTCAGAGGTTTCCCGATGACATTCGCAAGCCTAGAGAGCATAGTCGCCGCTTGTTCACGTGTAAGCTCTGTATTTGGCGAAAAGTTGTTGTCCCCAACACCCGAAACAACACCGATCCCCGCTGCTTTTTCTATACTACTATCGGTCGTATCAGTGAACTTCGTCCGCTTGGTGATCTCTGCTCCAGTCGTTTTCTCATACAAAGCAACGATAAGTGCAGCGAACTCGGCACGTGTTGTTGCTTGCGTATACCTCGTTTGAAAGTCTTGGGGCACGAGATTTGCCGCTATCGCCGCATGGACTTGCTCTGCCGCCCATGCAGAGGGTTTTTCAGCGACTGCTGAGGAAGCCCTGGTCAATGGGTTTGACATAATGCCGTACCTGCCATCTTTTTCAACCCGCGCCACTCCTCCGCTGAAGGGCGATGTATTATCATAGATTAGCGGTACAACTACTTTGCCTGTTTTGTCGATATAGCCGTTCTTGCCATCTTTATAAACAGCCGCAAGGCCTTCGCTGAAGTCACTTGCAAAATCATAGATTAGCGGTACAACTACTTTGCCTGTTTTGTCGACATAGCCCTGCTTGTAATCTTTTTCAACCTTCACTAGTCCTTCGCTGAAATTACCTGCAACATCATAGATGATCGGTACAACTTCTTTCCCTTTTTTGTCGATATAGCCATACTTTCCATCTTTTTCAACCCACGCCAATCCTTCGCTGAAGGGCGATGCAGTATCATAGATTAGCGGGATAACTACTTTCCCTGTTTTGTCGATAGAGCCAAACTTGCCATGTATCTTTCTAACCCATGCCAGGCCTTCGCTAAAGTCAAATCCGGCATAATAGACTATCGGGACAACTACTTTGCCTTTTTTATCGATATAGCCGAGAATACCTTTGCTTTTTTCAACCCACGCCATTCCTTCGTGGAAGTCCCCTGCATCATAATAATTGTGCGAGATTACTACTTTGCCTGTTTTATCGATATAGCTTCGCTGCCCCTCTTTTCCAACCCTTGCCAGCCCTTCATGGAAGTAACCTCCGCTATCATAGATGATCGGGACAACTACTTTGCCTGTTTTGTCGATATAGCCCCTCTTGAGACCTTTATCAACAGCAGCTAGTCCTTCGTGGAATTCCAACGTGGAATCATAGATGAACGGGACAACTACTTTGCCTTTTTTGTCGACATAGCCGTGCTTGTAACCTTTTTCAACATTCACTAGTCCTTCGCTGAAATCATCTTTAATATAATAAATAAGCGGGACAACTACTTTGCCCGTTTTATCGATATAGCCATACTCGTAACCTTTCTTCACCTTCGACAGGCCTTCGCTGAAGCCATATACTTCATCATAGATGATTGGGACAACTACTTTGCCTGTTTTGTCGATATACCCCCACTTGCCATCCCTATAAACTGCCGCAAGACCTTCACTGAAGTCCATTACTACATCATATTTCTTATCAAGCCAAATCACCCCATCATCCGCCGCTTTTGTTGGAGTCATGGGAAACAGCGTAAAACACATCATAAGCACAAGCCCAAAAGATAACCCTCGTTTCATCCTGTTAATTCCCCCAATCCGAAATTCACATTTCTACTTTTCTCAAAAATCATACACAACCTAACAGAATAACGTCAACATAACTTGACACATTTTTCCCTAGTTTTACAACAGATCTAGTATAGTTACATATAATTACATATATACACAATTATTTTTCGTCAACTTATTGCAACAACCCCTCCTGAAATCTTGGTTGCGGTCCCTCTATCTGTTGTATCGATATTCCTGACTCCCTTATGTGGAGTGCTGTGTGTTGCTTATCAGGAAATAGCTTGTTGGACATTTACCCATCAACGAAGCTCAGGCGTAGTTGCGCTCGGGCTTTATTATTTTAAAATAGATAAAGTTTTGATTGAGAAATGTTCCCAACAAAGGCAACGAACATGCTAATATTGGTCTATAAGATGGTGAAGTCATCGGAATAGGGAAGGCCTGCGAACAAACGAAAGTTGTTTTTGGAGGCTACATTAACCTGTTTGTATAGATTAAACCAGTTCAAATTGCAGATCAGCCGATTCATTCTGTTGACTTAATGAATTGAGTTTTAACTCACAATATAGGTTATGTGAATCTGTAGGGGGATAGATGAGAGAATGAAGAAATGTGAATATTGTGGATCAAAGGCTGCAGATGATGTTGTACAATGTGCTGGTTGCGGGGCAAAAGAATTTAAAAATATATGTATAAGCTGTGAAACGACTTTTTTAGGTAATAAATGTCCTAATTGTAATGTTACGATAGGCGATAAGCCCAGAACATGCCTTAATTGCGGTAAGAATTCGTTTGAGCCAGTCTGTCCCGATTGTAGAGCGGATTTGATAAATAGACGAATAGTTCAAGTTAATCCTTATCCAACTGCTGTGCAGCAAATACCAAAAAAGAAAAGTGGAATAGTTGCTAGTCTGATAACGCTATTGTTTATTGTTGTATTTATTGGGGCAATTTTTTCTTCGAATTCTGATAAGAATACGATAAGCCATAAGAATACGATAATCCAGAGTTTACCTGATATGGAACTATTGACATTAAAAGAGCATCCTAAATTTTATGGAGATTATAAAGCCGCAAAGAGCTTCTGGAAGGAATTTGATAAGGCTATAGTAGTGAATGCGAGTGGAACAACTTTATATGAAGATGCTTTGCTATTGGTTACTACCGGAGACAGCGATGATGGTATCATTACGAATGTTACGATAAATCTTTCTGATTATGAAAAAAAGCATGATCTTGAGCTTGATAACGTCATGCGATTGATTTGTGACTATATTCCCTATGATATTATTAATCAATACTATGATTTCAAAGAAGCGTTCCATGAAGTTTCTAAATATGGAAGATATGAAGCATATCATTATGTAATGGAAATAAATGATAAGGGTAAGGAAGCAAAGAAATCGGGAGAGAGCTATCTTCAATCGAAATTTGCTTTTAAAATCATACATAGAAATGATAATGACTGGATTGCTAAAATGAATTATTTAGCATACAAAGGGAATCACGATAAGTTTCAAGCAGATGCTTATGACGTAGAAGCATGGGATGTAGATTTAGAAAAATACAGGAAATAGGGGATTATGGAGGCTGTTTCGTTACTAAAATGGGCGGACTGTCCAATAAGTCTCTGTTGTCACTATCTACACGTTACATGTGGATTACTGTGACGCTGGGAAAACATTGATTTAGATCCACATTTGCCAAGGCATAAACCCTAGGCAGTGCCCATCTATAAATCCCAGATAAACGATCTATTTATGAAAATTTGATATCTGTTATCCTGACTTTCATAAACCTAAGAACAGCCTGCATTCGCAGGCTGTTCTTTCTGTTATGCCATTAATAATTATTAGAGTTCTAAAAATTTATTAATGTCGTATAGGCCCAGGTTTTATTGAACGGGCTTGTCGCCTTATGCTACAGTATTGGGGCGCAGCAAGCGGCCTCAAGCCGACCGATCGTATATATCCATGCGAAACATATGACTAGAATACAAACATGAGGAAGAGGGCAATGAAAAAGTTATTCAAAAGTGGTTTTTTCAAAATAGGACTTGTTCTTATAATCGCGGGCGGAGCTGTCGCTTATTGGTTGATGCCGCCTGTGGCAAAGGTAGAAAGCACCGAAATCGGTAAAGGATATAAGGTGAAATTTAAAACGAACGGAACTCAAATGGAACAATTTCAAAACCAGTCATGGAATCCCTATTTTGCCAAAGGGGTCAATATGGGAGCAGCTGTTCCAGGACATTTCCCCGGAGAGCTTGAGATTTCGAGGGATGACTATTTGAGATGGTTTGAAATGATTCAAGATATGGGCGCCAACGTCATTCGCGTGTACACCATTCTAAAACCGGAGTTTTACGAAGCTTTGGTCAGATACAATGAGAAGCATCAGGATAATCCGCTCTTTTTCATTCAAGGGGTATGGAGTCCAGAAGAACAATTAATTGCAGGCCAAAACGCCTTTGACCCGAAAGTAAAACAGAAGTTTGAAAAAGAGGTTCGAGAGGCTGTAGAAGCGGTGTACGGAAATATCGAGCTCGAAGCTGAGGCGCATTCCGGAAAAGCCAGCGGTAATTATGTGTTTAATGCAGGGCCCTATCTCATGGGATGGATCGTCGGAACCGAATGGGATCCTATGATGGTGGATAAAACGAATAAGAACAATTCGGGTGCAGCTGATTATAAGGGAGAACATTTTCAAAGCAAACCTGGTGCTAGTCCCTTTGAAAAATGGTTGGCCGAGATGGTCGACATAACAGCCGCAACAGAAGCTAAGCACGGATGGCAGCATCCGATTGCATTCTCGAATTGGGTGACTACCGACCCCCTTGAACATCCAGGTGAGCCTTTAATTACTGAAGACATGGTCAGTGTCGATCCGTCGCATATCGAAGCCTTAGATTGGGATGCCGGTTATTTTGCCTCCTATCATGTTTACCCGTATTACCCTGATTTCTTTACCTTCGACAAATCGTTTCAAACGATGAAAAATGATAAAGGTGAAGTGGATAGCTACAAAACCTATCTTCACAAGCTGAAGGAATACCATAACGATATGCCGGTTATGATTACCGAATTTGGCGTTCCCGCCTCACAAGGCATTGCCCATACAGGCATGCTGGGGCGCAATCAGGGAGGACACGACGACAAAACACAAGGGGAAATGGATGCGGATATGTTCCGGCAAATCCATCAGGAGGGATACTCCGGCGCGATCTTGTTTACATGGCAGGACGAGTGGTTTAAGAAAACCTGGAACACGTTAAACTACGACATTCCTGACCGGCGGGCTTATTGGTATAACACGCTCACGAACGAATCCCATTTTGGGATACTCGGTATGTATCCAAGTAAAGATGATGTGATTCACATTGACGGGGATCCATCAGACTGGGACAAGCTCGATGATGGGGATAAGACTAAGCTAGATATGCAAATGAAAGGTTTTAATGAAATATGGGCCACGCATGATGAAGGATATTTATATCTCCTGGCCAAGTTATCTGAACCTTTGGATTTAACAGAAAATTCCGTCTATTTGGGATTCGATACATTAAAGGGCGGCAACCGCCATGCACCGCAGCTCCAAGGAAAGACGCTGGATGAAGGATTGGAAACCTTAATTGAACTTGGAAACAAGGATAAAGGGCAAATGATGATAGCCTCCAATTATGACTTCCATACCCGAATCTATGGCAAGCTGTCGAAAATATTAGCTTACGATCCAAAACAATTTGAGGACGATAGCGGACTCTTTAACCCATGGAAATTGGTCGTCAATTATTTGCTCGAATATCCGGATTCCCGTGTCGATCATCCATTCGGCGATATCGAAGTAGGAGACTTGCTGAGAGGAACTAGCGATCCGCAAGATCCGAACTATAATTCGAAGGCCATGTGGCAGGCAAAAGGCAATGTATTGGAAATTCGTATTCCATGGATGCTGCTAGGATTCAGTGATCCAAGCTCACTCAGCGCCATTAGTTACAAAGATACGGGAACGAAACAATTCGAATCCGAGAAAGTCGAGGGCGTTCGCATTGTTCCATGGATCGTCCGCAACGATTCGAAGGAAGTCATCGGACTCGAAGGCAACAATCCCTATCCGATATCGAAACTTCCGCTTTACACCTGGAAAAGGTGGGAAGATATCGACGTCAAATATGTGGAACGCCCAAAACAAAGTTATTCGATTATGCAAAAAGCGATGCGTGAAGTGAATCAACCGGTATCCGAGCATAAATGAAGGAAGGATTTTATTTGTGTATATCAACATCGAAGTAGCGCTCAAATTTTTGTATGTTCTCATTATGTTGAATGTTGTATTCGTCGCCGCGGTTTATGCCATAAAAATCAAAAGGCTGAGAAGAACCAGAATAGAACGCAGGTTTGAGGTCAAAATCAAAGATTACCTTACCTATGTCCTGGTCAATATTGAAGGAAAAGAACCGCTGCAGGCACCGCCGTTTTCTTTGAACAAAGTAGAACAAGAAATATTGCAGGAACGCTTGAATGATATGATCGAAAATTTTACCGGAACACCTCGCGAAAAATGTAAGGAGCTGTGCCAACGCTTGGGACTGGTGCACTATCATCTGGATCGTTTGAAGAAAGGCTCCTATGCTGTGAAAATCGATGCGGCGTATCACTTAGGCTGTATGAGAGTGCAGGAAGCTGTTCCGGATTTACTCCAGCTTCTCGCAACGCATAAGCTGAATTCTTCCCTCTTTGTCATCGCCCGGTCAATTGCGAAATGTGCTCGCAATGAACAGGATGTGAAGGAAATGGTAAAGCTTCTTCTGAGCCATAACAAAGGATTTTATGATTTGCTTGTAGACATGATTAAGGAAGCGGATATCGACCATGGGGCGCTGTTTGCTGAATTCATTCAACGGGATAGCAAGGAGTATATCCAAATTGGACTGTGCGGATTGAGAGACTATACCGAGCCGACGGTAGCATCGGCTGTCTATCGTCTCATCGATTCCGAGGACAGAATGATTCAATCTAAGGCTGTGGAAATCTATCTGAAATCCGTTCACTTTATACCTAGAAACGTTGTTCAAAAGCTGCTTCAGCATCCGCTGGATGAACTGCGTGTCCTTACGATTGGGGCGATCGCCGATCAGAAGCTGGTTACGTATATCGATGTCATGAAAAACGCATTATTGGATGAAAGCAAGCGAGTATCCGCTGCCAGTGCGAAAGGGCTATTGCTTCTTGGAGATGAAGGCATAGCCACATTATGCGGAGTCACTGCAGAAGTAAGAGGGTCAGAGCAAGGGGAATACCTCCAGATGCTTATTGAGGAAGAACTCAAATTTCTTTCGATACAGCTCCATGACCTTGATAAAGTAACACGATATAATTCGCTCACCTACCATTACGAAAAAACGCTAGGCAAGAACAAACGAATCTATCGTGTTGTATAGCTTTTAGGTTTAGGAGGGAACAAAGCATGAGGCTTCTGGAATATTATTTACAACAAGCAATGGACTTCTTGCGCGACTTTTTATTGGGATACGGCTACTTTGCCATGTATTATGGACTCATTATAACGTTCATATATTTCCTGATCTTCTGTTTGTCGATTCGTCATACGTACCCTCTGCAAAGAGGGATAAAATATAATCGCGTACGGAAGCTATCCGGTTCTGAACACGTACCGCCGGTGTCCATATTAGTTCCGGCCTATAACGAAGAATTAATGATTAAAGAAAATGTGCGAAATTTATTGGCTTTGAATTATCCGGAATATGAGGTCATCGTCGTTAATGACGGCTCAAAAGACGATACAGCCAAAATTATGATCGAAGAGTTTCAACTAAAAGAAATCAAGCCTTTTGTTGCAAAGCATATAAAAACCAACATGGTCAGAGGTTACTATCACAATCCTGAATATCCAAACTTGTATTTCATCGATAAGGAAAATGGGGGGAAAGCGGACTCCTTGAATGCAGGGATTAACCTTTCTCACTATGGTTTGATTTCTACGATTGATGCGGATTCACTTTTGGAAAAAGATGCTCTGACAAGAATCGCCAGAGTGTATATGGAAAACCCCGAAGATACGGTAGCGGTCGGCGGAAATGTTCGAATCGTTAACAGTTGTACGGTAGAAGACGGGATGGTCAAAAACATCAGATTTCCTAAAAAAATGTGGCCTGCTCTCCAGAACGTTGAGTATATCAAAGCGTTCTTAGGCGGCCGGATCGGCTGGAGCTCCATTAACGGATTGATCATTGTATCCGGCGCCTTCGGTGTTTTTCAGAAGGATAAGGTAATTGCCATAGGCGGCTACCGTGGCGGCTACCCTGGGGAAGATATGAACATCGTCATCAAGCTGCATCGTTATTGCTTGAAGAACAATATACCTTATCAAGTCGGTTTCTGTCCGGATGCTGTTTGTTGGACACAAGCACCGGATACGTACCGGATTTTAAGCAGCCAGCGAATGCGCTGGGGGCGCGGTAACTTAAAAAACATGATCGAGGAAGGAATCCATATGATCTTCCGCCCCCGTTATAAATTGTTCGGGTGGTTAACCATTCCTTATAACATCCTATTTGAAACCTTAAATCCTTATATCCGTCTGAGCGGGCTAATCGCCATGATCGGTTATTGGCTGCTTAATATGGCGGATTGGAAAACAGTCGTTGTGTTTATGCTGGTGAACTTTTTCTCCTGCTTCATTCTTAGCCTTGGCGCTTTATTTATCGAGGAAAAAGCTTTTAGCCGTTATCCTAAACTGAGTGATCTCAATAAAATGATGCTTTACTCTTTCCTTATGTTTCTCGGTTATCGTCAAGTTGGCGTTCTATGGAGATTCATGGGACACATCGACTTCTTCCGCAACAATAATACGTGGGGAACGATGGTTAGAACCAATTTCAACAAATAATATCAAGTATATAGATAAAAGGAGTGGAGAATGTGGCCATTGTCATTCGAAACAACATTCAGGAAATTACGCTGCAGCTTTTACAATTCATTCATTTGGCAACCAAGAAGAGCGCTTCGTGCGGAGTCATTTTGGCTCCTTGCGCGAATGTGAACCCAAAAACGCTTGAACAGGCAAAATTACTTATGAGCAACAACGATGCCTCTCTTTCGATCCAATTTTTCTATGACGATCCGAATCAGATGCTGTGTGCGGTTTTGGACAATGGAACCATGGGCAATACCCATTACGCGTCTCTGGTGCTAAAAGATGTTCTCCAAGATCAGCATCTGCTACAAGGGCAATTGATTGTATCCAGCTTTCCGGAGAGCGGGAACCCGACCAAGTCTACGATCGAGAAATTCATGCAACAAGCGATTCGGAGCAAAGGGAAGGAAGGAAACATTCACTTCTTTACGGGGGCCAATGCTGCAGCATCCGTTCTTATTGTCGATACCGACGATATTGTGCGCGAATTTATCAAGACCCGGCTGGAGTTAAAGGGGTATCGCGTATATGAGGCCAAAGATGGACAAGAAGCTTACCATGTATTCGTTCGAGAATTGCCGCGCCTTGTCATTACCGAATTGAATTTGCCTATCATCGATGGCTATCAGCTCATCCGCAAGATTCAAGCTACTAACTCGTATGAAGGCGAGGTGATCGTTCTGACAGACAAGCAGCTCACGGAAAACATGAGTCGTGCTTATGAGTCAGGAGCTGCCGACTACGTGACAAAACCTCTTTCGATCTCTGAATTAGAATGGAAAATTAAGAGACTGACTAAAAACCATTAAAATTGTGAATTCAAGAGGAGCGGATACGATATGATTTACAACCATTTAAAAGAAAAACTGCAAAGTAAAACGGCGAAGGTAGGCGTCATTGGTCTAGGGTATGTAGGATTGCCATTAACGATGGAAATGGTGAAAGGAGGCTTTACCGTCTATGGCATTGATTTGGATAACCGTAAGGTAGAGTCCCTTCTTGATGGGGAGTCCTATATTCAAGATGTGCCAAATTCTATGGTGGCCGATGCCGTGGGCAGCGGGAAATTTGTGCCAACGAACCGATTCGAAACGATTCGGGAATTGGATACGATCAGCATTTGCGTGCCGACTCCGCTCAGCGAACACCAAGATCCGGACACTTCCTTTATCGTGAGCGTTGTGAATGAGATCAAGAAATATATTAAAAAAGGAGCCTTAATCGTCCTTGAAAGCACGACATATCCCGGAACGACCGAAGAATTAATTGAATATGAGCTTGAGGCTCTGGGATTAACGGCAGGCCGGGATTTCTTCCTATGCTTCTCGCCGGAACGCGTGGACCCGGGTAATCCCAATTACAATACGTACAATACGCCCAAGGTCATTGGCGGAACTACCGAGAAATGCAAAGAACTAGGCATCATGCTTTACAACAACGTGGTCAAAACTGTCGTTCCGGTTTCTTCTCCGAAAGTAGCGGAGATGTCAAAGCTGCTTGAAAATACGTTTCGCAGCGTCAATATCGCTTTCGTCAACGAATTGGCCATGATGTGCGATCGAATGGCCATCGACGTATGGGAAGTTATTCGAGCTGCTTCTACGAAGCCGTTCGGATTCATGTCCTTTTATCCGGGGCCGGGAATCGGCGGTCACTGCATTCCGCTGGATCCGATGTATTTGTCCTGGAAAGCAAAAGAATTCCGTTTCTATAGCAAGTTTATCGAATTGGCCCAATCTATTAACGATAATATGCCGGAATATGTGCTTAACAAAACGGCTCAAGTCTTAAATGTATATGCGAAATCAATCCGCAACTCGAGAGTGCTGCTATTAGGGATGTCCTATAAGCCGGATATCGACGATCTGCGTGAATCTCCCGGCTTGGAAATCTATGAATTGTTCAAGAAAAGCGGAGCGAAAGTCGAGTATTACGATCCGTATGCAACTACGTTCAAAGACGAGCAAGGTCACGTCGTTCAGACGGTAAAATACGACCCAGATGCATTTTCCCAATACGATTGCTTGGTGTTGATCACCAATCATCGAAGCTTCAGCTATCATGAGTTAGCCGAAATTGGAGTTCCGATCATTGATACACGTAATGCCTTTGCTGATATTGAGTCGGATAACATTCATAAGCTGGGAACCGGAATGAATCAAAAAGCTGCGAAAGTTCCTGTTGGTGCTTAAGCTCGTAACTCGAAGAAAGATGCCATTACTTAAAATTATCCTGATTACCTTGCTACCCTGCATGGTGATCGGGGCGGTTCTTATGCTGAAATGGGGATCCGAAAAGCCGCCTGTTAAGGCAACCTGGGTATGGGATACAACGGCTTTGATGAAGGACAAAAAGGAAATGCTCGCTTTTGCTGAAGACCAAGGAGTGAATGTAATCTACCTGCATGTCGACCGCAAAGCAAGAGACTTTGAACCTTATCGAGCCTTCATCGAGGAAGCTCACGGATTAGGGATTGAAGTCGAAGCGTTAGGAGGAGATCCAGCCTGGGGATTAACCGAATATCAACAGGATATTGAATCCTTTATTGAATGGATTAAAGACTATCAGCTTGCTGCAGGTGAACGAGCCGCATTTGACGGCATCCACGTGGACATTGAACCTTATCTGTTGAAGGAATGGGAGCAGGATCGTGACGATATCGTACGCCAATGGATGGAAAATGTGGAGTATTTGGTCAAAAAAGTCAAGCAAGGCGCGTCCTTGCGGGTATCGGCCGATCTTCCTTTTTGGATTCACAAGATTCCTGCCCGCGATAGCGAGAGCGTCGGTTCTTGGATGATCGAGCAGCTCGACGGTGTGGTGCTCATGAATTACCGGAATTTCGCGATCGGAGAGAACGGCATTATTGCCAATGCTCTGCCGATGATTAAAGAAGGAACTCGAGCAGGGAAACCTGTAATTATAGGTCTGGAAATGGCTCCTTCGGATGAAGGGGAGCATATTTCTTTTTTCGAAAAGGGCACCTCCAGCATGCATCGGCAAATGCAGTTGAGCCATATTGTGATGCGGTGGCATACCGGATATCAAGGCTTTGCCATCCATCAATACAAAAGCTGGAGAGAAGCCGCGAAATCGTAAGGGAAGGACGATACGAATGGGGAAATATTTTGGAACAGATGGGGTGCGAGGAGTAGCGAATAGTAAGTTGACTCCTGAGTTGGTATTTCAATTAGGCCGGTCAGGCGGATATGTGCTGACTCGGAGCAAGCAAGGGAAGCGGCCTAAAATTGTAATCGGACGGGATACCCGCATTTCAGGAGAAATGCTGGAAGCGGCTCTTATTGCAGGCTTGTTGTCAATCGGTGCAGATGTTGTACGTTTAGGGATTATCTCTACGCCAGGCGTAGCCTACTTGACGAAAACAAGGGGAGCGGATGCAGGGGTGATGATTTCCGCTTCTCATAACCCTGTGGAGGATAACGGGATTAAATTTTTTGGAGGAGACGGATTTAAGCTGTCGGATGAAATGGAAGCGGAGATTGAAGCGCTCCTTGATACGGATGAAGATCGGATTCCACGCCCAATTGGCGGCGATGTGGGCAGGGTGCAGGATGATCTCGAAGGCGGACAAGCCTATATTTCTTATTTAAAGTCCACGGTTAAAAATCGGTTCGAAGGGCTTAAAGTGGTATTGGATTGTGCCAATGGGGCGGCTTCGATGCTCGCGCCGCAGCTTTTCCGCGATTTGGGTGCCGACACGGTTGTCCTGGCGCATCAACCGGACGGGCTGAATATTAACAAAGAATGCGGCTCTACGCACCCTCAAGCGGTACAACAGGCTGTTTTGGAACATCGGGCCGATTTGGGCCTTTCCTTTGATGGAGATGCGGACCGGCTCATTGCCGTCGATGAGAAGGGATCGATCGTTGACGGAGATCACATCCTCTTCATCCTAGCCGGATTCATGAAGAAGCAAGATCGTTTGAATAACAATACGGTGGTCTCTACTGTGATGAGCAACCTGGGCTTCTATAAGGCGCTGGAGAGAAATGGAGTAGAGGCCAAACAAACCAAAGTCGGAGATCGCTATGTATTGGAGGAAATGGTACAGGGCGGATATAACCTGGGCGGGGAACAGTCGGGCCATATTGTGATGCTGGACTATAATACGACTGGAGACGGCATGTTGTGTGCGATCCAGTTGATGGATGTGCTGATGTCTAAATCCGAGTCTCTAAGCGGGCTTACTGAGTGCATGACCAAGTACCCGCAGCTTCTGGTGAATGTTCAAGTAGAGGACAAGTCGATGCTGGCAGGGAATCGGAAAATCGAAGAAGCCATCAAGTCAGTAGAGCATAAGATGGGCGGGAACGGAAGAGTGCTAGTTCGCCCTTCAGGCACAGAATCGATTGTTCGAGTTATGGCAGAGGGCCCGAATGAGCAAGAGCTTTCCAGCTTTGTAGGTCTTATTGTCGATGTCGTTAAGGAAGAATTGGCATACAATCTGGTTTAATCGAATGGGGCAAAATTTCGGAAAACGTTGACCTTACCATCCATGCGGAAACATGAACATTATTTTATGGGGACGAATTGGGGATGAGCTGTCCCCAATCGTCATACAGCATCCGAATAAATCGGAATGCGATCCTCAGAAACCCAGTCAGAACAAAGCTTCCGCGGTTTTAATCGGACTACATCGGACAACCATTCCATCGCTGGCAGCGATGAACCCCTGCAGTTCGCTCGCGCGCAGGAAGTGGATGATTGAGCTTCGAAGCAAATGCTTCAAATGGACGAGCATGGCATCTGATTCTACCGCTAAAAGTCCTCATTGAATAAGCTTCGTCAGCATAAAATCAGGATTCGGACGAAACCAATGTTAAACACGCCAAGTAATGGCGTGTTTTTTTCTGTTCTGCACCGTGCTGGAGGCTCGGAGATATGTGTACCGTAATGAAAATGGAAGTGGATTGAACTTCGGGGCTCCCCCTTGATGGGCTCCTCTAAGAGGAGCAAGGCGTTTTGTGTTGTCTTCAACAATCCCCCCTTGCGTGTTACGTTACGTAATAGATTAGACTGAGTTTACATCTAGTTGGGGAGGACGATATGATGAAGATGAAGAGGATGATGAAAAAGAAAAGATGGTGGCTGTTGATCTTTATCCTTCTTGTTGGGGCAGCCGGGTTTACATTATTTTATGATGACGGATCTCTTTCTTCTTTCGTGAATCAGAAAGGGAAAGCGGAATTTATCGAAGTATATAACGAGGCGATGTCGCATTTGCCTAAGCCTTTGGAAGAAAAACAGATCTCTACAACATTTGGTGAAGTCAAGGTTTACAAATTTGAGGGAGAATCCAGGACAGATCTTGCGCCTCTGTTGCTTCTGCCAGGGAAAGCGGCTTCCACGCCAATGTGGGAAGTGAATCTGGAAGATTTGATTAAAGATCGTCCCGTATACACCATCGATCTGATTGGAGAACCGGGGATGAGTGTGGAGACGGCAAGAATTGAAAATGTGCAGGATCAGGCTGTATGGCTAAAGGAACTGATCATCGCATTGGACGAACCCCAAATACATGTGCTAGGGTTGTCTTTTGGAGGATGGAGTGCCGTGAATCTGGTGGTTCTTGAGGAGGTTCCGCAAATTGCATCGCTTATTCTGGTGGATCCGGTTTATGTTTTTGACACCATTCCGTTAAAGATGGTCTTGCTCTCCATTCCCGCTTCGGTCCCGATCATTCCCAAATCCATAAGAGATCGAATGTTGAGTTACATCTCAGGTGAGGCAGAAATTAACGAGGAAGAACCCACAGCCAAATTGATTGAAACAGGCATGAGAACGTATAAAAGTAAACTTCCGATGCCACAGAAAATCAAAGAGGAACAGTTGAAAGGAATCAATATTCCCGTACTGGCCATTATAGCGGGAAAGTCGACGATGCATGATCCTGAAAAGGCTGCTGCCGTTGCTGAAGAATCGTTGACGCATAAAAACAGTAAAGTAGCCGTTTTTGACGATGCATCTCATGCGATTAACGGGGAATACCCGGAGGAGCTTGCGGACGTCATCCGACAATTCATGAAGTCTATGGAATAGGAGTTAACGCCATGAAAACTTATTCCGTTAAAGAGCTGGCGGGTTTAAGCGGGGTTTCCAGAAGAGCCCTTCAATATTATGATAATGAAGGGCTTCTGACCGCTAATAAAAATTCGAAAGGGCATCGAATGTATCATGAGCATCATCTGAGACAACTCATGCAAATCAACTTCTATAAGAGCGTGGGATTCTCTTTGGAACAAATTCGCAATAAGATCAGGCAAACGTCGAACGATACCGGAGAGATGCTCAAGACGCAAAGTATACTTCTCCATCGACAGCTTGAGGGGATCAAAGCCAAAATACATGGTATAGAGGTATCCAATAAGCTGAGGTCGGCGGGCTACGAAATTCCCTGGGAGCTTCTCGCTTATTTGATGAATACGCTAGAGACCGATCAAATTGACCATTGGAGTGACTATGATTTCCCGGAAGAGGATTTTAATATCTTTCAGGATGTATTCAGAACGAAAGACGAAATGCTTGATTTCTATAACGAATTTAGACGAATCGTATTGTACGCTGCGGCCTATCATGCTTCGCAAGTACCCGTGGAATCAGAGTTGGCCAAGCAACTTGGGCAGGAGTGGAATGCGATGGTAAGCCGTGTAACGTCGAAAGATCCTCGGGTGATGGGCGCCTTTATGAGAGTGGACAACAATCGCAATAAATGGAGCGAAGGGGAGAGGAACTTGATTGACGAAGGAGAGCCTTATTTGGCCAAAATCGTTGAAATGTACTTTCCGTGAACAGTCAAATCGAAGCTCTCCTTCAATTCAGGATTAGAGAGCATAGTGATGGTGGAAATAGAGCTAATCGTACCAAATCTCGTGGAGGATCAGTATGGGGAGGCTGGTGTTCAAGGTTCGCCCGCGTGCAGGAAGTGAATTTAAACTTGATCGATACACGGCAGAAAGGATTTCAGAAATGAAAAAGGTTATTGTAATTGGCGCAGGAATTTTAGGGGCTTCAGCGGCATATCAGCTAAGTAAGCTGGGTGCTGATGTCATCATTATAGATCGTAAAGATGCAGGACAAGCAACTGATGCAGCAGCAGGGATTATTTGTCCGTGGTTGTCACAACGCCGAAATAAAGCATGGTACCGTCTTGCGAAAGCGGGAGCAAGCTTCTATCCATCGCTTATTCAAGAGTTGGAGGATGCGGGAAATGCAGGGACTGGTTATGCAAAAGTGGGAGCGATATGTATTCATGATGATTTAAAAAAACTGCTCGCGATAAAAGAAAGGGCGGAATTTCGCAGAGAGGATGCCCCTGAAATAGGCGAACTTACGCTGCTGACGGATCGTGAAGCGAAGGAGAAGTTTCCATTATTGTCGGAAGGTTATCATGCACTTCATGTATCGGGTGCAGCGAGAGTGGATGGACGCCAATTGCGTGAAGCGTTATTAAGAGCTGCACAGCGTAATGGAGCACAAATGATAGAGGGAGATGCTATTCTGGAGCATGATCATCATGAAATTAGTTGTGTTAGAGTAGGACAACAGACATTCTGGGCTGATGAGGTGATGGTGTGTGCAGGTGCCTGGTCCAATGCACTGCTTCATCCGCTAGGGATAATGATCAATGTGCGTTATCAAAAGGCGCAGATTATGCACTTGCATTTTACCGGTCCAGACGATACTGATCAATGGCCTGTTGTCATGCCGCCAACAGATCAATATTTACTTGCATTTGCTGATCAAAATATTGTAATAGGCGCTACTCATGAAAATGATGTTGTAGGATACGATACTTCTGTAACCGCAGGTGGAATGCAAGAATTATTAAACAAAGGTCTTCAAACAGCTGCCGGCCTTGCGGCTTGTAGCCTAAATGAGATAAGAGTAGGATTCCGTCCATTTACTGCGGATTTTCTTCCAGTGCTAGGGAGGGTTCCTGGATGGAAGAAACTTATTGTTGCTAATGGGCTCGGTTCATCTGGATTAACGATGGGACCCTTTCTGGGAGAGCAGCTAGCCAAGTTAGCGATGAATCAACAGGTAGATATTCCGCTTGAAGACTATGCGGTAGAGAAAGCCATAAGTGAGTAACGGAAATTGCTTAGATTTTCGCTTGGCATATATGAAGCAAGACTCGCCTTAAGATTGGCGAGTTTTCTTTATGTTCCTTCAAGAAACCACCACAGCGAAGAGGTCAGGGGTTCGCCCGCACAAAAGCCGCATGAAACAGGCATACTGTTCATGTGGCTTTTTATTGTATGAAATTCATTCGCATTAGATTAAAACAAAGTGCAGCGAAAAATACGCTCAGGCCGTCTAAATAAGTGGAGGTGATGATTCAGTGAAGCCGGCCGGCTTGAATAACAAGGAAAAATTCTCGAAAGATCCCTCTCAAGCGCTAGAGCAGCTGATGGAAGGTTTCGGCTCGACGGTCATGTACACCGCTTATTTTTATACCGGGGATCGGCATCTTGCCGAGGATATCAGCCAGGAGGTATTCCTGCGCGCTTATCGCAACTGGAACTCGTTCCGCGGAGACAGCACGGTCAAAACCTGGTTGACGACGATCGCCATCAACGTTTGCAGGGACAAGATGGGTGTGCGGATGTTCGCGGAACAGGCGACCGATCCTAGCCAGATGGAGCGGGGACGTACATTCAACGTGGAAGAAGAAGTGCTTAGAAGATTGCAGAAAAGCGAGATTTTGCAGCATTTGCTGTGTCTGTCTCTGCCGTATCAGGAGGTTTTGTATCTATATTATTATCTGGACCTGAGCACACGGGAAATAGCGGAAGCGACGTCGTCGCCCGAGGGTACCGTGAGAAATAGACTGCACCGGGCGCGCGAAGCGCTGGCTCGGGAACTGCGCAAGGAGGAGACAGCTAATGAAGGATATAGATAGTAAATTGCGTCAACAATTGCGAAAGGAGTCGGATGATATGTTATTCTCAGGAATGGAATTGAGCGATAGCGTTAAACAGAAAATTAGGAAGGAAGCTGCAGCGGAGCAGAAAAGCCGCAGATTCGTTATTCCAAAAGCCTGGCTTGCGGGAGCGGCTGGACTGGTCGCGGTGGCTGTAATCGTCGTAGCGGGATTGCCGATGCTGCAAGGGCCCGCCGCGGTACCGACGCCAACGGATAATTCGACGGGAATCGTGATGCCCGGAAACGGAGGAGCCACAGGTTCTGAGCTTTCCCAATTGATTACGACTTCGTTCGAAACGGCGGAGGCAGCGAAAACGGCATTCGGACCTGGAGTGCTTGCTCCTCGAGTCGCCCCGGAAGGCTTCAATTTGACAGAAATCGTCGGCGTGGGGATGAAGGACGAGCCGCTCAGAGATTTGAACTTCACATACGGCTCGGGTGATAAGACGGTGACGTTCAGCGCGAGCCGCATGCAGGCGGCATTCCCGACGGACCTGTTCACACGGACGGAAGTGGGCGGAGTGGACGGTTATATTTTCGAGCAAGCCCAGTTCACGGAGCTGTTCTGGGTGGTTGACGGGATTCAGTATAGTTTGGCCGGCCCGATCTCTGGCGACGAGGCAATGATGATCGCCGAATCGGTCGAGCCTTAATAAGTGGATATGTATATTTCGTGAGTTTAATGATAAGGCCCACCCGTCGAGGTGGGCTTTTTTCGTTTGTAACCATTAGTACAGGGAATTTATATTAATTATTCTTTTATTCGGCTGTAATAAACTTGCTATATGACTGGGCGATGCCCCTTTTCTCATAATGTCAAGCAAAATGAAGCTGTTTCTTGGTAAAATAGAGGTACCGCTCAACCATTTACGAATGGGATGGTTTCCCTTTGAAAAGAATGTTGATGCTGGAATTTTTGATTTTGCAACAAGGTCAGAAGGGGAGTGATCTTATGCTGTACATGGTTTTAATTGTAATAACGGTTGTTTTAATCATTCAATCGATTTACCTTGTGTATTACAAAAACCAAATTAAAGATATCGGCAACCAATTATCTTTTATATCGGAGCATCATTCATTCAAAATGATTCAAACGCAGATTAAACCAAAGGAAATAAATCGGTTAATCCATTTATGTAACGCTATGCTTCGTGATCAACGAAAGCTGAACCAAAATTTTATTGAGCAAAAAGAAGAAATCAACGCCACAATTATGAGCTTGTCTCACGACATACGAACCCCGCTGACTTCACTTGACGGTTATCTTCAATTGGCGGAAAGATCCCAAGGCTCCAAAGAAAAAACAGAGTATGTCTTGATGGCTCTGAGCAGAATCAAGCAAATTATTACACTCATGGACGAACTGTTCCTGTACACGAAGCTGAAAAATCCAGACTACAATTTGGAGCTTGAACCGGTTGATGTGATCAAAGTATTAAATAAACGTCTGTTTACATTTATTGATGATTTTTCGCGAATTGGCTATGAACCAAACATCTCCATAGTGGAAGCACCGATTTTTATAGAAGGAAATGAAAATGCGCTGGAAAGATTGTATGAGAATATTATAAAAAATTACTTTTTGCATGGTGCAGGCGAACTAAGCATTCGTTATGAAGAGAAGCAGAACGAGGTTTTGTTTCATTTTTCCAATATGCAGAAGCGAAATCAACCGCTTAATCTGGATAAAATATTCACTCGTTTTTACAAAGAAGATCCGTCGCGTCCTAATCAATCTTCCGGACTGGGACTCTTTATCGTAAAATCGCTAATGGAGAAAATGAATGGTTATGTGCAAGTTGATCTGAAGGATGACCAATTTTGCATAAGCGTGGCTTTTAAGAAAAGCGCAAAGGAGAATCGACGTGTACATGGACACGAACCAGCCCAACATTTTAATAGTCGAGGATGATGAGCATATCAACAATATTATTTTTGATGTGCTTCAAAGGGAAAATTTCATATGCACGCAAGCGTATTCCGGAAGTGAGGGAATCATGAACGTTACCCGCCAAGAGTATCAGCTTATTATTTTGGACCTTATGCTGCCTGGCTTGTCGGGAGAAGATTTTATGCATCAATTAAGAATAAACTTAAGCATCGACACACCGGTTATCATACTTTCGGCGAAGGACAAATTGGATCATAAGTTAAACTTGTTTAAGCTCGGAGCTGTTGATTATGTCACGAAACCGTTCGATGTGGAGGAATTGCTTGCCCGAATCCATGTACATTTAAAAAGAACATCTCGAATAGAATCCGTCACTCGATATCGTCATAAAAATCTAGTTTTAAATAGCGAAGCTATGAGTGTAAAAGTCAATCATACAGATTTGAAGCTCACAAGACAGGAATACAAAATCCTTGAGTTGCTGGTAAAAAATCCTGAGCGGGTGTTTACAAAGCAAGACCTGTATGAACTTGCATGGGAAGATATATACATAGGTGAAGATAAAACGATTACCGTTCACATTA
The DNA here is from genome assembly GCF_056269225.1 of Paenibacillus sp. J31R120. Lineage (NCBI taxonomy): Bacteria > Bacillati > Bacillota > Bacilli > Caryophanales > Paenibacillaceae > Paenibacillus > Paenibacillus sp. J31R120. Next base: position 365,053 of record NZ_JBWDNN010000005.1, on the reverse strand, counting down.
GCAATATTCGCAATAAAATAAAAAAGCATGACGAGGACACTTATATCGACACGATTTGGGGAATTGGTTTCAGGTTAAAAAAATAATTGCTCTTTGAACTTTCTTAATGATTTATTGACGATATGTTAGCTTCTTTTTGTTATTTTATTGCAAGGGGGTGTGAATATGTCTGAAGCCATTATTGAAGTTAGTCAATTAACGAAGCAATTTAAATCGAAAACAGCTGTGAATAAGGCGGATTTCAAAATAGGCAAAGGTGAAATTTTTGGCTTGATTGGCCAGAATGGAGCGGGGAAATCCACCTTGCTAAAGATGATTGGAGGTTTGATGTACCCGACATCAGGGGAAATTAAAATATTTAATCGTACAGTGAAGGATAGTCATCCTTATTTTGAACGAATAGGCATACTCATTGAAAATGCAGGGTTATTTCCTCATTATAATGCGTATGAAAACTTGGATTTAATAGCGATTTCCTACGGATTGACTAATCGGAAAAGCCATATTAACAAGCTGCTGAAGCTTGTCGGATTGGATGTATCAAACAAGTCCAAGGTGAAAAATTATTCAATGGGCATGAAGCAAAGGTTAGGGATTGCTGCTGCATTAATTGGAAGCCCGGATGTTTTGATACTGGATGAACCGATTAACGGGTTGGACCCGCAAGGAATTTCCGAGATCAGACGAATGATTTTGGAATTGAATAAAGCAGGGATGACCATTATTATTTCAAGCCACATTTTGGAAGAGCTATCGAAAGTAGCGACCCAATATGCCATCCTTCATCAAGGAGAGGTTATTGAACACCATTCCAGGGAGCAATTGCTGCTTCAATGTGAAGACCGTATTGAAATAGAAGTGGAAAAAGCAAGCTGGGCTGTTCCCATCTTAGAGCAACGTTTGAACATTAATCATTACAAAGTGATCAGTGAGCATGTTGTGTATGTATATGATTCCCATATTGAAAACCAACAAATCATTAAGATCTTAGTAGAAAACGGAGTAACTGTTCATTCCATCACCAAGCATAAGCAAAGCTTAGAACAATATTTTTTGGCACGGACGGGAAGCGAAGGTGATAGCCATGATTAATATTTTCAAAATGGACTTTCACCGTTTTAAAACAAATAAAATGATCTATATATTACTGCTGATCTTTTTTGCTTTTCAAATTTTCGGTATTTATATGTTAAAGAAATATGAGCAGCCCGGAGGAAACGGGGACATGCTGATCAGCACGATGAATGAGAGTCAATTCATCCAAGTCATAATGGCTCAAACCCCATCGTGGATGCTGGTTTATATTGCGGTATTCAGCGTTTACTTCTATATGAGCGAATATAGCTGTGGGTTCTATAAAAATTATATAGCTATGAAGAATGCCCGGATGTACTCCGTACTATCAAAAATTTTAATTACAGGTCTATTCACGCTATTCATGTTCATCGTCATGTTCGTTGCGGATATGATCGGAAGATCAATTTTCTTTGACCATGCTGCTCTTGGAGATGGGGGTTATTTAACGAAGTTATTGATTGGACAATTTTTACTTCATTGGGCATTTTCAATTGTAATCTTATGCATCTCCATCATTAGTAAAAGCTTGATAGCCAGCATTGTAGTCGGATTTGTTTTATCATTGAATGTTTTGGGAATGGTTATAAGTGCTTTGGAGTCCTTGATTGGTCAGGTTAATTTGTCCCCCTTCTTATTAGTCAATACGATCGTCAGCCCAAGGGATTTTCATCATATAAATGATCTTGTTCACGTAGCTGGCGTCGCGATTGTCTTCATCCTTATATTTTCATTTATTGCTGTCAGATATAAGATCAAAGAGGACTTGAGATAATCGTTGGGGCGGTGCTAGTTGGAAGGTCTTATTTATTAAAGACGGGAAAACCGTACCATAACAAAAGGAAGGGGCTGTCCCAAAAGTCATCGCTAGATGACTAAGGACGCCCCTTCTCTAAATTGTAAAACAAAAAGAAACCGTTTCTTGGTAAAATGGAAGTACGACCCACCATTTACGAAAGGAACGGTTTCTTTGTACATTCAATATACCATGGACCAACTTCATCTGCCAATGAACTTGGAGGACGACATTCCTCCTCATCATCTTGTTCGTGTAGTAAACGAGGCGGTCAATCGCTTGGACGACAAGATTTTCAGCGACGCTTGCCCAGGCGGGGGACGAGATAGTTACCATCCCAAATTGCTCACCAAAGTTATCATTTACGCCTACACACAGCGGATTTACTCCTCTCGCCAGATCGCCAAGGCGGTCCGGGAAAACGTCATGTTTATGTGGATTGCCGGTAGACAACGTCCAGACTTCCGCACCATTAATCGCTTTCATTCCGAGCGAATGAAAGACGTTTTGGAGACCATCTTCACAGGTGTGCTTCAATTTCTTGCCGAGGAGAAGTATGTCAAGCTCGAGCATTACTTTGTCGATGGCACCAAGATTGAGGCGAACGCGAATCGGTACACATTCGTCTGGGCAAGGCCGTCGTGAAGCACAAGGCGAGACTACAGGAAAAAGTACAAACGTTGTTCGCCACGATCGAAACAGCTTCAGCAAGACCGATCATGACGCGACGTTCATGCGAATGAAAGAAGATCATATGCGTAATGGCCAACTGAAGCCAGGTTACAATAAGAAGGAAGACACTCCCAAAAAGTCTTGGTCGCAAATTCCGCAAGACGACCGCACGAAAATAACAATTGCACTAACATTATTGAACAATTTCATATCTCGTATTAATCAAGAATATGAGCCTTCTTTTCAGATTATAATTTTGGAACATATTCCAAAGACAATTTGGGAAGAAGCGAATTTAACAAACGTAATACTAGTGGATGATGAGTTTACAGAGGGGAACGCCTTAATTCCAGATGAACTGATTTGATGCTAATTTAATTCGAGTCATTCTAATGCTGTGTGTTTTTTCAAAACTTTCTTTATCCTTTTAGATGACTTGGCGTGGCTATTTTCCATCATGGAGACGCAAAAATACTGGTCAAGGATTTGGTTAAATTTTTGTATCTCCTTGTGATCTTAAGCGGTTGGGAAATATGCGCCAAAACCCTTGATATGAAGCTATATCAAGACGAAGACCTTTCCAATGCGGAAGGTCTTTTTGATTTACGCAGATCCTTTTAAAAAAGAGTAAATTATAAATTAAAGGATAAAATTGATTTTTAAATTTATTATAGTGACTGAGGCTGCTAATATACCTTGATTGTTGTATGTAAAATAACAAATTATTTTTGTAAACTTTACACTGTTGAGCGATTGGCTTGCTTGGCAGTGGAATCATGAATCCACACAAAAGATAACCAGGAGGTGCTAGAAATTGAGTCCAAACTTTACTTCAACCACGCAAAGAGTCGCGAGCGCTGCGTCTTCTGAACGCCTTCCATGGGCCGGATTACTAGCTCTTGCGATGGCGGGATTTATTTGTATCCTCACAGAGACAGTTCCAGCCGGTTTGCTTCCCCAGATCGGTACGGGGCTTGGCGTTTCAGAGGCACTGGCCGGTCAGCTCGTCACTTTATATGCTCTTGGCTCCCTGCTTGCCGCAATTCCTTTGACTACCGCAACACGAGGATGGAGGAGAAAGCCGCTGCTATTGATGTGCATGATTGGTTTTCTCTTGTTCAATAGCGCGACTGCTCTTTCCACTAATTACACGCTGGCGCTGGTTGCCCGTTTCTTGGCGGGTGTCTCTGCAGGTGTCTTGTGGGGAATGACAGCAGGTTATGCCTGACGCATGGTGCCTGATGCGCTCAAGGGAAAAGCCATGGCGGTGGCAATGGTCGGCACGCCTCTCGCTCTGGCGCTTGGTGTCCCTGCGGGAGCATTCCTCGGCGTTATTGCGGGCTGGCGCTCTGTTTTTGGAATCATGTCATTGCTAACGGTGCTGCTGATTGCTTGGGTGTTCTGGAAGATGCCGGACTATCCCGGACAGGCCGCTGCCAAGAGACTCTCACTCCAGAAAGTCCTCATCTTGCCGGGGATACGGCCCGTATTGATTGTTGTTTTGACCTGGGTATTGTCTCATAACATTTTGTACACTTATATCGCGCCTTTCCTTACCCAGGCCGGGCTTGCCCGGCGCATTGATTTGATGCTGCTTATTTTCGGAATGACATCGGTTGTTGGGATCTGGATAATCGGACTGTTGGTTGATCGCATGCCTCGCTTGTGGTATTGATCAGCCTCGCTGCTTTCACTTCGGCATCCTTCTTTCTTGGCATAGGCAGCAGTCAGCCCATTGTGGTCTAGGGAGGATACTCTATAAATTCACTCGTGCGGACTGAGCGATGAATTGCTTCTTATTAAAATCTCTCTTTCCTTTCCAGAACGATAGGAAGAAGTGTAAGATAGAATAAGTGGCAAAGTTTGGTTTTAACAATGGAATCCGAAATGCCACAAGGGTTGTAGATGGCGATGAACTGAAAAATTCTATTATAAGATAATGGAGCAGGCATCCCGCAAGAGGGTTTGCCTCATGAGAAGAACAGCAAGGGAAGTGGTGTCATGAAAGCGAAACGTATTCTATTTATTGAAGACAATCAAGATATCGGACGCTGGGTCCAAGAGGAACTTGAAAAGCGGGGATATGCAGTTCGCTGGCTGTTATCCGGTGAAAATGTGGAAAACGAAATACAGGGAAGTCATGTCGTTATTCTCGATATTATGCTGCCTGGGCTGGACGGTTTTACGGTCGGCCAGCGATTGAAGAAAGCAGCGCCTTCGCTCCCCATTTTGCTGCTGTCCGCCCGGGCGGCTGTCGATGATAAGCTGCAAGGGCTGCAGTTTGCCGACGATTATGTCACCAAGCCTTTTCACCTTGATGAGCTAGCTGCCAGAATAGAAGTGCTGCTCCGCCGCAGTGGGGCGGGACTCCCGGATCATATAAAGCTTGGACAGCACATCCTTGTTGATCTAACCGGACGTACGGTGATCAACGAGCGTACTGGAGAAGAAGTTAACCTGACCGGAAAGGAATACCAAATTCTTGAGTGTTTCCTGCGCCATCCGAATCAGATTCTTACGCAAGAGCAAATATGGGTGGCTGTCTGGGGAGAAGCATACATAAATGGAGACAAAGCTCTGTCGGTCCATATTCGCCATCTTCGAGAGAAGCTGGAACAAGATCCTAATGCGCCGGAAATCATCCAGACAGTACGCGGAATTGGATATCGGGTGAAAATATGAAACAGCGCTCTTTTTTTCGACGGTACTTAGTGGTTCATTTCCTGAGCCTTGTTTTGCTCCCCGTAATGATCCTTATGATGGTAGCTGGCGTGAATCCGTCTTCTGACCCATCGAGCATGGATACGACACGCAACATATCCGGATTGATCGGCCTCATCATTATCACCTTTATTTCAGTTTCAGGGGTGTTTTTTTATCGCCTCCGGCAGCAGCTCATCCGTTTGCAAAAGGCGATGACTGTTCCCGGCGACGGTTCCTGGATTCCAGAACCGATCCCGGAACGTGATTCTGGAATGAATGAAGTGGATCAGTTGGGGGATTCGTTTAATCAAATGATCCGAAAACTTCGCGATAGCCACCAGCGGGAGCAAGAAGAAGAATCGCTCAGAAAGCAACTGATTGCCAATCTGTCCCATGATTTACGGACGCCGCTGACAGCTCTTCGCGGTCATGCCTCCAGATTGCAAAGGGAACCTCTCAGCCAGGAAGGGGTGGCCTCGCTCACAGTGATTGACCACACGATCACGCATATAAGCGAGCTAATGGATGATCTTTTATCCTATACATTGCTTACATCGGGTAAATACCCTTACCATCCCGAGCCCACCGATATGGTTCAATTTCTAAGAACATCTGTTGCATCGTGGTATCCGGCATTTGAGAACGCAGGCTTCTATATAGACGCGGACGTACCGTTCGATGCGACCTTCTCATGGGAAATCGATCCGCAATGGATGACGCGCGTGCTTGGCAACCTGTTTCAAAATGTCCTTCGCCATGCGGTTGATGGACGGTTTATCGGTATTGCTGTGGATACCTTGCAAGAGCGGTTCATCATTCAAGATCATGGACCGGGGATGGATGCCCTGTCTGCCAATCGCGGCGCTGGCAGGGGACTCAAGATTTCAAAGCACATGCTAAATGAAATGAGACTGCAAATCCATTTTAGTTCCGATGCGGAGGGGACAACCGTGTGGATCGGAAAAAATTAGACCAAACTTAGAAATAACCTTCCCTGATTTTAGACTTGGTTCGATATGATGTGAACCATAACTAAGACAAGGAAGGTGTTATGCTTGCTTACTATCGAACAGTTAACAAAGCGCCGTGGATCGCACAATATCCTAAACGGCATTAGCTTTCAAGCTAAGCCCGGTCGCGTGACCGGGTTCCTCGGTCCCAATGGCGCAGGGAAAAGTTCTACTCTGCGAATCCTATTGGGACTTGACCGAGCCACATCTGGCACTGCGCTGATCAATGGTATGCCATACGCCCAGCTTGCCGATCCTCTGACGACCGTTGGGGCCGTATTTGACGGATCGGGAGCGCATCGGTTGCGCACAGGGCGAGCGCATTTGAACTGGATTGTCAGGTCCGCAGGGCTTCCGCGTTCTCGGATCAATGAAGTCCTCGAAATTGTAGGGCTTGCGCATGCTGCCTCGAAGAGGGTTGGCAGTTATTCTCTTGGTATGGCGCGGCGACTAGGCTTGGCTGCCGCGCTGCTTGGCGATCCAGAGATTTTGATATTGGACGAACCTACGAATGGGCTTGACCCCGAGGGAATCCGTTGGATCAGGACGTTTCTCCGTGAACGTGCGGCATCTGGGCGTACCGTATTATTATCGAGTCATCTGATGGGGGAAACCGCCGAAACGGTAGACGACATTGTTATTCTCAATAAGGGGCACATTGTGGCAAGCGGTACGCTTACCGAGATCGTGGGTTCCCATAAGACATTAGAAGATGCCTTCTTCGCTTTTACCACGAGGAGGGACATCTCATGAAAAAAGCGCTTGCCGCAGAGTTTTCAAAGCTTCTCTCCTTACCCACCATATGGATCGCAGTTGCGGTTGGAATACTTGTTGCGCCTGCAATCGCCGTAATCCGCTCCTTTCAGGAGCTTTCCGAAATCGCAAAAGGCGTTCAAACAGTGGTCGAATACCCTATCGGTTTTGAAGAGTTGGGGTTCGGTGTTATGGGTGTTATTATTGTTGGCGTTATAGCAATCAGTAGCGAGTATTTCACCGAGAGTGAAGAATCCGGCGGCGGACGCCAGATGACAACCAGTTTGACCGCCAACCCATCACGAATTCGTTTTCTGCTGTCGAAAGCGACTGCCGTTGCAACGGTTAGCGCCATTCTCGCCATCATCGCGATCATTCTCACAATGATTGTGGTTCAGATCATCCTTGTGGAGCATGCTCCTGCGCTTGGGATTACCGATATTTCCCGGCTTATCGGCGTTGTATGCTATTGGGTGCTTACCGCACTTTTGGCTTTAGGATTTACGGTCCTGACAAAGCACGCCGCTCTGCCGCTGGCCGTTTTGATGCTGAATAGCTCCGTCATGACCGTGACTTATTTGCTGACCCGCATCACCCCTTTGGCGAACTATCTGCCGGATATGGCCGGAATTCGCATGTTTCATGAAATCAAAGATGCCGGTAGTACACTCACACCGCTTGAGGGCGGTGCAGTTATGGCGGCTTGGGTGACAGCGTTGTTGCTCATTGGAACGATTACCTTTTGTCGGAGGGATGTATGAGTATGTTGATCACCCGGACGTATGGTCAAGAAATGTGTCGGGCGATTAAAGCGGAGTTGTCAAAGCTATGTTCGCTGCCGATTACATGGTTCACCCTCGGCGGTACCTTTATCGTCAATATTATTCTGGCTTACGCTTTCTCAAACGCCGGACTGCAGGGCTTAACCTCCATACAGAGCACACTGGAAATCGGGTTGGCTTCTGTCAGCTATTCGCAAGCGGGACTTATGATCTTTGGCATACTGACCGTTTGCTCCGAATATAACGGCGGTCAGATTCGCACAACACTGACGGCAATGCCGCGGCGAGGCATCCAGATTTTCGCGGCGTTGTTCGCTCTGACAGTCGTGCTCATCCCTGCTGCATTCGTTGTATCATCCTCTGGAGTTCTGCTAACTCAAATTATTTTTGGAGATGCCGGGGCTCCTATTGTATGGGTAGAGCTCGTGTCCGCCCTGCTGGGAGTAAGCGCATACCTCACGTTGACTGCACTGATCAGTGCGGCAATCGGAGTTGTTCTGCGCCGGACGCTTCCTGCGCTCGCTATCATGCTCGGCTATTACTTCATAGCGGGTCCGCTTATACGGGACCAAACAGATTTTTCCATGTATCTTCCGGATACGGCAGGAATTGTGATGTGGTTTCCGCAGCCCGATCATGCAAGCGCGCTCACCCCAGTGCAAGGCGGCATCCTTTTGGGTGCTTGGACATTTGCCGCAAGCATCATTGCTGCGACTGTATACCGAAAGCGAGATGTGTGAATCATTTTTTGCGGAGGCGAGCGAACATCGTCAGCTTATAATCAGGATTCGGACATCTCATGATGACAGTGAGAAAGACAAGCTGTATCGAAACTTGGCTCTGCCAAAAAAGCATCTAACGCAACCTGATAAGGGTTGCGTTTATTATTTGGTGATTACCAAAGGGAAGATATCCTCCTACAGGTTTGCCCGCGCGAAATACATGTATGTTCACTGGGACTGCCATCGTTGCTCCAATTGATTGATTACACTCCCTGGACCCGCAAAAACAGACCCGCCATTTTGAACTGTCTTCCGTATAAGTTGAATCAAACTGTCCTTGTCCATCGGGATATCGGCTAACCCAGCAAAGGTTTCTGCGGTTTCGGGTTCATGCTTCGCTCCCCAGGCTGATAACTCCCACAGGACTGGTAATAAATCCAACCCGGCCTCCGTTAATGCGTACAGGTCTTTTCTTTTGTCAGTGGGATGAGGGCTCTTGGTAATCAGTCCCATTGCTTCAAGACGGGACAAGCGATTCGTCAGTATATTTCTAGCAATCCCTTCATCCGAAGCAAGGAATTCTCCGAACGTTTTCTTTCCTGCAAATATGATATCCCTAATGATAAGCAGTGACCAGGAGTCGCCTAATAGATCAAGAGAAAATGAGATCGGACAATCCGATCTTCTTTGTGGTTTGGAATTTTGCATGGGGCCTCCCTTGACTTCATGAATTGATTATAATTATAATAAAGTCAGTTTCAAAATGCAACTGAAATGGAGGGGGATGCAATTGAAATTTATGTTGGTGTATAGAGGCGGTGCCGTTCCGGAAGATCAACTTGGTCGGAACATTAATGAACTATGGGGATGGCTCGACAATCTAAAGGAGAATGGGTACGAAAAGGTTCGTTTTGCGGGAAGCGGTCGTAAAATCATTTCGCAGGATTCGATTGATGATTACTCCGGGGACATATTCGGCGTTTCCATTATCGAAGCTGGTTCTTTGGAGGAAGTGGTCTCGCTGACTTCAGATTGGCCGGAATTGCAATATGGGGGCAGGATTGAGATCGTAGAAGCGATAGGTGATTAACATGTCCGATACGTATATATTGAATTTGTTCGCAGATCTCAGACAACAAATATTGAGTGTCATAACAAGACTGTCAAAGGATCAAATGGAGAACATTCCCAAAGGCTTCAACAACAATCTCCATTGGCAAGTCGGACATGTGTTGACCATAACGGATGATCTAATATTTGAGTTTTCGGGTGTCGGGGCAAGGATTCCACAGCACTATAGAACTTATTTTGCTTCAGGCACAAACCCCTCAAGCTGGCCGGAGCAACCGCCAGGGATGGACACGCTTCTTACAGAATTGGAGAATCAGATGGTGGAAATAGCCAAGAAGTATGACGATCTGCTGGCGCAGCCTGTAGCAGATGAGAACAACTTTCTTCAAGCAAGGGTAATCGGCGAATTATTTCATGTTCTAATCGCCCATGAAAGTACGCATCTAGGCATGATCATTGCGATGGACAAGGTATTGCAGCATGAATAAGTGGATAACGCTAGCTGTGGCAATCTGTGTTCAGTCATGCAAAAAAGCGATGAGAAATAAATCTCATCGCTTTCGTCTCAAGGCATTACAAAAGCACTATAGATCACGTTTTACATATTCAAAGGGATTTTCGCATGAATAAATTTCATCGAAAAATCCCCTATACGGGATATCGTCTTCCAGACATTTGATGCGATACGACAAATCCTCGTCACACTCTGGATCCTCGCCGTTGTTCCGCATGACCTCGAATGAATCTACAATCCCTTCCATAAGGGTTGCTTTTAAAAACAAAGGAAACTTATCTAGCATCGAATTGTCGATGTCAGTCTCGGATCTGTATCCTTCGATGACCGTTTCAAAATAATCATCCATAAACTTCTTGCGTTTGCCGGCGTCTGGTTCGAATTGTATCCAGCCCACACCGTTGGTCCATAGATCTGTCAGGTCATACATATACCAGCCAAAACATGAATTATCGAAATCATATACCGTGATTTGCCCGTTACTGAAATCAATCGAATAATTCCCATCGTTGAGATCAAAATGGAGCATCCCATAAGACTCACGGTCCATTTCCAACTCTTCTAAGCTCTTCAGGAGCTCTAACATCTTCTCCTTAAGCAGATATAATGAGTCGGGGATCAGCTTGTCGATATATTGGGTGTTATATTTATCAAAAAAACGATACCGTCGATGGACGGGCGTATAGCCCTTCGATATATGGTGGAGCTTCCCCAGCACCTTCCCGCAATTGTAGAAATACTCGGAAAGCGGTACGCCTTCCCGGTACTGATAGTGGTTTTCGACCATCATTTTTCCTTTGGCCTTTACAAATAGGCAGATAACAAAGGTATGATGCTGAAGGACGATCTCTTCCAGCAGATTCCCGTTCCGGGAGTTGACTACATCCGAGACGCTTCCGCCATGCTCAAATAAATACCGGATATACTCCACCTCGGCCAGATAATCCTCCCGGCTCCTGTCAGGCAAGAATGAAATTCTGAGTATGAATGCGTCTTCGCTTTCTTTCCCACAGGTAAAAACGACATTCCGACCCCCGTCATGCGCAGGAATCAGCTTGAATTCATAGCCTTCCAATCCATACAGTTCTAATACTAATGGAAGCAAATAGGCATCACTGATTTGAACAACCTCGTTATGATTTATACAATCTCCTCCAGTCAAAATGTTTTACAACGACTTCCCGTAAACCACCTTGTTTGACATGAATAACTCACTCCTTTCAGTTGTCTTTTACTTTACCTATAAATGCCAGCCGCATTCCAGGGAAACTTTGTTTATAATTGATTTTTTGTTGCGGAAGTGCGCCACGAAGAACCATCCAGCAGCTTTCTTGTTTAGGGACAAGGTTTCAAAATTTTAGCAAAACATGTATTGACAATTCAGCTACTACGTAATACTATGTAGAGGTAGTAAGTAATACTTGATACCAGTCATACAGAATAGCGAAGGAATGATGAGGTTGGAAAACTTAACAGAAATGCTAAAAGGCGTGCTGGAGGGCTGCGTTCTTGAAATTATTAGCCGCAATGAAACCTACGGATATGAAATCACGCGGCAGCTGAACGCCCTTGGCTTCCAGGATGTAGTGGAGGGAACGGTGTACACAATCCTGATCCGTCTTGAAAAAAACAAGTTAGTGAAGATCACCAAGAAGCCTTCCGATATGGGACCGCCGAGAAAGTTCTTCTCGCTCAACGACGAGGGGCGCAAGGAGCTGCAGAAGTTTTGGGAAAGATGGGGATTTGTATCCTCAAAAATGAATGAGTTAAAGGAGAACAGACAATGAACTTTTGGGAGAAAATCACTGGAAGCGACATGACTAAAGAGTTTAAAGCTTTTGAAGCGCGAGCGGCAATGCTGCCGGCTGATTATCAAGCGGCATGGGACAAAATCAAAACGAATCTGTGGCAGCACTCCGATTTCACCGGGCGCAACCTTATGCCCATTCTTGACGGTGCGCTTGGCCTGCTCGAAGAAACGGCTGCTGACGGCCAGAGTGTCGGGGAGGTTCTGGGCGACGATATCAAAGGCTTCTGTTCGGCGCTAGTAGGCGAAGAAGGGGCAAAGTCTTACCGCGACAAGTGGCGCGCGCAGCTCAACCATAATATCGCCAAAAAATTAGGAAAATAGGAGGAAAATATAATGAGCATTCAAGATATCATCCAAGGCAGAAAAGAGTGGCGCGCGCATGTGGCGCGTGTCAAAGCGCTCCCGCAAGATTATCGGATTGTGTACAAGGAAATTCAAAAATATCTGATTAAGGTTGGCCCTGTTGAGTTAAGCGAGGGGACGGGATTGCTTTCGGGGATTGTAGATTTATTTGAAGAGGGTGCGGCCTCGGGAAAAGGTGTCCTCGAAGTGACGGGCAGGGACGTAGCGGCTTTCTGCGACGATCTTATCAAAGACTCCAAAACTTACGCTGACCTCTACCAAGAAGAGATTGACCAAAAAGTGAACAAGGCCATGAAAAAGGTGACGGATAAATTAAAGTAAGGGGGATTCACATGGGAAAAGCAATTGAAGTAAAAGGCCTGCGAAAGTCTTTCAAGGACAAAGAAGTCCTGAAGGGCGTCGATTTTGAAGTGAAGCAAGGTGAGATATTCGCTCTGCTCGGCTCCAATGGCGCTGGCAAGACGACGATTGTTAAAATTCTTACCACACTGCTTGCTCAGGACGGAGGTACCGCCGTCATTAACGGCTTTGACGTCGCGTCAAAGCCCAGCCATGTAAGGCAGTCGATCAGCCTGACCGGCCAGTTCGCCGCCGTGGATGAGATATTGACCGGGAGGGAAAATCTTATCATGATTGCGAGGCTGCGGCATCTCGATAACCCGCGTCAGGTGGCGGATAACATGCTGCAACGCTTTGGACTGACAGACGCCGCCGACCGCAAGCCGTCCACGTATTCGGGCGGTATGCGCCGCAGGCTCGACATTGCCTTGAGCCTTGTAGGAAATCCGCAGATCATATTTCTCGACGAACCGACGACCGGGCTTGACCCCGAGGCACGCATCGAGGTTTGGAAGATTGTCAAGGAGCTTACCGACAGAGGCACGACGATATTCCTGACCACACAGTATCTGGAGGAAGCCGAGCAGCTTGCCGATCAGATTGCCATCCTTCATGAGGGCAGGATTATTGCTGGCGGCACGCTTGCGGAACTGAAAAAGCTGTTCCCGCCCGCAAAGGTGGAGTATGTGGAAAAACAACCGACTTTAGAGGAAATATTCCTCGCCATCGTCGGCAAATAGGAGGAGAAGTTAATGGAGGCCACCAAAAACTACTTTTTCAGCGATATGCGTGTGATGCTGGGACGTTCTATGCGTCATGTATTCCGCAGTATGGATACCATCATCACGGTCTGCATCACTCCGATTGCGATGCTGCTGCTGTTCGTCTATGTGTTAGGAGGCGCAATTCAGACCGGTACGGATAACTATGTGAACTACCTGCTGCCCGGTATTCTGCTGATTGCGATTGCAAGCGGGATATCCTATACGGCTTACCGCCTGTTCCTCGATAAGCAACGGGGCATTATTGAACGGTTCCACTCCATGCCGATCGCGCGTTCCACTGTGCTGTGGGGGCATGTGCTGACCTCTGTCGTATCCAACGCCATTTCCGTTATCGTCATTATTCTAGTAGCACTCCTTATGGGCTTCCGTTCATCGGCTGGGATACTATCTTGGCTTGCTGTAGCCGGTATACTCGTGCTGTTTACGCTGGCTTTGACCTGGATCGCGGCGCTTGCCGGACTGTCGGCAAAAACCGTGGAAGGTGCAAGCGCATTTTCTTACCCGCTCATCTTCCTGCCATTTATCAGCTCGGCGTTTGTGCCGACGGAGTCGATGCCGATGGTCGTCCGCGTCTTTGCCGAAAACCAGCCGGTAACCTCAATCGTGTCAGCCATCCGCGCATTGCTTGCCGAACAGCCTGTCGGTCATGATATTTGGGTTGCGTTAGCATGGTGCTTAGGGATACTGATCGTCGCCTATTTCTTTGCAATGCGCGCCTACAAACGCAAAGCCGTTTAATGTTTGCAAACTTAACATGATAATTGTTAGTCCTATTTTCTAAGTGGTCTATAAAACGTACAAATATCATCGGCCATCGCCCTAGGTTCTTCCATAGCCGTAAAATGACCGCCGCGAGGCATGACAGTCCAACGTGCTACATTCAGGTTGCGCTCGGCCCATGCCTTGGGAGGCAATAAGACATCTGCTGGAAATAGGGCAATTCCAGTCGGCACTTCAATGCGGCCTAATGGAGGCAAAGTGTGAGAGTTTTCATAATACATTTGCGCTGAAGAAACAGCGGTGTTGGTAACCCAATAGATCATAATATGAGTGAGCAGCTCATCCTCGCTAAAGACTTGACTAAGGTCTCCCTTACAATCGCTCCAGGAACGGAATTTCTCAATGATCCAGCTGGCCAGCCCTACTGGCGAATCAGAAAGTCCATAAGCCAGAGTTTGCGGTTTCGTGGACTGAATGGACATATACCCGCTCTCTTGAGCGATCCATGTTGCAGCCTTTATTTTGTATTGCCGCTCTTCTTCAGAAAGCTCTTCCGAATCACCGGAGCTCAGTAGATTTCGAATAATACCGACATCCGTCAGATGGATGCCGATCAGTCGCTCAGGATAGTTGGCCGCCAGGTATCTTGTGACACCAGAGCCCATGTCACCGCCTCCGGCAGCGAATTTTGGGTAGCCTAATTTTGTCATGAGTTTCGTCCACAGCTCGGCGACACGAAAATTATTAATGCCAGGGGAGGCAGGCTGACTAGAGAAACCAAACCCGGGCAATGAAGGGACGATGACGTCAAACGAGTCCTCAGGATTACCGCCGTAGCTAGCTGGATCAGTCAGAAGAGGTATAATCTTTTCGTAACGAAGGTAACTGTCAGGCCAGCCGTGGGTCAGGATAATGGGCAGAGGATTGGGGCCTTTGCCGCGCTCATGTATGAAATGCACCTTTATATCATCAATATCGCAAGTGTATTGGGCAAATTCATTTAACTTTGATTCTTGTGCGCGCCAATCATAATGGTCCCTCCAATACGAAACGAGAGATTGCAAATAACCTAATTCAGTTCCCCGTTCCCAATCGGAGTTCTCTAATTGCTCAGGCCAACGAATATGTTGCAGTCGGTATTGGAGATCATCAAGCAGCTCATCGGGGACATGAATATGAAAACGTTCGACAGCCATAATAAATTCCTCCTTTGTTATTTGCATGTTCATTATATCCTTTGATAGGGTATGGTACACTGTTATATATGAAGCAATGAACTATACGATTTGATAGGTGATTACGATGCCTCAAGTAGATCGGTACAAGAATCGAACCGTAAATATTGAGTTTTACGCAGTTGAGGATTGCAGTCTGCTCTCTTACACTGACCGGTATTCGCTGATTTTTATTACTTCTGGCAGTATGAAGGGGATATTAAACGATCGTCCTATATCTATTCATGCGCCTGGTATACTTTGTTTAGCTGGAGATGATGAATGGCAAGTTACAGAGAAGCATGGACTTGCTGCACAATCGTTTAATTTCCATCCCGAGTTTCTCATATCCGCCGTTCATGTAGAGACACAGGATTATTCGCAGGCGGCTCCAAGGATTCAAAATGGTCGTTCATTCTTTCAAAGAGAACATCCGTATAGGGCAGTTCCTCGTATAACCGAAAAAGCATATCCGTATTTGTTCCAATGGTTTTTTGTTCTGGGCACAGAAGTACAGGCGCAAAGTGATGAGCGCTGGGCATGCCGAATCAAAAAGTATCTGATTCAAATATTGGCATTGTTAGAGGATTTGAATCGAGTTAGCCAGCACTCGCCTGTTGATGCCGTGTTAGAATATATTCACACCCATTATCCCCAAAAGATTTCATTAGAGGATCTGACGAAGTGCGCTCATATGAATCGTGTGACGCTTAATCAATTATTTCAGGAACGATGCGGCTATACAGCGATCGGCTATTTGCTTTCACATCGATTGAAGATGGCTTGCGATCTGCTGACCCATACAGATATGAGTCTGAATGATATTGCTGGAGCGATTGGATTCCAGTATGACACTTACTTTATTAAGCAATTTACAACCAAAAAAGGCATGTCACCGACAACTTACCGGACGATCTCGCGAAAGCTCGCCACTAATGTGTAAGAGCGCATAATAAATCAAACATAGGAGAATATCATGTCTTGGAGCAAATTGAAGCAGCAATTAGAGAGCTTTCTCAGTCCTTCGTTACAAGGGAAAGTGGAATACCGTGCAACCGGCTATCGTTATCTGCCCGATAAAGCAGGAATTTGTTATATCACGGTTGATAAAAAGAATATTTTGAACATGAACGATGCGACTACCTTAATCAAATGGTATACATCGGAGCAGGAAATCAAAAGCGACTCGGGGATCGATATTCCGATCAGTCATGAACAATTAGAAGCTGTCAGAATGAATACGGATGGCAAGATTCCGGAGGATCGTCTAATCGTCATTGCACGAAGCAGAAAAATATCTGAATTGGCAAAAGAGCTTATGGCGGCACAAGCTTCGCTCAGTAAATCCAATTTTATAACGGTGGCTAACCAATTTTTATCTACGTCTATTGAGGAAAGCATTGAAAGCAAGGATATACTATTAAATATTTTGGCATTGGTGGACAGGCGAGTCGGAAAAAAACGGATTTTGAACATGTCCGAAAAAATTAAGCTAAAGCATCCGGCTGTGCAGTATTTTTATGAATTAAGGCTTGGCACGGTCTAAACCGGGCTCTCAAAGTAAAGATAGATGTATATCGAACACGTCGTATTCGGCGTGTTTTTTTGTTGTCACAAAATAAGGTGTATCGCTAGTTATAGTTATGTAGTCTTTATAAATCATATATGAAAAGGGGAGTTGTATCGAATTGCACAAGCATAGACTCAAATCATTAATTGTACTCATCATATTGATTTCACTAACCGTCATAACTGCGGGATGTACACGGCCCAAAGATCCGCTTTCCATATCCAATGAGGAGAATGTCCAATTAAAGATTCTATATGAAGGAGGGAAAGCATTTTACTCCACATACGGAGCACTTTTTATGAGTAAGCATCCCAACGTGGATATCGAGATCATACAGATGCCGTCCTTATATGAAGAAAGCCCGCAAGAACAAAAAAATAAATTGATTCAATTCATCGAATCTGAGCAACCGGATCTAGTATTTCTTTACGACCATCAATTTAAAGAAGTTTCTTCGGAAAATATGCTTATGGATCTGGATACTCTGCTTAACCAAGACAAGGATAATGGGATACTCTCCGGTATGGTTCCCGTGATCACCGACTATCTTCGTTCCATCGGCTCCGGCAAATTATACGGATTAGCCAATGGATTCTATAGTCGGGCGCTGTATTACAATAAAGACCTGTTCGACCGTGCGAACGTGCCTTATCCCCGAGATGGAATGAGCTGGGAAGAGGTCCTGCAGTTGGCCCAGCTGTTTAACCAGGAGGAGACCGGATCGTCTGGATTAAGGTTGTTTACAGCATCAACTCCTTTTCAATTAGCGATTGAAGTTGGACTCAGCAAAAATTTGCGTTATGTGGACAACAAGGGAGAACAAGTCACAATCAGCGGCGAGCAGTGGAGGCATGTATTCGAAATGGTCATGCAGTCCTTCCAATCCAAGTCGATCTATGAGTCAAGTGATGACCATTTTCCCCAACCAGGGATGAGCTACAAAGATGTTCTAAGCTTAAATCCGTTTATTTCTGGTAAAACAGCTATGGCGATTAGCGGAAATGATTTGGCAGACACCATTAAACAGCTGCAATTGTTGGACAGTGAACATCATTTGAACTGGGATATGGTGACAATCCCTAGTGATCGTCAGACAATCAATATTTCTAGCTATATCTGGCTGCAACACGTTGTGGCCATCAATGCAAAGGCTACTAATTTGAATGCGGCTTGGCAGTTTATGAAATACATGAATAGCGATGAATATGCAAAAATTTTTACAACGGCTCAATTGGAAAGCAACCTCACTTCACGCATGGAATATCTAAAGGATGCAGAGGGGCATAACTACGCGGCTTTTTATGATTTAACGATTGCGCAGGCCGACTCGAGTTGGTTGCAGAGCTTGCCGCAAGCCTTTCATTCAGCTTTTAACGAAGCGGGGGAAAAGGAATTAACCAAGGTTTATGAAGGACAAGTATCTATAGATCAAGCGTTACAAAATCTAGAGCTAATAGGTACGCAATTGTTGGCACAGACAAAAGAGTAGCAGCAGTTATAGTTAGTAGTTTGTATCAATAACCAACGCTATTTACTTTGTTTATATTAACAGGCTAAACCTACCAGAATGACAGCCTTATAGCGGCCATATTTTTTGGTGAAATAATGTAAGCGGTAGTAATCTTTTTCTTTTTTGGGCCTTAATTTTTGTTAAGAATTAATTAAGAATTTGGAAAGTAATTGGAAAAGAGTTCTTATCATCTCTACTATATACTTTTTTTAACAACACGATGACAGGGAGAACCCGATCACCAAGATTAGTAAAGCAAAAGAGGAGGATGCCGCGATAGGGATAGCCCAATCGCCAAGCTAGTAGAGAGAGGAAGAAGAGGATGATAATGTTCAGACGAATGATAATGATGATGGTACTGGCTGGAGTTTTATTGGCTTTCTGCTTTATATTAGGAGGCTTTAATAAGGAAAGGGGATCCCAGGCGGGAACAGAAACCTTTTATCACGATCAAGTGCTATTTTTAATGTATCACCACATTGACGATAAGGAAGAAGGGATAACGATTTCGCCCAAACGATTTGAATCCCATATGCGCGAGTTGGATAAAAGCCCTTATAATGTGATTTCCATGGACAGCTACTTGAAATTTGTAAACGGAGAAGCCACAATTCCGCCGAATGCGGTTGTCATTACCTTTGATGATGGGTACGAATCTTTCTATACTTATGCTTTTCCAACTTTGCAAAAATACAACTTTTCCGCTACGCACTTCATTATCGGCAAGCATGTTGGAAAGTCCGTTCACACCACTGCACATATGACATGGGATCAAATGAAAGAAATGAAACAAGCAGGAATGAGTTTTTACTCGCATACCTATGATCTTCATCAAAAAACCAAAGACGCTTCCGGGCAAGATAATCCGGTGCTGACGCACCGAAGCTGGATCAATGCGGAAAAACGTACGGAAACGGACGCGGAGTACCGGGAGCGCGTGAAGCAGGATTTGCTTCAAAATGAACAATTATTGCAGCAAAATCTGGGCGAGCAGCCTGCACTGCTCTGCTTTCCGTATGGCGCTTATAATGAAACTGTGCTTGCCATCGGAAAAGAGCTTGACATAAATCGTTTTTTCACGACTGACGTGGGTTTAACAAAGCGCGATGATCAGCTTGTAATGCGGCTAAACGCAGGCCAGGCATGGGTCGATAGCGAGCAGCTAATGAATATGATGCAACAGCAAACCGTCTCATGATAAGAGAGGGCCGGCTTGGGAAAATGCGCAGTAAAGTCATTTTGTTTATTGGGCAAAACGCAAAGCGCAAATACAGTACGCTTGTGGTGCTTTCTCTGCTGATCGGAAGCGCAATAGCGTTCGGAATGGAATTAATTGCTCGCGGCTCATTACAAGGGACGCTGGATTGGATCGGAAACAATAGTGATATTGCCTTTTTGAATGCAGTAATCATCTTTGCAGCGTTTATAGCGATCTATAGTTTAATCGGTTGCTTGTTTATTTCGGCTGCGGTTACGTCTTTACTGCTGTTCCTGGTCGCTTTTATTAGCTTTTTGAAGGTTAACCTATTGGGAGAGCCGTTTTTTCCATGGGACATCATGTTGAACAAAGAAGGGGTTAATATTGCCCCAATTATTGCGGACCCGCCCGCATTGAAGCGAATTGCACTCATCCTGTTTGTGGTGCTTGGCTGTATTCTGGTTCGTATGTTTACACTTCGCCTTTCGTTGCCGATCATCCCGCGGATTGTTCTCGGAGCCGGAGCGATTATTATTTTATACTCGTTTGGCGTCAGGATGCCCTGGACGGCCGATATGGTCGCGAAAGCCGGCGTAACTCAAATCGCGTGGAACCAGAAGGAAAACTACAAAAATAACGGGCTCGCGTTTTCCTTTGCATGGAATGTCAAAAATGCAATCGTCAGCAAGCCGGAAGGCTATGGAGAAGCAGCAATGGCTGCCCTTTCCGAATCGATCCTCAAACTGAGAGATGGCCGCTTAGATGGCGGCAACAGCTTAGAACAACAGCCAAACGTCATTTTTATTATGAATGAAGCGTTCTGGGACCCTACGCTAATGCCGAACATAGCTTTCTCGGAGGACCCGATCCCGACGGTGCATCGGTTGCAGAAGGAATCGACAAGCGGCTATCTGCTCTCGCCACAATTCGGCGGAGGGACGAGCAATGTCGAGTTTGAAGTGCTCACAGGGATGTCAATGAGCTTCCTTGCACAAGGTGCTGTACCTTACCAGCAGTACATCGGCCGTGCGCTGCCTTCTTTAGCGAGCTACTTCAGCGATCAGGGCTACAAGAGTCAGGCGATCCATTCTTATGAGGGATGGTTTTGGAATCGGGATCAGGTATATCGCCATCTAGGTTTTGAAAGCTTCCAAAGCATACAATATTTCAACAATCCTGAAAGGAAAGGGCATTATATTTCGGACGATGAAGTATCACGGCAAATTATTGCTGCCACTAAGCAATCCGATCGCCCGATGTTTATCTATGCCGTAACGATGCAGAACCATGGACCTTATGACGATCGGCGCTATGGAGACTCAGCGATCCAGGCGGAGGGGGCGTTAACCGACCAAGCAAAGCGCATTGCGGAGACGTACGCCCAAGGCGCGCGTGATGCAGATCGCAGCCTGCAGATGTTGATCGACCATTTTGAAGAAGCCGGAGAGCCGACCGTCATTGTGTTTTATGGCGACCATTTGCCGATGCTGGGGGTGAACTACGAGGTGTACAAGCAGGGTGGCTTCGTGCCACGGGATCGTTCCTGGAATCAGGAAGAATTGCGAAACATGCATAGCACACCACTCGTAGTATGGTCCAATCTGCCTCTGCCTAAGCAAGAATGGCCTGTGATCAGCGCATCCTTCCTGGGCGGACGTGTGCTGGACTTATTGGGATTGGAGTTGCCTCCGCCGCATGCGTATACCTATGAGTTGGGAAAACAGCTGCCCGGCTTGCTGCGTAGTTTAACGGTGACGAATGAAGGCGATCTGTCGCAAGAGATACCAGAGGCGCTGCAGCCCCTTGTTGACCGCTATGAGGAGTTGCAGTACGACTTGTTGTTCGGCAAGCGATACTTGGCACGTTATATGGATCAATCGTATTTAACAAAGCTGGCTATGGAGAATTATAATATCGAGTTTACGGAAGCGGCACAATAAGGATACGAAAGTGAGGCTCCTCATGGCATCGAAAATGCTGTAAGAGGAGCCCTTTTTCATGTGTATATTGCCTTGCGCGTCTCTGAACACGGGAGAAATCATGGGGCGCAACCCTTTTATCAAATGACGAAAGAAGTGTATCCTTATCCATGCGTAATAAGAAGAGACACAAGATTTAATGCAACGCTATTGAGTTTGTATATTTAACGCAACTTGTAAAGCAGGGCTACGAACTATGACCTGTAAAGGGTCACTTTTTTCAAAGTGTCCGTCTACGGAATTTTGTTTATTACAGTCTGTTCATAAGGAGTTGCTTCTTTTCACGGGAAAACGCGTTTGGAAGATGAATCCTCTAGGCTCCATATAGGCGAATGCGGAATATGCTGTAGTTCAGATTATCTGTTTTGATCGGGGGATGTCGGTACAGAACGGTTGATCATCGATTCAAAGACGCGCTCGAAGCCGTCAATCCGAAACCTTGGGCTAACATCCCATCGACGACGGTCTGGATGGGGAGCAGCCAATCGACAGACACGCCCAACTCCCGACTGCTATTTACAATATGATCTAATGATAGCTTGTTGACCGTTATGTTAGATACGTCGGTGTCATACTGGCGTTCATCCAGTCTTCGAGCGGCGTCCGAACTTGTCAGCGAAGGCACAATCAAGTGCTGCAGCCAATCTTTTGTATAAGGCAAAAACTCTTCTGCAGAAATATTGGCCGTTCTCAGCAATGCATGTGCGTGAAAATAGCTATACCAAGCGCCGTACAACATCGTAAGCATTGCCAAATCATACAGCAGCGCAACACCCGTATCTTCACTCAGATAAGTCGAACCTCCTCCCATCACTTGAAGCAACGGTTGATATTTTTTAAAGAGTTCCTTCCTGCCACCATAAAGGATAAGCGCGTCAGGAGTTCCGATCATCGGGGGAACCGCCATGATCGCCCCGTCTAAATACTCGATGCGTTTTTCCTTAGCCCACGTATCAAAGAGGCGCGCTTCATTTGGCGTCCCGGTGGTCAAGTTGACGATGACACGGCCGCCCAATTCTGCTTCTAAAGGAATCAGCATGCTTCTTACAACTTCATATGTCGACAAGCAGACCACAATCACTCTGCTTGCAGCAACGGCCTCATTAGCCGAGTTAGCTTGAACCGCCCCGTTGCTGACGAGGAGGTCGGCTTTGTCTGCCGTTCGATTCCAGACGGTTACAGGATGGCTGGTCCGCAGAAATGCAGCCGCCAGCGCCTGTCCCATATTCCCAAGCCCAATGATGGTAACTGGAATTCGATCGATTTCTTTCACAATAGCTTTGGTTAACGAATTCTTATCCATATTTTATTCCCCTTTCCATTGAGTACTTTCTTTCCGCATAACAACGACATATAATTGGGATAAATCTCGTGCGAGGAGGCCTCGAAAAAATGAAAATAAGAGAATTGTCCCGCCTGACAAATGTCAGCTCGCGCGCAATACGACATTATGAAGAAAAAGGTCTGCTTACGGCAGACAGACTCGATAACAACTACCGTGAGTTCAGCGAAACTGCCGTCGAACGCGTCCAATCGATTCAACTCTACTTGAAGCTGGGATTTACGACAGATGAAATACGAAGCTTGTTCCAGTGCGATGCAGCGGCTCCGGATGATTACGAATACTGTGAAGAAATGCAGGAAATCTACGAGGAAAAACTTCGTAAGGTGAACAGCCAGATCGATTCAATGCTGCAATTGAAGCGGCTGCTGGAGCGGCAGATTGCGCTGACCGTTGCCAGCAAAAAGCAAGAACTACGGATATCCATCTAGCGCAACCTTTTCAAGTCATAGACATGACGAGCGTCTGCGCCAAAGTTGCTTTTTATACAGAAAGACCTTGACCTAGACCGCCGTCTACGGTCAGTTTTGCGCCTGTTGTGAAGGTGGCTTCGAACGCGAGAAAGAGCACTGCCTTGGCCACCTCGTCCGGGGTACCGTGACGTTTCATTGGCGTAATCTGGTCGCCAAGCCTCTCAAATGCTTCCCGCTCCGATTCCGAGAAGCCTGCTACGCCCATGGTCGGCGTATCAATGAATCCGGGACTGACCACGTTGACGCGAATACCCTGCTGCAATAGTTCAGCGGCAAAACCTGAGGCAAGCGAACGCAGCGCAGCTTTTGAAGCGCCGTAAACACTCATCCCGGGGGTTCCGCCTTCATCTGCTACGGATGAGGTGAATAGGATCGAACCGCCTTCTCGAATGAACGGAGCCAGACGCTGAACCGTAAAGAATGCCCCCTTCGTATTAATGTCAAATGTCTTATCGTACGAGCTTTCGGTCACTTCCGTGAAAGGTTCAAGCTGAGCGATTCCTGCATTGATGTGGACGAAGTCGATCTCGCCGAACTGTTCGGCGATGTAAGCACCTAATGCATCAATATCCGTCATGAGCGACACATCGGATTGAATAACATGCGCCCGTTCCCCGAGTTCTCGTCTCGCTATTTCTACATTTTTCTGACTGCGTCCAGTCAGTAGAACTTCTGCTCCCTGTGCCAGCAATGATTTGGCCACAGACATTCCGATTCCGTGCGTACCGCCCGTTATTACAGCTTTCATGCCTTCATACTTTCTCATGATCTTGTTTCTCCTCGTGTAAAGTATTTTTTTTCGATGTTCTAGTGACAGTATAAAGGTTCACGCTAGTGTGAAGGTCAATACAAAATTTACGGCGATTAATGGAATGCCTCTGTGTGACAGTCTCTGCTATTTCGCTGGGTGACTGCTTTAGGTTTTAGCAGAAATTAATCCTGGACATCTAACGCAACCTGACAAGGGTTGCGTTTTTTATTTGGGTGGTTGATTGACTAGGAGAGATGAACAACCACCTATTCATTCGCTTTCGCGGACGTAATGAAGTGAAATGACTGCGAATTTACATTATTGCGGATGAGCACGATCTGTTCAGTCTGTTCATATTCCGTTCATATTGTCGTAATAGGGAGTACATATCCGTCGTGTAAGATTTCCTTTAAGGCTTGCAGCTAATAAATAGACAATGTCAGGAGTCGATACGAGTGAAACAAAATGAGGTCATAAAAGGGGAAAACGATCCGGCTACAGATAAGAAGCCAACGTCAATGGTGAAAAAAATTCTTATATTTTTACTAAAAGCTATAGCAGTATTGGCCATACTAGGAATTGTATTTGTAGCGATTGTTTTTATCGTGGATAAGGTCTCCAGTAAATCGGAGCAGGGAAAGATACAATCTTATGGTCAATTAGTGCCAGTAGACGGTAAAAAGATGAATGCTATGATTCAAGGAACAGGGGAGGAAACAATCGTAATTTTACCTGGCTTTGGAACAGCGGCGCCAGCACTTGATTTTAAACCGTTAATAGATGAACTAACGCCGTTCTATAAAGTGGTCGTGATTGAGCCTTTTGGTTATGGATTAAGCGATAAAACCGACAAAGAAAGAACGACAGAAAATATCGTAAGTGAAATCCACGAAGCCTTGCAGAATCTTCAAATTGACCGTTACATTCTCATGGCTCATTCCATTTCAGGTCTGTACGGATTAGATTATGTGAACAAATATGAAAACGAAGTGAGTGCATTTGTTGGGCTCGATAGCAGTGTTCCAACGCTTAGTGAACAGGAGGTTGGATCTTCAACACTTGGAGCTTTAAGCCTGCTCAAAAAATTAGGATTCACCAGATTATTGGTGAAATCAGGTGACGACCCGTATGCTGGGCTGTCCTATGATGAGGAAACAAAAGAACAAATGAGAATGCTTGGTCACAAAAACATGGCAAATCCAAACAATCTAAATGAAATTAAATGGATGCCTTCTAATTTTAAAGGGGCTGAACAGTTAACATTCCCCAATAAGCTTCCTGTTGTTTTCTTTATCCAAGCGAATCATCCTGTAACAGACAGATGGTTACCAGAGCATGAAAAGCAAGCAAAAGATTCTGATTATGGTAAAGTAATCACCTTTGAAGCGGATCATTACTTGTATCGTACCCATGCAAAAGAAATTGCAGAAAAGTTCCGGGCGTATATGGAAGAAATTAAATAAGGAAAGCTGTTGCGGCATCCTATGCAAGAGTTCTTGCATAGGATGCCGATTGTTTTTCGCTGATCATACTCTGAGGATCTTCCCCAGGACATCTGAGCGGATTGATTAAGACATGGACGTTACTTCAGGTTCGCTCTCCTTTGATTGATGTTGATTCGACAGGGCATTTGAGTGATCCGATTTCAATTAATATCAAGGTAACATTTACCTTAATTGTATATATAACGAAGGGGCTTTAAGTGAAATTTTAAAACGAAGTGAGGTCTTCACATTGAAATAAATCATTAATTAAATCCAAATACTGGGTTTTTAAAAATTATGTTGTGAAAAGTAATTCGAGATGCTAAGATAATCTTGAAATTCAGATTAATTAGGGGGCTAATTAGAATGAGTAAAATTAATAAAGGTATTGCAACTCTTTGTATTGCGGTATTGATTTTTACAAGCGTTTTCATTCCGCAAGCAGTTGTAAATGCTCAAGAAGAGAAGGACGTACATATTACACTTCTTGCTACATCAGATATTCATGGTCGCTCTATGCCTTGGGATTACGCGACAGATGGCCCGAATTTGACTGGAAGCTTAACACAATTATATACAATCATCAAAGATATTCGTAAAGAGAACCCAAATACAATCTTGTTGGAAAACGGTGATTTGATACAGGATAATTCTGCTGAATTGTTCAATGATCAACCACAATCTCCGATGATGGTTGCTATAAATGAAATGGGCTATGAAGCTTGGACGTATGGGAACCATGAATTTAATTTCGGCTTGGATGTGCTGGACAAGGTTTCTAGTCAATTCAATGGAGCAAGACTTGCCGGAAATGTTTATAAGGAAAATGGCGAACGCTATTTACCAGCCTATACAATTATTGAACGTGAAGGTGTTAAAATTGGAGTTATCGGGATGGTAACGCCAATGATTACAGAATATGAGAAAGGCACAGACCATCTAAAAGGATTAGTCGTAAAAAATCCAGTAGAGGAAACGAAGATAGCAGTTAAAGAATTAGAAGGTAAAGTAGATGTTATGATTGGCCTTATTCATATGGGCTTGGAAAATGAAAACGGTGTCAAAGGAACGGGCGTAAGGGACATTGCTAATGCTGTTCCAGAGCTAGCGGCTATTTTTGCGGGTCATAATCATGTGCTGATTAATAAAGAAGAAGTTAACGGAGTTATGATTACAGAGCCTAATCGATACGGAACGCATATTTCACGAATCGATCTAACATTTACGCGTCAGGGTGAGCAATTAATATTAAAAGAAAAAGATGCATCAACGATTCCTGTGAAGAACGAGGATGGGTCATTTGTTGAATCAGACAAAGGATTAGAAGAAACATTAAAGCCATATCATGAATTTGCACGCGCGGATGCGAATATCGAAGTAGCACAGCTAAAGGGAACAAATCTTGTTCCGAAAAACGAAATTATTGGTATTCCTTCTGTTCAAATTCAAGAAACGCCTCTATCAGACTTTTTCCATGAGGTCATGCTGCATTATAGTAAGGCAGACGTTGTTGCACATCAGATTGATAATGACAAAGCTGCATTAAATGTAGGGCCTATTAAGAAAAAGGACATTGCATATAATTATCAATTTGCTGGTGGAGAAGTATCTGTCTATGAAGTAACCGGTAAAGATTTAAAGGATTATATGGAATGGGCTGTCAGTTACTTTAATAGCACACGCGATGGAGATGTGACGGTTAGCTTTGACAAAACTAGACGTGCATCTAAATATAGTACAAATGACTTTTTTGGCAATGTAAAATATGATATTGATTTAACTGAGCAGTCTGGCAACAGAATAAACAATCTTCGCAAATTAGATGGAACGCCAATTAAGATGGCAGATCATTTAAAGCTTGGTATGAATGCATATAGAATGGACTTTCTTCTATCGAAAGGTCAAGCACTTGAAGGACGTAAATTTAATATGATTTGGTCTTCAAAAGATGAAAGTGCTTATGGAGAAACAGGCGGTACAATCCGAAATCTGGCCATTCGATACTTGAAGGAAGAAATGAAAGGTGTCTATGAGCCAATTATCAAAAATAACTGGAAAATCATTGGTGTGGATACAAAATCGCCTGCACGTGCAGCAGTTGTTGAGCTAATCAATAAAGGTATTTTAGCAATTCCTGCATCAGAGGATGGAAAGTATACAAATATCGCATCCATTAATGTGAAGGATTCAATTACAGGGCAAGAAAAAGAACAATTAGCAGCAAAAGCAAACGTAGATGCAAGCCAATTCGCAAGTGTAAAAACAACTGGAGA
The DNA here is from genome assembly GCF_056269225.1 of Paenibacillus sp. J31R120. Taxonomy (NCBI): domain Bacteria; kingdom Bacillati; phylum Bacillota; class Bacilli; order Caryophanales; family Paenibacillaceae; genus Paenibacillus; species Paenibacillus sp. J31R120. Next base: position 337,145 of record NZ_JBWDNN010000005.1, on the reverse strand, counting down.
ATTTTATCAGAAACTAGTAAAGGCACTAAATGCTCCTAAAGCTGAGCAAGAAAAAGAAACAGAAAAGCCTGCAGAGAAGCCAACGAATCCAAGCAAACCAACACCTGAAAAGCCACAGTCAGAAAAGCCTGCTGTGACTCTGCCGAAATTAACGAAAGGTGTCGTTACAGCTTATCACTTAAACGTTCGTTCAAATCCATCGAGCAAAGCGAAAATATATGGAACGATTTCAAAAAATACTGAAATTACGATTTTAGGCGAAGAAAAAGGCTGGTATAAGATTTCTTATAAAGGCAAAACGGCCTACGTTTATAGCAAATATGTAAAAGTTAACGGTAAGTAATAAGGAAGAAGCAACCAATGATGAAATTGGTTGCTTCTTTTTAATTGCTTTTGGGATTAGCAGTATTGGTCATACTAGGAGTCGTGTGTGTAGCGATTGTTGTTATCTTGGATAAGGTTTCCACTAAGACAATCGTGATTGTACCGTTAAGTGAAATTCCTAAAGCGAGTAAAGTGATATGTTAGTAATCATTACGATTTATATTGACGGATCTCCCTAACCTACGTATAATCCTTAATAGTAAACATTACTATTAGTGGAGGAGAGAAAAAATGAAAGAGACAATTAGAACAGGAATTTTTGTAGTGGCATTGGGGGTATTGCTTGCAGGCTGCCAGAGCTCGAACACTAACGGCAATCCATCGAAGGAAACAGCGCCAGAAATTGAAATTCATGAAAGCAGCAACAAGCACGACCACGATCACGACCACGATCACGACCATGATCACGACCACGAGCATAGCCACGACCATGATGAAGAGGAAGCAGCGATATACAAGGGATATTTCGAGGACAGCCAGGTTCAGGGTCGCACGTTAGCGGATTGGGAAGGGGATTGGCAGTCTGTGTATACGTATTTGCTGGATGGAACGCTGGATGAAGTGTTCGCTCACAAAGCTGCGGATACCGCAAAAATGACGGCAGCAGAGTATAAGGAATACTACGAGGTTGGCTACAAAACCGATACGGAACGCATTGTTATCGCTGGCGATACCGTTACCTTTTTCAAGAATGGCAAGGAGTATTCAGGCAAATACCAATCCGACGGATACGAGATACTGACATATGAAGCGGGAAACCGCGGGGTGCGGTTTATTTTCAAATCGGTTGAAGCTGTCGATGGGTTGCCTACTTACATACAATTCAGTGATCACCGTATTTCTCCGGTCAAATCCGGCCACTACCATCTGTACTGGGGAGATGATCGCCAAGCTTTGCTGAAGGAAGTGATCAACTGGCCGACTTATTATCCGTCCAGCATGGATGGCCACAGCATTGCGCATGAGATGATGGCGCACTAGTCTTTTCCCGGCTCAGTGATTGCAAACCTAAAAACACGCCAACTTCGGCGTGTTTTTTATTTATGGTAAACCAGAACCAGTGGGAAACGTCGGCGCAAACTTTACTCATCAAATGTCCACACACAATTGCTTTGCGAGATGACCGACTCTGTCCCGAGATCGATAGCCGTTTTATAATACCATATCTTGTAGTCGATCTTATGCATATACGATTCAAGCTGGCGGTTTATCACTAAGGATACGTATGAAGGGGAACAGGCGAATCCGTTAAGTCAGAATCTTTATACGTACGTGCATAACAATCCGTTAATATTTATCGATCCAAGTGGGAATATTCCTTCTCCCCTTGAAGCTGCTTATATGGCACAGGCAATATATACTGTAACAAGTAAAGATATAGGAGGGCCTGCTCTAGAAGGTGGTTGGATACTTAAAGATATTAAATACAAATGATGAAGGACTAAAAATCGGGGTTTATTCAAGAATGACGTAGGGGTTCGTGAATATGCGCTAGTAAATAAAGGGACTTCAACTGGAGGAGATTGGGTCAATAATATACAACAACCAGTTGGTCTTTCTACTGACATGAGAGATTCAATTAAATTTGCGGAAAAGTTTGTGGAGAAGTATGCTGATAAGTAAATTACTATGGTAGGTCATTCTAAAGGTGGCGCAGAAGCAGCGGCTAATGCTGTGGCAACAAAAACAAATGCAATCACTTTCAACCCAGCTCCAGCTAGTCTTTCAACCTACGGATTATATTGGGACGCAATTTTTTATAAAAAGACAATGACACATTATATTGTAACTGGCGATATTCTAACAAGTACTTTGGGTACTCCCATGGTTGGGGAAGTGAAGTATCTTCCAACAGAAGCCAAAATAAAATGGTATGAATCGGGGATTACTACTGTTAAAAAAGGTATTCTCAATCATTCTATGGACTCAGTAATTAATGCATTAATTAAGGGGGGACGTGGTTGAAGCAATTTATGATAATACTAATAATAGCTGCTATTCTTCTTGTCGCTTTTATTGCAGGTCCATGATTGTTGTTATATTTCGGTCTTTCAATAGGAGAAGATCCTCCCAAACCTGCCTATACGTATGGAGAATTTCCTTTTTACTTGGAGTATGAAGTTAACGGTCAAATAATGATTGTAGAGGATACCGTAATTGTTAAATATGATGGATTTGGATTGAGTGAAGGCTCTGGCGATAAGTACATAAAGTGGAGGCAAACTTTGGCCAGTGGGAATGAGGAAGTTGTATTATTTAAGGAAGAAGAGTCAGTAACACTAATCTTTACGGTTAGAAGTGAAAATTATCGCTTGGAAGATAAATTAAGCAACGAAGACACTTTAATTCCTAATGTAATAAAAAAGGAAGGGAGAATGACATCTCATAGACCATTATCTGATCAAGAATTATTAACTGAGTATGAGATAAGATTGAAAAAATTTGAATATGGTGAACCATTAAAAAAGTAACTATGCTAAAAAAAATCAAATTGTTCGTTAGCTAGAAGGAGTATTTATAAAGGTGTATTCTAGTTTATCTAAGAATGGCCTTGAGTGATAAATCAAAATTTTTACCACATGCGTGTGTATTGATGTGGCCCCAAAAAGTTAGACACTGTATATTAGGCTGCTTCTAGGGCATGAGTTCGGTTCTGTACCGGGCTCATGCCCTTTAATTCAGTGTGACCCCATGTTCCTTTAATGCTTGCTGATACTGACGCATTTGAAAATGCCTCTCCAGTATGTTCGGCGCAATTTTACCTGAATTCCCTTTAAATGAACGATATTTCTTCATACGTACGACGGATTTTAAGCCAAGCTCCTGCATGATTGGTTAATGGACTTAAGGAAGTTCTGGACGGAGCATGTGTTTAACCTTGAACAGTTTTTGGGGAAGCAGTCCAAAGAAGACTAAGGGAGGCACAATACATGATTTCAATGCATGATGGGAATTTTCTCCTTAAGCTTCATCACGTTTACAGCGCGAGCATAGATAGAGCGTTCCAGGCTTGGACGAAAAAAGAACAGCTAGAGCAGTGGTGGGGCTGACAGGTTTTACGACGACCATTGAAAAGATGGAGGTTTCAGTTGGAGGGAGCTTCCTCTTTCATATGCAAGCCCCCAATGACAACTTCATACGCTGGCGGGCCGGTATGTGGAGATCGTTCCGAATAGGAAACTTTCGTTCACCTGGAAGTGGCTTAATGAAGGAGCTGGCGCTGAGGAAACGCTTGTCACGATTGATTTTGTCCAGAAGGAAAGCAAGACGGAACTAATCATTACACACTCCATGTTCTCCAAGTTGCAAGTGACGAATAGACACAATAATAATTGGACGAATGCTTTAGAAGGCGGCTTGTGTGATTATTTGCATTGATGATTTCGGAGGTGATTTCAGTCAAAAAAGCGATGTTAGCTGTATTGATTGTGCTAGTCATCATTGGATTATTCGAAGTGATAAGAACGTTAAGCAATCCGCTGACTCCATCGGATGACCAGCTAAGAAGCCGATTTCTAGAGCAGACACCGCCGGGCACATCTATGGAGGAGGTTATTCAAGATATTGATTCGAAAAAAGATTGGCGAATTGAATATATTGATAACGATGGCGGATTTACACACCAGAAAAAAACCTGCGGAGATGATTGGAGTTAAGCATATTCGGGTGCATATTGGAGAGTACAGGATCTATTCGAGCCTATACTTTGCAACGGATGTGACTGTATTTTATGGATTCAATGAGAACAGTGAGTTATTAGATATTTGGGTTAGAAAAGATACAGATGCATTATAAGAGATGAAGAAATCCACATGCGAGTTAATCCACTCCATGTGGATTTCTTTTTTGCGAGGGGCATAAAAAATGATGTTGACATGACACCAAAAGGTGTCCTAAAATCAAAATATCAAACAGACACCAAATGGTGTCCAATCAAAATCTGCAATTTCGAGGAGGAAGCAAATGAGCAACATAATAGGCGCGGAAATGTTCACGAAAGCAGAAACGCAGTCCCGAAGCAAAATCATTGCTTATTGGACCGCTGTATTATTGCTCGCCGCAGCTATGATGTTAAGCGGGATCGGGCAGCTTATGCAATCAGGGGGCAACGTCGAACTAGTGACAAGCATCGGGTTCCCATTATACGTCATGACCATTCTGGGGATATGGAAGGTGCTTGGAGCTATTGCGATCGTCGTACCTGGCTTCCCTCGGTTGAAAGAATGGGCACATGCAGGCATCTTCTTTTTGATGACGGGGGCGGCTTTGTCTCATATGTTCGCCAACGATTATGGCGATAGCGGCTTCAATGTTATCCTCCCGCTTGCTTATGCTGCCCTTAATATCGCTGCTTGGGCATTGCGTCCGAAGAACCGCAAGCTTTAGAGACAATTCCATAGTAAAAGCTTCTCCAGAACATGATGGAGGGAGGCTGTTATGAGTGAAAACAACCAGTTTAGGGATGTATTTGATGCCATTGCCGATCCGACCAGACGCCGCTTGATCCGCTTGCTGGCAGAGGCAGAGGAGGTTCCGCTTCATGACTTAACGGCACAGTTTGGGATAGGCCGAACAGCGGTATCCAAGCATTTGACCATTCTGAAAGAAGCTGGGCTGGTGCTCGACAGGAAAGTAGGCAGAGAAACGCGATTCAGGCTAAATGCCACACCGCTTAAAGAAGTGCAAGATTGGGTGGCTTATTATAGCGATTTCTGGACAAAGAATATGCAACGTTTGAACCAACTATTAGAGGAGGAAGAAGAATGAGTTTAACATTAAATCTGGAGTATCAGTACAAGACGTCGATCGAGAGGCTGTGGTCGGCTATCACCGATTCAACGAAGCTGTCGAAGTGGATCGCCAATATTCATACGGGGGAGCCGATGGAAAATGATTTTAAACCCGTCGTAGGCCATCAGTTCCAATTCCGCACCCAGCCGAATGAATGGTGGGATGGCGTTATAAGCGGTAAAGTGCTGATCGTCGAGGAGCCCAACCGGGTATCCTACACCTGGTCCAGCGGTGCAGAGAAGCATACCGTAACATGGACGCTGCAGGGTCTAGGCAACGGAGAGGTGAATCTGCATCTGGAGCAAACCGGACTGTCCAATTCGCAAGCACTGGGTGGAGCTAAGTTCGGATGGAGCAAATGGTGCGGCGAGCTTGAGAAGATGCTGGTATAATTGAATAAAGCGACAGGCACAATGGATGTTATTGAAGATCATAATTGTTACTAGTGAATGAGGAGTGTTCCTGTATGACAACAACAAAGCTGAATGCCAAGGTTGACGGATTTTTGAGAAAGGCCAAGAGCTGGAAGGAAGAATTTGAAGCGTTACGGGAAATCGTGCTCGATTGCGATCTGACCGAAGACTTCAAGTGGATGCATCCTTGCTACACATTTGAGGACAAAAACGTTGTCATCATACACGGATTTAAGGAGTATTGCGCGCTTCTGTTCCATAAAGGCTCCTTGCTCAAAGATCCCCATGGAATCCTCATTCAGCAGACGGAGAACGTACAGGCGGCCCGCCAAATTCGGTTCACGAATGTGGAGCAAATCGAAGAGATGCAGCTGATGATCAAAGAATATATTTATGAAGCGATTGAAGTGGAGAAAGCCGGCTTGCAGGTGGAATTCAAGAAGACGACAGAGTATACTGTCCCTGAGGAACTGGAAAATAAGTTTGTGGAGATTCCCGAGCTGAAAGAGGCATTTGAAGCCCTGACGCCGGGAAGGCAAAGAGCGTACCTTTTCTACTTCTCCGGAGCCAAACAATCCAAGACGCGGGAGGCACGGATCGAGAAGTATTTGCCGCAAATTTTGGATGGAAAAGGGTTGGATGATTAAATCCTTTGCCTTGTAACGATGGTGCAATGGAAAGAGAGTCAGACTGGACTTTATTAAAGTTCTGGTCTGACGTTTTTTTTCGGCTGAGCTCAAATATGACAATCTATACACGGATATATTCAGTTTGATTGTGATGTGATAGAATAGGTCCTTGATTGTTTTATTAGAAATCGGAGGCATCTTAGTTTATGACATCACAGTCGCAACAACATGTAAAAATCGTAACAGCAGACCCCAGTGCAATTGGATTATTCGGTCTGGCCATCGTCACACTGGTTGCTTCATCGCAAAAGCTGGGCATCACTTCTGGATTGGGTTATGTTATTCCTTGGGCTATTTTTCTCGGTGCGTTCGCTCAGCTGTTCGCTTGCATTCAAGATGCCAAGCATAACAACACATTCGGCATGACGGCATTCGGCGCTTATGCGTTCTTCTGGTTTGGCATGGCAACCAGCTGGCTGATTAAACTGGGGGTATTCGGGACAGAGCTGGCATCCGGGCTTGATGTGAGGCAGCTAGGTTTTGTCTTCCTTGGCTATCTGATTTTCACGCTCTTTATGACCATCGGAGCCATGGAAACCAACAAAGTGCTGTTTATCATCTTTGTATGGATTGATCTCTTGTTTATTGGATTAAGCTTGGATTCATTTGGGGTAGGAAATGGAGCTTTTCACTCCTTGGCAGCGTATGCAGAACTGGCCATTGCTATTGTATCCTTCTATGGATGCGGTGCTGCTGTGCTGAACACACACTTTGGACGAGTGTTTCTGCCGGTGGGTGCTCCCTTCAAAATCTTCAAAAAATAATAGCTCGACTATTGAATAGAGGGGCTATCATATAAACAGATGAACGGTGACCCGTAGGATGAATACTTTCAAGTGTTCTCCTGCGGGTCTTTCTGTATATTTTTATCACCCTGAAAGCCTGATAAGAGCGAGCGCAACCAATAAAGGTTGCGTTTTTTATGTTTCTACAAAGATTTGTACAAGCTGTAGTATTGCACATTCAGCCTCCTTATTTTATAATGAGTAAAAACTCACTCAAAAAGCAGGTGCCTTTATGCCGCGAACAAAAGAGCAGTTCGAAGAGATGCGCAACGCGACACGGGTTAAAATACAATCCGCAGCGATGCAGCTATTCGCCCAGCAGGGATTCGGCATGACGAATGTGCAGGAGATTGCCGACAAAGCCGGAATCAGTATCGGTCTATTGTACAGACATTACAAAACAAAAGATGAGTTATTTCATGAGCTGGCGGAATTTGCAGCAGCTGGTCTCGCTCGGGTTGCGGAACGATTTGAATCAGACGAATCGCCTTCTGTGTTGATGAGAGGTTTTGTCCAAGAAATTTATGAGGACATGATATCCGGCGATGATCTGGCTAATCTGATGATTCTTATGTCGCAGTCGTTTCATTCTATAGGCGAAACTAATGATGGGCAGAATGATGTGGTTACAGTAAACAAAAACCTGATTATGGCTACCAGCAAGTTGATCAAGCGCGGGCAAGAGTTAGGTGAATTTGGCGATGGTGATTCGTATGAGATGGCTATGTTCTTCTTTGGATTTATTCAGGGGTTAGCTGAGATGAAAGTGAAGATGAAGGCTGACTTCGTTATGCCGTCACCTTCCATCCTGACAGCTTTTTTATTCACAAAAGGGGGCTGAATACAGATGTTCATGATCATCAGAGTGGATCAAGCAAAAGTTGATGTGAGATTGCAAATGGCTGATATATTCGCAGACGGATTTACACAGTGGCTTGGTTTTTTTTCAAAAGACAAGCGGCGGATTGCCAGAGCTTTTGCACATATATTCGTAGAGAGTCAGTTCTACTTGGCCATGTCGGGTGATAAAGTGGCGGCGATGGCGGCATGTACGGATGGAACGGAGCTATCGGTGAGGCTGAGTGCGAAGCAATTGATCAAGCATCTGGGCTTGTACAAGGGAGTACTTGCAGCGCTGTTTCTCAAGCGAGAATTTCAAGTCCCTTTTCATAACCCGAATGGAGATCAAATTTCCTTGGAGTTCGTCGGTACGGCGCTTGAACTTCGAGGGCAAGGAGCGGCATCACAGCTGATTGCTCATATCCTGGAGAGCAAGTCATACAAGGAGTGCTTGATCGAGGAAGTGGCTGACACGAATATTCCGGCTATCCGGTTATATGAAAAGCTGGGGTTCAAGGAATACAAGAGAAAGGCGCTCCCGAAAAAGCTTGCCGAACAAAACGGTATTAATCACCTGATATCAATGAAATATTTAAAGTGAGGCACAATAGCAGCTCATCGTCCGGGCGGCTAGTGAGGGGATTGCATCAGGGAATCGCAAGTTGAATGGACAATTGCGATTCCGCGTTTCTACCGCATGGACGATGAGTTAGTTTTATATGGACGCAGCGTTTACTGTGTCATAATTTAATCCAAGCTGATAGGCTTGCGCCAGCAGTCTTTCATGTGTTTCCGGGTTGGAATCCAGCGTGTTGTGCAGGAGCTCAACACGGCTATTGGCAATTCCACAGTATGCGGCTATCGCAACATTCAACTGATGATTCATCATTTGGTCAAATTGCCTCTTCTCCATCCCTTCCTTCGACTCCGCTGCGAGAGCAAGCCACAGCACTTGCTTATGAGCCAGCTTATTGGAGCCATATGCAACGCCGCTATTCCACACCCGATCAATATAACCTTTCAGCATAGCAGGTACGCTATACCACCATACCGGGAAGACATAGGCAAGAGCGTCGAATTTCTTCATTCGTTCGATTTCGTTCTCCACTTCAGGAGAATAAATCTTGCGATCTATGGACCAATCTGGCTCATCAGCCTCCCATAGAACTGGATCAAATCCGATGCGGTGCAGATCCAGCACCTCTGTCTCGTGACCTGCCTTCAGAAGACCCTGCGTGAATCTATCCGCAACGGAAAAGGTTAAAGAATTCACCCTCGGGTGTGATACAACAGTCAGTATTTTCATGATTCGTCATCTTCCTTTCTCCACTCTTTTACATGGTCTATGCTACAATTGCATTATGCAGGATGTTGTAAAAGATAGGAAGAACGCACTTTTATGTTCTTATAGAACCATAAAGTGCTATAGGAACTGAGAGGTAACCTTTAATATTTGCTCTGAAGGAGTGCTTACCATTGGAAAAACAACCGACCCACACATATAATAATCCCGCTGAAGCGACGTTGGAGGTCATTGGGGGGAAGTGGAAATTATTGATTTTATGTTATCTTAATTGTGGACCCATGAGAACAAGCGAGTTCCGAAAGGAAATTCCGGATTTATCTCAAAAAGTGTTGACGCAGTCCCTTCGGGAGCTGGAGGAGTCAGGCATCATCACTCGAACCGTATATAACCAGGTGCCGCCGAAAGTAGTCTATGAAATGAGCGAGTTCGGCAAAACGTTGAGATCAATATTGGATCAATTGGAAGAGTGGGGCGAATATTATATAAAAGTACGCAAATAAACGAAAGGCCCTCAAATGCCACTACAAAGTGGCATTTGAGGGCCTTTCTCTCGCAAAATCGGCTTCGGATGGGGCTCGAGCCGACTGTCGGAACAACCCCATTTTGGTTGGCGGATCAAAATTGATGGGGCTGAGAAGGTATCGACATTTCTTTATGTCTCCAAATCTCTAGACTCATACCCCGCAACAATTTCCCGAATGAATGCCGCGGTACGTTCGGCATCGACGTTCTCAATGACATGCTCGCATTCCTTGCGGTAGGTGACCTCATCCGTGTAATGGTTTAAATAGCTGTTCATAATCTCATATGACATGCCTTTCGCTTCAAGGCGTTCCTTTACAAGCCGCTTCTCAACATAGAGAAAGATGCGAACAACTTTGTCGCCATACAGGCTGCGAATGCGATCCGCGCCCTCGCGATTCAGGATCAGATAGACACTTCGGCCCTCGCGCAAGGCGTCATTCAGTTCTCTGCTCGCAACGCCGTAGCGGTAGCGGTCGATTTTGACTTCTTCAGAGAAATAGTGACGCTTGCTCAACACATCAAAATGCTCTGGCGTCAAATAATGATAGTCTGCAGGCGGATACTCCTTGTCTCTGGGCGGGCGGTCCGTGTAGGAAGGAAGATGGGTGATGCGGGTATGCTTCAGCGCCAGTCTCGCAGTCGTTTTTCGCCCGGAGCCGCTTGTGCCAGTGAACACATAGATATATGGTTTGCTCATGTGAGATCACTCCTCTCGGCATTGGGAAAGGCTGATTTAATTAGCTGAATGGAAGAATGATAGAGGAAGGTCTATATCCTATTTATCGGCTTTAACGCGGCTTATTGTGATGAAGGATTAGGGAGCATATGCCTATGAATGCATATAAATTTGTTGTTTTGCCTCGGAGGATTAAATTGTTATAAACGATTTTGACAAAAATGTGTATTGAGGAAGCGGGGCGGCTAGCGTACAATGTTTTTATTGATAATAATAATCAATATCACTAAATAGAGATCGGGAGAGGGTAAAATCATGATCAGGCAAGCTTGGAAAACATTTTTGAAATCAGCTGTTGTCGTCACCGTATGTATCGGGCTGTTGGCCGGGTGCGGCGATGCCGGTAATCGGATTAATAACGGAGAAGCGGCTTCCGGCCAGCCTACCGGGGGCACAAATGCTGACAATAAAGCGGATCAAGCCGTACCTGCAACGCGTATTGTCAAAAACGAGTTCGGAGAAGTGGAAATTCCGGTAAACCCCAAACGCGTAGCTGCTTTATACCGCGAAGATTATTTGGTGGCGCTTGGTGTGACGCCGATCGTGCAATATTTCAATCCGATGTGGGGCAAGCAAGATTATTTGGGATTGGAAGTGCCGTTGTTTGACGTTACCGGAAGTGTGGAGGCGCTGCTTGTTTCCGAACCGGATTTGATTATTACCGGTGGCATAGATGACGCCCAATACGAAATGTACAGCAAAGTTGCGCCGACGTACCGTATTCCAGAGGACGTGCTCACGGATTCGCGCCAGACGTTGAACGTGATTGCCGATTTGCTCGGCATGCCGGAGAAGGCGGAGGAGGTTTTGCAGAAATACGATCAGCAGGTGGAGGAATTGAAAGGCAAGCTGGCCGCTTCGGTCGGGGATGAGAAAGTCGTTGTGTTGCGAATGAATTCCGCCGATAAGTCGGTTAATATTTTTAGTTACAACAATATGTTTATCGGCAAGTTGTTGTATCAGGATCTGGGGATACAAGCGCCGCAATTTGCCAAAAACTTGACCGAGGGAAATAGCGTATTGTCCATGGAGGCGGTTCCCGAGCTCGACGCCGAACATATTATTTTGCTGCTGTCCAACGGTACTTGGGAGGATGAGGGCATAGCACAAGCTTATGAGGAGATGATGAACAGTCCGATCTGGAAATCCGTACCCGCTGTGCAGAAGGGCAACGTCTACCAGGTCGAGCGCTCGCACTGGCAGACGACGGCGATTATCGGGGATCAGAAAAAGATGGACGATTTGGAGGGGCTGTTTATCAAGTAGTATCGGTTTCGCTAAACCAATCCAGTGCATGAACGCTCGAATGGGAAGACGACACACCGGCGAAAAAGGAGAGTTGCTTCAACAAAGGTTGAAGAGCTGTCCTTTTTTGTTTATTATGTTAATGAGAACGATTATCAATGTTTGCGGAGCTGATATGGCGCCGTATCTAGATAAGGGTCGGGAGTGTATGGGAAAGGTGAGAGAAAATAGTCTTATTGCCGTAAAGGAAAGCTACCGTTTTGAATGGGGGGAAGCGCGGCATATCCGGATTCGGGAGCATGAAACGGCGATTTGCCAGGATGCGCGATTCGATCTGCTTATCATCGTCAGGAATGGAGCGGCGCGGCTGCAAGGACGAGACGGTGAAAAAGGTAGAGGTGACATCCAATCCGGGCAATTTGTGTGGCTGCGAGCGAATTCGGCGGAAATCTCCTTAATGGCGCTTTCACCCGTTTGCGAATACGATGTTTTTTCTTTTCAGTTTAGATTCGAACAGGTTGAGGTCATTACAGGACCCTTCATAGAGGAGCCTGAGTTTCCGGAAGCCGCTGTTCCCTATGGCCAAGTGCTGGAGCTGCGGACTTATGCGAAAGCCGTCGAGTTGGTGGAGGAATTGCTGCAGCCGTCTTGTCTCGATGCCACGTCGCTACAATTCTATTACCGCTATTTGCGTTTTCAGGAGCTGCTGCTTATGATCATCAGTTGGCATGAGCAGCAATTACGGCAGGCAGCCGCTGAGGCCGATGATGCTTCAGCGGGGATTGGCAGATCCATTCAATATATGAACGTGCATTACAGCGATGCGCTCACCGTTGAGCAACTGGCCGATATCGCATGGATCGAACCTTGGAAGTATCCGCGTCTGTTCAAGGAAGTTACAGGCAAGTCGCCTCTTCAATATTTGAACGATATGCGCATGGACAAGGCGAAGCAATTGCTGGTATCCGGGGAGGACAAGCTGTCGGGCATCGCGCAGCAGATCGGGTTTGCGAACGAATATTATTTCAGCCGCCGCTTTAAGCAGACGATCGGCATCGCGCCTGGGCAATACCGGCGGAATCATCGGGAGCAGCCGCGAATTGTAGCGCCTTATTTGGAGGATTTTCTGGTGGCGCTCGGAGTTATGCCGGTTGCCCAGTATTGGCATGCCAAATGGGGCAAGCAGGATTATTTGCAGCTATCGCAAACTCCCGTGTTTAACGAGATGGAGCTGGCGACGGCAAGCCTGCACGCCATTGCTGATTCTCGTCCCGACCTAATCCTGCTTATGGACCATTACGATGATACGCTGTATAAGCAATGCCGCCGCATCTCCCATACCTGCGTGCTGCCTGAATCAACGAACGAATGGCGCGTGGTATTGCGCCGCTTTGGCGATTTTTTCGGCCGCGGGGAGTTGGCGGAGCGCATTCTTCTAGAATATGAAGCGAAGGCGGACGCTGCGCGTGTGGCGCTGCGCCGCAAGCTTCGCGGCGAGACGGTTGCGTTTTTGCGCGTATCGGCGGACTATGTTTTGATGTATACGGATTGCGGCGGAGGGTTTGCCGTTTCTGTGCTGTACGAGGATCTGGGTCTCCAGCCGTATCGGCTTTCCGAGACGGAAGAGTCATGCTCTGGCTTTGGCGACGGTTCAATGATTGCTTTATCCATGGATCAACTGGAGAGGCTGTCCGCCGATCATCTGTTTGTGGTGTTCGACAAATGGCATAGCGGTCAGCCAGGCGAGGAGCGAATGCTGCTCAGCAGCCAGCATTGGCAAGGCCTTGCCGCTGTACAGAAGCGGCAGACTTACGAGATGGACTTTTTAACCTGGATGAATTACGGTGTGATCTCGAACAGCAAAAAAATTGACGATATTATGCGGGTGCTGGCCATCTGAGAAAACAAAAACCACGTCCCTCCCAGGACGTGGTTCCCCATCAATAAACCTTCTTCATAAGCTCAAAAACTTCTTCTATCGTAAGTCCGAAGGACTTGTAATAGTCGGCGTCAATCGCCATCTGCTGCAGGATCATATCATTGCGTTTTTGCAGCATCTCCTCTGGCGAGAGATCGGTAACAAAACATCCTTTGCCCGTAACGGTATAGATTAACCCTAGACGCTCCAGCTCTTCCCAGGCTTTCTTCACCGTGATGATGCTGACGCCCAGCTCCGTGGCCGCTTGCCGTATGGGAGGCAGGCTATATCCGGTCTCCAGCTCATCCTTGAGGATCTGCGCGCTGATCTGTTCAAAAATCTGCTGATAGATAGGTTTTTCAGATGTGTTCGAAATTGCGATGTTCATTACATTTCCACTTTCTCAAACCGTTTGTTGGCAATATGATAAGCGATAAATGTAAATAGCGCAAATATCACGATGCCTGCAAGCAAGATTAAGAGGTGAGCGCCTAGATTGTCACTGCCAGCGCCTTTGAACAGATCGGACACATGCGAGTTTTGCAAGGCAAGCCATTCGAAGCCCCCGGCAAACAAGATTGCACCTGCATTCGCTGTAAATGCTGCCGCGCCGTATTTATACGACGTCTTATAATACATGGAGATAAAAATCAGGTTGAAGATCGCCAGCATGACGAAGCATAGTCCCCAGAAGCCAAAGGAAGGCTTGAGGAAGAAGTACACCATATCTGGATACAAACGCAGCGTGAACACGCTATAGATCATGGCAACTACGATATGCAGCAGCTCCAGAATGACGATAAAGGAGACTCTTGCTTTCACCATATCTCTTTTTGTAACCGGCATGATGCTTGTGAAGATCAAATCGTTTTGGCTCTTATACCCGCCGAACATATTCGGAACCGTAATGAAACAGAAGTAGAGGATTACCAGGAAATACAGCCACCCCGGAATAAGCATCAATGCGCCAGTTAAAAACGGCAGTACGTAGAAAAAAGGACTTACACCTATCTTGAATTCTTTCATTAACAAGTTATACATCCTGCAGACCCTCCTTCCTAGAGCAATAAATCATAATCTCCTCCAGATTCGGTATCGCCGATTTTATATCCAGTGCCGAATCAAATTCCTTCGTATGAATCAAGCCGGTGAAGCCGAATGAATTGACCTTGTAAGAAATGAGTTGGTCCTTGATCAGATCCAGCTGCTCCTTCTTGCCATTAAGCAAACGGTACGAATCTACAAATTGTTCCTTCTCCGCACTCTTGATGATTTCTCCGTTATGAATGAAGGTGATGTAATCTGCACATTTCTCCAGATCGGATGTGATGTGGGTGGAGAAGAGGATGCTGATCTCGCCGTCCTGCACCAGCTCTCGGAAGATATCCAGCAGATTATCCCGGGCGACAGGATCGAGTCCGCTAGTAGGCTCATCCAGAATAAGCAGCTTCGCCCCATGCGACAGAGCAAGGGCCAGGCTGTATTTTACCTTCATGCCGGTTGATAACTCGGAGATTTTTTTGTCCTCGATTAAATTGAACTTCTTCAAATACTTGCGGTACGTATCGTCATCCCAGTTCTTATAGAACCGTTTGATTACATTTGTTAATGTCTTGACTTTGCTGCGGGTATAAAAGTTAATGTCGCCAAAAGCAGAGCCAATCTCCTGCTTCAATTCCACCTCGTGCTGACCCATGTTCTTGCCCATAATATGAATCTCACCGCTATCCAGGCGAATCAGATTCAGAATCGACTTGATCGTGGTTGTTTTGCCAGCGCCATTCGAGCCGATAAATCCCATAATGTAGCCTTTTTCCAGTTGAAAAGATACGTTCTTCAGATGAAAATGCTCATACTTTTTACTTGCGTTACGAAGATCTAAAGCCAACATAGCGTTTCCTCCGCTCCAAAATTGTGTATGTTGTGTATGCACAATATATCATCGATTGTAATCAGCTGTCAATTCCTGTTCATCTATTTTTTAAGTAAATACAAAAAAGGCTAACGAAAGTTCCCCTGCTAATGACGCCATGCTAAATTCTTGAATGTTCTATATACATCTATGAATAGTAATGATTGTATTACAATAGTCGCATCCCCATACTTTCCACATATCGCCATTCTAGTGCTTTTGTATTATACTGGATTAGTTTGCTGGGCTATATTTCCTGGGAGTTCAACATATGGAGATCCGATTTTGTACGGGGTTTTCAAGAAGGCATGGTCATGGCAGCGTTAGTGGGAATGGTAGTTTAGCAGTTTAATAGACTTGGAGGATTTACTAGATGATCAATTGGAAGCAATGCAAACGACTGGTTCTCATATGTTTGACGATCCTGCTCGCGATACCAGCAATGGGAATGTCGGTTCAAGCCGCAGAAGCGGCTACACTGCCTGATGTGGAACTGCCGACAGGCGCAAGCTTTACGCTAGGCAGCAGTGTGAAGGTTAATGCCGCAGTTGAATGGGATCAGGGAGCCCCAACACAGAATCCGGACAAGCCTGGGATTCATAGATTTTCAGGTGCTTTGACGATAGCTATAGGGGATGTAAGGCCGCAGAGATTCAAAGCTAGAATTCATATCGATGTAGACGCCAATTCGGTGAATCAGAAAAATGTGCCAGCGGGCGCAACACAATCTGACTACAACCTGCCGGCAGTCTCGGATCTTAAACTAATTGGAAATTCGAACCTTCAAGCTGATGTAGTCTTGGATCCAGGATTGCCGGTCTATGATCCTGCCGTAGGAGGACTCCATATATCAGGAGCTTTGACGTTAGCAATTGGAGACGTCAATCCGCAGAGTTATCAAGCCAAATTGACGATTGTGACAGATGGAAAATTTTTAGTAGATGTGATGGGGACATTGCCATTTGACATGATCAGAGTGGCTTATGGTACGCCGCGTTCAGAGCTAAGTCTGCCGACAGAGGCGGAGGTAATGCTGAACAACAAACAATTCGGGAGAGCTGCTGTGACATGGGATCAAGGGACACCGGCATATGATGCGAATCAACCGGGATCATACACCTTCCAAGGTACGTTGACATTGCCGACGGGCATTGAGAATCCGGGAGGCTACAAGGCCAGCATAGATGTTATCGTAGAGGAAAAAACGAATGTGTCCGTTACCGGTGTTGAGGAACTCAATCCCCTAACTGTGGGTTTTGGTACTCCGCGCTCTGAGTTGAGCCTGCCGATAGAGGTCGAGGTAACGCTTAGCGACGATAAGACATTGAAGGCTGCGGTAACTTGGAATCAAGGAACACCGGCATATGATGCGAATCAACCAGGATCGTATACCTTTGAAGGTACCTTGGTACTGCCAGCAGGCATAGAGAATCCAGAGAGCTATAAGGCGAAGCTGGATGTCATTGTCGCAGAAAAGGTCGCAGTTAATGTAACCGACGTTGAGAAGTTAAGCGGCAAAACGATATCATACGGAACTCCAGCATCGAGGCTGAACCTGCCGACAGAAGTTGAAGTGACGCTGAGCGATAGCACCAAGATGGCTGCCGCTGTCACTTGGAATCAAGGCACTCCGGCTTACAATGGGAATCAAGCGGGATCGTATCGTTTCCAAGGTGCGTTAACCTTGCCGGATGGGATAATGAACAGCAACGCTTTGGAGGCAGACCTTGAAATTAAGGTAGCTCCGCGTGTAATCATACCGGGGCCTGCACCGGAACCGTCTGTCATGCCGAGCACGAATTGCGGTCCGAATGGGTGCGTCATTCAATCGGATTATGGCTTGTCGATCAACGTTCCAATGAATGCAGCCAATGGCAACTTCACATTAACCGTCAACAAACGGGAATTGAGTCAGACGCAACGGACGCAGCTTCCACAACATGCGCAGATGTTGTCCGACGCACTTGAACTAAGCAAAACATTTGAGAATCCGTTCACAACTGTGGTCACCTTAAGCTTTGTATTTGATCAGGATAAGCTGACTGACGGGCAGATTCCGGCTTTATATCACTATGACCAAACCAAGCAGTCTTGGACAGAGGTTCCGGGCCGCATTGAGAATGGGAAATTTATCGCTGATGTGAAGCAGCTCGCACTATTTGTGCTGCTGGCTGTGCAGGAGCTTGAAAGTGAGGAACAACCGGGAGTCGATCAAAACGGAATCGTATTGAACGATATAGCGGATCATTGGGCGAAAGCTGACATTGAAAGGGCAATATCTTTAGGAATTGTACAAGGATATGAGGATGGCAGCTTCCGTCCGGGCGATCAGATTACCCGTCAAGCTTTTGTGACGATGCTGGCCAGAGCTTTCCAATGGACAGCAACTGCAGAACCAACCGATTTCAAGGATGCGAATCAAGTAGCAGCATGGGCTGGTAAAGCCATTGCAGCGGCGAATGAAAGAGGATTGATGCAAGGCTATGAAGACGGCAGCTTTCGTCCAAACGATGCGGTAACCCGCGCGCAACTGGCAGTTATCGCAGCAGGCATGCTGTCAAATTCCGGCGTACCGGTTGAAGATGGACTCGCTGGATTCACCGATGCGCAAGCCATTCCAAGCTGGGCCAGACCATCTTTCCTTACCGCTGTCAACGAGCAGATTCTAGTTGGAACCAATCAGTCCGAATTACAGCCATTCCGTCAGGTCACTCGTGCTGAAGCGACTGTCATTATCTTGCGTCTATTGGATAATCTTAAGGTTGAATAATGCATATTGATACCAGAAAACCCGTAAGACTCTCACATAAAGTGATGAGCTTACGGGTTTCGTTCATTCTAATGAATGATTGCGGTACATGGTCTGGAATTAGTTGCCGCAGCAATTTCCATACTCGGTATGTGTGTATTCGCAAGTTGTAGAGCCGCTAGAAGTATCGAAGCAACGTCTGAAGACAGTACGATAAGAGATTCTTCCTGACAGACAAGTACTAGTAGCTTGACAATCCCATTCACCGTAGCACTTTGTATGTGTATCCTGACAAGTCATCGTTTTCACCTCCTTTCATGTTAACTCGGACAGATGATATCAGTTCTGATTAATAATCCTGTTTAAATCATTTATGGAATGAATAACTCCGCAATTTTCAATAATGCGATTGCTGCCCAACCTGTATATGAAAGGTGTAGCGAAAACCTTATGAATATCCCTTTGTTCATTGGCGGATAAAGACAGGATTGGAAAGCCCGGATTGAAGTGCCGGGAAAGCTCTTCGTTTTCTTCATGGTTTCCATCCGTATATAATTGCACATCGCCAGGGAACTGCTTGAATTCGGTTATAAGAGTTGGCAGCATATCAACACAGGATTTACAGGTTAATGAGATATATCCCAGCAAAACCGGGTTCTCATTAGTGGGACGTAGCAATGCGATTGATTCTGGAAAATAATCCCCAATTTGATGTTCTTCATTGAGCTGCGAATTGCGCTGAAATAGTTCCTTGAAGTTGATTTTTCCCAATGTTATTCACCTCATTGTTATCTTGTGTAGTCATGAACATTCGATAATATCTTCCCTCAGCCTGAATAAGCTCTTGATGTGTTCCGATCTCTGCAATTTCCCCATTATGCAAGACGATAATATAGTCGGCCATCTGACAGATTTGCATTCGATGTGTGATGAAAAGGGTAGTTTGGCCAGCCCGTTTTCTATTTTTGGTAATAGAATTCATAATAGATTGTTCGGTTTCTGGATCTAGCGCAGAGGTAGCCTCATCTAGCAACAGAAAAGGCGAATTTTTATATAAGGCTCTGGCAATAGCAATTTTCTGCCATTGGCCTCCAGAAAGCTGTCGAGATCCAGTGAACTCCCAGCCTAATATTGTTTCCTTTGAAACTTCTTCAGGAAATAACACGGAATACTGTTCTGACAACTCCAATAGTTTCTTTTCAGATTCTTCCGACGGAGAATTCAAAATAATATTTTCCTCCAACGAGATTGGATATCGGACAAAATCCTGTGAGACCATAGTCATCTGGCGAATTAGGCTCAGGTGATTAATATCATTAATATCGGAGCCATTAATGTAAAGGGCTCCGGGTGCAACATCGTATAGCCCAATTAGAATTTTACCTAACGTTGATTTACCCGATCCATTTTCACCCACTATTGATATGCAATTTCCTGATTTGATGTTTAGATTTATATGCTTAATCACACATCTATTCGTCGTTGGGTATTGAAATGTAAGATCTTTGATCACAATTTCTTCAATAGGTGAAGCTAGCTTCATGTCATGATCTTGTCCTGTGAGGTTAAGCGGAAAGTACTTTTCCATAAATTGTTGAAGTTGGCGACTTGTCAGAAATGTTTGTTTGACTCTTCCAAAGTATTGGCCAATGGCAAACAATGATGATTGAAGCATAGTCACTGCGGTAGTAATAGCTATGTATTGGCCTATAGTTAACTCGCTCGCGATAAGGCTTCGTACTAAGAGAATCTGGATAATGACAAAACCCAGAGGTTCGATTATGGCAAAAAGGAATCTTTTGATATAGATTTTTTTCTGATGAGATATTTCCCATTTAATAGATTTCAAAGATACTTTGTCCCATTTTCTCAAAAAAAACGATTTGCTTTGGAAGATTAAGAGCTCCTTCTGAGCGATTGGCCTTACTAATGTCTCGAACATCATTAGTTTTTCTCTAGTCAATTGACTTGTGTTTTCTGTATACGAATGATTCAGTTTCGATATTTTGATTTCATTTAAGAAGTGTGGCAAGCAGTAAATTGTAACAATTATAGGCAAATACCATATATAGTTTATTAGTATGATGCTATAGGTCATAAATAATATGATTTGATGAGCAAAATGAATGAAAGTAATGATTAAGCTGGATATTGAAAAAAAAGTGCTTCGAAGAAAGTTAAAATCATTTTGGTACTGAGGCGTTTCTAATTTTGTCACAGTCTTTAGATTAATCAAATCAATTAATTGATACTCAAGAAGACGGTTCATTTGAATCGTCATTTTTTGTTCTAAGTACTGGCGGAGTTGCTCCATACATAGCTGAGTTAGTTTGAGGAGAAGCATAATGACAATTAATTGAATAATGAATGAGTAATTCTGATTACTATTTGTTAATGCATCGAAAAACTGCTCTGTCAATTTAATGGTAAAGGCTGCAATCCCTATTAGTATGACTGATAACAAGCTTAATATTGCAATTGTCCAATATGAGCCTGTTATAGCCTTGCGAATAATTTGGTTAAGCTTCATGGATACCATTGAAATACGGGACGATCGGTTGGCAGGTCTCTCTTAGCAGCTTGGGTGAACCTACATTTTGACTGGAAAGAATCTTGCAGGATGCATCTATTGCATATCCCCATGGAACGGAATAAGACTGCAAATGCTTCACCATATCTTGAATGGAATACTTGAATACGCTTGCTCGTCCTTCAAAAGCTTGTTGAATAATCTCTATATTCTCCTGTGTGCTATCTATTAATATAATTACGTTAAGTGCGGGATTCTGATGGGTGTAATCATCCAGAGCTTCAAGCGCATCTGCACAAACGTCGCAGCTTGTACTTATTAACAAGAGCAGTAGGTGATCAGTGATGAGCTGACGGAGGGTAAGCGGTGAGTCTGATTCTATTAGAGTAATGTCGGGTATCTCGGAGTTGACTGGAAGCTTTTTCATTTCGTTAGACGAATGGGAAAAAGTTCTATTAACCATGGTAACCTCCTAATAAATCCAATATTAGACATTATTATTATTTAAGTGGATTCTATCATTCATTTTCACATAAATCAAGAGCTAATTGGGGTTTGAAGGAAAAAATATTTGATTCCATCTTTTATGGATGATAAAGTAAATAATAGATGATAGAGGTCTTTTTTTGTTTATAGGGGGCTGCTTAAGTATTACAACAAAATTTTATTTGACTTGAATCATATACCCATTCCTTTGGCGGAGTTACATTGAAGCAAATGATTGAAATGGCAAAGCTTTTCCCGTCAAACGAAGGGTATTTTGGCACGTACATTAGGAAAACAAATCATCAAATATATTACGGGTGACGAGTTGGCTGCACAAAAACAGAATGCAGATGGATATATCTCAACCCGTACGAAGCACATTGGGCAAGTCTAGGGCGTAGAAGTGGAGCAAGCGTTGAATCATATTGCATTTGTAAATGTGCATACCCAGGTTATCTCTGATTTTACTCATAAATATTTCCTATTGGTTCGTCAATCCTTCAGTCAAATTATTGAAGATAACCGGTCGGTGAATGAGGTTCTTCAGGAATTGGAATCAGAAGGCCAGTTGTTATTGGATGCTTGGATTTGCGTCAAAAGAATTAGAAAAATTGATTATCGATACTATTGACGGTATGAAGTTTCTACTTGGTGTGAGCTATAAAGTTCTCCGCCAATGCAGACAAGCGGCGGTTCTTAAGCCATACCAGCCCGACGGGAGAAGTCATCTCGGACGGGCTGGTTATTTTATTGGCTTGAATAGCAGCACGATCATGCACCTTGAGCAGAGTCTCAGGTACGATCGCCGAACAAAAGCCGGACTCTACCAGCCGGATCAGCAGCGAGATGTCGGAGCAGTCGCCTACAATATTCGGTTGTAGATGAAGCTCAGAGAAAGCCTGCCGAATCAAATAATGCACGCCTAGTCCCGGTGTGCTGGGGAGCATCAGCGGGATGTCTTGCAGCTCGGCAAGCGAGACGCCAGCATCCTGAGGAGCTGGCTGCGAAGCCTCTGCCGATGTCACCACATAAAACGGCTCGCTATATAGATGATGGACAGCCAAATCATCGCCTAAATCAAGGGGCAAGCGAATAAATGCCAGCTCAACCGCGCGTTCTCTGACTAATTGGCAGAGGCGGGCGGACTCACTTTGCTGGATGTGGTAGGCGGCCTTGGGGTAAGTTTCTCGAAAGCGATGGAGAAGGCCCGGCAGTTCTGCAACCGAAAGCGTATTGACGCCAATCGCTAACGTACCGCTACTGCCTTGTCCGACTTCTTTCACCTCAGATGCGGCTTCCTCGATAAGCTCCACCATTTGCAGAGCATAGTCATAGAGCTTCTTTCCCGCTGCCGTCAGCTTCAAATATTTGCCGCTTCGCTCCATTAATGCTGTGCTCAGCTCTTCTTCCATCGCTTTCAATTGCTGACTGAGCGGCGGTTGGGAGAGATGTAGCCGCTTCGCAGCGGCCGATACAGTCCCTTCCTCTACAATCGCAATGAAATAGCGCAGCTGCCGGATATCCATCATGCTCCTCCTTGTATATGAAAAACCTTAGTGAATAATAGGTTATCTATATTTTTCGAATGGATATGCTTATGATACCATGATTCTATAGAAATAGATGAACAGGAGGATTACGATGATTAATGATTCGGACATGAAGTATTTGCGACGCTGCGTGGAATTAGCAGAGGCCGCTCTGGAAGCGGGCGATGAGCCGTTCGGCTCGATGCTCGTCTCCGCTTCCGGGGAAGTGCTGATGGAAGACCATAACCATGTAGCTGGCGGCGACCATACCCAGCATCCGGAATTTGCTTTGGCGCGCTGGGCGGCACAGAATATGACGATTGAAGATAGGGAGAAGGCTACCGTCTACACGACGGGCGAGCATTGCCCGATGTGTGCAGCAGCCCACGGCTGGGCTGGCTTGGGACGGATTGTATATGCGAGCTCCTCGAAGCAATTGGCAGGGTGGCTGAATGAGCTGGGGGTTGCCCCGTCGCGCGTCCGCAATCTTTCGATCCAGGAGGTCATTCGGGATACTGTCATTGAAGGACCAGTGCCTGAGCTGGCGGAGGAAGTGCGGCAGCTTCATGTTCGGCTGCATGCCAAGAGATAAAGTTGGATGATAAAAAAGGACAACGCAACCTTGATCAAGGTTGCGTTTTTGTGTCTGGTTGCCCATAATTTAGCGTTTGAAGATTCTGTGGCAAATAAAACTTCAAGTATGGCGCCACAGCCATCTCGTGCGGAAGTCGCATCGTCTATCAGCCAAGCGTCGCATTCTCATCCCCACACCCGGACTTATACAAGAAGCATTCCGAGGACCGTTATCGCTTTTATTAGCCGACTGTAAAATGAAGGAAGTTTAACAGTTGGAAGTGAAAGGATGTTGGCATGATGTGTATATGTAAAAAAGCGTTTCTGCCGCTGGCGGCCATGCTGTTGATATTGACCCTCTGGTTTCCAGGGATTGCATCGGCTGCTGCCGTCACACCTTCCGGGATAAGCGAGTCCCGAATGGAAGCAGAGGTTGACCGTGTGATGGCGAAGTACATCGGCAAGGATGTGCCAGGCGCCGCCGTGTCGGTGGTGTTGGATGGGAAGATCATTCTGTTGAAGGGCTACGGATTGGCTAATGTGGAGGAGCGCCAGCCCATAAGTCCGGAGCTTACCTATATGGAAGCGGGTTCCGTATCCAAGGTGTTCACATGGACGGCGGTCATGCAACTCGTCGAGCAAGGCAAGCTGGCGCTGGATACGGATATTCGCGAATATTTGCCCGATCGGTTTCTGGAGTTGGCTTATGACCAGCCGATTACCCTTCTTCACCTGATGAGCCATACAGCAGGCTTCGAAGAATACCTGGAACAATTGATGGTCCGTGACCCTGACGACTTGGTGTCGCTGGAGCAGCGCGTCGGAGCGGGGCGTCAACCTAGCAGGCGAGGTGGCAGGGCGTTACCGTTCGGCGCGCGCCGTCGAATCCGGGCCCTTCAAGCTGATTCCGATTCTTGCCGATACGGATACGTTGGTTAGCGTGAATGGTGATGGTTCCATCCGGTTGACCAAACCTTCAATCGGGATGGAAGCGACTTATGTGGAGATAGAGCCGTACGTATACGCGCGGCAAAGATCGGGCAACACGCCTATGGATGATGAAGGACATGATACAAGCCGGATCTATTTCAAAACCAACGCTAACGGAGAAGTGACTCACATGTCGTATGGCGTTATTGCCGATGAACAGCCTGTGTCGACACTGCGTACTCCGATGCTTCATACGATTGTCATTGGCGGAGCTGCGGTTACGTTTCTATTAAGCCTGTTAATCGGCTTAATTGGACTTCTCATTCGCTCATTGCAGAGAGGTCGGCGGGGCAAGGCACCTTTGCACTCCTCGGCGCTATGGCTTTCTCTTCTGGGTATGCTTCATCTCGTCAATCTTGCAGCTGTAGTCGTCAGATTAGCGGTCGACCCGTTACTGCCGCTGTCTAGGTTAACTATCCATTCGATCATCTTCTGGCTCCTCGGCATCACTGCATTGGGAGTGTTGTACCGGTTCGTACGCAAGTGGAAATTGCCGAACAACACGATGCTATTGAAAATATGGACGATCATGCTCGCTGCTGCACTGTTGCTGATTGCTATCTTTTTGTACTCATTCAACCTTTATAACATCTGGTAAAACGGATGTAATGTGCGCCGATTGCATACCATTTATTTTCGGAAATTGGCCCATTCCCTGCGCAAATGTCCTTCATACGATATAGGGTTCCTGTATTGGATTAACGTGCAATCATTTTCTCCAAGGGAGTGGGATGAGTGATATCAAGAGCGGGGCTAACCGGACGAGTGATTTTTCGAGGAGATCCGGGTTATGAAGCGGCGCGCAAAAATTGGGACCCCCATACGGACAGATACCCTAAAGTGTTTGTATTTGCTCAAAAAACACAGGATGTAGCGAACGCCATCAAATGGGCGCGGAAACATAACGTACCGATTCGTCCCAGGAGCGGCAGACATTCGCTTGAAGTTAATCTTTCGCAGGTTAACGGGGGACTTGTCATTGACGTCAGCGATATGAAGATGATCAAGCTGAACAGAAAAAATGCAACGGCAATCGTGGAGACGGGCAATCGAGTCGGCAGAATCGCACATACGCTTGCGCGGCAAGGGTTTATTGCGCCCTTTGGCGACAGCCCTACGGTTGGGATCGGAGGAATTTCGCTCGGAGGCGGAATCGGGCCGCTTCAGCGGACGATCGGCCTCATCAGCGATAATCTGCTGGAACTCGAAATGGTGGACGCGAATGGAAAAGTGATTCGTGCCAACAAACATCGTAATGCCGATCTTCTATGGGCTTCTCGCGGCGGAGGCGGAGGTAACTTTGGCGTATATACCCGGTATAAATTAAAGGTGCTGCGAGCTCCGGCTCAGGCAACGGTGTACCGCATTATTTGGCCGTGGAATCAATTCGAGAGGGTGCTCAAAGCATGGCAAAAATGGGCGCCTTCGGTAAATACCAAGCTGGGCAGCGAACTAACGATCGGTCCGAAAAAAGGGGGCAGTGTTACGATGGAAGGGCTGTACCTCGGTCCTAGATCGGAAGCTCTTCGTCTATTACAGCCGCTAACAAGCATCGGCACGCCTAAGACCAAAATCATTCGGCAGGTGCCTTACCCGGAAGCCGTGAGCTTCTTATTGCCTCCCGATCCAGTGCTTACTCAGAGGTACAGCAACCAGTTCTCGTCGGGCTTCGCCAGACGTCCGTTTCCTGATAAAGCGATTCGGTCTATGCGCCAATTTTTAGAGAATGTAGAGGGGACAGACGCCGGTTTCTTCTTCCTGAACTGGGGCGGGGCAGTAAGCCGCAAGTCGCCTACCTCTACAGCGTTTTACTGGCGCAAGGCCAAGTTCTATGTAGAGTGGAACAGCTCCTGGCTCAAGCAATCCGACGCTCCCAAAAATATAGCCATCGTACGTCAGACTCGCCGGAAGCTGCAGCCTTATATCGTAGGCTCCTATATCAACGTTCCGGACCAAGGTATCAAAAACTCAGGGCCGGTCTACTATGGGGCGAACTATCCGAGGCTGCGGAAAGTAAAAGCGAAGTACGATCCCAAAAATGTGTTCCGTAATCCTCAAAGCATTACTCCGGCTCGTAGAAGGTAGGCTTTATCCTGCAATTGTTTGTTGGAGAGCAAGTCAAAAACTTCTCTGTTGCAGTTTTTAAACATACAACGGAGGAGCTTACATATTAGTGCTTGCTTAGAAATGGGAGTGTTCTTGAGGCGAGAGCATAGCGCGGACTAATCCCTCAGATGTTCTTAGCGTTTCAAGCTTGTTCAGCAGCTCATCCTCTTCCTCCACCAGCCGTTCATATACCGCGATCAGTTCAACCATATTTGTATCAGCTCCATGATCTTATTTGTTACGTATATGCGTACCAGAATTGTCCATATTATATGATACGCTATTGCGTATAGTCAATGGTCGAATTCAACTAGAGTTGGTGATGGAATGCCGAAGAAGGTTGTTGTCAAAATCCCTGAACTCATCAAAGAGCACAATATCACTTTAAGGGAACTGTCTCGCATATCCGATGTCAGGCATGCTGCGCTCAGTGAACTATCGAGCGGAAAAAGGGAAAACATTAACTTCAATCACATTGAACGAATTGCAGAAGCGCTTAATATCTCGGATATTAAGAAAATTATTGATCTGGTCGAATATAATGAGAAGGCATAAAAAGCAACCGCCGCGATATGGCAGTTGCTTTTTTTAACTTCCTATTTGAACAGTTGAACATCCCCGGATTTATGCACGACACTGGCTTTATAGTATACTGGTTACCAAGTAATACAGGGAAAAGAGGGAACGGATGCCTACGATATTAGTTGCTGATGATGATGTGAACATTCGCGAACTCGTCTGTTTGTTTTTGCGAAATGACGGCTTCGAGACCGTTGAAGCCGCTGACGGCAAGGAAGCATTGGCCGTATATAACTCGACGAGAGTCGATCTTGTCGTGCTTGATATTATGATGCCGTTAATGGACGGCTGGGAGCTGTGCAGGGAGCTTCGAAAAGCCAATCCCGATCTCCCGTTGCTGATGCTGACGGCAAGAGGCGAGACATGGGAGAAGGTGAAAGGATTCCAGCTTGGAACGGATGATTACTTGACCAAGCCGTTCGATCCGCTGGAGCTGACCGTTCGCGTCAGGGCGCTGCTGAAGCGTTACGGAGTCAGCTCGATGCAGACCATCCAGATCGGCAGCATCCTGCTGGACCGGCAGACCTATAAGGTAACGATCGGGGCAGAATCGCTGGCGCTCCCGCTCAAGGAATTTGAATTATTGTACAAGCTGGCAGGCAAGCCCGGACAAATTTATACGCGCGAGCAGCTGATCGATCAGATTTGGGGGATGGATTACGCTGGCGATGAACGGACGGTCGATGTTCATATCAAGCGGCTGCGCGAACGGTTCGCGGATACGCCTGATTTTCGGATAGATACCGTGCGGGGTCTCGGTTACCGGCTTGAGGCAACTCCATGATTAGTTCCTTATATACCCGTGTCGTATTGACCTTTCTGGTGTCTGTCATCGGGGGGACGATTATTGCTACATTTACTACATCGTGGCTGTATAAGGAGAAGCTGAACGATAACCTGATGCTCAACGTATTCCACTTCGGCGAAGACGTCTCCCGGATCTACGATGCCTTGCCGCCGGCTGAGGCGGATTCGTATGTCAGCGGCATGAAGCAGCTCCATTCTTACTATATTCGCATGTACGACGAAGGCGGGCAAATCCAGTCGTTCGGGGAGCTGAATGGTCAGAGCGTATCTGAAGTAACGCCGGAGCAAATCAGTCGAGTGCTGGGTGGAGAAGTGCTGCAGATCAGCTCAAAGGGATTAGTGCCTGTTCTGCTGGGCATGCCTCTTCGTACAGAGACAGGAACGAAAGCCATGTTTGTAGAGCCCCTTGCCGCTTCTTCCGTATCCCTGTTGGTGAAGTTTTTGACCAATAGCTTAATAGCGGGAAGCTTGCTTATTCTTGTAGCCGCTGTGTTCCTGGTCAGGCCGATCAAGAAGCTGACCGAAGCAACCAAACGGATTGCGGCGGGAGACTTCAACGTTAAGCTGAACATTAAGCAAAAAGGTGAGCTGGGCACGCTCGCCCGCAGCTTCGAAGAGATGATGCGGGATCTGAAGCAGCTGGAGCAGATGCGCAAGGAGTTCGTATCGAATGTATCGCATGAAGTGCAATCGCCGCTCACCTCGATATCAGGTTATGCCATAGCCCTCAAGCAAGCAGGCATACCTGAGAGTGAGCGAGACCGTTACCTTGATATTATCATCTCGGAGGCGAAGCGCATGTCCAAGATGAGTGACAGCCTGCTGAAGCTAAGCTTGCTGGAGTCCAGCACACAGCAGCTGCGGGTAACCGAGCTAAGGGTTGATGAGCAGATCAGGCGGGTCATTGTGGCGATTCAGCCGCAATGGTCGGCACGCCATATTAGCTTTGAAATCAATCTGAAGCCCATACTCGTCACAGCAGATCACGACCAGCTTAACCAGGTATGGACCAACATTATAGGCAACAGCATCAAGTTCTCCGAAGAGGGCGGCACCATTCACGTCAGCATGAAGCAAGACGCCAAAACTGTGACCGTCCGCATAGCCGACGCCGGTATCGGCATCTCCCAGGAGGATCAGAAACGTATTTTCGAGCGATTCTTCAAAGCCGACCGTTCTCACAGCCGCAAGTATGACGGAAGCGGCATGGGGCTTGCCATCGCGAAGCAGATCGTATCGCTTCATCAGGGACATATCCGTGTCGAGAGCGAGCTTGGAAGGGGCGCTGCTTTTATCGTCACCTTGCCGCTTGCGTCATTGGCGGAGTAGTTCGCAATATTAACGAGCCTGTTCATATTCAGTTCATATTCGCGTCATTGTCTGTACATCTTCATCAGTTAAGCTTTGTATAGCGGCTTGCTAGGGCAGCCGAATTATCTGGTGAAGAAGGGTGTAGGTAAGATGAAAAAGTGGCTGAGGATTCTGCTCAAAACGTTAGCAGTAATTCTAATATTGATTGTAGCTTTTATCGCGATCGTATATATCGTGAATGTGGTCAGCAACAAGACGGATCAAAAGAAGATCCAGGCATATGGACAGCTTGTTCCTGTAGACGGCAAAAATATGAATGTGCTCATTCAAGGGGAAGGCGAAGAGACAGTCGTGCTTCTGCCAGGGTATGGAACAGCGTCGCCTGTCCTGGACTTCAAGCCGCTCATAGACGAGCTGTCTCCTTATTACAAAGTAGTCGCCATTGAGCCATTCGGATACGGATTAAGCGACTTGACCGACAAGGACCGCACCACCGAAAATATCGTTCAAGAAATCCATGAGGCGCTGCAAAGCCTTAACATTGATCGCTATATCCTGATGGGACACTCGATTACAGGTCTATACGGTGTTGATTATGTAAGCAAGTATAGGGATGAAGTTTCTGCATTTATCGGAATTGATACCAGTGTTCCTACGCAGGGCGGCATGGATGTCGAATTCCCAATTGGCAAATTTAAGCTGCTCAAAAACTCAGGCTTTGCCAGATTGATGTTGAAATTTAGTCCCGATCCTTATGAAGGCCTGCCATATGATGATGAAACTAGAGAACAATTCAGGTTGATCCAGCTCAAGACGATGTTCAACCCTACCATCTTGAATGAGATGGTGCACATCTCCTCGAATTTCAAAGAGGGCAAGCATATGAAGTTCCCAGCTGACCTTCCGCTGCTGCTTTTTGTCGGAAGCCAAAATCTCTCAGAGGAATGGGTTCCACTTCATGAAGAGCAAGCGGCGAGCGTAGAGAATGGCAAAATGGTTGTCTTCGATTATAGCCATTATGTCCATCATACGAAATACAAGGAAATTGTGGAGAACTTCAGACAGTTCATGACAGACATGAAGTAAGTCAATAGCGGCAACCGAAATCATACCTGGGTGCATGGATGGCCAAGACGCCATCTATGCACTTTGTTTTTGTCCTCTGACTTACGAAGATTAGCTTGGATGGCTAACCGAGCGGCATCTATGTTATAATAATCCGGTTATACTACACTTTTTGATGGGAGGGATATTCAATGAAAAAGAGGGCTTTGCGCAATTTGTCTTCTGGCATTGGATATTCAACAGCTGTTTTCTTCTAGAATGACCACAGACGGGATACGTCTGTCCATTTACGGTCATTCCAATAATAGCTTACCTATTGAAAAGGAGAATATACAATGAATAATGTCGTTCAACGCTCGAATCCGGACACGATCGCGCAGCCGGTCGGTCAATATAGCCATGTTACAAAGATTAGCCGGAATGCCGAATGGTATGTCTTTTCCGGGCAGATCGGAACGGACGCCAGCGGCAACATACCCCCTGATCTTAATCAACAAGCCACCCATACCCTCGATAATATTGTGAAGGTGCTTGCTTCGCAGCAATTAACGCCTGATCATGTCGTCAAGGTCAATATTTGGGCCACGGAACAGATCGACTGGGATCACTTCTACGGGGTGTGGGGAGCTGCGTTCGGCGCCACGCCTCCATCGATGACAGTTGCCTATGTGCAAGCGCTTGGCTTGCCTGAACTGAAGATTGAGCTCGATGTGTGGGCTGCCGGCTAGAGTCAATTCTGCAAGTGTAATGTTAATGGCTGCTATGCAGTCTCTTATGCCGCAAACGTTAGACTTTATATAGAAGAACTACAGGGGTTGTCTCAAATGTGAGACAGCCCCTGTTTTAATGAATATGCGACAAATATTCAAATGCTGTAATGCCATATACGCTTTTAAAATGCTTGTTCAGATGGGCCAGATCCACAAAGCCGCAATCTGCCACGGCTGAATAGACATCCTTATTTTTTTCGATTAATTGCTTCGCGTGTTCGACTTTGCAGTTAAGGAAATATTGATACGGGGAAATCCCTGTATGCGCTTTGAATAACCGGATCAATTGAAACTTCGAAAATTGTAGCTCGCTGCTAATCTCGTCCAGCTTCAGGACATGGTCCAAACCCGCATGAAGCATATCCTTTGCTCTCCGAATCATCACATGCTCCTTTTTGTCATCCGTCGAGAGCTTTGTTTGAACCAGATGATCCGCCAAGGACAAATACAACTCAGTGCACAGCGCCTCGTCCTTTCCCCTTAATATGGCGTCAGAGAGACTTATGATGCTCCGTTCAAGCTGTCCATCATATACAACAGGTGTTGAGAAGCGCGGAGCCTCTCTTTCCTCTATAGCTTCAAGCAACAACCGGGGTTCAATATAGAGCATGACGTAGTCCAGACCAGACTTGTCATAAGCCATCCCGTCATGCGCTTGCTCCGGATTGAACAGCATCACGCCATTCTGATAAGACAACTGCAGACTGCCATCGAGGCTATATTTTTGAATCCCGCGCAACGTGACGCCAACGGCATACTCCTGATGAGCGTGCTTTTTGTAGGTGAAATCCGTCATGCTTGCGGTCAGCGCGGTAATCCCGATTGATTTTTTATAGATGAACCTGTTCATTCCATCCATCTCTTCACCTCTTTCCAAGCCTGCCTACAGCCAGATCATGATCGCAGCATAGGCGAGCGACAACGACATGCATATATTGACAATCCTTTTATGTTTCTGCAAAAATGCCTTGAACATCGCTCCGAACAGCACCCATGTCAGAAATGCAAAAAAACCGATAAGCGCGATGGCCGTAATGCCGTATATCCTCGCTATGACCGAGCTGTAGTTGGGCAAGATGAAGACTGGTATGACCGTCAGTGAGTACAGGACTACTTTCGGGTTAAGGAATTGCATCACAACACCCGACCAGAAGGTGGAAGCTTGTCTCGCAGCGGCATCGGATACATCCATCTTATAGATCAAATAAGCGAGATAAAGTATATAGAGGCTTCCGATCAGTTGCATCACCAAGATGATTTTAGGCAGGAATGTCTGTAGCATCGTATTCAACAAAGCGGAGATCCCGAGCAATAAGCCTAGACCAATCGTAGCTCCAAACGTATATTGCATTGCTTTTTTTGTCCCGAGTCGATGGACGGTCGACAAGATGACAATATTCGTAGGGCCAGGTGTAATAGTAGCAATTATACAGTAAACAAAAAAAGATGTAACATCCATGAGAACCCCTCTTTCTGGTATGCTCATATCCTACATCTTTCATAAACGAAGCTATAGTATATTATTGCGGAGGCAGGGTATCAGCAGCATGCCTGGATTCGAAACAGGTTTTTTTGGAGTGAAATATGATTTATACTCTTGGAGAAATAAGGTATGATCTAGCTATTCAGATGGATTGCATGAGATGGTGGTGAATTGGATGTACGAGGAACGGACGTTGCATTATAAGGACTTGCTTATTCTGAAAACAATCGCGGAAACCTTGAACCAAAATCATGACATGAAGCCCATGCTTCAAAGCACGCTGGAGAAGCTGCTGGAACTGACCGGGCTGAAGACGGGCTGGATCTTTCTGGCGGATGATGAGCCGATCTATCATCATGTAGCGGATCATAATCTGCCTCCCGCGCTTGCCCGGAATGACAAAGAGTCTATGCGGGGTGAAGCCTGCTTCTGTCTCCAGCTCTATTGGAGAGACTCGCTTAATCAAGCGGTCAACATCATTGAATGCGAGCGTCTTCATAATTCCGGCACACTGTCGCTTGGCGATACGAATAATCTGACCCATCACGCCACAGTACCGCTCACGATATGCGGGGAGCGATTCGGCCTGCTGAATGTGGGATCGCCTGGCAAAGAACATTTCAGCGACGAAGAGCTTGCCCTTCTTGAAGGGGTGGCTTATCAGATCGGCACAGCTGTGGAGCGCACTCGACTGCTTGAGCAAAGGGAGAAGCTCGCCGTTGACAATATCGCGCGCTATATTGTGGATTATTATAACAGCACCAATGAAGTAACACGGCATATTTGGACGATCAATAACTTGAGGGAGCTGCTGCTCACCGTTGTGCTGAATATTGGCACGTATTTCGACTGGCCGACGGTAGCGATCGCCGCTCATCATGGCAATCGGCTAATGCTGCGCGCCCTCTATGACAATGAGAGTGCAAGAGTCTTGAATGAATCCAGTCTCCATGCAGAGGAAGAATCTTCGGATATTATTCATCAAGCTTTCCTTGAACAGACCGTATGCCAGAGCAAGGATACTCCCTTTTCCTTTGCCGCACTGCAACCTAGCCAAAATAGGTTTTCGATCGCAATACCTCTGCAAAAACAAGAGCCGCTGCTCGGAAATGAACCGCTAGGGGTGCTTCTTATCGGCAGAGAGCTGTCCACATTCAGCGAACTGGAGATCAAAATTTTAACAACGCTGGCGGATCATATTTCATTGGCGATGGAAAGAATCCGCTTGTATGACGAATGGCAGGATCTGCTGTTATCGGAAGAGAGGAACAGGCTCGCGCTTGATCTGCACGACTCTGTTAATCAGAAGCTGTTTTCCCTATCGCTGACTGCGCAAGGCATCAAAGAGCTGCTGAAAGACGAAAATCCGCTCGTTGTGGACGGCATCAGCGATATTCAGAAGCTGTCGCAAGAAACTTTGTCCGAGATGCGCACCTTGATCTGGCAGCTTCGCCCGTATAGTGCAGAGAAAGGGATGCTTGCTTCTTTGAAGGAATATGCTTTAAAACTCGGCATTCATGTCACCTTGCAGATGAAGGATGATGTGCAATTCACTGAGAAGGTAGAAAAAACCTTGTGGCGGATCGGACAAGAAGCAATCAATAATGTGAGCAAGCATGCCCGGACGAATCGCGCTACGATCAAGATTCAGTCTATTGAAGACCAGATTCAAATGAGTATCATCGACTATGGCTGCGGGTTCGTGACCGAGCAAGCAGAGACGAAGCTCGTGACGCTTGGCATCAGCAGCATGAATGAAAGAGCGGCGCAAGTCAATGGGAACTTGAAAATCAACAGTACAGCAGGCAAAGGAACCATCGTTACCGTTACGGTGCCGCGTTCAAGGGAGAACTGACATGAAGACCATAAAAGTGCTGATCGTAGACGATCATTTGGTTGTACTCAGAGGACTGCGGTTCTTCCTGCAAACCCAGGCTGCTATTGAAATTGTCGGTCAGGCCCAGAACGGGGAAGAGGCCCTCCAGCAGGTGCAAGCGCTGAATCCCGATATTGTGCTCATGGATTTAATGATGCCGGGAATGAGCGGGATTGAGGCCACAAGGATTATAACAGAGCAGTATCCGAAGGTGAAAGTCATTATCCTGTCAAGCTACTCAGACCGGGAGTCCGTGCTGCAAGCGATCAAGGCAGGTGCCATCGGCTATCAATTAAAGGATGTCAGACCGGAAGTATTAATCGAATCCATACAGGCTGCGATGGATGGCAGAAAGACGCTGCACCCGGAAGCCACACATCAGCTGATGTCCCACGTAGTCAAGGAGAATGAAGAGGAGAAGCGAATTGATGTTCTCACCGCAAAGGAACGCATAGTCTTGCAGCATATTACGCTTGGTCAGAGCAACAAGGAGATTGCGGCCGAGCTTCATATTTCGGAGAAAACAGTAAAAACCCATATCACGCATATTTTAGCCAAGCTTGAAATGCAGGATCGTACACAAGCTGCACTGTTCGCGACCAAAAACAATTGGTTCGGCTAATGGAAGGTCTTAGCCAAGGTCTTATCTTCGGATAAGACCTTTTTCTTATGTGTTAATTAGACGTACGCAGGACGCAACGGGGTGGGAATTCATGTAAATTTAGAGATGTTCATGAATCTAATTAAGCGATCTAAGGAGGATGTATACTTTTGACTATTCTAGTAACAGGCGCAACCGGGAATGTAGGACGGCATGTCATTGATCAGCTTGTCCGTTCGGGTGCTCGCGTCAGGGCCCTTACACGCAACCCTGCAACTGCCAATCTGCCACAGTCCGTGGAGGTCGTATACGGAGAGTTAACCGATCCTCAGACCCTTGTTCCGGCACTGGATGGAGTAACTGCCATGCATTTGATTACATTTAACGGTGCCGACTCCGCTCCGCTGCAAACCGGGGCTGAAATCGCAGCGCTGGCTGAAAAGGCTGGTGTACGGAAAGTGTCGCTATTGTGGAGCGGCGAGAGAGGTCCGGTAGAAGAGGCGGTAGAAGCAAGCGGGCTGGAATGGACCCATCTTCAGCCGCCAGTTGAATTCATGTCCAATGCACGGGAGTGGGCGGAATCCATTCGATCGGAAGGTGTGATCAGAGGGCTGAACGATCAAGTATTAAGTGCTTCAATTCATGAGGCGGATATTGGCAGCGTCGCTGCGACGGTGCTTATGGAGGATGGCCATGCCTTCAAGAGCTATACGTTAACCGGGCCTGAAGTGTTATCCATACCTGATAAGGTGCGTTTAATAAGTGCCGAGATTGGCCGGAATATTGGGTTTGTTCAATTGTCAGAAGAGGAAGAACGAGCCAAGATGCGAGAGGCCGGCATTCAGGAAGACGTCATCGATTATGTCGTCGGCTGGCACGCTAATCCGCCTAAGGAGTCTTATCAGGTCTTGCCGACTGTCGAACAGATTACAGGTCGTCCCGCGCGGACGTTCGCACAATGGCTAACAGAAAATAGAGAACAATTTATATAAAACGGAGATGAAGCAAATGAGCGAGCAGCTAAAGATCGGCATTATATTGGGAAGTACCCGTCAAGGACGGGTGAGCCCTCAAGTTGGCGAATGGATTAAAGGCATAGCCGAAGGGCGCAGGGATGGACACTATGAGATTATTGATATAGCCGAATATAAGCTCCCCTTTATGGGAGAAGGCGATCCGCAAGATGCGGGCGTGAAGTCCTGGGCGCAAAAAATCGATGAAATGGATGGATATATATTCATCGTTGCGGAATACAATCATAGCATAACCGGGGTTCTGAAAAATGCGCTCGATTCGGCCTATCATGAATGGAATAACAAAGCAGCCGGAATAGTGAGCTATGGCTCGACCGGAGGAGCTCGTGCAGCCGAGCATTTGCGGGGGATATTAGGTGAATTGCTGGTAGCGGATGTACGCGTTCATCCTACCTTGTCCATTTTCACGGATTTTGAACAATTCCATACCTTTAAACCCGCCGAGCTGCATCTGAAAACCGTTCAAGATATGCTGGATCAAGTGACAGCCTGGAGCGGCGCATTAAAAGGATTGCGATAATTCCGAGTAGCAAGGGGAAAAAAGTATGATGAAGCATAGTGATTGGAATGGCGGTTATTGGTCGGCAGCATATCTTAGAATCTGTATGTGCAATATGCTCGTCTTCTTGTCCTTTCAGATGCTGCTGCCTACGCTTCCCGTCTATCTGACGGATACCGGTGTAGAACGGACAGCCGTAGGACTTGTTGTTGCCATTATTACGGTTGCAGCAGTCCTCATCCGATTAGGGACGGGATATGCGCTGGATCACTGGAATCGCAAACGAATCGTTATCGCGGGATTGCTGGCATTCCTGCTCGCCTCTCTTGCTTATATGCTATCGCCATCGATAGGCTGGATAATAGGCTGCAGTATTGGACTTGGCATCGGCTGGGGCATCTTGACTGCCTCTTACGCAACACTCGTGTCCGATCTGATTCCACCAGGCCAACAAGGAGCGGGCATCGGCACCTTTATGTTATTCGGCTTGGCCAGCATGGCGGTCGGACCGTATGCAGGCGGATGGATATATGGACAATTCGGTGCATCGGCATTGTTCATGGCGGCTTCTGCAGTCGCCGTGCTTCCCCTAGCGCTGTCCTTAAGGGGACGGAATGAAGGGACGGCTCTCTCTCAAGAGATTATTCCGTCTGCACGCCGCTCACAAGCTTTGTTGGCCAGCATGTTCGAGCGCTCCGCATTGCTTCCGGCTGCACTGCTTATGTTATTTACATTCTGCTATGGAGGCATTTTGACTTATGTTGTATTATACGGGCAGCAGCTTGGCATCACGAATGGCGGGATATTCTTCCTGCTGTCTAGCGGCGCCTCGATTCTAGTAAGGCCGCTCGCAGGAAAGCTATTCGACAGGAGAGGGCCGGCGTATGTTCTTGTGCCGGGCATCGTGCTTGGCGTTGTTGCTTTATCCATGCTGTCTGCAGCAACAGGCTTCCCGCTATTCGTGCTATCAGCCTTTGTCTATGGCTTGTCGTTCGGAGCCGTCCAGCCTTATATGCTGGCATGGACGATTCAACGGGCGTTGCCAGAAAGACGCGGTGCAGCCAATAGTACTTTTCTGATCGGAATGGACATCGGCATAGCGGCAGGCTCAGCTTTGCTTGGAATAGGGGTAATGAATGGTCAATACGCTCCCATATTTGGCTTATCTGCCGGTATTCTAGGCGTGCTTCTCCTCCTTTATGTCGCCAATCTTGTCTATGCGAGACGGAGTCCTCGTTCATCAAGCAGCGAGCATTAAGAGCAAAACCTATTGAGATGCCTAATAAAGACGAGCACCGGGATTCCCGGTGCTCGTTTCTTTCATACGCAGGGTCCTGCGTTTCGTAAAATGGGAGACGGTTAGCTTTTTACGAGATTGGCCGCATGTGTCACTCTATTCCTGCCGCCACTCTTCGAAGCATATAGAGCCAGATCGGCTTGATTAAGCAGAGACTGATCCGTATCTCCGCCAGCTGCAGTTGCTATTCCAATGCTGATCGTAATCTGGTATTCGCCTAGGAGCGTGGACGCGGCGGTAGAGCAGTATCTGTCTGCAATGGACGTCCCTGTCTCTTGATCCGTATCCGGCAGAATCGCCACGAACTCCTCGCCGCCGTAGCGGGCGACAATATCGTTCTCCCGAGACATCGATTGGAGCAAGCGGGCCAGGTTGGTCAGCACCAGATCGCCGACAGGATGTCCGAACGTGTCATTGATTTTCTTGAAATGATCAATATCGATGATGAACAAAGAGAACGGCGCGCCATTCTCATGATAGGAGGCAAGGGCTGCAAGCAGCTTCGCCTGAAAAAAACGCCGATTCCCAAGCCCCGTGAGAGGATCGGTCCAGGCCATCGCCTCCAGCTGATGATTGATCCGCAGCAGCTCCTGCTGCTTGACCTCATATTCCGCATGAAGCAGCTCCAGCTTTTGATTCGCTTCGTTGGTCTTCTGGTATAGCTCCTCCAGCTTTGCCTTGGTCTGGAGCACATCCTTCTCATGCTCGATACGCTTGCGCATCGCAAGCACGACGCAATCGATGAAGGTCTCGCCGCCGCGCTGCTGGCGAATGCCGTTCAAGAGTACAGGTACATCCTGCCCGGTGCTGGTCCGGAAGGAGACATACATCTCGTTCACATGTCCGTGCAACTGAATGTAGGGATAGAAGTATGTATGAAAAAAAAGCTTATTTGTAACGGACATCGTGGATTCCAGATGCTTTCCCAACAATTCCTCACGTTCATAGCCCAGCATATTCAGAAACGTCCCGTTCACGGACTGTATCATGCCGGAGCTTGAGATGGAGAAGTAGCCGCACGGCGCCGTATCTAATTGAATATCCATTTCCTACCGTCTGCCTTTCTCCTAATGGTTAGCCGCTTGCCGCCAGATAATGTCTGATCAGCTCCGTTGTTTCCTCAGGATGACTTAAGTGCGGATAATGCCCCTTGGCCGTCATTTGCCGCAGCGTGCTGTTTTTCAGATGGGCATGCAGGTAATGCCCGACTTCGACGGGAGCGATGCTGTCTTCCGAGCACTGAAGAATGAGTGTAGGAATCGACGCTTCCTCCAGATCGATGCGGCAATCGGAATAGAAGGTGACTTCCGCGAATTGTCTGGCGATATGCGGATCTCTGGAGCAAAAGCTCTGCTCCAGCTCTTCGGTCAGCTCGCGCCGTTCTGAATTCATAACGATAGGAGCCAGATAGCTGGCCCAGCCGATAAAATTCATTTGCATCATTTGCAGCAGCTCGTCAATATCGTTCCTCTCGAAGCCGCCGTAATAATTCGGCAGATCGTTGACGTAACAGGGGGAAGGTCCCAGCATGATGATGCGGCTGAAATGATGAGGCGCGCGAATGGATGCCAGCATGCCGATCATGCTGCTGACGGAGTGGCCGACGAATACGGCATCCCTCACATCAAGCGCCTCCAAGATATCCAGAATGTCTTGCGCGTAGCCTTGCAAATCATTATATTTGTGCGGATCATAATAGTCGAGTTGAGAGTTTCCCGAGCCTACATAATCAAATAATACAATGCGATAGTGGTCTGCAAAGCCGGGCACGATATAGCGCCACATATCTTGGTCGCAGCCGAAGCCGTGCGCCAGTACCATCGTCTGGCTTCCGGAGCCCAGCACCTTTACATTATTGCGTTTCAGAACGTTCACTGTCATAGGGAGATCCCCTCCGAGTAGTAGATTGTCATTGACAGGGAGAAGCTTATTCCTATTATAACGAATATTGAATTGAAATGAAGGACAAAAAATTACAAAATTCGCCATGATGGTCATGATTTTTCCTTTGTTTTGCCATATCGTTCTAATTTAATTTTAAGCTTCCTCGCTTATACTGAATGCATTCTTAGGCTCGGGAAGGTTTGAATCATATGCAGGTTCTGGTAGTTGAAGACGATGTTTCATTATTGCATGCTGTCTCCAGCGTATTTCGGGAAGAAGGCTTCATTGTCCATGAATCGATGAGCGGCGACGAAGGTTTGTTTATGGCAGAACAGGATATTTACGATCTGATTATATTGGATGTCATGCTGCCCGTTATGAGCGGGATTGCGCTTATTCACCATCTAAGAGCGCAAGGCATTATGACGCCGATACTGTTGCTATCAGCGGTGGATGCCATTGAGCGCAGAGTCCAGGGGCTGGATGCGGGAGCGGATGATTATGTAGTCAAGCCGGTTGCCTTTCCTGAATTGTTGGCCCGTACAAGAGCGATTCTGCGCAGACACGGCAAGCTTGGCGATTCAGGAGACATTACGGTGGGAGGCGTGATCCTCCGTCCTAGAATTCAGGAAGGCTTCATTAGCGAGGTTCCCCTGAAGCTATCGGCCAAAGAATATGAGCTGCTTGAGTTTCTGCTTATTAACCGGAATCAGATCTTGACGCGCGAACAGATATTGGATCGAATATGGGGATTTGATACAGATTCGGGGGCTGGCATCGTGGATCTGTATATTCATTATTTAAGGAAGAAGCTGACCGCGCATGGTTACTCTGATCTGATCCAGACGGTTCGCGGCATAGGGTACATGGTAAAGGGGAAAGCCGATGTTCCGAAAAACGAAAACTAGGCTGACGCTGCTGAACGCGTCCGTCATGTTCCTCATTCTCGCTGTGCTAGGGACGAGTATGTATGTGTATCTGCGCACCGCTATTATTGGGAAAATCGATCATGCGATGCAGACGCGGGCAGCGGAATATTCCATGCAGCAACCGCAGATGGCAATTGCATACAGCGGGGGTATTGCGACCCGAATTGCGTCATTAGGTACTTGGAGTACGACGGCCGGTACTTTTGAACGTACCATTAATTTGATTATTTGGGATGATGAGCTTCATCCCTTAACGACGCTTATACCGGAGAGATATCCCTATTCGCTTGTGGAGAAGCTGAAGCATTCATTTCATGAGACGGAGTTGTTCAACGTTCGGCATGACGGGTCGGTGTATCGGGTCATCAATATCAAGATTAACGCAGACAATGCGAAGAGGCTGAATTATGTTTACGCGCCCGATAATGATGGTTACATCCAGTTAATCAGTGATATTAGCACGGAAATCGGCATGTTGAATGTTGTGCTGGGTCTTATTATGATTGGCATTGTGTTCGGAGGGGGCGTATCGGTATTCGCCGGTTTGTATTTGGCTGATCGGGCGCTTGTGCCCATTCGTTCATCCTGGGAAAAGCAGCAGCAATTTGTGGCAGACGCGTCACATGAGCTGCGAACTCCGCTAGCCGTGCTGCAGACGCATACGGAGCTGTTGCTTCGCCATCCGGACCATACAATCGAGCAGGACAGCCGTGAAATCTCAACCATTCTGAATGAAATACGGCGAATGAAGAAGCTCGTTAACGGATTGCTGACACTGTCGCAGACCGATGCGGACAAGCTTGAGCTTCACATGAAGCCGGTCACATTGGGGAGTTTGGCGGAGCAGGTGCTGAAGCATATTATGCCGCTTGCGTCCCTGAAGGATATTGCCCTGTCTTGGCAGGTAAGTCCTAATATTATAGTAAATGGAGATGAGGAACGGCTGCAGCAATTGCTGATGATCGTCTTGGATAATGCGATCAAGTATACGCCGGGGAGCGGGATCGTCCATCTGACGTGCAAGGTCTCTTCGGGGCATGTTATCTTGACGGTCCAGGACAATGGAATTGGAGTAGCCGCTGCAGATTTGCCGCATATCTTTGACCGGTTTTACCGGGGAGACAAGGGACGCTCCCGCTTGGAAGGAGGGGCAGGCCTAGGACTCTCCATTGCCAAATGGATCGTATTGCGCCACAACGGGAAAATCGAGGCAGCAAGCATTCAGCATCAAGGAATGAAGGTTACGGTTATGCTGCCGGCTCTGTAGCTTTATATTCACCAGTCGCCGGATATAAGCCCGTACATATTGCAAGACGTTCAACCTCCTTAATTGGAGGTTTTTTGTTTGTCTTAAGCTTGAAAACCAGGAAACCTAGATACGCTTCTGTCTGTCCATTACACAGAGTTGCCATCATTCTTTAAGCTTCTTTTAAAGTTCTCTAAGACAATTCTAAGAGAACTCCTTCATGCTGGCTAATAGATATCCATTACAAGCTTGAAAGGGGAAAGAAAGCAATGAAGAAGCAGACGCTAGGGAGAGGATTCATCTATTGCTTGTTGCTAGTGATCGTCTTATCTGGTTGCAGCTCGAAAAATGGAGGGAGCCAGACTCAAGCCATCGATCCGGACAAACCGGTAACCTTAAAGGTTGCGTTTATGAATGAACAGATGTTCTATCAAAGCTATGGCAATGTGTTCAGCGCCAAGTATCCGAATGTGCAATTCGAGGTCATCCCGACCATGGATGCAGCTATGAGCAAAGATCCTACGCAAGCGATGATCGATCTGATCGACGCGAACCAGCCGGATGTCGTGATGCTGACCAAGTCACAATATGAAGCGCTGGCGGCGGATGGCAGGCTGTATGAATTGGACTCGATGATCACGCAAAGCGGATTTGAATTGGAGCAAATGGTGGAAGGTGTCGTTCAATTGCTGCGCGATGCAGGCGGAGGCAAGCTCTATGGACTTGCGCCTACGTTTAACACCAATGCGCTGTACTACAACAAAGATCTGTTCGCCAAATACGGCGTTCCGGAACCAACGGATTTCATGACCTGGGAGGAAGTGCTCAAGCTGGCAGCGAGATTCCCGACTGACGGCGATGCTGAGACACGAATTTACGGTCTGGCAAGCTCCATGTTTGCCCAGGACCCGTTCCAGCTCATTAAGGATATGGCGGCTGCCAAAGGCTTGAACTATTTGAACGCGGACGCGACAGAATTGACGATGTCGGAGCCGGAATGGAAGGAGATCTTCCGTGAGGTCGTGGAGGGCTACCAGAACAAGACGATTCATCAGCCGGCACCTCAGCAAGGCGACGGAGGGATGATGATCTCGATGGACAGCATGCTCTTCAACAACGGACGGGCGGCGATGGTGGTAGACAACTCCAGCATGATTAATTTCGGCGGAGGCATGGCCATAAGCTCGGTCAGAGCGACGGGCGACTCTGATGCATCCGGCAGCCAGCCGGAGGAAGTGAATATGGGCGTCGTAACCGCACCGGTTGATGCCGCTACGCCGGATATGACAAGCACTTATACGGTATCGCAAATATTCTCCATCAACGCCGCATCGTCCCAGACTGATATAGCGTGGGCATTTATCCAGTATGTTCATGGGGACGAAGCCGCCAAGATCCGATCGAACACAGCGATGGATCTGCAATCACGCCTAGGGTACGAGACGAATTCCAATGGGGTAAACCTGGAGCCGTTCTATAAGCTTAAGCCGCT
This sequence comes from Paenibacillus sp. J31R120, assembly GCF_056269225.1. NCBI lineage: Bacteria > Bacillati > Bacillota > Bacilli > Caryophanales > Paenibacillaceae > Paenibacillus > Paenibacillus sp. J31R120. Next base: position 293,765 of record NZ_JBWDNN010000005.1, on the reverse strand, counting down.
CCCGATGGAGACCACTCGTTGGTATCCTAAGGGCTTCCGGAACAGCTTCGCAACGATTGCCAATGAAGAGATTAGCGCTGCGTCAAGCGGCAGCAAGATGGTAGATGAGGCGTTTGAAGCTATTGTAAGCAGAGGAGCAGAAGCGCTGGCTGAAGCCAATCTGAGCGGAGAGAAGGAGCAAGGCGGAGGCGGAGGTGGCGGTTTTGCAACAAGCCTCATGTTCGCAGGATAGTCGAGATCGGAATCATCTGGCAGGCGAGCTTGATTCATGTTCGCAGCCAATCGTCAGCCTGTCGGGTATTTATAAGACATTTCGTACGGGTACAACCGAGATTCAGGTGTTAAAGGGGGTCGACCTCCGCATGGATACCGGACAGCTTGCCATATTGAAAGGAAGATCGGGTTCAGGCAAAACAACGTTGTTGAACATCATAGGCGGGCTGGATATGCCGACAGAGGGCCAAGTTCAGGTTGGCGAACATCACTTCCATCGCATGGGAGATAAAGAGCGCACCCGTGTCCGCAAAAACGAAATCGGGTTCATCTTTCAAGCCTTTGCGCTGCATCCCCTGTTGTCGGCTTGGGAGAATGTTGAATTGGGACTGCGGCTATCCGGCGTTTCTTCCGCACAATGGACGGATAGGATCGCCTATTGTTTGGAGCAGGTTGGGATGACGCAGAGGGCGCAGCATCGCCCCTATGAGCTGTCGGGAGGGGAGCAGCAACGGATAGCGATTGCCAAGGCAATCGCTCCCCGGCCCAAGCTGCTGCTGGCGGATGAGCCGACAGCCGAGCTGGATACCCGTATGTCTGAGCGGATTATGCTGCTGTTCGAAACGCTTCGTTCGGAAGAGAGGATGACGATATGCATGACAACACATGACCAAACGATGCTGGAGGTGGCAGACCATGTCTACGAAATGGCGGATGGAAGACTGGGTTAAGCGCCAGGGCCGCAATTTGCTCATTGGTGTATGCTGTGCGGGACTTATCGTCTCGACGTCCGCTTGCAGTTTCACTTCTCAGTCGGATGAAGCAGAGCTGATTGAGCTGATCGAGCCTCCGAACATTTCCAAAAAGCCGGAATACAAAGTAGCCAAGGCGACGATAGAGATCAAAGTGAATGCGACGGGCAAGCTGATGTCCAAGCGGCAGGAAAGCCTGCATTTCCTTTCAAATAGCGGACAAATAGCCGAAGTGCTGGTAGAGCCCGGCGAGAAGATTGCGGCAGGGCAGCTGATTGCGGTCATTGACACCGGTACTCTCGAGAATCAAATCAAACGCAAGGAGATCGAGATCAGGCAAACCGAGCTCAACATGATCGAGAAGATCAGAGCCAACACCCATACCGAGGTTGACGACTTGAACTTTGAGCTGCTGAAGAGCGAGATGGATGAGTTGAAAGCGCAGCGGGACGCCTCCCGGTTGACGGCGCCATTCAGCGGTACGCTTGTTTCCTTCGACAAGAAAATAGGCGATGCCATTAAAGCCTATGAGACGGTTGGCGTGTTATCGGACATGAGCACGCTCACTGTCGCCGTCAAGTTCTCGGCTTCTGATCTGGAGAAGATCGCATTAGGCATGGAGGCCAGCGTGAACATTAATACAGCGGGTACCCATTCCGGCAAAGTTTCACGGATGCCGCTATCCACCGAATCCGGCGGCAAAGCTGATTCTTTGGATGCGTATGTGCTGATCGAGCTGGACCAATTCCCGGCGGATGTACAAGCCGGTACGCCGCTCACCGCATCCGTGGTGACGGAACGCAAGCAAGATGCAGTGTTGATTCCGCCTTCCGCGCTGAAGAAGACATCAGGCAGAAATTATGTGCAAGTTGTGGATGAAGACGGAAATAAGCGTGAAGTGGATGTTGAAGTGGGGCTAACGACAGCTACAGAGGTGGAAATCCTCAAGGGACTTGAACCGGGTCAGAGGGTGATTGGGCAATGAAGCCGCTGCTTCGATTTCTTCGGCGTAAAATGTGGAACAACCGCCCGCTGACGATCAGCTCTTTTATCGGATTATTGCTTGCCGTTTCGTTTACAAGCAGCATCCCCTTTTATACGGACCACGCTTTGTCCAGGATCATCTCCACAACGCTTCATGAAGAAGGCTCAGGTGCACCGCCGGGTTCGCTTCTGACCAGATATCAACCGGCGCGCAACGATCCTGCCGATCCGGAGGCACTCGCATCGCTGCACGACTATATGATGAACAAGCTTCCAGAGCAAATCGACTACCCGCTGCTGCAATCGATCGCCACCTATTCCATTGCGCAATCGCAGCTTCGGCAAGATACAGCAGGTGGCAGTACGGATAATCGGAGAAGGCAAATGTCGCTTATGTCCCAATCGGGATTAGCTGAACAAATAGAGATTACCAGCGGAGCGATGTACGGGAATTCACCCCGAAGCGATGGAATCATTGAAGCCGTTGTGTGGGAGAATGCGCGGAGCCGGAACTATCTGGAGGCAGGGGACGTGTATCAATACACGCTTCCTACAGCTAAAGGCAATAAGGTTGTGCGTATTAAAATTGTAGGGGTATTCCAGCCGAAGGATGAGGATTCCGCTTATTGGTATCAAGGGCTGGATGTCTTCTCCGGCGTACTGATGATAAGCCCGGATGTATTCGCGGAAGAGCTTGTGTCGAGCTTGTCTGCCTCGGTCAACACGGTGAACTGGTATGGACTTTACGATCTGCAGAATCTCCAAAGCGGTGATTTGAGCAGGCTGGAGAAGCTCCTGCAAAGGCTGGAGCCGGATATGTACCAGATGCTGCGCAATAGCCGGGTCGATCTGAGCTTTCTGGATCTGATCCGGACGTTCAAGAAAGAAAGCCAGCAGGTGCAATTGACCTTATTTACACTGGCTGCGCCGATGCTTGCACTATGCTTCTATTTTATCTATATCAATGCCAGACAATCTCTAGAGCGGCAGCGCAATGATATTGCGGTACTGCGCAGCCGCGGGGCGGAGATGCGGCTCATCTATGCCATCTTTCTGCTTGAGGGAGCGATGCTGGGTGCGGCAGCATGGCTTCTTGGGATGCTGGGCGCAGCAGGAATGGCACGCCTTATGGTGACAACGGATGGATTCATGCAATTCGCGGTCGGCAAGGATGCTGCCATCGGGTGGAGCCATTCTGCTGGCTTATATGGGCTCGCTGCCGTTGCAGTGGCCATTCTGGCCGGATTGCTGCCTGTTGCGGGTTACGGCAGGCAGTCGATCGTCGGGCACAAGCAGGAGCTGGCAAGAGCCGACCGGATGCCGTTGTGGCAGCGTTGGTATATCGATGTCGTGTTGCTGCTTGCTTCAGGCGCCGGCTGGTATCTTTTTCAAAGCGGCCAGTTGAATGCAGGACAGCAATCCCAGTCCGGAGGTATGCAGATTCATCCGGCGTTTTTCTTTGTTCCGGCTGTTGCTGTCTTCTCGGCTGGACTTGTCAGTCTTCGTTTATTTCCGTTGCTGCTGAAGCTGCTTCACCGGATGCTTCGAAGATGGCTTCCGATTACGTTTCATCTTGCGCTCGTTCAGCTGTCCCGTTCGCAAAGGAGCTATTTCCCCTTAATGCTGCTGCTCGTTATGACAATGGGACTAGGCATCTATCATGCTTCGGCGGCGCGAACGATTGACAGGAATGAAGGTGAGAGAATCATGTACAGCAATGGAACAGATGTCGTGCTCCAGCCTGTCTGGGAAGGGAAACTCCAATTGTATGATAAGGACGGCAACTATATACCAGAGGATCAACCCAGAGATATCACCTATACGGAGCCTCCTTCCGCTCCGTTCGAGGAGATGCCGGGCGTTGAGTCGCATGTACGAGTGCTTCAAGCCGAGGGGGATCTGACCGTCGCGGGCAAGTCGCTTGGAAAAGGCATGTTGATGGGCATCGACAATGTCGACTTCGCAAACAGCGCATGGTGGCGGCATGATCTGTATAAGGCGGCACATCCCTTCCATCTGTTGCGTTGGCTGGGCAACTATGAACAAGGAGTCATCGTGTCGCAATCCTTCGCCGAGCGGAACGGCTTGAAGCAAGGCGACCTGATTCAGATGACCGTACAGAAGGTTCCGATTGAATTTGTCGTTGTGGGCATAACGGAATATTGGCCATCGTTGTCCCCGCAACAGTCTTTTGTCATTGCAAATCTCGATTATGTGTATGACCATATTCCGCTTACGCCGTATGCGCTTTGGCTGGATATGGAGGAAGGAGCAAAAGTGATGCCGGTCGTGGGGCATTTGCGCGAGCATGGCATTGAGACTGCCAGCTTAAGGGATGCCCGCAATGAACGGATTCTTCAGAAGCTGCTTCCTTCAAGAGAGGGAACATACGGCATTCTGACGCTTGGTTTTATCGTATCCGTCGCCGTGTCTTTCATCGGCTACCTGCTCTTCTGGATCTACAGCCTTGCGCGAAGAACGGTGCAGATGGGTATATTGCGCGCTACGGGTTTGGCGCGCGGCCAGCTGACCTTCATCCTGCTGCTAGAGCAGCTGCTTACAACGGGACTCGCCATTGGGCTGGGGCTTGGGATCGGCCGCTTGGTCAGCAAGCTGTTTCTGCCGCTTCTGCAAACTAGCGGAGGGGCTCAGGTGCCGCCGTTCACGATCATATTCGAGCTGAGGGACACGGTGCAGCTGCTTGCTATCGTGCTTGCCATGCTCTCTATCGGAGCTTGCGTACTGACCGTTCAAATATGGCGTCTTCGTGTTCATCAGGCCGTGAAGCTGGGTGAGGAAAGGTAGGGATCGCATGATAGACTGCGAAGGATTGGTGAAAATCTATAAGTCGGACGATGTAGAAGTCGTTGCCTTGCAAGGGCTGAACTTGAAGGTTGAACATAAAGAGATGGTGGCCATTATCGGCAACAGCGGCAGCGGAAAGTCGACGCTGCTTAATATATTGGGCGGTCTGGATCGCCCCTCCGCAGGTAAAGCGGTTGTAGGTGAGTGGGACTTGCTGCAGATTAATGAGAAAGAGCGGGTCGCTTACAAGCGAAATACGGTCGGGTTTATATGGCAGAACAATTCTCGTAATCTGCTTCCTTATTTGACCGTGCTGGAGAACGTGGAGACGGCGATGATGGTGGCCGGTAAGGTCGATTCAGCATACGCCAAGCAATTGGTCGAGTGGGTAGGCTTATCTCATCGAATTAACAATAAGCTGGTCCAGCTATCCGGAGGGGAGCAGCAGCGAACGGCGATTGCCATCTCGCTTGCCAATCGCCCGTCCCTGCTGCTGGCAGATGAACCAACAGGCTCTGTAGATGCTCAGACATCCGACCAGATCATGAACATATTCCGCAGCTTGAACCGGGAGACTGGAGCGACGATTGTCATTGTCACCCATGATCTGTCCCTGGCGCGCAAGGTTGACCGGGTCGTTGCGATCCGGGACGGGATGACAAGCTCGGAGATGATCAAGCGGTCTGCGTCTGAGTCGGAACTGTCTGCGAGGACGAAGGAGGAGCACGAGGAGTATGCCGTCGTGGACCGATTCGGAAGGCTGCAGATTCCTGAAGAGATGAGGCAAAGGCTGGGCATTCAGAACAGAGTAAAGCTGTCAGTCGAACATGCCAAGTTAATGCTGGAAGTGCCGCATACGAAATAGAAAGGAGACATGCGTATGTCCTCCTCCCATTTTGAAACGCTCGTACAGTCGCATTTGCCGGAATTGCGCAGGTACTGCCGCTACTTGTCAGGCTCCGTATGGGATGGCGAGGACCTCTATCAGGAGACGTTAGTCAAGTCATTCAGCTATTATTCTAGAAAAGGCGACATAAAGGAGATTAGACCTTTCTTGTACCGGGTAGCCAAAAATCGGTGGCATGACGAATACCGGCGGAGCGGGCCGGGGAATCAGGAGCTGGATACGGCAGAGACGGGCGCTGTCACGGATGTTGATTATGCGGAAGTGCGAGGCTGGATGGAGTGGGTAGCCCGCTGTATGCCGCTCAGACAAGTCATTGTATGGCTCTTGGCCGATTATTTCGGCTATACCATGAAAGAAATCGCCAGCGGCCTATGCACGACCATGTCAGCGGTCCGTTCCATCTTGTTCCGTGCAAGATTAAGGCTGCGTGAATGTCACGCAGCTCAGCCCGAAGCCGTATTCACAGCAGACCATAAATCTGTGAAAGAGCTTTCCTTTCCGATCGAGAGATTGGTATATTGCGTAATCAGAGACAATCCGGAGCCGTTGTTTCGATCAGGTTGCGCATTGAAAATCCGTATAGAGTAAGGGTGTTGAGAAACTACAAACTACCCTCTGACAAAGCAGTTGCAGCCTTTGCTGCTTGAATTGTTTATGTAAAATTTTGGTTAAGGGTCCAACCAGTACTACTGGTTGGCTCTTTTTTATAATTATTTAATACTATTTGCCTAAAAAATCGTGATAGAAGGACTATTATTTTAGGAAAATAGTCTTATAATAAGAGGTAATAAATCTATTATCATGTAGAGCTTCATAAGTATAAAAAATTGCATTAGATTTTGAGGAAAAGGAAGGATCTGCATGCCCCAATATTATTTCACTGAAATCTGGACGCCACTTAAATTTGTAGGTGTCCGCTTGTTTAGGGATGATGATCGGGAGGTATGGATCAAGATCAGGAATCAGAAGAGACGCAAGCTGCGATCCAAGCCATAATCATTAAGACTGGTTTATCAGGATTGTTCTACAATACATATGATTAGCAGAGAAATCAGCAGCCCGATGGGCTGCGATTTTTTTTTTGACAGCATAAGTAAAAATTATGTATTCTTTATGCATTACTGGCATTGGCGGCGAGTGTATGCGTCAACAGATTAACCAGTTGAAGAAGCGGCTAGCCGCTTGGTGAAGTCTATAGTCGCATAATAGAAAAGCGGGTCTGGTTGGAGGGGAGGACGAACGGTGTCAGTGTCAAATGGAGGTTATGCTCATTATCCAATGATAAAGATTGGAGCAGGAGAGGTAGCCTTGAGGGACGATCGGAAGAAGACGCAATGGACGGAGCAGGTGGCTTCCTTTATGCTCGCACCGGTTCCAGTTACGAATGAGTTGTATTATGCAATCTTGCAACAGTCTATTGGACCGGATGCCCATCCTCAGGCCCCGGTGGTGGAAGTGTCATGGAATGAGGCCATTCTTTTTTGCAATTTGTTTTCCCAATATTCAGGTCTGCAAGAATACTACTCTATAAATGGCGGCGAGCGAATCGATTGTAACCTGGAAGCCAATGGCTATAGACTTCCGACGGAAGCAGAGTGGCAGTATGCGTGCAAAGCTGGTACAACCGGTTATCGATACGGCGAGCTTGATGCGATCGCATGGTACCGGGACAATGCGAAGGGCAAAGTGCAAGAGGCAGGCAGCAAGCACCCTAACGCATGGGGACTCCATGATATGCTGGGCAACGTATGGGAGTGGTGCTGGGATCTATACGATGAGAACGTGTACGGCTCCTATAGAGTATTCCGTGGCGGGAGCTGGGCGGAGGAAGCCAGAGGCTGCGGAGCGACATGCCGCCGCCGCAGCCATCCGACATTCCGCATCGATGATCTTGGATTTCGTGTTGCAAGATCTTTATAGTCATAAAGGCATAAAGGAGATGCTATGAAGAAAATCCTCATCATTGGAATTGTTGCCAGCGGCAAAACGACGTTAGCCAAGCAATTGTCGCAAATGATAAATATACCCTGGTATGAGCTGGATTGTGTGGTATACCATCAAACGCCGGAAGGCCGGGTTAAACGCACTGCAGATGAACAGCTTTTGGTAATTGAAGAGATTAATCGCAATGAAGCCTGGATATTCGAGGGTACGGATCGCGATTCCTACCAATGTCTGTATGAGATGGCTGATACCATTATCTTTCTTGATCCGCCGTTATGGAAACGGAGAGTCAGAATATTTACACGCTTCTTAAAGCAGAAGCTTGGGATTGAGGCTTGTCACTATCATCCCGATTTGAGAATGTTGTACCTGATGTATGTGTGGACCCGTGACTTCGAGAGGGATCGAGAGAAATTTGAAGCCAAGCTGCTAAGCTATCAATCCAAATTGATTAAGTTGTCCCATACTAAAAACTTGCAGGTACTACTGAAGTGATAAAGAAGCGGCTGTTATATAATGGCGATCGACAATGTAAAGCAGGATAGTGACAAAACAAGGGAGGACATTATTAGCAGTCGTTGAAATGATAGAGTTGCCGGACATTCGGTTCTGGTCATCTGGATTTGATCAAGGTAGCAGATTATGTGATCGATATGGGTCCTGACGGGGGGAGCAATGGAGGCCAGGTTGTGGCAACGGGCACGCCTGAGGAGGTAGTACGGGTGGAGCGATCGCTTACCGGGAAGTTCCTGGCCCGCTCGTTAGAGCCGCATCAGAGAGACAGCGATGTGAAGGACGGCCAGCTGATACACTAGACAGTAGAACAATAAATGGATAGATTCATGCGCAAGCAGGGAGGTTTGATTCATGCCAGCTAAGCGGAAGGAAGCCGCTTCATCCAGCGGGAGTAAAGCGAAGTTATCCGGTACGGAGCAAGTGGAAGCCTATATGAGAGGGCTGGAGCATCCTCTGAAGCCAGAGATTGAGGCGGTTCGCAGCATTATAATGGGCGCGCGTCCGGATATAGGGGAGCATATCAAATGGAACGCGCCAAGCTTTCATAATGAAGGGGAGGACCGGATTACTTTCAACCTGCGCAAGCAGGATTGCCTGCTGCTGGTCTTCCATACCGGAGTGAAAGGAAAAGATAGAACGGCAGGCCAGTCGCTTCTGGAGGATACGACGGGGCTGCTGGAATGGGCTTCCCCCGACCGGGCGCTGATCACGCTGCACAATATGGAGGATATCCGTGCCAAGGAAACGAAGCTAGTCGAAGTCATTCACAAGTGGCTGGATGTGTAGGTATAGATTTGGATGCCGAAAGAAGGGTACATGAATGAGCAGAAAATTAAAGTTAATCATCGTTGGCGCAATTCTAGCATTCGCAATTTTATATGGGGTAGTCGGTTGGCAAATAGGCGAACAAAGCAAAGCGATCATCGAGATGGGAATGAAGTTATCAGATCAGCAACAGTAATATGCCTACTATATGACGGAGGAAGTTTATCAGCAGCTGCATCCAGTGCCAAGAGGGATGACGAACTATAGCGCCTCCTATCAACCGGAGCACCATGATTATGGTATCATCGGTTTCCCCATCCATCTTTTTGGTGTAGCGAGTGTAAGGGTGAGCAATTATTACAATGACGGTTCGCTTGGCTTCAATGAGGAGGTTCATCTGCGCGTTCGCTGGAAGGGTGGCAAGTGGATCGCAACTGATGTCAACATCAAGGCGTAGAGCAGCAAAAATCGATCCATGATCGGGGGTCGATTTTTTTGTGTTCAGCTATTCGATGATGCGGATGATATTGAGACGGAAGGAAAATTCTAATTGACATTGATAATAGTAATCATTACAATCAAAATGGAGTATATTCGTAACAATTACTATTAAGGAGAGAGTCCAACAATGAACAAACAACAAAAACTTGGTCTGTTGGCTGCATTATTGGTCATGACTTTGCTGGCTGGATGCAGCAGCAATAAATCCGGCACGGAGGGGGCAAGCGAGCTCATCTATGCCACGGCGAAAGATATTAACGACATGAATCCGCATCTCTACACGGGATCAATGGCTGCGCAAGGAATGGTCTATGAATCGCTGGTGGAGCACACAAAGGATGGCATTAAGCCCCTGCTAGCGGAATCATGGGACTTGTCTGAAGACGGGACAGTTTATACCTTTCATTTGAGAAAAAACGTTACATTCCATGACGGAGCACCGTTTAACGCCGAAGCGGTCAAGCAAAACATCGAAGCCGTACAGCGCAACGCTGGCAAGCATACCTGGATCAAACTATCCACGAAGCTATCCGCCATCGATGTCATTGATGAGCATTCGATTCGGCTGACTTTGGATGAACCGTACTACCCCGCTCTTCTGGAGCTTTCTATGACCCGACCCTATGTATTCCTATCCCCAAATGACTTTGTGAACGGTGAGACGAAGGATGGCGTATCGGGCTACAACGGCACAGGACCTTATCGACTGGCTGAGCATGTGACGGATCAGTACGCTCGTTTCCTTGCGAACGACCAGTATTGGGGCGGGGCGCCGCAAGTGAAGGCCATTACAGCGAAGGTGCTGCCTTCGGGCGAGACGACTTTGCTGGCTCTGCAGAAGGGAGAAGTCAACTTTGTCTTCACCGATGACAGAGGCGCCGACAGCATTGATGTGGAGGCGATGGAGCGGCTGACGCAAACCGGAGATTATCAGATCGTTCGCAGCGAAGCCATGAACACCAAGATGATTGTTGCCAATAGCAGCAGATCGGATAGTCCGGTCAGCGAGAAGGCGGTACGCGAGGCGATCTGGCATACAGTCGACCGTGAGACGATTAGCCGAACCATCTTCAGCGGGACAGAGACGGCGGCGGACACCTTGTTCTCCTCCAACGTCCATTATGCAGATGTAGAGCTGCAAAAGAGAGCATTTGATCCGGCCGAGGCAGCTAGGCTGCTGGAGCAGGCGGGTTGGCTAAAGGAGGAAGGCAGTGACATTCGGGCAAAGAGCGGACTTCCGCTGACGATGAAGCTGTATTATGACGTCAACTCCTCCTCGCAGAAGACGCAAGCGGAGCTGCTTCAAAGCGAGACGCTTAAAATCGGCATCAAGCTGGAGCTAATCGGCGAGGATTCCACCTCTATTGCCAAGCGGAGATCAACTGGTGATTACGATCTTATGTTCAATCAAACGTGGGGCCTTGCCTACGATCCTCAAAGCACCATTGCGGCATTTGCTTCGGAGTCGTCCTATCGGCATACGACAAGCGGCATCCCCCGGGCGGAGGAGCTGTACCGGAAAATTGATGAAGTCATGATCTCGACGAACGAAGCTGCACGCAAGACGTTGTATGCCGATATTCTGAAGATCGTTCATGACGAGGCGGTGTTCATCCCGCTTACGAATGGCAGCGTGACGGTTGTCGCACCGTCTTCGCTGAAGGGCGTGTCTTTCAAGCAGACGCAATTTGAACTGCCGTTCGAAAACATGTTTTTTGAATAGTGCCGGGGTGACAAAACGATGAGCCATTATATCGTGAAGCGCATTGCTATGACGCTGCCGCTGCTGCTGGTCATATCCTTTTTGACCTTTGTGCTAAACCATCTCTCTCCTATGGACCCTGCCGAGGTTGTGCTCCATGCGCAAGGGGTGCCGGTTCTGACGGAAGAACTCATCGCCGAGACGAGAGCTAAGCTCGGCATGGATCGGCCTTTGCTCATCCAATACGCCGATTGGCTGCTTGCAAGCCTCCAGCTTGATTTCGGCCATTCCTTTGTTACGGGAATGCCGGTCTGGTCGCTGCTTGGTCCCGCCTTTCTTAATACGGTTAAGCTGACGCTGGTTTCTTCGGTATTGATTATGCTGATGTCGATTGGACTTGGTATCGTCTGCGCCTTGCGAAGCGGCAGATGGCTGGATCTGTCCGTCCGGAGCGTGTCGTTCCTGTTAACCTCGATGCCTGCTTACTGGCTTGCCGCTATGCTCGTCTGGCTGCTCGCGGTCCGGCTGGATCTGCTGCCGACCAGCGGGATGAACGGGATCAGCAGCTACATTTTGCCGGTAACAGTAATCGTGGCGGGGTATGCAGGCATTTATTTCCGAATGATCCGAAGCTCCATGCTAAGCAATATGAATGAGGATTACGTCTTGTACGGGAGAGCCTGCGGCTTGCCGGAGAGCCAAGTAACGATGAGCATCTTGCGGAATTCCATGCAGATCGCCATATCAGTGTTCGGAATGGCCATTCCCGTTATATTGGGCAGTACGATTGTGGTGGAAAACGTGTTTGCATGGCCTGGGCTCGGCACGCTTACGGTCAAATCGATCCTGAGCCGGGATTTCCCGATGATCCAAGCCTATGTCTTGATATTGGCTGTCGCTTTTGTCCTGTTCAATACAGCCTCAGACGTAATCAATGCCCTGTTAAATCCTAAGATGAGGAAGGAACTAAGATGAAGGTGCTTGTACATATCATGAGGGACAAATGGTCGGCTGTATCGTTTGCCGTCATCTCGGCGACGTTGTTGATCGGTCTGTGCGCACCGCTTATAGCGCCGCATCCGCCGAACGAGGTTCATATGGATCTGCGTTTTGCAGGGATGTCGTGGCAATATTGGCTGGGCAACGACCATCTTGGGCGCTGTGTGTTATCTCGTCTCATCTATGGCATACGTCCGAGCGTGCTGGGCGTGCTTGCGGCTTTGGCAGCATCTGTAGGCATCGGGGCGATAGCCGGTTTTGCCGCCGGTTACTTTCGAGGGCGGGTTGACGCTGTCCTGATGAGAATTTGCGACTGTATGCTTTCGTTCCCGGGTTATGTGATGACTCTTGCTGTAGTGGGGATGCTGGGAGCAGGGTTAACCCATATTCTGATTGCTTTTGTGCTGATGAAATGGGCTTGGTTCGCCCGGGTGATCCGTACTGCCGTTATGCAGGTTGCGGAAGCTTCTTATGTCCAGTTCGCCAAGACGCTTCGTACGAGCCACCTCAAGATTATGACGAAGCATATTATGCCGGTTGCGCTTCCCGATATCGCCGTCATCTCCAGCAGCTCGTTCGGTTCGATGATCTTGCAAGTCTCCGGCTTGTCGTTTCTCGGCCTTGGTATTGAGGCGCCGCATGCGGAGTGGGGGATGATGCTGAATGAAGCCAGAACGGTCATGTTCTCCAGACCGGAGCTGATGCTGGCGCCTGGCCTGGCGATTATGATTCTTGTGTCGGCGGTGAACTTCCTGTCCGATTCGCTGCAGACGCTGCTGGACCCCAAATTAATGCATGCCGGGCGGCAGAAGAAAACGGGCTTCGGAGCTGCCTTGCTTGCCAAAGCTGCGCGGAAGGAGGCGGTGTAGCATGGCGGTCAATGTGCTGGAAGTGGAGCATTTGAGAATATGGGAGAGCCGCACCGGCAAGGTGCTTGTACCTGATAGCTCCTTTCGTCTGGCGAAGGGAGAATGCCTCGGCATTGTCGGGGAGAGCGGCAGCGGCAAGTCGCTTACGTGCAAGGCCATTCTTCGGCTTCTGCAAGGCGGATTAAGCCAGTCGGGAGGCATTATCCTGAATGGAAACTCTCTGGCAGAGCTCCCGGAGAAGGAGATGCGCGCCGTCAGAGGCAAGCGGTTGTGCATGATTATGCAGAACGGCATGCGCGCTTTCGATCCTTCCCGGCCGGTAGGCGCTCACTTGCGGGATACGATGTCGGTACATGGCGATTGGAACAGCATGGAGATAGAAGAGTTGCTGCAAGAAGCGTTGCTGAGTGTCGGGCTGAATAATCCTGTGGTTGTCTTGGGTCGTTATCCGTATGAGCTGTCCGGAGGCATGCTGCAAAGACTGATGATTGCGCTCGCTCTTGCGCTTAAGCCCGATGTAATCATTGCCGACGAGCCGACTACGGCGCTGGACGCTGTTACACAATACGAGGTAATGGAGCAATTCGTACAGCTGCGCGTTCTTACAGGCAGCAGCATGCTGTTCGTATCCCATGATCTGGGCGCAGTGAAGCGCATTGCGGATCAGGTCATTGTGATGAAGGACGGGGAGATTGTGGAGCAGGGAACCCCGAGCGAGCTGTTTACCCGGGCGGAGCATCCATATACTCGGCATCTGGCTGCCTCCAAGCTGCCGCTTCACCGCCATTATATGATGCTGATGGGAGGCGCTGGATTTGCTGAACGTTGAGGGTGTATACAAGTCGTACCGCAAGGATGGCTGGTTCGGTCATTCGCGTCATCAAGTGTTAACCGATATCAGCTTCGAGTGGAGAAGGGGTGAATGTCTCGGCATTATCGGTGAAAGCGGCAGCGGGAAATCGACGCTGGGGCGTCTGCTGCTGGGAATCGAAAAGCCGGATAGCGGCATCATCTCATTCGGCGGCAAGCCGGTTGCCGGCCGGAAGTCGGGAAGAGTTGGCTTAAGCGCTGTATTCCAGGACTATACGTCATCGATTAATCCGTTTTTCCATGTCCGTCGAGCGATGCTTGAAGTACTGCCCCGTGCCTCAGACGATGAGCTTGAAGAGCGGCTGCTGCAGGTGGGACTGGATGCTTCCTATCTGCCGAAGTATCCCCATGAGCTATCCGGCGGAGAGGCCCAGCGGGTATGCATCGCCAGAGCTGTTGCAACGGGATCGCCTTGCATCTTGCTGGATGAAGCAATCAGCTCGCTGGACGGGTCCGTTCAGATGCAAGTGCTTGAATTGCTGAAAGGATGGAGAGTGAATCATGGAACGGGCTACATCTTTATTACTCACGATATCCAGGCGGCGGCGTATCTGTGCGACAGGATTATGATTATCCGGAACGGGCGAATCGAGGAGATAGTCGATGCCGCCGATCTGAAGCATGTAAAATCTCGCTACGCCCAAGAACTGCTGCGCAAGGTCCTGGTATGACGGGGGCATGGGGTGGTTTGCATCCGTCTGGAGCCTGGGGAAAGGAGGAAAGGCTGTGAAGGGCGCATTATCCTGGCCGTTTCTCCGGCTCTATGCGTTGACGCTGTTTTATTTTAGCGCCAATTCGATTATGAATGTTATCATTCCTCTAAAAGGTGAATCGGCAGGCGCGTCAAATCTGACAATCGGCATCATCATGGGCGCTTATCTGTTCACGACGATGTTTTTGCGCCCATGGGCCGGTTATCTGATTCAGCTTCACGGGCCAGTGAAGGTGCTGCGCGCAATTCTGCTCCTGAATGGTGTGGCGCTTGTGCTATATGCCTTTTCCGGGCTTGGCGGATATTTTGCCGCACGGGTTCTGCAAGGGATATGCACAGCTTTTTTCTCAATGGCGCTGCAATTGGGTCTCATTGACGCCCTACCTGACAAGGATCGTTCGCAAGGCATATCCATGTATTCGTTATGCTCTTATTTGCCGGGAATTATCGGGCCTCTACTAGCGATTGGCATCTGGCAGACGGGGCAGATGAGCGTACTCTCGGCAGTGATGATAGGGATTGCGGTACTGACAGGAGCGGCAGGCTACTCGGTGCGCATAGAGCATCAGAGGGATCGAGCGGCTGGCGATCGTGAGCAGCGGAAGCGGGGATTTGGCATGTGGACCTCGTTTGGCCAGCTTGTAACAAATACGTCTTTGTTCAAGAGCAGCTCGCTGATGTTAAGCGCTTCTGTGGTATTCGGAGCGGTGACCGTTTTCGTGCCCTTGTATGTGGTTCATGTCCCAGATGGCAGCGCAGCGGTCTTTCTGATGATTCAAGCGGCGGCAGTCGTGGCGGTCCGGCTGCTATTCGGCAAAAAAATTCCTTCTGACGGCAAGTGGCATTCTTCTTTCATGATTACGGCCATGCTGCTGGTTGCCGCAGGTTCGCTTAGTGTGAGTCTGGCGGCATCGTCAGGCGCGGTGCCCTTCTATGCCGGAGCGATAAGCATGGGTATCGCCCAGGCGCTCTTGTATCCTGCCCTTACAACCTATCTCAGCTTTGTCTTGCCCAAGGAGAACCGCAATGTTCTCATGGGTTTGTTTATCGCGACGGCTGATATGGGCGTATCGCTGGGTGCCATCATAATGGGCACGGTATCGGACTGGTTCTCGTATTCTTTCATGTATATGATGTGCGCGATTCTAAGCGCGGCGATGGCGATTGTCGCTTTCAACCAGAACGTTAAACCTTTGAAGATGAAGGAACATTAACGCTGGGGGGACAACTATTTTAATAGGATGGACGAGCCTGCTATTCTCTGAATAGCGGGCTGTTTTTATTCGAATTGTACGATTGCAAACTTTTTTCTTATAAAATGGCTATGTTAATCTTTGATGTTGATATTTAAATTTAACGAACATTCGTTCTATAATAAGAGTAATTATTTGTTGGAGCTGATGCCCTTTGGAATTGAGAGAACTGACAAAAGCATAAAGACGAATTGGTTTGCCCGCATTGCCACAGCCATACCGTCGTGCGCTTCGGGAAATACACAATTACAACACGCGCGGGAGAGGTCAAACGCCAGCGATATCGTTGCAAGTCTTGACTTCACACGTTCAATGACCTAACGAACACACCTCTCCAACGTACTCGGCGATCTCACTTGTGGATTCGATTTATCGAACTCATGATTGAGGGATATTAGCTTCGCAAATGCCGAACTAATGTATGAAGAGATTTTATTCGTGACCCTGTTTTACTGGCGCCATAAGATTCTGGCTGCGCTTAAACAGGTTCCAACCGAAGCATACCAAGGTATTGTCGAAATGGACGAGACCTACTTTCTGTACTCAGAAAAGGGAAGGCGGAATATTGCCGAACGTAAGCCACGTAAGCGCGGCGGTAAAGCGAAGCACCGTGGCATAAGCAACGACCAAGTCTGCGTACTGGTCGCCCGAGACCGTTAGAAGATGACCTTCTCAGGCGTTCTTGGGCGTGGGCGTATCCGTACAACGAAGCTGGATGAAGCAAGCGGCTCTCACCTGTCTAACTCTAACGTGCTTTGCACGGTTTCCTGGCGTGCGTTTAGCACCTATGCCAATCAAAAGGGATTGGCACATTACCGTTTCAAGTCCGATGGAAAACATCGCGTGAAAGGCGTTTACCATATCCTGAACGTCAACAGCTACCATAGCCGCATGAAACGATGGATGGACCGCTTCAACGGAGTAGCAACCAAGAATTTGGAGCATTACCTGGCGTGGTTCCGATATCTCGACAGCAAGGAATATGAGAACACAGCGTCAAATAAGAAAAACATGTTGGTGTCCTCATGCCTGTTTTCTGTGAAGGATACGAATACCAGACTTCGACAGATGGCTTACTGTTGATATAACGGAAGAATAACTTAACAAATAGTGGAAATTTAATTACCAAAAAAGTAAACTCAAATTATTAATGGTTCGAAGGGGTTGGTCCAATGAAGTTTAATTATAGAAATGCAATTTCTAAAGATGAAGAGGAATTGTTTGAACTATCCGCTAAGCTTGCGACAAGTTTTAAGTTGAATAAAACGGATTTCAAACGAACCTTCCTTGATGTTTTGAGTAACAAAGATGCAGATTTATTAGTCGCAGAGATTGAAACAGGTATAATTGGTTATGTTCTAGCCTTCCATCACTCCACTTTTTACGCAAATGGTTTAATAAGTTGGGTTGAGGAATTATTCGTACTAGAAGATTACAGGGGTAAAAGCGTTGGAAAGAATCTCATGGTACTTATTGAAGAAAAAGCAGTTCAACGTGGTTCAAAGCTTGTTGCACTTGCCACAAGAAGAGCAAGTGATTTCTATAAGGCTATTGGCTATGATGAATCCGCTGTATATTTCAAAAAGTCTTTATCAAGAGTTGACTAAGCTGACGGGTGATGATAGGTTAATAAACCGCCCTTTACTGAAGTGACCCCCCAAAAATTAGACCATATTTATTAAGGCAGCCTGTAGGGCATGTGTTCGGTACTGTACCGGGCTCATGCTTTTTAGCTAGGACTTAATCCGTTTATGATTATAGTAGTGAAGCACTTTCAGTTTATAATCCGCAGAGTAGGCTGTATAGCCCTTTTTAAAGGAACTTTCTCCGTGATGCTGATACGCGTATCCACGTTTGAAGTATGGCTTTTGATCCCCCAATGCTTTCGGCTATGGCTTTCTGACTTTCTTTTCCTTCAAGACACCTTTTTACAGCCTGAACTTTTTCTTCCTGTGTAAATTTAGCCATAAAAAACTGCACCTCCAATCGTTAGTTGGTGTCTAACAATTGGGGTGCAGTTCATACGGAGCGGTTATATTTTTGATAAAAATCAACATTGAGAATTAACATAGCCTATAAAATAAAATCATCGTGTCGATTTATTCGTTTTTCATTCGTCGTGTACATAGAAGCCAGTTTATATTCAGGAGGAATGCGCATGCAATACGCAATTTCGAAGGACGGAACCAGAATCGCCTATGACCAAACAGGAAAGGGCCCTGCGCTCATTCTGGTATCGGGAGCATTCGGCTATCGCAAGTTCGCTGATGTGGCGAAGCTTGCAGCTCTGTTGTCGGAGCAATTCACCGTATACAACTTTGATCGGAGGGGCCGAGGCGATAGCGGAGATGCGAAGCCCTATGCGATAGAGAGAGAAATCGAAGATTTGGAGGCTATGATTCAAGAGGCAGGCGGATCGGCCTATGTGTGGGGATTGTCCTCCGGAGCTGTTCTCTGTATGCAGGCTGCTGTCAGAGGCGTGCAGATGAAGAAGCTGGTTTTGCACGAGCCGCCATTTGTGGTTGATAAGTCCGACAGGATCGTTCCTGAGGGGTTTTCCAGACAGGTGACGGAGCTGGTTGCCGCTGGTAAGCAGGCGGAGGCGGTCCGCTATTTTATGACCAAAGGGATGGGAGCACCTGCGTTCGTCGTCGGTCTGATGCGCTTGATGCCGGGCGTATGGTCAACGCTAACGGGACTGGCCCACACGCTGCCGTATGATGCGGCATTGCTGGATGGGCATATGGAGGGCAAGTCGCTGTCTCCTGTGATGTGGCAAGGGGTTGCAATGCCAACGCTGGTGCTGGAGGGGACGGAAAGCCCGGCTTCTCTGCGCCGCGGCGCTCAAGCGACGGCCGCCGTTCTCCCGAATGCGAGACTTGTCAGCAAGAAAGGGCTAGGCCATACGAAAAAGCTGAACGCAGCCATGATTGCTTCAGAGCTGGAGGCCTTTTTTCTAGCATAAGTAATATGCTGATCATCCGGTATAGAAGGTTGCATACAGCGGCTGTAAAAAATAGTAACATAGTTGATATAGAAAAAGGTTTGCGAGTTTGTCGATTTAGCCGATCATGATTCGTCGTGTAGATAGAAGCATTGAGAAATAACGGTCTCTATGGACTGGAATCGCAATGCTGATCAACCCTATGGGAGGAATAGAGAGATGAGATTTATGATGATTGTAAAAGCCACTTCGGATTCGGAAGCCGGTGCAATGCCTAGCCAGGAGCTCATTGACGCCATGCAGAAGTACAACGAGGAATTGGTCAAAGCGGGGGTGCTGCTTGCGGCAGACGGCTTGCAGCCTAGTTCGAACGGCATTCGGATCTCCTACCCGGAACCGGGCGGGAAGCCGAAGGTGATTGACGGTCCTTTTACCGAAGCGAAGGAATTAATTGCGGGGTACACGCTCATCGAGGTCAAGTCGCGGGAAGAAGCGATCGAGTGGGCACTGCGGATGCCGGACCCGCATGGATTCGGACAAGGCGAGATTGAGCTGAGGCAAGTATTCGATGTCGAGGACTTGATGGAGGACCCTGGCACATTGGCGAATGAAGCGGCGCTTCGGAAGCAAGTGGAGCAGCAGAGGAAAGCGTGAGCCGCGCATCAGCCCATCGCACCATTGACGCAATCTGGCGCATGGAATCGCCTAAGCTGATTGCAGGCCTTACCCGCATGGTGCGCGATGTCGGACTGGCGGAGGACTTGGCGCAGGATGCTCTGGTCATTGCGCTTGAACGATGGCCGGAGAGCGGCATCCCGGATCGCCCGGGCGCCTGGCTGATGACGACAGCCAAGCGGCGCGCTATCGATTTGCTGCGCAGGAACAAGGTTGGCGCGCGGAAGTACGAGGAGCTTGCCCGTCATGCAAGCTTGTACACAGAGGCGGATATTAACGGGGCGATAGACGGGGAGATCGGCGACGATCTCCTGCGTCTGATCTTCCTCACCTGCCATCCGGTATTATCGCCGGAGGCTCGTGTCGCGCTGACGCTTCGATTGCTTTGCGGGCTGTCGACGGATGAAATCGCCCGTTCTTATCTGATTGCCGAAGCGACTATCGCCCAGCGCATTGTACGAGCCAAGCGGACGCTGAACGCCAAGGGGGTTCCGTTCGAGGTGCCTGAGGGAGAGGAGCTGAAGGAGCGGCTCTCCACTGTGCTGGAAGTCATCTATCTCATGTTCAACGAAGGTTATTCCGCTACTTCGGGAGAGAATTGGATACGGCCTCTTCTCTGTCAGGAAGCGTTAAGGCTGGGACGCATCCTGGCCGCGATCGCCCAGGATGAGCCGGAGGTGCACGGGCTGGTTGCACTTATGGAGATCCAGTCCTCACGCTTGAAGACAAGGGTAGGCGAGGGTGGAGAGCCTGTGCTTCTCAAGGATCAGAATCGCTCCCTGTGGGATCGTCTGCTTATCCGCCGCGGGCTTGCGGCGCTGGAGCGCAGCCGGGGGCTCGGCCGTACGCTGGGGCCGTACTCCCTCCAGGCAGCGATTGCCGCCTGCCATGCAGAGGCAGCATCAGTAGAGGATACGAATTGGGTCCGAATAGCGGCTCTGTATGAAGCGCTGTCGAGAATCTCGTATTCGCCGATTGTGGAGTTGAATCGCGCGGTTGCCGTGTCCATGGCTTTTGGTCCTGCATTCGGACTTCAGATCGTCGATGCGCTGCATGACGAACCCCTGCTAAATGGGTATCATCTGCTGCCAAGCGTGCGCGGCGATTTACTGATGAAGCTGGAACGATATGAGGAAGCCATTGTGGAATTTGAGCGCGCAGCGGGCATGACGAGGAACGAGCGGGAGCGGATGCTGCTGTCGGAGCGGGCAGCTGAATGCAAGCAGAAATGCCAAGCACGGAGTAAAGGCGGTGTTGATTGATGCGATTTATGGTCATGGTCAAAGCAACAGGTTATTTTGAGGCGGGGATACGGAACGGTAGGGAGCATTCCGCAGCGAAAGACGCATTCTTGAAAAACCTGCAGGATGCAGGCGTTCTCCAGTCTGCCGAAGAGCTTCTGCAAAGCTCAAGCGGATTGCGAGTTGTGTTCCCGCCGGGCGGCGGAGCGCCGGCTATGCAAGCGGGCCCTTTTTCGCGGGAGCAGGAATGGATGGCAGGTTATACGGTCATTGACGTGGACACAGAGGAAGAGGCTTTGAAGTGGGTGCTTCGCATGCCGCTCCCCCCGGGACAAGGTGAACAGGTGATTGAAGTTCGCAGGCTGGCATCCAGAACGGCTTGCGCGCTAGATGCGAGAGCACAGGCTATGAAGGCCGATCTGCAAGATCAGTTAAGTCTATTACATCCATAACGAAGGAGAGAGTATTTATGAATCAAGAGATCAAGGATTTTATCGACGGACTGAAAGAAGCATGGCAGCAGGAGCTGAGCGTAGAGCTGCGCAGCGTTGTCTATCAAGCGATACCGGAAGCGCAGGAGCGTCTGCAGTATAAGAAGCCGCATTTTCTGAAAAACGGAAAGTACGCCGCCGTGATCTCGACATCCAAGGATGCTGTCAGCTTCACCATCTTCCATGCAACCGGGCTTGAGCTTCCTGAAGGCGAGTGGGACGGTCCTGCTGAGCGCAAGACGCGAAAGTTCCGCAAGGGGGATGCCATTGAAGCGAGCCAGCTCACTGCATGGCTTGCGCAAGCTTCCTCGTCCATCTAACGATTTAGGATGGCAAGGCAAATTGTCGTATGCTTTCCTTCAGCGTAGTTGCAGGACGATTCATCAGCTGCTCCAAATCTCCAGTCGTGGAGGATGTGTTGATGCTGCGGAGGAAGCTGAACATCCAATGCTGCAGCTCAGCGTCTTGTACGACTGAGACCTGCTTGCCCCCAAGCTCGGACAGAGCGGCAGCCAGCTCCTCGAAGGTCCATGCTTTCGGCGCAGTCAATTCATACGTGTGATTTTCGTGGCCGGGACTGGCCAGAGTCATGGCAATTGCAGCTGAAAGGTCAAGCCGAGTGACGGAGTTAAAGCGCCAATCTCCGGGTTGGACCCGCAGCACGCCTGTCGCCATTGCCGATTGCAGATCAAGGATTTCAACGAAATCGGTATATAACGCGTGGCGGAATATCGTATACGGAATGCCGGAGGATCGCAAGGCCCTTTCTGTGGCTGCATGCAGCCGGGTCAAGGAAATGGTGCCGTCCTCGGGAAAAGCAAAGCTCGTATAGAGCAGATGACCTGCGCCAGCTTGCTGTGCGGCTTCAATTACCCTCGTATGCTGGAGCAAACGTATGTCATCATCATGATGCGGGCTGGAGATGAACAGCAGGCGTGTGGAGCCGAGGAATGCTTGCTTTAGTGTATCAGGCTGATCATAGTCGCAGTAGCGGACGGCAACGCCCAGCCGTTCGAAGTCATGTTTGTGCTCCATGTTGCGAATGCAAGCTACTAGCTCCGCTGGGGGAACGTGCTTTAACAGCTGCTGAATGACAAGGCGTCCGAGCTTCCCGCTCGCCCCGGTGATCACAATCGACATTAGGAATCAACCTTTCTTTATAGGAATATAGGTTTCGTATTAGTTAATCGCTTAACTAAATGAGCAAAAAAGAGCTAGGCTCTTTTCAGCTTTTGCAACAAGGCGTGCAGCTGTCTTAATTCAGTTTCATCCAGCACGCTCATTCTATCGGCAATCCGCTCCCGATTGTGGGGCAGATGCTTTAGCAACAAGCTTTGTCCCTGCTCTGTAATTGATATGACCGATTTGCGCCCATCCTTGGGATGCGGCTCACGCCGAATCAGCTTATCCTTCTCGAGTGGGCCGAGCAGCAAGCTGATATTGGCTTTCGTCACCCCGATTTTTTGGGCTAGCTTCGAAGGAAGCAAGGTGCCTCCGTCCTTCATCAGCTCCACCAGTATTCGTATGCGGGCCCCGTTTACCCCTTGTGCCTGCCAATACGATTCGGATACATCGACAAGTTGAGCCGTTGCCTCCACGAGCGCAAAGAAGACTTGATTATGCAAAGGCAAATCGATGACGTACTGCTGCAGCTCCTTCAAGCGAAGACCTCCACATTTCATTTTGGTTAAGCGCTTAACTACCATTACTGTACTGCGATAGGAAGCCTGTTGTCAATGCTGGATTAAGGAGAATAAACGTTGGTCTTCATGGTCAAAGTAAGCTGTATAATAGAACGAGAGAGCCATTATTTTTAATTTGGTAACAGTACCAAATATCTATCTGAATGAATTCATTCATGCGTGATTGCGTAAACAAGTGAAAATCTACTAGGAAGTACTGTGATTACATCACCAAGGGCTGTTTTTTCCAATTATCACGAAAGAATCCAGATGTTATGGGACGATATGCTGTTATCATTGACACAAACACAAGCGTTTGTTATGCTCCAATTAAGTAGGCATCAGTTCTAACATTGAAATTTGGTAACGTTACCAAATAGACATCCGAGTGTCAGGGGGAATGGAAAGTGGCATCCAAACAGCTGGAGAAGGAAATCGCATTATCGAATATCATTCATAAGCCGCTCAAGATTGACGAGAGGGCATCGCTTGAAGCGGACAGCCTGAACAAGAAGGTGCTGGACCGCGTCGTCATCTTGGACCCAGCGCATGGCGCCGACCAGTGGAAGCATAGAGGCGACGGCGAATCCCGTCTCGTGGAAGGCGGCATGCTGGAGCTGACCTCTGCGAACCTGATGGATCATTGGCCGGAAGGCTCTCCTAGCGATGGCGACTATAGCACGTATGGGCTAGTAGCGACATACCGCTCCTTTGATCATGAGAACTGGGAGGGCTACAATCGCATCTCCTTCGAGATCTACCCGGATTGCAGCGGCATGGCGAATCCACATATCAAGGTAGCCATTCGCAATGACGGCAAGATCAAAATCCCGGATATGTATTACCGCGAAGGCTTTAACGTAATCAATTTGAAAAATAAAGAGTGGAATCAGTGCTCGATGGAAATTCCTGACCTGCCAAGGGATGAAATTACCGAGCTGAGCTTCAAATACGATATGTACGGCAAAGACCGGGCAACCGGGGATGCCGTAAAATATTCCATTAAAAACGTCTATCTGGAGAAGGTGGAGTATCCCAACATCTCCAAGGGCTGGCAGCCGCGCCATAAGGATGTCATCTTCTCGCATAACGGCTATCATCCCGAGCATGCCAAGACCGTTTTGATCGCAGGCAAGCGCGAGGCTTCGTTCAGCGTCATGCTGCTGGAGACGGGTGAGGAGAAGTTCAGCGGTCAGGTACAGGGGACAGAGACGACGATCGGCTCCTTCTCCATTGCCGACTTTACTCCGCTTGCGGAAGAGGGAACCTATATCCTTCGGATTGGCGATTTGATCTCGAAGCCGTTCCGAATCGGCTATAGCGTGGATCGTTGGGAGGATTCCATCTGGAAGTCGCTCAACTTCATCTATTGCGAGCGCTGCGGCTGCCCGATTCATGGTATTCACGGATCTTGTCATGAAGATATTACGGCGACGCATAACGGAGGAATGATCATCTTCAACGGCGGCTGGCATGATGCCGGAGATGTCTCCCAGCAGCTGGTGCAGACGGCTGAGGTGGCGTTGTCGCTTTACGAGATGGCGGAGCAGGTGAAGGATCATAACCTGCCTCTCTATTTGCGGTTAGTAGAAGAAGGGGAATGGGGCGTTGACTTCCTGCTGAAGACCAGATTCGGCGACGGTTATCGCGCGACAAGCGCCGGCATTCGCATCTGGTCAGACGGTATAATCGGCAACATGGACGATATGTATGCCCGTGTCCACAACAACCCGTATGAGAACTTCATCTGTGCCGGTATCGAAGCGAAAATCTCCATGCTGATGGAGGAAGGCAATATTCTGAAGGATAAGCTGGCGCAGGTTGCCGTGCAGGACTTCCACTATGCCGTCGAAGAGTTCGAAAAGGACGGCTTCTGCCGCCTCCCGATTTTCTGGGAGCATACCTATATGACATCAGAGAGCTTGTTCCTGGCTACCGCTTCATGGGCGGCCTCCTTGCTATTCAGCTTGACTGGCGAAGAGGAGTATGCCCGCAAGGCCGAGCGTTACCTGGACGATGTCATGGCATCCCAAGAGACGGAAGGTATCCGTACCGGTGCGGGCGAGGTTGTGTCGGGCTTCTTCTATCGCAATCCGGAGAAAAAAGTAGCCATGCATTTTAACCACCAGGCGAGAGAGCATCTTTATTTAATGGCCTTGAGTGAAATCATCGGCACGCAGCCGGATCATGAGAAGCTTGCAAGCTGGATGGGCGCAGTGGAGCGATACGGCTCCTATATCAAGTTCCTGACAGCCTATACAGCTCCTTATCCGATGATCGCAAGCGGCATCTATCATATCGACGAGCATAAGGATCAAGCTAGCTTCGACGTCCAGCACTTGCTTGTCGGCGACCAAGCCAAGGAGCAATATGGCGAGCAGCTTCAGCAGGCTGTCCGCTTGAATGATGAGTATTACTTGAAGCGATTCCCTGTCTGGTTCTCCTTCAAGGGCAACAACGCGATCGTATTATCCACAGGGAAGGCTGCGGCGCTGGCGGGTCTTCTGTTGAATGATCAGAAGCTCATCCAGATTGCGGAGGAGCAATTGCACTGGATCGTGGGCAAAAACCCGTTCAACCAATCGCTCATGTACGGAGAGGGCTATAACTTTGCCCAGCAATATACCGTCTTGAGCGGCGAGATGGTCGGCGAACTTCCGGTAGGCATTCAAACCTTCGAGAATGAGGATGTCCCTTATTGGCCGCAGATGAACAGCGCGACTTATAAGGAAGTATGGGTCGGACTGGCGGGCAAGTGGATGACTCTTGTGGCGGATCTCTACGCCTATGACAAGCAAAAGTAAGGGAGTGGCTTAAAGCTGCTCCATAAAAAGTATCTATCATCATGTAAGCCCCGGCGGGCGAAGGTTCTATTCCGTCCAGGGGCTTTTTTCTATATGGGGATTGTATGCGCAAGCTTAGCGCCAATGCAAGGAGTCACAAAGCTGTCGAACTTCCAGCCAAGAATGACTCGAAAGAGTCATAGGAAGCGGAGGGCCCTTATTGCTACAATCGGATTGTTGCAACAGATAGGCCAAGGTGGTGAGGGTATGAGGAAAGTGAAATTGAAGCTAATCATGATCTTTTGCGTCTTTGTTATAGCTCTCGTCGGTTGCTCAAGCGAGCAGCCTGTCGATCTGGAGAATGTTGAAGCCAAGCTGACGTCGACGCCGGAGGTGATCACAGCTGGCAGCCCGGCAGCGCTTCGCGCCACGTTCACGGGCATGACGGTATCGGATGAAGCAAACGTCACGTTTGACTTCCGAACGGAAGCGAAGCCTGTACTAGTAGATGCTGTTAATGAAGGCGGAGGCGTATTTACGGGTTCGTTCACCTTCCCTAAGAAGGGCATTCAGACGGTATATATTCATCTTTATGTCGATGATATTCATTTGACAGAGAAGGTATGGGTGGAGGTCAAATGATCCCGTCTTTCTTCAGGTGGAGCATTCTGATCCTGGCAGCTGTCCCGCTGTGGATGCTTCCCGGGAATGTTCATGCCGAAGCCGTGAACTTGCAGTCTATCGTAGACGCGGCTGATCCCGGCGAGACGATTGAGCTCGAGCCGGGGATATACGAAGGGGCTGTTACGATTAATAAGCCGCTTACGGTGAAGGCCGCACAGGCAGGCGAGGTTATACTGCGCAATGTCACCGAGCAATCTGCACTGCGCATCGAGTCTAGCGGCGTTAGAGTCGAGGGGCTGCGCATCGAAGATGAAGCGCTCAAGCAAGAGCCGACTATATGGGTTGCAGGGAGCGGCACCCAGCTTGATGGGTTGTACATCCGAACGGGAGCAGACGGCATCGCGGTGCGTGATGCGGACGACGGGGAGATTGCCCGCACGACAATCGAATGGGCTGTAGATGGAGTGCGAACGGCTAGCAAGGGCAACGGTATTGATCTGTACAATGCCCATCGCTGGAGGATGACCGATAACCGCATATCGGATGTGCATGATGGAATTTATATGGAGAACAGCGATGATGGCGTTGTATCCGGCAACCTGATCGAGCGTTCCCGGTACGGGGTTCACTGCATGTATACCGAGGGAACCGTGATTGAACGCAATGAAGGCAAGCTGAATGTAACGGGTGCAATGGTGATGACGGCCCGCCGGGTTGAAGTTCGCGACAACCGTTTTTCCAAGCAAAGCGAAAATGTGAATTCACAGGGCATTTTACTTTACGATGCTCATGATTCTGTGTTTACCGACAATATCGTGGAGGGCAACCGGGTAGGCTTTTATGTGGAGCAATCGACTGGCAATCGGCTGGAGCGGAACCGGGTGTCCTACAACTTTATCGGCCTGCAATTAATCAGCTCTTCCGGAAATTCCTTCTCCAATCATATGTTTCTGGGCAACGTCTCGGACGCGCAAGCGCGGGACAGCCATGACAATGACTTGACGGGGAATTATTGGGACAGCTTCCGAGGCGTAGATGCGGATGGAGACGGTTATAGCGATCTGACTTATGCGATCAATCCTTTTTTCCAGAGCTTAACGCAAAAACGAGCGCCATTTCAGCTGTTTTTCCAGTCGCCTGGCATGGTATTCCTTGAGGAGCTTTTTCAGACAAATCGGGCCAATTGGTCCTATGATGGTGCGCCGCTTATGGTTCCGCCCTCTGGGATCGATGAGCAAAGCGCAGGCCGCCCGGCTTCCGGCATGATCGGATTAGGACTGCTGCTCGGTTCATGTGCGCTATTTTATAGAATGAGGAGACAAAAAGTATGAAAAAGAGAATGGGATTTTTATTGGTAGGTTTGGCCGCCATGCTTTTGCTGCTTGCCGCTTGCGGCGGGGAGAAGTATGAGCCTCAGGCGATTAATGAAGAAACGGATGTATGCGCCATTTGCAAGATGGCTATAAAGGACGATCAATATGCTACGCAAATCGTAACTAAGGATGGGCAATCACTCAAGTTTGACGATATCGGCTGCCTGAATCAATGGAAGACAGAAAACGGCACGGATACGATCGGAGCAGAGTTTGTTCGCGATTATAACAGCAAGCAATGGCTTCGTTATGAAAAGGCTTATTACGCTTACGACGCCAATTACAAAACGCCAATGGCATACGGGGTCGTATCCTTTGAGAAGAAAGCGGATGCGGAAGCTTACATCGCCGAGCAAGGGGCGGGTACGCTGATGACAGCCGAAGAACTGTCCAGTCATTCATGGGAGGTTAACCGCGACATGATGGATATGGGAGATATGCATGGTCACGGTCATGACGGCGCGGAAGACGCCGATCATGAAGGCGGACATGGCCATACGGATAGTTCTGACGGCCATACTTCCAACGAGAGTGGTCATGAGGACGGAGGACATGCGTCGTGACGGAGACGGCCTATGTAGCAGCTAGAGAAATGAAAATCGGTTTTCGCAATCCATGGGCCTATTCCTTTACGGCCCTTTTTGCACTATTTATGCTTAGCTTGCTATTGATTCACTCGCAAGGATATGTGAAAGGCTATTCCGGCATGAGCGGCACGATGCTGAATTTGGCGCTCTACCTGTTGCCATTGATGGCGCTTATGCTTGGTTCGTTCTCCTTAACGGGCGAGAAGGAGGAAGGCAACTGGGAGCTATTGTCGACCTATCCGCTAGGGACAGGAGCATTCCTGATCGGCAAGTATATCGGGCTTGCTGCGGTTATGCTGGCTGTTGTCGCGATGGGCTTTGGCATCTCGGGTGTCGCTGGCTGGCTGCTAGGCGGAGGGTGGGATACATTCACGTATGTCCGTCTGCTCTTTTTTTCGGTTATGCTGTCGCTGTTTTTTCTCGGCATCTCCATGATGGTCGGCACGTTAGCGCGCAATCGGTGGCAGGCGCTTACGATTTCGGTGGGCGTCTGGTTTTTTGCCATCATCGCCTGGCCGTCTCTCCTTATTGCGGCGCTGGGAATGATGCCATATATGTGGATCAAACCGTCCGTCGTCGCCCTGACTTTTTTGAATCCGGCGGAATTGACCCGTTTGTTCACCGTTGTGAAGCTGGGGGGAGGCTCCACCCTCGGTCCCGAGTATTACGACTGGATGGCATGGATAGGCTCTTCCTGGGGTACGCCAGTATTCGCGGCAGGCGCTTTTGCCTGGATCGGGATTACGCTGGGGGCTGCGTATGTGGTGTGGGAAAGGAGGAGAGGGCGTGTCTGAGACCTTTGTTCATATGGAAAAGGTGCACAAGGCTTTTAAGGGCAAAACTGTCATAGAGGAGCTCCAACTGAGCATCTCGCGCGGCGAATCGGTCGCTTTGTGCGGCGGCAATGGTGCGGGCAAGAGCACTCTGCTGCGCATGCTGGCAGGAATTATGCGTCCTACATCAGGGACTATAACCGTGAATGGCTTACGCTGGGGGGACGACAGACGGCGGTATGCCCGCCAGATTGGCTTTATGCCGGATGATTATCGCTTTACTCCGGGGCTGACTGCAATGGATACGATGATATTCTGGGCCAAGTTGCGTGGTCTGGGCAAGAAAAGCGCGGCGGATGCCCTGGACTTGGTCGGTCTGTCGGATACGGGGAGCAAGCCGGTCGCCTCTTTCTCCAAGGGCATGCGCCAACGCGTATTATTCGCCCAAGCCATGCTGGCTGAGCCTCCGCTTATGATGATGGATGAACCGACGAACGGACTTGACCCATACTGGATGGAGTCGTTCGTCCGGTTGGTTCGGGAGGCGTCAGCCCGCGGTCAGACGATCTTGTTCTCGACGCATCAGCTGCAGATTGCCGAGGCGTTGGCGGACCGGATTGTGTTTTTGCGGGACGGACATATCCTATTGGACGGACGCAGGGAGGATATTCGCGCCGCGTATGGCGAAGCTGGCCTGCATGAGGCATTCGGGCAATTATTCGGCTTATCTTCTGCACATGGAAGCGGGGTGTAGTAATGAACGTTTTTCGCAGGGCATGGGTTCAGTATGTCGTGCTGCTTATATTAGCCGCAGGAGCGGTATATGCTTGGGTATCCGTAAAGTCAGACACTCCCGGAGTTGCTTTGCCGGGTCACGAGGCGCCAGCGTTCCAATTAGTTAATCTGGAAGGCAAGACGGTAGAATTGTCGGATTACAAGGGTCAAGGCATTATGATCAATTTTTGGGCGTCTTGGTGCAACCCATGTGTGAATGAACTGCCTCTGTTGAACGAGGCCTATAAGCTGTCTGGCGTTCAGATGCTGGCTGTCAATGTCGGAGAAGATGCGGCAGCCGCTCAGAAGTTTGTTGAGCGGTATGAGCTCCAGTTCCCTATTGCGCTGGATCCGGAGATGAAGCTTAAGTCATCTTATAAAATTATCGGATTGCCGCTAACGATACTTATCGCACCGGACGGCACCGTGCTGGAGAGACATCAAGGCGAGCTGACGGATATGGCGGATATTATGGGGCTGATGAATCGGATTAAGGAAGGATAGGAGCGAAGCATGCGCTCAAGGAGATGAGAATTGGACATGACATACAAAGGAATCAAATGGCTTATTCTGACCATTCCCACCTTGACCATTGGCATCTGGGAGTACGTGCGCCATGAATTTTTGCTGCCCTATATTTCGATGGAGCTGGGCAACTGGCTTGCGCCTGTAATGGTATTGCTTGTTTCGCTGTTGTTTTTGACTCAATTGTTTCGCATGATCGAGCAGAGCCAGGCGGAACTGAACCGTGCCAAGTCTGTTCAAGCCGCGTTGGAGGAGAGGGAGAAGCTTGCGCGCGAGCTGCATGACGGTATCGCGCAATCCCTGTTTTTCTTGAATGCGCAGATGGGCAGGATGGAAACGATGAAGCTAACAGAAAGCCCCTCCTGGCAGAAGCTAAAAGAAAGCGTGCATCGGACCAATGATTACGTGAGGCAGGCTATAGCCAATTTGCGGCATGCACCCAGCATGAACGCGATTCCGTGGCTGCAATCAGTGGACAGCCTCATGAATGAGCTGCGCCGCGAGACTGATTTGCGGTTCGACACCGCTTGGTCCATACCGGAACAGGGGCTAACCTCCAAAGAAAAGGTGGAGCTGCTGGCTATCCTCCGGGAGGCGCTGCTTAACATTCACAAGCATGCAAGAGCGGCGCAAGTGCAGATAAAGGCTATTCCGACGGATACAGGATGGCGCTGCGGAATAACGGATGACGGGAAGGGATTTCTCCCGGAGGATGTGGAGAAAGCCGGTCGATACGGATTGAAAATGATGCGTGATCGTGCCAGGGCGATGGCATGGCAACTGGACATTAGCAGCTGCCCGGGGGAGACGGCGGTTGTGATTCAGAAAGGGGGAGGCGGCCATAAAAAAGTTCCAAGTGATGGTCATTGATGACAGTGCAGTTGCCAGAGAAGGAATACGCATGATCCTGGAGAGCGATCCCGCCTTTGAGATCGTGGCAGAGGGCTGCAGCGGGGAGGAAGCGCTTGATCTAAGTGAAAGATGGATGCCTGATTTGATCTTGATGGATATCCAGATGCCGGGAATGGGCGGACTGGAAGCAACTAAGCAGCTGAAAGAGCGTTATCCTTATTTGAAGGTCGTCATGGTGACAGTATCGGATGATATCGTCCATTTGTTTGACGCTTTAAAGAAAGGGGCGCAGGGTTATCTGTTGAAAAACTTGAACCCGCAGGCTTGGCATGAATATTTGAAGGCCATTGCCGTTGACGAGGCGCCTATGACACGCGAGCTTGCCTTTAGAATACTGAAGGAGATGTCGCCTGTCGGGGTCGACGAGTATTATGTCAGTCCTTTAACGAGCCGTGAACAGGAAATATTGGGATTGGTGGCCAAAGGGCTGAGTAATAAAGACATTTCGGTCCAACTGGATATCTCGGAGCACACGGTCAAAAATCATCTCAAAAACATTTTGCAAAAGCTGCATCTGGAGAACAGAGTTCAGCTTGCGAGGTATGCCTATGAGCAAGGCTGGATGGGAAGGCGGTAGCTATCATGACTACACAGAAACTAGGCTGTCCAGGCGATGGGACAGCCTTTTATTTATTGAAGAGACGCCAGCCAGGTTGTCATGGTTATGATCTCATCCTCGGACAGCCGCCCTTCGAATGCAGGCATACCGCCGCGTCCGCTAACGATCATTTTGTACAATTGCTCTTTGTTCAGCTTGGATCCAACATGCGCAAGAGCTGGTCCAATTTGTCCTTGCAGCTCCGTACCATGACATGAAATACACATGCTTTGGTAAATTTGCTGAGCGGCTTCAGCGTCAATAGATCTGTCAGGAACGGTGAAAGCTGCGCTGTTACTCACTTCATGTGTTTTTTCGGGCAATTGCGTCGCAAGCAGCAGGATGGCTAACAACCCAGCAATTCCGGTTAATCCGGCCATGATCCATTTAGACATGTTCATCCTCCTTGCCTTTTTTTATTTATCTTAGCAAGTGTGAAGAGAGCCTTTCCATAGCTCAAAAGAGTTAGGGTGAGGCGCATTGTAGCAACTTCGCATCCAATTATGTCAATAAGATGAACGAAGAAGCACGGAACGATGGCATCATAGGCAATCATTCTCATCATTGTGTATAATAGTAGATAGTTTTGGTAAGGATAGACTTTTGGTGGATAGGAATAAAAACGATAGAAAATGTCTCATCAACATTTTATGTCGAAGACTGCAAAACACTTGACAAGTTGTCCGCTAGTAATTAATATTAGTTTATAATCATTACAAACAATAAACCATTCTCAGGAGGAAATAACATGTCTCTTATTGGAACAGAAGTACTACCGTTTAAAGCATCCGCATACCACAATGGTCAATTCATCGATGTATCCGAAGCTAACTTCAAAGGCAAATGGAGCGTAGTATGCTTCTACCCTGCTGATTTTACATTTGTATGTCCGACTGAGCTGGGCGACCTTCAAGATCAATACGAGACATTGAAGTCTCTTGGCGTTGAAGTGTACTCCGTATCGACAGATACTCACTTCACTCATAAAGCTTGGCATGACAGCTCCGAGACAATCGGCAAAATCACATACATCATGATCGGCGACCCGTCGCACACGATCTCCCGTAACTTTGACGTTCTGATCGAAGCTGACGGTCTGGCTGACCGCGGTACATTCATCATCGATCCAGACGGCGTTATCCAAACGGTTGAGATCAACGCTGGCGGCATCGGCCGTGACGCAAGCACGCTGGTAAGCAAAATCAAAGCGGCTCAATACGTACGCAACAACCCAGGTGAAGTATGCCCTGCAAAATGGCAAGAAGGCGGTTCGACGCTGAAGCCTAGCCTTGACCTGGTAGGCAAAATCTAAGGAGCTGTTCCTATGGTATTAGACGGAGATATTAAGGCACAATTAAACCAATACCTTCAGCTTATGGAAGGCGATGTGCTGATCAAGGTCAGCGCGGCATCCGATCCCGTGTCCAAGGACATGCTGGAGCTTATGGATGAACTCGTCGGCATGACATCCAGAATTACGGTCGAGAAGGTTGAACTGGCTAGAACGCCTAGCTTCAGCGTGAACCGTGTTGGTGAAGATACAGGTGTCGTTTTTGCTGGTATCCCGCTGGGACATGAATTCACTTCCTTCGTCCTGGCTTTGCTGCAAGTAAGCGGCAGAGCCCCGAAGGTCGACCAAAGCGTAATTGATCAAATCAAAGGCATTAAGGGCGAATACACGTTTGAATCGTTCATTAGCCTGAGCTGTCACAATTGTCCTGACGTTGTACAGGCGCTTAACCTGATGAGCATTCTTAATTCGGGCATCTCGCATACGATGATTGACGGCGCGGTATTCAAGGAAGAGGCAGAGAGCAGAGATGTCATGGCTGTTCCTTCCGTATTCCTGAACGGCGAGTTTTTCGGCAGCGGACGTATGTCCATCGAGGAGATTCTGGCTAAAATTGTGGAAGCTCCCGATGCATCCGAATTCGATAACAAAGAGCCTTTCGATGTGCTCGTTGTTGGCGGCGGCCCTGCTGGCGCAAGCGCGGCGATTTATGCCGCTCGCAAAGGTATTCGTACAGGTATCGTAGCTGAGCGCTTCGGCGGTCAAGTGATGGATACCGTCGGCATCGAGAACTTCATTAGCGTGAAATACACCGAAGGACCGAAGCTGGCGGCAAGCCTTGAAGAGCATGTCAAAGAATACAATGTAGACGTCATGAAGCTGCAGCGTGCCAAACGTCTGGAGAAGCGCGACTACATTGAGCTTGAACTCGAAAACGGGGCTGTTCTGAAGAGCAAAACCGTTATCCTGTCCACAGGCGCTCGCTGGCGCAATGTCGGCGTGCCGGGTGAGGAAGAGTTCAAGAATAAAGGCGTGGCTTATTGCCCGCACTGCGACGGCCCGCTGTTCGCAGGCAAGCATGTTGCGGTGATCGGCGGCGGCAACTCCGGTATCGAAGCTGCAATTGATCTAGCTGGTATCGTCAGTCATGTGACAGTTCTGGAATTCAATGCGGAGCTGAAGGCGGACGGCGTGCTGCAAGATCGTCTGTACAGCTTGCCTAACGTAACGATCCTGAAGAACGTTCAAACAAAGGAATTTACCGGAACCGACAGGTTGAACGGTGTAACTTATATTGAACGCGACACAGGCGCGGAGAAGCATGTTGAACTGCAGGGTGTATTCGTACAGATCGGCCTTGTGCCGAATACGGATTGGCTGGGCGACGCTGTCGAGCGTACCCGCATGGGCGAGATTGTCGTGAACAATCACGGCGCGACAAGCCTGCCGGGCGTATTCGCTGCTGGCGACTGCACGAACAGTCCGTACAAGCAGATCATCATCTCCATGGGATCTGGCGCAAATGCTGCCTTGGGCGCGTTTGATTATCTGATTCGCAATTAACGGTCATCATAGAGCCGTCCAGCTGTCCTATCGACAGACGGACGGCTTTTTTTCATGGGAATGCACTTCGCGTTAAAACTTGCGTCTTTGATAAGGCATCCCTTGGCCTTCTTCGCAATACAGCTTCAGGCTATAGAGGAACATCGCCCAGTTATAGTTGCAGAAACGGTAGAAGTTGGTTACTTCTTTCCAATCCTTATGACGGAAGGTAACAGTCGTCTTTCCTTTCTTTTCTTCAAGCTCGAACGTTATGGAGGTCCCTACCCACTGAGGGTCCGATTCCACGCATAGCCATTCGATCCGCTCTCCCGGATTCAGCTCGACGATTTGCATTTTGGTCAGATCATTGGACCCGAATTGAAATTCGTTAACGGCTCCGATTTGCTCATGAACCGTTAGTTCATTCGTCCACACCTCGGACAAACCTCTCGCGGTCGTCAGCGCGAAGTATACGTCTGCTGCGGATGCTTTGACAATCTGCAGGTGCTCGATATCAGCCATCTCTACCATTCCCTTCTTAACTGGTCTTATAAACAGTATAGCAGCAAGAGAAGCTCTGCATTTCTTACATCTTGCTATCCGTAACATGGGGCGAAATGATATAATTGGATAATCTTCTATTTTTGTACGGACAGGAGGGGCGGAGCTGAGAAACATATTGGCTTATGGGATGTATGCGGTCTTTTTGTTTTGTCTTGGCATGCTGGATGCTCTAACAAACCTTGAACGGCCGCCCCTCTGTATTTTGATATTCCACCATGGCAGTCGGTTTCTATTAAAGCTAACGCATCAACGGACCGGGACCATGCCCCGGCTGGTCGCCAATCATTATGTTCAGAGCTATTCCTTGCTAAGCTGTGAGACCGAACGGATATTGCCCAGACTCCAAACGTTTAAGGAGCCGAATAAAGCCGCCTTTTCTTCCTTGTAGCCCGCTGCTTGTGCACACATGAAGGGAGGCGCGTATGGATATTTTTCATACGAAGATCTATGAACGGTTAAGCAAGCCATTTAACGATCGAAGGCTTAGAAATTATAAGGAGATTGTAAAAGAGATCAAGTCGGTCGATATGCGACGCTGGAGCGATGAGGAGCTGCGCCATTATGCCCGGCTGCAAAAGGAGAAAGTCAGCAGCGGGACTCCGCTCCGAGAGCTGCTTGTCGATGCGGGCGCGCTGGTGAATGAGGCTGTGTCGCGTACGATAGGCGTGAGGTTGTATGACACGCAGCTTGTCGCCGGCCTGGTGCTGCAAGAAGGCAAGCTGGCCCAGATGCAAACCGGTGAAGGCAAGACATTGGCAGCGGTCCTGCCTGCTTATATGCATGCTTTGTCGGGCAGAGGTGTCCATATCTTTACGTTCAATGATTATTTGGCGAAGCGGGATATGGAATGGATGGGGCCGGTGTATCGTTTTTTGGGTTTTACGGTTGGTTGCATTCAGGAGGGGCAAGCTTTGCAGGAGCGGAAGCGAGCGTATGAAGCCGATGTGACCTATGTGACAGCCAGAGGAGCTTGCTTCGATTATTTGAAGGATTCGCTCGTCTATGATGTGAATCATCGTGTACAGCGCAGCCAGCATGTTGTATTGGTGGATGAAGCGGATTCGATCTTGATCGACGAAGCGAGAATTCCGCTTGTTCTTGCTGGAGCCAGGGAGGAAGCGGAGCTTAAGCGCGACGAGATGCCTCGAATCGCCAGGCAGCTGGCAGAGGGCATCGATTATGGCACGGACGAGTATAGGCGCAACGTGCATTTGACGGAAGCGGGAGCGGCGAAAGCCGAGCAATTGCTTGGTTGCGGCAATTTGTATGATCTTGAGAACGCTGAGCGATTGATGTGTCTCCATCAGTGTCTACATGCAGAAGCGTTGTTAAAGAAGGGTATTCAGTATCTTGTGCGGAATGGGAAGATTGAGCTCATTGACGAGTTTACAGGACGGATCGCAGACAACAGGCAATGGCCGGATGGCTTGCAAGCGGCAGTGGAGGCTAAGGAGGGCTTGTGCAATCAGTCGTCAGGCCGAATATTGGCTTCTATGACCCTGCAGCATTACTTAAGCATATACGAGAGGATAAGCGGCATGACGGCGACTGCAGAGTCCTCCTCGGAGGAGTTTTGCGACTTTTACAGTCTGGAGGTCGTAGCGATTCCTACGAACAAGCCATGTCGCCGCCAGGATGAGCCTACAGCGATCTACTGCACCAAAGAGGCCAAGTGGAAAGCGATTCTGAATGAGATCAGCTCTTCGCATCAGATTGGGCGTCCAGTTCTAGTGGGAACGGCGAGTGTGGAGGAATCCAATCGTTTGGGAACGGAGCTGCAGAGCCGGGGTATCCCTTGCCGGGTGCTTAATGCGGAGCATGACCGGAGCGAAGCAGAGATCATTGCCAAGGCTGGGGAACTGGGAGCTGTGACAGTCTCTACGAATATGGCCGGAAGAGGCGTCGACATTGTGCTTGGCCGCGGAGATGAAGAGGCGTATAAGCAAGTAGCCCGATTAGGCGGGCTGTATGTGATCGGGACAAGCCTCCATGAGAGCTTGCGGATTGACAACCAACTGCGAGGCCGGGCGGGAAGGCAAGGAGATCCCGGCTCATCTCAATTTATCGTGAGCCTGGAGGATGACCTGCTTGTGACCTATGGGCTGCGCGATAAGCTGCTCGATATGAAGGTAGACGGGAATGGTGACGCTCCTTTATTGGGGCGGAAGCTTCGACGGTTGATCGAGCATATTCAGTTTGTCGTCGAGGGGCAAAATTACGAACTTCGCAAGACGCTCAGCAAGTATGCGGATATGATCGAGCAGCAGCGAAGCCAGTTGTATGCGGGGCGGGCGAATGTTTTGTTCAATCGCAGCCAGCCTCATGTGTTGAAGGCAAAGGAGCCGCTATTGTACGAGAAGCTCTGCGCCAGATTTAATCCAGGTATAGTAGAAGCGACGGAGAAAAAGGCCTGGCTGGTGCAATTGGACCGCAACTGGTCGAATCATCTTGAATATGTGACGAATCTGAAAGAGAGCATCCACCTGGAGAGCTTGGGCAATCGCAATCCGCTGGACGTCTATCATGAGCTGATTATTGAGTCTTTTGAAGAGATAGAGGAGCGGATCAACCAGGGGGTTGCAGGTGTGTTTAGGAAGGCAGATCTTGAGAGCAGCGAACTCCATATAGAATGTGATGAGATGAAGGTGCCATCGGCGACCTGGACGTATATGGTGAATGACAGCTTCTTCTCGAACCGAGCCAGCTTGTGGTAACTTTTGCGGTAGGCAATAGGCATCGTGGTGGAGTGAGTTTAAACGTTGAAAGCAGAAGGAGGGTTTCGCGAATGGTTCGTGATTTGCAAGGCGACTCTACCATGTCGCCCATTGTAGGGATGCTCTACTCCGCAGTCAGAGAAAACCATGATCGGCTGAAAGGCATAACGGACGGCATGTCGCAGGATGAAGCGGATTACAGAGGACCGGACAGCAGCTCGAACAGCACCGCACAGCTCATCCGGCATCTTCACTATGTGGATTTGAACTGGGTATACCGGATCAAAGAGCAGCCGCTGCCGCAGACATTAGTGGATCAATACGGACCTATGATTGACGCGAATAACAGGCTTCCGATGATCTGTGGCGTTCCGCTGAATACCTTGATAACTGAGTACGATCATGTCATGCATCTGCTGCATGAGGTGTGTGGGCATTTGAAGGATTCAGACCTGAATCGCGTTGTTCCCTTTGGCTATGAGAATGAAAAGCGCGCAACTATCCGCTGGGGATTGTGGCATATCGCCGACCATAGCCGGTATCATCAGGCTCACATTAATCTGCTTAGAAAATGGTATCAAGCCGGACGAGTGTGAGGCTGGACCGCCCCTGTAAAAATCATTTTCACCCGTAGTTGACATTGCATCATGATTTCACTATACTAACTCTTAATCTTATATGCGATATATGTTGAAAGAGCCCAGTAGCAGCTTCTTCCCTGTTCTAGAAAGCCGGGGGGTGATGGAACCCGGTACACAGGAAGCCTTGCGAATTACACTCTGGAGTATCTCGGGTAATGCCGAGCGGTATGGCGAACGATAACTCGCCAAGAGCGGTATCTATGGCGTGCGCTAGGCGCACTGACCCATTGGTGCAATCTGGGTGGTAACACGGTTATTCAATCGTCCCTATGTCTACAATAGACAAGGGGCGATTTTTTTGTTTTTCAACGCGGATTCATGCATCGTATTAGGATAAACCATTATTGAAGGAGTGTATCGCTGTGAACATTATCGACGAACTCGAATGGCGCGACGCCATTAACCAGCAGACGGATGCCGAAGGGCTCCGCGAATTGACGAACCAGAAGGCCGTTTCCTTGTATTGCGGCGTGGACCCGACTGGGGACAGTATGCATATCGGCCACTTGATTCCGTTTATGGTGCTTAAGAGATTCCAATTGGCAGGCCATCGTCCGGTTATTCTGATCGGCGGCGCAACAGGCACCATCGGCGATCCAAGCGGACGCCAGACAGAACGCTCCCTGCAAACGCTAGAGCAAGTCCAGGCTAATGTCGAGGCGCTGTCCGCCCAGTTGAAAAAACTGTTCATCACAGACGGCGACAATCAGATTCGCATGGTGAACAACTACGACTGGACGCATAAAATCAACATCATTGAGTTCCTGCGCGACTACGGTAAAAACTTCAGCATCAATTCGATGCTGGCAAAGGATGTTGTGTCAAGCAGGCTGGACAGCGGCATCTCCTTTACCGAGTTCTCCTACCAGATTCTGCAGTCGATCGATTACCTGCATCTGTACCAGAATGAAGACGTGCAGCTTCAAATCGGCGGCTCCGATCAGTGGGGCAACATTACAAGCGGACTTGATCTCATTCGCAGAAAAGAAGGCTCTGAGGCGAAAGCGTTCGGACTTACGATTCCGCTGATGCTGAAGGCGGACGGCACGAAATTCGGCAAAACAGCGGGCGGAGCGATCTGGCTGGACCCGAACAAGACGACGCCGTTCGAATTCTACCAGTTCTGGACCAACACCGACGACCGCGACGTCGTCAAATACTTGAAATACTTCACATTCTTGTCCAAAGAAGAGATCGACGCGCTGGCGGCAAAGGTAGAATCGGAGCCTCACAAGCGCGAAGCGCAAAAGACGCTGGCCGAGGAAATGACGAGATTCGTTCATGGCGAGGAGCTGCTTGAGCAAGCTAAGCGGATTACAGCCGCATTGTTCAGCGGCGATATCAAGTCACTTACGGCGGACGAAATCGAGCAAGGCTTCAAGGATATGCCGACCTACGAGGCTTCGCCGGAGTCCAAAAATATCGTGGAGTGGCTGGTTGATCTGGGCATCGAGCCTTCCAGACGGCAAGCGCGTGAGGATATTACGAAAGGCGCTATCTCCATGAACGGAGAGAAAATAAGCGACTTGGAGCTGGAAATAACCGCAAGCCAAGCGATTGGCGGCCGGTTCATCATTATCCGCAAAGGCAAAAAGAACTACAGCCTGGTCAAGTTATCTCAATAGACCCTATAACGAGAAGCTGCCCTTCCATTGTGGAGGGCGGCTTCTTTTTTTGTGCGATCGATTCACCACGCTTATCATATCTGTATGTGAATGGCTTGAAGAGAGGCGCTGTTGTTTGTTTACTTTTTGTTTATTGGCAATTGGTATGCTTTTGTCGATGAACAAAAGGATAGGCTGCCTGTACAAGCGGCAGATGATTTGCTTCAGACATACGGACTTGCGGACATATTTAATCGTAAATTACTATGGAGGAAGGTCAGCTCGATCACCAAATGTGATCGGGCTGATTTTGTCAATTGACGGTTGAAAAAGGACAAGCACAATTCGCGCCATGCAAAAACTTCTTTACTCCTATTCCTAGATTAATATAATTACG
Source organism: Paenibacillus sp. J31R120 (assembly GCF_056269225.1). NCBI lineage: Bacteria > Bacillati > Bacillota > Bacilli > Caryophanales > Paenibacillaceae > Paenibacillus > Paenibacillus sp. J31R120. The sequence goes on along the minus strand of NZ_JBWDNN010000005.1, from coordinate 253,238 downwards.
ATAGTGGCAGTGAAAGCAAACACACAGCTGAACTGCTCCAAACCTGCACTTGCCGTAAGCCGAGACCTGGTGAAGCTGGCATCGAAAGGGGCAACAGCGGTGTTGAGAAGAATAGTAATGATTTGCTTCATTGGGATTGTATCTATTTCATTAATTCCACTATCGATATATATGGATAACGGCAATCGCTCGGACGGCCCGGTGGTTCGCCAAGGTATAATGGATTTATCCGATTGGTCCTATGAAGACAACGGTAGAATCAAACTGGATGGCGAATGGGAGTTTTATTGGAACCGGCTGCTGACGCCAGCAGACTTCCAGTCTTCCATATCGGAGCTGCCATCGGATCGCATCTATATGAATGTGCCGTCCACATGGAACGGCACCGACTATCAAGGCAGCCCGCTGCCTGCATATGGCTCCGCTACCTATCGGGCTGTGCTGAGGAATGTGCCTGAGGCCGGAATCTATGCGATCAAGAAGACGAATATCCGGTTCTCTAGCGAAATCTATGTGAATGGGCAGCGTCTGTTGGAGGATGGTGCCACGGCAAGCAAGCAAGTGGATTATAAGCCGGGCAATGTCCCGAAGTTTGGCCTATTTGCAGCAGAGCAAGGAGAAATTGAAATTATCGTTCAGGTCTCCAACTATGATTATATTAACGGAGGCATTCCGCTCTCGATCTACTTCGGCGAGCAGACAGCGATGGTTGCTTATGAAGAGAAGACGCTAATGCGGGAGTTCAGCATTCTTGCCATACTAGGCACGCTTGCGCTCATCTATCTCATTTGCTTTTTCGCCGCATTTATCTTTCATAGACGGGATTATTCCCTGCTGGCCTTCGCGTTTATTTGCATGCTGTTTGCCATCTACCACGGCTTGATCGGCGAGAGGTCGCTCCTGCAATTTTTGCCGGATCTGCCGTTTCAGGTGATGTATAAATCGAAGGACATTATATCTACCGCATGCTTTATCATACTGGCTGTCATCTTCTATCAACTGCAGAAAAGCATCGCTTCCTTGAAGCTTACACAAGCGATCACGGCTGTTTTGGGCTGTTTTATCCTCTTGATTGCGATATTGCCGATCCACACCTATACGACAATCCAGGTCTATGTCGTCATGATCTATGAATTTATGCTGATCTGGATGCTGGTCAAGGTGGCGGGACTGTACATTAGAAACGAACCAAGAGAGCGGCTCAAGTCCTTGCTGTGGTACGTTGCGATATTGACGATTAACCTCTATTCGTTGGACATTATATTGCAAGCTGTGTCTTGGAAGGAAGATCTGTGGCTTGGTCAGTTCTATATTGTATTTTTTAATCTTATTATGATTGGTCTCATTGTACTCCGGTTCTTCGAGGCGTATCACACGATTAACGCCATGAAAAATCAATTGGTGCAATTGGATAAAATCAAAGATGACTTCCTATCCGATACGTCCCATGAGCTGAAGACGCCGCTGAATGCGATCGTTAGCATCACGGATACGCTGCTGAAAGGGGCGGAGGGACCCATGAACGAGGGGCAGGCCCGCAATCTCGCCATTGTGATGGGCAGCGGCCGAAGATTAACCTTGCTGGTCAACGAACTACTCGATTACTCCAAGCTGAAGCATGGGGATATCGTATTGTACCGCAGTTCTATTGATCTGGCGGCGGCTGTCGATTCGGTCATTCGCATTCACTCCTTTCTGCTGGCAGGAAAGACGATTGCGCTGGTCAATTCGGTAGATGCAACGATGGCGTCCGTCTATGCGGACGGCAACCGGCTTCAGCAAATCTTGCATAATTTGATCGGGAACGCCATTAAGTTTACGAATCAAGGTTATGTGGAAATTAGCGCTGTCGTCAGCGGAAATCAGGTCGAGGTTCGGGTGCGCGACTCCGGCATCGGGATTGCGGAGCATATGCAGAGCAAAATATTTGAGGCGTTCGAGCAAGCCTCCGACCAGATCCCTTCTCCGGAAGCAGGAACGGGCCTTGGATTAAGTATTACGAAGAAGCTGGTCGAATTGCATGGCGGTACTATTCGCGTCGAATCCGTTCCGGACCACGGCTCCGTATTCTCGTTCACTTTGCCGCTGACTGTCACCAAAACAGCCAGAAATCAATTGGAAGCGGCAGCAGCCAGACCAGAAGCCGGTATTCGACACCCGGAATATCCGCTGTATGTGGAGGGAGAAATCGACGAGACCATTCTCGTGGTAGATGATGATTTCGCCAATCTGCAATCTATGATCAATCTCTTGAAGCTGGAAGGCTACTCCTTTGTTGTCGTGAATCGAGGGGAAATGGCGCTTCAGGAAATTTCGAAGCGGGACTTCTTCCTGGTGCTGCTCGATATCTCTATGCCGGATATGACGGGATATGAGGTGCTTCAGCGAATCAGGGAACGATTCTCCATCTTCGAGCTGCCGGTCTTAATGCTAACGGCCAAGAACAGGGTAAGTGAAATGAAGGTGTCGATGGAGAACGGCGCCAATGATTTTGTCGGGAAACCATTCGAAGCGGAGGAGCTGATGGCGCGTGTCAGAAGCTTGACCCGATTGAAGGCGTCGATGATAAATGCGAAGGATGCGGAAATGGCCTTCCTGCGCTCCCAGATCAAGCCGCATTTTCTATACAACGCCTTGAATGCCATTGCAGAGCTATGCGTGGACGAGCCTGAGCGGGCGGAGCAGCTGACGCTTCATCTCTCACAATATTTGCGAAGCAGCTTCGACTTTAAGCAATTGGATTCGTTAACGACGCTGGATAGCGAGCTGAAGCTGGTTGAGGCCTATGTTCATATCGAGCAAGCTCGATTCGGCGACAGGCTGCAGGTGGTATATGAGGTGAAAGCCAATACGATGATTCTCATTCCGCCGCTTATCTTACAACCGCTGGTGGAGAACGCGATACGTCACGGGCTGATGTCCAATCTGGCGGGCGGCAAGGTTGTAATTACGATTACTGAAGTGAATGGAACGGTCAGGTTCCAGGTGGAGGACGACGGCTGCGGGATGAGCGAGCATAAGCTTGAGGAGACATTAAGGGCGGACGGAGAACGCAGAGGCGTCGGATTGTGGAACATCGACAGGCGCATTAAGTTGATATATGGACAGCGCATTGAAATTAGCAGCCAGCAAGGGACCGGGACGGCGGTTGCGTTCCAAATCCCGGCAAAGCTGCGTAGGCAGATCGGAGAGATGAGGCATGCTTAGAGCGATTATAGTGGATGACGAGCCGTTGTCGGTCAAACGGTTAAACCGAATATTATCGGAGAGCGGAACGGTAGATGTGTACGGTACATTTCTGAGCCCGCTGGATGCTTGCGATTTCGCCAGAGAGCATCCGCTCGATATCGCCTTTTTGGATATATCGATGCCCGAGATTGACGGCATGTCCTTATCCGAAAGACTGAGGGAGCATCATCCGGCCATTCATATCGTATTTGTGACCGGCTTCGATGAATATGCTGTTCAAGCCTTTGAATTGAACGCGCTTGATTATGTGATGAAGCCAGTAACCGCAGAGCGTGTAGCGCGCACGCTGGATCGTATTCAGAGCAGGCCTGTCGCGGCGTTCCCCGAACCGCTCTTTGCGGTCCGTGTATTCGACGGCTTACGGTTGTTCCGTCAGGACGAAGAGCGAATTCTGCTAAAGCTGAGAAGCCCCAAAACAGAAGAGCTGCTTGCCTTTCTCATCTATAGAGGGAAAGTGAGCCGCGAAGAAATTATTGATACGTTGTGGAGCGGGCTTGAGCCGGAGAAAGCGCATAAAAATCTCAATTCGACCTTGTATTACATACGTAAGGCCATTAGTGAAGCACGACTGGACAATCCGATTAAAACCTATCGTAAAGAAATCTGGATTGAAGAGAAGCATATGACATGTGACTTGTACAGGTTTAACCGTCTGGTCAAGCAAATCAGGCAGAGCCAAGAGGCAAGCGTGCTTCGATTAATCGAGCAGGCGGAGGAGTTATATACAGGGCCATTCCTGAACGGCAAAGGATACGAGTGGGCCGACGCTTACGGCAGGCAGCTCGAACGCGAGTTCATTCAGTTGTTGGAGTTGGCGGGGAAAATTCATCTGGAGCGCGAGGAGCGGAAATCGGCTTTGCATTATTTTGAGGCCATTCTGCAGATTGATCCGCTGCGTGAGGATATTAGTCTGGAGGCAGTCAGACTGTATATCGCAATCGGAAGAATGAACGAGGCGATTCGCTATTATCATGATTTGGAGCAATTGCTTCAGCAGGAACTGGGAACACAGCCCGATCCCCGTATTGAAGAGGCGATCCGTATCGGAACCCGATGAAGGCGTATAGATAAAGAAGACTCCCAAGCTGCTGTTACAGCGGCTTGGGAGTCTTCTTTGCAGAGGGCGCTTATTGGCTTAGCGCATGCTCTTTGCGTCTGCTGACGAGGACGACAACAGCGAATAGCAGCAGCACTGCACCGGTGAAGAGGAAGCCCTGGCTTTCGTCGAAGGGCAGCCAGCCCAGCAGCGAAGAACCGGCAACCACGCCAAGCGAGAAGAAGGCGTAGAAGTAGCCGTAAGCTTTGCCCCGAAGCTCCGCCGGTGTCGCCCGGATAAGCATCGTATTGATCGACGGGAACAGGAAGGCGAAGCCGACCCCGTACAGGCCCAGTACGGCGTAGAGCGCCCAAGTCGTGTCAGATTGGCTGATCAGCAGCTGGCTGACGCCCATCAGCCCGATGCCCAGCGCCATCGTCATCGACGGAGCGACACGGTCGAATATGCGGTTCGTCGGGAGGACGAAGATGAGAACTGCTATGATGCCGAAGGCGCTCATCAAAGTTCCGCTCAATCTGGAATCATAGCCTAACGATTGCACATGAAGCGGCAGCAGGTAGGCAATAACGCCTTGCGAGAACATTAGAAAGAAAGCCCCGCCATATGCCTTCATCACAGCGATATTCAGGAACGGACCTGTTGCGGCGGACTCGTCCTTTTCTTTCTTCACGATCTTGTACTTGCCAAGGAAGATAGCTGACAACACGGCTAGAGCCAGTCCCATCATCGCGACGCAGGTGAAGACGAACGGAACGGAAGTTTTGCTCGCCATAATGCCGCTGAAGGCTGGGCCGATAATCGCGGCAAGTCCGACGAATGTGCCGGTAAAGGCAACCTTCTTCCCTTGCTCGTTCTGAACCGTCGTGTTCGCTGAGAACGTGAAGGCGGCGGGCACGATCAAGCCCGCGACAAAGCCGTGGATGATGCGGACGACGATAAGCCAGCCAGGCTGCTCGACAAAGTGATACAGCAGCAAGGCGCCGCTCGATAAGACAAGGCCGGCCATTAGAAGCTTGAACGGTCCGATCTTGTCGGTCATGATGCCAGAGAGTATATTGCCTAACGTATTGGACAGGGAATAAAGTCCGATGACGAATCCGACGATAAACGAGCTGGCGCCGATGGAGGCGGCGAAGGTGCTCATGACCGGCAGCTGCGCGAACAGATCGAAGAAGGAGAAAAAGACGATGCTGTATACGAGCAGGGCGTAGTTGAAAGGTTTAACCGCATATTTCACTTGCGCCTTCTTAAGCTGCCAGTCCAGTACAAAGTTGCCGAAAGGAATAAAAGCGACGAGGAGCGCTGCAGCGGACCATAGCAGATTCCATCTGACCCGCAGGGCAGCGTAGAGGATGGCAAGCGCATATAGGCTGAAAATCCCCCCATGAATGCTGCCGACGATCGTGACAGCCTTATCCATCCCCCCTATATATTTGAGTGGCATCGCGATGCCAAGCAAGACTAATAGCGACAGGCCGTCGAATAGTCCGGTAATGCGAAGTAGACGTATTGGGTGTGCTTTCACTTCGGTAGGCTCCTAGTATCATGATGGGTTTCCATAATTGCTGACTCTATTCTATCACTTTATAACGATAGGTTTGCATGGAAAGATGAACAAATCGGTAGAATTGACGGCAGGATGGAATCGCCCAGCCAAATCATACCACTGCATCGCCGTTTGGGTTGTTTTACAATGGACAAATGCGACACCTGAAAATTTTTTTTAAATCAATCGAACATTTTGCCTATCTCAATTGTGTTACTAGTAAAGGGGGGACAGCAGCATGGAGGATGCCTTGCAGCGTACGGGCAAGGATATCGCTCAAATCTACAATTGTCATGCAGATACGATATACAAGGTCTGTTTCATGATGTTAAAAAATGTGGTTGATGCGGAAGAAGCAACACAGACTGTCTTCTTAAAGCTGATGAGATCCGACAAGACGTTCCAAGACACCGAGCATGAGAAGGCTTGGCTTATTGTGACTGCCCGCAATCATTGCAAAAATATGCTTAGACATTGGTGGAGACGGCTGCGCGTCACACTGGAAGAAAGCGATCAGAAGCAGTTATCCGAAGAAATCAGGCACGACGATCTGTTAGATGAAGTGCTATCCCTTCCTGAGAAATACCGTTTGCCGATTTACTTGCATTATTATGAGGGATACAGCACGAAGGAAATAGCAGATATGCTCTCTATAAAAGAACCGACCATTCGCACGCGGCTACATACGGGCAGGAAACTACTGAAGCTGTCGATAGGTGGTGAGCGATATGAATAAGAAGGAATTAATCGCCCGCATGTCGAGGCTAGGCCCGACCAAGACGCAGAAGGAGCGCATGCTAAGCCGCATTCTCGGCGAGGAAGCACGAAGGAACCCCCCTTTGAGGCGAAGTGTCAAAATCGCCATTCCTGCCATAGGCTGCGCGGTGCTCTCGTTTGCGCTCGTCTTTCCGGTCTTCTTCAAGGCTGACCCGGCTATTCCGTCGCTTACGGCGATTCAGCAAGCCCAGCCATCGCCATTTACCGTTACGCCGCGGCATATGCCGCTTTCCGTATCGCTTGGTCCGCTGAAGATGATGAACTATAACGGGTACCGTTATACGTTTCTGAATGACGGTGCTCCATACGATCTGGCGGACAGGATGCCGGAGGCGAAAGACAAGCTGGGATCGTTAATATACGATTTGAAGTCCGATATGGAGAATGGCGGCAAGGACGGGTACGCCGTGCTGGATTACGCGACAACCTATCTGCTTGGCGGAGAGGTCTATCCGCTTCCGGGGTATGAACCTGGTTTCCGGTTGGCTGTGAGGCATGAGGGACGCTATTATATTGCCCAGTTGTCCGGCAGAACGGATAACGGCATCATCCCGGCCCGTGAATATGCGGAAGCTGCGGAGCTGGCACGACTGACCAAAGAAATTGACATCATGAATCACATCGGCAGTGTTCAGCTGCATGCGCTCGACCGGAAGAAGGACGTTCGGAAGTGGATTGAGATGTTTAGCCAAAGCGAACCGGCGGTTAATAGAGATAGAGAAGCTGATGAGCAGTGGGCCAAAGCCCAGTCCGAAGGGAAATCCTATCTGGCTAAGCTTCACTTGAAGGATGGCACGGCGATTGACCTGTTTGTTGTCCCGGAACTGGGAATGGCCTCGCTCGGCGACAATCGTTACGTCTTGCCGGAATCGTTCAAGGAAGCTTACGCCGATTTATTCCATAACCCAACATGAAAGGGAGAATTGTAATGAAGAGATATGTGAAACATACCATTTGTGCATTGACAGCAGTAGCTTGCCTGACAGGAGGAGCTTCGGCATTCGCAAGCGAGGTGCCGCAGCAGATCGTACCGATCAACGCGCCGATTGTGCCGATCAGCGCACCGGCTTATGAGATCATGCAGCAGAAGTGGCTGGATTCGATGGTGGTCTACGGTACAGCTACGCTTATGGAAGACGGCCGCATCATGCTGGAGAACAACAATGAAAATGCGCAGTTTGACAAAATCATTCTGAACGTTAGCGAAGACACGTTGATTCTGGACGCGGTTAGCGGCCTGCCGAAGTCGATTAAGGACATTCGCGAGAACGAGATGATCTATGCTTACGTAGGACCGGCTATGACGATGAGCCTGCCTCCGATGACAAGCGCTGAGCTGTTGCTTACGTCGATTCCTGCTGACTTTGCCGTACCAACTTACGAAGAGATCGATAACGTGAAGCAAGAAGAGAACGGCAATGTCATCGTGCATACCAACCGGGATGCGACGTATACCGTAACGGATGACACGGAGCTGTTCCCCTACCTGACGAAAAACATCGTAACCAAACATAATCTGAAGCCAGGCACGAAGCTGCTGGTATGGAAGCAGATCGTACAAGGCGAAGGAGCCGAGGAAGCTGCGGAAACGACCAAAATGATGGTATTCTCGTACTCCTACAACGGCTATGTGCAAGCAGGCCTGGAGAACTTGTACGTAAATGATGAGAAGCTTGAGCTTGCGGCCAGCGAGCAGCCATACGTTGCGAACGGCCGTCTGATGCTTCCGTTCCGCCAAGTGGTTGAGGCGCTCGGCTATACGCTGGAATGGAATGCGGAGACTAGCAGCATCAAGGTGATGAAAGGCGACCAGGAGCAGTACAGCTTTGTTGCCCGCAGCACTGAAGTTGTGAAAGGCGAAGATACGCATACGCTGATCGAAGCAGCTGCTTTGAAGAACGGCGTAACGTTCATGGCGGCAGACGACGTGCTGCTGCTAAGCGGCGCGAAGCTGGTTGAGTAGTTTTTGAAGCATAAGCTAATATAGCTTTACAGCAAAGAGCTGTTCTGGTGGCCGATAGGGCACTAAGGACAGCTCTTTCTGATAGGTGAGCCCATATACCAACTTATGATTTGCTGAAGAAATCGATCAGCCATTTGGCCAGCTGGCGATGGGCTTCGCTAATATAGCGCTCCGAGCCGTAGATAAGCTCCAGATGGCGCATTGGCGCATGATCGGAGATCGGGATGGCGATAATCTCATTCCGCATGGATTCCTGCTTGAGCAGGCTCACGGGCTGAATGGTCGCGCCGACGCCGGCTCGCACCAGCTGCAGGAGAGAGGTCGCTGTACTGGTCTCCATCACGGTCGAGAGCTGGAAGCCGCCCTTCTCCCGGCATACCTTCTCCACCAGATCGCGGCCGAGGAAGCCGCGCGGATACATGACAATCGGCAGCTGCTCCAATTCGCGAAGCATAATGGATGCTCTGCTGGCAAGCTCGCTGCCGGAATGGACGAGCAGATGGTAAGGCTCCGAGCACAGCGGGATTTGGACCAGACGCTTGTCAAGGGGAGTTCTAAGCGCTATGCCGATATCGACCCGATTGCTGAGCACTTCCTCCAAAATCTGAATGGTCGAGAAGGCCTGCAACTGTATATCGGGGTATTCGGAATGGAAGTGGATAAAGAGCGGCACCAGTTGGAAGTCTAAATCCGAAGGCAATACACCAAGACGGACGGTGCCCCTAGCGGAAGACATCAGCTCCCTTATCGCGATCTTGGCATCTTGCTCTGCCAGAAGCATTCGTCCGCCATGGAAGTGCAGCAGCTTGCCGGCTTCAGTCGTCACAACTTGCTTGCCGATCCGGTCGAAAAGCGGCATGCCGAGCTCTGCCTCCAGCACACGAATCTGCTGGCTCAGGGTAGGCTGGGAAATACCCAGCGCTTCCGCTGCTTTCGTAAAGTGGAGATGCTCGTAGACTGCCATAAAATATTGGATATGTCGAGTGTCCATCGCTTGCTCCTTGAACGATAGTTTTTTACTATTATAATAATAGAAATTATAGGATTGATCAATGGATGTGGAGTCTCTATACTTTGTGTACACAGATATAGAGGGAGAGACCATATATGAAGAAACTATTTTGGCTGCTGGCGATTTTTTTCGCCGCGCTTAACTTAAGACCGATCATTTCATCGGTCGCGCCTCTGCTCGGCACGATGCAATCGGGCCTCGGCATGAATGCATTGACTGCCAGTCTGCTCACCACGCTGCCGGTATTGTGCATGGGCATCTTCGCTCCTGCGGCTACTGCGCTGCGGGATCGGTGGGGACTGGAGCGCACCATCTTTATTGCGTTAGTACTCATCACGGGCGCTACTGCGTTTCGGGGCGTGATCAGTTCAGTCGGCGTCCTCGTCATTACGGCTATTGTAGGGGGCATCGGCATCAGTCTAGCTGGCCCGCTGCTATCCGGTTTTATTAAGAAATACTTCCCGACCAAACCCGGTATTGTCAGTGTTTATTCCGTATCCTTGACTGTAGGCGCGAGCGCAGCTTCTGCACTGTCGATTCCGATTTTTAATCGTCATGATCAAAGCTTATCCTTTACACTGGCGATCTGGGCTATTCTGGGCATCCTCGCCTTGCTGATGTGGCTTCCGCTTATCGGGAAGAAGGATCAAGCCGCAAACGCGGTACGTTCCCGGCTGCCGCTGACCAATAAGCGCGCCATTCTGCTGACTCTGTTTTTCGGCATGATGTCTAGCATGTTCTATTCGCTTACGGCTTGGCTTTCGCCTATCGCGCAGAGCCTTGGCTACAGCAAGGCAAGCGCAGCCATGCTGCTCACCGTATTTACAATCATCCAAATTCCGGTGTCCATGACACTTCCGAGTCTGGTGGCCAAATACGGCAAACGCGGATTTTTCCTCGTCGCATGCAGTGTATCTGAGCTAATCGGCATCATCATGCTGCTGCTCCATATGCCCATGCTGCCTGCCACCATCTTCTTGGGCCTCGGAGCAGGCGGACTGTTCCCGCTGGCGCTTATGCTTCCGATTGTGGAGACGAATACGGCGCAGGAAGCGGGAGCATGGTCGGCCATGTCCCAATGCGGCGGATATCTGATTGCGGCCATGGGGCCGCTCTTAATCGGCGGATTGTATGATTTTTACGGCAGCTTCACGGTTGCTCTTGTCGCCATGCTTGTCATTATTATGGCTATGATTGTCGTCCAGCTGCTCTTGTCCAAAAGTCCGGACAGCGTCCGGGTGGCGGAAGGCAGGGGGCTAAGCGCTTAATCAAGTAATCATTATCGTTTTTCAGGAAAGGTCAGCCGCGGGCTGGCCTTTTTTTATTGTTTCTTCACTTTGTTTAAATTCCGTTTAAATAAGGGCGTTAAGATCGCTATAGCTCAGATATAGAGGAGGAAATGCAATGATGGATAGGAGTGAATGGGCCGTCGAGGCTCAAGGGCTTGTGAAAGTGTTCGGAGAGCATCGTGCGGTGGACGGGGTGGATCTGAACGTACGCGCCGGCACGATCTATGGCGTGCTTGGGCCGAACGGTGCCGGGAAAACGACGACCATACGCATGCTGGCAACCTTGCTAAGACCGGATGGGGGTTCGGCTCGCATATTCGGACATGATGTGACAAAGGAATCTCAAATGGTGAGACAGCTGATCGGCGTAACAGGTCAATACGCTTCGGTCGACGAATCGCTTAGCGCGATGGAGAACCTCATTATATTCTCGCGGCTGCTTGGGCTTAGCCGCTCAGAAGCAAAACGAAAGGCGGAATCGCTGCTGGAGGAATTCAGCTTGACGGAAGCGGCGAAGCGCCCGCTGAAGAACTTCTCTGGCGGTATGAGGCGTCGGCTCGATCTGGCAGCCAGCCTGATTGCCCAGCCGCCGCTTATCTTCCTGGATGAGCCGACGACAGGACTTGATCCGCGCACGCGCGTCCAGATGTGGGAGACGATCCAGCGGCTCGTGAAGACGGGCTCGACCGTGCTTCTAACGACCCAATACCTGGACGAGGCCGACCAACTGGCGGACCGGATCGCAGTAATCGATCATGGGCGCGTCGTGGCGGAAGGAACGGTGGATGAACTGAAGACATCCGTCGGAACTTCTTCGCTGCATCTGAACGTCCAGCAATCAGGACAAATCGAGCGCGCACGCCAGATGGTGGAGCGGGTACTGAATGTCTCAGCGAGCGTTGCCTATGATTCGGGCAAAATCACAGCGCCGATGGCAAACGCCGATGGGGTGACCGATCTGCTGATTGCGCTGCGTGAGGCGGGCATTCCGCTTGCCGAGATGAGCGTGCAGAAGCCAACGCTGGATGAAGTGTTCCTGACGATTACGGGGAGCGGCTCTCCCAACACGTCAGCGACGCAGCCGCAAAATCAAACTAAAAAAGCGGAGGTGGCTAACGTATGAGCCAATCTACGATGAACTCAGCGGCGCATCGCCAATTGAAGAACCGGACCGGCTTTCTCCAGTCTGTGCGCCATTCCCTTACGATGGCCTATAGAGGATTGTTGAAGCTTCGCCGCACGCCTGAGCAATTGTTCGACGTGACGCTTCAGCCCATTATTTTCACGTTAATGTTCACTTATATATTCGGGGGTGCCATCTCTGGCGATGTGCAAAGCTATCTGCCCGTGATCATTCCGGGCATTCTCGTACAGACGGTCATAACGACATCGATCGTAACCGGCGTCCAACTGCGGGAGGACATGGACAAGGGCGTATTCGACCGGTTCAAGTCGCTGCCGATTGCGCGGATTGCCCCGCTGGCGGGGGCGCTGCTGGCCGACACGGTACGTTATACGATTGCGACCGTGCTTACGTTTGCAATGGGTTATGTGATGGGGTATCGTCCTGAAGGAGGGCTTGCGTACGTAGCGCTAGCGGCGGTCATTGTTATCTTCTGCTCGTGGGCAATTAGCTGGATATTCGCCTTCTTCGGTGTCATCGCCCGCACCGCTTCCAGCGTACAGGGCATCTCGATGATCGTGCTGTTCCCGCTGACGTTCCTATCCAATGCCTTCGTTCCTGTGGAGACGATGCCGAACTGGCTGCAGTGGTTTGTGAATATCAATCCCGTCTCTCATCTCGTCACGGCTGTGCGGGATATGACCAATTCGGGCACAGTAGGCTGGGATTTAGCCATCTCGCTAATCGGTGCAGTGATTATTGTAGCGGTGTTCGCACCGATTACGGTTCGCGCTTATATGCGGCGGACCTAGCAGTGACCCGGGCATGTGGCTTATGGCGTCGCATGCTGGATACAATATTGGCGCATAGAATCGGTAAGCTGATACGTCAGCTTGCCGATTTGTTCTGGCGATTGCGCGTAATGCTGCAGGCTCCATTCGATGAGGATGCCGTGCAGGGCGGATGACAGGGAACGGAAAACATAGTAGTGCATGTCGCCGATCGACGTCTGCGGAGCCATGAACGTAGGGGAATATTTCTCCTGGACGTAATATTCCAAGCTTCGATATATGATTTGCCTGATCTTCCGATCGGACAATTGAATGTTGTACAGCAGGGAACCAGGGAGGAATTCCTTCCACATTTCAAAAAAAGCGATCAGCACGGCTGCGCCAGCCAGCTGCAGTTCTTTAATCCGGTCGTCAAAGAAGTCGAATTGATGGCAGAGGTAATCGTACAAGATATCGTCTTTATCCCGATAGTTTCGGTAGATCGTTTGTCTTGCGAGGCCGGATTTTTTGGCAATCTCCGTTACTTTGATATCGGAATAAGCCCTCGTCTCCATCAAATAGAGCAGAGAGAGCGTGATCCATTCCTTCGATTGCTGCTGCCCTTCAATGAAATTGCTGTTGATGTGTAACACTTCCTTTGTTTTGTCCATTTCGGAGCCCGATCTATTGAAATGGGCAAGCAACTATATTAGTGTTGTTATTGTAACATTTACTGAACCGCATGCGCATCGGTTGCAAAAGAAGTGTTTTTTTTCATCATCAAATGATAATGATACTCATTATTGAATTACGGGAGCGGGAATAGTGAAAAAACATACCACGATGAAAATGATGACAGCAGCTATGTTAGTTATCGTTATGGCCATGCTTGCAGCATGCGGTAACAATAAGGATGCAAACACGGGGAACGACGGCAAAGCCATTGAACCTACGAAAGCGCCGGAAGTCGAAGAGAGCAGAACAATCGCCCATGCGATGGGCAATACATTGATCAAAGGCACTCCGGCAAGAGTGGTTGTGCTGACGACGCAAGGAACAGAAACCTTATTGGAACTCGGCATCAAACCGGTAGGAGCCGTCCAGTCCTGGATCGGCGATCCTTGGTATGACCATATAGCGGATCAAATGAATGGGGTAGAGATTGTCGGCGACGAGACGCAGCCGAATATGGAGCTGATCGCGAGCCTTGAGCCGGATCTCATTCTCGGCACGAAGGTTAGACAAGAGAAAATCTACAGCCAGCTTAGCGCGATTGCGCCTACTGTATTCACCGAAAACCTGGGCGACAGTATGATCGAAAACTTCACGTTGTTCGCAAGCGCGCTGAACAAGGAAGAGGCAGGCGCAAAGGCGCTGGCCGAGTTCGAGAAGCTGGTGAATGAGACGGCGGCTAGACTGGGAGATAAGGCACAGGCTGAAGTATCGCTTGCCCGGTTCCAAGCAGGTAAAGCCAGAGTGTATTACAAGCAGAACTTCGCAGGCGTGGTTCTGGACAAGCTGGGCATCGCGAGAACGGAAGCGCAGAACAAAGCGGAGTTTGCCGAGGAAATTACGAAGGAACAAATTAGCGTTCTCGATGGCGACGCGTTGTTCTACTTCGCATCGGACCGAGACGGCGAGACGGCTGCTGCCGATACTGCCAAGGAATGGCTGGCCGATCCGATCGCACAGAATATGAAAGTGAATCAGAACGGTCAAATTTATCAGGTTGACGAAGCGATCTGGAACTCCGCGGGCGGTATTCTCGCTGCGAAGCTGCTGGTAGCCGACATCGAGAAGGTTTTTGCGAATATTCAACGTTAGCATCATGCGTTAACGGTATAGAAGGGAATTAAGGACATGACCTCTCTTTTGTCGACCGACAAAGGAAAAGCTGCCGGATTTGCCGGAGCGCTGGCGCTGCTGATCATCTCAGCGGTTGCCAGCGTTTTGTTCGGGCTTAGAAGCTTTAATTTGGATACTGTCATCCAAGCATATACCTCGTATACGGGAAGCGACGAACAGCTTATTATCCGCACCTCCCGTGTGCCGCGCGCCTTGACTGCCGCTGTTATCGGCTGCAGTCTTGCCGTTAGCGGGGTATTGCTGCAGGCGATGACGCGCAATCCGCTTGCCTCGCCTTCAATACTGGGCATTAACGCGGGGGCAGCGCTGGCGATTGTGTCGATGCTCTATTGGTATGGAGCGGTGTTTACGTTTGGCGATCTGATGTGGGTGGCCTTTATCGGGGCTGGCCTATCCGCCGGGGCGATCTTTCTGATTGCGACAGCGGGCAGAGGGGGCATGACGCCGATCAAGCTGATCTTGACGGGATCGGCGCTGGCATCCTTCGCGTCATCCATCAATTCTTTGTTTATGCTGATCAGCAACGAGACGCTGGAAGGCGCGCTGTATTGGCTGACCGGCTCGTTATCGAACAGCAATCTGAATCATACGGTTCAATTGTTGCCGTATATGGCGGCTGCTTGGGTTATTGCCATGCTCATGACCCGGTCTCTTAACGTGATGGCTATGGGAGATGATGTGGCAAAAGGGCTCGGCCAACGGATGGTGTGGGTGAAAATCCTTACTTTGCTCGTAGTCGTGCTGCTCGCTGGCGGCAGTGTCGCACTGGCAGGCCCAATCAGCTTTGTCGGCATTATGATCCCTCATATCTCGCGCTGGCTGGTAGGCAACGATCATCGTTGGCTGCTGCCTTACAGCGCTGTGCTGGGAGCTGGTTTTTTGCTGCTCGCCGATGTGCTGTCGCGGTTTTTGATCCATGGCAAAGAAGTACCGGTGGGCGTCATGACAGCCGTACTAGGCGTCCCGTTTGTGGTGGCGCTCGTAAGGAGGAAGGCGCTTGGGCAGATTTAGACGATCTTACTGTAGGCTTACGGAGCGGCATCGCAAGCCGCTTGTCATGATCCGGCTGCTGCTGTTGGCGCTTGTATTGCTCATTGCTATCATCTTGAGCATCGGACTCGGCAGCTTTCATGTGCCTGTATCTGACGTGCTGCGTACGCTGGTTGGGCTCGGCGAGCAGAAGTACGAGCTGATAGTATACCAGCTGCGAATGCCGCGTATTGCGGCTTCTGTATTAGTGGGCGCTGCGATGGCGATCTCAGGGACAATTCTGCAAGCCCTGATTCGCAATCCGCTGGCTTCGCCCGACTTGCTCGGGACGACTTCAGGGGCGACGGCAGCGGTCGTAGCCTTTATTACGATTATGAACGGACAGGTGGCTGTCGGCTGGATGCCAATCGTTGCGATGGCTGGCGGCTGTATCGCTTCTGCGATAACCTATTCGCTGGCTTGGAGGAAGGGCAGCTCGCCGCTTCGGATGGCGATGATCGGCGTATCGGTATCCTCTGCGATGGGGGCGCTGACGATTTATTTTACGCTGGCAGGACCGATATACCTCGTCTCGCAGGCGCTTGGCTGGATGGCGGGAACGGTCTACGGCACGTCATGGACCCATGTGATATATTTGGCGCCTTGGGTCGTAGTCGGCGGCATTGCCGCACTTGTGCAGTCCAGAAGCCTGAATGTGCTGGAGCTGGGCGACCGAATTGCCATTGGCGTCGGGATGCGGGTGGAACGGAAAAGATTTTTGTTGATTATCCTGGCCGTCATTCTAGCCAGCGCCGCGGTTGGCATCGCGGGAGGAATCAGCTTCGTGGGGCTGATGGCTCCTCACATGGCCCGCAAGCTGGTAGGCAATCATAATGGAGCTATTGTGGCGGCATCTGCGTTGCTGGGGGCGTTGTTCGTTTTGCTCGCCGATCTCGTCGGCCGCACCGTATTTGTACCGCTGGATATTCCGGCCGGGATATTCACCGCCATATTGGGGGCGCCTTTCTTTATCTATTTAATGTACAGGCATCGCCATCATGGATAATAATTTAGAAGAAACGGCTTTTTGACCGTTTCTTTTTTATTGCTCGGATAGCCATATATAGTAAGATTAGGATAGCGAATAGCATGCGATGATAGGGAGGCAACATCGATGTCAAAAGCGGACAATATGCTCGCCATCTTATGGCTGCTCAAGTCGCGGCGAAGAATGACGGCGAAGCAGCTGTCGGATGAACTGGAGATTCATATCCGTACGGTCTATCGGTGTATCGATGCCTTATGCATTTCCGGTGTGCCCATCGTAGCCGAAGTCGGCCGGGATGGCGGCTACACCATTCCCGATTCCTTGAAGCTGGAGCCGCTATTCTTCGACGAGGAGGAGCAGAAGGCGCTCCTGCAAGCGGCGGCCTTCGCCAGAGAATCGGGTTATCCGTCTGAAGAAGCGCTCAATCGGGCTATAGCGAAAATGAAGCGGTATACAAATCCGCAGCAGCTTGAGTCGATGGAGCGGCGCGAGACCCATATCGAAGTCATCCAGCTGCCTGCGGCATCGGCTCTAACGGCTATACTTGCAGAGCTGGAGGCTGGCATAGACGGGGGAGTGAGCTTGGATATCGCCTATACGAGCGGTTATGATTCCGACGCTACGAAGCGCAGGATTGACCCTTACGGGCTAGTCCATTGGAGAAGCAAATGGTATGTCGTCGGGTATTGCCATCTGCGCGAAGAGCTTAGAAGCTTCCGGGCAGATCGGATCGACGGGATTGCAAATACTCCTGAGCGCTTCGAACGGCCTGCTGCTTTCTCCGCACGGCAGTATTTGCTGGGGAGCCTGCTGTCCGAGCCGGGTGAGGGCGACGATTCTGATGTCTCCTTGATCTCTGTACTCATTCAAGGGTCGCCTCAAGCCATCCAAGAGCTATGTGGGCATTGGCTGCTCGGTCATGCGCTTGTCGAGCATACGTCAAGTGAAGCGCGATTCCGGGTAGACGAGCTGTCGCTATACACACAGATTGCGTATTATCTCTTGTCCTTCGGCGGGAAGCTTTGTGTCATCGAGCCCGAAGAACTGAGAAGCCACATGGTTGATATCATCCAAGATTTGCAAAAATATTATCGATCTTAGCTAGAAATACTGACCGTTCCTGTCAGTATTTCTGTTTTATAATGAAGCATATTAATCGTCAGGAGGGCGCAAGATGCCGGGCTCCATTTTCAGACAAGAGGTTAAGCAAGCTACGGGAAAGACATGGGAAGAGTGGGTCATCCGCCTGCAGCAGTCCGTGGACCCTCAATGGTCGCATGAAGGGATCGCCTCCCATATTAACGAACAATATGAGGCTTCGGAAGAATGGAGCGAGTGGCTCGCCGTCATGTATGGGCAGGTGCTGGGCCGGATACCGGTTGGCGTAACGAAGGATGCAGGCGTGCAGATTGGTGTCAGAAAGACGGTAGCAGCACCGAAGGAGCGGGTGTGGGACTATCTTGTATCGGAGGAAGGCTTGAAGCTGTGGGTCGGCAATGTGCCGTCATTCAAGCTGAATCAGGGAGAGATCTATCAATCCGAGGAAGGGATATTCGGCAAGCTGACGGTCGTGAAGCCTTACCATAAGCTTCGGCTCACCTGGCAGCGACCTGAATGGGACAACCCTTCTCGTCTGCAAATCTATGTACTGTCCGCGAAAGGTGACAAAACAACGATCTCCATCCATCAGGAGATGCTGGATGATGTCTATATGAGGGAGCTCATGAAACGTTACTGGGAGGAGAAGCTAGTCGAATTAATAGGGGGGCTATGAGATGAACAGATTCAGCCATATTGATCTGAGAGTAAACGCTTGGGAACAGGTGCGGGAATTCTATGAGGGGCTGCTGCCAGAGCTGGGCTTCGTACACACCTATCATTCCAGGGACTGGTATGTATTCGCCGCTGAGGGCGAGCTGCCGAGCGTTCCCTATTTCGCCATAACAGTAGACGCTGATCATAAGCCGAACAACAACTTGATTGGATTTTGGGCTGCTGATCGCGTAGAGGTTGATCGGACTGCCGAGACGGTAAAGCGGCTGGGCGGAACGATAACTAGCGGACCTGGATTGCTGCCGATCAGTCCGACCTATTATGCCGTATATTTCGAAGATCCTTGCGGCAACCAATACGAGATGATGCACCGATTGAATTAATGGAACAAGCAAGAAAGCCGTTCGGATGTCCGAGCGGCTTTCTTGCGTCATGCCTGTTATACGTTGTACGTAAATGAGTAAAAGCTGTCTTCATCCGGTTCAGCTTTATCCTCCTCCATCGTAATCGATTTGCATCTGATGCATAAGGATTGCAGGAGGAGACCTGGCGCGGGAGAGGCGTTACACGTTGACAGCTGTTCCGCTGACGGCTACCATGAGCATCCCGTCACGAATGACTTCATAGTCGATATCGACGCCAATGATGGCATTAGCGCCCATGCGCGAAGCCTTCTGGCACATCTCGGCGAACGCCGCGTCTCTTGCTTCTTGAAGCTTGCTCTCATAGGCGCCAGAGCGTCCCCCGACAATATCGGTTATGGACGCCATAAAGTCTCTGAACACGTTCGCCCCCATAATAACTTCTCCTGTTACAATGCCTACATATTGTCTTACGGGCATGCCTTCAATTGTGGATGTTGTGGTCAAAATCATACGTAATTCCTCCTGGAATTCAAGTCAATTGCTTACCGTTATTACGAGGGATGGACATTTGCGGTTCCGAAAAAATCATCCTTTAGATCGTTCAATCTATTGAAATCATAGCAGCATGGGGAAAGAAAGTCGAGACGAAGCTATTTCATCCAATCGATTGTAGGATTCAATTAAAACCTTAAAGTACTTGACGCTTCTAGCAATCAAATGCAGGGTTAGGCTTCAGTTCATTCCGTGAGACTTTATCGTTTGCATCAATGAAGTAAACTGGAGAGGAAGCTTCAAAAATCGAATGAAATGGGTGGTTGGAAAATGAATCATAACGAATTGTCGCTTGGAAGCTTGCTTGCTGTACGCACGGAAAATGTCATTGGCTCGCTTGGGAAGTACATCGATGCCCATATTGAATCACAGTGGCAGGACATCCTGACTCAGCAAGCTGATAAGCTTCAGCGCGCCTACGAGGTAGCGGGCGATATGGCTTATGGCACGTATTTGAACCTGTTGCTTAACCACGTTCATAAAGAAATGAAGGAAAACGGGCTGCGTGCAGAGCCTCGATTACCGGGTGAGTTCGATATTTCCCGTGAATGGGGCAACGAGGACGAGTCGGATCAGCAGCGTTGGATGTGGAGCACAATCTATGACAAGGACGGAATGCCGCTCGGTACAATTGTCGTGCAGGTCTATCATGATCATACACAGTTCCGTCTCCCGCGCAGGCCAGGCGTGCTTGTATTGACGGAGGGGACGAAGGAGGAGGTCGTACAGGCATTATCTGAGCGTTCTGCTTCTTTCAAGCAGGCGCTTGAATTTACGGAGGAATACAAGCTTTATCTGGAAAGCCTGAACGACGAGCAAAAAGCTGCGAACTAGCCATTTCGCGGAGGCACTCCCTCCTATGGGAGTAGGCAAAACCAGCCTTAGCTCTTGGTTGACGGAGGATACAGCCCCTTATTATACTGGCTACATGAACATGCCTATTCTATCCACGAAGTTATATATGCCACAGCCTCGGCCCGGATATGTCCCTCGCTTTCGTCTGACAGGGCAGCTTCAGCAAGGGCTTCACCGGAAGCTGTCCCTTATCTCGGCTCCTGCCGGCTATGGCAAGACGTCACTGGTCAGCGAATGGCTGGCTGGAAGTCCAGTTCCGTCTGCCTGGCTGTCTTTAGATGATGGGGATAACGACCCTGCACGCTTTCTCTCCTATCTGCTCGCGGCTTTACGCACGCTGGCACCGGAACTTGGGGAAGGCGTGCTTGGCGCGCTTCAAACTCCGCAGACGCCTCCAGTCGAATGGGTGCTCTCCCATCTTCTCAATGAATGGGATAACATCTTCTCCGGGCAATGTGTACTCGTACTGGACGATTATCATGTGATTGATTCACGGCAGGTACTGGACGCTGTCGGATTTCTGCTGGAGCGGCTGCCGCATCGTCTGCATCTGGTCATTACGACTCGCACGGAGCCTGAGCTTCCTTTGTCCCGGCTGCGTGCGAGAGACCAGCTGACAGAAGTGCGCGCGGCGGATTTGCGTTTTTGCTCCGATGAAGCAGCGGAGTTCATAAGCCGAGTCATGGGACTTAAGCTGGGGCAGGAAGGAATGAAGCTGCTCGAAGCCCGGACAGAAGGATGGATTGCGGGGCTGCAATTAGCCGCTCTGTCGATAAAGGGACAGCATGATGCTCTTCAGGCGATGCAGACCTTTAATGAAAACCATCCCTTTGTGCTGGACTATTTGGCCGAGGAAGCGCTGAATGGACAAGATACAGGCGTTCGATCATTCCTGCTTCGCACCTCTATTCTCGATCGGATGAGCGGACCGCTATGCGATGTTTTGTTGCAGCGGGAAGGAGAAGCTGAGCTTGGCGTATCTGGTCAGGCAATGCTGGAGCGGCTTGAGCGATCCAATCTGTTTATCGTGCCTCTGGATGCTGAGAGGCGCTGGTTCCGTTATCATCATTTGTTTGTCGGCTTGCTCAGGAAACGGCTGCAAGCGGAAGAGGGCGAACAGCTGGTGGCGGAGTTGCAGCTGCGTGCAAGCCGCTGGCATGAGGAGAATGGCTTTGAGCTTGAAGCCTTCCATCATGCGGCGCAAGCCGGCGATGTAGAACGGGCGGCGCTTCTCGCCGAGGGAGGCTACATGCCTCTGTTCTTTCGCGGAGCTGCTGCACCTGTGCTGGCATGGCTGGGCTCTCTGCCAAAGCGTGAATTGGATACAAGGCCCTCGCTATGGGTGATGTATGCTTCTGCACAATTGATAAAGGGCGAGCTGCAAGAGGCTGTGAGTCATCTGGAGGCTGCCGAGAGAGCGCTGCAGAGCATGCCGAAAGACGAACGGACATCGGATGCGATCGGCCATGCCGCATCGATCCGGGCGACACTCGCTGTCAGCCGACATGATGCGGAGATGATTATGTCAGAATCCCGACGGGCGTTGGCGCACTTGCATCCCGATAATCGGGCGGTACGAACAGCGACCACCTGGACGCTAGGCTATGCTTATCAGCTACAGGGAGAACGCGCTGCCGCAGGCAAGGCCTATTCGGAAGCATTGACGGTCAGCCAGTCCATCGGGCATGGGGTAATTACATTGATGTCCATGCTTGGACTTGGGGCGATCCGCCAGTCGGATAATCAGCTCCATGCAGCCTCGGACTGGTACAGCAGGGTTCTGGAGCTGGCTGGCGATCCGCCGATTCCAGCCGCTTGCGAGGCTCATCTAGGCTTGGCATCGATATACTATGAATGGAACGATCTGGAGGCTGCGGAGAAGCATGCGGCAGAGTCTCTTCATCTGGCACCGCTGCTTAAGCATACGGATCGGATTGTCGCTTGCAAGCTGCTCCTTGCCCGGGTAAAGCTTGCCCGGAATAGGATAAAGGAAGCCTCGGCACTATGGTCGCAAGCTGATCAGCTTGCCAAGAACTATCATTTTACGTATCAAATGAAGGTGCTGGCAGCTGTGCGTACCGCTTTGCTGCTTCGTCAGCTGCGTCTGGATGAGGCCGCCCGCTTACTCCGCCACGATGATGAGCCAACGATCAGCATGGCCAAAGTGCAGCTTGCCAATGGCAATGTCGCGGATGCGCTTAGCGTTCTGACTCAGCTTCGCCATGCGGCGGAAGAGTGTGGCCGAGCGGACGAGCTGCTCCAGGTCAAAGCGATTCAAGCGGTGGCTTTGTACACTTGCGGCAGCAGGGATGAAGGGATTAACCTTGTGCTCGAAGTGCTTGACGAGGCGGAAGGCGAAGGTTTTGCACGGTTGTTTTTGGATGAAGGGCCGCCTATGGAGAGGCTTCTTCTTGAAGCTTCGAAGCGCAGGCAGATGACTGACTATATCGGCAAGCTGCTTGCGCATTTCAAAGGCACGGCACCGCTTGCGAAATCTCATCGAGAGCGCCTCCCATCCGGGGGTTCTGGCAAGCCGCCGCTTGTAGAACCGCTAAGCAGCCGGGAACTGGAGGTGCTGGAGCTGATTGCTGACGGTTTGTCGAACACTGAGATTGCGTCAAGGCTGTTTCTTGCGCTCAGCACGGTTAAGGGACATAACCGGATCATCTTCGATAAGCTGCAGGTGAGCCGCAGGACGGAAGCTGTTGCGCGCGCACGCGGGCTGGGGCTGCTGTAGCATTTATTTTGGACGTGGGGATTGTCCCGTTTAATGAGAACCATACTTTAGTAGCTATAAGCGCCTCCTCAGGGGGCGCTATACTTATGGGCAAAAGGTCATGAGGAGGAAGTACAGATGAAAGCGATCGTATGCCCAAAGTACGGTGCACCTGATGTGTTGCAGATTAGCGAAGTAGAGAAGCCGGTCCCGAGGCCTAACGAAATTCGGGTCAAGGTATATGCGACGACCGTTACGACGGGCGACTGCAGAGTCCGAGCCTTCAATAGCCCGCTTTCTTTCTGGATTCCGATGCGATTATTTCTTGGCATTCGCAGACCTAGACAGCCGATTCTCGGCGTCGAGCTAGCCGGTGAGGTTGAATTGGCAGGCCAGGCTGTCACCCAGTTCAAGAAAGGCGACCGCGTGTTTGCGCTGACCGGCATGCGGTTCGGCGGTTATGCCGAATATGCGTGTCTTCCCGAGAACAGTCTGGTTGCCCCGATACCGGCTCATATTTCGTATGAGGATGCGGCTGCTGTAGCCTTCGGAGGGACTACCTCCTTGCATTTTTTCAGAAAAGGGAATATGCATCGCGGGCAAAAGGTTCTCATCTATGGCGCATCGGGCGCCGTAGGCACATCCGCGATTCAACTGGCCAAGCATAGCGGGGCGGAAGTGACTGCGGTGTGCAGCTCGGCGAACGCCGAACTGGTGAAGTCGCTGGGCGCCGATTATGTCATTGATTATACGAAAGAGAACTTTTGGGAGCGGGGAGAGCGTTACGACATCGTATTTGATGCGGTAGGCAAAAGCACGAAATCCGCCTGCACCAAGGCGCTGGCGTCTGGGGGCCGTTATTTGACGGTAGAAGGACAAGGTGTGGTCGTTGAACGCCGTGAGGATATGTATGTCTTGAAGGAGCTTATGGAGAACGGCTCACTTAAGGCGGTCATTGATCGTCGCTATCGAATGGAGCAGATTGCGGAGGCGCATCGCTATGTAGAGAGCGGCCGAAAGAAGGGCAATGTGGTGGTTGCGATCCCGTAACCGCGTAGTCCCCAGCCCGCGATCACGGGTTGTGAAAAAATAGGTATATCCGTTTAGTCGATAGCCACACCATCCTTCATCCTGTATAATATAAGGACGTTATGGGGGGTGGCACATATGGCAAATCAATTTGCCGGGACTCGAAGCGGCTCATGCAAAGCCACAAATTAGGGGCGATACTTTGCATGGGCGAACCATATTTGGTCGCTTGGAATGAGAACCTATCGTTTCTAATTTAGAGGGCTTTGCGCTTATTTTTTTCTTTTTACAAAAAATAAGGAGCTGAAAGCCTTGAAACCCTTTATTAGAAACCATCAGTATAATTTGATTAAGAAACAAGCCGGAATGGTGCAGCATGCCAACACATCGGTATCCGACCGGAGAGTGGCAGAGTCGGTCAGGCTTGGAGCATGCGCCGCGGTTGCAGAAGCTTTTCCCGATGCTTCGAAGGAGCAGCTGGATCTGCTGGGCAAGCTTGCGGACTTGCGGACAACGGAGGAAGTCGACGGCTATTTGCTGTCGCTGGAGCCTTATTTGGAGCTATTTCCACAGCTTTCACCCAAGGATGCATCGCGATTGTTCCCGAAGGTGAAGAAGCTGAAAACGCCGGATTTTGCGGCAATTGACCGCCGTTTTCTTACCTATGCAGGCTGGACCGATATCGGGACGGGGCGAATGTTCCTCGTCTATGATCTGGACGGCAAGCTCGCCGGGGTTGAAGGCCGATTTACGCAAGCTAGGAAGGGGGTATGCTTCCTATGCAATCGGCATCAGGAACTTGCGTTGTTCAGCGCCGTCTCCAAAGTGAAGCCGGCCAATGCGTCACCGGATTATTATAAAGCGTTCGGCCAATATATTTGTTCTGACAGCGAGGCGTGCAATCATCACATTAAGGATGTTGCCGCGCTGGAGAATTTCTTCCATTTGGTGCTTGGTTAACCGAATGACAGCCTTATTGGACAGCTTAATTGTCCATACTTCAATATGACAATTCTATAGTTGTGCAAGAAGAGCTGTCCGAGCAGTCTGAAATGACTGAAGGACAGCTCTTTCTATATGGTGTTTTTCGCGGATGATGACACAGCTGTGTCGCTCCACATTCGCCCTGATGAAGTCGGTAGAACCGACTTAGATCCGCGAAGGAGCATCATCTGTCCGGGTTAAGTCGGCTGAACCGACTTAGATCCGCGAAGTAGCCTCATCTGTCAGGGTTAAGTCGGTTGAATCGACTTAGACCCGCGAAGCAGCATCATCTGTCACGGTTAAGTCGGTTGAATCGACTTAGATCCGCGAAGCAGCATCATCCGTCACCATCAAGTCGGCTGGACCGACTTAGATCCACGAAGGAGCATCATTCGTCACGATTAAGTCGGTTGTACCGAATTGCGGTCGACTTAATTCCTCGAAATTAACTCATGCGTCACGATTAAGCCGATAGGATCGACTTGAATCCGTTAAAGTCATCTCATCTGATCCAATTGGTCGATCCCCCCCCCCGTACCTGCATTCAGCAAACATTCAGGCGCGACTAAGCTTCCTTTTAGATTCCCTTCACGTTCGCTTAAGCGGGCTTGTCCATAATGGGTATTGTTCCGGTCTTGGCAAGATCAGGGAACGAGGAGCTGATAAGGCTCTATCAACCGTTAGGGAGGAAGATAACATGAACAGGTATGTGAAAACATTAGGTATTACGGCGGCGCTGGCAGCGATGATTCCGCTGAGTGCTTATGCCGCATCTGCGATTCCGGGGAAATCGGGAGCGACAACAGGAAGCGCAGTCGTCCAATCCGACTCATCGGATTCTGCGAAGGAATTCGGGAAGAGCAGAGGCGGCAAGTTTGGTGGCGGCCATGGGTTTGGCGCATCCTATGTAAATGAGGACGTGCTGACGCTGCTGAGCCTAGAGCGAGATGCGCTACAGGAGAAGCTGGCGGCCGGAAGCACGCTTGAGGAAATCTCGGCTGCCCAAGGCGTGTCGAAGGAACAGTTGAAAGCGGCGCTGACCGCTGCCTTCGAAAAGCAGCAATCCGAGATGAAGCAGCAGTTTGAGTCCAATTTGGATACGATGATTAGCACGAAGCAAGAGTTTGGTGGTGGTATCCGTTCAGGTGGCGGAATTGGGCTGGAAGCTGTAGCTGAAGCGCTGGGCTTGACCGAGGATGCGCTTAAGACAGCGCTGCAAGCAGATGGTGCTACCATTGCTTCCGTTGCGAAGGAGAAAGGAAGCACAACGGACACCATCATCTCCAAGGTCAAGGATGCGATAGCGGCACAAATCGACCAAGCAGCAGCAGACGGCAAGCTGACCGCTGAGAAAGCAGCGGAAGCAAAAGAAAAAGCCCAGGAGCAAGCGGAACGGCTGGTGAATGGAAAATTATTTGACTATAAAGGAATGGAAGGCGGCAGAGGCGGCTTCCCTGGAGGCAAAGGAGAGCGGAAAGGCAGCAGCGCATCGACTCCAACTGAATCGGCGGATACTTCCGCTTAATATGTAAGCACAATCTTAATAATCGTGTGGGCCAAGGCCGTGTCTTCTTCGGAAGAAACGGCTCTTTGGCATTACTGCAATACAATGACAATCCATATCTTTACAAGCAAGCAGCATTCTTTGTATACTATCAAAAGTGAAAGGTGGTTCACTTATGGTTCAAACTTTAAAGGAAGAAATTCGTCAAGCTATTATCCGGCATGCAAAGGATGAATTCTTGGAACATGGTTTTGCGAAAGCATCGCTAAAGCGGATTGCAGGCAAGGTTGGCGTATCAGTGGGCAATTTGTACCGTTACTTCGACAATAAGGAGAAATTGTACGATCAAATGGTAAGCGGCGTATACCCTTATTTGGAGAAACTGACACAGAAGCGTCTGAACGAGCCAATCCTTGACGAAGAGTTTAAGCTTAAAGCTATTGTTCTGGCACTAAATGAACTTGCGGCAGACGATGTGCGTATTCCGCTTCTGATCCTTATGGACGGAAGTGCGGGAACCAAGCATGAGCACGCCAATCTTATTTGGAGAGAGTGGATGAGGGACAATGTTATTGGCCATCTACACGTTTACAACGACTTCAAGCAAGAAGTTAAGTTCTCCGAAGACACAGCGGGGCCAATTGCCGTTGCATTTTTGGAAGGCTTTCTTGAAATCATGCGTCAAAATTGCGACGGTGAGGCTAGAGGATCGATTGTTCAACAATATGTGTTGTTTTGGTATACCGGGTTAAAAAGTTTTATTTAGCCCGTTTCTTTTTATACTCCAATAATAAATAATGATTCACTTTTGAGGGGGAGAAATATGAATAGACTCATTCGTCAATTGACAGTTTGCGGAGGTCATACATTGGAATTTTCAATCGTTGGCTCGGGGGCTTCGGTTCTTGTGTTTCATGGAGGACATTCAAGCTGCCGGGAATCGCTAGGTTATCAAGAATTGGTTGCGAACGGGTATCGCTTGATCACACCTTCAAGACCCGGCTATGGAGCAACCTCTGCAGAATTAGGCGGAGAGCTTGATCATGCATGCGAGGCGTATGCGGAGTTAATGGATGAATTGGGTTTGGCGTCAGCTCACGTCATGGCAGTATCCGCGGGCGGACCAACCGGCATAAGGTTTGCGGCACGCTATCCGGAGCGGACTAGAAGCCTTGTATTACAATCCGCTGTTACCCGACAATGGCCGGACACAGACAGTAAGGCTCACAAAGTTGCACAGATCATGTTCAACCCGGCTGTGGAGAAATATATATGGTCGCTATTACGAGGCTTTGGCAACGTTCTTCCCCGTGTCCTGTTCAAAAGCATGGTTTCATCATTTAGCCATCTTCCGTTTGATGAGGTGTTGAGACGGTCAGGGAAAAATGATGTTTCTCTCTTTGTCGAGATGATCAAACAACAACGGTCCGGGAACGGTTTTAAGCTGGATATGTTGGAAACTCAAAAAAATCAGGATGAGGATTTGGCTCGGATTTGTTGTCCAGCTATGGTATTGCATAGCCGTCATGATTCTACCGTGTCGATTGAGCATGCGCGGCATGTCAAAGGGAAGATTCAACATGCTGAGGTATGTGAACTGGAATCATGGGGACATCTCATTTGGCTGGGCGAGGAAGCCGGATACATGTATGACAGGTTGTTTGCTTTTTTGTCCAAACAGGAGATTGCCGCAACTTAATTGGGTTTATTTCTATTTTCTGTAAGGGGTGAGAACGGAAAGGGGCGTTCATGTGAGCGAGGGAATAATTGCATGACCTCCACGGCCCAATGTGGCGAAATCGGTAGCGAACGAGATGAGGTTGTCCCGTCGACTCCTTCCTCCGAGGAGAAAAGTGAGGCAAAGGATCAGACAGAGGACACGCCGTTTTCAAATTTGCTTCCTGACGGCAAGATGCTGGTGGAACTGCCCCAGCATGACGTTGCTTTAACCGTGGCTGAAAACAGAGTCATTCTCCGAGTGGGCGAGCGGGAACAAGCTTATGATTGGCTCTATATGACTCCGGGAGGAATCAAGCCGATCCTGTCGCTTCGAGACTGGTACGGCGATGGTACGGACGAAATTTCAGAAGAAGATGATCCGCTTGTTATGGAGACAGCGTGAGAATCTTCTTTTTTTATGCGAAAAAGGAGGGTTAGTTTTGACAACTTTATGACGATTAAACGCATCGGTTAACTTTTACGAAATTTTCATCTTTTTTCGACAGTCTTCACAAGGGACAGGATGTATATTTTATTGGCGGTATATTTCCATTTTTGAGAATGATAGGATTCTCCCGGGGAGGTGTGACTTTTATTTTTGGTTTTACTAGCAAGCAGATAAATAGAGAGTAGGAGAGATGAACATGTTTAGCAGAAAAATAGTAAGTTTGGTATTATCCGCGATTTTAGTTTTAACTCTAGCAGTAGGTTTCACTCCTGCCCACGCGGTGGACGGACAATCGGTAAGTACCGGGAAGACGGCGCAGCCATCAGGGGAAATTGTAATCAAGTTCAAGGAAGAGGTGCAGCTTCCTTATCAAGACGGAGCGGAGAAGGCGCTTAAGGCATCGAGAAATGCTACTGATGTCAGCATATTAGCCGATCTGAACGGTCTGGAGCTAAACCGTTTGTTCACTTCGCTTAACGCAAAGTCACAGCTGTCGAGCAGCAGTCAGACTTCAGTCTTCCATCAATATTTTACCGCGGCTGTTCCGAAAGGAACGGATGTTACGGCACTTCTGGCGAAGCTGAACAAGTCCCCGCTTGTGGAAGCGGCTTATGAGGCGCCAACGAACATTTCGGACCCGTCATTGCCGTATGCGCCGAACTCAACGCCGGTACAGCCGAATGATGATCCGCTGTATCCGAATCAGACCCATGGACAAGCCGCGCCGCTCGGCATTGATGCGCCATATGCCTGGCAGTTAGAAGGCGGAGACGGCAAAGGCATCTCGTACGTGGATGTCGAACAGGGCTGGGCGCTTAATCATGAAGACCTGGCGGCACACAACATCCAGGCACTTCCGGGCATTCTGATGCCGACTTCTGCTGCTCACGGCACAGCTGTACTTGGCATCATCTCAGCGGTAGACAATACGATCGGGCATGTCGGATTAGCTAACAAAGCGAAGCCGCTGATTAATTCTTGGAGACGGCTCGACGGCTCCAGCAATATCGCCGAGGCGATTCTCACATCTGTACCGGCGCTGAAGCGGGGCGATGTGATTTTGATAGAGGTGCAATCTACGTCCAGTACGTCCAATGGAGCTTATGTGCCGATGGAGGTCTTTCCTGCCGAGTTTGACGCCATTCGCTATGCGACGGATCAGGGCATCGTCGTAGTCGAAGCGGGTGCTAACGGCTCCGTCAATCTGGACACCTACCAGGATTGGAATGGCAAATATATATTGAACACGAACAGTCCGGACTTCAAGGATTCTGGTGCTATCCTAGTTGGTGCCGGATCGTCGTCAGTGCCTCATGACCGCCTGTATTTCTCCAGCTACGGCAGCCGCATCGACAGCTTTGGCTTCGGGCATAACGTGCATACGCTAAGCGCAATTGACCTGAACTCCACTACAGGTTATACGACATCCTTCAGCGGCACATCCTCGGCGTCGCCTATTGTTACTGCTGCGGTTATTTCTTTGCAAGGCATTGCGAAGGCGAAATACGGCGTGACCTTCTCGCCTCATGAGGTTCGCGAGCTGCTTAGAAATCCGGCATACAACACGGCTTCGGCGAATCCTGCGGTGGACCAGATCGGGCATTTGCCAAATCTGAAAAATATGATCGACAACATGCCCGCGCCGTCGGCTATATCCGATACGGAAGCGCCTAGCGCTCCAGTCCAGCTGGCAGCGGCGAATATTACATCTTCCAGCGTAGACTTGTCTTGGTCGGCATCCACAGACAATGTAGGCGTTACCGGCTATGATATCTATCAGGACGGAGTGAAGATCTCGGTTACACCTGGCACGACGTATACCGTTAGCGGATTAGCGGCTTCTACCACCTATTCCTTTACGGTCAAAGCCAGGGATGGGGCAGGCCATGTCTCCTCTTCCAGCGCAGCGCTTGCGGTGACGACGACCGCGCCGCCTCTGCAAGGCCAGACCTTCGAGGTGACGGTACCAGCCAATACGCCTCTTAACGCGGATATTTACATGTATGTCCATGGCTTGAACAACAGCTGGTCGGTCAACGACTCTGCTTATAAATTGACGAGAAATGCGAGTGGAACCTACAGCATTACGCTGAATGTCCCGATTGGAACTACATTTCACTTCAACTTATCCAGAGGTACATGGGGTTCAATGGAAACATCTAGCGGCGGCGGGTATGTAGGGCCGCGTGCTCATACAGTCACAAGCGGCACACAGCTGACGCAAGTTACTGTAGCACGCTGGGGCGATCTATAAGATGTAGTAATTCGAAAATAGTGTAACTCAGAACCGTTATATGCTCGAACTCGTCCCAAAAGGTGAAATAGTATTGCCACGCACCATTAATCGCCCACAAAGGGTAAAAATGTTTAAATAGTGTTGCTGAGAATCACTAAATGCTCGAACTCGCCCCAAAAAGCGAAATAGTATTGCCACGCACCACTAATCGCACCAAAAGGGTGAAAATGCGAAAATAGTGTTGCTGAGAAACTCTAAACGCTCGGAAGCGCCCTCGAAGGCGAAATAGTATTGCCACACACCACTAATAGCACCAAAGCCAGAAATGGCGGTACAGGGAGGACATCCCTGTACCGCTATTCATTTTTGTGCCGATGTATAACGTTGGCAGGGCATTTCCTCGCCCATCTCCCTAACAAATATTACCGCAGAAGCTAGACTTAAGTCCTGCCCGGATTACGACTGCAGCTAGGTTTCGATCTAGCTCCATTGCGCTATGCTGAATGAATAACGACCGGATGCGAAAGGTCAGGCGTTTTGAAAATCCGGGTCCCATTTATACTTTTCTTCGTATAAACGCATAACCTCATCGTATAGCGGTCCCGACCGCACGGACTTGGCGAATTTGAATAATCGGAGGAAACGGTCCTTCGGAAGCAGACGCGCATACCGGATGAGCAGATATGGATACATCGTCATATACCGGCTTTTGCGAACGGCTGCACCGGCAACAGTTGTCAGTATCGCTTCGCCGCTAGGCATGTTCAGAATGCGCATCTCATGCTGAAGCACGTAACGGAATGTATTTTCCTTGATCAGCTCGCGTCTGATCTTGGCAATCTCACCAATATAGGAGACCAAATCAGTACTGAAGCTGTCCATCAGCAGAGGCTCGATCATCAGATCCATATCCTTGCGCAGCTGGAATGTTTGCAGCAGCATGATTTGCTCCAGCTTCAGCTGATCGTTATGCACCAGCGAGCCGATCTCCCGCAGCATCTCATAGGTGCGCGGCTTGTCGCCTTCCTGGAATACGCGAATAGCCGCCTGATGGTCTATCGCAAGTCCGGATGCAAGCTCATAAGCGTATTGCTGAAACATTTTTTGCAGTTGCATGCGTCTAAGTGCAGGGGTAAACCGTTTGGAAAGCGTCCATAATAAAGCGGCTGCTGCCACTGCTGCCGCAATCAACAGCACCGTTTGCAAAGCAGATGAGCTGAATATAAGTCCAACCAGGATGAGCGGCAGCATGATCAATCCAGTGAGCCATTGGTCTCTGCGTACAATTTCGGCGGCTTTCTTCTCCACAGGCTTTAGGCCGCCAGCCTTCCCGCAGGACAGACAATCTTGCTCGCCAAGCACGGTGAAATGGCGGCAATTGCGACATATTTTGAGCTTTTGATAGGCAAACGGCACGCGGTTATAGGGCTTCAGAGTTACCGCTATTCTCTTTATCATTCGTGATCACTCTGCCCGCGTCTTAGTGTAGACAACACAAGCCTGCTTAGCTGCTTCGGCGAAGGGGCTTGTTTCATTTGATAATGATAGTGAAATGCTTTTATACTAGCAAATACAACCAACAGTCCGATGACAACGTATGTAACCATGTAGAGCGCCTCCCGTATATGACAAAAAAAGTGATTTATGGGTGTCCTTCAGTTATACTTGGTTTTAGTATAGCATCATAGCGGGGCTCGTGACTAACGATGACTTTTGAACTAATTGAGACAACCTATTCGGCAATATGGTCAAGGAGGACTATCATGAATCTACTAAAAAAAGGACTTCAATATACGATTATGCTAACTTTGCTGCTTTCACTTCTGCTGGGTGTTAGCCTGCCAGGCGCGACAGCAGCCGCGGGAGGAGCTGCGCCGATCGATGCTGTATTGGTGCTCGATGTGAGCTATTCGATGGACAGCAGCGACCGGGCGAAGATCGGCAATGAGGCGATGAAGATGTTCATCGACATGTTGTCCGAGAAGGGCGACCGGGTCGGAGTCGTGGCGTATACGGATAAGATACAGCGCGAGAAGGCGCTGCTTGAGATTCGCTCCCCGGAAGATAAGCAAAACCTGAAATCATTCATCGACCAGTTGAATCGCGGCTCCTATACGGACGTATCCGTTGGCCTGAAGGAAGCGGTCCAGATCTTGAAGGATGGAGCGGCTGCCAGCGCCAACCGCGAGCCGATTATTATTCTGCTTGCAGACGGGAACGACGAGCTTGATCCGAAGTCCGGCCGTACCGAAGCGCAGTCGAACGAAGAGAGGGAGCAGGCGGTACGCACCGCGAATGACAGCGGCATTCCGATCTACACGATCGGTCTGAATGCGGACGGAAAGCTGAACAAAGCAGCCCTTGAGGAATTGTCGAAGGAGACGGGCGGCAAGTCGTTTGTTACCGATTCAGCCGATGACCTGCCTCAAATTCTTAGTGAAATTTTCGCCAGCCATCTGGAGCTGAACATTGTCCCGGTCAATTCGTTCACCGCGAACGGAGACTTCCAGGATGTGAAGATTACCGTACCGAACAGCAATGTGCTTGAAGCGAATATCTCTATCATGTCATCCAAGCCTGTCGAGGCGAAGCTTGTCGATCCATCGGGCAATGCCGTTGCGATTCCGTCAGACAAGGTTGTACTGGCTACGTCGAAGAGCTACACTTTACTTAAGCTGATCAAGCCGGTTCAAGGCGATTGGACGTTGAAGATCAAAGGCGTGGATCAGGATAAAATCGATATTAACCTCATTTTTAACTATGACTTGACGCTAGAGCTGGAGGCGCTTGCGACAACGTCCTTTTCCAAGGGCGATAAGGTTAAGCTAAATGCGTTTTTGGCCAGCAAGGGCCAGCGATTGAGCGATGCGGAGCAATACCGCAACATGAACGCGGTTATGTTCGTCAAAGACTTAACGAGCGGCAATACGGAAGAGGTCGCCATGAAGCTGGATGGTGATCATTTTGCCGGTGAATACAAGATACCGGAATCCCGGGACTATGAGATTATCGTGAAAGCTGAGGAGCAAAGCTTCTTCCGTGAGAGTGAGCCGATTACGATCTCGGCATCATCTGGCGGGTCTGGCGGAACGACAACTCCGGCGGAAGAGGCGGACGACAAGCCGTTCCCGATATGGACGGTTGTCATCGCAGCGGTCGTGGTTCTTGCGCTGCTTGGCGTAGGATATTGGGTCTGGGGGATGATGAAGGAGCGCAGCCGCGGATTTGTAGGACAGATGATTATTGAAATCCGGGATGAGAATACAGGGGATAAATCCTCGCCGCAATACAAGCGGTTAAGCCATTTCAAAGGCAAATTGCAGCTGCATCAATTGCTGCAGCTGGCTCCGGAACTGAAGGAGACAGAAAAGATTGTGTTCAAGCCGGCGAATAAGGACCGAGTCGTTCTGCTGAACACTTCCTTATGCAGAGTAGAGAAGTCCGGCCGGGCGGTTGCGGATGGGCGAGAGCTGGAGCTGCAGAGCGGCGACCGCATTACCGTCTCATTGACACAAGTAGATAAAACAATCTATATCGAATATCTCGTATAACCAATCGAGGAGGATCACCATGAAACCAATCGTAAGAGAGCATATTCAGCAGTTGGACGTTTCGCTCGGCGGAGGGATCGTCAGCGAGAAGATCAGAGTAGATACGATCGACAACCCGATTCTCATTATCGGTCTTGGCGGCACGGGCATCGATGCGCTGCTTCGCCTGAAGTATCAAATTAATCGGCGCTTCAAGCTTCCGGAAGACCCAGTTTCGAAGCGAAAGCGCGACAAGCCGGATAATGTGGAGTTTCTCGCATTCGAGACGAATGAACAGGACCGCAACAAAAAGTATAAAGGCATCGGTCTGGATCCGATCAACGAATTTGTGCTTTTGTCCAATGCCGAGGTAGGCGGGCTGTTGCAGAACCGCAGCATACTGGAACCGTACATTACAGATTGGCTGTCGCCGGAGCTTAGCATTACGGACGGCATGAACGGCGCGGCAGGCGTGCGCCAGGCTGGTCGACTGCTGTTGTTCACCAAGATCAATCAAGTCGTGCAAAGCATTGATAAGAAGATCAAGACGCTCTCCGTCGGCACGAACAAAAAACTGATGGTGTTCCTGTTGACAGGCCTGTCCGGCGGTACGGGCAGCGGGACCTTCCTCGATATCTCCTATATCGTAAGAGGAATTATCGAGCGCGACCATGGCTCGGCAGGCATCGATCGTGTCAATACGCTCGGTTATTTGTTCACGCCGGATATTAATCTGGCGAATAAGAGCCTGAGCGACCATACGCGGGAATATATTAAGAAGAACGGCTATGCCGCGCTGAAGGAACTTGACTACTGGATGAATGTGGATGCCAGAGGCGAGCGCTTCAAGCAGCAGTATGGCAATATTTTATCCGTTAATTCGCCGCTCCCGCCGTTTAATCTATGTCATTTGATCTCGGCTACGAATACAGAAGGCAAGCTGCTTGATAATGCGTATGACTATTGCATGAACGTGACAGCGGAGAACATCACCAACTTTATCTCTAGCGAAGAGAAGCAATCAGGCGAGGAATTCGCCATTCATGACTATATCAGCAATATCCGGACGAATATCGCACAGATGAACAAGATTTATCCGGCGAATTATGATTACAACATTATCGGTGCTTCCTCGGCGGTGCTGCCGATCGAGGAAATGACGACTTACTTGGCGTACCGCCTGTTCCAGAAGATGGAGGGCATGTTCCGCAAGGCGCCGTCCCAGGAAGATGTCGAGAAGTTCGTGCATAAGCTCGGCATTGACCTGGATTCCATGATGAGAAACTTCGATTCCCGCGTGCCTGAGCCGCTTCCGGGCTTCGAGCATAGCGAACGGCTCAGCTACAACAACGTAATCAAGATGCAAGCCGTCAATATGGATACCGAGCTGGAGCAAAATTTCCTGGCCAGAGCGCGGGAGGAATATATTAAAGCGAAGAAGCAGATGCCCGGCGAGGTTGTGAGTAACTTCAACGAGCAGATTCGCCGCATTTTCCTTCATCCGGAGCAAGGGCCGTTCTATGTGTCGCGTCTGCTCTATACGGACAAAGGCTTCTGCTTGCTGAAGATGCTGCTGTCCTATATCGAATCGCTGCGTGAGAACCTGCAACGGCTGCCTCGAGAGATCGAAGCTGCGCGGGAACAGGCAGACGAGCGAATGGGCGATGCCAAGAGCGCCTTCGTATCGAAGGACAAAAAGAAAAACAATTATATTGAAGCTAAAATAAATGAATATTGGCTCCGTGCGGATATCGAGCGGATGGAGCAGTTGATCGAGTTCTACGAGGACCTGCATGAGCTGCTGAATGCCGAGAACAACCGGATTTATAACGTTTATACGGAAATCTTGAATGTGCTCAATACGATCTTTGCCAAAAACGGCGAGATTCTGACAAGCGGTGATGAGCAAGGCGATCACAAGGGCAACAAAACCTACTATTGGAACATCGTCAGCGTGCCGGATATCTCCCACGTCATTAGCCGCGTCATGGACAGCAAGGACGGGGACGATCTGATCCGTGACTTTACGCGCGAGCTGCTGGAGTCCTCGAACCAGTGGGTGAAGGAGCAGGATATTGATATCGTCGGCTCTATCTCGGAGTTTCTGACCGATAAGTTCGGAGATCTGATTACGAAGTCGATGGAAGAGTTCCTGGTCATGAAATATGGCGACGACGAGGCGATCGAGAAGTTTGTAGAGCGCCACATCGCCAGCAAGCTGGACGAGGAAGCGATTCCGGTGTTCCATCTGAGCAACAGCTCGGGCAATCTGCATGTTCCATCATGGGGCTTTGTCTCCGTGCCTGTTCAAGCGCCAAGCATTCTGCGCGGCATCCGCAACTATCAGAACAGCTCAATCGGCAAGTCCCACTTCACGATTAAGGAAAGCGAAGTGCGCAACCGGATCTTCTGGCTGAATACGCGCAACGGCGTGCCTCTGTTCGTCTATACGCCGCTTAAGGTATACGAGGAAAGCTATGAGCGCACCATCCTGGACAAAGAGGGAATTGGGCGCCATCTAGTGCAGAGTGACAAGGAGAACTGGACCTACCTGCCTTCGCCGATTCCGGAAAAGTCATGGGGTGAGACGTATATCAATCGCCGGGTGCAGGACTACAATGCTAGAATCCGTGAGGAATTTGCCAAGGCGGTTGGTTTCGGCATCATCGTGGAGAAGGGGATCGACAACCCGCTCAGCAACCGGTACAGCGTACGTTATACGAAACCGTTCCAGGTGTCGGACGCGCTGCAAGGCTTCGCGATGCAACTCGACAGCGCCAAGCCCAATATGGGCGAAGTGAAGCGAGCTTCCCAAGAGCTGAAGCGTCTGCTTGCAGGCGGCTTGGAGCTGGAAGCCGCAAAGGATATATTCGGCAGCTACTCCGAAGAGCTTGCGCAAGAGAATTTGATTCGCTCGCCGTTGCAGCTGCGCCGTGTGCGCGAGGAGCTGGCGAAGATGGAATCCATTGCGGCCGCCATTCAGAAGCTGGATGAGGTGCTGCTCCAGCAGGAGAGCGACGATAAGTGGCTGCAGCAATTTATAGATGCGCTGTATACCGATACGATCTGCAAGCGCGGCGCCCTGTATGTCTATGACCGCGATGCAGAGGAAGAAGCATGGGCGCCATTCGCCAATCTGATGAAGGGCAGCAACTATATCGAATTTGAGGTATTCGAGCACTTCCGCAGTCTGGATGAGAAGAGTCTCGCGACCTTGCTGCGTAAGGCAGGACGTCGGGTATCTGAAGTAACTTCCAATGAAGATACATCTGCGTTGGTCGCCAAGCTGGATGAGCTGTTCAATATATTCCTGGATGCGCGCGAGCGACTGGAATACGAGAAGATTGAGCTGGCGAACGGCGAGGAGCTGCATCAATTTTATAAAGGAATGGCTTCCAAACTACATGATATTCGCAGAAAGCTGAAGTAAGGATGAGGGAAATGGTAGAGCAATTTGCGGCCGACTATTCGGCAGCCGAGCAGAGCTTGAAAGGGACGGAAGACGACCAGAGCAGCATTCATTACCCGACCGTATTCCTGTTTATTGGGGATGAGACAGAGCAAGCGATAGAACCGATGATGAAGTCCAACGCGCTGAGATGGGCGAACCATGCTGGCGTGGTGTATGGCCACGTATCCAGCGGATCAAGCGTCTGTGAGGCCAAGGCTGCGAATCTCTTTACCATCCCGCTGGCGGGGATTGCGCCGCAAAGAGAGGAGAAGCGAACCATTCGGACCGGAATCGGAAGCGGCTTTCACCAAGCAGCGGAAGGGCTTGGTCTGCTGAATCGCATCTTGCGTCAAATGAATGATACAATTGGCGATTACGGACGCATGTACGCGTCGTTCGATCGTCTTCACTTGGCGGTCATTGTACGAGCCGATGATCCTAT
Source organism: Paenibacillus sp. J31R120 (assembly GCF_056269225.1). Taxonomy (NCBI): domain Bacteria; kingdom Bacillati; phylum Bacillota; class Bacilli; order Caryophanales; family Paenibacillaceae; genus Paenibacillus; species Paenibacillus sp. J31R120. The sequence continues at coordinate 214,965 of NZ_JBWDNN010000005.1, read as the reverse complement.
GAATATTCTGGTGCCGGATATTGCGCTGTTGGCTCAGTCCATTTTCGGAACGCTGTTCAAGTCCGTCCAGATGGATTTGTTCGTTCTTCTTCAAGAGCGCGAGCAGTCCGATTCGTACGGCTATGCCGCTGCGACGGGCATCAGCTTCCTTCGTGAGATCGAGCGGTTCCAGAGCCCGGACTTTTCCTATCGCGCACCGCTTCTGCTGGCAGGCGACGGTCTGACAATTCCAATCGAGCATCAGTCGGCGCCGCTGTTCGATCTGGTCTACCTGTTGTCGGACCGGAACGAAAAAGGCATGACTCCCTATAACGGGATGGAGCAAAACTATGAGATCATATGCCGAATTCTGCTGCTCAAAAATCGGGGCCAGCGCCAAGCGGATATGCATGTAAGCGGCGAAAGCTACAACAATACATCCTTCAAGCATAGCCTCATCGCGGAATCAGGCAGGCTGGGGCTAGTCTCGGCCGGCCTGGCGAAGGTACAGCGTCCGTCTTATGCGATCGCGCTGACGGTGCTGTACCATCTATTCGACCAGGTAATCGTACGCTTGCAGTCCGGGCCGGAGCTGAGCACGGCGGATAAGCTGCGATTTTTTGGAGTAGATGCTCATACGCTGTCGGCTCGTAGCAAAGAGAGAGTTCCGCTGCCCGACCGGCTAGCGGATATGAAAGGGCTCATTACAAGCGGCGTGCGCTATGACGAGCTGCGCGGCATGACCTTGTCTCAAGCGGAGCATGCGTTATACGGCAGCAGCTGCGAAACCTTCTTTAACCAGCATTTTGTACAAAACGCCAAGCTTCAGCTGGAAGGACTGGACGTAGCCGGAGCGCTGAAGCGAACGCTCGCCCGCAGTATGGCTGAGGAGCCTCGAATCTCGTTCTACCAATTATATAAATGGACGGACGAGGGGGTTAGCAGAGGCGAAGTGACGGGTACGGTACAAGAGAAGATTCGCGAGCTGACCCGGGCAATCGAAGATTTGCAAGAGGAACTCGTGCAGCTCTATGACAGCCGGGTAGAGGACTTGAAGTTCCAGCGCGTGCCATTCATGGACAAACGCAATGTGCGGTCTTTCATCCACGCGTTTCTGGATCAGGTGTACGGCTTGAGGTACGAACGGCTGAAGCTGGAGACGGAGCTTGTCATCTACCGCCGTTATGCGGCGGAGCTGGAGCAGCTGAACCAATGGTACCGGGTTCGGATCGAGCGGCTTCATGATCTGCGGGCACAATTGAAAACGAAAGCCAAGCAGAGCATCTCGCTCGGTGATGATTATATCGGGCAAAATGTATTTGATTATTATGAGCGAGTTACCGCTGATGCGCTGCGAGAGCTGGAGGAGAAGCGCGGGGAGTCCATCCTGTTCGAAGAGAGATACATCGGCAATGTGGCAGAGCTGCTGGAGCAGGAGGAGTCGGTCTTTATCGAGCGGCTCATTGTTGTTTGTCGAAGAGATATTTTGACCACAAGCCGATTTGCGTTGTCCTTCGAGGAAGAATTACTGCACCGTGCTAACGTATCGGTCTCCTACACGAACCGGCAAGCCTTGCCCAAGGAGGAGCTGTTCGAGCAGCTGTACCGGATGCTGGAGGAGCATGCAGCGATCCATATTCGGTTATTCGATTATACGCACAAGCATCGCTATGAGGAGAAGTACTTCTTCGGCGATCGGAACAGCGAGTTCATTCGGTACGCCTTCGGCATGGATGAATCGTCACGGATTCATAAGCTTGGCAGTCTGCATGAGAATCGCAGCAGCAGCGTAGAAAAGCTTCATTTGATGGGCGGCTTCCATATGGAGGATATGATGTATTACCGCAATGCGAAGGCGTACTATGAGGCATATGTGAAGGACGGCTACAAGTTCCATGCCATCGAAGAGTCCGAGCTGCCCGTGCTACGTTAACCGGGTAAGAAATCTAGTTGTATTGTAAAGGTGAGAGGGTGCTGTCCGTATGCAACGGAAAATAAATATGCTGCTTTTGCTGTTCAGCTTGATAGGAGCGGCCGTCGGTTTTGCGATTGGCGAGGTTGTGCTGCGCGCATTGCCGGAGGCATGGCCAAGCTATGTCGTGATTGGCCTGTACTTCGGTATTCTGGCTCTAAGCGTCGGTCTGTTCTGTCTCATTGCAGAGCTGATGTCGCCTAGCTTGAACGGGCATTCCTGGCGGCAGCGTTATACCGATTTATCCTGGAAGCTGCTTGTTCCGGCGACGCTTGTGCTCTTATTCGTGGTCGGCGGAGCGCTTCAGTTCGTGTACGGTCTTGAATTTGGCGGGAACAAGAAAATTCGGGATATTGTGCTGGTCATTGATAATTCGGGCAGCATGACGGAGACCGATCCCAATAACGATCGTTATAAGGCTGCCAAAAGCCTCATTGCCGAGATGGACAAAGACAAACGGGTGGCGATTGTCTCATTCGCCAATTCGGCCGAGTTGATCCAGCCGATGGTGAGTGTCGGGGCCAGCTCTCAGAAGACGGCTGTCTACGACGTTATCGATGCGATCGAACCGACGGAGGATGGGACGAATTTCTACAGCGCGCTGACAGAGGCGCTGCGGGTCATTCAGGCCGACCGGGGAACGATGGTTATCTTTATGTCCGACGGCTTTAGTGATTCCAATATTACGGAACAAATAGATGAACTCAAAAGCAAAGGCATCGCGCTTCATACCATTGGCCTCAAGATTGGCTACGACCAGGGGACGCTGCTGCTTAAAGACATGGCGGAATCCACCGGAGGCACCTATTATGACGTAGAACAGTCTGACGGGTTGTCGACGGCGTTCCGTTCCATCTATTTGACAATCGATAATCGCTCGCTGCTTTCGATTAATCCTAATGCGGCGGAGGAGCCGACGATTTACAAAGGTATTCGCTTGTTGTCATTTGTGTTGATCGGCTTGGCGCTTGGCATCGCCCTTGGCATCATGTTCGACAACCGTTTCCTGGCGTATAGCTTCGGAGCGGGCGGAGTTGTCGGCGGTCTGGCATCAGGTCTGATCTTGAATGCCGGGCTGTCCGGGGATGCCTTTACGGACGGTTTGTTCCGATTCATCGCGATGCTTGTGCTTGCCGCAGTCATTGCCCTGTTCACGCTCGTCATTCCAGTCGGAGAGAAGACGAATGCTCGCCGAGGCCGGGAACGCGCGGCGGCAAACCCTAAAGAGGGAAGCGGCAGAAGCCGGAATAACCGCAGCAGCGGATTTTAAATGAAACGAGGGGATGAGAACATTGCAGTATAAAGTCGCAGAAGAAGGCTCGCCCCTCATCACGGGACTTGCGAGAATGATAGAGGAAGACCGCTGTACACTGCGCTGGATATGGCCGGCGGGGGTAGGGGCGGTCTATATCAGCCAGCGGCTGATGGATGACGAGGATGTTCCGGAGGAAGACGAGCTCGGAAGCCTCCGCTTGTATACGAAATCGGAATATAAAGCTAATAACGGTTATGTATGCCGGCTCGATCGTGCCCGAATGTACCGATTTACGGTCTACATTCTGATGGAGCGGGAAGAAGGGGCTGTTCTGCTTCAGCAGCGGAATGGGGATAACCGGATTGAAGTTAGCGCGAACAGGGCTAAGATCTATTATTCCCTTTCGGAGAAGTCCGGCCTGTTCCGCAAGCACAAGAGCATCCAGATCGAAGTGAGAACGGAGGTAGCGCTGGGCAGCAATGTCCTGTGCTATGTGAAGAAGCATGGCGGATTTCCCGCCAATCGCGAGGACGGACTTATGTATCCGTTTGTTGCGCCGTTCTCTGGGGGAAGAAACGTATTGCCCCCGATCGAAGTTGACAAGCAGGATCATATTCGATTATTTCTGGCCGATATCCGAAGACATGGCCACTTGTACGAATTGATAGCCACAACATAATAAGCTGGACAACACATAACAATTGCTTACGATGCAGGTTTGCGTTGCAAACCTTAGCTTATGCTTACGAAGTAGGTTTGCTCCGCAAACCTTTGGGGAGGGGAAGCGTCATGGGCTTATTGGATCTATTTAAGAAAAAAACAGAAAGCAAGCCGAAGCCGTTATTCTATGACATTGTATGTCCTTATTGCTTCAGCAAGTTTTCGCCGGATGAGGTCGTGTTCCGCGCGACTCACTCCCGTGAGGATGACGAGGACTACGCGCTGGGGGAGGACGAGGAGCTGAACAAGTACCGGGAGCGCTTCGGCTTGGACTCCGTCTACGATATCGAAGCGGTAATCCACCCGGTGGATGTGCCTGCCGAATCCCATGTTTATTCCGATCATGTTCTGATCGGTCTGCATGACCGGTACGGGGAGCTGACGCGCAGAAGGTTATGTCCAAAGTGCCATAACGAGCTGCCAGTAACGTCAGGCAAGGTACCAAGCAACATCATATCGATTATTGGCGCTTCTCAAGTCGGGAAGTCGGTCTACATGACGGCGCTTATCCATACACTTCAGCACACGACGGCCGATCATTTCAATGCGGCGTGCATGCCGCTGAATGCGGAGATTAGCCGCAAGTTCCGCACCAATTACGAGGAGCCCCTGTTCGAGCGCGGCGATCTGCTTGCTTCTACCCAAAAGGAGAAGATGCAGGAGCCGTTTATTTTCCAATTTGTATTCAAGGATGAAGAGAAGCCGCCGCTCACGCTTGTTTTCTTCGATGTAGCTGGCGAAGGTATGGTCGAGCAGGATTATTTGGGCTTGCATGGCCAGCATATCAAAAATTCAGCCGGCATCCTGTTCATGGTCGATCCGCTGCAAATCCGCTCTATTCGGGAGAAAATCCGCATCAAGCACGGCGACAAGCCGGGTGAGTGGGTATCCCAATATGACGAGCCGCGCGATGTGGTCCTGACGATGTTCGGCGATTTTATAGCGTATCAAGAAAGCGGCAAGACAGACATTCCGACAGCTGTCGTATTGACCAAAAGCGACATGCTCCACTCGTTGAAGGACGAGGATGGCGAATATATCAAGACGAACAGCAACATCTTCAACAACATGGTGCACCGCAATTATTTCAATCTGACCGAATTCGAAAATATCGATGGCGAGATTCGCCGCTTTATCGAGAAGGTAGACCGTCCGTTCAAAGGCACGATGGACGTGTATTTCAAGGAAACGGCCTATTACGCCGTCTCCGCGCTTGGCAGCAATCCGGTCGACCAGAAGCTGCAGACGGTTGTAAGCCCCATCCGGGTTGACGAGCCGTTCATCTGGCTGCTGTACAAGCTGAATTATATCGAGGGGAGAAGAGAATAGTGACTGAACAGACGCCCCGCTTATCGATACAGCAGCAGATGTACACCAGGGAGCGGCGCGGCATATTCCGTACGACAGAGGGGTATGACACGATCGCGAAGTCTGGTGGCCTAGACCCTTCTTTTGTGAAAAAAACGCTGCATCCATTATGCGTATACGACTCTCCCGCAGAGCTGACCGCTAGTGGCGAAAAGAACAGCGATGCTTATCCTGAAGCGATGCATCTGCTGCATCTGGAGCACGGAGAAACCGTCCTTGGCAGAAGCGTGTTCCGTGAAGCCGACTTCACGGGGCTGAGGAGCACCTTTTTCACCCATCATTACGTCATTCCCGCCGGTTATAAGGCCGATCCCGAGCAGGATTACAGGAGCTGGCTGTCCGCATTATTCGAGGATAGCTATCCGCTTGATAATGCGGCTGAACTGAACGAGCTGTCACGGCTTCCGTTAGCAGCTCCTGCAGCACGGACTTTATCCGCAAGCGGGGTTCTGTCGGAGCTGGGGATGGGAGAGAAGGAATTTAAGGCGCTGCTGCATGCGCTTATGATATCCCTGAGCGGCAAGAAGAAAGTATATATTGCGCTTCCCGTACCGATCGCCGAGCTTGCCGAGCGGGCCAAGGGGCTGCTTGGTGTGCTCTATAGCTGCTTGCCTTACGCCTATCGCAAGAGACTCGGATTTCTGACCTATTCGAAGGAGCCTCTAAGCCGCAAAGGCATTCATATCACCTTTGTCGAGTCTGGGAGTCTGCGAGCGGGCGACCGGGAGATCGAGAAGGAATTTGTTTTCGATTTGCCGAACGGGCGGATTATGAACGTAGACTTGGAAGGGCTGGATCAGCCGTATTTGAATTTGGCATGGACCAATCTGGACAATCGCGAGGCGCTGGAGCGGTTTTTCCGGTTTGCGGACGTGATGCTTGAGGGGATGGATCTAGGCAAAGCGCTTGCTGTCGCGAGCTATCATGAATTATGGGTCATGCATGAGGCGATTGAAGGCAATGAAGCTATGCTGGAGCAGCATCAAATTTCCGTATTGAGCAGCGCACTGCAGTATTTGGCTACACCGGACGCACTGGATACGAAGATGGAGCTCAGCGATTTGCTATTGTCGAGATTCGATCTTGAGTACGATAAGGTGAGTCAAGGCGCAATCCCTGATGAAGCGATCTTATCACTCTTCATGGATTATTACAGACTGGTTGGCAAGCTGATCGAAAATAAGCTGGTCGGTTATCTGATCTATGCCATCTCCAACGCCAACAAAAACGGGGATCAGGAAGCGGCGGCTTCCTTATATAAGGGAATTGAGCGAGAGGAAGCTCTCGGCAAAGCCTTTTTTCATAAAATTATAGCAGGTCCTCGTTTTGCGGAAGGCTTGTTCTTCCCCTACTTACAATCTACCTTAAAGAAGGTGCCGCTTCGGAATATTGTTCCGACCATTGTAGTGTGGGGTGACGCTTATCCGAAGGTATATGACTATGAGCAGCTGTACGCTATCGCAGTTGAGCTTGTTCATGAGAAGCTGTCCAGAGAGCGTTATTCCCTGGCAGCTGTCAACTCCCTATTCGAGCAAACGAATCAATTGACAGCAGCGGTGGGGCATGAACGGACGGGACATGACGCACAGAGCCTTGGCAGAGAGCTGGAGCGGGATGTATACCAGACGCTGCTGAAGCGAATGGAGCCTGAGAGAATGACCCGGGAGGAGCTCTTGCAAGCCAAGTTTCTAAGCGATTCCCGGAAGATGCAGCGTTGGAATCATGAGCTTAGCGATGCCAATCAGTCCGCAACGGCCCGTATACTGCATGTTCTCTTTCAATGGTTGATCATGAGGGATGCGAATGAGGACCTATGGGACAGCTTGTCCGCTCAGGAGCTGATCCGGGTGCAAGGAATCGGACGCGGCATGTTGGCGGAAGGGCTGAAGGAAACCGACTTTCCAGAGCTTGTGACAGCTTTTCTGCGCGGCTCCCAGTTTGATATGGTCGACTATGACGGATTGATTGATTTCTTGCATCATCAATGTCCGCTGAAGGAAACGATCTACCGTTTTTTCCTGTGGTCGGAGACAAATCCGTATTTTCATGGGGGAAGAGGTCTTACAGCCGCCTATCGAGCTGCCATTATACGCTACTTCAAGGAATACGATCCCGCTGCGCTCAAGTCGAGAGAGAATTGGAAGCATTTCTTCGACCAGAGCGGGGACAAGCTGCAAGCCGTGCTGAAGCAAGCACAGTCTGAGCTGTCTTCGCCGCTTGCGCGATTGTTTCGCCGCAATCGGAAGGGAACGCTGATCATGTCCATCGTTGGACTGGGGATTGTTCTTGTCGTATCAGGCATCCTGCTATCCTCGGGCGGAAAGGGAAGCGAGGATCCAGAAAAGGCGGAAGTGCCAGGGGCTACGTCAACGCCGACGCCTGATGCGACGATTGAGCCAGGCATTGTGGAAGAACCGGAGCTGATCGTTTCTATTGAGCAGCTGGATGCAGAAGAGGGAAAGCCAGCGTTAACGTCGGTTGCATTTTTGTTCAAGGATGCAGCAGCTTGCTCTAAGTTCGCTCCGAAGTCCTTGAAGATTCAAGTGCCTCAGAAGGATGCTGTCACCTATTCTGACCTGGAGCTGATCCCGTCTTGCACCAGCATTCCATCTTCTTCACCGGATACGAGTGATTCTTCGGATGGTTCGACATCGAATGGGGATGAAGTATCAGCTAATACGAATGAATTAGATGAATCGACTTCGAGCGCCAATCCCGATTCAGCAGTTTCCTCCGAAGGCGGAGGGACAACGGGCGGACCGGCTGGCTCGGCAGACGATGCGTATCCATACCATGTCGCTATATCCTTAGGGCAGCAAGTCGATATTCCGGCCAATAGTATGATTTGGGTCGATGATTCTGAAGTTGCGCTGGTAGTGAAGGACAGGTAGAATCTCTATTATGAATGTTATGGGCTGCTAGATAAGGGCTGCCTTGAATAAGCGAAAGGACCTCATAACCCGCTGCATGCGGGAATGAGGTCCTTTTTGGTCTTGAAATGTTTAAGCCGCTACATCACGCTTCGTGAACAGAAGCCAGGCGATGATTTGGAACACCACATAGTAGGCGGCGAGCATCAGAATAGAGAAGCCCATTGTCATTTCCGGGCGAAGCGGGGTTCCGCCATCGAGATATTGCGTCAAATCGATGTTGGAGAAGAGCAGATACTTCGACCAGCTGTAGCCGCTTAAGAGAGCCGACAGCGTATTGCCAAGCAGCATGAACAGCAGCGAGAAGGCAATGGCCATGGACGAGCTGCGGAATGCGGACGAGATCATAAAGGCCATCGTCACATACATGATCAGCGACACAACGGAGAATCCGTACGTCTTAAGCGTGTCCATAATCATGGAGCCTTCGTGGACCATGCCGTTTTGAACCGTTAGCAGCGGTTGATTGACTCCGTCAAAGCCCGCCAGTAATCCGCCCGCTCCGAAGGAAGCGGCAAAACACAGAATCAGCAGCAGCAGAGCAAACCCGAGCGTTGCGATATATTTGCTAAGCATGATTTTCGAACGGGAAGCGGGACCTACGAGCAGCAGCTTGATGGTGCCCCATGAGAATTCCGCGGCAATCATATCTGCTGCAATGACGACTGTCAGAATCGTAACGAGCATGATCAGGTTGGAGGAGCTGCTGACATAGCTCCATAGGGACAGCTGATGCGGATTGATGTCATGCTCCAAATAATATTCGTTCATCTTGATCTGTTCGGTCAGATAGGCGTTATATTCCTTGTCCATTTCCCCGTTTTCGGTCAGTTGCTGCTGCAAACCTGCATTTTGTTGTTCCAGCAGCTGCTCCCAGTTGGAGTGGTCGACTCGGGATTCATCCCATTTCATAATGCCGCTGAGCAGGGCGATGGCAAGCAGGAGGAATCCGATCATGATCCATGTGCGGGAACGGCGATAGATTTTCATGTTTTCATTGCGAACAAGCTTGGATAGGCTAGACAATCATCTCACCTCCCGTAATTTCCAGGAACTGATCTTCAAGCGACTTCTGTACGGCATGAATGCCGAACACTTCAATTTCCGATGCTACAAGCAGCTTTGTAATATGCGGAATAGCGGATTTGTCACCGATCAACTCCAATTGGTTGCCGGACACGGTTAAGCGGGAGCCATCCATGGCTGCTGCAAGCAGCTGCTGAGCAGCAGCCGGATCGCCAACCTCAATGACGATTTTCGTCTGCGCCTGATTCCGTGCTTCTTGAAGCGAACGAATATCAACCAGCTTACCGCCCTGAATAATAGCGACCCGGTCGCACATTAGCTCCATCTCGGCCAGGAGATGGGAGGAGACGATGACAGAGATGCCTTCTTCCTTCGTCAGCTTGCGCAAATAATCGCGGAGCTCGCGGATGCCGGCGGGATCAAGACCGTTCGTCGGCTCGTCCAGAATAAGCAGGGACGGGCGATGGAGGATAGCCTGGGCGACGCCCAGCCGCTGGCGCATGCCAAGGGAGTAGCGTTTTACTTTCTCATGAATCCGGTTCTGCAGTCCCAGCAGCGTCACGACTTCATTGATTCTTTCTTTGGTAATGCCATTATGGCGGCGTGCGTAGTGAACCAGGTTTTGATAGCCCGTCAGAAATTTATACATTTCCGGGTTCTCGACAATCGCGCCAACATGCGTCATCGCGAGCTCGAAGTGTGAGCGTACGGATACGCCTTTGATGATGGCTTCGCCCTTGGACATCGAGATTAACCCTACAATCATACGAATGGTTGTGGTTTTGCCGGCGCCGTTAGGCCCTAGAAATCCGAATATTTCCCCAGCGGGAACATCGAAGGTGAGATTATCGACTATTTTTCGCATGCCGATTGTTTTGGTAAGATTGCGAAGCTGCAGTACGGCTTCAGACATACGTGTAAACCCCCTAATATTGTTCTTCCGTAGTTCACTATACCGGATGTAGGTCCTCTTATGTAATAGACCTTTGATTAGGTTTTCCCCCTGCTTAGGTCGGGGTACATATAATGGGGCTGGGATTTTTTGTGCGGAATGCAGATTGGGAATCCGTGACAAAATGACATTACGAAGAAATGAATATCGGAGGCACAGGTATGAAAGCAATTGCGGTTATTGCAGTTATTATGCTTTTATTGGGATGCCAGAGCCAGGCGCCGAAGGAGCAGGATTTGCTGCATGTGAAGTCGGATTCCGGGACGAAAGCAAAAAAAGTCATTATGCTTGTCGTTGACTCGTTGATGTCTGCGAGCATCGATCGCGGCATTCGGGCCAATCAGCTTCCTTCATTTCAATATCTTATTGAACATGGTCAATATTATCCCGGGATGGTCAGCTCGTTTCCTACGATGTCGGTTACGATAGATAGCTCGCTCCTGACCGGAGCCTATCCTGATCAGCATCATGTACCTGGTCTGGTGTGGTATTCTTCCGAAGGGCGGAAGCTGATCAATTACGGGACGGGACCGATGGAGGTGCTGCGACATGGCGTCAACCCGGTGCTGGCTGATGCGTTGATTCATCTGAACAGCGACCATTTGAGCCGCAAAATAACAACTGTGTATGAAGAATTGGACCGGCTTGGCTATAAGTCGGGCTCCGTCAACGGATTGATATACCGGGGGAATCATGATCATCAGTTGTCCATTCCGGCTTGGATACAAGCGGCTGCCTGGCTGCCAGCCGAGTTAAGCGTGAAGGGTCCGCCTTTCATGTCGCTCGGCGTGCTGTCCAACCCCCTGAAGGATGCCAAGGATTTGCCAGAGGGCGTAATGGGCCGCCTGGGTCTAAACAATGAATATGCCATTGAAACGGTCAAGTATTTGGTGCGCGCCAAAATATTGCCTGATTTTCTGTACGTGTATTTGCCTGATCTGGATCAGAAGCTGCATCGGAACGGTCCTGCCGAATCGAAGGGAGTGATCAAGACAGATCAACAGCTGGGAGAACTGCTGCAAGCTTTCGGATCGCCGGAGAAGGCATTGGAGGAAGCGGTCATGATTATCATGGGGGATAGCGGCATGACCCCTATCCATGAGGCCGAGCGCCAACCGGTAATCGAACTGTCGACGCTTCTGGGGGATCTCAATGTCATGAAGCCCGGAGAAGAGCTCTCCGATGATACAGAGGTTATCATGGCCGTTAATGAAACAATGGCATATGTGTATTCCGTTAGTGCCAACCTATCGGCAGAAGCGCTCTCCCGCCGTATCGCTGCTGATCCGCGCATTGATTTTGCAGCCTGGAAGGAGAGGGAGTGGATTCATGTCGTTCAAGGGGCAACTGGCAAGCAGCTTGATTATCGGGCTGGCGGCAGACTGACCGACACTTACAAGCAGAGCTGGCAAGTGCAAAACGACGAATCAGTGCTCGATCTTCACATCGATAAGGGTAAGCTGACTGTAGCCTACGGACAATTCCCTGACGGATTAAGGCGTTTATCGGGCGCATTGCATTCGCATTCTGGCAGCTATGTTGTCGTCACGGCGAAGCCGGGTTATGAGCTAGCCGATCGAAGCTCACCTACCCATAAGGGCGGGGGAGGGCATGGAGCGATGCGCCGGATGGAGTCGCTGGTTCCCCTTATTATTAGCGGAACCGATCATAAACCTCCGCAGCTGCGCATCGTTGATATGAAAGCGTATATGCTTGATCTGGTAACCAAGCAGCAGGCTCGAACCTTGGATGAAGGGAAGCGTGGGGCACAATAGCAGAAAGCTTATATGTGATGTATGTTTAGCGGTTGATTTGATCAAATTACCAGTTAGGGGGTGAAAAGGGTGTCATTGAATCCTTATCTGAATTTTGACGGGAATACGAGAGAGGTTGCCCTGTTTTATGCTAGCGTATTCGGGCTGGAGGAACCTACTATTCTAACATTTGGTTCCAATCCGGAATCCAACATTCCGCCAGGGACGGAAAATCTGGTAATGCATACTCAATTGAAAATCGCGGGCAGCACGCTTATGTTCTCGGACAACTTCCCGGGACGGCCGTTCCAGCAGGGAAACAACTTCTCACTCGCTTATGTAAGCTCTGACAAGGAAGCCATCAAAGATGCATTCGATAAGCTGAAGCAAGGCGGCAAGGTCGAATTGGAGCTGCAAGAGACAACTTGGAGTCCCTACTACGGTTATTTGACCGATAAATACGGCATTGGCTGGCAGTTCAATTACGAAAGCTAGAAGCCGCCGAAGTTAATCAGTTATTCGTGAACACCCCAGCCTGCTGAAGTGCAGCCCGGGGTGTTTTGGCGTCCTGCGCTTATGATTTATCGGCATAATACACATGTCTGATCGGCTGCTCGCTGTCTTCAAAGTCGATGATCCCGAAGGAATAAAGCGGCTGTCTTCGTTTGTCCGTCGGCGAACCGGGGTTGAATATGATTAGGTTGTCGACCTGTTTCAGTACGGGAATGTGGGAATGGCCGTAGATGAGAATATGCACGGGCGTATCCTTAAAGGCCGCAATGGCGTGGGATTCCGTCGAAGCCCGTTTGGACGCTCCGTGTCCATGAACAAGACCGATCCGCCAAGGTCCGAATTGAAGCAGGCGGCTTGTGCCGAATTTGGCTTGAAGCACTTCACCGTCATTATTGCCGGCTACTCCGTAGGTGGGGGCGAACGCTGCCAATTGCTCATACACAGCCATGCTGGACCAGTCTCCCGCATGAATAATCGCTTCCGTATTCGCAAGCTCAGCCAGCAATCGCTCTGGTAGTTTTTTAGCCATTCTAGGCATATGCGTATCGGCCAGGACGACAATTTTCATTCGTAACAGCCCTTTCCTAGTGCGTTTTCAATTTATTATAGCAATGAAGGAGAAACGACGCTGCTGGATATTCCGATACCAGCTATCTATGGATCAAGCGCTTGAGCCTTAGGTCTGGGGATAGACAGCTAATAGGCATATTTGCATATAAGCAACCTTTTATTATGGATGTGAACGGTATGTAAACAAACAAAGCCGCAGCAATCTGAAAAATGTGGCCTCGTAAAATAATGGGGAGTAGCGTGCATCATTAAGAGCTTCTTTATATGACAGATGAAAAGCAAGGACGGGCGTGGCATACTAAGTAGGAATGCGATACCCGTCCTGTCCGTTAGCCAGTATAGCGGTGACCGGCTTATCGTTAAGTTTCCGTCATAATGCCGCCATTGACATGAAGGACTTGGCCGGTGACAAACGAGGAATCATCCGAAGCCAGATAGATGTATGCCGGCGCCAGCTCGAACGGTTGTCCGGCCCGTTTCATCGGTGTCTCCAGTCCGAAGGTTTTCACATAATCTGCCGAATAGCTGGAGACGATCAGTGGCGTCCAGATCGGTCCAGGTGCAACGGCATTGACCCGAATGCCTTTCTCTACAAGCTGCAGCGCCAAGGAACGAGTAAAGGATACCATCGCTCCTTTCGTGGAGGAGTAATCGACGAGCAGCGGTGCTCCTGCGTAGGCTGTTACTGAAGCGGTGTTAATGATCGTGCTGCCCGGCGCGAGATAGGGAAGCGCGGCTTGCACCATATAGAAGTGCGGGAATATATTCGTGCGATACGTATCCTCCAGCTGCGCATGGGAAATATCTGCAATCGATTTCTGGGGGAACTGGACGGCCTGGTTCAGCACAAGCGTGTCGAGCCTCCCGTAATGTGTCAGCGTCAGCCGGATAACCTCGGCGGAGAATGCGGGCTGTCGAAGATCGCCTTCAATAAGCAGGCAGCGCCTTCCGTACCGAGCCGCCATTTGCCGTGTTGCTTCAGCATCTTCCCGCTCGTACAGATAGACGATCGCAAGGTCTGCGCCTTCCTTGGTGAAGCCGATTGCCACTGCCCGGCCGATTCCGCTGTCCCCGCCTGTAATGACAGCAATCTTGCCTGCCAGCTTGCCGCTGCCTTTGTAGTCAGGATTGTCGGAGATCGGCGTTGGCACCATGAGCGACTCGATGCCGGGCTGCTTCTCTTGATGCTGGGGCGGAAACGTAATCGGCACTTCCTTGCACTGAGTTTCGTGACCGAAGTACGGGTATTTTGGAATCAACGGATAAACCTCCATTTCATGTTCTTATCAAGGATATTCACTTATTCGAATAAAGGTGTAATCTGCCTGAAAGCGAGTGGTATCATGTACAAGTCGGACTGATCATCTGGTATAATGTTTCAAACTTGGAGCGCACGATTTCTTTCTACACGAACGGCCTCGGTTTTACAGTGGATTATCAGGATGAGCCAAGCCCAAGACCTGGCTTTACCTATGCGCTGGAGGCCGGTTCAAGACCGGCGATACGCAAGATGGAAGGGGATCTTCTGTCTCTGTTATAACCCCGCATAACACCGGACTGTTCCGGTGTTATGTTTGTTTATAGATTTTTCGAAAGATTCATGGCAATATTGTAAACTTGTCGATATAAGTATCGCATTTGTTGACGCGTGGAGAAGAACTCTGTTATATTATTTCTAAATTCGCATGAATCTACTAAATTTACTTTTTACGGAATCTATTAGACGCTGTGAAGTCGAATGAACACATAATATGACGAGCAACCTGTAACAGGACAAGCACTGATCCTTACCGCCATACATTCCTGTCGCATACCACCACGGCAACTACCCGCATCACCGAGATGGAGCACGTATTCTACCACGACAATTACCTGCAACACCCAGAGTGAACCCACAATCCATCACGACCATTACCCGCACCCACCTGGAATTGACCCGCATTCATCTAGAATGATCCCGCAGCCCTTCAAGCATTTAACTGCTTGCAACGTGACAACGTCATATGTACCCGCACTTTGGACAAGTTATCTCATTCGCCATTCGTTTGGCGTATGCGAGCTTATAATTAGACAACATGAATCGGCCCGCTTTCACGTTCCGTTACACATTAACCCGGAGGTGATTCGGATGTCTTTGCGACCAGACGTTTCCCGTAACGTCTATGATGCTCTGCCGCTTTCTCATCCGCAGAAGCGAATCTGGTATTTAGAGAAGATTTTCCCTGACACGTCCCTTTCCAATATCGGCGGACCTGTAAGAATCAAGGGTCAAGTAAACTTTCAATGGCTAGAGAAGGCAATCGGACATTTTGTTGCCAGCCATGATGGCATTCGTCTGCAGCTTGAGGAGTCCGATGGCGAAGCAAGGCAGTACGTAGCGGAGTATACACATCGGCCGCTGGAGCTTTTTGACTTTTCGCTGGAGCCGGACCCGGAAGCGGCGTTTTGGGACTGGATCAATCAAGAGGCTGCTGCTCCATTTAAGCTTACGCATTCGCCGCTCTATTGTTTTGCCCTGTTCCGAATAAGTGCGGACGACTGCGGCTACCTGTTCAAGTGCCACCATATCATTTGCGACGGCTGGTCCACCCAGATTATGACCTTGCAAATTGCGAATCACTATACGTTACTAGCGCAAGGCGGCATGGCTTCTGAAGGAACTGAACAGCTGCCGTCCTATCTCCACTATTTGAACGACGAGCAAACTTATCTGCAATCCAAGCGATTCGAGAGAAACAAACTTTATTGGTCTCGTAAGTTCAGTGCGCTGCCGGAAGGACTGGCTGCGACTGACTCCTTCCAGACAGAAGGGCGGCGAACGACAATCGAGCTGGATCGGCAGCTGTCCCTGCGCATTCGCGCAGTGGCGGATCAGGCTGGCGTGTCGCTTAATACGTTTTTTATACTGGTTTACTTTACGTACAGGTATAAGCGGACGCACCAGAACGATCTTGTTGTAGGAACCCCGGTGTTAAACCGGTCGGGCAAGAGGGAAAAAGCGATGTTCGGTATGTTCACCAGCACGATGCCATTCCGGTTCCTCTTGAACCCGGAGACGTCGGTGGCGGAATCGCTTGTGCAGCTGCAAAGGGAGCTTATCGATAATTATTTCCATCAGCGCTATCCCTATGATCTGCTCGTCAGGGATTTGGACCTCAAGAAGAAGGGATATGACCAGCTATATCACGCTTGCGTCAATTATTACAATACCAGGCTCACCACCAGCATGAACGGCGCGCCTGTCGAAAATGTAGAGTTTTACAACGGCCATCAAGCCTATGAGCTTCAGTGGGTCATTAAGGATTGGTCCGATACCGGCGCATTGACGCTCGATCTGGATTATCGGATGGATGTGTATGCCGAAGAGAAGATTCACGATATGGCAGAAGAATTGCTTGCATTAATGGACGGGATGCTGGCTTCACCGGATGCCAGCATCGGCAGTCTCTCGCTGTTGTCGGAGCAAGAGAAGCATAGGCAGCTTACGGAGCTGAACGATACGGCTGCCGAGTATCCGCGTGACAAATCGGTCGTACAGCTATTCGAGGAACAGGTACGATTAACGCCAGAACGGATTGCCGCACAGCATGACGCCGGAGCACTCACTTATCGCGAGTTGAACGAAGCGGCCAATCGGCTGTCCCATCGCCTGCTGCGTAACGGTGTCGGCAAAGAAACGACAGTCGCCATATGGACCCATCATTCCGCAGAGACGGTCATTGCGATATGGGGTGTGCTGAAGGCAGGCGGCGCATATGTGCCGATCGATCCCGCTTATCCGGAGGAACGGATTCGGTACATGCTGGAGGATTCCGGCGCCAAGCTTGTCTTGACTAATGTAGACGGGATTGAAGGACAATTCCCGGTACCATTCCTGGATGTAAGAGCTGCGTCCAGCTATGACGATGAGCGTTTTAACCCGGAAGTTCGCCTAGATCCTAACGATTTGGCCTATATCATCTATACCTCCGGCTCAACAGGCCAGCCGAAGGGAGCGATGATCGAGCATCGCGGGCTGACCAACTACATTTGGTGGGCGAAGCTCATGTATGCGAAGGAAGACCCTGCGGTATTCCCGCTTTATTCCTCGCTGGCATTTGATTTGACGGTTACATCCATTTTTACGCCGCTTATTTGCGGGGGAATGATCCTGGTATACCGGGATACGGGCGAAGAATTTATTGTTTATCGCATCTTAAGAGACAATCGGTGTACGGTGGTCAAGCTGACGCCCGCGCATTTATCCCTGCTGCAAAATATAGACTACCGCCATTCGTCCGTAAGGCGGTTTATCGTTGGAGGTGAAGATCTTAAAACGAGCCTGGCTCGCAACATTTATGACAATTGGGGAGGCCAAATTGACGTCTTGAATGAATACGGTCCGACGGAGACGGTCGTCGGATGCATGATCCATCGCTTTGATCCGAATGAAGATTTGCGGGCATCCGTACCAATCGGCATACCTGCGCATAATGTAATGATTTATTTGCTTGATCCGTATTTGAATCCTGTGCCAGACGGCACGCTGGGCGAGATGTATATTTCAGGGGACGGGGTGGCAAGAGGCTACCGGAACCGGACCGACCTGACGAATGAACGGTTTGTAGACAATCCATTCCTTCCGGGCAAGCGCATGTACCGTACAGGCGATCTTGCGAAGAGGCTTCGGAATGGCAAGATTGAATATGCTGGCCGCACGGATCATCAAGTCAAGATTCGTGGGCATCGAATAGAATTAGCCGAAATTGAAAAGACGCTGCTGCAGGACACTCGCGTGCGCGATGCGGTCGTTATCGATCGCGAGCATCCTGACCAGAGCAAGTATCTGTGCGCGTATATCGTTACTACCGGACTGCTGGAACATGCGGAGCTGCGGCAAAGCCTGTCGTCACAGCTGCCGTCGTATATGGTTCCATCCTATTTTGTACCGATGGACGAGATACCGCTCAGCGTGAATGGGAAAGTCAATCGCAAGCTGTTGCCGGAGCCAGAGGCGGCTTCGAATAGCCATATACCTCTCCAGGAGGGACGTAATGACGCGGAACATGCGCTGCTGCATGTACTGGGCGAGCTGCTTGGTATCCGTCCTATCGGAATCCGGGACAATTTCTATCATCTCGGAGGCGATTCAATCAAGGCCATTCAAGTCGCCTCAAGGCTGAACGGGATGGGCTACGGAATGAAAGTCAAGGAGATATTGGGATCTCCTGTTATAGAGGAAATGGCCGGATTCATGAAGCCTCTGAGCGAGGGAATGCGTTATTCGCAGACCCAGGCAGAGGGCTCGATTTCTCCATGGCCGATCGCTTCCTGGTTTCTCCGCCAGAACTTCCAGGAGCGGGGGCATTATCATCAATCCGTCTTACTTGCGTTCAAGCAGGAAGCGACAATAGCCGAGCTGGAGCATGTGCTGCAGAAGCTGGTCGAGCATCACGACTCGCTTAGAATCGCTTATGTTCCTGACCGCAATTCATTCCATTATGCCAACGATCCTGACCACAAGGTACAGGTCAGCTTTCTTTCTTTAACGGACTGCTCGGATGAAGAGCAAGCTGTCGGCATGGCACGGATCGCCGAGGCTGTGAAGGGCGCCTTCGACTTGCAGGAAGGACGACTGCTTCAGGGTTGCCTGTTCGATCTGGGTGCGAGCGGCAAGCGCTTGCTGCTTGCTGCTCACCACCTCGCCGTAGACGGCGTTACATGGCGCATTCTGCTGGAGGATCTGGCTATAGGCTTGCAGCAGCTCCGCGCAGGTAAGCCTGTGAAGCTTCAGGATAAGACCGCATCCGTGCAAGCTTGGTCCGAGCAGCTGCATCAGTACAGGCTTCCGGATGAAGAGCGTTCGTATTGGCGGTCCGTTGCCAGCGGACTGCGGACCATTCCTTCCGATATTGAAGACGGCCGTGATGACATGGAAAGCGCTAGAACAGTCTCGTTCGAATTAACAGAGGAAGAGACCGGTCGCTTGTTGCGGGACGCCCATTCCGCATACGGTACGAAACCGATGGATGTGTTCATTGCGGCGCTTGGACAATCGCTGTTTGAACAGTTTAAGCAGGATCAAGTCGGAATTGAGCTGGAGGGGCATGGGAGGGAGCCGCTTGGCGATTCCGTTGATATTACCCGAACGGCAGGATGGTTCACTTCGTTGTACCCGTTAAAGCTGATGAATACATTAAGCAGCCTGCCGGCATGGATCAAAGCGGTGAAGGAGCAGTTAAGGCAAGTGCCCAGCAATGGAATCGGCTTTGGCTTGCTGCAGCAGCGGGGCGATATCCCTGTCGAATATGGCGCAGACAAGCTGGTTCGGTTTAATTTCATGGGCGACTTTGACAGCGAGTTTCGCAATGAATGGTTTCACTTGGCCGAGGAGTCCAGCGGTGCGGAGTCGGGCAGGCGCAACGCCCTGACGGCGCTCATCGATATTCATGCGATCGTCGTCCGCAGCAAGCTGCGGGTATCGGCAACCTATAGCGCTAACCGCTTTTTGAGTTCGACCGTAGAGTCGTGGATGCAAGCCTACAGGAATAGGCTGGCAGCTGTTGTTGCCCATTGCTGCGAGAAGGAAGCGGCAGAATATACGCCATCGGACTTCGATACGATCAAGCTGTCGCAGGATGAGCTGGACAGCCTTCTGATGTAACTAACGAATGAGTAAAGGAGGCATCTGATGTCTAAAGTCGTGTTATTCGGCGTGGATCTGCACGGACACGTCAACCCGACGCTGGGTCTGGTCTCCAAGCTGATCGAGCGCGGGGAGGAGGTTGTGTATTACTGCAGCGACGCCTTCCGCGACAAGATCGAACGGGCAGGCGCATCTTTCCGCAGCTATCGGGGGTTGCTCGGCTTCAGCACGCACAAGGGGAGCGGGATTGATACCTTCCTTGTATTCGCCGACTTTCTGATGGACCGGAGCCGAATACTGACATCGGCGCTATACGATGAAGTCGCTCAGCTTAGTCCTGACTATGTCATCCATGACGCCTTCGGTTTATGGGGGAAGGAAATAGCTGCAAAGCTGGATATACCGGGCATTGCTTTTTTTGCCAACTTCCCGTTTATTGACGAGATGGCGGACCGCGACCCCGAGTTTTTTATGGAATATGTTCTGCGGGCGCAAGGCGACCCGCTCTATGAACGGAATAGAGGCAAGCATGATGTTTATCGGAAGCTGCTGGACCGTCTCTCCGGAATGATTGCGCGGAGGTACAACCTGCCGCCTATGAATGTGATTAATGATGTGTTTTGCAGCAAGCAGCCGCTTAATCTGTTATTCACTTCCAGGGAATTTCAAATTTATGAGGATGTCTTTGACGACACGCATCTGTTCGCAGGTTACTCGTTGTATCCGCGCTTGGAGCCCGTAGATTTTCCTTACGAGCTGCTGGACGGCAGGCCGCTGATCTATATTGCATTCGGCACGATTCTAAGCGATTTGAATGATGCCTATGAGACGTGTTTTTCCGCGCTTGGCGACAGCCGCTATCAGGTTGTCATGTCGGTGGGCAAGACCGATCTGGCCCGGCTGCGGGGGGAGATTCCGGCTAACTTTATCGTCCGTTCTTATGTGCCCCAACTCGACATATTGAGCCGTGCAGCTGTCTTTATTACCCATGGAGGCGCCAACAGCATCTACGAATCGTTATGCAGCGGTGTACCGATGGTTGTTCTTCCGCAGGTCTTCGACGAGTATATGGGGGCGCTGATGGTCGAGCGGGCGGAAGCAGGAATCTATTTGCGCGATGCGAGAGTGGATGCGGATAGCTTGAGAGAGGCGGTAGACCGGGCAGCCTCCTTGCCGGAATACAAGGAAGGCTGTACAAAAGTCCGCGATTCGTTCGAGCGGACGGGCGGCCTGGATCATGCTGTAGATGAAATAATCAAATTTGCGAAGCAGAAGGTGTACGATGATGCCTATTAGACGTTGGTTGTTGCTGGTTGCCAGTTTCGTCATTCTCTTATCCGTCAGTCAGCCGGGAATAGCTTCCGCCGCAGACTTGTCCGGCAAGGAAGCGGAGATCGAGCAGTTTATTGAGAAAAGCTGGGACAAATCAAATATACCGGGCATGTCCGTCGTGATTGTCAACGGTGGACAGACGGTGTACCAGAAGGGATTCGGTCATGCGGACGTAAGCCGTGACGTGCCCGTTACGCCCGATACGCTGTTCGAGCTTGGTTCGACAAGCAAGGCTTTCACGGCGCTGGCGGTCCTGCAGCTGGAGGAAGAAGGGAAGTTGAATCTGGACGAGAATGTCTCGGCATATCTTCCTTGGCTGGAGCTGACTTACAAAGAACAGCCTGCTGCTGTTACTTTGAGACAATTTCTCCATCATACTAGCGGCGTGCCCTTCGAGACAATTGGCGATATCCCGGTTGCGGATGATGAGGGGGCGCTTGAGCAGACGGTACGAACACTAATTGGGCTTGAGCTTGATCGTCAGCCCGGCGAGCAATATGAATACGCAACGATCAACTATGACGTGCTTGGATTAATTATTCAGAATGTGTCCGGACAGACGTATGAGCAATACGTGCAGGATCGGATATTAGTCCCGATGGGCTTGACATCGACGTTCATGTTCCGGCAGGAAGCGGAGCAGTATCAATTCTCCAAAGGGTATAAAGTCAAAATGCTGCGCACGGCAGAATATGATGCGCCCATGTATCGGGGCAATACTCCGGCAGGCTATATCATTTCGAATGCGACCGATATGGCCAAATGGCTTAAAATCCAGCTCGGCGTGGAGGAGGCTGCACAGCCCTTCGCCGGACTGCTGGAGAAGTCGCATCTCCCTGACCGGTCGGTGCCGCCTGGAGGCGACGGATCATCCTATGCGGCAGGCTGGAGCGTCTACCAGGACGGATCAGGCGAAATCTCGCATGCCGGAGGCAACCCGAACTATTCCTCTTATTTTGTATTTCGTCCGGAGGATGGTGTTGGCGTAGCCGTGCTTGCGAACCTGAACTCGCCGTATTCGGGAACGATTGCCCAAGGCATTATGAATCTCATTGTCGGCAAGGAGACGCCTGATCCTGTCAGTGACCCATACAAGGGAATCGACAATATGGCAACCTTTATCCTGTTCGTTCTCATTCCGGTAGCATTGCTGGTGTTATGGAAGACAGGTACGGTCGTCGCGCAGGCGGCGCGCGGGACACGCCGATACCAGGGCAAGCCGATATCGACTGTCTTGCAGTTGCTGATGCTAACGGTCTTTATCGGTGTTATGGCTTATTGTCTGTACCGCATTCCGGACATTATGTTCTGGGGATTGAATTGGGATTTCGTTCTCGTATGGGCGCCTGACACTCTTCTGTATGCGGTGATCATGCTGCTGGCGACCGTCGTCCTGTTCGGCTTGTACATGATGTTTTCAAGCATGTTCCCGAAGCCCGGCGACCGCTCTATGTTCGCTCTGGTGCTGCTTAGCATCGCCAGCGGCTTCGGCAACGCCATGATTATCTTTATCGTGAATGAGACGCTGAACCGCGGCGTTGAGGATTTCCAGGGTGGTCTGTTCCTATACTTTGCGTTCGGCATTGGCGTCTACGTTGTAGGGCAGAAGCTGGTGCGGACGAGGCTCGTGAAGATTGCCAATGATATGGTCTACGAGACGCGCATGGAGCTGCTGGGAAAAATTCTGAAAACCTCCTACCAGCGTATCGAAAACGTAGAGGACGGGAAAATTCAAGCTTCGCTCAACAATGATACCGAACGGATTAGCGGCTTCTCCAATGTGGTCATCACAGGAGCTACTGCCTTGGTCACGCTCATCTGCTGCTTTGTCTACATGGGCATTATCAGTCTGCAGGGATTGCTTATCGCTATGGTCTTTATCGTATTGGCGGCTGGACTGCACTATGTTACGGGCATTAAGGCAAACAAGATTTGGGGAGAGACGCGCGATATTCAAAATGTGTTTTTCCGCTTCATTAACGATTTGATGAATGGCTTCAAGGAGCTTAGCCTGAATGCGCGCAAACGAGCTGGCTTCCAGAGCGATATGGAGGACAGCTGCAATACATACCGGGATAAGCGCATTAAGGGCGATCTCCAATATGCCAATGTCAACGTCATCGGCGAGCTGCTGTTCACGTTTGTCATTGGTTCGGTGGTGTTCCTGTTCCCGCTGCTGTTCAGCGAGCTGAAGGAGCATACGCTTCGCAATTATGTCTTTGTTTTGCTTTACATGACAGGTCCGATCCATGGCATATTGAATACCATTCCGAACGCCATCCAGATTCGCATCAGCTGGAACCGCATCAAGCAATTATCGGCGGAGCTGGATACGATCGAAGCGGAGAATGAGAAGAAGAGATCGGAAGAACCGCTAGCTCCCGCGTTGCTGGAGCTTCGCTCCGTAGCTTTTCACTATAGCAACAAAGAAGGCGAGACGTTTTCGGTCGGGCCGATCAACTGCGACTTCCGCCCGGGCGAGATTACGTTCATTACAGGCGGCAACGGAAGCGGGAAGTCGACCTTGGCGAAGCTGATTACCGGTCTCTACATTCCAGCGGAGGGTGAAGTCCGGCTCGACGGCGAGCATGCGGATTCCCAAAGTCTCGGAGAGCAGTTCTCCGCGATATTCAGCGACTTCTATTTGTTCCAGAAGATGTACGGCATCGATTATTCGACCAAAGGGCTGGAGATTGAGCGGCATCTTCGTGAGCTTCAATTGTTTGACAAGGTACAAATCGAAAATGGTTCCTTTAATACGACCAAGCTTTCCACCGGACAGCGGAAACGGCTTGCGCTATTAATCAGCTACCTGGATGACCGTCCGTTCTGCCTGTTCGACGAATGGGCGGCCGATCAAGACCCGGAATATCGTGCTTATTTCTATCATCAATTGCTGCCTGATCTGAAAAATCGGGGCAAATGCGTCATTGCCATCACACATGATGACCGTTACTTCGACTTGGCGGACCAGACCATCAAGATGGAGATGGGACAGGTGGTTGAGGTGAAGTCCCGGCAGCTCGCAAGCAATGCGGTCTTATCCTGAACGAAAGTTTCTAGCTATAGCAGGGAGGGTGGGGAAGCATGACGGAGAAACGGCTGGATCGGGCGAATGTTGAGGATATGCTGGCGCTGACGCCAGCACAGGAAGGGCTTTTGTTTCATTATGCAAGCGGCCGCCATCAAGAGGATTATGTCCAGCAGCTTATGGTCAGGTTCACCGGCGAATGCCGGATGGACCGGCTGCAGGCTGCCTGGGAAGAGGTAATTCGGCGTAATGAAATGCTTCGCACCGTATTTCGGTACGAGAAGCTGGAGCGACCGGTGCAAATTGTATTGAAGCAGGCGCAAACACCGATTCGGATAGTGGACTTGTCCGAGAGGGCGCAAGCGGATAGAGCGCAAGGGCTTCAGGAAGAACGCGAGCGCGAACGGAGGCATGTGCCGGATCTGGAGACGGCGCCGCTGCGTGTGACGTTATGCAAGCTTGCGGACGGCGAAGGCGAAATGATTGTCACCTGGCATCATATCCTGTTCGACGGCTGGAGCAACGGCATACTGCTGAAGGAGCTCTTGCAAGGCTATCGGAAGTTGTCTATGGGAGACAGCTTGATAGTGCCGTCTGGCAAAACGAGGTTTAAGGAGTTTGTGAAATGGCATCAGAGCCGCGATCGCGATGCGCAGCGGATGTATTGGCAGCGCGAGCTCGCGGATTGGACGGAGCGAACGGTCGTAGCGGAGCCGGTTTCCCATGCCGGGGAACGCGCAGGAGGGGAGCCGTACCGGAGGAAGCTGCCGCAAGCTGAGGCGGAAGCTATGGTACAGTTTGCGCAAAGTCGCGAGGTTACCCTTGCGGCGCTGCTGTACGGTGCATGGGGATTGCTGCTCTCCCGCTACAGCCGGACGGATGACGTCGTATTCGGTACGACGGTATCCGGGCGCGTGCCCCATATTCATGGAATAGAAGAGATGGTAGGGTTGTTCATCAATACGATTCCGCTTCGTGTGCAATGCGGCACGGACATGTCCGTGGATCAGTATATTCGGCTCGTCAATGAAGGGCTGAAGCGCAGGGAGGATTACGAGCACACGGCATTGGTTGATATCGGCACCTATAGCGGGCTTAACCAGAGAGAGCCTCTGTTCGACACCATTGTTGTTCTGGAGAATTATCCGCTGGACATGAAGCTTATGCAGGACGAGCTGCTTAAGATTGAGCATTACGAGATGACCGAGACGACCCACTACGGGATTACGGTCGGCATACAGACCTTCGAAGGCATAGAGCTGGAAATAGCCTATGACGGGAGTCGATACACCAAGGCTTTCATCGAACGGCTGGCCGGCCATTATTGCCAGCTCATCAAGGGGATGACGGCGGTTCCGGAGCGAGCAATTGGCATGATCGATATGATCTCAGAGATCGAGCGGAATGAGATTTTGCATCATTTCAATCGAGAGATAACCACTGCATCAACTGAACCGGTTCAATCCTTGTTCGAAAAGCAAGCATGCGAGACTCCCGCCCGGATAGCGATTATAAGCAGCGGAAGAGAAGTGACATATGGGGAGCTCAATGACCGGGTTAATCGTGTTGCCGCCGAATTGAAGCGAAGAGGCGCGGTCTCCGGGGAGCGTGTAGCGATCCTTATGGAGCGTGACGAGCATCTGATCGCTGCGATGCTGGGCGTTTTGAAATCCGGCGCGGCTTATGTGCCGATAGATACTTCTTATGCGCCGGATCGTATCGCGCAAATCTTGCAGGACTGCGATGCAGGGCTGCTGCTCGCTGCGCCTGATGTTGCGGAGCGGTATGGTTATCGCGAAAAGTGCTTGAATCCGATAGAGGTATCTCTTTACGAAAAAGAAAGCCAGCCGTTAGATGCAGCACATACTTCAAACGACGCGGCTTATATTCTATACACATCCGGCTCGACCGGCCGGCCGAAAGGCGTTGTGGTCGAGCATGGTAATCTGCTGGCGTATGTACGAGCCTTCCAGCATGAATTCAAACTGACGGAAGAAGACGGCTTTCTCCAGCAAGCGTCCTGCTCCTTCGATCAATTCGTCGAAGAGATGTACCCCATCTTGCTGGCAGGTGGCAAGCTGGTCATCGCGGACAAGATGGATGTGCTGGACCCATCCAGACTGGAGAGACTTCTTCGAGATGGAGGCGTAACGGTCGTATCCTGCTCGCCGCTGCTGCTGAATGAATGGAACAGACAGGACGGATGGGATGGCGTCCGGATCTTTATTAGCGGCGGCGACGTGCTTAAGCCGGAATATTATGCCAATCTAATCAAGCGTGCAGCCGTGTACAACACTTATGGGCCGACCGAGGCGACCGTATGCGCGACATACCATCGCTGCTCACCAGAGACGCAGGGCTCTGTTCCGATCGGCAAACCTATATGGAATTACAGGGTGTATGTGCTGAATGCGGCCGGTAAGCTGCTGCCGGTCGGCGTTCCAGGGGAGATCTGTATTGGCGGCGAAGGCGTGGCCAGAGGATACTTGAATCGGCCTGAGCTGACTGCGGGAAGCTTCGTGGATGATCCGTACCTTGCGGGAGGGCGCTTGTACAAGACTGGCGACGTCGGCAAGTGGCTCCCGGACGGCAGCATCCAATTTCTCGGCAGAGCGGACGAGCAAATCAAAATTCGAGGCTATCGCGTAGAGCCCGGCGATGTCGAGCATCATCTGCTGACTCATCCTTCTATTGAGGACGCCATTGTATTGACGGCAAATGACGCATATGGCCAAAAGGCTCTAGCGGCTTATATCGAGAAGGCTTGTGATGATGCGCTGTTTGCCGAGGAGCTTCGCGAATATTTGGAGGCCAGGCTGCCTGCTTATATGGTACCGTCGTACTTTTATATCATTCCGGAAGTTCCTCGGACGACCAACGGCAAGACTGACAAGAAGGCGCTGGCCGACATTGCGCAGCCGCTGGATCGCCGCTCGCGGGCTGATGTGCCGCTAAGCGGGACGGAGTGGAATATTCGCCGAGTCTGGCAAGAGGTGCTGAAGCTGGAGGACGTCGGATTGCATGACCATTTCTTCGACCTTGGCGGCAATTCGATTCTGCTCATGCAGCTGCATGGCAAGCTGGAGAAGGAGTTCGGATGGGGACTTAGCATCGTTGACTTATTCACCTACTCTACCATTTACAAGCTTGCCGATTGGATGGATAACCGAAATACCGCGTATGACGAATCGGTGTTGGGAGGCTACCAGACGCTGCCGGAGAGCTTCTTTGCCCGCAATCCGCAGGCGAGCGGCTTGGGCTCCGTTCGCTTTCATATTCAGGGTGACCTCTACAGCCATGTGAGGTCTATTGCCGGGGAGCACAGTCTTCACGCGGGAGATGTAATGGCGTCTGTATTCGCTTATCTGTTCGCAGTCAGAAGCGGCAGTGGCGTTGCTGTCCTGCAAGTACTGCTGGAAGGGGCGGAGCAAGTATCGCCGTGGCAAGTGCGACTGGATGCCATATCGGGCTTCCCGGATTTGTTCGCGGCTATCGGCAAGCTGAGAGCGTCTGGCGATTCGGTCCGCTATCCATTCAGCAGGGCGGGAGAGATTAAGGCTGCCAAGGGTGAAGCGGAGATCCTGCCGCTAATCGGCTATGGAGAGCTCCAAGCGGATGCGGCACTGCTGGATACGTACGAGCTTATCATTGCCTTGGAAGAGGCAGAAGCTGCAAACCAACTGACTGTTCATATGAAATTTAATGATAGACGCTTAAGGAAAGAAGCTGTTCATGAATTGGCTAGCCAAAGCGTGGATGTACTCCGTCAATTGACGGAAAGCCGCATTCTATCATAGAGGGAGGAATGGAGGATGAGGAAGCTAGCATTGGTTTTTCCGGGACAGGGCTCCCAATATGTCGGCATGGGAAAATCGCTGTTCGACCGTTATCCGTCCGCCAGAGCGGCCATTGAGGAAGGCAGCGATGTGCTGGGATTCGATTTGCGCAAGCTGATGCACGAAGGCCACCCCGAGGAGCTTACCCGTACGGAAAATGCGCAGCCTGCGCTGCTTGCGACAAGCGTTGCGGCATTCCGGGTCTATATGGAAGAAATCGGCGTTACACCTCTCTATACGGCTGGGCATAGTTTGGGAGAGTTCTCTGCGCTGACATGCGCAGGTGCGATAGCCTATGCCGATGCGCTTCGCCTTGTGAGGCGGAGAGGCCAGCTCATGCAAGAGGCGGCTGCTGAGGGTATGGGTATGATGTGCGCGATTATCGGCTTAAGCGCAGCGGCAGTAGAAGCCGCATGCTTGGATGCGAAGGCGGGCAAGGACGAGAGAGCAGCGATCTCCAATTTCAATTCGCCGGAGCAAATCGTCATATCCGGACACCGTTCAGCGGTCGAACGGGCTGCGAATCGATTGGAGCAGGAGGGCGGGAGAATCGCGTATTTGAACGTAAGCGCGCCGTTCCATAGTGCGCTCATGAAGCCAGCCGCCGTCCAATTCGAAGAGGAGCTGCGTGCCTATCGCTTTAACCGCTTCAAGTGGCCGGTCATCTCTAATGTGACAGCTAGGTCCTATGAGTCCACTGAAGAGATTGCCGGTCATCTGTCGGCTCAACTGACAGCGCCGGTGAGATGGGCGGAATCCATGCAGTATTTGTCCCGGATGGGCATCTCGGCGGCAGTGGAGCTTGGCGCAAAAAATGTGCTGACAAGGCTCATGAAGCCTAATGTGCCGACGATCTCGTGCTATACGATCGATAACGATGGCGATATCGGTACCGTACAGGAGCAGCTGACAGCTGAGATTGCGCTGCAACTGCGTACGAACGCCAGACATAATGTGGTGACTCTGTGCGTGGCTGCGGCTGTATGCACTCGCAATCGCAATGACAGCTTATCCGAATATGAGCAAGGCTTTATGGAACCGTACCTGCGCCTGCAGCGGCTTCAGGAGCAGCTGGATGAAGAGGGAGAAGGCGCCATGCCTTCTCCGCAGCAATCAGAGGAGGCCTTGACGCTGCTAAGAGGCATGCTGGAGACGAAGCAGGTACCGGATGCTGAGCGGCGGGAGAGGTTTCAAGCGATTCTGGAGAAGTCGGGAACGGAGACGCTTTTTGCCCAATATGCATTCGTCTAATGCATAGAAAAGCCACAATATGCGGAGGTGAAGGGAAATGGATTTTGGTTCGATCAAGCTAAACGACACCCCTTTGCAATCATCCGGCGATGTCACCTTTGAGGATGTGTCGCAATCGGACATTGCGATCATCGGTATTGCGCTGAAGCTCCCTCTGGCGGATACGGCGGGACAGTTCGCGGCCAATCTTCGAGCGGGACTTGACTGTGTCCGGCCAATCCCCGCCTCGCGCCGCAAGGATACGGACCGCTACTTCCGCTGGATTGGCAAAGCGGAGAACGAGGTGCCTTACGGCGAAGCGGCTTTTTTGGACGAGGTGGACAAGTTCGACTACCGGTTCTTCAAGCTGTCGCCCAAGGAAGCCAGCTTGCTTGATCCTAACCAGCGACTGTTTCTTCAGACGGCCTGGAGTGCGATTGAGGATGCGGGCTACAGTGGCGAAAAGCTGAAGGAAAGCCGTACCGGCGTCTATGTGGGCTATGGCTCCGATTCGGATTACAAAAAAATAATTCAAGATGTCGAGCCGGAAAATATGTCGCTCGCGATGACCGGCAACGTGCGATCCATTATCGCCAGCCGCTTGTCTTATTTGCTTGATTTAAGAGGGCCGAGCCTGCTGGTCGATACGACTTGCTCATCGTCGCTGGTCGCGGTGCATCTGGCATGCCAGGCCATCCGCAACGGAGAATGCGATATGGTCATTGCCGGAGGCATTCAGCTTCATCTCATTCCGGTGCGGGAGGCGGAGGTCGGCATTGAATCGACGACCTCGCGCGCAAGAACATTCGATGACAGCTCCGACGGGACAGGGACGGGCGAAGGGGTTGTGGCGATTGTATTGAAATCGCTGGAGAAGGCGAAGGAGGATCGGGATGCGATCTATGCCGTCATCAAATCCAGCGCCATGAATCAGGATGGCAGCTCGGTAGGCATTACAGCGCCTAATGTTCAAGCGCAAGAGGCTGTTATCGTAGAGGCATGGAAGAAGGCGGGCATTGATCCCGCGACAATTGCTTATATCGAGACGCACGGCACCGGGACGAAGCTAGGCGATCCTATCGAGATCGAAGCGATTCAGCGGGCGTTCCGGAGATATACCGACAAGCGGCAATTTTGCGCCGTGACATCGGTCAAGAGCAATGTCGGACATCTCGACAATACAGCAGGAATTGCAGGGCTCGTCAAGGCGGCGCTGTCGCTTCACGACAAGCGGATCTATCCCTCGCTTCATTTTGAGAGGCCGAACAGCGAGATTGATTTTGCGCAATCGCCTGTATATGTTAATGATCGCTTGATCGATTGGGAGCGTGAAGACGCGCCGCGAAGATGCGGGGTCAGCTCCTTCGGCATGAGCGGCACCAACTGCCATGTCGTATTGGAGGAGGCGCCGGACACTAGCATGCCTCCATTCACACCGCCCGCTAGCCGTCCGCTATGCTTGCTCGTCTGGTCTGCCCAGACGGAGACTGCTTTGAACGGGCTTATTAGCAGCTTTCTGGACTGCTTTGACCGCAATCGGCAGATGGACGTGGAGGATGTCGCTTATACGCTGAGTGTTGGAAGATCGCATTACAAGCACCGCATAGCCATACTTGCTTCCAGCCTGGAAGAAGGAGTTGGACTTCTGCGCGGAGTCGAATGGAACCAGCTGTATGAACAAGGCGAATCGGCTACAAATATGCTTTCGTCAGCAGCTGGGAGTGGTAAGCCAGGAGCGGAGATAGAGAGAAGCGTAAACGCCGGATCAGTGGAGGAACTGCTGCAGCGGTATCGTTCCTCGGCTGGGCAGCCTGACGAGAGCCTGCTTCGGGAGCTGGGTGCGGCATATGTCGGCGGAGCCTCCATTCCATGGGAGTCGCTGTATGCCGGGAAAAAGCGAAGGCGTGTCCATCTGCCGGCCTATGCCTTTGACCGGGAGCGCTGCTGGCTCGATATTCCGGAACCGGAGCCGAAGGAGCAAGCGGCAGATCCGGGCAAGCGGCAGCTGTTCCATCACCGTGTATGGGTGGAGGCGGCGATCTCGGCAGTCCATGAGACCTTCTTGCCGCGAACGATTTTGATCTTCAAGGATGAGGGCGATACCGGCAAGCGAATCGCTGATCTTGGGAGAGCAGCCGGATGCCGCGTCATTGAAGTCGGAATAGAGGAGCGCTATGAAGAGATAAATGGCACATCCTACCTCATCCGTGATGATGATGCTGACCATGCCCGGCTATTCCAGGATCTGAGGGAAGAGCGGATTGACCGGATTCTGTATCTTCGTTCGTTTGGAGAGTGCCCGGAGGCAGGGACGCTGACAGAGCTGGATAACCAGTTGAGTCGGAGCGTATACGGTTTGTTCTTCCTCATGAAGGGACTCGCTCGTGAAACGCTAGTTGGTCCTGTTGAAGTCATAGCGGTCACGCTGCAAGCCAATGCCGTTTATCGCGAAGAGGAGGGTCTTGTTTTTCCCCCATCCCAGGCGATGATCGGACTTGGGAAGGCAGCCGTCTGGGAAAACCGGCAAGTACGGCTGAGGTGCATCGATCTGGATACAGCATCGGATGCAGTCAAGGTGATATGGAATGAAACGATCCTCCGAAGGAACGACAGCTATACGGCAGCTTATCGGAATGGCGTGCGGTATACGGACCGCATTCATCCGTTAGAACTGAATGAGCTGCCCACATCCGGCATTGAGCTATCGAAGGATGGCATTTGTATGATCACCGGGGGCTTGGGTGGTATCGGTCTTCAGATCGCTAGGCAGCTCGCTGCCGAAGGAGCAGGACGGCTCGGACTGATCGGGCGCAGCGTCTTGCCACCACGCGAGGAATGGGATGCGATTTTGCAGGAGAGGGCGAATGCCAAGCTTGCGGCATGCATTGAGACCATCCGGGAGATTGAGCTGGCGGGCTCGCAAGTGATTACAATCGAAGCCGATGTCGCAGATCATGATCAGTTGGCGACAGCAATAGAGAGCATGCGGGGACAATATGGCCGTATTGCAGGTGTCGTCCATGCGGCAGGAATTTCGGCAGGGAATCTGATCGGCAAGCTCACATTGGATGAATTCAAGCAGGTTACCGCTGCGAAAATTCAAGGTACTTGGCTGCTGGACCGGCTGACAAGGCAGGATGCTCCCGATTTCTTCGTTCTCTTCTCCTCCGCCATTACGCTGGTAGGCGGTGTCGGCTCAGGGCCTTATACGGCGGGCAATGCCTACTTGGATGCCTATGCGGCTTATCGAAGCCCATACGGCAGAACGATGGTTCTGAACTGGCCAACTTGGGATGGAACCGGGATGGCCGCAGGCGCCGAGACGGACGAGAACAAGGAGATGTTCCGTCTGCTTGCCCCGCATGAAGGAGTAGAGGTATTCGGACAGTTGCTCTCCCGAGTGTGCAGGCAAGTCTATGTAGGAGAATGGAATGAACAATCCGACATATTCGCATTAGGCGACTTGCTTCCGTTCCGCCGCATGGAGACTAGCCGCCCAGCCGTCGGCTCCACCCAGCCTGTACCGCCAAGAAGGTCAGCGGCTAGCGCTGTTCCCATTCGCCTGAAGGGCAAGTCGGCGGGCGGCTACAGCGAGATTGAGCAGCATGTTGCCGGGGCTTGGAAGCAAGTGCTTGGCTATGAGGAGCTGGATGTCCACGCCAACTTCTTCGAGATCGGCGGGGATTCCATTCTGATTACGAAGATTCATGCGTTGATCGAGGAGAAATATCCGAATCGGACCACCATCGCGGATATGTTCTCTTATCCTACCATTGCCCGAATCTCTGATTATTTGGGCGGTATGGCGGCAAGTGAATGCGGATTGGATAATGAGGCGAGCGGCGAAGAGCAATTTGACCGGGAAATGATGCATTTGTTTGAACAGATTGAACGAGGCGAGCTGTCCATCGATGACGCGGTAAGCATGTATCATTCGCTGGAGGTGGCCAATGGATAACGTCATACGCGCAATATTCGAAAGTGTCGGGGCGGGTAAGCTAGAGGCCTCAACCGGTCTGGAGCTGCTCAAATCCGTGAAGAAACATCGTCCGAAGCCCTCCAAGGACATTGCGGTCATCGGACTGGCGCTGAAGATGCCCGGCGCGGACAACCTGGAGCAATACTGGAACCATATTGTGGCAGGGAGAGACTTGATTCAGCCGTATCCGGCGGCCAGACAGTCCGATTCGGAAGGCTTCATCCGAACGTTCACTCATTTAAGGAGGGACGACATCCGGTACAGCTACGGCGGCTATCTGAATCGAATTGATGGTTTTGACTACAGTTTCTTCAATCTGTCACCTAAGGAAGCGTCGCTAATGGACCCCAATCAGCGATTGTTCCTTCAGACAGCTTGGGAAGCAATTGAGGATGCGGGCTATGGAGGCAAGCGGATTAGGGGCAGCCGTACCGGCATCTATATCGGATTCGCAGACTGGCCTGTCTACGGACAATATGTATCCAAAAACTTTCCATCTCAGATCGGTACCGCTAGCGCGGGAAATACCCCCTCCATTATGGCTGGAAGGATCGCACATATGCTGGATCTGAAGGGCCCGGCATTGCTGGTGGATACCGCGTGCTCGTCATCACTTGTTGCGGTTCATCTGGCCTGCACGGCGCTTCGCACCGAGGAATGCGAGATGGCGATCGCCGGGGGCGTGAAGGTTTGCCTGCTGCCGGTAGAGGGCTTGTACGAGATCGGCATCGAATCGTCTGCAAGACGGACAAGCGCCTTCGACGATGACTCGGACGGTACCGTATGGGGCGAAGGAACCGTCGCCTTCCTGCTGAAGCCGCTTGCCAAAGCTCTACAAGACGGTGATCCCATCCATGCCGTCATTAAGGGAAGTGCAATGAATCAGGATGGCGCATCGGCAGGTCTTACGGCACCTAATGCGGCAGCGCAGGAGAGGCTGCTCATTCAGGCTTGGCGGGATGCGGATATTGATCCCGAGACAATCGCGTACATTGAAGCGCATGGAACGGGAACCAGACTGGGCGACCCTATCGAAGCCGATGGCATCCGCCGCGCCTTCCGAATCTTCACCGGCAAAAGCCAATTTTGCGCCATCGGCTCTGTGAAGACGAATGTCGGCCATCTGGACGCGGCGGCTGGGGTTGCAGGGTTGGCCAAGGCGATAGCGGCCTTGAAGTATAAGACGCTGCCGCCGACACTTCACTTCGCAAAGCCGAACCGCAATATTCCGTTCCACCAATCGCCGCTTTATGTGAACGATCGGGCGCAGGAGTGGGAGCCGGAGAATGATCCGAGACGCTGCGGCGTTAGTTCCTTCGGCTTCAGCGGCACGAATTGCCATATCGTGCTGGAGGAGGCGCCGGCTGTGTCAGCGGAAGGCAGCACTGGGCATCAGAACGGCTTGCCCTATCTGCTGGTGCTGTCGGCGAAGAACAAGAATGCGCTGGAGCAATTGACTGCTTCATATGCATCGTCGCTGCAAGGGCAGCATCTAAGTCTTGCCGATGTATGCTATACGGCTGCAACAGGCAGAGGACATTACAATACCCGGCTGGCGATTATCGCGCAGGGACTGCCCGAGCTGCGGGAAAAACTGGCCAGGTTAGCCGATTACGGCTTGGCAAGTGATGAGCGGATCGGTGTTTATTATGGTGAGCACAGGCTTGCGAGCGGACACCGTGCAGCGCGGTCAGCAGGCGAATTGACGGCTGAGGGGCTGCAGCGCTTGTCTGGCGAAGCCGAGGAATACGTCAGTCAGTTGATTGAACATCAATCGCCTGGCATCGAAGAGCTGAAGCGGCTAGGCGAATATTATTGCCATGGCGCTGACGTGGACTGGAGCCGGGTATACCGCGGCGATATTCAGATGAAGGCCAGGCTGCCTACCTATCCTTTCCAGGAGGCAAGGTGCTGGGTCGAACCGCTTGCGCAGGAAGCAGTTGAAGATGCGCTGGCGATCTCGCAGGAGAAGCCACTGGCCGAGCCGTTACAGAAGCAACCGGCTGCCGCAAGGCTGTCGGGAAAACCCGAAAGCGAATATACAGAGCTGGAGCTCAAGCTGGCGCAAGCCTGGGGCAGTCTGCTTGGAGTCGAAGAGATGGATGTCGACGATACGTTCTTCGCGCTTGGCGGCAACTCCATCCTGGCCATTCAGCTTGAAGTGGAGCTGGAGAAGGCAGGAATTCCGCTTCAATCGGATGATCTTTACCGTTACCCGACGATTCGGCAGGCCGCCAAGTGGCTGGAGCAGGGAACCGCACAGCCATTAAGCATTGGCGCACAACCACAGGACGAAGCCATGTCGGCGGTAGCCAGTGCTGCGGAGCAAGCGAGCGCTGACTTGTGGACGACTTCCGGGGAGCGCATCATCCTGCCGCATACGGAGCCGTTCAATGAGCTGTATTATCGAAACTGCTTCTACAATTCGTTGTTTCCGGCTGTCCGGCATTTCGGCAGGAGCATCATGCCGTTCCTGTTGAATGATCTGATCGTATTCAGCCGCCCGGGGAGCAGCAGACGACCTTTTGGGATCGATTATGTATCCATCCTGCCTCTTGATGAGCTGTTCCGCTTGCAAGGTCTGCACGTGGTCATGCAACATGACCACCAGTACATCCTCTCCGAGACGATAGAGAGCCTTCGGGCCGGGAAGCCGGTTATTGTCTGGGTGGACAGCTATTACGAGCCGATTCGCAAGGATACGTACGGGAAGCGGCATGTCGATCATACGCTGCTCATATTTGGCTTCGATGATGAGCTGCGTCAGTTCCATATCATCGAGCATGATCGGCAAGAAAATCTGTCTTATGCAGCTCGTACAATTGGATACGAGGATTTGGTCCGTTCTTCCCTGGGCTTTGCCGAGAACTTCAGAGACGGGCTCAATCGGCCTAGCCATTACATGCTGGGCCGGGTTCAGCCAGCTGGCTCAACGGACTTCGTTGACGCCGAGTCCGAGAATTTTTTTGCAAGGAGTCAGCTTGAAGGGCGCGAGCGGCTAGAGGATAGCCAGCGCGTATTGGCAGAGATGGTCGAATGGGCAGGGGACATCGTATCGACTGAGGAGTCATTTCATAGAGAAGCGGAAAGCCTGGTCGAACTGTTGAATGAAGTTATGAACGCAAAGCAGGTAGAGCGATACCGGCTCACTCAGACCTTCGGCGAGAGCGATGAGCTGTCTCAGGCTTTCACGAGCATCGTGAGCAGTTGGGAGACGGTGCGCAAGAGCGCTGCCCGGTATATGTACATGCGCAAGTATGAGGTTGCAGCCGCACAGGCTATTGCGGACAAGCTGACCAACCTTGCCCGCAGTGAACGGGACTTCCAGTTACGTTTGTTCGCTAGGCTTAGTAGGGTGCTCGATAAAGTCAACTTTTAGGAGGAACAGATATGGTGATCAATACAGAGGAAGAATTGAGAGAAAAGGTAATCAATCTGTTAAAAGACAACGTGGATGATCCGTCCGCATTGGATCAACTCGGCCCGGATGATGAGCTGTCTGCGCTTGGCATAAATTCGCTTACGTTCATTAAGCTGGTTATCGCAACCGAGATGGAGTTTGGCGTCGCCTGGAAGGATGAGGATCTGGATTTCCGCAATTTCAGCAGCATCAATGCCATTATGCAGTATATCGCCACGTCGAGTGAAGAATAGCCAATACAAGGAGGGATTTCTTATATGTTGACGAAAGCAGGCAGTCTTGGTGGAACAGCGCTAGTCGAGCATGTCCAAACTTTGAAGCCGGAAATTAAACAGCTTACGTTGTTTCCTTCGGAAATGTGCAACTACCGTTGCAGTTTCTGCCATATCTGGGGCGAGACCGGCTGGGCGCTTAAGGAGCCCCAACGGGCCATTCGCGAGCAGCTGGATATCGAGGTCTTAAAGAAATTCCTTCATGATGTAACCGAGACGAACAAAAACCTTAGCGTTATTGTGACTGGCGGAGAGCCGATGCTGTACAAGCATTTCACGGAGCTGGTGGAGTATTTGCGCAGCCGCAAGGCGAATATTTATTTGCTTACGAACGGTTCACTGATTAAGAAGCAGGTTCAGTTCATTATGGAGAATATTGTGGCGATGAACATATCGATTGACGGGCCGGAGGAATTCCATGATTCCATCCGCGGCAAGGGCAGCTTCAAGACGATCTGCGAAAACATCGATGCTCTTATCGAAGAAAAGCGCAGACGCAAAAAGATGTTCCCTTTCATTAATATCACGATGGTTCTCTCCAAATACAACTATCACAGCATCAAGGATTTTCTCGGCGCGCTGCGCGAGCGATTCAAGGACGCGAATGTCGTGCTTCATGATTCCAAAAACCCATGGCTGAAGCGCCGCGACTTGTCGGTCAACTTCGCGCCACTGTTGTTCACGACGCAAGAGCGGGGACTGGCGTACGCCGAGCAGATGAAGGAGCATCTGAACTGCGATGTGTCTGCCGGATGGCAAGGCTTTGTAGAAGAGGATATCGGTATTGATACATTAGCGCTCAAAAAGGATCTGGAGGAGATCTGGGAGTCCGAGGGCGTCGATACATCCAGCTTCGTGGATATCCATGAATATTTCACCGATATCGACAATGTGTTCGGGCGTACAAAGTGCGTAGCGCCATGGCATGAGATGGTTATTCGCAGGACAGGCGAAGTCTATCCTTGCGTTGACTTGCCGGACTACAAGTATGGCAATATCTATGAAAATACGTTCCAGGAGATGTGGGAGGGCGAGCGTGCGACCAGCTTCCGGGAATATTTGAAAACGACCAATCTGATGATGTGCAATCGCTGCACGAGAATGTTCGCCGACAAAGAATCGTTCTAACAGAGGAAGGGGACCATTGATGAGCAACGAAGCTGTGCGTAGAGAGGCCAGTGAGTTCGACGGCGTGAGGAAGCTGCCTTTTACTATTCCGGACGTATACGGATTTCTGGGACATGCTTACGTGCTGGGCATTCTTCAAAACTATGAGGAGTGCAAGCCATGGATTTACACCCATTACAATCAGCTCTATATCTCCAAGGATTATGTCGAGATCGGGGAGTACCGCCTCGACTTTTATCCCAATCTCATGGTTCTGTTCAGCAATGTGCCATGGCTTCAGTATCGGCAGACGAATAAAGATATGCTTGCCGACCTTGGCGTCGATATCCATGCCTTCTTACAGCGGCATATTGATGAAAAATTTTATTGCTCGACGTATGTGGATGAATACTATATCCCGAACTCGATCAGCAACGAAGTGCATCATTTCAGTCACGATTTGATGGTGTACGGCTACGATCTGAACCGCCAAATATACAATGTTGCAATCTTTGATAAAAACAGGCAGTTTTCATTCCAGGAGGTAACCTTCGAGAACTTTGGCCTCGCTTATCACAACGATACGGGGCAGAAGGGAATCAGCCTGTGCCGCAAGGTAGAGCCGCGTGAATATGGCGGTTCGCGGTACGGAGCGCAGCTGGGAAAATTCGATCTGGAGCTGCAGACGATGCTGGACAGCATGAGTGATTATTTGCATAGTGTCAATACATCCAAGCGATTAAGATTCTACTTTCAAAGCATTGAAGGGTACTATGGTCTCGATATCTATACGGGGCTGCAGGAATGCTTCCGGCTGCTGGCTGAGGGCAGCATTAATCTCGACGTCAGGCCGCTTCATATCTTGTGGGAGCACAAAAAAATGATGACGGCCCGTATTCGTTACTTGCAGGAACAGGGGGCGCTTAGTGAAGATAGCGCGGCTCTGGAAGGCTATACGCGCTTGGAAGGCGAGGCGATGGTGCTTCGCAATATGCTGCTGAAGTATTTCTATTCTCGTAACAATCAGACGCTCGGAGATATCGCGAATCGGCTGGGACATATGAGGACCGCAGAGGAGCAGGTGCTGACTGCGCTGGTGGAAGAGCTGGGCAGACGCAACAATCTGATCCCTTATCAATTCGAAGAAGCAGTGAAGCTAGAGGTTTAATCATCGAGGGAGGACTTCGTAACGGAAGTTCTCCCTAAGATCGGCAGTGGATGGAGGGAATGAACCGTATGGATATTTCAATTATTATTCCGGTGCATAACAAGCCCGAGCAATTAGTGCAGACACTGAGCTTTATAAGCGGTCAGAAGAACTTGGATGATATTGGAATGGAAGTGGTCATTGTAGACGACGGCTCTACGGAGCCGGTTCGCGAGGTCGTGGATTCGTATCGGGACAAGCTGCCTTCGCTGAACTATATTTTTATCCCGAGAGACAAGCACTCCTGCCGTTCCAGAGCACGCAATACCGGCATTGCGGAGAGCAAGGGGCGTATATTGGTCTTTCTGGACAGCGGAATTATCATTCCGGATACCATGATCCATCAATCCGTTGGACGAATCGGGAACAGCACGAATATGGTGCTGTACCATTATATATTGGGAGCTTTCACCGACCCGGACACAGAGGACATGTCGGTCATTGAAGGCATCACGCCGCAGAACCTGGCGGACACATGCGAGCGCTTGAAGTCCCATCCCGGCTGGGAGGATATGCGGACGGCGCACTTCGAGCTGGTTGGCGGCGATTTGAATCGGATGGATGTGCCATGGACGATGGGCTGGAGCGGCGCGGTCAGCGCGTCAAGGGAGATTGTGGTCAAATCCGGCGGTTTCGACGAGTCGTTCAAGGGCTGGGGAGCGGAGGATACCGACTTCTCGTACCACTTGCATCTGCATGGCGCAGCTATGTACGCTACGGAGGAAATATGCGTATTGCATCTCCCGCATGCGGCTGACGACAAAATCGATATGAAAATCAAGACAAGCTTCATGAACCGCAAAAAAATGCATTTCAAGCATTATACGTTTGATACAGAGCTGTATCCGTATTCCGCCGATATGCATTATGACGGAATCATGTCGAAGTTCAACCGCCTGGTCATCAAGTATTTTACGCCGCTTTATCCTGCTGAGCTGATTGGGAGGCTGCATGACGATTATTTGGCGGGTACGGAACGCTCCGCTATCGTAGGAGCTGACAGCTTGGCTTTGCTGAAGGAGCTTGACGTCTCGCACATCTTTTTGCAAAACAAGCATATCTGTCAGGATTTCAAAAGCAAGCTGGCGGATAAAGAAGTCGTTTATATGCTGGGAGCGGATACGCCTTATGCGTCGAGTTACTTTGATGTACTCGTCGTGACCGACTTCTACCGGATGATCAGTGAGCCGATCGCTGGCATATGGCTGAAGGAGCTTCATCGGATATCGAAAAAGCTCATATTCATCCATAATGAAACGTATGTGTCCTATCTGGCTACCGTTGCCGGATGGACATGGCATAGCCTTGACGAGCTGCAGCAGATTCTGAGCCAGAAGCAGCTTGCGTATTCGGTTTCTTCGAAAATTGGCGAGTTTTTACTGCTTAATGTAGGAAAAGCTGCCCTGGCAGCTCGGAAAGAAGAGAATCTAGAGTATGTCAAAAGCTAGTGAAGGCATTGGATGAAACGAAACAATCGGACAGTTAAGGCTGTCCGATTGTTATTTTGTTTTCTATTAAAGGGAGCTTTGCTGAAAAATACATAGGAAATGATGAGCATGTCTACTATTCTATCTCGGCAGCTATCGGCCTCCATGATTTTCCTCCATCATCGGTAGAATAAAGATAATGGAATTCATCATATCCAACCAGCAGCCATCCATGACTCGAATCGATAAAATCGAATGATTGTATGACTGCAGGCTTTGTCGTATCTGCGATAATATCTTTAACATGAAAAATAGGCTCCCATCGCTCCAAATCATTGATTGAAGCATATAAGCTTTTCTGGTCGAAGCTGATCCATCCCTGCTTAGACTCGACAAAATCGTATTGAATAGCAGGCATGTCGAGGGGAATGTTCTGGATCGAGTGGCGCTCCCAAGTGATTCCGCCATCAGTGGTTGCAAATAAATAGTAATTATAGAATTCCCCTGTGTCATGACGTACCGGGAGAAAGCCAATATGTTCGGAAGGGAATAATGGGGCAAGCGTCTCTGAAACACCCTCACAGGGTTCACATGGCAAGGTGAGATTTATTTCTTTCCAGAATTGTCCGCTGTCATGGCTCTCATATAAGATAGGCGTACCAATATAAGAGACAGGGATCCAGCCGCGAGTTGGAGATGTGAACTGTAAGCCTGTCTTATATCCCTTTATAGGCAATTTGTTCTCATCATCGCCATTGACAAGCTGATTCCAGTGCTTTCCTCCATCAGAGGTTCTTAGAATCTCGAGCCGATTTGCTGCGCCTCCTCCTTGAAGCATTCCGGCCACCCACCCATTTGAAGCATCAATAAACTGAAAGCCTATTAAAGAGTTTCCTTCGGTATTCAAAGTGAAAGCCTCACGGTTTTCCCAACTGGTTCCCGCATCTTGAGAATAATAGACAGGGTAAATCCCACTAGTGTCCTGCAAGGATGTTACATCATTTGTTACAAATATTTCATCAGACGAAACAAAGGAGGGACGCAGGATACCTAGAGACTCTTTCAAGCGAGGGGTCACATTGATCCAATAATCCCCCCCGTTAGATGTACGATAAAGCTGGGTCTTTCCGTCGGCGGCACCATAGGCAAAGCCATGACTGTTACTGAACATCCGAATGACCGTGAATGGAAGCGGAGCTAGCTCGCCGCTCCCGTCATTGCTTGGTTTCGGGGATTTCCCGATACTCGAAGCACAGCCCGAGGTCACGAATAGGAGTACGACAAGCAGTAAGCGAGAAGCAAGGTGTTTTTTCATAAAATAATGATTCACTCCATTCGTATGAATGACATACCGCTGCCTACAGTTTTCATGTGCAATGGTTTAGTTTACAGTAATTTCGGAAGGGACTTGGCTCCAATTGATCGAAGACCAAGGATGGGTAGACGAGTCCCATATTGCGTATCTGCTTTGGCTATATTTATTATTTGCAGGCTGGTCTTGGGTTAGCCAATGTCAGTATTCAGTAGTTACACCGAGTCCATTTGTTATGGAATAGGAGTAGAATGTATATGGGAGAGGCTCTTGAGTGGCTTTTACTCCAGTTGTATATAATCCATTAGGGCTACTGTTATACCACCAGGCCTTCTCACCTTGAACTTTAGACAAGTCATATTTGTAGCAAGTATATTATTGAGGATTATAGGGCGGGTAGGGGTATGTGCATGTTTTCGTTTCTAATCCGCCACTCCTTTTCACAGTCGAATCGCCAGTGACTTTTAACTCCTTCTTTGAAGCATCGTATATACTATTAAATATACTTTCACATTTATCTTTTACTCCAGTTGCTCCACAAGCTCCCCATGGTCCCCAGGCTGCGATGCGCTTTTCTTTAGCGGTTCCCGTCTTTCCCTTATAAAGGGCTGCCATTTTTGCTGCTGCCAATTTTGCAGACGTGTCGGTATATACAAGGTCTTTCAAAGGATACTTAAAAGAATGTTGGGTTAATTGCCACAAACCAATGCCTACACTCCAGTGTACTCTTTTGTAATGATCCACTCCATTGATAAATTTATCATAACCCGTTTTCCCATCAACCCATAGAGCATGTCCCCAATCGACTCGTACATCAGATCTTCCAATTGTCATGGGTGCTGGAATTTTGTCTAGCAGACCAGACGGGTTGCTGTTATCAATCGTTTCTAACCAAGTTGGCGCCAGTATAATGGCAGCGAGCTCATTTTGAACAGTGAGACCAGCAGCGCTTAATGAATTCGTTGCCTCATTCTTTACGTCAGCCAGTGGTTCCGCTCCAAATTTGGCTGCGTACGAGCCTGTCGGTACAAGAAAAAGTCCCATAACTAATGAGGCAACAACGATTAATTGTTTCATAGGTTTCATTCTCCCACCGCCCATAATATTATACTAGAAGAGTTCACTTTTTCTCCAATTATTGGATCGTTTATCACGATATCTTTAAAGACAGCGCCTACATCAGAATCTATATAATCATAGTCATCTGGAACGGTTTGAGTAATAAAAGCAACCTGCCCCTCTTGATTCAACCATGCCGCAATAATATTTGCCTGATAGATACGCTTTCCAAGATTTTGAATTGTCGTGGCAAGTACAAATGGGTATGGTTCATCTAGACGTGGCTGGCCATTATACGTAGTATCACCAAACAACATTTCATATGAGATATCGATATGAATATCTCGAGAAACCTGTTCATCTGCTTCACTAAATTGCATATTCCAAATAATTTCGCTAACTAAACTCTTGTCGATTTGTGATAATAGTTGGAATGGGGCTGGTTCACCAGGACGAATGTTTTTTACAAGGGCTTCACCTTTTACTTTCTCAAGAAGGCTGCCATCATCCGATAACAAGGCTGCTTCTATTTGTATAGAACTGACTGTAGAAAGAGTCTCGTTCCTAACCAATCCGGCGACTGCCCAATGTTCGGTTTCCAATTCCTGTAGAGTAGATTTTAATAATGTAATAGAACTCCCATCAATTTCATCAATGGCATGAGTACCGAGAAAGCCCGGAAACGTCCTATAATCCGTCTCCTTTACTTCTATTTCTTTAGCATCTGCAGTTGTCAGATTAGACACAAATAAATCACTTTTAAAGTCTTCTTTTTTTAGTGACTTATATATTTCCCACATTTCCGGTTGTTTTGGCAAATTAATTTTTACTTTCTGTTCCTTGTTTTTTTATTCAGAAGGCTTTAATGAATCCATTTGATTTGCATAGGCTATAGTGGTCACTAAAAGAAAGATGGTAAATACAGATGCTAAAAATCTCCAACTTACTACTCGTTTCATTTTGACTCCTCCTTGAATTTAGTAAAATACCATTTGATAATTAAAAATGTAAAATAAGATTGTTAAATCCAATATAAAGAAATTTTGGGGTGTTGTCATAAGACTTTGGTCACGGATTTTGGAAGAACTCTAATTTTCAATTTCTTTTTTGGTATGTATAATTAGGTAAATCAAATTAGAGGTGAATATCCTTAAAGGGTGATGGTTGCTGTGGGTAGATATCATTGGCTGGACAAGCTATTGTTCCCGCCCTCCTCTTACAATCTAGAGAAGCTTAGAAATGCAGTAAGCGGAAAGACGGTGCTCATTACCGGGGCAAGCTCGGGAATAGGAGAGCAGATTGCTCATTTGCTCGGTGATTGTGACCTTCAGTTAATTCTTGTAGCCAGGAGATATGAGAGGTTGCTGAAGTTGAAGTGGGAGCTGGAGCAAAA
Source organism: Paenibacillus sp. J31R120 (assembly GCF_056269225.1). NCBI lineage: Bacteria > Bacillati > Bacillota > Bacilli > Caryophanales > Paenibacillaceae > Paenibacillus > Paenibacillus sp. J31R120. The sequence continues at coordinate 170,695 of NZ_JBWDNN010000005.1, read as the reverse complement.
AGGAGCGGAAGTCTGCATCTTCCAAGCGGATCTTCGTGATGTGCGGGAGATGGAGGCTTTTCTGGAATCACTACATGATCTTCCGAACGGGATCGATATCGTTGTGAATAATGCAGGATTATCAATCGGACGGTCGATCTGGGACTCGTTGGACCGTTTTCATGATTTTTCTCGAACGATAGCGATCAATTATTTCGCCCCTGTACGCATGCTGTTGTCGCTTATCCCTATGCTTGAACGAGCAAAAGGGCAAGTCATTAATGTCTCTACAATAAATACTTCACTGATCCCTCTCCCAAAGTGGTCCGCCTATCAAGCCTCCAAGTCCGCATTCGATACCTGGTTTCGTTCTGCTGCTCCCGAGTTGAATGCTGCGGGGATCTTCACGACATCGATCTATTTGCCGCTGGTCCGCACCCCGATGATAGAACCGACCGCCGCTTACCGGAAGATGCCCGCCATGAGCCCGGAGCATGTCGCACGCATTATCGCCAAGTCGATGTACACGAAGCGGAGGACCTGGAATCCTTGGTGGCTGTTCTTGGGACAGGTTGCCTCCATTCTATTCAGAGGGTTATGGGAGAGGCGGATGCCGCGTAAGCTGAGTAAGAGGAGGGACAAGCATGGGGATGCTTAAACTGGCGCAAGTGATGCGGAAGATGGGGATGCTTAGTCCGCTCGGCCTCTTTCGTCTGATTGCCGCAATCTGCCGCTACGGAATCAATGTCATGGCTTTATTGAGAATAACCGAGCGGACCTATGGAGAAGCGGTCGCCATTGCTGACGACAGCGAGACGATAACCTATCGCCAGCTGCTGGTGCAATCCGAGGAATTGTCCATATCGCTGCGAGAGAACTATGGTATTCGGCCTGGGAGCAAGGCAGCGCTCCTGTGCCGCAATCATGCTTCGCTGGTGAAATCGGTATTTGCCTTGTCCTGGGCCGGAGCCGATCTCTATTTGTTGAACGCGGAGATGAGCCAGGACCAGCTGCAAGACTTGATAACTGCTTATGACTTTGACTTGCTGATCTATGATGAAGAGCTTACCACCTTCATCAAGCAGTCCACGTACAACAAGGGGAAGCTGCTTAGCTATCACGATGTGAGACCTGCTGTCAATAACCAGAAGACAGACGGTATCTCCAACGCCAGGCCCAGCTGGCATCGAACGTCATCGGGCACGATTATGCTTCTAACAGGAGGCACGACAGGCAAGTCGAAGAAAGTGCCGCACAGGCCTTCCTTATTCCACTATTTGAACCCGTTCTATACGCTGCTAGATCGACTTCATCTTGTGCGTTATCATACCGGCTATATCGCAACGCCGATCTACCACGGTTATGGCATTGCCATCCTGCTGTTATTCGTTGCTCTCGGCAAAAAGATTGTGCTGACATTGGGCTTTGATGCGTCCAAGGCATGTGCGCTTGTAAGGGAGCATCAGGTGCAAGTGGCGACCGTTGTCCCGCTAATGCTGGACAAGATGCTGAAGCATAATGCCGAGGATATGCGCTCGCTCGCCTGCATCGCTTCAGGAGGAGCCGAGCTTAATCCGAAGCTGGTAGCCGAAGTCTACGCTAGGCTGGGGGATGTGTTGTGCAATTTGTACGGAACGTCGGAGTCGGGACTGAATATTGTCGCAACGCCGGAGGATTTAAGGCAGTCGGCTCATACGCTGGGACGGAAGATTGACGGTATGCCTCTCTTTGTATTGGATGAGGATATGAATGAAGCAAAACCGGGAGTGGTTGGGCAATTTTGTGTACAAAATTATCTATCATGGGCAGAACGAAGCAAGAGGTGGATTGAGACGGGCGATATGGGCTATCGGGGCAGCGACGGCCTCTATTACTTGTGTGGAAGAGCGGATGATCGGATAGTATCAGCTGGTGAAAATGTGTATCCCATTGAGCTGGAGCATATTCTGATTCATCATCCGCAGGTCGAGGATGTTGCCGTAATTGGCATCCCCGATGAGACCTTCGGACAGCGGCTCAAGGCTTATGTTCAGCCAACCCCGTATTCGGAAGTGAACGCTGAACAGCTTATGGAGTGGTTGCGAGTGCGTGCGGCTCGATATCAGATGCCAAAGGAGATTGTTCTGGTGGAGGAGATTCCGTATACCCATCTAGGTAAGAGGGATAAGAAGAAGCTTCTTTGAACCTGCTAGGAATGACGCTGCCATGGAGGCGCTTATCCGCGGAAGCGCCCCATGACAACGGTGTTGTAATACCGGCCGTCGGACAACACTTTGTCATTCTGCAAGACGCCTTCAATCTGAAATCCGAAACGTTCGTACAGCCAGATAGCATTCTTGTTTGTCTCCAGCACATTCAAAGTCATTTTGGTTATACCAGTAGAGTCTGCCCATGCCAAGGAAGTCTTCAGCAGTTCTTTCCCGATGCCATATCCCCAAAATTCCTCCAGAATACAAACACCAAATTCAGCCTTATGGGCATACCGCTTCAAATAGATGCCCTCGCATCTTGAAAAGCCGACGAGACGGTTATCTGCAACCACGACCAAAAATAGATTGCGCTCTCCCTCGCTATCCCTCCGAATAAGCGTCTTGAAACCTTCCGTACTGATGAAAGCCTCCCCTGCCTCCCGATCCATATGTTCGGTTTCTCCGTCTATCTTCACCCTCAACTCCGATAATGCCGCTGCATCTTCTTCATTGGCAGATCTAATCGTATACCGCATACCCCGCACCTCGAAGTACTGCTGCTCCACTAACATCGTGCACTCTCCTATTCCTATGAAAAAACAGAAAGTCGGTTATACGATCCTATCATCCCCCTATTAAAATGACAACTTTAGTTGCTTTTTGAACCATATCGTTTTCTGTAAACTATACCAAACTAGATGAAGAGGTGATAAGAAATGGCAGAGAATCATCAACAAGCATCTTCCGAGCTTAAAGCAAAGTTTCATCTGGAAGAATTGAAGGAAGAAGGCAAAGCGCTCACCGAACAAGAAATGAAGCAAGTTACGGGCGGTGCTGGAACCGGGAAGCTTCAAGGAACAACCCCTATTAATATGAACGGAAAAACGATCCCTACTAATAAACAACTAAAATTTTAAGAGGTGGCGGGAACATGGCAGAGAACAGTCAACCAGTATCGACGGAGTCTACACCCAAGCTTCGTCTGGAAGAATTGAAGGAAGAAGGAAAAACACTGACTGAACAAGAGATGAACCAAGTTGCGGGCGGATCAGGACCCAATAGATATTTTGGTGGCCCCGTCGTTCCGAATTCGGCTCAATCGCAGGGCAATAAAGCCGTATTGCCAGGCAGAACGATTTATATGAGCTAGGATAGGCGGCAGAAGATTGATCAAGATTAATCACCTCTATATTGGGGTGATTCTTTCTTTTCAGCCTATTTATGAACTTAGATGAGGAGTTTGTATGTCAATAAATAACGTTTTGATGACGGTTAAAGGCCAGGCTGTAACGTATGCGGACTTGCTCCGTTATGTCCGCAATCATCAGGCTACCGAGATTCTTCAGCAAAAGGCCAGACAGATGCTAATTGACCAGTATGCGGAGCATGCGGGACTAACGGTTTCGGATGAGGAACTGCAGCGCGGCATTGATGCGTTCCGCCGCGAGCGAGGTCTGCTTAAGGTCGCTTCGGCTTCGGAATGGCTTGATCGACACGGCATGAATTTAGAGGATTTGGGGGAGCGAGTGCGGGATCAGCTATTGGAGTCAAAAGCGGCCGAGCACTTCTCCCAGCCAAAAGTTGAACAATATTACTACGAAAATCGCCTGGCATTCGATACCGCGACGATCTCCAGAATTGTGATAAAGGAATACGGAGCTGCACGCGAGCTGCTGTTCCGTATGGAGGAAGGCTGCGACTTCCATAGCCTGGCGCGCGAATATTCCGAGGAAGATGAGACAAGAAGAGCGGGCGGATACGTTGGAGAGATGGGGCGCGATGCTCTAACCCCGGCTGAAGCTGCCGCTGTGTTCGGCGCTCAGCCTGGTGAAGTGCTGGGGCCAATCAAGACGGGTCAAGGTTATTTGATCATTAAAGTAGAAGAAATCATGAGCGCGCGGCTCGATGAGTCGATGAGAAGCCGAATAAGAACTATTCTATTCGAGGAATGGCTGCGCGAGCAGATGCAAGAAGTCGATATTCACTATGCGTTGTGGCAGGTATAAAAACAAGACCGTCGATGGGTGTGAAGCAAGTTGGAATCGCTGTTAAACCGGGTTTCTCTCTTTGATGTTATGAATGAACAGGAGAGAGCTCTCTTATCGCAAAGGCTTGTGCCTGAGCAATATCTGATGGGGCAAACGATCATCCAGACGGGCAAGCCGATTGATGCTTTCTATATTATTGCAACCGGGCAAGCGCGACGTATCAAGGTGCAGGCGGACGGCAGCGAAATGAATTTGGGCCTCCTGCAGCCGGGTGAGCATTTTGGCGAGAGCGGACTGCTTGGCCGGGAAATCGCCGATATGACGGTTCGGGCTTCAACCGAGCTGTGGCTCTGGAAGCTGGCGAAGGAGGACTTCGCTGAGTTGCTTCAGCTGCAGCCGGAGCTTGAAGGTTACTTGAACATGTACATTGCTTCGGATTCCACGCTGACCTTTTTGCAGACATCCGCTTTATTTGCTCGGGTAGAAACGAGTGTGCTGCATTCTCTGCTTGATAAAATGGCCGTTTGCCGTTATGAAGCCGGTACGATCGTAGTCACGGAGGGGGAGGTCGGGGATTCCTTATATATCCTGCGCTCCGGACGTGCCGAGGTCGTGTCGGAAAGCGCGGGCGAGTGGTATGGTGAATTGCTGGAGGGCGATTATTTCGGCGGATTATCGCTGCTGGATGCCGTTCCTCTGGATCGAACGGTCAGAATGACGGAGGAATCGACTCTTCTTCGACTGTCCAAAGAAGTGATGGACGTGTTGACGCGCATGTATCCGGATATGAGGGAGCAGATCGACCGCAATGCCGCTCAAATTTATGGTATATGCAGCGTCGTCAATCAGGGCTCAGCTTTTACAGAGAAGGATGAGACTGAGGAATACACAGCATTCGCCGGGAAGGATGAATTTGAGGCAGAAACTGGGCTAGATGACAATGCGATGATGGCCATGCCTTCGCCGCTTCCTATAGGGGTAAAAAGGCGCAAGCGTTTCAAGCGCAATTATCCTATTGTGCTCCAGCAAAGCGAGATGGACTGCGGTCCGGCCTGTCTCAGCATGATCGGCAAGTATTACGGTATAAGAATGCCCATTCATACAATTAGGGCAATCGCTCGGACATCCCGATCGGGAACGACACTTCAGCAATTGCGCACGACGGCGCAATCGCTTGGTTTCGTTGCACAGGGCTATCGCACCGGTATGCCGGAGCTGGCTGAACTTCATTTGCCCGCTATTGCCCATTGGAGAGGCAATCACTATGTTGTCGTCTATTCGATTACGAATGAGCATGTCATTGTAGGCGACCCGGCGATTGGGATTGAGAAGCTGACACTGGAGCAATTCGCCGAGGGCTGGAACGGTATGCTGCTTCAGTTGGCGCCAACAGAGGAAGTGAAAGAAATCAGCGGCAATCGATCGACAATGCGCAGATACGTCTCGTTCCTGAAGCCGCATAGTCGCATGCTGGCTTTCGTGCTGGCGCTATCCGTCGTCATCCAGTTGCTGTCGCTATCTCTGCCTGTCTTCACCCAGAAGGTCATTGATACCGTACTGGTCGAAAAGGACGTAGGGCTGCTCCTTATCCTGCTGTTGGCTATGTTGGTGATTTCACTTGTGAATACAGGCTTTATTTTTATAAGGCAATGGATAGCGTCCAAGACAGCGCTGCAAATCGATATGAATATGATTCATGCCTTCTATTTGCATGTGCTGAGGCTTCCGCTTTCGTTTTTCAACGAACGAACGGTTGGCGATATGCTGGCGCGGGTGAACGAAAACGAGAAGTTGCGCAAAATACTGACGAACAGCGCTTCCAGCTTTATTTTGGATCTGGTTACGATCATCGTGTACGGCTCTTTAATGCTGTATTACAATTCGAAGCTGTTTTTGCTAGCTGCTGTTATTTTTCCTCTGTACGCCTTATTGATTTATGTCATCAGTCCACGCATGCGGCGGAATAGCCGGAAGCAATTTCTGGCGGAGGCTGATTCGGATTCGACGTTGGTGGAGGCTGTACAGCATATAGCCGCAGTGAAAAGTTTGACAGCTGAGCAAAAAGTATTTGGCCAGCTCAAGCTTAAGTTTAAGAAGGCAATGGATTTGCGGGTCAAAGGCATATTATTGTGGGTATCGGCGGAAGCGGGCAGCGAGTGGATTCGGACGCTCGGAACCATCATTGTGCTGTTTTTTGGCTCCCGCTATGTACTGGCTAATGAAATGACGGCTGGCGAGCTGGTCGCCTTCACCGTGCTGCTGGCGACGGTTACGCAGTCGTTCACTTATTTGATTCAGATGCTGGATGATCTTATGGAAGCGCGCATCTCGGTGGAGAGGCTGGATGATGTATTTCAGGCGTCACCCGAGCAGAAGGAAGATCAGCATCTCCGCAAGCTTGCCGGAGTAAGGGGTCATCTGGTTTGGCAAAATGTCACGTTCCGCTATGAGGAAGACGGAGCCAATGCGCTGCAAAACGTTTCCTTCGAGATGCTGCCCGGACAGACGGTCGCATTAGTCGGCAGAAGCGGCTCCGGCAAGTCGACGACGGCTAATCTGATCACGAAGCTATATCTCCCCGCGAGCGGCCGGATTACTCTGGATGGCCATGATCTGCAAAGCATCGATGTGGAATCCTTACGTTCTCATATCGGAGTGGTCCAGCAGGAAACGGCGATATTCCGGGGGTCCATTCGAGACAATATTGCATTCCGGCAACCGGATGCGTCCAAACAGGATATCGAAGCGGCTGCTGTTATGGCTGGCGCCCATGATTTTATCCGAAATACTGCCTTAGGATACGAAACGATCATAGGCGAGGGAGGAATGAGGTTGTCTGGCGGTCAAAGCCAGCGGATTGCCATTGCAAGAGCATTGCTCGGCGATCCGCCGCTGTTGCTGTTCGACGAGGCGACAAGCGCTCTCGATACGGAATCGGAGAGGCTGATCCAGCACAATATGAAGGAAATGCTAAAGAACCGGACGACGCTCATTATCGCTCATCGGCTTAGCACGGTAAAGCATGCCGACCGCATCATTGTACTGGATAAGGGTTGTGTGGTTGAAAGCGGAACGCATGATGAGCTGATGGAGGCAAAGGGACTTTACTGTTATTTGATCAATCAGCAATTGGCGTAGAGCTTCGAACACTTATGCCAATCCTCGCAAGAGGAGTTAAAATAAAATTTCGGAAAAACGGCACATCCGCCGTTTTTTTGTTATACTGGGGGAAGAAGCTATATGACAGGTTGCGTCCGATTCTATTCATGATGAATAGATCGGGCTTTCTTTATGGACAGAGAAATAAGTCAGAACAACAGGAAAAGAAGTGATGAGGCTGTGGTCGGTGGCATACGATCCGTCATTCAACGGAAGAGCGATTCGTTATTAACGAAGTATTTTACGGGCAGCTCGATGGATTACAAGCAAATTTTCGCAATCATTATTCCCATTTTCGTAGATTCGGCGTTTATTGTATTGATGGCGATTATGAATACCGCCATGGTCAGCTCCTCTGGGGTTGCGGCCGTCAGTGCAGTCAGCATGGTCGATTCAATCAATATGTTTCTTGTGAACCTGTTTGTCGCGATTGCTACGGGCGGCACGGTTATCGTAGCCCAGTACAAGGGCAGCGGCAACGGGGAGATGGTGGCGAAGTCGGCTTCACAAGCGATATCATCCGTTGCCATCGTATCGGTAGTCATCGCGGCGTTGATCATTGTGTTCCATGCATCCACCTTAAATGCGTTGTTCGGAAACGCGGATGCGGATGTTCTGCATCATGCGAAAATATTTTTAATCGGCAGCTGCATCTCGTATCCGTTTATTGCGATCTATCAGGCCGTCACCGGCGTGCTAAGAGGCGTAGCGGAGACGAAGGCGTGTCTCGTGCTGTCGCTCATTCTGAATGTATCGTATTTTCTGCTTAACATTGTGTTGATTAAAGGGTTCGATATGGGCGTTGTTGGTTTGTCGATCTCATTAATTGTGGCACGTGTACTCGGTATGATTGTATCGATGATCTACTTGTTTAAATATAATCAAACCATTCGGATTAAATTAAGGGATACGTTCCTTGTTCACTGGTCTATCTTGAAAAAAATCTTGTATATCGGCATCCCGTTTGCCATGGAGCAAATGTTCTTTAACGGGGGCAAATTATTAACCCAGACGTTTATTGTCCATCTGGGTACGATGGCTATTACAGTCAACGCGATCAGCAACTCGCTGACGATGCTGTTCCAGATTGGCGGGACGGCGCTTAGCGTAGCGATTGTTACGGTAGTCGGGCAGTGTATCGGGCGTAGAGATATTGAGGATGCGAGGAAATTTATCAAATCCTTTATCGGACTATCGACGATATTCTATATTGTCATCACCGTCATCCTGCTGCTTATGTTCCCTATGCTGGTGAACTTGTACGCACCGCCGAAGGAGATTGTGCCATCTATCTTTGCGCTGATCCTGCTGATTGCGATCGCGCAGCCGATTGTATGGTCGTTCAGCTTCATTATGCCGTCGGCCCTGCGCGCGGCGGGAGATTCCAAATTTACGTCGATCGCATCGCTGCTGTCGATGTGGCTGTTCCGCATCATCCTGGGGTATATTCTCGGCATTACACTGGGCTTTGGCCTGATGGGCGTATGGGTGGCGATGGTCGCCGAGTGGGGCGTCCGCGGCATCATATTCGCTTGGCGGTTCAGAGGCGACAAGTGGTACAGACATAAGCTCATATAGAAAGAGGCCGTCCTGGAAGTCTTAAATGACAACAGGACGGCCTTTATTTATTAGTATAAAATATGCCGCGATGTAAAAGGGTGTTTATCAAGAACCATCCGTATAGGGCCCTATTAAGTGCAATAGTCTGCAGTTATTGCTTTTGGGGAACGAGTTCAATGATCCTGCCGGTAATGACACCGTCTTTGTCCCTGTGAAATTGCAGAGCCCAGTACAGATCACCTTTCCCGCTGACGGAAAACCGGTCCGAATCGCCAATCTGGCCTTCTCTGAAAAAGTCTTCGGGAGACGACGTTACACTCCAATCATCATGCTCATAATGAAAGTTGCCCGAGTCGTCATAGGTCACTTCCTTTACCGATTCCGGAATGACCTCGCCGATCGACTCACCGCTGCGTAATTTCACCCTTAATTCGTTAATCCACTCGGCCCGTTCTTGATCGGGGTTGCTGGAAGCTGCGGAAGGTGATGGATTCAGCAGTGTTTCCACATAAGCCTCCGCTTTTTCATGATCCGCTTTGGCGATATCGAGAGGGAGATCGAACAGTACAGACGCGCCGTCATAGTCTTCTCTGACCCGTATTTCCCCTGATGTTTCGTCATACTCAAAAGCTTCAGTGCTATAAAAAGAGGAACCGCTGCTAATTGCCAGATAGACGCCTCGATCCGCGAATAGTTCAACCTGGTCGCATTTAATCAATCTATACATGACGCCATCGATTACAGTCTCGCTGTATGCTCCGTTCATAGATGCGATGTTGATCTGCCATGGCTTCAGTCCCTTAATGAGCGGCGAGATGAAAAACGGCTCCTTGCCATATTCATTGTCTGCGGTAGCCGGCATCGTCCCTCCGTCCTCTCTGGCTATCGATACAACCGCATAGGTTCTGTCCGGGTAGATGTCCTCAGCGGAATGTTGGAATTGACTCAAGCCTGCTCCCGATACGAGCCCATGCAGGGTAAAACGATAGCCTCCGGCTGCCTTGGATTGATTGATCTGAACGGCATCGGCGCTTTCAAATGCATCCGCTAACAGCTGGTCTCCAAGCTTCTCGACAACCTGCTTGGCGCTGAATAGATGGGCCGCAGCATAGGCGGATACAGACAGGACAAGAAGCAAGACTGCTGCCAATAATCCTGCAGATAATCTTTTGCGGTACTTTATCTTCATAGGATTGCGCTCCTTTATTTGAAGGATGATGCTTTGATTTAATGATTCCTCCGGTTCTGCTTCGGAAGCCAATGATTGCCGAAGCGCTCGCTCTAAGTCCGCGTCGTTCATGGGGAATCCACCTCCAATACTTGTCTCATGGTTGTGCGGGCCTTATGCAGCCTGCTCTTCACTGTTCCCTGCGGGATTCGGAGCGTTTCAGCGATCTCCTCGACGGACATGTCCGCTGTGTAATGCATAAAGAGAGGTAGCTTCAGCTTGTCGTTCAACTGCCGGGCGGCGTCCCGGATCATGTCGCGAATCTCGAGCGACAGCAAGGCGTCCTCCGGGGTGGCTTCGCTTGCAGCCGCCAGGAATTGAATGGCGGTTTCGTCCAGCTGGCCTGTTGGAGCGATTCTTCGCCGCCAAGCCAGCTTACGGCGGTGGTTTTGGTGCAGCCGTACAGCAATGGCTATAAGAAAGGCTTTAGGATTACGGGACGCATCCAGCTTGTGTCTATGCTCTACAGTTTTAAGGAACGTTTCCTGATACAGATCGTCCGCATCTTCCTTGTTCCCCGTCAGATTGAAACAGAAGCCGTATATAGACTTGCCATGCAGCTTCACGAGCTCGATCAACTCTTCAATAGTCAAGTGACTTCTCCTTCCTGAATGGCCATTCAACTATCTATTGTCATAACTTGAGTGGTTGGTTCATTTTGTCCATTCTTGTTAACGCTTACCGAATTGTATCATCCTGGGCGGCCTTTTTGACATGGCGCGCCAGGGAAGGAATGATTTGATACGTATTCACGGAAATGAAGTCTATCTCAATCTGGCATTTATGATATGATCGTTTGAGATATTGGAAAATTCACTGAAAATGTATGGATCATGCGGTATCGGCAATGGGGCAGGTATCCTGACAAATTGGAGGGCGTGACGAAGATGAAAGACAAAATCGCAGTCATAACAGGCGCTAATTCGGGAATAGGCAAAGCAGCGGCATACAAATTCGCTGCGGAGGGATATCGGGTTGTGATGGCTTGCCGCAATCTCGCGATCAGCAAGCCTGTCCAGCAGGAGATCATGGCGTCCGCGGGCAGCCAGGCAATCGATCTGCTGGAGCTTGACGTCTCTTCCTTTGATTCGATACGGACCTTTTGCGCCGCATTTAAAGCCAGGTATGACAAACTGGATATTTTGATTCATAACGCAGCCTTCCTAAGCCATGGTGAGACGGAGTACAAGCTGAGCCCTGAACGCGTCGAGCTGTCGTTCGCTACGAATGCGTTTGGCCCTCTCTATATTACCGAGCTGCTGGCCGACTGGCTGGAGCAATCCCATGACCCCAGGGTGCTGAACGCCTGCACGACGAATATTAAAAACTTTTTCGACCCCAAAAGGACGATTGAATTTGATAACCTGCGCGGCGAGCACCGGGCAACCAGGCGTTACAGTTCCTACAAAATGTATGGCGATTCCAAGATGGCTTTCCTCATGCTGACGTTCAAGATGGCAGAGCAATGGAGAAAGCAGGGGATTAACATCAATGCGATCCAAATAAACCGTGTGAAGCTGTCCAAGGAAACGATCTCGAAGATGAGCTCGTACTGGAAGGCGCTGGCTTGGGCGCAAAATCTGACTAATCCGCTTCCGTCCGGCATGGCGGACAATTATTTTTACATATGTACTTCAAATCAATTCCGTCACGTTACCGGCCAGCTGATCAACCATAAGCGTGAGATCGTACAACCGGCAGCGAGCGAGCAAGGGTTCGACCAGCTGAAAAATATATTCGGTTCCGCTTATTATCCCAAGTATGCAGTTGATCAGGCCCGTGTGGATCAGGTTTGGGGAATGGGACAGGCGTTGATCGCCGCCCATTCCAGCAAAGGCTAGGCTTGCCTTTACAGAAGCAGGATAAAGTGATAACCCAGATAAAGGGCCGTGCCCCACATAATCATTGCAGATAAGGCCGGGATCAGGGAGAGGATGCGGGATGACTGCGCCCGCTGTCCGATTAACCGGCCCGCGGCTCCCAGGCCGATGAACCAAATCCATGACGTTGCCATGCATACGATCGCAAAAACGAGCTTGTCTGGACCGGTGTATTGTACGGAGCTGGTGCCGATGACGCCTACCGTATCCAGAATGGCATGGGGATTCAGCAAGGACACCGTGACCGCAAAGCCGATTTGTTTGTTGGCAGAGTAGCCTCTGCTGTGTTGCTCAGGTGTTTCTCTATCACGCCTGTTTTTCCATGTCGTCCAGCCCGTAAAGATTAAGAAGCCGCATCCCAGCAAATAAAGCAATGCTTTGATCCAGTCATGCTCCAGCACGATGACGGACACGCCAAGGACAGCAAAGGCAATCAGGGCGGTATCACACAGAGAAGCGGTGATGACGACCGGAAGAACGTTAGCAAATTTTCGGTGGACAGTGCCTTGGGTAAGAACAAATGCGTTTTGCGCGCCGAGCGGCAGAATAAGCCCCAGCGCCAGAATGAAGCCGTGAATAGCAGCTCCTATCATGATGCAGCCTCCTCTTTTTTTCTCATTCTAGGGGGAGGAGGAGTCGGAGTCGACAACCAAAGGACTGTCCCGCAGCCCAACCAATCTGCTAAAATAAGCACAACCTAACGAAGGAAAGATGGATGTTATGACCGAAGAATGGCTGCTTGACCGAAGCTCGTCTACCCCGCTGTATCAGCAAATTAACGATAGCATCGTGGAGAAAATACGTAACGGCGAATGGCCGGTTGGAACCAAGATCCCGACGCAGCGAGAGCTGGCTGAGCGGTTCGGGGTCAATCGAAGCACGGTTGTGTATGCGCTGGATGAATTAACGGCGGATGGGATTATTCAGTCCAAGGTTGGACAAGGCACGGTGGTTGTCAACAATACATGGAACGTGATCGCTTCAACCCGAGCGCCGGATTGGGGACGTTATGTGGTGGATGGGGCGCATCGGCCCAATCATCAATTGATCCAGCTCATTAATAAAGCGGAAGCGAATCCGGCTATCCTGCGACTCGGCACAGGCGAGCCTGCACCTGAGCTTCTGCCTGCACGGACTATGCTGCAGTCGCTGCAAGAAAGCGGCAGCTCGCTATCGTTAAGCTACTCCGAACCGCGCGGAAGTCTGCGATTGCGGGAGGCGATTAGCCGATCTTTGCTGGCGAAAGGAATTAAGGCGGCCCCGTCTTCGATTATGATCGTATCCGGGGGCCTGCAAGCCTTGCAGCTCATATCACTTGGACTGCTGCGCGGTGGCTCTACGATATTAACGGAAAGTCCGAGTTATCTGAACTCCATTCATGTTGTGCAATCTGCGGGTATCCGCCCTTATGGCGTACCGATGGATAAGGACGGGCTGATCGCGGGGCGAATCGGGTCTATGAAGCGTCAGACTGATGCCGCAATGCTGTACACAATCCCTACCTTTCATAATCCTACTGGCTGCTTAATGCCAACTGCACGAAGGGAAGAGCTGATGCGGATATGCACGCATGAAAGGCTGCCAATCGTGGAGGATGATGTGTACGGCGATCTATGGCTGGATGCTCCTCCGCCTCCGCCGCTCAAATCAATGGACCGGGAAGGTCAGGTTCTGTATATCGGAAGCATGTCCAAGTCGCTCGGTCCAGGACTTAGGCTTGGATGGATAGTTGCGCCTGAGCCGGTAATTGATCGGCTGTCCGACATCAAGATGCAGACCGATTACGGGACAAGCGCGCTATCGCAGCATGCCGTCGCCCAGTGGCTGGAGACGGATCTTTATGACGAGCATCTTGCCCGATTGCGAGTGGGGCTGAGGCACAGAAGAGAGCATTTGCACATGCTCTTGCTGCGTTATATGCGTAGCCTTGCAGAGTGGAGCTTGCCGAGCGGCGGATTCTACATTTGGCTGCGAATCAGCCGACCGTTATCGGTGCGAAGGCTATTTGAGCTTGCCCTAAAGGAAGGCATTCTGCTGCATCCCGGAAGCATATACGATTCCGGGATCGACGAGCCATATTTGCGTTTATCCTATGCTTACGCATCGTTCGAGCAGATGGAGCACGGGATTAGTTGTCTGGCGGCGCTCATGATTCAGTTGAACGGCCAACAATAAGACGTTCGATCAGCTTTAGGGCAAGCATTGAAGAAAGCTTTTCGAAGCAGCTGAGAGGGGGACGCCCTTCAGCGTAGCAATGCCGATCGATCGTTCAGGAATACGCGGAGTTAGCGGGATTTCGATTAATCGTCCGTCAGCGAGTTCTTCCTTGACGTATTCCCGCACGATAAACGTCAGTCCAAACCCTCGTTGAGCGAATTGAACAAGCAGGTCTAGGCTTCCCAGCTCGAACTCTGGCGTCAAGCGGATGTGATGAGCAGCCGCGTATTGGTCCAGATAAGCTCTCGTACTGCCGCCCGGCTCTAGGAGGAGCAACGGATATTGCTGCAAGCTGGTCAGCTCGAAGGGAGATTGAGCCAGGGATGCGTACGCCGGGCCTACTACGAGACAATCCTGTAGCGGGGAGCTCCTTCTAACCTCTATGCTTTTGTCGGCCGCGGGCAGATTGAGAATGCCAAAGTCAATTCGTCCTTCCTTCAGCAGCGCAATGGTCTCCGGTGTAGTCCGGTTCGTGACGCGCACGCGAATACCCGGATATTGCATATGGAACGACTCCAGATATGGCAGCAGATAATGCTTGCATAACGAATCGCTTGCTCCGATATTGATCTCCCCGTACTCCAAGCTGTGCATTTCCGCAATTTTCTTCTCGCCGCTGTCGATAGCCTTGAATGCTTGCTCGACGTGCTGAAGCAGCACTTCTCCCTCGGCTGTAAGGGTCACGCCTCGTGCTGTACGGAAGAACAGCTGACCGCCAAGTCCGCTCTCCAGTTGCTTTAGCGTATGGCTGATGGCGGGCTGCGTAATATGCAGCTTCTCCGCCGCTTTGGTCAAGCTTCCCAGCTTGGCCGTCCAGTAGAAGACGCGATACCATTCCATATTAAATTCCATAGTCATTACTCCTGTTTATATCTAATATTATTAATATCAATTATACTAATGGATATGTGCACATTATAATTATTCCTGTAAGTGATGACAAGTACAGGAGGCGATTCATAAGTGACGGTAACAGCGATTGTGGGAGCGAATTGGGGCGATGAAGGCAAAGGAAAGATGACGGATGTGCTGGCGGCCAAATCGTCCTTTGTTGTTCGATTCCAAGGCGGAAGCAATGCAGGACACACGATTATTAACGATTACGGGAAGTTTGCGCTGTCTATGCTTCCGTCAGGCGTATTTTATCCGGATGTTACGAATGTGATTGGTCCCGGTACAGCATTGGACGGTGATTCGCTCCTGTCTGAACGGGAGCAGTTGCTGGCGAGAGGCGTGCCCAAGCCGAGCCTGAAGGTATCGAATCGGGCGCAGGTGGTGCTGCCTGTTCATCAGTTATTGGACGCGCTGGAGGAAGAGCGGTTGGGCAAGCGCAGCTACGGCTCGACCAAACGCGGAATCGCCCCTTTTTATGCAGATAAATATGCCAAGCTCGGCGTACAGGTAGCGGATTTATATGATCGGAACCAATTGCTGGAGCGCGTAGGGCAGCTGCTGGAAGTCAAAAATGTGCTGCTGACCCATCTATACGGACATCAACCTCTGGAAGCTAATCCGATTGTGGAGGAGCTGCTGGGGCTGGGAGAAAGGCTGCTCCCATATGTATGCGATACGACTGTGATGCTTCAGCAAGCATACAAGGAGCAGCGGCCGATCTTGCTGGAGGGACAGCTTGGAGCGCTTCGCGATCCTGATCACGGCATCTATCCGTATTCGACGTCTTCTTCTACACTGGCGGGGTATGCCCCCGTCGGAGCAGGTCTTCCTGCCTATGCAGTGACTGATATTATGGCTGTGGTGAAAGCCTATTCCAGCTGTGTGGGAGCGGGGCCGTTCGTCTCGGAGATTGCAGGCGCGGAAGCGGAGCAGCTGCGAATTCGCGGCGGCGATGCGGGCGAGTTCGGAGTGGTGACAGGCAGGCCGAGGCGTGTAGGCTGGTTTGACGCTGTTGCGACCAGATACGGCTGCATGGTGCAAGGGGCGACGGAGGTGGCTTTGACGAATTTGGATGTACTCGGTTACCTGGATTCGATTCCGGTATGCGTCGGCTACCAGTTGGAGGACGGGACGGTTACGGAGCAGTTTCCTGTCAATGCCAAGCTGAATGGGGCGAAGCCGATCCTTAGACAGCTTCCAGGCTGGAAGTGCGATATAACCGGAGCTAAGTCATTCGAAGAGCTTCCGGCAGCAGCACAGCAGTATGTGTCATTTATGGAAGGAGAGATTGGAGTGAAGATCTCTTATCTGTCCATAGGACCAAAGCGCGAGCAGCTTATGAGATTAGGATAAAACCAAATGTCCGTAACGATGAGGGGAGCTCATGTTCATGTCTAATGTTACACCCATGGATCGATTGCAATCGCTTGGCATCTTGTTGCCGGAAGCGAGCGAGCCGGCAGCTCGATATACCAACTATGTTCTGTCCGGAAGTCTGTTGTTCCTCTCGGGCAAAGGCCCATCCGGCAAGCCTGAAGGCAAGCTGGGGATCGATTATACGACCGAGGAAGGGTACCGCTATGCTCGTCTGGCCGGGGTGGAAGTGCTGGCAGTGTTGGCGGAAGCGCTA
The DNA here is from genome assembly GCF_056269225.1 of Paenibacillus sp. J31R120. NCBI lineage: Bacteria > Bacillati > Bacillota > Bacilli > Caryophanales > Paenibacillaceae > Paenibacillus > Paenibacillus sp. J31R120. The sequence goes on along the minus strand of NZ_JBWDNN010000005.1, from coordinate 153,971 downwards.
GGTTCACTGAATCGAGTAAAGAGAGTCGTTAAGATTCAAGGCTTCGTCAATGCCAGCCCGGATTTTGAAGAGCATCATAAAGTATTGAATGGATGCTCAGATCTGATGCTGGATGTATTCGGGGAGCAGGGCTTACATGCGCGATCGGTGCTCGGAGCCGCATCGCTTCGGGATAATTTGCCGGTTATTATCGATTCTGTTTTTGAGATTGAGCTAGATTAAGAATGCGCATCTTATCCAAGAGAATTTACTAGATTCAAAGTTGGCGGCAATACAGGATGCAGCAGTCCTGATTGCCGTCTTTTTCTTTTAGTTTAATATCAGGGTCTTCAATGAAGGGATCAATTGGGGTAAAATAGAAACCGATGCAAGGATTGGTCAAAGGGATTGACGGTTGATAAGCATATCCATTTCAAATAATCAGTCAGAGAGGAGTGCGACATGTACGATACATTAAGGCGTTGGTCGATCGTTGTCATCGTAATCGGAATCATATTGTTGCTATATGGCATCGTTTTGTTTCTGCCCACTTCCTATGAATCGGAGAGCGAGTTTTGGAGTCTTACAGCGAAGCGAGTAGCAATTCCAATTAGCGGCATTACACTTATCATAGTAGGGGCGTTAAATATGAAGCTGGTGGGGTTGCTTCTTGATGAGGTCTCTTTTTTGCGCTACGAAATGAATAAGCTGCGCCAATCTATAGATGAATAGTGGCGAATAGATCTCATAGAAAGGATTGAGCAGATGAAAAAAGTAATAGCCGGAGGCATTTTTTTATTTTGTGGAGTCATTCTCTATTTGGGCGTCTATATTCCGGCATCCCAAATAGCTTCCAAGTTAGGCGGGTGGTCAACACCTCCAGGACGTCTGGGGACCGCATTAAGTCAAACAGGCGGAACAACGCCATTGATGTATTCGGTCATCATGATGGTTGCCGGAGTATGTTTGTTATTGTGGGGATGCTTTTTGGACGATATTCTTCGTAAGAAAGTTAAGAATCAGGCAGAGACGTCACAGTAATAGTCTATTCACAAATAGATGAAATTCGAAAAGGAGTGATGACGATCGATCAACAAGGCGTAAGGTCGGCAAAGGAAGAAGCATTCTTCAGCAAGTGGACGGTTATTCGACAAATGGGGAAATCCAAATATGTAGCAACTAGGGGGATTGGCTATACTATACTACTATTTGGCTTATGGTTTATCATAACTTGGATTGAAATTAGCATGTCAGAATTTCAACAAGCCATGTATGCCGGGCGTTGGTCCGACTTTTGGATGAGGTGTATGATTTGGTTCGTAGGTTATCTATTATTAGGCCTGACATTTGCTATGAGCAGTTGGAAGCGGAATGAAGAGAAACTTCACTATTTATCGTAGGGGTCTATGAAATGAAGAGAATGATAGTTGTATTGTGCGTATTATCAATTCTGATCTTGGGTGTTTTCACCGTTCTATCAAACTAAAAGAGCTTTCAAGATCAATTAATAAACGCTTTGAAGGATCATAACGAGAATGTTCAAGATATGGTCTATACCCAATTGGTAGGGGAGCAACTGCTAGTCTTCTATCGGACGAAGGATCAGCGTATGTATTACGGGTTGTTCCGTGACAACCGATTCGGTTTCGGCAAGGAATTGATTAAATCCGGGGGTTCAATGGGGTTGCACGACCCAGTAAGTGCAATAACATGGTCCGGATTTGGCTCGCCTGACGGTGAGTTTAATCTATTAGGCGGTGCAGTGCTCAGTCCGGATGTTACGCAAGTAATCGTAATAAGCGAAGGAAGCAGGGCTGCTTCCATCGTGGAAGGATCGGGCGCAAAAATTTGGTTTTTGACACTCGATACCATGATTCATGATCCGATTACGATTCAGGCGAGGAATGCGGAAGGCGAAGTACTATACGAGTTTGGCGATGTTGAATATTGGAAGAATACTGTTGTTAAATAGGAGCGTGCAAGCTATGACAAATCCGGTTCAGAACAAACTCGGTTGTGTTTTTATTCCGGTGAGCAATCTGGAGAAGGCAAGGGATTGGTATTGCAAGTTGTTGGATTTGCCGACTGATGGCGATATCCTTTATGGACATTTGTATATTTTGCCGATGCAAGGCCCTTCCAATATCGTATTGGACAGCAAGATCTATTCGCCGGAGAAAGTGATTCAGGTACCGTTCATCCAGCTTGTGACAGCGGATATTGAAGCCTCTTATGCCTATATGAAAGAGCATAATGTGGAGCTCCTGACGAATATCGAAAACGGGCATTGGTTCAATATTAGAGACCCGGACGGCAATGTGCTGATGATTTGCCAATAACCTGCGGAAGCCCCATTCCCCGGGAGAGGCAAAAGCCGCAGTATTCAACGCTTGGACATCCAAGCGTTTTTTTGTTGTGTCCACGATTAGCTGTTGACGGTGCAATTGGTAAAATGCTACGATGCATTCATCGACCGACCGTCGGTCGATAATAATGGAGGGTGACCGAAATGAGAATCTCAAAAAAACCGGATGAACGAAAAAATGAAATATTGGACGCAGCCGAGATGCTTTTTGGCACCAAGGGGTATGCCAAGACGACGATTAATGACATTTTGAATGAAGTAGGCATTGCCAAGGGAACGTTCTATTACTACTTTCAATCGAAAGAGGAAATGATGGATGCGATTGTCGGCCGCTATATCGAGGCTGGAGTAGAAGCCGCCAAGGCTGTTGTGTCCGCGCCGGGGCTTACGGCTCATGAGAAGCTGCTTGGCATTCTGATGGCGCAGAAGCCCGATACAGACCGCAAGGAGCAGATGATCGACCAGCTGCACCAGATCAACAATGCCGAGATGCACCAGAAGAGCCTTGTTGAGACGATCCTTCAGCTCACGCCTGTGCTGACGGAAGTGATCGAGCAGGGGATCGAGGAGGGGGTATTCCACACGGCATACCCGAGAGAGACAATCGAGTTTCTGCTAGTTTCCTCCCAATTTCTGTTCGACGAGGGCATCTTTGAATGGGAGCCTCATGAATTGATGCGGAAGGCGGCTGCGTTCACATCCATTATGGAGAAGACGCTGGGAGCCGAGGAAGGAAGCTTCAGCTACATTCTTGGCGTGATTGGTCAAGGATCTTGAACCGATGAAGAAGCGGGGGAATCTGCATGAAGAGCGAATGGAACGGAGAGGCCGGGGTGACTGATCCCATTATTGTCGTCAAAGATTTGGTGAAGCGGTACGGCACGTTTACAGCGGTGGACCAAGTCTCGTTCGAAGTGGAACGCGGCAGCATTTTCGGCTTTCTGGGACCGAACGGAGCGGGCAAAAGCTCGACTATCCATGCGCTTTGCACGATTAGCGGCTTTACGTCAGGTGCGTTGTTTATCGACGGCATAGACGTCAGCCGGGATCAGAATAGAGCCAGGAGCCGTATTGGCGTCGTATTCCAGGAATGCACGCTCGATCCCAAGATGACGGTAGAGGAAAACTTGTATATGCACGGCTGCTTTTACGGCATGCCCAAACGCTTGATTCGCGAGCGGACACGGTTTGTCCTGGAGCTTGTAGACATGACCGATTGGAGGCAGGCGATGGCCGGCGGCCTGTCTGGCGGAATGAAGCGGCGGGTGGAGATTGCCAGAAGCTTGCTGCATATGCCTCAGGTCCTCTTCCTGGATGAACCTACAACTGGACTAGATCCGCGCACCAGGGCGGGCATGTGGTCATACATCGACAAGCTGCGGCGGGAGCGGGGCATTACCGTGTTTCTAACGACCCACTATATGGATGAGGCTGAGATATGCAACCGGGTTGCCATCATCGATAAGGGCAAGATTGTTGCGATCGACAGCCCAACCTCGCTCAAAAACCTTTACGTGACGGACAAAGCGAGAATTGCCAGCCGCAATCCGGATGCGCTGGAGAAGCTCCTGGAGCGGCACGGGTTGAATTATACGCGAGCAGGGGAGGATTACCTCATTCAAGTAGCGGATGCCTCCAGCCTCATGGAGCTGATTAGCGAGCATCGGACCTCGATCGAACGGATGGAAGTGAGCAGGGGGACACTGAACGACGTGTACCTCGAAATAACTGGTAAGGACATAAGGGGGTAAGGCGATGCGCGTAATTGGAGCGCTATGGCTACGCAATGTACGATTATTTGCCCGGAACCGCGTTCAGCTTTTGTTGTTATTCATTATGCCGTTTTTTTATCTCTATTTGTTAAGCGCCATTTTCGAAAGCACCTCCGTCAGCCAGCCGATTCCGTATGTGCTCGCAGGGATTGTTATTATCGTTGTTTTTCAGACCTCGCTGAATATCGCAACGTCGACCATTGAGGATATCGTATCCGGCTATATGAAGGAAGTGCTCGTAAGCCCTGTCCGCCGCATAGCGATCGTGATCGGACAGATCTTGTCCTCGACAACCGTTGCCGTCTTCCAGGCGTGTATGATTCTCGCTGTCGGTTATGCGCTAGGATTGACCTATACGTCCATTGTGACGCCAATTGCAATCATTGGGTTTGTTGTGCTTGTCGGTCTCGTCTTCTCTTCCTTCGGATTATGGCTGGCGGCTTCGGTGAAAAACTCGCAAACGTTCCAGATCGTATCGGTAGCGGTCACGACGCCGATTACGTTCCTGTGCGGCGTATATGTACCGCTTAGCCTGCTGCCGGAAGGCTTGCAGATCGCCGCCTTGCTTAATCCGATGACGTATGCCGCAGCCTTCTTCCGGGCGCTTAGCCTGGAGAAGCTGTCGCTGCCGGCCGATGAACTAGTCGCTGAGCAGCTTGCGTTCCGATTTCATGATGTGCTGATAACGCCTGTGACCGGCCTCGTCATTCTGGCCGCTTTCGGAATCGTATGCGTCCTGATGTCGGCGGCTGCTTTTGCCAGAGCGGACTTCTCTGCTATGAACCGTTCTGCCATGCAAAAGGACGTATTTCAGCAATAAGATAACGGAGCGCCAGTCCTAACGAAAGGAGCTATACCCAAAGATGCTGATCCAGATGCTGCGGAGAGATTTTCGCAGGAAAAAGAGTATATCCATCGCGCTATTTATTTTTATCTCCATCTCCGCATTGCTGGTCGCCAGCGGCTCCAATATGCTGATGGAATTGACACAATCGCTGAACGCTCTATTCAAGCAATCGAAGGCTCCGCATTTTGTCCAGATGCATGCAGGCAGCCTGGATGAAGCCGAGGTTCATCGATTTGCATCCGCTAATGACCTCGTCGAGGAGCATCAGATCGCGGCGATGGTAAACGTCGACGGCAGCCATCTCTACATCGATCATGGCGGGAGCTCGGAAGAAAAAAGCGTCATGGACCATTATTTCGTCAAGCAGAACCAGTCGTTCGACCTGCTGCTGAATGTCAACAACGAGCCCGTTCAGGTGGCAAAAGGCGAAATTGCCGTGCCCGTCTATTATAAGCAGCAAAGGGATGTCAACATCGGCGATAAAATCAAACTATCCGATGGCGGCTATGAGACGGAATGGACCGTTGCCGGTTTTGTCCGTGATGCGCAAATGAATGCGTCGATCGTTCATTCCAAACGTTTTGTCGTGCACCCGTCGGATTGGGATGCGCTTGGACAGCGCACGGGGGAGATGGAATATTTGATCGAGTTCCGGCTGAAAGACCAGGGGATGCTGCAGCAGTTCCGCAATGACTATCAAGCGGCTTTGATGCCAAGTAAAGGTCCAAGTGTGGACTATTCCCTGTTCAAGACGCTGAACGCGCTAACGGATGGTATCTTGGCGGCGGTCATTATTTTAGTAAGCCTCCTGCTCAGCTTGGTCGCGATCTTATGTCTCCGATATACCCTTCTTGCGTCGATGGAGGAGGACTACCGGGAGATCGGCATTATGAAAGCAATCGGAATCCGTTCTCGCGCAATTAAAAGGATGTATATGCTGAAATATGCCGCAATGGCTGTCTTGGCAACGATAGTCGGCTATGTCGCATCATGGGGAGTAAATGCGCTTTTCACCTCCAATATTGCGTTGTACCTCGGGTCAGCGCCGAAGTCTCTGCTGCTGTATGCCGTTCCGCTCGCCGCATCTGCGCTGATCTGCGCCATCGTCATCGGCTGCTGCAAGCTGACGCTGAGATCCTTTGACCGGATTAGCGCTGTAGAGGCGCTCAGAGCAGGGACACTCGGAGAAACGCGCCATCATAGGAAGGCGCCAGTGCTCCATCGCAACAGATGGCTATCTGTGCCGATCTTTCTCGGTATGAGGGATGTGTTGTCGCGCTTCAAGATGTACCGGCTGCTGCTCGCGGTCTTCATCATCAGTACATGCATCATGATTATTCCGGTCAATCTGCTTAATACGTTCAAATCGCCAAGCTTCAATACGTATATGGGCATCGAGCGCAGCGATCTGCGCATCGACATGCAATATTCGGACGGGATTGCTGAAGAGTTCGGACGGGTATCGAACGCTCTGAAAGAAGATGCTGATGTGGCGCGATTCTCCCCGATCTTCGTAAGCGCGTTCCACTATGTCAACAGCGACGGCGTACTGGAGGAGATGACGGTCGAGACCGGCGATTTCTCCATATTCCCGCTGGAATATGCGCAAGGTGCCGCACCGGTTAGAGAGAACGAGATTGCGCTATCCTATTTGAACGGCAAGGATTTGGGCAAAAAAGTAGGGGACCGCATTCCATTATTCGTAGACGGAATAGAAAGAGAGATGACTGTCAGCGGCATCTATCAGGATGTAACCAACGGCGGTCGCACAGCGAAAGCTGCACTTCCGTTCTTGCCGAAGGATGTGATCCGCTACGAGGTGAGCGTAGACCTGAAGGAGGGCGTCCCGGTCAGTGACAAGCAGGAGCAATACGCCAAGTCCTTCTACCCGGCAAAAGTGACCGATCTGGCGGGTTACCTGTCTCAGACGCTGGGCAATACCATTGATCAACTGGGGCTGCTGACGGCTGTTGCCGTCACAATCGCGATGCTGATCGCGATCTTGATTACAGCGCTGTTCCTCCATATGGCGGTCGCCAAGGACGCCGCTCAGATCGCTATTATGCGAAGCATCGGCTTCTCGCTGCCAGCCATTCGCATTCAATACTTGACGAGAGCGCTGCTCGTACTCGGTATCGGTATTATTCTCGGCACGATCGTGTCCAACACGGTAGGGCAAAGTCTGGCAAGCGTGATCTTGTCCTTTATGGGAGCTTCGAGTATTCAGTTTGTCATCAATCCGGTGCAAGCCTATGCCGGCTTCCCGATCATTCTCATGGCAGTTGTAGCAATCACGACACTGCTAAGCATCGCCTCAATTAAAAAGACGAATATAACGGAATGGAATGCGGGATAGAGAGGGGAGAATCTGCATGGAAGTCTTATTGGAATCCAGAGCGCTTAATAAAATCTTCACATCGGGGAATGCGCAGGAGCATCAAGTGCTCAAGGATATCGATTTGCAAATTCGAAAAGGCGAATTCGTGGCAGTAATGGGACCGTCGGGATCGGGCAAGTCTACACTCCTGTACAATATGAGCGGGATGGACCAAGCGAGCGGAGGGAGCGTTACGTTCGGCGGCAAGGAATTAACGGGCATGTCCGAGCAAGAGCTGTCCGATCTCCGACTCACTCGTATGGGATTTATCTTTCAACAGATTCATTTGCTCAAAAATTTGACGATATTGGACAACATTATACTGACCGCTTATATGGCCAAGAGACAGGGCAGAAAGCAGCTGAACGACAGAGCATTGTCGTTAATGAAGAAGTCCGGCATCGACCAGTTGGCGGCTCATGATATTACCCAGGCGTCGGGAGGACAGCTGCAGCGCGTCGCGATATGCAGGGCGCTCATTAATCAGCCCGACATGATCTTCGGCGATGAGCCGACGGGCGCGCTCAACTCGAAGTCGGCAGGCGAAATTATGGAGCTGCTCGCGGATATTAACCGCTCAGGCACGACGATTCTGCTGGTGACGCATGATGTGAAGGTCGCGGCGAAGACGGACCGCATTTTATTCATGATGGACGGAAGTCTGGTAGCAGAGAAAGAGCTGGGGAAATACTGTAAGGAGCTTGAAGATATTAAGGCAAGGGAAGAGAGGCTGTCGAGCTGGCTTGCGGGCCTGGGCTTCTAGCATAGAGCAATTCCAATCGACTGATCGGATGGGCCTGGGCTGCGTAAGGCAGCTATGAAGGGCATCATCCGGTCCGTTTTTTAGTTGGAGGCGATAAACGGAGGTGGTCTTTACTGTGGTGCATTGCATTGCAAATTCCGGATGTGATAAGATACAGAACGAACGTTCAGTATAAATATCATCCGAACCATAATATAGAATGAACGTTCAGTATAAAAAGAATAAGGCAGGTCGCTATCTATGAGTAAACATCAAAATTTGCAGCTATTGGAGTCCCAATCGGTCGTTCGCACATTTTTTCGTTATTTGATTCCATCTCTGCTCGGCATGCTGCTTGTTGCAGTCAATATTGTCGTAGACGGAGTGATGGTTGGCAATAAGCTGGGGGCGGAAGCACTGGCGGGCGTAGGTATCGCAAGTCCCGTCTACACCTTGTTTGTCGCGATGTCGCTATGGATTGGCATTGGCGGCGCAACGATGTATTCCCAGGCCATGGGGGCGAGAGAGCCGGACAAAGCGCAGCGTATATTTACGCAGTCTGTTGTTCTTATTGCTGCCGCAACATTGGTGATCGGCGTGACGGCGTTCTTCTTCCGTGAGCCGCTTGTTTATGCGCTTGGCGCAAATGCGGAGACATACCCGCATGCTTCGGATTATTTGAACGTGATGCTGTTGTTCGGCTTTGTATTCACAGTGGAAAACGCGCTTAGCATCTTCGTCCGCAATGACGGTAACCCGAACTTGTCGATGGCTGCGCAGATTACATTTGCGCTATCGAATATCGTGATCAACTATACGGTTCTGTACGTGCTGGAGCTAGGTGTTCAAGCTGTCGCCTACGGCTCGATTATTGCAGCGTTTCTGGGCATGCTTGTGTTGTTCTTGCACTTCCTGAGGGCCGACAATCGGCTGAAGCTGGGGAAATTCCGCTGGAACAAGGCATCGCTCCTCTCCGTAATCGTCATCGGCTTCCCGAGCTTTTTGGCGGAAGTAGGATTATCGGTATTTACGATCTCCCATAATGTTGTGCTGGAGGGAGTGGCGGGAACAAGCGGCGTGGCGGCGTTCTCCATCCTGAACTATATTCACAGCATTGTATTGCTGACGTTCCTCGGGTTAGGCGCGGCCATTCAACCGATGATCAGTTATTATTATGGAGGGAACTACGCTGAGAAAATAAGGCAGACCGTACGTATCGCAATCTGGACAGCCCTTGGGGCAGGTACAGTACTCATGCTGCTTATGCTGTGGATGACTTCAGGCATTATCGGGATTTTTGGAGACTTCTCAACAGAGATTGTAGAGCTTGCTACGAAGGGCCTTCATCTGTTTGTCCTGGCTTATCTGTTCATGGGCATCAACTTTGTCATGATGACATTCAGTCAGACGACCGGACGGCTGAAGCTGGCGACATGGATTACTGCAGCCAGAGAAATTATATTGATGCTGATTTTTATTACGGTGCTGCCGAAGCTGCTCGGCATTGCAGGGGTATGGCTGGCCGTGCCTTTGTCGGAATGTATTGTACTCATTACGATTTATTTCTATTATAAGAGGTATGGATTAATCCGTGATAAGGGGACCGGTTGAATGAACAAAAAGAAGCTGCAAAGCGAACAAACCAAAAAGAAGGTAGCCGAAGCGGCACGGGCGTTATTCGCTCAGAAGGGGTATAAGGCGACTTCGATTGAGGATATCGTCGCCGCGACGGGCAGCAGCAAAGGGAATATCTATTACCACTTTCAGAGCAAAGAGGGCTTGTTCCAATATTTGCTTAGCGAGTGGGATAATGAATGGAAGGATCAATGGTCTGAGCTGGAGAGGGACTATGCCACGGTCAACGACAAGCTGCATGGACTTGCCGAGCACCTTGTCGTCAACGATCTGAATCATCCGCTCACCAGGGCGATGGATGAATTTCTGACGAGCGAGTGGGAGCGGAGCGATGTTCAGGACGATCTGTCCAGCCATATGAACCAGCATGTCGAATTCAACCAGCAGCTGCTGCAACAGGCCATGGACAAGGGAGAGCTGGCGCAAGGCGACGCAAAGTCAATTGCATACGTCCTGGAGGCGCTGTTTATGGGACTGGCGGAAGTGTCCAAGCGGATGCCGGATCGTGAGGCTACAATCGATATTTATCGCAACGCGATGAACGTTTTTCTGAATGGCACGACAGCCGGATCTTCCGAGAAGCGATCATAGAATGAGAAAGGGCAGACGGTTATACATAACCGATTCTGCCCTTTTGCGTATACAGAAAAGGGCAATTCTCCGGCAGGTGCTTTTTCTTGGTGTTATAGCGCTTGTGGCCTAGCCACCCACCTCATGCTGTTCAAGATTAGTTGCCGGTACGAGTCCGGTAAAAAGGATGGTGCGCAATGTCCCGGCTGCAAATAGACCAGCTTGCCCAGGCCGTAGCGATGCTCCCAGCCAGCGGGATAGCGGCTGCCCTCAAATTCATACTCAAGGAATACATTGCGAGGAGAAGACGCATCGAATTTGAACATATAGGGTTCTTCCTTCACCGTGAAGGAGGGGACGCCTTCAAGCAAAGGATGATCTTCTTGCACGGGCAGGTAGGTTAGCGGCTGATAAGGAGGATGGCCCGTAAAGCGCGCTCCGATCAGCCCCGCAAGCTCATGGCTCGCCTGTAGCGAGATGCCGTTATGGATGACGAGGAGCCCGCCGCCGCCCGCAACGAATCGGAGCAGACCCGCAACTTGCCTGGCATTAAGCGGCCTGTTCCAGCAATCCGTATAAGAGATAACGGCCGCGTATCCATCCTGCTCCAGGGTCTCCAGCGTATCGTACTCCTCAGTTGAAACCAGCTCGATTCCGTCCGATGCAATGGCTTGAAGCTGCTGGCGCGCAGGCTCCAGCGGATGCCAAGTGCTGTGGACATTGTCTCCGATCAACAATAGCTTGGATGGCGTTGTCATATGGAAAGCTCCTTTTTTATACGTGCTTATGATTTTTTGGCAAATGACAATCCTCTCTCCTGCAGCGCTTCCTTCAGCATTCGAATGCCTTTGGGTCCCATGCCATGCAGCTTTAGTAATTCTGCTTCGGTCACCTTAGTAAATTGCTCCAGCTTATAATACCCGGCCAAATCAAGAGCTTGATTAGCGGGCTTGCTGATCTTGGGCAGTTCGCTTTCAGGTTTGGCATTCGCGGACATGATCATAACGCCTCCTTCCGATAGATCCATGTACAATCATTCTAAGTATAACCTGCCTGCGTTCTTCCCGAACATACAAAAAACACGCCCGGTTGGCGTGTTTTTTGTATCTAGCCGTTAGCCGGAGCGTTTGAACTGGCTGTTATGCAGCTCATAATAGTAGCCTTGGTGCTCCAGCAGCTCGTCATGCGAGCCATGCTCGGCAATGCCGCCGTCGCGGATGACGAGAATCCGATCCGCCTCCCGGATCGTGCTGAGCCGGTGCGCAATCACAAAGCTGGTTCTGCCCTCCATCAGCTTGCGCATGGCAGATTGAATATGCATCTCCGTACGCGTATCGATGCTGCTCGTCGCTTCATCCAGAATGAGAATGGCGGGATCGGCAAGCACGGCGCGGGCGATCGTAAGCAGCTGACGCTGTCCTTGACTGAGATTGGTTCCGCCGGAGGCCAGCACCGTATCGTAGCCTTGCGGCAGCTTTCGGATGAAGCTGTGTGCATTGGCCAATCTTGCAGCCGCTTCAATCTCTGCATCGGTCGCATCCAGCCTGCCGTAGCGAAGATTCTCCCGAATCGTATCGGAGAACACATAAGCGTCTTGCAGTACAATTCCGAGCTTGCTGCGCAGGTTGTCCTTGTCGAGTTCGTTAATATCGATACCGTCGATCGTGATGTGGCCCGAATCGATGTCATAGAAGCGGGTCAACAGGTTGATGATCGTCGTCTTGCCAGCACCTGTAGGACCGACTAGCGCAATCATCTCACCCGGCTTTGCTGTCAAGGAGACATTGCTCAGAATAGGAGAGTCTGCTTTATAGCTGAACGCCACGTTATGGAACACGACTTCGCCTTTTAGTGCGCCCAATGACTTCGATGACGGCGTTCCTTCATATTCGGTGGCAGTGTCGATTGTCTCGAAGACGCGTTCGGCACCGGCTACGGCTGACTGGACGAGATTGAACTGGTTGGCCAGATCGCTGAGCGGACGCTGGAATTGCTTGGAATAGTTCAAAAATGCCACGACGACGCCGACTGTCGTCCAGTCGCGGAACGCCATCCAGCCGCCTACCGCCGCAATTAGCGCAAAGCTGGTATTATTCAGCATGTTCATGACCGGGCCTACCGTACCGGAATAGATCTGAGCCCGTATGCTGGCTGATGTCAGCTTGCGGTTAATCGCTCCGAATTGCGCTTCGGCATATGGTTCCCGGCGGTAGATCTGGATGACCTTTTGCCCGGAAACCGTCTCTTCGATAAAGCCGTTCAGCTCGCCCAGGCTGGCTTGCTGCTTGCTGAAGTGTTTCCTTGTGCGGGAAGCGACCGTTTTCGTAAATAAAATCACGAGCGGAATCGTGACCATGCCAAGCAGCGTCAGCCACACATTCAGATAGAGCATAATGGCGAGCGATCCGATCAGCGACAAGACGCTTGCAATCAGCTGCGTGACGCTTTGGTTCAAGGTGCCGGATACGTTCTCGATATCATTGGTCGTTCGGCTCATCAGCTCGCCGTGGGTTTTCCCGTCGAAAAACCGGAGCGGCAGGAGCTGGAGCCGGGCGAACAGATCGCGCCTCATCGCCTGAACCGATTGCTGCGATACTTTCACCATCACATGCTGCTGCAGCCAGGAGGACAATACAGCCCCAGCATAGATGGCTAGCAGCGCAGCGCCAAGACGGAGCAGGCCGTCATAGTGGCCGGGAATGATATAAGCGTCGACGGCATGTCCCAGCAAATAAGGTGCGATTAACGACAATAGTGTTGTGATGAATGTGAGCAGCAGTACGGCGATAAGGCCACGCCGATAGACACGAATATAAGTCCAAATGCGGCGAATCGTCTCCATGGCATGCTTCGGCCTTGCTTTCGGAGCAGGCATGCTTCCGCGCGCGCCGCCACTTCGCATGGAGAGATCGGGCGCTTCTACGTTCGTGGATTTGGCGCCGCCGTTCGGGTTAGCCATAGACATGCTCCTCCTTTCCATGCTGCGACCGGTAAATATCCTGATAGAGCTCGCAGTCCGCCAGCAGCTGTTCATGGGTGCCTTGGGCGATCAGTCGTCCTTCATCCATAACAAGAATGTTATCGGCATCCATGACGGAGGAGATGCGCTGGGCGATCATCATCGTCGTACGTCCGTTCATCAGCTGCGCCAGTGCCGCTTGAAGGCGTGATTCTGTACCCGTATCAATGGCGCTGGTGCTGTCGTCGAGGATAAGAATGCCAGGCTGCTGGATGAGGGCGCGCGCGATGGACAGCCGCTGCTTCTGGCCGCCGGACAGATTAATGCCGCGCTGTCCCAGCAACGTATCGTAGCCATCCTTCATGGCGGCGATAAATTCATGCGCCTGGGCCGCCTGAGCCGCAGCTATTACTTCTTCGTCAGAGGCGTCCGGCTTGGCAAAGCGGATATTGTCCCGAATTGTGCCGCTGAACAGGATGGATTCCTGCAGGACGATACCGATGCGCTGGCGGAGCGAACCAAGCTCGTAATCTCTCACATCGGTCCCATCGACCAGCACGCGTCCTTGCGTCGCATCGTACAGGCGAGGGATCAAGTTGACGAGCGATGACTTGCCCGATCCGGTCGCGCCAATGATGGCGACCTTTTGTCCCGGGCGGACCGTGAAGCTTATGTCCCGAAGAACCTCTTGTCCGGGTACCTGCCCATAAGCAAATGTGACGCGATCGAAGAAGACTTCGCCTCGCCAGCTTCGGGCCTCCTTGGGATGATCTGCGCTTCGAATATCCGATTCCGTCGCCATAACTTCTTGAATGCGATCGGCGGATACTTTGGCGCTGGAGAACCGGACTAACATCATCGCGACGGAGGAGACGGCGAACAGCACTTGGGTGACGTAGTTGATAAACGCCACAAGCTGGCCAACCTCGAATGATCCGCCAATGACATCCTTTCCGCCCAGCATAAGAACGGCAACGATGGATACGTTCAGAATCATGGTCAGGATCGGCATGTTGACTGCAACGAGCCGCTGTGCTTTCATGCCGACTTGCGTGTAATCCTCATTTGCCCGGTCAAAGCGCTTGTTCTCGTAATCCTTGCGGACAAAAGCCTTCGATACCCGAATGCCGGCAAAGTTCTCTTGCAGCACCGTATTGAGCTTGTCCATCATCCGTTGGACCTTGGAGAACAGCGGCAGCGTCGCGCGGATCAGCAGGAACATGACGATGAACAGAAGTGGCACGGCAATCGCTAATATAAGGGCCAGCTTCGGGCTGATCATGACGGCCATTACGATACTGCCAATCGCCAGCAGCGGGGAGCGCACAAAGATACGCAGCAGCATCTGAACCATCGTCTGCAGCTGCACGATATCCCCGGTCAGCCTTGTAATGAGCGATCCGGTCCCAAGCTCGTCCAGATTGCGGAAGGAGAAGGTCTGTACCTTGCGGAACACATCCTGCCGCAGATCGGCCCCGAAGCGCTGCGCGGCAATCGAAGAGAATACGGTGCAGCCGAAGCCTCCGATAAGGCCAACCAGAGCGGCGCCAAGCATAATGAGGCCGGTATCGCGAATATGGTTCAGATCGCCTTGCATCACGCCTTTATCGACAATGCTTGCCATCAGGAACGGCTGCAGCAGGTCCATACATACCTCAAGCAGCATCAGCAGCGGCGCCAGCAGGACATAGATCCAGTGCGCGCGCAAATAGGAAAATAACTTAATCATGGTGACACCTCTGTCAGTCTTCTTTATCTGTTGAATTCAATGGAGTATCCTGCGGCAGGGAGGCAATATTGTCCCTCACCCGCATCAGAAAGCTGCGGAATAAAACTTCTTCCTCGGCGGTAAACTGCTGCAGCGCCTGATGCTCCAGCCGATCGAGCGTCTCCCGTACGAGCGATACCGTCTCAAAGCCCTTTTCGGTCAAATAAATACGGGATACCCGCAGGTCGTAAGGATCTGCTTCGCGCCGGACCAAGCGGTTCTTCTCCATGCGGTTCAGCATGACGGTTAGCGTTGCGGGCTTGATCTCCAGCTTGCGCGCAAGCTCGTTCTGGCTTTGTCCGCCTTCCCGGGCCAGCGCCAGCATAAGCGGAGGCTGCCCGGGATATACCTCATACTCGTTCAGTTCCATGTGAACGTGGTGGTGATGTCTCCTGACGATATGGGACATCATCCGCGTAATCGGTTTGTTGCGATGGGGAGAAGTCAATGACAGCGCCTCCGATCAATTAGTTAGTCGGCTAATGAATAGCATAGCCGGGCATCCGTTTCTTGTCAAAAGATAGTTGCGAGACGGCACTTAAAATAGGAGAGCAACATTGCGATATCGGGCTCGTGCTATAACTGACATGAGAAAACGAAGAGGAGATGATCATCAATGAAACAGCTGACAGGAAAGATAGCCTTGGTGACGGGGGCGAGCAGAGGAATCGGCAGAGCCATCGCGTTGCGATTGGCGTAGGAAGGAGCAATGGTTGCCGTTCATTACGCAAGCAACGCGGAGCTGGCGGATGAGGTCGTGCAGGGGATCAGACGCAGCGACGGCGACGCTTTTGCAGTTGGCGCCGACTTGCTGGAGCAGGACGGCATCCATCAATTATTTTCAGGGATGGATGCCGCATTGACGGTTCGGACCGGTGGAGATCAATTGGATATATTGGTCAACAATGCGGGAAGAGGGCAATATCGAACGATTGAGGATATTACGTCCGAGTCGCTTGACGAGGTATTGGACTTGCATGTCAAAGCGCCGATTCTCATTATACAGCAAGCACTGCCCCGGCTTCGAGAAGGCGGGAGCATCATCAACCTTTCCTCGGCGGTTACGCGAATCGCTTGCCGAATGTGCTGGGCTACAGTGTGTCCATGGGCGCAGTCAATACATTGACTCAGGTGCTGGCTCAGCATTTGGGAGCTCGTGGGATTAGGGCCAAAGCGTTATTGCCCGGAATTGTGGAAACGGATATGAATGCCGATACGCTTGGGACAACAGAAGGCCGTGAATTCGCTGCGGGCTTATCTGCATTCGGAAGATGGGGCCAGCCGGAGGAGATTGCAGCTATGGCCGCATTCCTTGCTTCGCCGGACAGCCGGTGGGTAACCGGCCAGCTGCTGGACGCCAGCGGAGGTTCGCGCCTGTAAGCGAAAGTTGGCTGAGCGGGCAGGAGTTATGAGGATAGCCGGCCAATATAAAGGAAAGACAAATACCGTGTGAGGCTACCCTGCTGAACCTGACCCTGAAACGTCGGGCCGGCAGGGGCGGCGCATGCTAATCTGAGAATGAAAGGAGGCGGTGAGCGGATATGCTGGAGCATCTGAACCGCGCAATAGCTTATATGGAAGAGCAATTGGACGAGGAGCTGGACATGAAGGAGATTGCCCGGATTGCCTTATGCTCGGAGCATCATTTCAAACGAATGTTTTCGTTTTTGGCAGGGGTGACTTTATCAGAGTATGTCCGGCGCAGGCGGCTGACGCTGGCAGCCATGGAGCTGCAGGGCACGGAAGAGCGCGTCATCGATATTGCCCTGAAATACGGCTACAGCTCCCCGGATGCCTTCACGAGAGCGTTCCAGCAGCTTCATGGCGTGACGCCTACGGAAGCGAGGCTTCCGGGCCAGCAGCTGAAAGCCTATCCGCGCTTGGCCTTCCGACTAACCATTCAAGGAGGCATGGAAATGAACTTTCGAATCATTGAAAAAGAAGCGTTCCAAATTGTCGGGCTGATGAAAACCGTCAGCATCCAGTTTCATGGGGTCAACCCGGAGATTGCCGACATGTGGAAGAGTCTCGATGGGGTCATGATCACTTTGCTTAAGAGTCTGTCGAATATCGAGCCAAGAGGCATGATTAGCGCTTCAACGCATTTCTCGGAGGGCAGAATGGAGGAGCAGGGAACGCTGGATCATTATATCGGTGTTGCCACAACTGAGCCTGCACCGGAGCATCTGGCGAAGCTGGAGGTACAGGCGGGGACATGGGCGGTATTCGAGGCGTTAGGCGCCTTTCCAGCGGCGCTGCAGGAGGTTTGGGGCAGAATTTATGCCGAGTGGTTCCCGTCCTCCGGCTATGAGATTGCGGAAGGTCCCGAGCTGCTATGGAACGAATCGAAGGATACCTCATCTCCCGCCTACCGGAGCGAGATTTGGATTCCGGTCATTCGGAGGCAGGGAGGCTAGCGGATCGCAATTGCCAATGCTAGTTGGATTATGGTATAGTGAGTTCATTATGACGAAGGAGGTGAGGTAGGTGAATCTCGAAATGGCGAACAATCGTATTAGCCAGCTGCCAGTGGCAATGTCTGGAATTGTTCATGCTGTATCCGTTAACGGGAGCAGTCTGTCCAATTTCAACCATACGATTATACCATTCGCGAGAAGACGCCTACCATAACCGCTACGGATTGTTCTACCATCCGGAGGGTCGCGGGCTTGTTGCCGCGGCCCTCTTTTTTTGTGCGCGCGGGTCAGGGTCTTCATCTATAGGAGGATCTTAATATGATTATTGTACAAGTACAGAACGTGAAAAAATACCATGCCGCCAATCTGGTGCTGGAGAATATAACCTTACAATTGAAAGAAGGCGGCAAAGTTGCTCTGATCGGGCGCAATGGCAGCGGCAAATCGACACTACTTCGCCTCATCGCCGGTCATGACGGGGCTGATGAAGGCACATTGACGATCAAACGCGGCCTGCGGATCGGCTATCTGCCGCAAATTCCGGCGGAGTTCGAGCAGTTGACGGTTTATGAAGTGCTGGCTTTCGGCTACAGGGAGCTGCAGGTCATTCGGGGAGAGATGGCGGAGCTGGAGAATGCGATGTCCTCGCCCAAGGCGCAGGAGCAGCCCGGGAAGCTGGAGCGGCTGCTGGAGGCATATGCGAAGCTGCAGGAGAAATTCGAGCAGGGCGGCGGCTATGAGATGGAGACGAACATCGATCAGGTCGCGGCCGGCTTACAGATCGACCGGAGCCAGGATGCTCGCACCTTCGGCAGTTTGTCCGGCGGAGAGAAGACGCGTATTGTGCTGGCCTCACAGCTTGTTGTTAGACCGGATTTGCTGCTGCTCGATGAACCGACGAATCATCTGGACCTCAAAGGAGTCGAGTGGCTGGAGCAATTTCTTAACCGGTATGAAGGGGCGTACGTGATCGTATCTCATGACCGTTACTTCCTGGATGCCGTTACGACCGAGACGATTGAGGTGGAGGACGGCGAAGCCCAGTTATATTTGGCCTCCTACAGCGGGTATATGAAAGAGAAGGAAGCACGGCTGCTTCAGCAATTTGCGCAATTCCAGGAGCAACAGAAGGTAATCAAAAAAATGAGAGAAACGATTCGCCAGCTGGAGGAGTGGGGCAGAATCGGCGATAACGGGAAGTTCTTCAAGCGAGCCGCTTCCATCCGCAAGGCGCTTGAACGCATGGAGAAGATTAAGCGTCCGGTGCTGGAGCGGAAGTCGGCTGAGTTCGAGCTTTCTCCGCAGGATCGCTCCGCGCGCAGAGTGCTGGAGTTCTCCGGTGTGCGCAAGCAATACGGCGATCGGGTCATCTTAAGAGAGGCCGAAGGCAACCTGCTCTACGGAGAAAAGGTCGCTCTTCTGGGCGACAATGGCGCCGGGAAGACGACGCTGCTGAAGCTTCTGCTCGGCACAGAAAGCCCGGATGCGGGCGAAATGGCAGTTGGCTCCCGTGTGGATATCGGCTATTTGGCCCAACAAGAGGCTATCGCAAATCCGAAGCAGACGGTGCTGGATTACTTCCGCATCGAGGATGGCCTGGAGGAAGGGGAGGCCCGTAATGTGCTGGCCCATTACCTGTTCTATGGCACTGATGTATTCAAACCGCTGGCTTCGCTGTCCGGGGGAGAGTGGTCCCGGCTGAGACTTGCGCTCCTCGTAAGGCGTAAGCCCAATCTTCTTCTGCTGGATGAACCGACCAACCATCTTGATATCGATTCGCGCGAAGCGCTGGAGGAAGCATTAGAGGAATTCCCCGGTACTATTCTGGCTATTTCTCATGACCGCTACTTCATGAACCGGCTTGCCAAGCGAATCTGGGAGATGGATCAAGGCAGGATCGTCTCTTATCTTGGCGATTACAATCGCTACAAGGAGAAGCGTATGGAACGGACGATGATTGAACTGTCGTCTGGAGATAAAGCGGGAGGGATGGCTTTATCCCGAAAGCCGGACGGACCGGAGGCGCAATCGACAGCGGAAAGGCAGTCGCAGAAGCTATCCGGCCAAGACGGACGGAGCAAGAGCGGCGAGCAGTTAGAGAGCGAGATTGCCGATCTGGAGCAGCAGCTGAAAGTGCTGGACAGCGAACTGATGGAACGGTCCGATAGCGGCGATACGGAGCTGCTTGCGCAGGTCTGGAGAGAACGCGAATCGCTGGAGGCGAAGCTGTCCGACCTGATGGAGGAGTGGATGGAGGTTTCCAGTTAACCGGAATGTGCGCTACTATAGCAATAGACTATTTTATTGAAAGCGGTGATCCGTCCGATGACCATCTATATCGCATTGCTTCGCGGCATTAACGTAGGCGGGAAAAATAAAATCAAGATGGCGGAGCTGCGGGAGTCGCTTGGCTCAATCGGCTTGCAGCGCGTGCAAACTTATATCCAGAGCGGCAACATCCTGTTCGAATCTGCCGAAGAGGAGCTGCCGCTTCGGGAGCGCATTGAACGGCAGATCGAAGCCGACTTTGGACTGGCGATCAAGGTTGTCATGCGGACGCTTGAGGATCTGAGAATTATCCATCGGAATTTGCCATTCTCCGAAGCGCAAGTTGCACAAGCCAAAGCTTCCGCAGAAGGAGAAGTACTGTATGTGTCGATGCTGCTGGAGCAGCCGCAGCCGGATAAGCTGGATAAGCTTGCGAGCATCGACACCGGAGAGGACCGGTATGTGCTGGACGGGAATAATCTGTACCTGCTGTACAGCCTTAGCGTTCGCAACTCCAAGCTGTCCGCGCAAGTGGAGAAGCTGGGCGTGCCGTCTACCGTACGGAACTGGAATACGATCAACAAGCTAATTGCGCTGGGCAGCGAGATGGAAGCCGCTGCGCTCTCTTAGAACAGAGTGCGGTCTCGCGCGCTTCATTCACCAGAGGTTCAACCCAGGCTGAAGAACGCTCTTGCACCGGATGCTGCTGCCCATGCCTATTATGCTCGCTTCGCTCCTAGCCGCTGCGCCTGATCCAGCCATTTCGCCCGCTGTTCGGGAGTGGACGGCTTGATTGGCGTTATCTCGGTGATGCGCACAGGCTTAATGCCGCAGAACTCCAAGATGTTGCGCTTCATGACATTATGGCCGGCATGCCGATAGATCCACCGGTTATACCAGGACGGAGTGTCCATCGTAACGATCAGATGCGCTGTGCGTCCGGACAGCAGCTTATCCCATAGCTGGGAGTTTTGGCGGTATTTGAAGGCGAAGCCGGGCAAGAAGACGCGGTCGATAAATCCTTTGAGCAGAGCTGGCATGGCGCCCCACCAGGTCGGATAGACGAACACGAGGTGATGCGCCCAGCGGATAAGCTCTTGCGCTTCGATAAGCTCCGGCTCCAGCTCCGTTCTTTGGCGATAGCCGTATTGAAGTATCGGATTGAAGCTGAGCTTGCTCAAATCGAGATAACGGACCTGAGCCCCGTTTCCTTCAGCGCCTGCAATATAAGCTTCAGACAATGCGGAGCAGAAGCTTTTTGGATCGGGATGACCGTTTATAACCAGAATATTCGTTTTCATGGGGATGTTCCTCCTATATGATAGTGGTTTAGGACTATTACAAGAATATAAGGAATCTATGTGCAACACTATGATCGAATGCGCAATCGGAAGTGCTGATTTGCGCAGTAGGAGGTGAAAGATATGAGCGATCCAAGCGTAGCCATCTCGATGGTTTTTCCCGTCATGAAGACGATTGTGCATAAAGGATACGAGGCGGAGGAATTTTGCCGATATGCGTCCTTTGACTCTGCTTTGCTGCAGGATGTGGAGGCTCGTATTCCGGGCTCGGAGCTGAAGCGGCTTATGATGGCGGCGGCGGCTTATACCGGAGACGAGCATTTTGGCTTGCATCAAGGGCTGATTATGGAATTCGCCGATATGGGCTTGCTCGGCTATGTCATGATGCATTCCCGTACCATTGGCGATGCTTTAGCCGCGTACCAGCGGTACAATGTGATTCTGTGCAGCGGATTTACTCTGGCATGGGAGACGCAAGGCGACGACTTCCTGCTGACGATGAGGCTGCAGGAGGGCAGCGGAGATTCGCGCCACTGCATGGAGGATATGGCCAGCTCGCTCTACCGCATGATCGGCAAGCTAAGCAATCGGAGCATCCCGCTGCATGAGCTTCAATTCTCGCATGAGGCGCCGTCCGATCTGGGGCCGTATCTGTCTGTATTCGGACGGCCGCCTTCCTTTGGCTGTAAGGCCAACAGCCTGCGCATGAGCAAGGAAACACTGGATTATCCCGTTATTTATTCCGATCCCAGGCTGCTGTCTCTCTTCGAGTCGATTGCCCAGGAAACAAAGGATGGGATGGCGGAAGCCGCAGGACTTCAGGAGCAAATGATGCTTTGGATCAAAAAGACGCTTCCGACCCGCTATCCCACCTTGCAGCAGGCGGCCGAGCAGTTCGGCATGAGCGTCAGAACGCTTCAGCATAAGCTAAAGTCCGAAAACACGACCTTTAATGGTTTATCCGTTCATGTACGAAAGGAGCTGGCAATGGGGTATTTGCGCAATCGGAACGCTTCTGTCGGCGATATTGCTTACGCCCTTCACTTCTCTGAGCCAAGCGCTTTCCAGAGCGCCTTCAAGAAGTGGACGGGTATGACGCCCGGGCAATATCGGGCGAATCCCGAACAAGTGAATGCGTAGGACGCGCCTATCCTTCAGCTTCGAGTGCTGCGGGGAGCAATCCGGCCTCCTAGCATGAGTCCCGCTGCGACCAGCAACAGAACAAGCGGCAACGCCATTGCGGTGCCCTTAAGCAAGGTAATAGCATCCAGCATGCCTTTATTAAACAGACGGTATAATGTATAAGCGCCGTACGGAACTTCAAGAACAGCGGCTGTCACTACGCCGGGCGTATACGTCTTCAGCATAAGCGATATGCCGATATGCTTCAGCCCGTCCAGCAGAAAGACGGCTACAAATCCGGTGAACAGCGCATAGATGACATGCTTGCCCCCGGCAAGCGGCACCGCCCCGTACGTCGTAAGCACGAGTGCAATTCCGATGGTGAGCACGCCTATAGCGAATTGCACCGTCAAATTTTTGTTTAAATCAACCAAGCGAAGATCGAATGCGAGCTTCGCTTTTTCGTGATGCTTCCGTACCCATCTCTCCATCGTCACGATCTCTTCTCCGTCGTGAAGGAAGAATACGACAACGAAAAGCCACATCAGGAACTCCAAATCAACAGTTGCGTCCAGCCACATACGGACAGCCTCCTCTTTCAATAAATTTGGATACGAACTTAAAATTGTTAACAATAGTTGTTGATTGAGTGATCACTCAAAATAAGGGTGAAAAAAGGACTGTAATCTGACACCTGCGCATACATGTGTCATCTTACAGTCTGGCTGACAACAAATCACTGCGAAAGTTAGGTGAGTTGCTCATTCAACAAACCGTGAAGCAGCAATTGAACAGCCTTGCGGATATAAGCTTCATCTTCACCTGGGATGCATTGTCAATCCGCATGACCAACAAAAAAAAGGAGACATGGTCTCCTTTTATTGAAAAGATTGATATATGCCACAAGCTGCTTCACAACTTTTATACCGAGAAGAATCGAATAAGGCCAAGAATCGCAAAGCAAAACAAGATGGTGCCGGAACCGATGCCAGTCACGGCGCTTCGGGCGACTTGCAGCCTCGGTGCGAGATACACCGCTATGATTGCTGCCGCAACCAGCAGCGCTGCCAACACATACAAAGCGGGGTCGTCGAATACGCTGACGAGACCGACAAAATGAATGCCGACGATAAAAGCGATCCAGGGCGCCACGAAGTCGCTTTGTTTTTTGCGGATGAGCAGAAAAGCGCCAAGCCCCGCGAGGAAAAACTCGATGTAGACGGTGATCAGGTACGTTGTGAATGTAGCGCCGTCATTCAGGGCGGACGGCTCGCTCCAATTCTTAATGCTCAAATATACGCCGAACAAGCAGACCAGCAGCGCAATGCCGGACGCAATGCCGAGATAGGGGCGCCAGCTGCTGCGCGGACGCTCCTGCGCCCAGCCGAACCAGACAAAGCTGAACATGCCGAAGATAGACGCATACATGGCATAATCCCGTATGTAGTCCATGGAACTCCTCCTATGTCATAACCTGACTTTTGAAGTAGATGCGATTTTACTATATCATGGATAAGATGAAATGTACGATAATGAATTGGAAATATGTTGATGCAGCAGATGCGGAGGGCAAGGACTCATGATTATAAATAAAAATAATGCGCCTAAAAAAATGTTAATGATCGCAGCTCTCGGAGGCGCGGCAGCGCTTCTATGGGGAGCATTGTTCGTATGGGCTGCCGAGCCGCTGGGCAAATCTGCGACGCAAGCGACCGAGGCTTCCGTATTGTACGCGGGTTATGACCTGGAGCGGATCGCCGAGAATATGACGCCGTATGTCGGCGACAATTCGAAGGTATCCGGAATTGCCAGCTGGCTTCCGTCTCCCGATCCCCGTTATATGCAAAGATATATGGCAATTGCAAGCTCAGAGCAACCTTATGGATTAACGTTATTCTATGAACCGCTTGACCCGGCTGGCTATGGAGAGCTTCCGGATGCAGCGAGGGATGCGGAGTTTGCGGAGCAAAGCCGGAGCAATGCCATTGTCTTGTTCGCGATGATCGGCAATGTAGACCGCCTGACATTCGCTTACCGCACTACGGGAGCGCCAGATGAGCTTATTCCGTCCGACTATGTTCCTCTGCTTGAATACAATCGTTCCGACTTCTCCTTTGAAGCCGATTTTGCGGATAAGCAAAATCATGTGGAACAGCTGGGCCGATATTTGGAGCAAGCGCAATCAGAGCCGAACGTCGTAACAGCTTTCCAAGAGGCAGCGTATCCGGCTACTTATCTGTCTGAATCGCCGAACGGGGAGTATATCTTCGAGGTCTACGGCCAGGCAGAGCATGTCACGTCGGGAGGCATGATGGCAGCGGAGGGCATCCGGCTTTTGAAGGCTGAAGATGGTGAAGTACTTTGGCAGCTCTTCCCGGGCTATTACCAGCAGTCTTTTCTATGGTCGCCGGATAACCGATATGCCGCTGTGTCCTTCCAAGCGAGAACCGGTGGGGGCACAGTTGTTGTGGATACTGAGCGTGTCGCCGAGCTTGCCGTGCCGGATGTAGAGGCGATTCGCGCATTTTGGGATGGAGAAACAACAGTCGACGGAAGGCGTCCTGATTCTTATGTGGAAGCATTGGAGTGGGTAGATTCGGATCGGCTGCGCTTGCGGATTCAGTGGGAAGGTGAATCTGCGGAGTACGCGGGAGAGCTCGTCTACAGCATGTCGGACCAAAAGATTGTGGAGCTGAACCTGAGAGAATTCGGGGCGTAGGCATAAGCAAGAGTCGCCTCTAGGGGATAAGCTAGAGACCTAAATAGGCTTCCGAATGTGAGTTCGGAAGCCTTTGCCGTATTTATGCATGGTTATCCGGCCGGGTGCGGTGCTTCAGCGATTGGTTGAACTTCATGAGCAGCTGGCCGAATTGCTCCCGCTCCTCTTCATTCCAGCCCTCGACCAGCCGGTTAATGCTGGCCAGTCTGGATTGTCTATAGTCTTGCAGATCCGCTTCGCCAAGCTCCGTGATTTGATAAAAGTAAGCTCTCCCGTCCTGTGCATCGGGTACTTTCCGTACATATCCCTTCTGCTCCAGCACGGCGGCTTGCCGGCTGACGGTAGATATATCCAGTTGAAGCTCTTCGCCCAAAGCCTTTACGCCGGCTGAGCCTTGCGCCGAGACTTGATGCAGAAGCAAGTAGGCGGCCCTGTCGAGCTTGGCTCCTTTTTTGTTCGCGCTGATCGACATGACCCGGCGGATCAGCACCGCCAGCTCGAATTCAATCGTCTCCAATGAGCGGTCGCTCACCATAAATCGCCTCCTTCTTTTTCCTGCTGTTCATGAACATCATAATAGATACGGGGGGATTGTCAACAGGGAGGATCGCTACTTGCGAGCATTGACAGTCATATAATTGTATTATACAATCAAATAGTTGTATGATACAAGTTTATGAGTCGGATTATATTTAGAAGGGGATAGAATGATGTCATCATTAGCGAAATCATCAGCTGCTCCGGCGGAGCTGAACGCCACTTTGGTGAAGAGCGGCTTTCTCGGCCAGCCGATAGCGGTGTGGGCTGTTTTTTTTACGAGCATTATTGCGTTTATGGGGATGGGTCTTGTCAATCCGATTCTGCGTGAGCTGTCGGAGAAGCTAATGGCTTCACCGAGCGAGGTCAGCCTGCTGTATACCAGCTACAATGCGGTCATGGCTGTGGCTATGCTCATTACCGGCGTCGTTTCCACACGATTCGGCATGAAGCGGACACTGCTGGCGGGAATCGGGATCATCGCTTTGGTCTCGGTGCTGGGCGGATTCGCTGGCGATATATGGACGCTGGTCGGATTGCGCGCAGGATGGGGGCTTGGCAATGCGCTGTTCGTCGCTACCGCGCTGTCAGCGATGGTATCCTTGTCCAGCACTGGAACCGCCAAAGCGATCATTCTGTACGAGGCGGCAGTCGGCATAGGCTTGTCGGTCGGTCCGCTGCTGGGCGGGACGCTTGGGTCCATTTCCTGGAGAGTGCCGTTCTTCGGTGTCTCGATCCTTATGGTGCTTGGCTTTCTCGTGCTGACGGCTTCGATGCCGAAGCCGAAGCCGCTTGCGTCGGGAGCGCCGCCAGCGCCAGCTTCACTGCTAGAGCCGTTTCGTGCGATGAAGCATCGTTCGCTGCTTGTGCTTGGCATTGTGGCGGCTCTTTATAATGTCGGCTTTTTCACGATTATGGCATATGCGCCGTTCGTAATGGGGTTGAAGCCGCAGGAGATGGGATTTGTGTTTTTGGGCTGGGGCGTGCTGCTGGCCCTGACGTCCGTATTCATGGCGCCCAAGCTGCAGAGACGGCTCGGTACGATAAAAGCGATGAGCCTCATGCTGCTGCTGTTTGTACTGGATCTTGCCGTCATGGGACTATATACTTCAACGAAGGAAGTCGTTATTGCGGCTGTCATCTTTGCGGGAGCCATACTGGGCAATAGCAATACGCTCATTACGACAGCGGTCATGGATGCCGCGCCCGTAGCGCGATCCACCTCATCGGCTGCCTACAGCTTCTTGCGTTTTATCGGAGCGGCCATATCGCCTTTCATGGCGAACAAGCTCGCGGAGCATTTCAACGTACGCCTTCCGTTTTTTGTAGGCGCCGGATTTGTGCTGCTGTCTGTGTTGTTTATCGGGCTGAACAGAAAGCATCTCAAACGGATCGATCAGGCCAAGCCTGCCCATTAAGCGACTTGACCATTTGATTGCGTCGAAAGTCGGAATAGCCATAGACATAATAAACGTGACAGCACAATCGCCCTCCTTTCGCATGATGCGAGAGGAGGGCGATTGTGTGTTGCAAGCCAGACTGACGCCGGCAAGATGTAAGGGTTAGAATGAACAAGGGCTAAGAGCCCGGCAGTCTGCTTAAATTACTTTGCCGTTACGCCGCCGTCTACAGGCAATTCTACACCTGTCACATAGGAAGCGTCATTCGATGCCAGGAAGAGAACGGCGCGCGCCACTTCCGAAGCTTCCCCGACACGCGGCAGCGCTGTCTGCGACAGGAAAAATTGCAGCATTTGCGGATCTTCGACGAATTGGTTGCTCATTGGCGTGGCAATAAAGCCAGGGTGCACCGAGTTGACGCGAATGTTTTGGCTGCCGTAATCGACTGCCGCCGCTTTGCTCAGCATACGCACCGCGCCTTTGGATGCCGTGTACGCCCCTGCGCCGCTGCTGCCGGTCAAGCCTGCGATGGAGGAGATGTTAATAATGGAACCGCCTCCGACTGAAATCATATGAGGAATGACATGCTTCATGCCGAGAAATACGCTTGTCACATTAATATTCATCACTCTGTTCCATTGATCCATGGAGGTATCCAGCAGGCCGACGGCCATGGAGATGCCTGCATTGTTCACAAGCACATCGATTTTGCCGTACTTGCTGACCGCCTCTGCGACGACTTCGACCCAGTTGTCTTCTGATGCGACATCATGCTTAATGGCAATCGCATCGCCGCCGTCTTCTTGAATACCCTTCGCCACGGCTTGTACCGCGTCAAAATTGATGTCCGTCAAGACTACCTTTGCGCCTTCTTGCGCGAGCAAGCGCGCTTCTTCCAGTCCCATGCCGCTTCCTGCTCCGGTTACGATGGCTACTTTTCCATTCATTCGAGTCATTTTATGTTTGCCTCCTCTATGGTTCAAAAGAATAGTTTAATGATGATAGTAGTAACTATCACCATGATAGCGATTATATCATTTTCCGTTTCGTTATACAATTCCCCGCCGCCGCCCGTTGCATTCCTTGTGATCGCAGGCGCACAGAGGTTATAATTTTGACATACAAGGTTAGAAGGGATCATACGTGCAATGAAGCCTCAGGATCGATATAAGCAAGAAAGGGACGAAAGCAAAAAAGCCCGTCACCAGCAAATCGTACAAGCGGCGGAGTCGGTATTTTTTCGGAAAGGCATTGAAGGGGCTACGATGAACGATATCGCCAAGGAAGCGGGCATTGGCGTCGCTACGGTGTTCCGGTATTTCCCGACGAAGGAGCAGCTTGTGACTGTTCTGGCGGACGGCGTTATGGAAGAGATTCGGATTACCTTTGCCGGTATTGCGGAGCAAGATGTGACGTGTCTGGAGAAAATCGGCCTCTTGTTCGACTACTTTATTTCGCTGTTGGAGGAAAGAAGAAGCTCCTTTATCAAGTTTTTGGAGGATCTGCATCTGAGTGTGGCGCATGCAAGAGGGTTGTATGGCGATGTCAGCAAACACGGTATAGCGGGCAGGGAGATTTTTGCAATTTTCACCGCGATGATCGAGGATGGCGGGCAGGACGGCTCGCTTCGCTCCGATCTGCCTCCCGAAGAAATGCTGATTACGCTGGTGAATGCGTTTGGACTGTTCGCGAGCAAGCTGGCCTATCAGAAGAACGTATTAATGCTGCCTTCGGATGTTGAGCCGGAGCGGCAGCTTCTGCTGGTGAAAGAGATGATGATGGAATTTATGAAGGCCAAATCTTAAGCGGACGGAGATGTCCCGTAGGAGTCGAGTCAAGAATGAAGCCAAAGATTACAGTGTTGACATTAGGTGTGGATGACTTGCAGCGTTCGCTGGAATTCTACAGAGACGGGCTCGGCTTTCCGACGGAAGGCATCATAGGAACGGAATTTGAGCATGGCGCTGTCGCGTTTTTCGAATTGGAGGGCAGGCTAAGGCTGGCGATATGGGAGCGAAAGTCGCTGGCACACGAAGCCAAGGTGCCGCTCGCGCCAGCGAGCTCGACCGAGCTTACGATCGGACATAATGTAGACAGCAGGGAAGAAGTGGATCGCATCATGGAGCAAGCGGAGAATGCCGGGGCCGCGATTACGGACCCGGCTCATGATGCCTTCTGGGGCGGATACTCCGGCCATTTCATGGACCCGGACGGCCATCTGTGGGAAGTGGTATGGAATCCCGCCTGGGAATAGCGCAGAGATCGAGTATTGATTAAGGCAGGATATGCCCAGCTGCGGTATAGATGCCGTACCATTCCTCGCGGGTCAGCTTAATGTCGGAGCCTTGGCAGCCGTCCTTCAGGCGGTCAACATTCGTGGTGCCCAGCACGACTTGAATGTTGGCCGGATGTCTGGTGATCCAAGCGACGGCAATGGCGGTACTGGATACACCGTATTTGGCCGCCAGGCTATCAATCAATTGATTCAGCTCCGGATAGTTCTCAAGGTCGCCAAGGAACGGGCCGTCGAAGAAGGCTTTCTGGAATGGAGACCAAGCCTGGATCGTAATGTCGTTCAGACGGCAATAATCCAGTACGCCGCTGTCGCGGTTGACCGATTGGTCGATATTCATGTTCAGCGCAATGCCGGAGTCAATCATCGGCGTATGCGTAGCGCTAAGCTGCATCTGATTCACAATGAGCTTGTGGGACAGGTGCTTCTGCAACAGCTCAATTTGCATAGGCGTATGGTTGGAGACGCCGAAGTAACGGACCTTGCCGCTGGCGTGAAGCTCGTTGAATGCTTCTGCCACTTCCTCAGGCTCGACCAGTGTATCGGGACGATGCAGCAGCAGAATGTCCAGATAATCAGTATTCAGCCGCTTCAAGATGCCTTCGGTCGAAGCGATGATATGTTCCTTGGAGAAGTCGAAGAAGCCTTTGCGGATGCCGCATTTGCTCTGCAGCACCATTCCCTCGCGCAGGGAAGCGTTCATGCCGATAGCTTCGGAGAAATGCTCTTCGCAAGATCCGGCGCCGTAGATATCGGCATGGTCGAACAGGTTGACTCCTTGCTCCATTGCAGTGCGGATCAGCTTCTCCGCTTCTGTCACAGAAAGCTGCTTAAGCCGCATATTGCCCATAATGATGTTGGATACGTGAAGATCCGTTCCGGCGATGTCTATGTACTTCATATCTTGATTCCTCCCAAAGTTGAGTATAATAGAATATAACCCTACGATAAACGCTAGAGTGGACTCTATGTCAACAGCCTTCGATTAGGATGTCTCAAATAAAGGCGAAGGAACCGCGCATCAACAATAATGTCATCAATGACTAAACGAAACGGAGAAGATGGCTATGAGTTATACCATCTCGCAAGTCGCACAGAAAACCAATCTGTCCATCCACACGATACGTTATTACGACAAAGAGGGCTTGCTGCCCTTCGTGGACCGTCAGAACGGCACGCGGGTGTTCCACGAACAAGATATCGACTGGCTTGATCTGCTCTGCTGCCTGAAAAATACGGGCATGCCGATCAAGGACATTCGCACTCTCATCCAGCATTGCATGGACAATGACGCAGTGCTGGAGAAGGGCGTAGACATCTTGGTTCAGCATCGGCACAAAGTAGAAGCCCAGCTGAAGGAGATGCAGCGCAGTCTGGCTACAATCGATTACAAAATTAAGCATTTGCCCCGGATGTTCCAGGAGAAATTTTCTTCCGAGGCTGCGGAACCGCAAGGTTAAGCGGAGTGCTGAACCAGTACTTTCTAAAATTGAGGTGTTAATGTGAAGGTAAAACGAATTGTAGCGAATATAGCGACGGCGGAAATGGAAGCCGGACAGCGCTTCTATCGGGATGTATTAGGTCTTGAGCTGCTGATGGACCACGGGTGGATTGCAACCTATGGATCGGAAGATCAGATGCAAGTTCAGATTAGTGTAGCCATCGAAGGAGGCAGCGGAACGGCGGTTCCTGATCTGTCCATTGAAGTGGATGACGTGGACGAAGCCTATTCCCGTTGTGTTCATGCCGGGTATGCGGTTGAATACGGTCCGGCTGACGAGCCTTGGGGTGTCAGGCGGTTCTACGTGCGCGATCCCTTCGGAAAGCTCGTCAATGTGCTGGCGCATGGCCATTAGCTGAATTTGTTTCGATAATGTGCCAGGGCAACAAGCGGCCAGATGTACCGGTAGCTATGGTATCGCACATAGAAATAGCCAGGCAAAGCGGCACCGGTCGGATAGTGGGTCTTCCAGTTGTTTTCATGCAAAAAGCCGATCAGCCGATCAATGCCGCGATTAATGGCGGGAGTCGCTTCCGGCGAAACGGCGATAAGCGCATCCAGTGCCCAGGCGGTCTGGGATGGGGTGCTGGCGCCGATCGAGACATAATGGGACTTGGAGTCGCTGCGGCAGGATTCGCCCCAGCCGCCATCGGATTGCTGCATGCGGAGGAGCCACTCGGCTCCATTTTTTATGGCCTCATGGCTGGACGGCACACCGGCAGCTGCCAGCCCTGTGAGCGCCGACCATGTTCCGTAGAGATAGCAAACGCCCCATCTGCCGTACCACGAGCCGTTTCTCCCCTGATTCCGAATTAACCAATCCTTCCCCCGCTTTATCCATCGTTCATTCGTGTGAAACTGTGCAAAATTCCCTAAGTATTCCAGTGCCCTGCCTGTCAGATCCGCTTCGGACGGATCGATCGCCGCCGACTTGGCCCCTTCGATAGCAAGCCAGGTCAGCATCTGGTTATTCGTTTCCTTCTCGAAGGCGGGCCACCCGCCATCCCTGTTCTGCATGGAGGTTACCCACTTCAAGCCGCGATGCCACGCTTCGGCATATATGGGTTCGTCGACTGCAAGCCGCTGGATGGCCCGCAGAACAGCTGTCGTATCATCTACATCCGGATTCATCGTATTCGTCTCGGAGAAGCCCCAGCCGCCGGGCGGCGTGTTCGGGTTACGCTTGCTCCAATCTCCTTTGCGCGTATGCTGCTTCGACAGCAGGTAGGCGCTTGCGTTCAGAATGGCATCGTGACGATGGGAGACGCCTGCTTCCTGGAGCGCATAGCTGATCAGAGCGGTGTCCCAGATTTCAGAGGGAGAATTCTGAATGGTTGTGATGCCTTCTGTATTGAAGCGCATGTTGGCGAGGCCGCGGCAAGCCTTGCTTACGACGGGATGATCCTTGCTGTAGCCCAATGCCAGCAGGGCGAAGATCATCAGAATTGTGCTGGTGGCGTAGCTATATAGAGTGCCGTCGCCTTCGATCCGCTCCAGCATGAACGCCTCCGCCTTGTCGGTTGCGGCATCGCGCAGGGAACGCTCTGACCCGATCAGCTTTCCCATGCCGGCCTGGATTTGACTCCTCATCTCGATGTGAGAGGGCAGATCAGCCTCATCCGGCGCATCTCGATGGGCATAGAGCGGCGATAAATCGGGTGTGCGATCGGTGCGAAGCGAGAATTTCCGGGAGCCCATGACGAGCATGGGAACGAGGTGGACGCGGGCATAGCCGGAAAAGGAGAAGAGGCTAAGCGGCAGCTCGCTTGGGACGAGCATGATCTCCATTGGTATGGTTGCGATGGAGAGCGGCCATTCCCGCTGTCCCGTCATCGCCAGAATGGCCTTTGTGAGTGTGCTCTTGACCATGCCGATGCCGCCGCGCGATAGAATATAAGCTTCGGCTCGCTGCATATGCTCCTCATTCGCATGGCTATGCCCGGATATGAGCATCGCATAATAAGCTTCGACCGAAGCGGAGAGATTGCCTTCCTCTTCGTCATGGTACAATCGCCAGCAGCCGTCGGGCTGCTGGCTTCCGGCGATCCGGTCATGCAGCTTGCGCAGCAAGTCTTCGTCTTCATATTCAAGCAGCCGTAAGAGGATAAGGACATAGGCATCCATAATAATGCCGTTCTCGAAGCAGAAGCGCCAGGAACCGTCCGGCTTCTGCTCTTCAATCAGCCAATCAACGAGTTGGCCGATGCTTTGCTCGATTTTGTTGCGCGGATCATTCACAGTCTGTACCTCCCGCTGTTTTTATCATTCTATGAGCGGCGGAGGGCGGAAATGTGGCGGAAAGGCAGGTAATCTGCTTCATCTATTCTTGCGGCAGCGGCTGAGGAGTGACGTAAACCGCAGCATAGATACAGCCAGCGGTTGCCTGTATCGGAAGCGGTGTTACTGAGAGCGAATCGGGTGGCTGCGAATCAAGTCTACAAAACGGGAGGCTGCGGCTGATAAAGGTTCGTTTTGGCGGGTGCATACGGCAATGGAATTGATGGGCTGCACGCCATCTACATATACCCGGCACAGCTCCCCGCGCTCTACCTTATCCCGAACGACGAGAGAGGATACGAAGTTCGCGCCATAGCCCGCAAGTACAGCTGTAATCGCCTCATGAAGTCCATTGAATTGCAGTGTGATTTTGGGCGAGGGCGCGTTGTGCGTCCGGCACAGAGCGAACAGTCTCTCCCGTGTAGAGCTCCCGGTCTCGCGCATGACGAAGGGTTCTCTCATCATCTCCGTTAATGTGATATGCTGCTCCGCGTACCGATGCCCTGGAGCGACTACAAACCACAGCTCGTCCTCGAACAATTGCTCTGTGGCAATCGTATCGGGATATTCCTCCGGGATGCCGCCGTAGATGGCAATATCGGCTTCCATCTGCTGCAGCCTGTGGAGAGCCCCGCCGGAATCGGTCGTATGAATCGTCATCTCGACGCCTTCGTACGACTGCTTGTACTTGGCGATCCAGGCTGGAAGCAGGAAGTGTGCGGGCAGATAGGTAGCGGCAACCCGTATCCTTCCGATTGCGCCTTCGCGGTAATCATGCGCGAATTGCTCGATTTGGGTTTCCACCGCAAACAGTCTGCTTGCCAGCACGGACAGTTGCTCTCCGGCTTCGGTCAAAGCGATGCCCCGTCCTTCTGGTCTTAGCAGCTGGAGCGAGAGCTCCTTCTCGAACTTCTTCACCTGTGATGTAATGGCGGGCTGGCTGATACTAAGCTGCTCCGAGGCGCGGGTTACGCTCCCGGTAGAGGCGATAAGGTGAAAAAGGCGCAGCGCATGCAAGTTCATAAGCTATTCTCCTTTAAAATCATATACAAAATATATAAGTATATCAGAAACATATATTATATTTATGATAATAAACCTTTTACAATAAAGCCAGAAGGACATTCAAGTAAAAGGGAGCTGGGAGAATGAGCAATCATCAGGCGTTATGGACGAAGGTCGATCAGTATGTGGAGGAGAAGCTGATTCCGTCAGACGAGGCGCTCGATACAGCGCTTGCCGCCAACCGTGAAGCGGGATTGCCGGCAATCGATGTATCGCCGGCGCAGGGGAAGCTGCTGCAAGTGCTGGCGATAATGAAAAGAGCAAGGCGGATACTGGAGATTGGGACGCTTGGCGGGTACAGCACGATCTGGCTGGCCGGAGCGCTGCCGGCAGGCGGCAAGCTGGTTACGCTGGAATACGAAGCGCACCATGCCAGCGTAGCGAAGCGAAATATTGAGCGTGCGGGACTCGCGGACCGCGTGGAGATTCGTGTAGGACTTGCGCTGGACCAGCTGGGAGCGCTGGCGGAGGAAGAAGCGGAGCCCTTCGATCTGATCTTTATTGATGCGGATAAGCCGAACAACCCGCATTATCTGGATTGGGCGCTTCGCTTCTCCCGTCCAGGAACGGTCATTATAGGCGACAATGTGATTCGGAACGGCGATGTGATTGACGCGAATAACGAGGATGCGAGGATTATCGGCACACGGCAGTTTTTCGATAAGCTGGCGTCAGAGCCGAGAATGACTTGCACCGCCATACAGACAGTAGGCAGCAAAGGCTATGACGGCTTTATGATCGGGATCGTGGACAAATGATTTTTAGGCTTGCAAATGATGGGATATGGAAGTAGAATAACGTTAAATGAAAGTGATCACTTGCATTTCGTTCTTGCAGGAAGGAGGGTT
This sequence comes from Paenibacillus sp. J31R120, assembly GCF_056269225.1. Classification (NCBI taxonomy): domain Bacteria; kingdom Bacillati; phylum Bacillota; class Bacilli; order Caryophanales; family Paenibacillaceae; genus Paenibacillus; species Paenibacillus sp. J31R120. Next base: position 119,209 of record NZ_JBWDNN010000005.1, on the reverse strand, counting down.
CTTATCGTTAATGGCAAACTAAGCACCGCAGAGAAGCTGATGAAGGCGGTTATCGACCTCGTAGCGGAGCAAGGCTATAACGGCGTATCGACCAAGGAAATCGCAGCATGCGCAGGCGTGAACGAAGTGACGCTGTTCCGCCACTTTGGCAGCAAGCTGAATTTGCTTGAGAAGGCGTTCCATCATTATCACTATGCGGAAGAGATGGAGAAGCTGTTCCAGCAGAAGCTGACGTACAGTCTGCGTGATGATCTAATGACGATCAGCAGCAGATACCACGAGCTCATGATCCGCAATCGGAAGGTGATGCAGATTGCCTTCAAGGAGAGGCCGATTATCAAGCAATTCCAGGAATCGACGCATAAGCACCCGCAGAAGCTGCAAGAGCTGCTAATCGACTATTTCAATGAAATGAAGCGCCGAGGTCAGCTGGCCGATTGCAATTCCGAGCTGCAGGCCAAAGCGTTCATGTGGATGAATCACGGAGCTTTTATGAGTTTGCTGCAAGGAGACGGCTCCTCGCTAGGCTTGTCATCAGTGGATGCATTTATCGATGAAAGCGTCAATACCTTTACTAGGGCTTTAACTCCCTAGTTTTTTTATGAAAGTAATGTAAGTAAGTACTTGCATTCAATATGCTGAGTTTGTTTAAAATCCTGATTCGATTAAGGAGAGGTGTACAATGAGTTCTGCAATCAACCCCGCACATACGGCAAAGCTGCTTCGAGTGATGCTCGTTACGCTCATGCTGTCGTCTATGAGCGCAATGATGTTCAATATCGTGCTTCCTGAATTAAGTCTGGAGTTCAATCTGAGTCTGGCGCAAGTAAGCTGGATGTCAGCCGCTTATTCGTTGATCTATGCGGTGGGTACCGTAACGTATGGCAAGCTTGCGGACAGGTTCAAGCTGAAAAATATTCTCACATTCGGGCTTCTCGTATTTGCGGTTGGCTCTATAATCGGCCTGCTGTCTCAAAGCTTCGGCATGGCTCTGCTTGCCAGATGCCTGCAATCGGTTGGCGCGGCGGCCATTCCCGCTGTATCCATGCTCATCCCGATCCGCTATATTGCACAAGAGAGAAGAGGCGCTGCTCTAGGTATGGCGGCGGCGGGACTGGCACTGGGAAGTGCGCTTGGACCGGTATTGTCGGCACTGCTGACGAGCTTTGCGGATTGGAGATGGCTGTTCAGCTTCCCGATCGCGCTGCTCGCCCTTATCCCGTTTTATCGTTCCTATCTGCCGGATGATACCGGTGCGAAATCGGCGTTCGACTGGCTTGGCGGCGTATTGCTCGGTGCGGCTGCCGGACTTGTATTATTTGGTTTCACGAATGTCTCTTGGTTCTTCCTTGGACTGGGGCTTATCTTCCTCGCGCTGTTCATCTGGCGAATCCGCAGCGCGGCAGAGCCGTTCGTCCGACCGGAGCTTTTTCGTAATCGCAAATATTCATTTATGATTCTCGTGGCCGTAATGGTGAACGGAATTGGCGTGTCGTTCTACTTCCTGACGCCAGTGCTGCTATCCCGCGTTCAGGAGCTGCCTCCTTATTGGATCGGCATGGTGATGGTGCCTGCGGCAATCGTCTCCGCCATTCTGGGCAGGAAGGCGGGCAAGCTCGCAGACCGGAGGGGCAATGCGTTTCTATACGCGATAGCTTCCAGTTTCATTATGATCTGCTTGTTCTTATTGTCGTCCTTCGCGGCTGCTCCGGGCTGGTGGATTGCTGCCATTCTTATATTGGGCAATGTCGGACAGTCCTTTATGATGATTACGATGTCGAACACCGTATCACGCACACTGCCGAAGGAGCAGGCTGGGATCGGCATGGGCTTGTTCTCCATGTGCGGCTTCATTACGCATGGCATGGCTTCCGGGCTGTACGGCATCATTGCGGAATGGACGGCGACGACTTCGGTCAACCCCATTCATCAGGATAGCGGCAGTGCGGTGTTCAGCAATCTCTACTTGGTATTGGCCTTGCTGCATATTGGTGTACTCGTCTTCTACCTTGCTCAATTCGGATCAAGCCGCAAGCATCAGACGATCGCGGCCAGTCCGGGAAACGGTGCAAAACCGTAAGGGCAGTGTAAAAATGCAGCATATCTGCATTGACGCTCCTGTGCTCTTGGTATAACGTGGGGAATAAAGTATAACGATCACTTGTACCATGACTGGGAGAGCATTTGAGGATGACAGGGAAGAGCATGAAATTAAAGAAACGATGGCTATGGGCGGCAATTGCGGTCATCATGGTTGCTGCCGTCCTATTCCATCCTACATGGACGCCTTCATTGAAAGGCGATAACAGCATTAGCGTGCTGGAGCGTATGGTCGTGAATGGGGCAGAGCACACGGTCATGATTCGCGGCGAGAATCGCGACAATCCCATTCTGATATTCGTTCATGGCGGTCCGGGCAGCTCGGAAATTCCCTATGTGCGAAAATATCAGGACATGCTGGAGAAGGATTTCACCATTGTCCATTATGACCAGCGTGGAAGCGGCAAGTCTTATCGTTTTTTTGAGGATTTTACGGATCTGGAGACGGATCTTCTTGTGGACGACTTGCTTGCGCTGACGGAGAAGGTAAAGGCGCGGCTAAACCAAGAGAGAGTCATTTTGGCGGGACATTCCTTCGGCACTTATATTGGCATGAAGGCGGCTGCGAAATCGCCGGAGTCCTTCTCCGCCTACATCGGGATCGGCCAGGTCGGAGACCATCATGCCAGCGAGCTGGACAGCTTCGCCTATGTGCTGGAACAGGCAAAGGCTGCTGATGCTGAAGCCGAAATCGGCAAGCTGGAGCAGCTCCGGCCGCTTATAGAGAGTGGAGAGCAAATGACGCCGCGCAGCTTGATCCGAAAGTACGGAGGAGCGGCAAGGCTGATCGACGACAATCGGGATTATTACGAGGGTTTTCTGCTGAACCCGGAGTACAACGGACTGGATGTGCTTCGTTATGTGAGAGGTATTGCCGAGACGCAGTCCCGCCTGTTGGCGGAAGAGTCGGCTCATCCTTTGCCGGAAGTTGTGCGTGAGCTTGCTATTCCTTGTTACTTTGTAATGGGCGCTTATGATTATATGACTTCCGTGGATGCGGCTCAGTCGTACTTCGACCTTCTTGATGCTCCGAATAAACAATTTATCGTGTTCGAACAATCGGCCCATTATCCGCAATTCGAAGAGAAAGAGCGGTTCGCAGAGTGGATGGCGGACACTTTTTTGGAGAAGGAACGTATAGAAGAGTTATAAGAGCATGAAGAGGCGGGGGATGACGAGGAATGGACAAGGAGCGTCGCGTTCGGATATTCGACAAGCAGGCGGATATGTACGACAGAAGAAGAGGGGATGCGAGCCAGGAGCGGTTCCGGCGCGGGCTGCTTCGGCAGGCGAAGGGAGACGTGCTGGAGCTTGCGGTCGGAGCGGGAGCGAACTTTCCCTATTATCCTCCGCATGTGCGGGTGACGGCTGCCGACTTCAGCGGCAAGATGCTGGAGAAGGCGAAGGAAGCGGCGGGACGTTATCGTGTCGATGCTTCTTTTCTGCAAGCGGATATCGAGAGCCTTCAATTTCCAGAGCATGCCTTCGATACGGTCATCTCCACATTGTCTCTATGCAGCTATGACAATCCTCAGCAGGTTGTTGAAAATATGAAGCGATGGTGCAAGCGAGACGGACAAATTTTGCTTATGGAGCATGGCATCAGCAGCAACGGCATCATCTCGGCGCTCCAGAAAACACTGAATCCGCTGTTGTACCGGATGAACGGCTGTCATTTTACACGCAATATGGAGAAGCTGGTGGAGGGAGCGGGCCTTCAGATCGTACATATGGAGAGACATTGGCTGAGCATGCTCTATATCATACGGGCGCAACCATCTGGGTAATTATGTTATAATTTTATGTTCGCAATAGAGAAGAAATCATGAAATTTCCGTTGTGCTAGACTTGGAAGTAATGGATTACAGCTCATTAATGAGGAGGAGTTTCTGGTGCAAAAGATCACGACTTTTCTATGGTTTAATCAAGAGGCGGAGGAAGCGATAAACTTCTATACATCGATATTCCCCAATTCAGCCATTCTGTCGCTTGTGCGCAACGGGGATCAGGTCGTAACCGGCACCTTCCAGCTGGAAGGCCAGTCGTTCATGGCCTTGAACGGAGGTCCACATTATTCCTTCACGCCTGCTATCTCGTTATTCGTCAGCTGTGAATCCCAGGAGGAGGTTGACGAGCTGTGGGACAAGCTGGTCGAGGGCGGCGAGGAATCCCGCTGCGGCTGGCTGAAGGATCGCTTTGGACTATCATGGCAGATCATTCCGAAGTCGCTGGGCGAGCTGATGCATGGCGGTGGAGATGCGGCCAGAGCGCAGCGGGTAATGAATGCGATGCTTGACATGAACCGGATCATAATTGAAGATCTGAAGCGGGCATATGACGGGGAAAGCTGACGGATGGGATAGCGCCGAGATGCAGCAAGGGCGCTGCGGGTAGTGCGTGTGTGGCATTATTATAATGAAGATTTAAAGCGTGGCTCGAAAGAAAGAACTGAATGCTGCGAGAAGCTGCCGTATGGCAGCACAACATAAAGCGAAACTTTGGGATAAGAGAATGACGTGTGCTTGGAGACAAGCTGAAAAAGACCAGCAGGGGCAAGCAGCGCCCTGCTGGTCTTTGTTTGGGTTGCCCGAGCGGGCTGTTCTTATTGGATTGCTCTAGGGTGATAAGTGCAGCCGCTTAAGGAATGATCTTCCAGACATCGGAAGTTGCGCTTGGCGTCTGGCCTAATGTCCACCACTTGGCTTCGTAGTTGACGCCGTTATGCGTTACTTTGTCTCCGCCCCAGTAGACGGCCGTCGAGCTCCATGCCGGGTACGTGGTTGGAGCAGACGGCGTTGTGACGGATACGGCATTGCTGGCAGCCGAGACGTTACCGGCACCGTCGATGGCTTTGACGGTAAAGGTGTAAGCCGTATTGGCGCTTAGGCCTGTTACCGTGTAGGCCAGTGTCGAGCCGGACACCGTCGTCACCAGCGTCGAGCCGCGGAAGACTTGATAGCCCGTTACGCCGACATTATCGGTGGAGGCGCTCCACATGAGAGGCACGGTCGTGGAAGTCGCACTGCCCATGACATGCAGCCCGGACGGCGCTGTCGGCGCCTGCGTATCGGGACCTGTATTCGTATTGGTCGTCACGGTGACGGCATTGCTGGCAGCGGATTCATTGCCTGCGGCATCCACTGCCTTAATGGTGAAGGTATACGCCGTATTGGCCGTTAAGCCGGTGGCGGTGTAGCTTAAGGTCGAGCCGGATACCGAGCCGGCCAGCGTGGAGCCGCGGTAGATGCGGTAGCCTGTTACGCCGACATTATCGGTCGATGCGCTCCAGGATAGCGACACGCTTGTTGCTGTTTTGGATGGAGAAGCCAGGTTGGCTGGCGCAGTAGGCGCTTGTGTGTCGCCTGGGTTGCCGCCGAAGTTGGCGTCAATGACGTTGTAGAAGGCATTACCGGTGTCGGCAACTTCCCATACAGCCAGGATGACATGGTAACCTGTGCGAGGCGGTACGGTGCACGTATTGGAATACGAGTAAGGCGGCTGACCGCTGTAAGGAACCGAGCAGAACGGAGTCAGGTCGAATTGGTTGCGGGACAATGCTGCGTTCGGGTTCCAGTTTGTTTTCGTAATATAATATTTCCAGCTGCTAGTCGAGTGAGCGGCAGTCAGCGTCCAGTGGAAGGTGACGGAGCCGGAATTCATGTTGACCTTCGACCAACGAGTGGCAGATTGCTCATCAAGCTTAGGGAAAGCCCCGCCAGCACTGGCTATTTTGCCGTCTGCAGGTCCGGCTGCCGGGAAGCCTTTTGGCGCTTCAAGGCTTTGCGGCTCGTACACGATTGCGCCGCAGTCTGTGTTCTGCCCGGTTTTGCATAGATATCCGCGGCTTGCGGGCCCGTCGATATACCCGTGTGCGGATACTTGCTGGGAAAACAGGAGAAAGCTTAGTACCGCTGCCAGCATCATACCGCCAGCCAAAATCAGGCCTTTCATAGTGAAGCTGTTCAATCTTAAGGTTTTGACCAATAGAACTACCTCCTTTAGATGGGTGGGCTTCTTTCTTTTTGATAGGGCCTCCTTTCGTCTGAATCATTCTATTGAGGAATTTTAAAGAATATGAGGGCCATTTGAATAAATAAGTCAAAAGCTTGAACCCAAAATGCAAGGAACCGTCACAAATGTGCATGATAACTAAATATTCACACAGAAATGGTTCTTATTTGTCTAAAATTATTAATTATGTATGAAATGACAATTAATAGTTAGTTTTGTGGGTCGGGCGAATCGTGCAGATATGGAATGAGCGGCAGCCCGCAGCGCCTACATTTCTAAGCCGAGAAATTCGGCTTGGAGAGCGTGCGCGAGCGGAAGTTGAAGCTGCAAGCCGAGAAACTCGGTTTGCAGCTTCGAACTCCAACGCCGGCTTAGGCGGTGAGTGCTCGAACGGCCTTTTTTCGGCTGTAATCGAAGCTGATCAGCGCGGCTGTAAGGCCGAGGAGGGTGAGGAGGGAGGCGAGCCAGGGATGGTAGCGGAAGGTAGCTGCTTCGCTCGCCAGCAAGCCGCCGGCGCTTGCTCCGCCCGCCAGACCGAGATGTACGATAGAAGTATTCAGGCTAAGCACCAAGTTGGCGGAGCCCGGCGCGAGCTGAATCATATGACTCTGGATAGCAGGACCTGAGGCGAACAGCGTGATAATGAAGATTCCGATTAGCATGAAGGCGGGAACGGGATGATAAACAGCGAGCGGGAGCAAGGCAAGTGCGGCTGCATTCGCCACGAGAACGAGCCTCAGAACCGCTTTCGTACCCCATCGGTCAACGGCGCTTCCGCTGAGACGCGAGCCGATAGCGCCTATAATTCCAAGCACCAGCATGACGATGGCGATATCCGCCATTCGAAGGCCCATTAGTTCCTGGAGGTAAGGTGTGAGATAAGTCATCCACACCGAACCGCCAAATTCACGGAACAAGGAGATTAGAAAGGCCGTTGCAATTACAGCGCTGCCCAGCAGCTTGAGCTGCTGCTTGAACGGGATCGCGTCATCCCCTTCGATATTGGGCAGCAGTCGAAGGATAACAAATCCAACTAAGAGGCTGACCAAGCCGAGCAGCACAAATATCATTTGCCAGCTCCACCAATCCGCAATCGTAATGCCGATCGGTACGCCCAAGATAAGAGCGCTGCTGAAGCCGAGAATGATGGTGCTGACCGCACGGCCGATCCGGTCAGGTGGAACAAGCTTGGATACGACTCCAAGCGCTAATACCAGATAGACACCCGAGCTTGCTCCAAGCAGAATGCGTGCAGCCATAATTGCAATCATGCTTGAGCTCATAGCGGATAGGAGCGAGCCTGCAACAAATGCTGCCAGCGAGCCAGCCATGACGGTTCTGCGATTCATGCGCGCCGTAAGCGCGATCAGGATTGGCGTGCTGATGGCGAAGGAGAAGGAGTAGACTGTAATCAACTGTCCGGCTATAGCAAGAGACACTTGTGTATCTTGAGCGATTCGGGGCAAGATGCCGGAGATGACAAGCTCGGAGGTAGCGGTCAGAAACACACCAAGGGCAAGCACATAAATGATAAGGGTTTGTTTTTTCATGGAATATTCATCCTTTCATCTCTCATTGAATGTAGTATAATAAGTCAACTTTAAAAATGTAAGTACGCAAATGAATTGGACATTATCCAAAGAAATAGACTTACTAACCATAAGTAAAGTGAGGGATACGCGGAATATGAACGAAACGAAGCGCGAGGAGAGCTACCCCAGCATTTGCTCCGTGCTCGAAATACTGGGGGCAAAATGGTCATTTCTCGTCATTGCGGCTTTATCCAAAGGCACAATGAGATTCCAGCAGTTGCACCGCGAGGTAGCGGTCGTGCGGACCCAATCGTTGACGAATGTGCTTCGCCATCTGGAGCAAAGCGGAATTGTGCACCGCGAGGTCATTCCGACAGTGCCGGTATCGGTCCATTATTCTTTAACAGAGAAGGGGCGGGACTTTCAGAACGCGTTGAAGGAGATGGAGCGCTGGGCAGAACGCTGGCAGGATTACAAGAAGGCGGACTGATTCCAACATCTGCATAAGAAAGACTTGATTAGGAAAATATACCAAGTGCGACTCATGATGGCCGGAGGTATGTGTGATGGACTTTTCCTTCTCAAGAACGCAAATCGTATTTTTGATGATATTGACAGTTGGCATCTCCAATCATGTTCTCATTATTCCGCATCTGGTTCAAACGGCGGGGCGCGACGCATGGGTCAGCATTGCAATAGGCTATGGAGTGCTGATCGCGTGGAGTGCCATGCTGTACCGTATATTAAAGTCAATGCGGCAAGATTCATTCTCCGTTTGGCTGAAAAAGAAGATCGGCATGTTCGGCTATGCGCTGATCGGCGGCAGCATGCTGCTTTATTTCCTCATTGCCGGCATGATGATTATTTATGACACGACCAAAAACGTCAGCATTTATTTTTTGCCCAGCACGCCAAGCATCGTCATTATTGTCTGCTTTATCTTCATTGCCTTCAGCGCCGCCAGAACGGGCTTAAGAACGCTGATCTACCTGTCCGCCATGCTGCTGCCTATTGTATGGCTGCTTGGAATGGGCGTCTCCTGGATGACGATGAGCAGCAAGGACTACGGCATTTTGCAACCGTTTATGGTGGAGGGCTTGTCAGCCCAGCTCGGGGGCGGGGCGATTGTCGTCGGGGGCAGTTTTGACCTCATTATTCTGCTGCTGCTTCAGCACAGAATGAATAAACCTTTGAACTTTTTGACCATTTTCATTCTGCTTACGTTATTGATCGGCTTGATTCTGGGGCCAACCATTGGCTCTATCACGGCCTTCGGTCCGATTGAGGCGAGCAACTTGAGATTTCCGGCTTTTGAGCAATGGAGACTCGTCATGCTGGGTGAATATATTTCACACGTCGATTTTCTGGCTGCATTCCAATTGCTATCAGGCAGTGTTATCCGGGCGGGGGTATGTATCTATGTGCTGTCGGAAGTGGTGGTGGTCCGCAAGCCTAAGCCCCGCCAAATGATCCTGTTCATCGGCGCGCTGCTTATGTCCTTGCCGGCGCTGCTTCAAGTCAGCGACATTTGGATGCAGCAAGTCATCCACGACTACTTCTACAACTATGCTCTGATCTGGGGGATGGCGGTTACATTCATCCTGTTCGTCTTAACTTATATCACCCGTACGAAAGCAGGGCGGCCGTCATGATCAGCGAACGGAAGGAGAAGGAGCTGTTTGCAGAATATGATGCCGCTCTCAAGCAAGGAACGCTAAGTGCGGAGGGACTTAAGCAAGCGTTCTCCCGATATATGGACATCTATTACCCCGAAATTCCCGGCGCTGGGGAAGAGTCGGATATTGTTGCCTTGTACTGCGAAGGAATGACCGATAAACATCAATTGAATCAATACTTTTCGAGTGTGTGCCACTTTGTGAGCCGGGGGTCGATCGAGGATCTGGCGGATCATGGCGACATTCGGGAATTACCGCTGATGGACAAGGAACAGTCGATGACGATGATGGTGGAAGGATTGTTTTCGGGCAGCCTGGTGATTTATAAAAAGGGAGAACGCTATTTCTGGCTTGTCCACCTGTCCAGCGTGCCACATCGCCAGCTTCAGGAATCCAACACCGAAATATCGATTAAAGGCCCGAAGGACGCGTTCACAGAAGAGCTGTTTACCAATATATCGCTCATTCGCAAGCGGATGCACACCGGTCTGCTATTTACCGAGGAATTCGTAATTGGCAGTCTGAGCAAGACGCGGGTTGCCTTGATTTATTTGGACCATAGGGCCAACCGCAATGTGGTGGACGAAGCGCGCAAGCGACTTCAGACGTTCCGGACGGAGAGCGTTGTCAGCAGCGGGCAATTGGAGCAGTGGCTGTCGGATCGGACATTTTCTCTTGTCCCGCTTATCGATTACATCGGGCGTCCTGATTTTGTAACCGAGGCATTGCTGAGAGGACGGATTGCGATCATCGTAGATGGATCTCCAATGGTGCTGATTGGTCCAGCCAACTTTTTCGAGCTGTTGAAGACGCCGGAGGATGTTCATTTTCCATTCTATAATGTGGTAGTCCAACGCTTCCTGCGCATTATCGGCATTGCGCTCAGCATATGCCTGCCCGGCTTCTGGATCGCGATTGCTTCGGTCAATGTGGATCAGATGCCGTTTTCCCTCGTTTCTACCGTAGTGACCTCCCGCGAAGGCGTTCCGATGCCGATGTTTTTGGAAACCTTCCTGCTCCTGTTTCTATTCGAGCTGCTCAGGGAAGCGGGAGTCCGGCTGCCGAAGGCGGTAGGACAGACGATCGGCATCGTCGGGGGTTTGATTATCGGGGACTCCTTAATCCGGGCAGGACTCGCTTCACCTACGCTGCTGGTGGTCATCGCCATTTCGTCGGTTGCAACCTATTCGCTGGTCAACCAGTCGCTGTCGGGGAGCGTCAGTGTGTTCAGGGGAGGGATATTGTTCGTATCCGCTTATTTGGGCGTTTACGGCTTCTTTCTGTCCATCTTTGCGATTTTCATCTACTTCTGCAGGCTGGAGTCGTTCGGGCTTCCATTCATGGAGCCGATTGCGACGCTTAGATTCCGGGAATGGTTGTCAGCGCTCACGATCAATCCATTCAAACGGCGCGACTTCTCGTCGGACATGCTCAAGGAGATCAGGAAGGATGAAGAGTAGCATGAGGCGAACTTGGCTCGTTAAAGTCATGCTGGCGTTGCTGCTGCTTGCCTCCGGCTGTGATACCGACGTAAAAAATATTGAGCACTTAAATTATGTAACGGCGATTGGCGTGGATTATCAGGACGGGAAAATCTATACTTATATTCAATTTATCGATATGCAGTCCGAAGCGAAGACCTCCGAAGGAAGGAAGGAGGGGGCGAGAGTATGGATTGGAGAGGGATCTGGACGCAATTTCGAAGAGGCGGTGTTCCAGATCTATCAAAGTGCCCAGGAGAGAATATATTGGGGCCATACGACGGCATTAGTGTTCAGTGAATCGCTGTTAAAGCATGGGGTTGAAGCGGTGTATGACAGCATTACGAGGTATTCTGAGTTTCGGTATACGCCATGGGTGTACAGCACAAGGGGGTCTGTAAAAGCGATATTGCAGACAAAGGGGTTCTATGACCAGTCTCCGCTCAATACGATTCTGCATGTGCCCGAAGGCATCTATTCCCAGACATCCATTATTGAATCCATCAAGCTTCACCGGTTTGTAAGGGAACTTAGAGAGCCCGGGTATACATCCTGTATTCCTACATTAGCTTTGAATAAACGACATTGGTCCCAGAATGACCAGAAAAAGAATATGCTGATAATTGACGGAGCGGAATTCTATAAGGACGGTGAGCTGAAGGGTTTTGTGCCGATTAAGGATTTGACTGGCCTTCGTTGGTTGCAAAAGGAAACGATTCGCGCGGGAGTGTCCGTACCGAGTCCTAAGGAGCCTTCCGTCCAAGTAATAGTCAATCATCCAAAGTCCAAGCTTACTCGGATGCAAGGCGGGGCTTATCCGAAATTCAATATTTCAGTTCGCGGCAAGGGCTATGTCGTCAACCGGGTGGACAATACGTTAACCGTCTATCCGCAACTGACCGAAGCTACTGAGAGCGCCATCAGGAAGGAGATTCAGGATCTCTATGAAATAAGCGTGAAGAGGAAGCTGGATATTATGAATTTGGAATACCAGCTATTCCGACATCACTATGGAGATTGGCTCGCCGCGGATAACTGGGAATCGAGATTGTTGAACGGAGAAGCGATCGGGCAGATTAATGTCGATATTGCGATCAAGCATGCAAGCGCGGTGAAAAACCGGAGAAAAGAGTAGACGCCAGGGAAATAGCAACGCCCCGGCCTGCAATAAGCGGGCCGGGGCGTTGTTTTTGCTATTCGCTATCGTTTTCATTCAGCCATGCCAGAAGCAGTACAACTGCCTCCGCACGGGTAGTCATATCATTGGGGGCGAAGCGGTTGTTGCCTTTGCCCTGCATCAGGCCGGCTTCTACCGCTGCTGCGATGTAGCCGCGCGCCCAATCCTGGATGCTGTCGCTGTCGGAGAAGGACAGGCTGGCGTCTTCGATCGGCGTAAGACCCGCAATGCGTACGATCAATGCTGTCATCTCGGAGCGGGAGATCGCTTTGCCAGGACGGAAGGTGCCGTCGTCATAGCCTGTGATGAGGCCTGCGGCAACTGCCTTCTTCACGGAATCCATCGCCCAGTCTGGAATGTCGCTGCTGTCCTTGAATGCCGGAGCAGCGGAGGCGGAGATTTCTCCGTCAAATGCGCGTATCAGAAGCGTAATGAATTGCGCTCTGGTTACTTGCGCTTGCGGACGGAAGGTCCCGTCCTCATAACCCATGACGATTCCGCGTTTGACCGCTTCTTCGATGGAAGCTTTAGCCCAGTGGCTGCCAATATCGCTAAAGTCGATGCTTGGTTCCGGCTTCGGCTCCGGATCTGTGCCGCCTCCGTCGCCATCGCCGCCAGGCTCTCCTGGATTGCCCGGATCAACCGAGCTTCGGTAAGCCTGAACCTTTGCAGTGGTCGACAATGCGCCTACCGTAATTGTAATGGTTGCTTCGCCAGCCTTCAGCGCCTTCAGATTGCCGCTTGCATCTATCGATACGATAGAGCTGTCGCTGCTTTGATAGTCAATGCCGGCTGTCAGCGCTGACTTCTCTCCGTTGCTGAACAGTCCGTTGACCGTCAGCTTGCCTGTAGCGCCAATGCTCAGTCTAGCCGGATGGACAGCTTCCAGGCTAGTGATAAGCGGATCGTTCAGCGAGACGATGTTCATATTCGCATAATATGCATTCAAAATTTGCGTATACGTCCAGCCTTCCTTGCCCAGCATTTGCGCGCCGTATTGGCTCATGCCGACGCCATGTCCGTTGCCGCCGCCGTAGAAGGTGACGATTTCGATATCTCCTTTTTCTGCGGCTTTGATATCAAAGGTGAAGAAAGCGGAATACAGAATGCTAGGGTTTTTGACCGTTCCCGCCGGATCATAATCTGTCGAACCGCCCTTGGCTCTGTAGGCCAGAATGTCTTCCGCGCTGCCTGTATCGGCTTTGGTCGGTCGGATCGTGAAGCGGATGTTGTATTCTTTAATAATCTTATAAGTGCCAGTTGTGCCTTCAATGATCAGTTCCGTAATATTGCCGCCAGCGCCGCGTTTTGCTACGGACATGCCCAGCAATTCTCCGATGCCGTCTTCAGAGATCGGCAGGCTTGCGAAGCTGCCGTTTGACGTCTTCGTCAGGATGAAGAGCGGATCAGCCGCATGGCGAAGCTTGATGTTCTTGTTAATCGTTGCGGCCAGCTCATCAGCTGTCAGAGCTACCTTCCATCGGAAGAAGAGCGACTCCGAGTCGTAGCCGGTAAGCGACAGGTCCTTGTAGAACGCATGGACTGCTGCTTCGTCCGATGTATCGATGTTCAGCATATTATCGCTGTCCGGGTCAAATGTATAGCTTCTGGCAGTGAGGTAAGGAATGGCTGTACCAGGGAACTTGTTTGTTCCGGTATCCGCCCAAACCTCATGCTTCGATGCGCCATATCCGCCGGAAGTGGAGTAGAAGCGGGCATCGACCAGCATGCCGTCGCTCAGCATGATCAAGCCTGCTGTAGCGTCAACCGCTTGGCGAGTCAGCTCGTTCTCCGCGCTGTTGTTGAATACTTGGCTCAGCGTACTGTCGTCGATATGGAAGCCTTGATCTGCAAAACGGCTTACCATGTAGTCCGTCAGCGCGTAAGTTCTTGCAGCGATAGATTGCGCCTTCAGCGCCTCCAGGCCGAACGATGCCGGCATCTCGCTTGGCACGACCTGATACAGGTATTGCTCCATGTTCAGCTCGTTGACGATTCTCAGCTTGTCGCCTTCAGGCGATTGGAATACTTCCAGTACGCCGCGGTATTTCGGCTTGCCCTGTGCTCTCGTCAAGGATGAGATCTCAACCAGGGAGCCGTCAGCTGGCGGCAACATGTAGATGCGGTTCTCGGTGGACAACAAAGTTTTGCCCTTTTGCTCAACAACCGTTTTACCGTCTGCGATCGTGAAGACGATCGGGGCGTTTGCTTCCGCTTTTACGCTATTTCCGCCAATTTTGTCCGAGATGGAGACGGACGCTGTCGCCAGCATTTCGATCCGGGTATGATTCAACTGCGTCATATCCGTAATATCGGCGATGCTGTTACGGATACCGACGCGCATCGTATCTCTTGGCGTCTCGCCGTTCAATGTGATTTTGCTGATTTCGCCCTTATCGTTTAGGGTGAAAACTGCGTTCTCGGCGCCGACGAGTACCTCACTCAGCAAGCGGGTAACGGTGCGTGCCGGGAACTTCTGTTCAATGATGACATTGGCGGCAAGCTTCAGTATGCCGGAGCGCTCCAGCTCAATCGTGCCATTTTTCGAATCCTTGGCCATAACTTTCTCTTTCAGCGTGTCGCCCGGCGCGTAAGCCAATGTCACTGCGTTGCTTCCTGTACTTTCATTATGCAGACGGTCCAGTGCAGTAATGGCGTACGTATAGGTTTTGTACTCATCCATGTTGCCGTCGACATACAATTGCTCGGCTGCCCCGGGTTGCTTGCGGAATGTTCCGATCAATTGGGTCGGGTCATGGATATCCGGTGCGGCAGTACCCTCTTGTCTGTAGATCGCATAATACGTTGTATCCTGGCTGCCTGCGGCATCCGTGAAACGAAGCTCGGCAAGGCCTTCCTCCGACAGCTCGGCGGCATTCAGCTTCGGTGCAGCCGGAGCGGTGTCATCCAGCCAAGGCATCGTCGGCGCCAGTGCAGGGTAGCGGTACAGGTCATTCATCATCGTATCCTGCATGCCGAGATGGTTGGCGATAACATCCTTCGCGCTGAAGAACATGCTGCCCTGTATGTCTTCCGCAAAGCTGCGGTTGAACTTGATTTGATTGACCATTTCCAGCGGATCATCCCAAGTCGGCACGCGATAGATGGCGTGGCCAATGTACAGATGAGCGTCGGCATCAGCCGTTACGCCGCGCCACCATTCTACGACTTTCTCATAAGCGGCAGGTCCGTTGCCGAAGTGCCAGTAATCCTGCGGCGCGATGTAATCGAGCCAGCCTTTGTCTACCCAGCCCTTTGTATCGGCATAAAGCGCGTCATAGCTTTGCAGGCCGTTCGTATCGGAGCCGGCAGGGTCAGTCGATTTGTTGCGCCAGATGCCGAACGGGCTAATGCCGAATTGGACATAAGGCTTGCTTCTTTTGATTGCGTTGGCAAGGCCCTGGATCAGGGTATCGACATTGTTTCTGCGCCATGCGGCTTTGTCGGCGAAGTCTTTGCCGTAGGCTGCGTACTGGGCGGCATCCGGGAAGTCGACTCCTGTAACCGGGTACGGGTAGAAGTAATCGTCGAAGTGAACGGCGTCAATATCGTAGTTGTCGACGACTTCCATGACGCTGTCGATGACGAATTGCTTCGCTTCAGGCACGCCCGGGTTGAAGTACAGCTTGCCGCCGTACGATACGACCCAGTCCGGATTTTTTTTCGCCGGATGATCCTCTACCAGCTTGTTGATATCATCGTGCATGCTGATGCGGTAAGGGTTGAACCAGGCATGGAACTCCATGTTCCGCTTATGCGCTTCCTCCAGCATGAAGGAGAGCGGGTCATAGCCCGGGTCTTTGCCTTGCTGGCCGGTCAGCCACTCGGACCAAGGCGCGTACTTCGAAGGGTAGAAGGCATCCGCTGTCGGCTTAATCTGTACAATGACGGCATTGATGCCGGTCGCCGCAAGCTCATCCAGCAGCGCTATGAAGTCGCTCTTCTGCTGCGCTTCCGTCGTTACGCCCTTGCTTGGCCAGTCGATGTTCTCCACAGATGCGATCCAGGCAGCGCGCAGCTCGCGCTTCTGCAATTGCTGCGGAGCGTGGACGATCAGCAGATGTTCGGTCAGTTTATCTTCGAATGTGGCGCGAATACGGGTCGTTCCCGCTTTTTTGGCAGTGACCCCACCGTCCGCATCCACAACGGCAATGGTAGGGTCGCTGCTTGTAAAGACGGCGTTATCCGTTACGTTCACCTCTTCATTCAGTAGGGTGTAAGTTGCCAGTACATTCGCTTGTGCTTTGTCGCCTTCGGTAAGAGGAATGAGTCCTGCAATGCGGATGATTTGGAGCGCAGGCACCGGTTTTGTAATGACGACATCGATAATTACAGTAAGTCCTTCAAGCTCTGCCGTAATCGTGACAGCGCCTTCATTTTTGGCAGTAAGCAATCCTGTAGCGGACACTTCTGCAATCGCCTCATCGCTGCTTGTGTACGTTACATGCTCAGATAGGCGTACAGGTTCTGTCTGGCCGCTATAGAATGCGTATGCGCGAAGCTGCTCTGTCTCGCCAGTGTTGAGAGCTGAGCGGCCTTCCAGCTCAAGGCCTGCGAGTACAGCGCCACTATCCGATACGATCAGCTCATATGTAGCTTTGTTCGAGCCGTTCGTTGCCGTAATGGTCGTCGTGCCATTGGCAACGGCTTGAACCAGTCCGCCTGCCGTAACCGTCGCTACTTCAGGAGAGCTGCTGCTGAATGCCGAGCCGTTTGTTGCATCAGCACGCGTGCTGCTTCCGTTGGAAGTTGCAAGAACGGAGGCCTGCATGCTATCGCCAGGCTTCATCTCGATTAGACCCGACAGCTCGATAAAGGCAGGATTGCCGCTGGTATAGATAGCGGATACTTGGTCGAAGTAGACCGTGCCTTTGTTTTTGTTCAGGTTGTTTGTTTCCGCGATATAAATCTGCCGCAGTTCGATTGGCTGCGGAAGCCCTTGCGGAACGGAAGCGGTTACATATTGCCACCCAGTCCAGCTAAAACCGCCGGTCGAAGTAAAGTCTGACGTATGTCTCACGCCGTTGGCATCCTCGAATTGCGCTCGGAGCCAATGCTTGCCTCCATCGCCGTATACCCAGGCGCCAATTCGTACCGGATAACCTTCAAGCACCCGGTCCTCGTTTTTGTTAAAGTGCAGGTAGGCAGCTGAAGTGCCTTCATTTCCTGTGAAATCGTAATCAAATTTACCCGAAGCCTGGCCGTACATGACGGGCCCTGGACGGGTGCTTTGTTCAATCTTTGTGGAACCCGGTATGGTGCGCACCTCGGCCACATACAAATCGGATATATCTTCAAAATCTTCAATCACGATGTGATCGGCAGCAGCTGCGGCTAGCGGAAGTACAGCTGCGGGCTCGGAAGCCTCTTCTCCTTCATCTGGTGCGGTTTCGGATGCGATGTCCGGATCAGCAGGCGATTGCTCCTCGGCGGCATAAGCCATGCCGGAGAACAAGCTTCCCCAAAGCATCATCATGACAATCAGAATGGCTACGTTTCGGTTGGTTTTCCTGTGAAGGTACAAGCCAACACTTCCTTTCTCTCAATGTGGATAACGTCAAGCTGTTCATGAAGCCACTTACATAAATCGTTAGATTCATATTTTTATCCAAGCAAAAACCAGGATGAACCATGGGCCCCCTTTCTAGGTAATAGAATACATCTTTCGAAATAAAATTTCAAAATATATTTTATTTTTAGTATAAAATTTCCGAAAATAAATGTACATCATGCAAAAAGGCCCGTTTTAACGAGGTTCTTTGGGCTTAGCTGTAAGAACGAATCTACAAATTCCAACAATAAAACCTGAGAGATTCGAACTAGAAGGGAGGAGGAGTATGAAGGGGCAAGGCGAATTTTATAGCCGGATACGAAAAAAACCTCCAAAGCTCACTTGTTCAGTGGCTTTGAAGGTCTGGACCGCAGCTAGCTAGCTGTGGAAAAAATCATGGTTTCTTTAGCAGCAGATAGGCGAAATACGGTACGCCGATCAGCGATACGACGACACCGGCCGGAATGCCGTCCGGGTCGATCAGATTACGGCCTATCGTATCTGCGATAAGAAGCAGCAGCCCGCCCATCAGGATGGAGATGGGAATAAATAATTGGTTGCGCGGGCCGACAAGCGCCTTTGCGATATGCGGAGCCATCAGCCCGACGAAGGCGATGCCGCCCGTCACGGAGACGGCGGAAGCCGCAAGCCCTACGGCAGCAAGCAGCAGCATAATGCGTTCCTTCTCTACCGAGAGTCCAACGCCGATGGATACTTGCTCGCTGAGGCTAAGCAGGTTCAGCCGGTACGCTTTGTATAGCGTAAAGGGTATGAGCACAATCAGCCAAGGGAGAAGCGCCCAGATGAACGGCCAGTCGGTGCCCCATATATTGCCCGCGATCCACTTGGCGATGAAATCGACCTTTTCGCGTTCTGCGGAAGAGATCAGCACGATCATCACGCCCGACAGTGCCGTCGAGAAGCCGACGCCTACGAGAATGAGCCGGATCGGGTTGAGGCCTTCCGATTTGCGGAAGGAGAACAGATAGATCAGCGTAGCAGTCAAGAGCGCACCAACGAACGCTGCGATCGGCAGCATATAGACGAAATTGCCTGGATCGATAGGGACGAACAGGAAGAATAGCGCTACCGCTACACCTGCGCCGGAATTAATGCCGATAATACCGGGATCGGCGAGATCGTTTCTCGTAATGGATTGCAGAATAGAGCCGGACAGCGCTAGCGCCATGCCTGCAAGCACCGTAATGATTATTCTTGGCATTCGAATATCGAACAGAACGAATTTCTCTTTGAACGAGCCGTCGCCTAGCAATGTAGGCAGTATCCGATCGTAGGTGACCGAGGAATAACCGAGACCCAGTCCGATAAAACCTGTCACCAGAATAAGCGCAAATGTGACAGCGATGATTATAATGGTTTTGCGAATAACAGCTTGCTGGATCATGAGATCGATCTCCCTCCTTTATGTACAACGAACAGGAAGAAGGGCAGTCCAAGCACGGCAACGATGGCAACGACAGGCGTCTCATACGGAGCATTAATCAGCCGTCCGAACGTGTCAGCCAACATCATGAACGAAGCGCCGAAGATCGCAGACATCGGTACGATATAACGGTAGTCAGTACCGACTACCCGGCGGACGATATGCGGAATCATAAGGCCAATGAACGCCAGATTGCCGACCAGTGCGACCGAAGCGCCTGTAAGCAATATGACGGTAAAGAACATGAGGAATCTAATTTGCGTCAGCTTCTGGCCCAGACCGACAGCCACTTCCTCGCTCAAGCTTAGAATGGTGAGCTGCTTCGATAAAATAATGGCAATCAGGACGCCGAGGCCAACAACGGGGCTGATTAATGCGAGCTGTTTCCAGTTCGTGCCGATTAAGCCGCCGGCTGTCCACATGGACACGTTTTTGGAAAGCTTGAAGGTGAGAGCGACACCTTCAGTCAAAGCGATCAGGAAGGTTGATATTGCTGCGCCGGCAAGTACGACGCGAAGCGGTGAAAGCTTGCCTTTGCCGGAAGCGCTTAGTACGATGACGAGAATCGAGCCGAACGCGGCACCGATAAAGCAGGCGATCATCATGCCAATGTAGTTCAGGTTAGGTACGAAGGCAAGAGCAATGGCAAGCGCAGCCGTCGCGCCTGACGTTAGGCCAAGCAGTCCCGGATCGGCGAGCGGGTTGCGAGTCACGCCTTGCATGACGGCCCCGGATACTCCGAAAGCGGCGCCAACTAGCGCCGCTCCGAGTTCTCTGGGCAAGCGGATTTCCTGGATGATCAGGATGTCCTTGTTCAGATCCGTAAAGGTAATGGCGCGCCATACATCCAGGATGCTGATATTGGCTGCTCCGAGCGTGATGGAAAGAACAAACATGCCGGCAAGTAGAACAATGCCGGCAATCCATTTATATACCATTGGAATAGCTGTTTTTTTGGTCATGGTTGTGATCTCTCTATACTTAGATTATTCGCCAAGGAACTTTTGTTTAAAGAAGGTCAACTGGTCTTCAAGCGTCAGCGGATCATTGAAGTAGAATTGGTTGCCGTCGACTTCGAAGACTTGATTGTTTTTGACGGCTGGAATGTTTTTGTACGATTCTGTCGACTGGAACGAAACGTCTGCGTCTGCGAATTTGCTGAAGATGACGTAGTCGCCCATGTAATCCGGCAATACTTCGGTGGAGATGGCATAGTAGCCGTCCTTCAGCGCGTCTTGTATAACCTTCTCAGGCATCGCAAGCTTCATCTCCTGGTACAAAATCTCGGTGCCGCGGCCCCAATTGTCGCCGTATACATACAGCTGCTTGTCGAAGCTTTCGACGACGGATACAGTTGCATTTTCGCCGATCTTCGCTTTAATGTCAACGCCGGCTTGGCCTGCACGAGCTTTGAAGCCGTCGATCCATTCTTTAGCTTCTTTCTCTTTGTTCAGCAGCTTGCCAATCTCCAAATGCTGTGTCAGGTAGTCTACTTTGCCGTACGTGTAAGTAACGGTTGGAGCGATTTCCTTCAGCTTGTCGACGTTCTTGATATTGGACAGGCCGATAATCAGGTCTGGCTCAAGCTCGATAATTTTCTCCAGGCTTTCGTCGGATACTTCAGCAACGTCTTTGATGTATTCGTCGTAACGCGGGTTCAGCTTCGACCAGGAGTCTACGCCTACCAGGTTGACGCCAAGCGCCATTACGTTGCCTGCAAAAGAAGAAAGAACGATTACGCGCTGCGGGTTAGCCGGTACTTCCACTTCACCGTTCTCGGATTGATAGTTGATGGTGCCTGTTGCGCCGCCCTCATTTTCGCTTGCATCAGCGGTAGGAGACGAGGAAGGCTTCGAGCTGGCATTACCTGAATTGCCAGGTGCGTTATTGTTCCCTCCGCAAGCGCTGACTAGCAGCATCATCATAATAGCGAGGGGTAATAATGTTTTTTTCATGGTGCTTCTCTCCCTTTTCTAATCGATAATGATTATGATTATCAACGTCACTTGCACATTTTAATGGCAAGTGATAACGATTGTCAAACCATTTCTTCAATCCTGTTCGATTTGCTTTGCATATGGAAAATGATGTACGCGTTTGATACAATAAAGCTCTATTGTTAACTTAAATTATATATTATATAGTTAACAATAAAGAATGACTATTTATAACATAATGAGGAGACCGGTATACTTATGGGGAGATTGAAATGGGACGAGCTGGCCGACAAAGCGCTCGTAGGAGAATGCCTGACAACGGAGGAGGCATTATCGGTGCTGCGTGCGGATGATGATGAGCTGCTGCCGCTGATGCAAGCTGCCTTCAAAGTGAGAAGACATTATTATGGTAAAAAAGTGAAGCTGAATATGATCATGAATGCCAAAAGCGGCCTGTGCCCGGAGGATTGCGGGTATTGCTCGCAATCTATTGTATCGACTGCACCTATTGAAAAATACGTCATGCTGGACAAGGAGACACTGGTTGCGGGTGCGCGCGAGGCGCTGGCCCGTCAAGCCGGCACTTATTGCATTGTAGCGGCTGGTCGGGGGCCGACGGAACGGGAGCTCGGGCAGGTCATCGAAGCTGTTGAGGAAATCCGAGCGACAATGCCGCTCAAGATTTGCGCTTGTCTTGGCTTGCTTAAGGAACGTCAGGCAGAGCGTCTCGCGCAAGCTGGCGTCCATCGATATAATCATAATTTGAATACAAGCAGCAGCCATTATTCATCCATTACCAAAACACATACCTTCGAGGATCGTATCGGCACCGTCCAAAAAGCTAAGCAAAGCGGCATGTCTCCATGCTCGGGCGTTATTATTGGGATGGGGGAAACGGATGAGGATATTGTAGAGATGGCTATGACGCTTCGCGAACTTGATGCGGATTCCATACCGATCAACTTTCTGAATGCGATACCCGGCACGCCGCTGGAGCATACGGCGCCGATTGCTCCGCTTAGGGCGCTGAGGACGCTTGCCTTATTTCGCCTGATCTGTCCCTCGAAGGAGTTGCGGGCGGCGGGAGGACGCGAGATCCGGCTGCGCGCGCTGCAACCGCTGGCGCTGTATGCGGTCAACTCCTTGTTCGTCGGAGATTACTTGACGACTGAAGGACAGGATGTGACAGCCGATCATCGGATGATCGAGGATCTGGGCTTCGAGATTGAACGGTATGCGGTTCCGGTGTAAGACGCCCTTGAACGGAACAGTATTAAGGGGGGCGTAAGCCGCAGGATCGCTTAGCGGCTTGTCGCCGGAGATATTGTATAAGGCAAGAGAAAGCATGGCGGATGCCCGCCATGCTTTCTCTATGTTCCGTCTCTAACCTGTTTGGAATTTCTCTCTGTCTAATGCTTTTGAATTTACTTGTCCTCAGCTTGCAATTGTTGAATTTCTTCTTTATACTCCGCCAGCAAATCGGAGAGCGTTTCCCGAATGCCAGCTGCATCTTTATCTTCTGCTGCCTTGGCGAGCTTGCTGTGTGTCTCGAACAGCGGAGATGGTTTAGTTGCAACAGCTGTGGCAGTAAACTGGCTTGCATCAAGATCCTTCACTACATCGAACTTGATGTCCGCAGCAGCGGTGTCGCTTACGGTTGCGGCAGACTTTGTCGTAGCGGCATTGAATTGAAGGGCGCCTGCTGCTTTCAGCTCGATAGCCTCGTCTTTTATGAACATGGAGGCGTCAACGTTTTCCCCTGAAATTGCTTGAAGTGCCATCACGGTCGCTTCTCCCTCCGGAAGATGAACGCCATCCTCGTTTAGAATCATAATACTGAATTTATCTTTCAGCAGCTCATGGTACTGCTTCAAGGTAGCTTCCCAGTCCTCAGCCGTATCCGGCGCATATTCGCGAGCAAGTTCAACCGGGTCAGGAAGCATGACAGCTTGTAACGCTGGAAGCTCCTCGCCCTTGATGAGTTTGCCTTCTACTTTGACTGCAGTTCCAGTCGACAGCAAATCAACCGTTTTCGGATTCGCAAATACAGATGTGCTGGCAAATGCGGATAGGAGCAGCGTGGATGCTGCTACGCTTTTGAATAGTTTTATTTTGTTCATGGTTACACTCTCCTCGGTTGTTTGTTTTGTCTTACATGTCCAAGTGTATAGGCGAGAAGTGGCAGTTCATTGGTGGAATTGTGGAAAAACGATGGCAAGTCGCCAGCGGAATAGCAGCCTTGCTATAATGGTGGAAGATAAGGCAGGGAGGCAATTAAAGATGAATTCATATCGAATTGCGGTCGTCGATGACGATCTCCATATAAGAAACCTGGTTGAGGCATATCTGGTACGCGAAAATTTCGAAACGATCGGACTGGGGAGCGCCGAGGAAGCGCTGGAGCTATGGCGGAATGATCCCCCGGATATGTGGGTGCTCGATATAATGCTGCCCGGGATGGACGGGTATGAGTTTTGCCGTACAATCCGGCGCGAGGCTGAGGTGCCGATTATTATGATCTCCGCTCGCGACAATGAAGTGGATAAAATCATGGGGCTGGAGCTTGGCGGCGACGATTATATGGTCAAGCCTTTTAGTCCCAGAGAGCTGGTAGCGAGGGTCAAGCGACAGCTCCATCGCTGGTATGCCGCAAGGCCGGGCGAG
Organism: Paenibacillus sp. J31R120; assembly: GCF_056269225.1. NCBI lineage: Bacteria > Bacillati > Bacillota > Bacilli > Caryophanales > Paenibacillaceae > Paenibacillus > Paenibacillus sp. J31R120. The sequence goes on along the minus strand of NZ_JBWDNN010000005.1, from coordinate 95,636 downwards.
GAGGGACCGGCATCCGTTCAATCTTCCGGCGATATTGTCATTGGAGAGCTGCGGCTGTCTATGGATGAGAGGCGAGTGTTTTGGGATGGCGAGGAGGTCGAGATGACGCTGAAGGAGTTTGCATTGCTTCATACGTTGTCCCAGCATCCGAACCGCGCTTTCTCTCGTGACGATCTGCTCGCGATCGTATGGGGGGATGATTATTACGGCAGCGACAGGGCGGTAGACCATCTGGTGAAGCGCGTCCGCAAAAAAATAATGCAGCTACCGATAGAAGCCGTATGGGGCCATGGCTACAGGCTTAGACATGAGGGAGGTGAGCGGGGATGAGGCTGATCCACCAAATTAATCTGGCATTTGGCGCGCTGCTGGTTATTGTGCTGTCGCTAACCGGTGTAATCATTCATTATGTGTTGATGGATCATTTTGTAGGTAAGCAGAAGGATGATATGCAAGCATTGGGTGTTGCGATTCAGAATACAATAAGTGCCGCCCCCCCCTATACGCTATCTAGCAGCGTAGCTATCGCATCGGGCGTAGCGCTCCCTGTAAGCGGAGTGGAAGCGTTCATCTCCGATGCTGAAGGCAATGTATTGCCGGGCTACGGCACGGGCTACGCGACGACTTCAAGCGCTTTGACGGAGGTTGGAAGCATGACGAGCGCAACGTCGCTGCAAGAAATATGGAATGAAAGTGACGGCAGATTCCTGGTCGATATCCAGCCGCTACCCCAAGGCAAGCTGACGCTTATCACTCCGATGAGTCAAATCAAAGAGATCGAGCGCGCGCTGCTTGAGCGATTTCTCCTCGTTCTGTGTGCTGCCGGCATATTGGTCTATGCGGCAAGCCTGTTCATTACCAAGAAGCTGATCGAACCGCTGATGAAGCTGAAAGGCGAGCTGAAAAAAGTGAAAAGCCGCCAATTTTCCGACGTCAAGCGAATTAAAGCCGGAGGCGAAATCGGCGCCGTGGCGGAGACCGTCCATGATCTTGCGGTAGAGCTTGACCGTTACAACCGCGTGCAAAAGCAATTTATCCAGAATGCCTCCCATGAGCTCAAAACGCCGCTGATGTCGATTGCGGGCTACGCCGAAGGGATTAAGGACGGCGTTTTTGAAGGAGAAGGCGCGCGCAAGGGGCTTGAGGTCATTATGAGCGAGAGCGGCAGGCTGTCGAAAATCGTGACGGAGATGACCTTGCTGGCTAAGCTCGACAGTGAAGAGGATATATTCAAGGCAGAGCCGGTAACCGTGGAAGAAATTGTGACAGAGACCGTCGAGCGGATTAACCCGCTGCTGTTGGCCAGAGATATTAAGCTGAAGGTTGATTATGCAGAGGATAAAATGACCGGGCTGCGCACGGTAGCGGATAAGGATAAACTGCTGCAGGCGCTGCTTAATGTCGTGTCCAATGCGGCCCGGCATGCCCGGACGACCATAAGCATAAAAGTAACCGTAGCAGAGGAGCGAATAAGCATCCGCATAGAGGATGACGGCAGCGGTATTGCGGAGTCCTTGATTCCGCAGCTCTTCCATCGATTCGTAAGAGGGAAGGATGGCGATACGGGGCTTGGACTTGCCATATCGCGTGCAATAGTGGAGCGCTGCGGCGGCTCGATCGCGGCAGGCAATGCCCAGACAGGCGGGGCGGTCATCTCGATCCAACTGCCATCAGCGGCATAAATCGGAAGATACGTGAAACATATAAGAAATATGGGGCTAAAGTATTGACAGACGCCGCTATCATTCTTATGTTGAAAGTAACAAATTCGACATAAGAAGTGATCCTATGCTGAGAAAATATACCCAAACCGAAACAGACCATTTAAAAGCCGCTTCTCTCGTCTCGAAGACGAGCATTGTCGTGCCGCCCGCATCCTCGGGCGATACGATCAGGGAGCGGCTGCTTGGACGATTGGATGAAAGCGTTAGCCGCAAGCTGACGCTTATTTCTGCTCCGGCAGGATATGGAAAGTCCACGCTGGTACGCACCTGGGTCCATACACGCAGCACGAAGGCTGCATGGGTTTCGCTGGATTCAGGCGATAGGAGTGCCAGCCGCTTTTGGACGATGGTAGCAGCCGCTTTGCTTGTGGAGTATCCGGCTATAAGCAAGACGATGCAAGACCGCATGCCGCCAGGGGAATCCAATATTGACACTCTGATTTCCGTAATCTTGGAGCTGGTGTCCATGCTATCCGAGCCCTGTGTGCTTGTCCTGGACGATTATCACCTCGTAGCCAATCCCCTTATTCATGACAGCATGTCTGCTTTCATGGAGCATGCTTCCTCTTCTGTTCGCGTCATTCTGATTAGCCGTACGATTCCGCCGTTGCCTTTATCCCGGCTGCGTGTTAGCAAGCAGCTGTCCCAATTTCACACCGAGGACTTGCGCTTCACCATAGAAGAAACGGAGGAGCTTCAACGATTAACGCTTATGAATCCGCTTGCTGCGGAGGAGCTCGCTTTGCTTGGAGAGAAGACGGAAGGCTGGGCTGCGGGACTTTTTCTTGCTTTTATGTCGCTGCAGCACCGCCAGGACGCTGCCGCTTATATACAAGCATTCTCCGGCAGCCATCGGTACATCTTTGATTACTTGGCTGATGAGGTATTAGGCAGGCTGGATGAGAGGCTGCTTGATTTCCTGCTGTTAACTTCTATTGCTGACCGATTCACGGCCGAGCTGGCGAATGCAATTACGGCGAATCAAGATGCGCATGCGCTGCTGGATAGACTGGAGAAGAGCCATCTCTTTCTTATCCCGCTGGACGATAGCCGCGTATGGTATAGATACCATCACTTATTTATGGAAGCATTAAGGAGCCGCTTGCAAGTTAATAAAGATGCCGGGACCCTAAGCGAGCTCCATCTCCGAGCTGCTCGCTGGTTTGATCAGAATCAGGCGTATGAAGAAGCGATTCGCCATGCGCTGCAAGCAGGGGACTTTAATTGGGCGGCAGAACGTATAGAGCGGCATCTGCCCATGCTCGTCAAGAACGGACATGAATCTGAAATGATGGCATGGCTGGCCCAAATTCCGCTAGTCTATGTTGTTGCGCGTCCTGATTTATTTTACTACCAGGCGGGGACTCTGGCGTTGACAGGCCGGGTGCAAGAGGCGGATTCTCTCCTGAACGATGCGCTCGCTGCGCTGGGAGAACAACAGCGGGACTTATCCGTCGAAGCATCTCAAGAAATGACGATGCGCATGGGGATGTACCGGGCGTCCATAGCCTTCTACAAAGGCGATATCGACGCTTTTGTAGAGCTGCTTGACCGCCATCGCGAGGGGCTGAGATTGTTTGCTTCGATTGTGAAGGTTGTCAATCTGGGCGAAGCGCTGCTGTACCGCGGACCGATCGGATTCGGAGGCAGGCTGAACAAGATGGCCGCTCTCTCTGCCAAGGTGTCGGATTCAGAGGAGCGAAGAGAAGCGATTCATTACGCCTTGCAGGGGCATGGCCTCGTGTTCTTGGCTGATCTGTATTATGAAAGAAACGCGCTGGACAAGGTGACGCCGCTGCTTGAGATAGCCTTGTCAGCGCAGGCGACGCCGTCCGGCCTTGGCGTATGGGTGCCAGCTATCATTCTGCAATCCAAGCTGCTTGCAGCCAGAGGGGATATGCAGGGAGCGGAGCACAGCCTGCAAAATGCGATGAAGGAGCTGGACCTGCTTCATGTCTCTCATTGGCGCATGTTGCTGGAGGCACAGATGGTTAGGCTGAAGCTGTCTCAGAGTAAGGCGGATGAAGGAACTGGCTGGGCAGACCGATATCCCGTTCTAGCGCATGAAACGGCGTCGGTCGATCGGGAATACGCGCATGTGACGCTGGCCCGAATTTGGCTGATGCAAGGGAAGACGGATATCGCGATCCGCAAGCTTAGACAAGCGGAGAAGGCTGCATTCCGTGCAGATCGGCTAGGAAGCCGAATTGAGATTGGCTTGCTGCTTGCAATCGCTTATGACCTGCAGGGTAAGCCGTCCAGTTCGACCGAAGCGCTTGATCAGGTATTGCGGCTTGCAGAGCCAGAAGGTTATGTCCGTCTCTTTTTGGATGAGGGGCAAGGGGTGCGCAGACTGCTGACGGATCGATTGGCGACCGGCCTTGCAAGCGGTATTCGCCAGTATGTGGGGAAGCTGCTGACTGTATTTGAAGCGGAGCTGGGCACACATGCGGCAGAAAGCCGTGCTGACTTAAGAGCTGAAGTGGATTCGCTTACCTCGCGTGAACTGGATATCCTGAAATGCATGGCAGATGGCCTCAGTAATTCGGAGATAGCCTCACATTTGTTCCTTTCACTGGGTACGGTGAAGCGGTACAGCCATCATATCTACCAGAAGCTGAATGTGAAGAACAGAGTACAGGCCATCACGAAAGCAAAAGGACAGCGTTTGATCTAGATTTGAGATATACGAGGACCGTTCAACCGGACTTGCGAGTTTCGTGTGAAAGATTAAAGCACCATGATAGGGTTAATGCTGATAAGATCGGCATCATTTCATTCAACCTTTAGACTTGCATCAATGTTGTAGAATGGAGGGGATTAGCTAGAAGAAAGTTCGGAGAGGGGTAATACAATGAACGGAACGATTCAAATTCGAGGCGCAAGGGAAAACAATCTGAAGAACATCTCGCTCGACATTCCAAAGCATAAGCTGGTTGTAGTCACAGGTCCGTCAGGCTCAGGTAAGTCTACGCTTGCGATGGATACGCTGCAACGGGAATGCCAACGGCAATACATGGAATCGATGGGGATGGTATCGGATAGCGTAAGCAAGCCCAAAGTGGATTCCATTCAAGGATTGTCTCCCTCCATTAGTGTAGGTCAGCATCTGACCAACCGCAATCCGCGCTCTACGATTGGAACGGTAACCGACATCTATACATTAATGCGGATTCTGTACGCCAAGCTGGGCGAGCGGCCTTGCCCGGCATGCGGTGCTACAGTAGGTCACACCGCTGGAGATGAGCCTGCGAAGCTCGTGTCGGATGAAGAAGATACCGGGTACAACGAGAAGGTTGCTTGTCCTTCATGCGGACATCAGCTGGATAAGCTGACCATGTCCCATTTCTCCTTCAACAAACCTGAAGGGGCTTGCGAGGAATGCAGCGGACTCGGTCATGTCGCTACGTTGAACACGGGAGCCGTATTCGATCTGGAAAAGAGTGCACGAGACGGCGGGGTTCGATTCTGGTCGGGCATGTATATTGATTACAACCTGAGTATTCTGAAAGCCGCTGCCTCCCATTACCGGTTGCCATTCGATGAGAATGCCCCTCTTGCAAGCTATGATGCAGCCATGCTAGATCTACTTTACTACGGCGCGGAAAGCGAGGCTTTCACGAACCGGATGCCGGATGTGAAGCCGCCGAAGTCTGTCACGCAAGGCAAATTCGAGGGCGTTGTAACCGGCATCTGGAGACGATACAACGAAAAGGGCGGCGAATCTGGAGAGGCGGCCTTATTCCGGCAAAATAGCTGCGGCAGCTGCCACGGAGCGAAGCTGAAGAAGGAAAGCCGACAAGTAACTGTGAATGGAATGGCCATTCACGAAGCGTCTGCGCGGGCGCTTGGCGATACGCTGGACTGGCTTGAATCGGTTAAGGCAGGTCTGTCGGAGGATGAAGAGCAGCTGGTAGGTCCGCTTGTCTACGATATGTCCATCCGTTTGAAACGGATTATCGATACAGGGCTTACGTACATGTCGCTGGATCGTCCGATCGTCACGTTGTCCGGCGGAGAGGCGCAGCGGCTTCGTCTCGCTTCCATCCTGGGCTCGGGCTTGACTGGGGTGCTCTATATCCTGGACGAGCCTACGGCTGGTCTGCATGCCCGGGATACTAGCGGCTTGATCGAAGTCATGAAGCAGCTTCGCGATCTGGGCAATACCGTGCTGATCATCGAGCATGATGAGGATGTGATGAAGGCTGCCGACCATATTATCGACATCGGTCCCGGTGCAGGGACGCAAGGAGGTCAGGTGATCGGACAAGGCAGCCTGGAGGAATTGATCGGCCAACCGGCTTCCGTGACAGGAGCAATCTTCCGGGAAAGAAACGAACGAGAGACGAGGTCAAAAAGACGCAGCGGCAACGGTCACCATCTAACGATTCATCATGCTCATTTGCGCAACCTGAAAGGTTTTACCGCAGCGTTCCCGCTGGGTTGCCTCATAGCTGTGACGGGCGTCTCCGGCTCCGGCAAATCCACTCTGTTGTTCGACTTGCTTGCCGCCTCGGGACCGGATCAGCCGACGCCGGAGGGCTGCGATCAGATTACAGGCTGGGAAGAAGCGGGTTCGCTCATTATGGTTGATCAATCCCCGCTATCCCGTATGCAGCGTTCCAATATTGCAACGTATACGGACGTGTATACGCATCTGCGAAATTGGTATGCGAGCTTCCCTGAGGCGAAGGCTGCAGGACTGACGGCAAAACACTTCTCCTTCAATACGGCCGGCGGCCGCTGCGAAGAATGCCAAGGACTTGGCGTTGTACCGATCCATATGCACTTCCTGCCGGAAATCGAGGTTCGTTGTCCGTCATGCCGAGGCAGACGATTCAAGGATGAGGTGCTCGCGGTCACGTATGAGGGCTACAGCATCTCCGACTTGCTGGATATGTCGATTGAGGAGAGCCTGCCGCTGCTGGGCGGTCAGAAAAAAATAAAAGAGACGCTCCAGCTGCTGTCGGAGGTAGGCCTTGGCTACTTGCAATGGGGCCAATCCCTCAGCACCTTGTCCGGGGGTGAAGGACAGCGAATCAAGCTGGCGAAGCAGCTGAGCAAAAAAACAGCGCAGCATACGGTCTACTTGCTTGATGAACCGTCCACTGGATTGCATCCGGGTGATGTGGAGCAGCTGAAGGTGCTGCTGAACAAGCTGGTGGATGCAGGCAATACCGTGATTGTTGTAGAGCATAATCTGGAGCTTATCAGCGATTCCGACTGGATTATCGATATCGGGCCGGAAGGCGGCGAAGGCGGCGGAGAGCTGGTTGCCGAAGGAACACCAGAGCAGGTTGCAGCGTGCAGCCGATCGCATACCGGCCGGTACTTGAAGGAGTTGCTGTAACGAGCTGCTGTAACGAGCTCACCTTTGGTCAACCACGCTCGTTTTTCGCCGAAGGGGCTTGTTTGGGCCAGATAAAAGTGGTAAGGGTATGAACCAGATTGATTTCAAGAATAAGCTCCCAAAGCTGTAAGACACCAGTTAGCGCTTCTGTTTGCGCATCATCATTAATCATATAGATACGTCGGCGAGAAGTCTGGCGCCAATGAAATAAGCTACAACATGTCTGCCCCAACCTTTCAAGTCATGCTTGGCATAATCCATGCCATAGTGCTTGAGAGGCTTGGGGCCTTGTTTTGTAACATAGGCGGAATCATTAACGACCATAATAGGTTTGGGCAAATTAGGAAGCTGTGGCTGCTCGTAAGTATGATGGATGAATTTCCATTGCCGGTTAATAGTTGTTTGATATATAATTGTTTATGCAACTAATTGATTCGGAGCAAGAATAAAGATAGCGATAAACGAATGGAGGTGAGCAGTATGGAGCAAGAGAAAGAGAAAGAGAAAGAGAAAGAGAAGGAGCAGGCACAGCAACAGCAACAGCACGACCAACAACAGCAGCCCCAACAGCAACAACAGCACCACCAACAACAACTGGAACAGGAAATGCCTATCGGATCCATCGGGTTCATAATGGGAGTGACATACCGGAAGCTTACTGCGCTGCTGCAGCAGCGATTGAAGGAATATGAAGTAACACCTGAGCAATGGTCAGTATTATATACGATTGTTCGCTCGCAAGGGCTGATTCAGAAGGAGATTGCTGATCGGACACATAAGGACAAGCCTGCTACGACGCGCATCCTCGATCATTTGGAAGGCAAAGGGTTCATCTTCAAGCAAGTCGGCAAGCAGGATCGGCGCTCTTTTCTCGTATACAGTACGGAGAAGGGGCGTAAGGTAATCGAGCAGACGATCCCGATTGAAGCGGGGATGACAGACATCGTAAAATCTGTTGTGTCGGAAGCCGAGCTTGCCCAGGTGATGGATATTCTGCTGCGGATTCAAGCGCATGCCAGCCATATGCTGGAACAGGAATCCGGTGAATAAGTTGCCAATGAACAGCTGAAAAACAAGGAATGGAGTTTTAACATGCAGCAAGAATCGCAACAAGAACCGTTATGGACCAAGTCCTTTTTGTCAATTACCGTTTGTTCCTTCTTATTGTTTTTGAATTTGCAAATGCTGCTATCTTCGTTTCCGGCCTATGTGCAAAATGATCTTCATGCCGGCAATGTCGCCGTAAGTCTAGTAACCAGCGTATTTGCTTTGACAGCGATCGCAGCGCGTTTTATGACCGCGGCTTTTATGAAGCGGGTGTCCAAAGATTATTTATTGATGGCAGGCTTGCTTCTTGCAGCCATTACGACACTGCTGTATCCATTTGCGCATACGGTTGGCTCGTTATTGATCATGCGGATTGGCTACGGTGTTGGTTTCGGCATGGCGAGCACAATATTGCCAACCCTGGTATCTCAGCTTATTCCTGCCCGCAGAATGGGGGAAGGGATTGGATACTTCGGCTTATCGACTAGCTTGGCTATGTCCATAGGGCCTATGATTGGCATGAATGTGATGTCGGGTTTTGGCTTTAGTACGCTGGCGTCAGTAGGGACGGCAGTTGTACTATTGATCCTTCCAATATTGCTGCTCTCTGGCATTGTGCGTATGAAGGGAGGCGCTCACCAGACATCTCTTAATGCGGCTGCTGTATCCGGTGTCGCAGGCAAAACGGGCTTTAACCATAAGCTCTGGATGCCGGCTGTGCTGAACATGATGTTATCTATAACCTACAGTGGTCTGTTAAGCTTTATCGTGTTATTTGGAGAGTTCGCAGGCTTGAAGCAGGTGGGGATGTTCTTCCTGTTTAACGCAATTACAATTGTAATTATTCGGCCAATATCGGGCCGTCTATTCGACCGCAAAGGTCCGGCAACAGTGCTTATCCCGGCTGGTCTGTTCGTCGCGGCCAGCATGTTGCTGTTGTCTTATACCCATACTATGAGCATGCTTATTATAGCTGCGCTGCTGTATGGGCTTGGCTTCGGGGCTATTCAGCCTACTTTGCAGGCTTGGATGCTGCGCACTTCTTCCAAAGAGCAATATGGCGCGGCGAACAGTATGTTCTACAACTCGACTGACTTTGGGGTTGCGGTTGGTGCTCTGCTCTTGGGAGCGATCGCTACGATGACCGATTACGCATCTATGTACCGGTATTCGGCGGGAGTAATGGTCTTATTCGTTGTTTTGTTTTTAATCATTTACGCGAGTACACGAACGTCCATGCCGCGCAATAATCAGACTTCTTCATAGGAATGAGCAGGGTTTGCTCGAAGGGTTCACTATCCCCTTTGCTCAGGAGCTTAGTTCTGGTAGCACTAAAAAGCTTCAATTACTTTGAAAACTTCAAATGCTTCAAATACTTCAAATACTTCATTTGCATCAATTACATCAGATCAACTGTGCGGACTTATCCTTCTCTAGCGATAGAGAAGATAAGTCTTTTTGTATTTATTGAAGTATAGATGCGGAATTCAAAGCCAAAGACCACTAAAAGTCCGCAACTGCTGGAAGTTTGTGGTGATTAATGCCTGAGACGACTCAAAGTTAGCGCTCCCTACAGGCCCGCAACTGCTGGAGGTCTGTGGCGATTCAAAGTCAGATACGGCTAAAAGTCAGCGACCACTAAAGATCCGCAACTGCTAGTGGTCTGTGGTGATTCAAAGTCAGATACGGCTCAAAACTAGTGATCACTACAGGTCAACAACTGCTGAAAGTTTGTAGTGATTAAAGTCCGATACGGCTCAAAGTTAGCGCTCCCTACAGGTCCGCAACTGCTGGAGGTTTGTTGTGGTTCAAAGTCTGTTACGTCTCAATGTTAGAGCTCCCTACAGGTCCGCAACTGCTGGAGGTCTGTGAAGATTCAAAGTCTGTTACGTCTCAATGTTAGCGATCTCTAAAGGTGGGCAACAGCTAGTAGTCTGTGGAGATTCAAAGTCTGTTACGGCTCAAAGTCAGCTACTACTAAGGATCCGCAACTGCTGGAAGTTTGTGGTGATTCAAAGTCTGTTACGACTCAAAAATAGCGACCATTAACGCCCACCCAAAGTTTGAGAAGATTAAAAATTGGAGAAGATTCAAAGTCTGTGTTGATCTAAAATGCTGCATTCATTCTGAGCTTAGGGGATAGTGAGCCCATCCGCAAATAAAATAGTTGTGCCCACCCCATTTACATACATACTGTATGTATGTTAAATTACAGAAAGAAGACAGCAACCTACAACCAATAAGGAGTGTGGCCAATTATGCGTGTCAACAGTATGTATGCCGTTATTCAAACAGAAAAGCTTCAGGAAAGTATCCGTTTTTACCGTGACTACTTTGGATTTCAAATCGTTTTTGAATCGGACTGGTACGCCAGCTTAAAGCTGGAGGAGGGCAGCTTGCCGTTTGAGCTTGCGCTTCTGGATCACTCGCATGAGACTATTCCTGAAGGATTCCGGCGTCCGGCTGTCGGCATGATTTTGAATTTTGAAGTAGAGGATGTCGACAGTGAGTACGAGCGTCTAATCGTACAGGGTAAGCTGCCTCTTGAACGAGAGCTGCGGGATGAGGATTTTGGACAAAGGCATTTTATCATCAGCGATCCCAATGGTATTCTAATAGATATGATTAAGATTATCCCGCCTTCTGAAGAGCAAAGCGGTTTGTATCAGGAGCAGGTGTGGTAAGGAAAGGGTATGGGTCAGGTTATGAGAAGGACGAAGGAGGACGCGAACGAAACGCTGCAGAGGCTGATCGGAGTTGCGAAAAGACACTTTGCTGAGCATGGTTACGCAGGTGCGGCATTGGAGGCCATCGCAGCTGAAGCGGAAGTGACCCGCGGTGCGCTGTACCATCACTTTCGCAATAAACACGGATTGTTCCACTCTGTGCTGGAGTCGGTTCAGCATGAGGTAGGGGAGCGGGTAGAGCAAGAAGCTTCCCGCAGCGACGATCTGAGGGAGCAGCTGCTGCTTGGCTGCCGTGCCTTTTTGACTGCGGCGGTAGAGCCGGCGAACAAGAGGATTATGTTGATTGACGGCCCTTCCGTTCTGGGCTGGGATACATGGCGAATGCTCGATGAGCAAAATTCGATGAGCCACTTGCGCGAACAGTTGACGCTGATGCAGGTGCAAGGCATGTTTGCAGAGGCATCCGTAGACGCGCTTGCTTCTTTCATCTCCGGCGGATTGAACGAATCTGCACTCCGAATGGCGGAGCTGCCGGACACATCTGCTGCGATGGAGCAAACAATGAAGCTATTGTCCTATTTGGTGGGTGCTTGGGATCAGCGGTCGTAACATAAGTGAGATTCGCAATCTATAAGAAACAAAAACCGATTTTTCAGGTTATAATAACCATAGCTTATTGGAAATGCAACCTATAGACGGCGGAGGGATTGTATATGGCATTAGTGTCCAAGCAAATATTCGTAAATTTACCGGTGAAGGATTTGGAAGCGTCGAAAACGTTTTTTGGCAAGATCGGTTTCGAATTTAATCTTAATTTTACGGATGATAAGGCAGCTTGCATGATCGTTGGGGAGAACATCTTCGTGATGCTGCTTCAAGAGGAGTTTTTCAAAGGGCTCACTACTAAAGACATTGCGAATACGTCTGCTACGACTGAGGTGCTGGTAGGATTATCGGCTGATAGCAAGGAAGAGGTGCAGGCTATCGTCGATCGGGCTTTTGCTGCGGGGGCAAAGCCTAGCATCGATCCGGTGGACCACGGCTTTATGTACCAAGCGGGCTTCCAAGACATAGACGGGCATATGTGGGAAATCATTTATATGGATCCGACCGTTTTGGAGGAGCCAGCTGAATAATGAATTGCGTATAATGGTATATGAGCCGCTGCAGGAGATCAGGAAACTGACTCTTACAGCGGTTCTTTTAGGGTTTGGCGCTTTTAATTGTTGCTTTCAGTACGGTCTCTACTTTCGTCAAATGTTCGCCGATTAGTTGATTCGCCAAATGTGCATCGCCGGATTTAATGGCTTCGTAGATCGATCTGTGCTCGTCAAGTAGTCGTTCAGCCGTTGATTTCTCCTGGTAAAACCAGAGCTCTCGTGTTTTGCCGATCGTCTCGCTCAGCCGCTGCGTCAGCGATTCCATTAGCTGAATAAGCAGGGAGTTGCGGGAAGCGGCTGCTATTGCGGTATGAAACTCTACATCGGCTCTTTCGCCCTCAACAGTGTCGCCTTGCAGAAGAGCATGCTCCATCTTGTCCAGAATCGCTTGCAGCTTGGCCAAGTCCTCTTCGGTACGGCGTTCGGCCGCGTAGGAGGAAGTGCCGGCCTCCAGCAGCTTGCGCACCTCGAGAATTTCCAGAATGGAGCTTGCTTCCTGGAATAGGGTGCTACCCTGCGTATTGTCACTGGGCAAAACTTTCTTCACGAACGTTCCGCCACCATGGCGTATGTCTAGCCAGCCTGTTGCTTTGAGCGCGCTTAACGCCTCGCGAAGTGTGGAGCGTCCTACGCCGAACTGCTGCGACAGCTCCACGACTGAAGGCAGCTTCGCCCCCGGCTCCCACTCGCCGCTCGAAATTCTCTCTAGAATTAGACGGCTGACAATTTCATGCCCTTTCTCTGTTTCAATCTTCATATTGCGCATTCCCGAATCCTCCATGAAATATTACGAATTGACTATATTTCTATCTAAGCATAAGCTATAATGAAAGAAAAGTCATCAGATGACCTGATCAATTATTTTATTGACCATGAATCAGGAGGTTCATATGCTAAAATCCGAAATTACAGCTAAGCTTCGCGCCATCGTAGGGGAGAAGCATTATCGCGATGATCAGGAGGCGTTGGTTGCCCATTCCTATGACGGAACGCCAATGCTGCAATCGCTGCCGGACGGCGTTATTTACCCTGCTTCTACTGAAGAAGTGTCTCAAATTATGAAAGTGCTGAGCGAATACCGAATTCCGCTTGTGAGCAGAGGATCGGGCTCGAACCTCTGTGGAGGGACGGTTCCTTTCGAAGGCGGAATAGTTATGGTCATGCATAGAATGAACCGCATCCTTGAGGTAGATATGGAGAACTTGACCGCTACCGTCCAGCCGGGACTTATTACAGCGGAGATGATCGCCCATATTGAAAGCTTGGGTTTATTCTATCCGCCGGACCCGAGCAGCATGAAGATCAGCACCATCGGCGGCAATATCGCCGAATGCTCCGGCGGCTTGCGCGGCCTCAAGTACGGTACGACCAAAGACTATGTGATTGGTCTGGAAGCCGTACTGGCGAATGGCAGCATTATTCGGACGGGCGGTAAGCTGATGAAGGACGTAGCGGGTTATGATTTGACCAAGCTGCTGGTCGGCTCGGAGGGAACGCTGGCGATTATTACGGAAGCCATCTTGAAGCTGATTCCGCCGCCGAAGGCGAAGAAAACAATGCTGGCGATGTATAAGGATATATATGGAGCTGCGCGCACGGTATCCAAAATTATTGAGTCGAAGATTATACCGGCTACGCTTGAATTTATGGACAACCCGACCATCAGGGTGGTGGACGACTTTGCGAAGCTGGGGCTTCCGCTCGATATGGAAGCGGTATTGCTGATTGAGCAGGATGGCGATCCCGAGACAGTGGAGCGCGATATTGCCCGCATCCGGGAAATTTGCGAGCTGGAGAAGGCCGACCGTCTGGAAGTGGCGGAGAGTCGGGAGGAAGCGGATCGGCTGCTTACTGCGCGCCGTAGCGCATTCACGGCGCTTGCGCGTCTGCGTCCTACTACGATGCTGGAGGACGCGACGGTGCCGCGTTCGAAGATTGCCGATATGGTGCTTCGCATTAACGAAATCGCCAAGAAGTACAACGTCACGATCGCAACATTCGGACATGCCGGAGACGGGAACTTGCATCCGACCGCAACGACAGATGCCCGGGACAAGGAAGAAGTGCATCGTGTCGAAGAGGCGTTCGCAGAAATTTTCGAGGCGTCGATCGAGCTTGGCGGTACCATTACGGGCGAACATGGCGTAGGCATGGTCAAGGCGCCGTATTTGGAATGGAAGGTGGGCGCTCCGGGAATTGAAGTGATGCGCGGCATTAAGGCAGCCTTCGATCCGCATAACTTGCTCAATCCAGGCAAAGTATTCGCCAAAGAATCAAGAAAAAGGGTGGTTCTGCAGCATGGGTGAGACTAACGTGATGAAGAAACCAGACATCAAGCATACGAATCCGCTTGCGCAGACACTATTGAACAAGCTGGATTATGACCAGCTTACCAATTGCATGCGCTGCGGCTTCTGTCTGCCTGCTTGCCCCACGTTCCGGGAAACGGGCGTAGAGCCGGAGTCGCCGCGCGGCCGAATCGCCCTGATGAAGGCGGTCGCTGACGGACTTATGGATCCGGATCAGATGTTTCAGGATCAAATGAATCATTGTCTGGGCTGCAGAGCATGCGAGCCGGTCTGTCCGGCGGACGTGAAGTACGGTCAATTAATCGAGCAGGCGCGAGATGCGATCGAGGATCATGCCTCGCACAGCGTTCCGGTCAAAGGATTACGGAAGCTGATGTTCAAGGGCGTCTTTCCAAATAGGGGCAGCTTGAAGCTGCTGGGCGGATCGCTTGCTTTCTATCAGAAGTCGGGCCTTCGCAAGCTGGCTAGAGGAACGGGGATTATGCGCATGTTCCCGGACCATCTCCGCGAGATGGAATCTATCCTGCCGGATTCGACTTCAAAAGGCGTCATTGAGCAGATCGGAACGTTCTATCCCGCCAAGGGTATTCCGATTGCCCGCGTCGCCTTATTCCGCGGCTGCATTATGGATGTGATGTTCGCCGGGACTAACGTGAACACAGTTGAGCTTTTGTCGGAAGCCGGCTTCGAGGTCGTTATTCCGAAGGAACAGGTTTGCTGCGGCGCGCTGCATGCGCATAGCGGCGAGATGGATCAGGCGAGATCGCTGGCGAAAGTCAATATTGCCGTATTCAAGGAAGCGGGAATCGACTACATCGTGTCCAATGCCGGTGGCTGCGGCGCGCTGCTTGTCGAGTACGATCACCTCATGCACGAGGATAGCAACTCTCAAGTTCGCGAGGACGCAAGGTGGTTTGCGGAGCGTGTTATTGACATCAGCCAGCTTGTCGTTGAGAAGGGGAGAATTCCCAAGTTTGCAGAGCATTTGAATGAACAGAATCAAGTAACCGTTACGTACCAGGATTCCTGTCATCTTCGCAACGTCATGAAGAGCTCCGGAGCGCCTCGTCAGCTGATGCGCAGCGTGGAAGGCGCGTGTTTCGTCGAGATGAAGGAATCGGACCGCTGCTGCGGATCAGCGGGCATCTACAATGTGACGCAGCCAGAGATGGCTGGTCAACTGCTTGAGCATAAGATGGAGCATGCGGTAACTACGAATGCGCGCTATATGCTGACGAGCAACCCGGGCTGCTTGCTGCAGATGAAGCTGGGCATCGAGAAGCATAAGCCTCCATTCAAGATGGAAGCGATGCATATTGTAGATTACTTGCATGAAAGATTAGTTCCAGCTCAGGCTGGAGTGCACAACAAGTCATAATCATAATGTTCTTTCCTGAAGTCGCCTAATTACGGCGGCTTCTTTTTATTGCCGAAAACCAATTCTCTAAATAGGATAATGCTGGTATGGATGGAGCTGAAATGGCGAATAGTATGATCATCCCTGATGAAGGAGCGAGAAGATCATGAAGCGCAATGAATCTGATGAGCAGCACCAGGATCAATCGGAGCCTTCCTCGCTCCCAACCCTGCAGCATGTATTGGACAACTTTTCGGATTGCTGCGATCTTACTCATCGAACCATTCCAGAGATCGGTGTAGATTTGGTGTATTTCGGGTATTTGCTGGGCAGCGAGGAGTTTACCAGGGATGTCATTATTCCACTGAACAAAGTTAATTCTGATGAAGTGAAGACGCTATTTGAACGCTCCCAGTTTCATTTAACCACCGATTCCAAAACCGTAATAAAAGGGATATTGGAGGGGAAGGTTTCTCTTTTTCATGAAGACGATGTATATCTGATTAATATGTACAGACCTGAATCAAGGTCGATATCCCAGTCAGAGACGGAAACGGTGATCAATGGCCCGCATGATTCCTTCGTGGAATCGGCGAGTCAAAATTTATCGCTCATCCGAAGAAGAGTAAGAAGCTCGCACTTGAAAGTCATCAAGCTTCAGGTCGGTGAAGTGACCAAGTCCGATGTGTATATCTTGTATATTGACGGCATAGCGAATATGGAAAACGTCAATGAGCTGGTTCATCGCATAAAAAACATCGAGATCGATGCTGTACACGATGGCAATATGCTTATTCAATATATCGACGATTTTCCCAATTCGATCTTTCCTCTATTCCCAACAACGGAACGTACGGATGCCGCTGTATCCAAGCTGGTCGGCGGCAGAATACTGGGTGTACTGGACGGAAGTCCGTCTGTCTTCTCGGCGCCGGCTTCCTTCTTCGAATTTTTTTCGTCTCCCGACGACTATTATCAGCGCTGGGCGCTGGGCTCTGCCATTCGTATTTTAAGGCTCATTGCCTTTCTGATCACGGTTACGTTTACCGCTATGTATGTATCAGTAACGACTTTTCATTATGAGATGATCCCTGAGGATTTGTTAATTACGATTACGGAATCCAGGGCGCGGGTGCCCTTCCCGCCACTGTACGAAGCTTTGCTCATGGAGGTTACGATCGAGCTGCTTAGGGAAGCGGGAGCCAGGCTGCCGACGAAGATCGGGCAAACCATTGGTATCGTAGGCGGTATCGTGATCGGGCAAGCAGCAGTCCAGGCAGGCCTGACCAGCAATATTTTAATTATTGCGGTCGCTTCCTCCGCGATTGCTTCATTCGTTATCCCGAGTTATGTGATGAGCGCATCGATTCGTCTCATCCGCTTTGGATTAATTATTTTAGCGGGAATGATGGGGAATTTGGGGCTTATGATGGGGTTTGCCCTGATCATCATTCATTTATCGGGACTGACAAGCCTCAATACGTCGTATGTTACCCCGGTTGCTCCGTTTAAGCCGAAGGATTGGCGTGACGTGTTTATTCGCGCTCCATTCTGGGCGCTGAAGGAACGACCTTCGCAATCGGCTTCTCCAAACAAGGTGAAAAATAGAATCAGAAAGTAAGTGAGGGAAAAAAGTGAAGGAGAAACTGTTTCCTTTTCATATCGCATTGCTAATCTACATGATTCAATCCGGGGTTGTCATATTTAGCATTCCGCGCTTGCTGGCTCAGAGCTTTGGCTACAATGGCTGGGCCTCTGTCATCATTTTTTTAGGTATTTCCTCATTTGCGATCTATCTCATTTCACGAGTATATCGTTTGGGCCAAGGAAGATCCATATTTGAAATTCTCGAGCAAGCGATCCCCAAGTTTATACTGTATCCAATCTATATCTTCCTGGTAGCGTTATGGTCGCTTCTAGGCTGTATGGTCGCCAAGCAATATGTCATTATTTTTCAAATGATTGCTTTTCCTTCGACCCATCCCATGTTTTTCAAAGCTTTGATTGATATTTTATCTTTCATATTAGTGGTTGGCGGCGTATATACGATTGCCAAAGCTTCAACAAGCTTTTTTTGGATGATCATATGGATGACGCTCCTGTTGTTTTTTTACTTCGAGGATTTTGAGTGGGCAAGGCTTACCACCTTTTTCTTTCGGGGCGATACGGACATGGTCATGGGGAGTCTTGACATTTACACTGCTTTTTTGGGGTTCGAGCTTGCCTTGTTGTTATTTCCGTATGTAGAGAAAAAAGGGAAGTTCATGAAAGCCGTTTATGCAGGAAACATCATCACATCATTGACCTATCTTTTTTTCTCCTTCATTTGTTTCGGTTTTTACAGCTTCGGACAATTAACGAAAATGAAGTATCCGCTTCTGGAATTGCTTTCATTTATTCGGTTGCCATTCGTTGAACGAATTGAAAACTTGTTGTTTGGGTTCTTTTTGTTCCCTGCTTTAATCACCATTGTGATGTACATGTGGGCAGCTGTGGAGGTTGCGAAACGAATGGTTCCAAAGGTAAACGCTAAATGGCATGCGGTCGTCATATTCGGACTTCTTTACGCCGTGTCCTGGATACCGGATGTTATTGGAGAAGTGGAGCAATGGCTGCAATATCTCAGCTATGTGGAAATATCGGTTACATTCGTTTTGCCGCTTTTGTTGATTGTCGTGTTATTGGCGAAAAAGGGAGCGATGAACCGTGAATAAGTTAATAATGGTTCTCGCTGCCATATTCATGGCTGTCTTGCTTAGCGGCTGTGGTGATCAACGCATCATTGAGAGGCTTGGCTTTCTCCATACAGCAAGCTTTGATTTGATCCCGGCGGAGAATGAGCATGCGAAGGATCAATTACTGTTTTCAGTTACTTATCCGATTATTGATGCTCAATTAAGGAAGGTCAGATATGAAGTTTTTAGCGCGGTAGCAAAGACAGGCAAGGAAGCTAAAATGAAGATCGCTAGGAAAAGTGAATTGAGATTGGTTAGTGGACAGATGCGCAGTACGTTATACGGATTAAGCTTGTCGAGGAAAGGGCTGTGGAGCTATATCGATACGTTGGTAAGAGATCCTGCGATCTCTCAACGTATTAAGATCACCGTAGTGAACGGCAACGCCAGCGAGCTATTGCAAAAGAAATTTCCTTCGCATCCCTCAACGGGTCAGTATATCGATCGGATGCTTGAGAAGGAAGCGCGCTCCAATAACGTCCCGGAAATTACTCTGTACGAATTTACAAGGGATTACTTTGACGATGGAATTGATGCAATTGCTCCCGTCATTAAGGATGTGGGAGAGGATGTTGCCATTGATGGCATTGCATTATTCGACGGAGATCAGTACAAGACCAAGCTGGATGCCGATCAAGCGATTTACTTCGCCTTTCTAAGGGACTCCTTTAAGCGTGGAGAAATAAGCATTGATTTGGGGGAAGTCGGATTAGGGGGAGAGTATGTCTTCAGCACTTTGAGCAACAAAAGAAAGGTGAGTGTATCTCAGGGCAGTTCGGACACTTATGAAGTGGAGATAGCTGTTCAAATTAGAGGTTCGGTTCTGGAATATACCGGAGATTTTAAGCTCAGCGATCAGAATGAAAGAGGGAAGCTGGAAAAGCTGGTATCACAGCACATTAGCCGTAAGCTTGATGCGATCATCAAAAAAATGCAAAAAAATAATGTGGACAGCATTGGAATCGGCAAGCATGTACGCAACAGCATGAGTTTTGCGGATTGGTCAAAGCTGGACTGGGATCTTGTATATCCTCAAGTTCAAATCAGGCCGACCGTCGAAGTTACGATAAAAGACTACGGCAAGTTCGAGAGATAATCGGTTCAGGGCACTTTGAAAATGTTCATGAATTTGTGTCGAATTATTTATTATTTTGTCGAAATTCTCCGATGAATGAAGTATGAATGGCATCATTGGGGGGACTTGAATGAAGATTTCTAATTGGAAATGGATGAAGAGTTTGAGGGGTTCGGTTCGTTTCAAATTTATTGTTTTGTTGTTGTGCTTAACCGTTATTCCGGTTTTGATCGTCGCCTGGATATTAACAAGCTTGTTTACCGACATCGTAGAGAAGGATCTCAAGCAGCAGCAAATCATTGTAGCTACATCAAATGCGACAGCGCTTAACGATTTTCTGGTGAGTAATGTATCAGCTGTGGAAGGCATGGTGGATGCCTATAAGGAGCAATTTCTACAAGGTGATGAACGAAACGTAGTTCCCTTGCTCCAGTCCATGAAGGCGATGAATCCTGACGTTAGTTCCTATTCGTATGCTTCGGCGTCGGGAATGTCTATCAGCGATAAGAAGGAAGCATTGGATTTATCAAAGTTTGACAACTTTATCCGGATAAAAGAAGAGAAGAATGTAGGCATTTCGGACATTATTCATGACGGGATTACCGACGAAAACATCATTATTATCGACGTGCCGATCATTGACGATCAGCAGCAATTCCGCGGTTTGGTTCAAATGATCGTCAATCCGAGCCACATCCTGGACAACCTTAACCGCAATAAAATGAGCGATTCCAGCTATTCGTATGTCCTGGCTAAGGACGGCACTTATTTGGCCCATCCTTCCGAAGAGAAAATTGGCAAGGATTTCAGGGAACATGCTGACGAGGCCAAAATCAAGATTTACACGGAACAGGTTCTTACTCGGGCAACCGGTACTGTCTCCTATACAGAGCTTGACGGATTCAATAAGCTGGCTTCATATGCTGCGATTGAGATGACGGGGTGGCGAGTCATCGTATCGGGTGATGAGGAGGAGCTTCTGACCAGCGTAAATGAGGCGATGAATACAGGAATTATTGTCATTATTATTTGCTCGCTGGTTGTAGCGGTCATCTCCTATATCGTAGCTGGCTTCATTCTGCGTCCGATATTTGCGATGTCCAAGCTGATGACGAAAGTAGCAGCGGGTGATCTAACCGAAAGGCTGCAGGTTAATGGTGAAGACGAGCTCGCTCAGCTAAGGGCGAATATGAACGAAATGCTGAATTCCTTCAAGATGACGCTGGTGAAGCTGACGGAAGCTATAGAGCATACTGCGGTTTCGACTGAGCAATTGACAGCCATATCGGTTGATTCGGCTACAGCAGCAGAGCAGATGGCAGTAGCAGTCGAACGGGTTGCCACAGGGGCCAAATCACAGCATCATGGGTCGGAGCAATCCGCCGTAGCGATGGAAGAGATGGCAATCGGCATTCAGAAGATTGCCGAGTCTTCCGGGGTCGTAAGCGAGCATGCCATGATGATGCATGACGATGTGATGGCTGGCGATCGTGTTGTACAACTGGCTGTCGGCCAAATTAAGCAGGCGAGCGGCGCTGTTGGCCGATCGGCTGAGATGGTGCGGGAGCTGGAAGCGAAGACGGCGGAGATTAACGGAATTGTAGGCTACATTTCGGAGATTGCGAGTCAGACGAATTTGCTCGCGCTTAATGCTTCAATCGAAGCTGCGCGCGCAGGCGAGCATGGCAGAGGATTTGCTGTCGTTGCCGGGGAAGTGAAGAAGCTGGCTGTACAGACGACCGAGGCGACAGTATCCATCGGCTCAATCTTGCATGAGATTCAGAGGTCGACGGCATCAACGTCAACCGCCATTGCAGAAGGCATCGGCGAGGTTCATAAGAGCGTGGACCAATTCGATCAGGTTGGGCAGGCCTTCGAAAGTATTATGACAACAGTGAATGGCGTTTCCGCTCAAATCCAGGAGGTATCCGCGGCGACGGAGGAGTTGTCCGCCAGCACGGAGGAAGTGTCCGCATCCATGCAGGAGATTGTTGGCATTTCTGAACATGCTCTACAAGAGCTGGACGGGATCTCGGAGGATACGAATCGGCAGCGTGATTCTATGAAGGAAATATCCGCGTCATCGGAATCTCTTAGCCGAATGGCTACTGAGCTCCAAGAGCTTGTTGCTTTATTCAAATTGAAGTAATATCATCAGGCTGGTATAGTTTCGACAGATATCTTAGTTGTGCTTATGAAAAAAGGGACCTCAAGCCCGCCGACATGTGGGCTTTGAGGTCCTTTTGCACTTATATGAGGATGTTTCTGCTCGGAGCGTACACGTAATGGTTACGGTCCGTAATAGGTTTAGGAGTGCAGCTTAACGGGCTGGCCTTCTTGAATCGATTGGTAGCCTGCAAGAGCAACAGCAGCGGAACGCATGCCGTCAACTCCTGTTATCGGAACCTGTTGACCGCTGCGGATGGCTTCGACGAAGGAACGAATCAGATATAGATCCATATTATCCCCCCAATAATTCCATTGGCCAAGTCCGTCTTGCTGGCTGTATACTTCATTCACTTGAGCCAAGGAATCAACGGATAATACCCCTTTAGTACCGATAATCTCCATGGTGACGTCTCCCCATGTCGGGAATGGAGGCTTGCGGGACCAGCTTGTATCGACAACTCCGAATGCGCCATTGTCGAATTTCACATGGATCATCCCGGCATCGTCTACCTCAAGCTGCTCATTGAACAAAGTGGCGGCATATGCGTACACTTCAGTTGGTTCGGAGCCGGTGAACCAGCGCATGAGATCCATAACATGCACTGTATGGTCGAGCAGGGCGCCTCCCCCGGACAAGCTGCGATCAACGAACCAGCCGGATGGAGCAGTGCCGCGATTCGTTCCTTTGATCGCCACGATCTCTCCGATCTCGCCACGTTCTACTGCCTGCTTGGCTTCTACGACCGCTGCAAGATAGCGACAAGGAAATGCTGTCATGAGCTGGACATGGTTGTCCTTGCAGACTTCAAGCATTTGACTCATCTCATCGATTGATATGCCGAGCGGCTTCTCGCACAGCACATGGACGCCTTTGCCCGCGGCAGCGATTACAATCTCGGCATGCAGCGCGTTTTCAGAGCAGACGACAACTGCATCTAGCGGCTGCTCCAACAGCGCAAGGTAGTCATTATAGTAGGTTATGTTATGCTTGGCTGTTGCCTCCGCCACTCTTTCGGCTACGGGATCCGCAATGCCAACGATATCAACTTCTTGGATGGACAGCAAAGCATCCAGATAAGAAAAGGCATGCTCATGGGCAAAGCTGATCATACCAACCTTTAGGTTGCTCATTTCGCGTGGCCTCCTTTCAAATAAACGGCTTTGCCAGTAACCGCGCTCTCTCTGGCGTATAGGGCCAACTCAAGCGCTTTGTAGGCATCTGCTGCCGTAACGATCGACTCGCTCCCATCTTCAATACAGCGAATAAAGTGCTCTAATTGCAGCTCATACGGGTTTCTGTGTCCTGGGCTGCCCGGTATGACGACGGCTCCAGTCGTATCGCTGCTTGTCCCCTGCTTGACGATTTGGATGGAGCTGCTTTTCAGGCTATTGGCCCGAACGATACCGGTGCTGCCGGCGATTTCAGCTTTCGTATGGAACGGCCCTGGATAACCCCAATTGGCTTCCACATTTGCAATCGTACCGTTTTCGAAGCGTAAAGTGACCAGAGCATAATCGAGTCCCTCTTGTTTCGCGTTCAGGGCGTATATGCTTTCGACCTCGCCGAAGCAGGAGCGCAGGAAGTCCAGATCATGGATCATCAGATCAACGATGACGCCCCCGCTTAAGCCTTCATCCGCAAACCAGTTGCCCGGATGCCCGCCGATCCGGCTGGTATGAGCGACCGCAGGACGCCCCAGCTTTCCGCTGTCCAGCGTTTGTTTGAGATTGTTGTAATCAGGGAAGAAGCGAACAACATGTCCAACAAACAGACGGACGCCGTTCTCTTCACAGACCGTCATCATCTCCCGTGCGTCTTCCAGTGAAAGGGCGATAGGTTTTTCGCAAATAATATGCTTTCTTGCTTTCGCAGCTTTAAGCGTATATTCTTTGTGTAAATAGGTAGGCAGCGCGATGCTTACCGCTTCAAAATCCGCATTTGCCAGCATGTCGTCGAACGAGTAATATGCGGTTGCTCCTGTCTGCCCAGCCAATGTATCGGCCAATTGACGATTTGCATCGCAAACACCTGTTAATTGAACGTTTGCAAGACTGGCGTATATACCGGCATGAATAGCACCCATGCCTCCGCAACCTAGGACTGCCACTTTCATAGAGGGTCACCTTCCTTTATTCGTGGTTAGCTTTGTACTAATCATACAAGGGAGTAGCTGCAGCCGTATATGCAATAATTTAATGGTTTTATATCCATTTTCAACATTTTAACATTCGGGAGAGAGATAGCCTTGGATATTATAAAAGAGCCTATACATTACCAGAATCAGCAGCTATGCCTGAAAGTATGGACATTTTTTCTTGAAGGCTTCGCTGGCGCAGAGCTGCCTAGCTGGCACTATCATAAGGAAGTAGAGTTTATTCTCGTATTAGACGGAATTCATGAGATGCATACCTTAGACAGAACCTATCGCCTGGAGCAGGGCGATGTGATGGTGATTGGCTCCAATCAGCTTCATCGAGCAGTAGGTCATGCAGGGCACGAAGTAGAATATATTGTACTTCACGTCGATCTGGAGCCGTACTTCGATCCGGCGACGATTAACTATTTAAGCTGTTTCATGGAGGTGCTTCAGCCGCTTGACGGACTGAATGATCTGTTCGCGTCCAACCCAGATGCAAGGGAGGAGGTGGGCCGTGCGATCTTCAGCATTCATGAGGAAGTCATGGCCAGACGTCATGGCTACGAGGTAGCGGTCAGCATGCATATCAAAGCGCTGATGCTTGCCATGCTAAGGCATGACGCAAACGGCATATTATCACCGGGCGGAAAGCTGGACGCTCACGTACTGAAGCCTGTCATTGCCTTTATAGATGAGCGACTGGGCGAAAAGATACATATGTCTGAACTGAGCGCTTTAGCCGGAATGAGCTATGTCTATTTTTCCAAGTATTTCAAAACGCATATGGGACTGCCGTTTACCGAGTATGTCAATCGGCGACGTATTGCTAAGGCTACGCGCCTGCTTGCCCTGACCGACCGAAAAATAACGGACATCGCACATTCCGTAGGACTGGAGAATATGGCGCATTTTTATGAATTGTTCAAACGCTTCAACGGCTGTACGCCAAAGCAGTTTAAACTGAAAATGACGTTGTCAGCAGAACCGGAATAGATTCTTCCCCTTATTTCCAACTAGCGCAGGAGGAGATGGTCTAGTTGAGAAAAGCATCAATAAACGCATATAATTCGCGATCGGCTGATAGCGCAATGCATGTAAGCGCTTCTATCGGGATTTTTAAGCTTTTTCCGCCGAAACATGTCTGGAATGCGCTTTTACAAAACATTCGGAAAGGAGTAGCATTAGGCTCATAAATGAATATGCGTAACGCTCAATGGTCCGTTAAGACCAGCGGGGGAACCAAAGCGATCGTAATGGGTCGCAGGGGTGAATCCATGTTATGGTAGGGAGCTCTCGACTTCCGAATCCGTCAGCTAACCTCGTAAGCGTTGTTCGGGAGATAAGTGCGCGCGCTTGTGTTCGTCATGACCACAGAGAGCTTGTTTCTCTGTGGTTTTTGCTGTGTCCAATCAACAATGAATAGTAGAAGAGAGGCTCGTCAGATGGGAAAACAATTTGTAGTCATTGGGTTAGGGAGATTCGGGGGAAGTGTGACGCGAACATTGCTATCGCTTGGCTACGAAGTTATGGGAATCGACAAGGATGAGAAGAGAGTACAGGAATACGCGCCTATCTTGTCCCATGTCTATCAAGCAGATTCGACTGATGATCAGGTCATGCGGGAGCTCGGTGTGCGCAATCTGGATCATGCGATTGTAGCCATAGGCGAAAACCTTCAGTCCAGTATATTAACTACATTGATTCTGAAGGATATTGGCGTCAAATTCGTAACAGCCAAGGCAACAAGCGATTATCATCAGCGGGTGCTTGAAGGCGTCGGTGCGGACCATATCGTTCACCCGGAGCGCGATACAGGAGTGCGGGTAGCCCATCAGGTCACCTCCAAAAACATGATTGAATACTTGGAGTTATCCCCCCAACATAGTCTCGTCGAAATGATTGCCCCGCCAATCTTCTGCGGCAAAACATTAAAAACATTGGACTTCAGAGCCAAATTCGGCTGCAGCGTCATGGCCATACGCAGAAAAGACAATGACTTGGTTGTATCTCCGCACGCGGACGATCGTATATTTGAAGGCGACATGTTAGTTATCATCGGCAAAAACAGCGATATTACAAGGTTCGAGCGGACATTCGCAGACTAAGTGTGAAGTCTGGATGCTTGCAGAAGGACAGTATACTTTTTGCCCGATAACATGTACGTATACAGAAATCATTCAGTACCCCCTTTCTGAGGGTGTTCTTCTTTGGAAAAGGGCTCACTCTCCCATCTGCTCAGGAACAGGTATATAAGATAAAACCATCTATCCAACTCTTGTAAAAGGTTGGGTATTTTGTTATACTAAAAACAGAACATATGTTCTTTTTTTGGGGGGGGTGAGTGATGTGGGAATATTATTAGCTTGGCAAGAGTTTAATGCACAATATCGGAGGGATGAGGATTTTCTTCCTCTTCTTGAACGTTTGAAGTGGCCATCAGGCTTTAAGTGCTATTGTTGTGGACATCGCTCTGCATATAAGATCGTTACGAGAAGTCTGCCTCTTTATGAATGCACGAAGTGCAAATATCAGCAGTCGCTAACCTCCCATACCATTTTACATAAAAGTCGCACTTCTATACGGAAGTGGTTGTTTGTTATGTATTTAGTTGGAAAGTTCGAGCATAGCGTTAATGCCGTGCAATTATCTGCGCTTCTGGACATTACCTATAAGACGGCTTGGCGCATGTTGAATAAAATTCGTTCCGTATTGTCCATGGAGTCGCAGCAAATATGGGGCGAATATATAGAAGTTAAACATGAGATTTTTAATCAGCAGGCTCTTTTATCCGATGACAGGTTACAGAAGGAGAGGTCTGTCGCAATCATTAAGTCGGTAAAACGAGACGAGAATAATTGCAGTAGCAGCTTTTTTACATTTCAATTATTGAGCAGGCGCAAGCAGGCTAGGGAAGACCTCGAGCATTCCGAACAAGCCGAGATATTAATTCGATTAAACCTAGGCGGGCATGACAGCCTGGAGATGAATCCGAGGTTTCAGCAGTTTCAAAAACGAAATACTGCAGGAGATTTAGTCAATTCTGGCAAGCGTACTTGCCACCCGTTATCCGTGATTGCCAGTAATGCGTTTAGTTGGATGAAGGACAAGTTTCACGGAATCGGGGATAAGTATGCCCAGCAGTACATGGACGAATATTGCTTAAGGCTGAACGCCTCCACTGGCGCTATTAAATGCGCATTTGAACACACAGCAAGCCTATCACTGCAAATGAAGCATTGATTGTACTGCAACGAAGACGCATTAGCTTTCAAACCTATGAGCTATTTGAGTTTGAGTATGTATCAATATCTGCTTGACTTTGCCTAACTTTGCTTGACTTTGCCTAACTGTGTTTGAACTTGTCTAAACCCATGTAAAAGCCGTGTACCCCCATAATGCGTAACCCGTATCGTATTACTCATCACGCGAACCCTATAACACGTACCCCATCCCGTGAATCAATAACCCAAAACACGTAGCCCATCACGTGTAACTTTTAACGCGAGTCCCATCATGCGAGCCCCTTAATGCGTAACCCGTAATGTATGTCTCGTAACGCGTACCTCATCCCTCATCCCGTGAATCAATAACCCATAATACGTATGTAGCCCATAACATGTAACCCATCACGCGAGCCCTATCACGCATAACTTTTAACGCGAATCCCATCATACGAGCCCCTTAACGCTTAATACGTAGTGTATGACTCATAACGCATCACGTGAATCAATAACCCATAACCCGTACGTAGCCTATCACGTGTAACTTTTAACGCGAATCCCATCATACGAGTTCCTTAACGGTTAACACGTAGTGTATGACTCATCTCGCGAATCCAATCCCGTGAATCAATAACCCAAAACACGTAGCCCATAACGTGTAATCCATCACGCGAATCAATAACCCATAACCCATAACTGATAACCCATAACCGATAACCCGTAGCCCTTATAAGTCTTACAATCTTACTCTCTAAATTATTTTGTTTTTGCCCTGAGTTGATGGGATAGTGAGCAGGTTTGGGAAAGTGAAGGGTCTTGGAGAGATCTTTATTTTGTTGAGAGGTCGGTCTTTGGTTTGAATTTCGTTTAGAAGGAACTCGAAATATAGTTTGTTGCGATTGATAGGAAAAGGAAATAAAAAAGCCCGGGCCATTATGGCCGGGCTTGTAGTGCGTTATTGATGACTTCGTTGACAGCGGAGACGTCTATATCAGGAGTTGACTCGTCGGAGAGCTTGTACTTTTGCTTCAGGCTAAGCACACGATAGACGCTTTCGTC
Source organism: Paenibacillus sp. J31R120 (assembly GCF_056269225.1). NCBI lineage: Bacteria > Bacillati > Bacillota > Bacilli > Caryophanales > Paenibacillaceae > Paenibacillus > Paenibacillus sp. J31R120. The sequence goes on along the minus strand of NZ_JBWDNN010000005.1, from coordinate 67,605 downwards.
CAGCCGTTCCTCACTTATCTCACCGGAGTGAACAGCTTGTCTAAGGGCATCCAGAGCTTCGATTCGCAGCTTCTCTTCATGGCTTACGAGCACGATGTCTGCGCCCGCCTGGACGGCGGTTACGGATGCGTCCCCGATTTTGTTGCCGTTCAGCAAGCCGCCCATTGTCATATCATCCGTTATCACGACGCCCTCATATCCCAGCTTCTCACGCAGCAAGTCGTTGATTACAGCCTCGGATATAGAAGCAGGGTGTTTAGTGTCCAGATCCATCATGAGCAGATGCGCGACCATGATGGCGTCAACCTCCTGTTCAATGGCCTCTTTGAAAGGAATGAGCTCGAATTTCTCCAGCTCCTCGAGCGACTTATGAACGAGAGGCAAATCATAATGCGAGTCTACGGATGTATCGCCATGTCCCGGAAAATGCTTGACGACCGCAGCTACGCCTTCCGATGTGATGCCGTCCAGTGCTTCCAGGCCATGTGCTGTTACTTTGTCTGGTGTCGAGCCGTAGGAGCGGTCGCCGATGACTGGGTTTTTAGGGTTGCTGTTAATGTCCAGGACAGGAGCAAAATCTAGATTGAAGCCCAGCGCCTTTAGCTCGGTGCCCAGCGCCTTTCCGATTCCGTTCGTATACGGCAAGTTGTTGGCTGCCGCCACATGGCCCGCAGCCGGGATTTTTACGAATTCGGAAGACATACGGCTCACTCTGCCGCCTTCCTGATCGACGCTAAGCCATAGCGGAATGTCGTTGCTGGTATTGGTCTGTTTCAAATCGTTCAAAAGCGCCAGCGTCTGCTGTGCGTTTTTGATGTTGTCTTTGAATAAGATGAATCCGCCGACTTTATAGTCCTGGATCATCTTTTGGGTGAAGCCGTTCATTTCGGTTCCATCTAAGCCGACGATGACGAGCTGTCCGATTTTTTCATCCAAGCTCATGTGCTTCATCTGCTCCTGAATCATATCCAGTTGCGGATCAGGAGTAGGTGTTGCTGACGTCTCGTTAGAAGGATCAGGTTTTGGGCTTTCTGTATGGATAGGCGAGCTTGAGTTTGTCTGCTCCGGGGTAGGATCTATGCTGTTCGAACCCTGGTTGGATGAACCGCAGCCAGCTAGCAGCAAGGCTGGAAGCAACATGAGAACAAACCATTTGTAAGCTGATTTTCGCATTTGTAACACACCTCATTTTGCAGGAATACCCCTTATTGTACGTGCTGGAGAGGGTGAAGGTCAAACGGCATACACTCTCCGGCATGCTTGCCGTATAGAATATGTATACGACTTTGCTTGCGTAGTATATACAATCGTATAGACGATTGAAACTTCATTGAAACCCTATGTATGAATAGGGTATGCATCATTCTGGATGAAGTTTTGTCGTGGTAATGCTGTATTTGTATGGATCCCCGATGCAGCTTGTTTTGGCGCTGTATATATTCATATATGGACATGGATGCAGCTTGTTCTTAAGCATGTTCCCAAAAGTTTTGTAAATCAGCCCTGTTAAACGCCGTTTCACTTGAACTCTCTGATGCACATGATACTGTACAGTTAAGGTTGCGAAGAGAGGATGCAGCTTCATGAACATTGGAATTATCGGCGCCGGTTATGTCGGGCTGACGACGGCAGCCGTGTTGGCGGAGCTTGGGCATGTGGTCTATTGCGTGGATCGCGACAAAGAGAAGGTTGAACGACTGAATAACGGCATCATTCCGATTTACGAGCCAGGGCTGGAGGAATTGGTGGATCGTCACCGAGCCGGCAATCGGTTGTTCTTCCGCGATGATGTGGAGGAAACGGTGAGGCGTAATGAAGTCATTATGATTGCAGTAGGGACGCCATCCGCGACGGATGGCTCAGCCGATCTCGTCTTCGTCAGAAGCGTGTTGAACGATATTGCAGGCGCGCTCAGCGATCCTAAAATTATTATTATGAAAAGCACAGTTCCACCTGGAACGGGAGAGTGGGCGGAGTCATTCTTGATCGAAAAAGGCGTATCTAGAGAGCAATTTGAAGTAGTCTCGAATCCGGAGTTTTTGCGCGAGGGGACGGCTATCTACGATACGTTCCATCCCGATCGGATTGTAATCGGAACGCAAAATGAAGCGGCAGCGGGAATTGTTCAGTCGCTATATAGCGGAATTGAAGCAAAGACGATCATTACAGGCAGAACGGAAGCCGAGTTGATTAAGTACGGCTCCAATGCATTTCTGGCCACAAAATTGTCCTTTATTAATGAGCTGGCACGAGTGTGCGACGCATTTGGCGCGGATATTATGGACGTTGCAAAGGGTATCGGCAAGGATAGCCGAATCGGGGAAAAGTTCCTGCAGGCAGGCATTGGCTACGGCGGCTCATGCCTGCCCAAGGATGTGCAAGCGCTGATGGCGGCAGCAGCTTCCCAAAACGAGCCGCTTAAGCTGCTGCGGGCTGTCGCGGAAGTGAATGACACGCAGCTGGACGTGTATATACGCAAGCTTGAGAAGATTCTGGGCGGATTAGACGGGACCAGGCATATTGCTGTATGGGGCGCGACTTTTAAAGAAAACACAGATGATTTGCGTTACTCTCGGGCGGTAGCTTTGATGGAAGGTTTGGCGAAGAAGGACTGCGTGCTGACAGCCTATGATCCGCTTGCGGCACCGCCTATAACCGGCGTCGAGTGGAAGGAGAGCGCTTTGGCGGCGGTTGAAGGCGCTGATGCGGTCATTATTGCTACTGGCTGGGAGGAATTCATTCGAGCGGACTGGGAGCAAGTCGTGAAGCGAATGAGGGGATCTGTGGTGCTGGATGGGCGCAATGTACTAAACAGAAAAGCAGTTGAAGAGGCCGGACTTCGCTATGTGGGGGTTGGACGGCTATGAAAATTGTAGTTACGGGTGCGGCGGGCTTCGTCGGGTCTCATTTATGCGAGAAGCTGCTGGAGCGGGAAGAGCATGAGGTTATCGGCATTGACGCATTGCTGCGCGATGAGCTGAAGGTGATTGGGAGTCGGAATTTGGATGAGATTATAGATCATTCGAGGTTTACCTTCCGAGGGGAAAATCTTCTTGATATCGATTGGGATGAAGTATTGAAAGATGTGGACATTGTCTACCATCTGGCAGGGATACCTGGCGTGCGCAATAGCTGGGGAGCGGATTTCGGACATTATGTGACGAACAATATTAATGTGACGCAGCGGCTGCTGGAAGCTTGCAAAGGAAAGCCGCTGAAAAAGTTTGTCTATATCTCTACCTCTTCGGTCTATGGGGAGGTGACGGGCAAGGTATCCGAAGATGCCATGCCTTCGCCGTTATCTCCTTACGGTGTTTCCAAGCTGACAGGCGAGCACCTATGCCGGGTTTACTGGCGAAATGAAGGCGTTCCGGTTGTAATTTTGCGTTATTTTACGGTATATGGGCCTCGCCAGCGGTCGGATATGGCCTTTCATCGCTTTATCCGTCAGATCTTGAACAACCAGCCGATCACTTTATACGGAGACGGGACGCAAACGCGTGATTTCACGTATGTGGGTGATTGTGCAGAAGCGACTGCCGCCGTTGCGGAAGCAGGCGGTGTGATCGGCGAGACGATTAATATCGGAGGCAAAGAGCGGGCATCTATTAATGAAATTATCGAGATGCTGGAGTGGATGACAGGGAAGCCGACGCAGATCATTCATGCGGGCGGGCTTGTCGGGGAGCCACTGCATACGTGGGCGGATATATCGAAAGCAGAGCGGCTGCTTGGCTATTCACCGAAGATCGGGCTGGCGGAAGGACTGCGCCGGGAAGTCGCATTTGCGAAAAAGCATCTTCAGTCAGATTAGGCGGACAGTCGGGCGCAGCTCATAAAAAGAACCTTCGTACCGCAACTTTCGTTCGGCGCGAAGGTTCTTTGGGTTATTCGGACTTGAACAGTGTGGCGATGGAGCCGCCCTCTGTAATGATTCGAATGGCGGTGCCGAGCAATGGAGCCATCGGCAGGATGATAAAGTTGTCCGGACGCTCACGCTCCAGCGCGATCGTATCGGTAATGACGACTTCCTGAATGTTCGGGTGACTGAGCTTATCGACCGCATTTTCGGAGAACAGGCCATGCGTTGCGCAGATGAACGCGTCTTCGGCGCCGCGTTTTTTGAGCGCCTCGACAACGTTGACGATCGTGCTGCCGGTATCGATCAAATCCTCGATAATGATCGGCGTCATGCCTTCAACTTCACCGATAATATGGGTAATTTCGGATTGGTTGTGCGCAGGTCGGTTTTTGATCATGATCGCAAATGGGCAATCGAGCAAGCCCGCCAGCTTCTCAGCTGTTGTCGCGCGTCCGGCATCCGGGGAGACGACAACGGGATTTTTGATCGATTTCTCACGCAAGTAATCGATGATCATATCCAGAGCGGTCAGATGGTCGACCGTAATCTTGAAGAAGCCTTGGATCGGATCGGCATGCAAATCTACGGTAATGATGCGGTCAGCGCCAACGGTTGTCAGTACATCGGCAACCATTTTGGCCGAGATTGGTTCACGTGGAGCGGATTTCCGTTCCTGACGCGCATAGCCGTAGTACGGCATCACGATATTGATTGATTTCGCCGACGCGCGCTTGGCTGCGTCAATCATAACAAGCAGTTCAACGAGATTCTCGTTGACCGGATGCGAAAGCGATTGAATCAGGAATACATGATGGTTGCGCAGCGACTCTTCATAGGATACATGAATCTCTCCGCTTTGCAGCCGGGAGATGGCGGATTTGCCAAGTGGCAGGTCTAGTTGTTCGCATACTTTGCGTGCAAGCTCAGGGTTCGATGAACCTGAGAAAATTTTGATGTTTTTCAACGTTCTGTCCTCCAATTAATCAGTCATATCAAAGCGCTGAGCGCGGACCACAAGGTTCCGCTCTCAGCGCCTTCGCTGTCTATGTGTTTTATTTCAAGTTCTTAATGGCTACATCAGGATTGGCGTCCGCTTCGTAGTTGATGCCGTCCGTCTCGAAGCCGAACAGCTGGAAGAATTCGCGGCGGTAGCCTTTAAGATCAGACAGATCATATACATTCTCAGTAGTCAGATCGGTCCATAGTCTAGCCACTTCCTGTTGAATTTCCGGGCGCATCTCCCAGTCGTCAACACGGATTAGCCCTTTATCGTCGACAAGCGTCTTGCCTTCGCCGTACAACCGCTCGGAGAATAGACGGTACATTTGCTCGATACAGCCTTCATGCAGTCCCTTTTCTTTCATGACTTTGTACAATGCGGAGATGTACAACGGCACGACAGGGATCGCGGAGCTGGACTGCGTGACAAGCGCTTTGTTCACGGATACGAATGCGCGTCCGCCGGATTCGCCAAGCTGCTTGTTCAGGTTGTGTGCTGTTGCTTCCAGGTCGTTTTTCGCTGCGCCAATGGTTCCTTCGCGATAGACGGCATGCGTTATTTCAGGTCCGATATAGGAATATGCGACCGTTGTAGCGTCTTCTGCCAGAACGCCAGCAGCCTGAAGCTCGTCGATCCACATCTGCCAGTCCTCGCCGCCCATAACGGCAATCGTCTGGCGAAGCTCATCTTCTGTAGCCGGCTCAATCGTCGCCTGTGACACTTCGCCGCTGTGGAAGTTGACGGTTTTGTTCGTATACGTCTCGCCTAGCGGCTTGATGACGGAGGAGAATACTTCTCCTGTCTTGGGATGCGTGCGGCGCGGAGATGCAACGCTGTACACAACCAGATCGATCTGGCCTAGCTCTGTGCGGATCAGGTCGATGGTTTTGGCTTTAATCTCGTCGGAGAATGCGTCGCCTACGATGCTGTATGATTTCGTTCCTTGCTCGCTTGCGGCTTCCTCGAAAGCTGCGGAATTGTACCAGCCTGCGCTAGCGGTGCGCGCGCCTTCCGCCGCTTTGTCAAAGTATACGCCAACGGTGTTCGCGCCGGAGCCGAATGCTGCAACGATACGGGAAGCCAGTCCATAGCCAGTGGATGCGCCCACGACTAGAACGTTGCGTGGGCCTTGAATAGTTGGTTTACCCTTTACGTAATCGATTTGACGCTGAACTTGGGCAGCACAGCCTTGCGGATGCGCTGTTGTGCAAATAAAGCCGCGCGTTTTCGGTTGAATGATCATATTGGGATATTCCTTTCTCTTATAAAATAACAAGGTTCGTATGTAGCAAGGACAACTCTATCCCATTTTACCGATTTTTGCACACAAAGGAAAGGAGAAATGAAAAAAGAGAGCGCAGCGGCGCTCTCTGATCCAGGCAACTATAAGCAAGTATACGGTTGATCGGATACTGGTCTTATATGTAGACGCTCTGCCGGATATGTCCGCCAGTGAGCAGTTCGTGCCGATTGCATCGAGCTGCCGGTCTAGCGGCGGCCTGCGAGCTGTTGCTCGGCAATTTGCACGAGACGTCGTGTGATGTAACCGCCGATGGAGCCCATGTCGCGGGTCGTCATATTGCCATAGTAGCCGTCTTGCGGAAGCTGGATACCCAGCTCTTGCGCTACTTCATATTTCATTTGCTCCAGCGCGGCACGCGCTTGGGGAACGACCAGGTTGTTGCTGCTGCTTTGGTTTGCCATCTTAATTCAGCCTCCTTCAATCGTGTGGCGAAGACTAAGCTTCTTTGCTAGCATTCGCTCTGAAGCTATTATGCGCATCCAAAAAAGGATTATTCGCTAATCCCACCTGTATTTACCGACGAATTCACGTATAGATTCATGATAAGATGGGGAATACGGGAGGAAGAGGCTATGTTCATACAACCGATGTTGATGACGGAGAAAATGGAGCCGTTTGAGGATCGCCATTACTGGTTCGAGCCAATCGTTGACGGCCAGCGGCTGCAGCTTCATATGACGGCAGGAAAAGTAACGCTGTTGACCCGGCACGGCAACGATACAACAGCTCAATATCCGGAGCTACATAATGTGCCGCTCAACAGGCCTGCGGACGTCGTGCTGGACGGAGAAGTCGCCTGTCTGGACCCGGAGACAGGGCGCACAGATTTTGCCCGGCTGCAAGAGAGATTTCGCATGAAGGGCATTCCCCGGATCAGGGAAGCCCGTAAGACGCTGCCGGTTATTTATTTCGTATTTGATATCCTCATGTACAATGGCGTCGATCTGCGCAACTTGCCGCTTATAAGCCGCAGGAATCTGCTGGATTCGCTGCTTGAGGACAATCATTATTATGTCAAAATGAGGCATTGGGAGCGGGACGGCTTTGCCGTATACGAAGCTGCCGGGAAGCTGGGACTGGAAGGGATCGCGGGCAAGCATAAGTACAGCCGCTACGTCGAGGGAAGAAGCGACAGCTGGCTGCGCATCAGCCTGTAATGGACAGTGATAATTCGTCATTAGTGTAATTATAGAAAGAGCCTTCAACCCGCTGGCGCTAGCGGGATGAAGGCTTTTTTAGGTGATGGGTCTATTAAAGCACGCGTCTTGCTGTTACATATTTGCCTTTCCAGTAGCTGGAGTTCATGTTGGTGATCGTCACACCTTGGCTGCTGGAGCTATGAATGATTTTGTTGTTGCCCGCATAGATGGCGACATGGCTGATGGATTTGCCGTTTGTCTTGTAGAAGATAAGGTCGCCCATGCTCAGGGAGGCTTTGTCTACTTTGGTGCCCATGCTTGCTTGTGCGGCGGATGTGCGCGGCAGCCACACTTTAAAGGACTTGAATATGTATTGCGTAAAGGAGGAGCAGTCGAAGGAAGCGGTGCTTCCGGCTTTTGCCCCGAATTTGTAAGGGGTACCTATGAATTCCTTGCTCGATGCGATGAGTTCGGTCGAAGTCGGTGTAGCTGCATGAGCTTTGTCGCCAGCTGTTCCAAAGGTGAGAGCAGACCAGGCGATGGCTCCGCATGTTCCGATTTTTACGATGGTTTTAAGCAGATTGCTGTTTCTCATGTTGTTCAGTTAATCCCTTCTTGTTTCGTGATGTATCCACACTATAGCATAGTGAAACAGGGCCTATTTTCCTGTATGAGAATGATAATCCAGCGTCATTCTGCGATTATGAGCGTTTATGAGAAAAACATGAAAATTTATTAATCTTATGCTACATTACGATTAGCTCCATTGATAACACTTTCGAGGGGGATACAAATGGCTCTTCTTACTTGTCGATTTTATTCGGAAACGCTAGGCATGAGCACGTCTATGACTGTTATTCTGCCCCAGGCTACAAGGTCGCAGATCGGAATGGACAATACCGCTGCTGCCGGGAAGCACAAGACATTGTTTCTGTTGCATGGCTTATCAGATGATGATTCCATCTGGGTCAGACGGACTTCGATCGAACGGTATGTGGCTGAGCATGGACTAGCGGTTGTAATGCCTAATGTGCATCGCAGCTTTTATACGGATATGGAATATGGGGAGGCTTACTGGACATTCTTGACGGAAGAACTGCCGGCTGTGGCGCGCTCCTTCTTTCCGCTCTCTGAAGCAAGGGAAGATAACTTTGTGGCGGGTCTATCGATGGGCGGCTACGGCGCATTCAAGTGGGCGCTGCGCCATCCTGACCGGTTTGCTGCGGCGGGAAGCTTCTCCGGAGCGCTTGATATTGCGGCGCATGTGAGGGAAGTTGGGGACTTTAACCGCATCTTCAAGCTGATCTTCGGTGACAAGGAGGTTCAGGGGACGGATGATGACTTGCTTGCGCTGCTGGGGCAGTCTGCTTCCGGACAGAATGGGCCAAATCCGCTTCTATACCAATGCTGCGGCACCGAGGATTTCTTATACAACGGCAACAAGGCCTTCCGCGATGCATGCGAGAAGACCGATTACAAGCTGACTTACAAGGATGGGCCGGGCGGACATAGCTGGGCCTATTGGGACGAACATATTCAGCAGTTTCTGAAATGGCTTCCGCTAGGCATGTAGCCTACTGGAAGCGGCTACATGCCTAGCGGTTGGCTTTGCTGATCATCTCGCGATGGTCCCATAGCAAGGACCGCAGATTGGACTTGGAGCCCTGTATGACAAAGTGTGGAATGCCATACATCTTCGCAATGTCGATACCGTCCCACGTCGCCCGATGGGATGTGGAGGTGATGAGCAGGAATAGCGCTTGCGAGCGGCGCAATTCTGCCGCGACACGCTCCGGATGGTCGCCGGTATCATGCGCCAGCTCGGCGCCGCTTTCGTGAACGACATGCTCGAACCACTTGCGGACGCCTCCGACGATGGTAATGAGGCAGTCTTGCAGGAAAGGCGTCGGCTGCTCCTTGGACATAAGCGATTTTCTTTTTTCTTTGTTTTTCTTCGATGCGGATTGCTCAGCCTGTGCCGGGTGCACAGGCTTTGTTTTGCCTGCGTCGGCTGTCAGGACTTCGCCCTGCAGGCGGTAAAGCTTAGTCAAACGCGCGATATGGCTGCCCTCAGCAACGTTGAAGGAGCAGGGATCGCCATGCGCAGGCTTCTGAATTTCGATATCTTTGTAATGAATTTGATAGCGGTTGGACGGATCGTTCATATCGACGCAGAACCAGAGATGGCCTTCGCCCGTCTCGATATAGCCGTCAAATTGATGGATGGGGGAGAACGCATCGTCTCCTTGAAAAAGCAGCTGCAAATCGTAATACAGCGACTTGCCATCCTGCTTGACCGGCGTACACAGCATCTCGGCCTCGTGCTGGAGCTCATGCTGCTGGACAAGCGATTCCGTAATGTTGAACGATTCGCCGCTTTCCAGTCGAATAAACCCGCCATGATCGCGGCGGAAGAAGGTGCCGTACAACGAGTTCGGCGAAGGCTGCACATGCAACAGCGGATGGGAATCCTCCGCTTGCACCTCTGGTTCCAGCTCCTCGCAGACGATTGGCTCGACAGTCTGTTTATTCCGAAGGGGCTGAACTTCTTCAATCGGAAGTGTATTCAGCATGAGATACTGGTCTAGCGCATCCAGCAAATCCAGCGCCTTGCGCATGCGGTTGCGGGAGGCGAGGGCGGTATGCCGCGAATCATCATTGCGCGACGCCGGTATGGACTGTGCGACCGAGGCAAGCTCCATCTCGATGCTGTGAGACAGCAGCTTTGCGATGGATTCCGGGCTGGTCAGCTGGTTCCGCACATCGGATATGGCCTGCTTCAAATTCGCCTTGTCCTTCTCCTGATAATCGAGATCTTTCTTCTGATCCTCGATGGTGCGCTCCAGACGCTTATTCTGCTGGTTCAGCGCGCGAATCTGCTCCATGAAATGGTGGCGTTCCTCCAGCCAATCCGCCTGCTCTTGCTTCCAGTGGCGATCTCGCTCCGTCTGGGTGCTCTGCTGCTGGATAATCATGTCAGCAGCTTGCTCCGCTTCATCTCTCAAGCGCTCGATTTCCTCCTCCAACAGCTCCATTTCCTTCGACTTCATCCTGATCAGCTTGTTCTTCTGGACGAGGTCATGCTCCAGTCTCTGCCGCGTCGAGCTTTCTTTTTTATATAAATCACCGAGTATTTTGATTTTCTTATCCAGCTTTGCATGGTCCGTATGCTCCTCTTCGGGAGCTTCCGCTTCCGTCGGCAGCTCCCCCAACAGATCGGCATCACCGGTCTGCAGCCAGCGCTCCTCCAGCTTTTTCATTTCCAGAAGCCAGAGATCATGCTCCTCCGATTTGCCGGGGTGGAAATAGAGTGTCCAGTAGTGGGACCAAAATCCCTCGGTCTCCAGCCGCTTCTCTTGCTCGTCGAGCAGGGCGGCAAGCGGGGGCCAATCTTCATCCTGTTTGTAAGGCAGCTTCTGAAGCACAGTCAACATCATCCGGCGCTTCAGGGCGATATTGCCGGGAGCTTGCTGCACATAGGTCCGAAGCAGCTTCACGAACAGCATATCCGGCCACTTGCGAAGTTCGCGCCTGGCAAAGGGGAATTCCAATGTTAGCGCCATCGTCAGCTTCTCCTTGTCGGAGAGCTGCTTGGCATAATCGAGGAACATTTCGTTCGGCAGGGGCTGATGGGTCTCCCGCTCCAATATCGTACGATAGGCCTCCATCTCTTTTGTCCATTCGGGGGATTCCAACAGGCCCGAGATACGGGCTTTTGACTTTATATCCACCAGCGCTCCTCCTTCGCGAATTGCTCTAGCAAACATTCGACAAACGTTTGCACTTTTCCTTTGAACAACAAGGACGTTCTGTGAATTATTTACAGGATAATCGTTTCATTGATGATGAAAAGGCATGACTTGCGGAATGGGTGGGGACTTTAGCACTATTCGGTACATAAGCAGGCGTGATTCCTTCTGATTTCTGCTTCTTCCCTGAACGGCTCATCCGACAATAGAATAAGAGGATAAAATCTTCTTCTATATGATATCTATTCCTACTAGGTTACTATATTCATCTATGCTTGCGCAAAGCCGGAAATTTGGACCCGGAATCAGACGGTAGTCCTTCCGGCATTCCTGTGGGAATACAGCAACAGCGCCGAAGCATCATGCTTCGGCGCCGCTTGGTAACGAAGATTATTAGAAATTGAAATTGTCAGGGTCCGGACCAAAGCGCTGGTTGTTGTTCAGCGCCGAGATTTGCGCGACTTCCTCTTCGGTCAATGCGAAGTCGAAGATGTCTGCGTTCTCGACCAGGCGGGAAGGCGTTGTCGTTTTCGGAATCGTCACGACACCTTGCTGGAGATCCCAGCGCAATACAACCTGTGCAGGGGACTTGCCGTATTTTGCCCCGATCTCGGCGAGCAGCGGCAGATCCAGGTTGCCTTGCATGAGCGGGCTCCACGCCGTAAGACGGATGTTATGCTCCTGGCAGAACGCATGGAGGTCGACTTGCGTCAGTAGCGGGTGGTATTCCACTTGGTTGACCATTGGAACGACTTCGCTCGATTCAATAAGGTCCTCCAGATGATGGATCTGGAAGTTGCTTACGCCGATAGCGCGGGCTTTGCCTTCACTGTATATTTTCTCAAGCGCTCTCCAAGTATCCTTGTATTTGCCTTTCACTGGCCAGTGAATAAGAATGAGATCGACATAGTCCATCTGCAGCTTGTCCAGGCTGGCTTGGAACGCTGCGAGCGTCGTATCATAGCCTTGCTCGGCATTCCAGATCTTGGTCGTGACGAACAATTGATCGCGCGCTACGCCGCTGGCGCGAACGCCGGCGCCTGTGCCGACTTCGTTCTGGTAGGCTGCCGCCGTATCGATGCTGCGGTAACCCGCTTCAATTGCCGCTTGTACGGTAGATGCGGCTACGTCATCCGCTACTTTCCATACGCCGAGGCCGAACTTCGGCATGTCAACGCCATTGCTTAAGGTATAGCTTTCTGTCAACGCTTTTGTCATGATGGAGTGCTCCTCTCGTTAATAGGGATTCATTATAGGGACATGCGCAAAATTTCACGAACATCGTTCCTGCCGAGACGCTTAAACGAGCCGATATCGCCGTAACGAACCGCTTCCTCAGCCATCCGATCGAGCTGATCCTCACCGATGCCGAAGTCCGCGAGCTTGGATTCCGCGCCGATGCGCGTGAAGAAGTCGCGAGTAGCCTGGATGCCCGCTAGGGCGATCTCGTCGTCCGATTTGCCGGCAGGGTCAACGCCCCATACGCGGACCGCATACTGAACGAATCGGTCGATCCGCTCCTGGTACACATAACGCATCCAGTTTGGGAAGATGATGGCAAGGCCGGCGCCATGGGGAATATCGTAGATGGCGCTCACTTCATGCTCGATGCCGTGTGAGGCCCAGTCATTGGCCATGCCAAGGCTGATCTGTCCGCCGTTCAGCGCCATAGTCCCGCACCACATGAGGTTGGCTCTTGCGGCAGCGTCCGCCGGATTGGCGGTGGCGGGCTCTACATTCTCGATCACCGTCTGCAGGATAGATTCGCAGAATCTTTCTTGCAGCGGCGTATTGGTTGTTTTGCTGAAGTACTGCTCGAATACATGCGACATAATATCGACCGAGCCGTACACGGTATGATTGCGAGGCACAGTGTAGGTCAGCGTCGGATCAAGGATCGAAAACTTCGGATACAGATGAGGGCTGCCGCTTCCACGCTTCAGCTTCTCTTCCCAGTTGGAAATGACGGTATTGCCATTCATCTCCGAGCCGGTAGCCGCAAGGGTCAGGACCGTGCCAATGGGAAGCGCTTGCTGGATCGAAGCTTTGTGCGTGAAGAAATCCCATACATCGCCGTCATACAGCGCGCCCGCCGCAATGGCCTTGGATGCGTCGATGACGCTGCCGCCGCCAATCGCCAGAATGATATCGATCCCGTGCTCCCGGCAGATATGTATGCCTTTCTTCACCGTAGTCAGCCGCGGGTTCGGCTCGACGCCTGCGAGCTCGAAGATCGCAACGCCGGCATCCTTTAATTGCTTGACTGCGCGCTCGTACAAGCCAGTGCTCTTGATGCTGCCTCCGCCGTATACGAGAAGGGCTTTCTGTCCATAGGATGAGGTCAGCTCTCCGATTTGATCGGCTGCCCCTTCACCGAATACGATGCGGGTAGGGTTGTAAAATTGAAATGGATTCATAGCGCGCCTCCTTTTAAATATTAACTTTTAGGTTAACTAAACTGAAAAATACGGCCTTTCGGGATTCATTTTATTGAATAGAGTGTGGGCTGTCAAGTTGTACGGCTTCTATTGTTAGATTAACTTTTAAGTTATATAATGAAGCTGCAAATGGAGTAATGACAGGGAAAGGGTTTTGCAGGATGGATATTGAAGTGAGCAGCCGCAACATGGGATTTTTGGAATGCTTCTCCTCTCCTACACGCGTCCGAATGATCGAGCTGCTGGGCGAGAGGCCCATGAACATCAAGAGCTTGTCGGAAGCGCTAGACATAAAGTCTCCGATCGTGACCAGGCATATACATATGCTGGAGGAGGCGGGCATCGTCCGAAGCGAAAGCATAGCTGGCAAGCGGGGAATGCAGAAGCTATGTTATTTGCAGCTTAGCCAGGCAACCTTGTTGTTCAAGGGCGCGCCCAAGCCGGAGGATAAAAACCGATACTTCGTCTCCTTGCCGGTCGGCACCTATGCTTCCTACGAGGTCAAGCCGACTTGCGGACTTGCCGCCGCCGACAGGATGATCGGTATGTGCGACGATCCCCGGTATTTCGCTGACCCGGAGCATGTGCATGCACGGGTTATCTGGTTCGGATCGGGGTACGTGGAGTATCGCATTCCTAATTATATGGTCAGCAATGAAAAGCCGGATTCGCTGGAAATTTCGCTGGAGATTTGCTCGGAAACGCCTTGCACGGTCAACCATCTGCCCTCTGACATCGTATTTTCAGTGAACGGGACGGAAGTGGGTACTTGGACATATCCTGGGGACTTTGGTGGTGCAAGAGGGGTCTATACGCCGGCTTGGTGGTACAAAAACATCCATTACGGGCTAATGAAGACGATCCGCGTGACACGCCAAGGCTCGTTCATCGATGGCGTGAAGGTGTCCGATGTGACGATCGACGGGTTGTCCCTGTCCTATGACAAGGAGATTTTGTTCCGGATCGCCTGCAGCGCTTCGGCGAAAAATTGCGGAGGCGTAACGCTGTTCGGCAAAGACTTCGGCAATTACAATCAGGATATTGAAGTCACGCTGAGATGCCTGTAGTCCGTTGCATGGAATGGACTGACGAATAGAAGAAGGGCAAGTCCATATTGCAGCACAGCTGCTGTCATGGACTTGCCCTTTGTTGTATCCCTTACGGCGAGGGAATGGTCTTCGCATAATGCTCAATAAACTTCACGGCGTTGTCAGGACGCTCCGCGTTGGCGCGGACGCCGGCGATCAGCTCGATCTTCATCATTGGCAAATCCTTGAACAAGTCCGACTTGCTCAAATCCAGGCCATAGACAGAGCCTTCCGGGTCATCCTCCGTCTTCAGTTCAAGGGCAGCCGCCCCGTCCGCGTAAGCGGCCAGCTCAGGGCGGTCGTCAAGCGGCAAGAGCGCCCCCTGCGGCCCAAGCCACTCGAACATATATTTGTCCATCAAATATAGATCGGGAATCTCGGACATAAGCGTTACGAGCGCCTTCTGCAAATACGCATACCGGTTCATTTCGTCCTGCGGGATGAAGATGGTGGAGTATTCCAATCTCTTCCACTCTGGAAACGGCTTCATTAATGCGTTCATTACAAGATCCTTTTCTTGTCCGCTTTCTTCCATGAAGGTGCCCATAAACGTCACTTGCAGGTCCATTGGCGGCAGGCTGGCCAAATATCTTTCATGCTCCTTATGATCGATATAGCTCATAATGCCATAGATAATAACCCCGATCAGTGCGATGGCGCCTAGCGTATGAATCTTATAATACCGCCAGAAGTGATCCAGCTTTTGCGCTTTGCCCGCCATGTTTTTGTATTTGCCGTATTCTTTTTCATTGAACTCTTGCGTGTACTTCTCGTCCTCACGGGCCAGGATGAGCCGGTATGCGGCCGTCACCTGCCGAAACTCCTCGTCTCCGGCCGGGTCTCCCGACTTGGACCGCGTCTTCTCCCGCCTGACTAGCGTCGAATAGCGTTTTTCCACTTCTTCTTTGGATGCATGCTCCTTAAGTCCCATTGCCTTGTAAGCTTGCTTCAAATCGTCCACTCTGTCACCTCTATTGAATTAGGAGATCTAGCAATCTGCTATATACAAGTATACGGAAAAAGGGAAGCCCAACGCAAACTTGGAACGCCTGTAATTTTGCGAGGCATGGTACAATAGAAGGAAGTCCCTGATTAAGGGACCCTATTTTCTTGAATCAGGATGAAATAAAGAGGTGAATACAGCATGTTTGACCCGACCATATTCGATAATTTGAAGGTCGCTTTCGAGAATGAATTGTACGATCTGGATAACCTGGATCGGATCATTGATATTACAGGCCGCAAGGATGTACTCGACATGGCGGTCATGTCCCGTGAGTTCTCGGTGTCCTTCCGGCTTGCGGGGAGCGGAGACGGCGTAACGGCCGAGCTGGTGCTGGATACGTCGCTGCGCGACCTGTCGGCAGAGATACTGGAGCTGCAGGGGGAAAAGGCCGCTTGCAGCCTCGTTATCCTGTTTCATACCGAGGTGGAGGCGGATGGCCTCGAGGCGCGCTGCCGGGAGATTGAACGGTGTATCGCCGATATTTGGATGCCGGAGAAGGTTCCCGTCCAGACGCTCAGCCGGGTATTCGGTGAGAATAGCGAACGTTACCGCAACCGGGTAGAGCTCCGCTTCAGCCGACGGATCGGCGAGGAGCAGATGGAGGATATTCCGGAGCTGATCGAGCATGCCGTTCGCACGCTTGCGGCGCTGGCGTGAAATAATTGCTATTTGCATCCCCCAGCGACTATGCTATAGTACGAGTGAACAATTGAAGAGAAAATCCGGCTCAGCAGCGAGGCCAGCAGGCTTGGGTGGCGCCGGGAGAGGTTCGCGAACTCCCTCTATAAAAAACTAAAACGAAAAGCGGTAGCCCTCTGTTTGGGCATCGTCGTTTTTGTGTTCGGCGCATTCGCGTTCCTGCTTAGGGACCCGAGGCGCCGTTTCTTTTTTCTATGCGCCGGTTCCGGTCGGGGCCGGTGAGGAGTTCCGCCTTCTCTAATTTGGGAGGAGACAACATGTTGAAGAATGAAAAGGCCGTTGTGGTATTCAGCGGCGGGCAAGACAGTACGACTTGCCTGTTCTGGGCATTGGAGAGGTTCGCCGAAGTAGAGGCGGTCACCTTTAACTACGGGCAGCGACATAAGCTGGAGCTCGATTGTGCGGCAGAGATTGCGGGGGAGCTTGGGGTCAAGCATCATGTGCTGGATATGTCCTTGCTGAACCAGCTTGCGCCCAATGCGCTGACCCGGGATGAAATCGATATTGAGCAGAAGGACGGGGAGCTGCCGACGACCTTCGTCGACGGACGCAATTTGCTGTTCCTGTCGTTCGCAGCGGTGCTGGCCAAGGGCATTGGTGCGAGGCATATCGTCACCGGCGTATGCGAGACAGACTTCAGCGGCTATCCCGACTGCCGTGACGTATTCATCAAGTCTCTTAACGTGACGCTTAACTTGTCCATGGATTATAACTTTGTTATCGATACGCCGCTGATGTGGCTGAATAAAGCGGAGACGTGGGCGCTCGCCGACGAGCTGGGAGCGTTCGACTTTGTTAGGGAGCGCACGCTCACCTGCTACAACGGCATCAAAGCCGACGGTTGCGGTGAGTGTCCGGCTTGCCAGCTCCGCGAAAGAGGGTTAGAGGAATATGTGGCATCGCGCGGTGCTGGGGGAGCGGGAATATGATGCTCCAGCAAATGTACCCGTCTGTGCCCCATGATTATCACTATGAGCTGAATAAGGATTTTCAATTTGACGCTGCCCACTTTGTGCCGTCCGAAGCGGCGGGCAAGTGCCAGCGGATTCATGGCCATACGTATTACGCCAATGTGACCGTTGCCGGAGACGAGCTGGATGAATCCGGCTTTCTCGTGAATTTCGCCACAATTAAGGGGCTGATTCACGGCCGGTTCGATCATACGCTGCTGAATGACGATTCGGAAAGCTTCGACGCCGCGAATCCGGACCGCTTCCCGACGACGGAGGTGGTCGCCCGGACGATCTGGGAGCTGGTGCAGCGCTATCTCGACGACATGCCGAACAAGCCGGCGTGCCTCCAGGTTTATTTGAGAGAGACGCCTACGAGCTATTGCATCTACCGTCCGAAGCGAAAGGCGGCTTCCCATGAGTAGTCCAAGACGCATTCCGGTCATGGAAGTGTTCGGGCCAACGGTACAGGGAGAGGGCATGGTCATCGGCCGCAAAACGATGTTCGTCCGCACAGCAGGCTGCGACTACCAGTGCGCCTGGTGCGACTCCGCGTTCACATGGGACGGCACCGGCAAGGATGAGATTCGGCTGCTGTCCGCGAGCGAGGTGATCGAGGAGCTGGAGCGGGTCGGGGGTTCTTCCTTCGACCATGTGACGATATCCGGCGGCAATCCCGCGCTGCTTCCGCAGCTTGGAGAATTGATCGGAGACTTGCATGAGCGGGGCATCCAAGCAGCGCTGGAGACGCAGGGCAGCCGGTGGCAGCCTTGGTTCGCCGATATTGACGATCTGACGCTGTCGCCCAAGCCGCCAAGCTCCGGCATGTCGACGGATTGGGCCGTTCTGGACGACATCGTGGAGAGGCTGCTGGAGCAGGAGAGAGACTTTTGCCTGAAGGTCGTTGTATTCGATGAAACGGATCTGGTGTACGCGAAGTCAGTGCACAAGCGATATGCGGATGTGCCGTTCTATCTCCAGGCCGGCAACGGCAATTTGACGGAGACAGAACCTCGCTTGATGCTGCCGTATCTCGTAGAGCGGTATGAATGGCTGATCGGGCTTGCGATGGCGGACGATGAATGGCGGGGCGTGCATGTGCTGCCGCAGCTTCATACCTGGGTATGGGGCAACAAAAAAGGCGTATAGCGGCGGCGAATGAGTCATGTTGAGCGGATCATCGTCAGCAACGTTTATTATAGAAAAGGAAGTGAGCTTCACATGGAAGGCAGAAACCAAGAAGAGCTGATGCAGGGAGGCATTACGCATCTGGGCAATCAGGGAACGAAGTACCCGTTCAACTACGCGCCGGAGGTGCTGGAATCCTTCGATAACAAGCATCCGGGCCGCGATTATTTCGTCAAATTCAACTGTCCCGAATTTACGAGCCTGTGTCCGATTACAGGCCAGCCGGACTTTGCGACGATCTATATCTCCTATATTCCCGATGTGAAAATGGTGGAGAGCAAATCGCTGAAGCTGTATCTGTTCAGCTTCCGCAATCACGGTGATTTCCATGAAGACTGCATGAACATTATGATGAATGATTTGATTGCGCTGATGAATCCGCGCTATATCGAGGTATGGGGCAAGTTCACGCCGCGCGGCGGCATCTCGATCGACCCGTATTGCAACTGGGGCCGCCCTGGCACGAAGTATGAGGCGATCGCCGAGCATCGTCTAATGAACCATGATATGTACCCTGAAAAGGTGGACAACCGCTAACAGGCCGCAATTGGCGGCACGGTTGTATCCAAGCAGACGCCCCGTCCGTCTGGAGGCTGCTCAGCTCTCCGAACGGACGGGGCGTTTTTTGTTTTGGCTTGGAATAGCGACGTGCTAATGCTCGGAGCTTCTCTGGAAAGAAGTGCCGCGTGACGGGACAGTTTGTGCTACGATGTAAGAGTTGTCTGCGTGAGGTTTATACGCTGAGCTGTGCGCTGCAACTCTATTAATTCGCAAAGGCGTTGTTATCGATGAAAAATGTGCTCATCACCGGCTACCGCGCGCATGAGCTGAATATATTCAGTCAGAAGCATAAAGGCATCAAGTACATCCAGCAGGCGATTGTCGGCAAGCTGCGCCCGCTGGCGGAGGAAGGACTGGAATGGGTCATCACGCCGGGGCAATACGGCGTAGATCTATGGGCTTGCGAAGCGGTCATCGCACTAAAGCGCCAATACCCGAAGCTCAAGCTGTCCATTATTACAGCCTATGCCAATCCGGAGGAAGGCTGGAAGGAGGACAAAAAAACGTATTACCAGAGCCTCCTGCCCGGCGTCGATTATTGCGCCTCGATCTCGAAGGGGCCTTATGAGGGTGTCTGGCAGTTTACGGCGAGGGACGAGCTGCTGCTGCGCAAGACGGACGGGATCATCCTGGTCTATGATGAGGAAGCGGGAGAAGGCAGTCCGCGGTTTATGAAGGAAAAGGCGATGAAAAAAGTGCATGCCGACGGCTACCAATACATCTCCATTACCTCCGACGATATCCAGAGTATCGCGGACGAGGACAGCTATCGTGAGATGGAGGAGCCATTTCACGAAGAAGAGGGTTGACAGTGTCCTTAAGAGGTTGCTATAATTCACCAATGACATTAATTCCGATAGGTTATATAGGGATTATAAACAACTTTTATAAGGAGGCAATACCCATGACCACAACTAGAGTAAGATTCGGCCAATGGACAGTCGCGCTGCTGGCAGCGTTCGCCATTCTGTTCACGGCAACCGCTTCGCATGCCGCGCCATCGACGGCATCCCAGCATGCCTTGGACGGGGCTGCCGAATACAAGCTGTTCCTGGAGGACAAATTCGATGTCCGCCTGGAAGCCAAGCTAAGCAAAGGAAACTTTATCGAGGCTGTAGCCGATGTGTTGAACATCGACGCGCCAAAAGACAAAGCCGTGTTCGCCGATGTGTCCCCTTCGGATGATCTGTATGACGCTGCTGCTGCACTGTACGGCAAAGGAATTCTGCAAGGGCCTGCTATCGGCGGCGAGCTGCCGCTGACGAATGCCGTAGCCGTCTCCATTGCGGTTAGAGCCGCGGATTTGAAGGAGCTTGCTTATACATATCCGTCTGCGAAAGTAGACAAAGCGCTTGACCAGCTTGGCATCTCCGCTGCGGGCCTTGGCAAGCATGTGGCCCAAGAACTGGCGGCTGCGGTCGATACGGGCTTCATTCCTGCGGAGTACCGCCAAGGCTTCTCCCCTAAAGCGACAGCGGACCAGGCGTTTGCGAACGTGCTGTTGGGCAAGGTGCTGGAGACGAAAGGCCTGTACAAAAATTACATCGGTTATATTAGCGATGCCGACATTATCGCCAAGCTTAATCAGGCGTATGCGACTTCGGACATCATCCAGGCGCCGAAGCTGCAGAAGCTGGTTAATACCGCGCTGGAGCAAGAGCTTATTACCGGCTACAACGTGAAGGATTCACGTTTTGAATCCAATTTTGTAGACGAGTTGGCGCTTACGTACGGACATTCCGATCTGAAGCATGCGATCCAGTTGATCGGCCTGCTGCGCAGCGAAGGACTGGATGCGAAAGTGCAGTTCGAGCCGAAGACATCGGCCTTCGTCCATCTGCTGGAGTGGGGGGATCCTGGCCCGAACGTTGTGAAGATTGCGAATGGCAATTATATTGCCTATGCCAAGGAATATGACCTGGAGTTCGAATTCGCAACGAAGAAGGATAAAGAAGCGTTCCAGGCAATCATTCTCGCTTATGCCAAGAAAAATGAAGCTGACCAGACTGGACTTATAGCCGCTTCATGGTGGCAGCCGCTGTATTATTCCGCAACTGAGATCGCTGACTATGAAGTAATTACGAACAACCTCATCACCGATCCGGAGGGCCCGTACACGGTGCATCCGTTCTCTCTGAATGAGAACTCCGAAGCGGTAGTGAAGGGCTTAAAGGCCATTGATCCGGATGCTGTCATTACACCTTACCGGTTCTGGGTCGACGTCCCTTTCTTCAACTATCTGCACGGTGAATCCACTTAGCGTTAAGGCAGCAATAAGCAATGGATCAAGAGCTATGAAGTCGCACAGACATTCATAGCTCTTTTTTTGCATTTGTAAGGGGAATTTGCAACCAGACAGGTTATGAGCGGCATGTTTCTTCTATATAGAGTTTCGCGGGGATGAACGGTTGTCCGATTTGGACAGCCGTTTTTTTGCGCATTAGCCCAAAGTGTTTTGTTCCCCATGCGCTCATGCTTCTCCACGTGCGCCTGATTTTTGGCAACAGGGACAAGTCAACGGACAGGGGAAAGACATGCCGCATATAGTATCTCATCATGGATAGGAAAAGAGGTGCAGGACATGCCGTTGATCTGGACTTGTTCCCTAACTGGCATAGTGGGGTCTATTATTACGTTTGCGTTTGGAGGCTGGGTGGAGTCGCTTACCGTTCTTGTTGTTGCGATGGGGATGGATTACGTAAGCGGCGTCGCCGCGTCGATCAAGGAAGGCAAAGGATTGAACAGCGCGTTCGGAGCTTGGGGGCTCGCCCGCAAAGGATTGATGCTGCTTGTCATTCTGCTTGCCCACCGTGTGGATATATTGCTGGAAACGAGCAACGTGACGATGGGAGCCGCGATCTATTTTTATATTGCGAACGAATTAATATCGATTACGGAAAATTACGGAAGAATGGGATTGCCGCTGCCGGAGAAAATTCGCAAGCTAATTGCGGTGTTGAAGGAAAAGTAAGAGAAGGGCCGGCAATCGGAAACTTCCAATAACCTCCAGGGGAAAGCGGCGGAGGTTATTTCCGCTTGCATGGAATTGCGTGGTTCGCATATAATAAGAACAGGTGTTCTGGTATATTGAAAGCAATGTGATGGAGGGGTGGCTATGGCCGCTAACGGAATAGAGGTGGGCGGGGGAGCCGCACCTGCGGCAACGCCGCCGATTCAGACCGAAGACGAGCTTGCGCTTGTGAAGCGCTGCGTGTTGCTTGGTATTGTAACGCGCGTATTGGATCATGATATACGGGTTGTCGATTCGTCAGGCATGAAGCTGCCGCGCTTCTACGAATCGTTCCTTCGCGGCATTCAGGATCGGGTGCTGCTGGATTTGGCGGACTTGCGCAGGCAGTTCCGCAGCCGCGGAATCAAGATTTATGAAGAGAAGCAGGAGAAGGATGGGCTTCTTGCGAAATACGTTTGCCGCGGCTATCACCATGAGTTTTATATGCTTTGGGGTTTCGTCAAGGCGGAGTCGGAGCGTACATTGAAGCAATATTTGTCTAAATGATGTCCAAATGATGTCCAAATTGTTCAATGTTTTGTCAAAAAGAAAAAAAACTTTTCCACTTTGCGCAGTTTAAGGTTGAGAACTTCGGACGATCTTATGTAATATAAGAGGTAGACATTATGATCGCAAAGGGGAGCACGTAGCAATGCACAAATGGATTATGTTCGTCGTCTTCACAGCGGCAGCCGTGCTGGGCATTTATCTTCTTACATTCAACATGCCTGAGAAGCCGGTTGAAGAAGAATTGCCAGAAGGCGTATCGCGTATGACAATTGAGGCATACAGCGATTTTACGTTCAACAAGGAAGTATTCACGGCGAAAGTTGGAGACAAGGTTATTATGAAGCTGACGAACAAGAGCGGCGTTCACGGCATTCATATTGACGAATTGAAAGTAGCACTGGATAACGATACGCCGGAGACGGAGCTGGAATTCACTGAACCGGGCGAGTACGAGATATATTGTT
Source organism: Paenibacillus sp. J31R120 (assembly GCF_056269225.1). NCBI lineage: Bacteria > Bacillati > Bacillota > Bacilli > Caryophanales > Paenibacillaceae > Paenibacillus > Paenibacillus sp. J31R120. The sequence goes on along the minus strand of NZ_JBWDNN010000005.1, from coordinate 44,638 downwards.
CGGTTCCTTGCGGCGCCGGACATACAACGATGAAAGCGAAGCTTATCGTCGAAGCAGCGTAAGAGAAAGCATGAAGAAAAGGAGCCGAGAGGCTCCTTTTCCATTACGCTCTTGTTCCGGGGACTCTAAGCGGCCGAGCGTCTTTTTCTGCGATCGCGTGCGATGAAGACGTCTGCGATGTAGCCGATGACGGCCCAACTGATAATCGTAAGCACGTACATCAGCAGGACGCTTACTTCATGAATATCGACGAAAAAGTCGGCGAACCATGCCGGAATGCTAAGCATAAAGAAAACCATGTTATGCGGGTCATAACCCGTGTAATTGAAAGCGCAGATCGCAACGGCGATCAGGGTAGCGATAATCGTAACCGTATAGCGCATAGGGATTGATCTCCTTTAACTAAAGATTGCCGTAATACGATTCCATAGGTTATTATGTGACAAAAGGACGAAACTCATGCCGAAGGCGCAGGGTAACCCAATAGACGATGATTCCAGGAGGCTATGATCATGATTACACATATCGTTTTCTTCAAACTAAAGGATAACAGCGCAGAGAGCGTGGAGCGCACGGCACAGGTGCTTCACGATATGGAAGGCAAGATCGACGAGCTGAAGCATATTGAAGTTGGTATTGACGTGCTGCACTCGGAGCGTTCGTACGACATCGCCCTTATTACAAAATTCGAATCCATGGCTGCCCTGGAGGTTTATCAGGTGCATCCCGTACACAAAAAAGTAATCGAGCATATGACGCAAGTACGCGAAGCTTCCGTAAGCGTTGACTTTGAGAGCTAAGGGGTATCCAAGATATGCAGGAGATGAGAGACGTATACGAAATGCTGACTTATTTGCTGGTCATCATTTTTAGCAGCATTATTATGGTCGCTTGGCTGAAACGGAGAGCAAAACGCAAGAAATAGAAGTTAACCGAAAGCAGGGAATGCGATGTATTACGTAAATCAGGAGCAGATCGCCGTTCGTCTGGATGCGATACCGGAGCTGGCGGAAGCGCTGAGCGCGCTGGCATCCGACTGGAGAGGCGACTTGCTGCAAGGAATGGCACAGGAGCGCGCGCTTCATCTTGCCATCGAGACCGTAACGGACGTAGGCAGTTATCTGATCGACGGTTTCTTGATGAGGGATGCGAGCAGCTACGAGGATATTATTGAAATTACGGGCGGAGAAGGTGTATTCTCTGCCGAGCTTCAAGCCGTGCTGACGGAGCTCGTGAAGCTTCGTAAGCCGCTTGTACAGGATTATTATGCTTGGCCGCGCAGCGAGCTGCATCCTTTTACCACGCAGCTGTCGGCACAGTTAACGGCGTTCCGGGATTCCGTAGAGCGTTATTTGAAGCAAGAGCTGAGCGTATAGCTTCAAGGACCAGAAGGATTGGAGAGCAAATCGGCAGCGATGTCCGGAAACGGGCAGATCGAATGGGCGGAGGTGGAGTCGTGAAACGAATGGATAGCGACAGGCAAGGCGGGCGCGAACCGAAGTCCGCTTCTTCGACCCGGGAGCGCATTCTTCTGCTGATGAAGACACGAGGCAGGATGAGCGCAAGTGAGCTTGCTTCAGAATTGAAGCTGACCGAGATGGCGATCAGGCGGCATATGTACGAGCTGGAGGGCGCGGGCAGCGTTCAGACGGTAGCGATTCGCCAGCAGGTGGGCAGGCCGCTGCATAAGTTCGAGCTGACGGCTGTCGCGGATGAATTGTTCCCCAAGAACTACCATGCGCTAGCACTGGATTTGCTAACGGAGCTGGATGAAGATCCTGAGACGGCCCTGTTGATCGACCGCATGTTCGAGGGGAGAATGCGCAAGCTGCGCGACCGCTTCTTGCCCCGGATGCAAGGATTGGGCTTGGAGGAGCGTGTGCAAGCACTGGCTGTCATTCAGAATGAAGGCGGTTATATGGCTCAGGTAGAAAGAGACAGCGAGCATCGCTTCACGCTGCACGAATACAATTGTCCGATAACGGGCGTTGCGGGCAAATATGAGCAGGCATGCAATTGTGAGCTCGCTTTGTTCCGCAGCTTGCTGGAGGTGCCGGTGGAGCGTACGGAATGTCTGGCGAAAGGCGGAAGCCGGTGCAGCTATGCGATTGACGGCAAGGTGAGCCCGTGATTCGCGATTAGACCATAGTATGACAATAGGGACAAAGCTTGGCTGAGCAGCCAGGCTTTTTTTGTTGTACGGAGTATTCAAGGGACTTTAAAGGAAGCGGTGTCTGGCAGTCGGCAACCCTTCATACAGAATTAAGCATGGCGTTGTGTCAAGACGAGCCCATGCTGCTTATACTGTCATTACGAAGTAGGCATTCGTCTAGTCCGCAAGGCTCCGGGGGCAAGAGGTCGGGGCTGCAATGGCGGCTGGAGAGGAGGCGTTCGACATGGCAGAATGGAGTGCGGCGGTAGCTGCGGCAGCATTCGTAGCTTTGGTAGCGGGATTGTTGATTGGGCTTCGGATGTTGCTGCGCAGGCTTGGGCAAGCACAAGCGTCAGTGGAAGCGATGCAGGCCGATCTGCACAGGCTTTCGACGGAAATTGGGGCGGTGCTTCAGCCTGTGGAGCAGACAGCCAAAGGCGTGCAGCGAAGCTTGGAAGCGGCAGGGGGATTGGTGCAGGCGGTTCGTCAAGTAAGCGGCACGGTCGAGCGAACGTCATCGGCTGTCGAGCGCGTCACAACGACCCTGTCCGCGTCAGCCGTCAAGCATGCGGAGCGCATTGCGGCTAGCCGCCATCTGGATGAGGCGGCGCAGTGGGCGGAGCTTGGGCTGACGGCCTGGCAGCTGTGGCAGTCGAGAAGCAAAGCGGATGGCAATCAAGATTCCCGCTCGAATGGCTGAATCAACAAGCCGAGACGAAGGGTACTCTAATGACGAAGGGAGCGATTATCGATGTCAACACGTAAAGACACTAAAGGATTTTTGCTGGGTGCGATAGCCGGAGGGGTTATCGGGTCCATTACTGCTTTGCTGTTCGCGCCGAAAGCAGGCAAGGAGCTGCGCCAGGATATTTCCGCGGGAGCTCAGAAGGTAGGCGACTCGACGATCAAAGCAGCGAATAAAGTCGGCGAGACGACAGGCCGCATTGTGCGGGAAATTGGCGATCAGGCTTCCACGATTGCGGGCAATGTCGTAAGCAGTGTAAAAGGTATACGCAAGCCTGCGGATTCAGCCACAATTGCGACGGTATCGGGCATCTCGACCGAGGAGTTCGCAGAAGAAACGATTGAGGCTGCCGCAGAAGCTTTAGTGGCAGAGGAAGCATCTTCCAAGCAGCTGTAACACCATGGATAGCACATAACGAAGAGCCGGCGCAGGCGGCAAGCGCTTGGCTCTTTGCCGTATCCAGAGCTTCTTGAACCTTGTCCCTATTTGCGTTAAGATGTAGGTACGTTTTCGATGTCGAATTCATATGCTATTCTGTCTCGAAATCGGATTCCATCATCTTGTTTAAGAAAGCGGTGTGTTTGTGCAGCAACCGATAGCGATACTAGATTCCGGCGTGGGCGGCCTTACGGTTGTTAAGGAAGTGATGCGCCAATTGCCGCGCGAGAAGATCATTTATTTCGGAGATACGGCGCGTACCCCGTATGGACCGAGAACCCCTGAAGAAGTAATGCGCTTTACTAGAGAAATCGTGGATTATTTGATACAGTTTCATCCGAAAATGATTGTCATTGCCTGCAATACCGCTACAGCGGTGGCGCTGGCGGACATTCGCGCCAGAGTCGCCATTCCGGTCGTAGGTGTTATTAATCCCGGCGCCCGTGCTGCTATCGGCAGAACCAAGACCGGCTGCGTAGGCGTCATCGGCACGGAAGGCACGATCAAGAGCGGTGCGTACGAGCAAGCGCTGCGCGAGCTGTCGCCTCATGTGCAAGTCGTCAGCGAGGCATGTCCGAAGTTCGTGCCGCTGGTAGAGCAGGGCAACTTCCGCTCGATCGAGACGTATGACGTCGTAAGGGATTCAATTTCCCATATGCGCACGTATCCGATTGATACGCTTATCCTGGGATGCACGCATTACCCGTTCCTGACGGAGACGATCTCCGAGGTGATGGGGAGCGAAGTGAATCTGATCAGCTCCGCCGATGAGACGGCAAGAGAGATCAGTACGATTCTGCAAGACAAGCGCAAGCTGGCCCGGAACGATCAGGTGCCCGTGCACCAATTTTTCTGCAGCGGGGATCCCGGCATGTTCAAGCTGATTGCGCAGCAATGGCTCGGCGAGCAGATTGAGCTGACGCCGGTTGTCTGGCAAATTCCGAATATCGTATAGAGCAGGGCGCATCACGCGCCAATAAAGAAACGAACAGCCGTCTCCGGAAGGAGCCGGCTTTTTCATTGGCGCCGTTCAATGATAGGACGGGCTTCTTCGCGCATAGGATGAATAAAACCATCCTGGCGAGAGCGGAGGGGAAAGCGTTCGTGAATGCAGATTATGGCTTCGATGATATGATGCGAGAGATTCAGAGCTTAAAGGCCATTAACCCGTGTGTAGGTGTATATCAATATGGACAAAGCGTGTTCGGTCGCCCTCTTGTAGCGCTATGCTGCGGCCGCGGCTCGCGGCTGATACATGTGAATGCCTCCTGCCATGCGAATGAGTGGATCACGTCGGCATTATTGATGCGATTCATGACGGAGCTCTCCGGCGCTTATTCTAAGGAAGAACGTCTGGGCGGAGAGGATGTAGGGGCGTTGCTGGATACCGTGACGCTATGGGCGGCGCCGATGGTGAACCCGGACGGGGTAGAGCTCGTCCAGGGGCGATTCCACCATTCCCATCCGCATTATCGGACACTGATGGCGTGGAACGGAGGGCTTGAGGACTTCAGCGGCTGGAAAGCGAATATTCGCGGGGTGGATTTGAACGATCAATTCCCTGCCTACTGGGAGGAGGAATGCAAGCGCAGGGCTGTGGTGTCCCCGGCCCCCCGGGATTACCCTGGAGCTCATCCGCTCTGCGAGCCGGAGGCGGCGGCGCTGGCGGAGCTGACGGAACGCCTCGGGTTTCACACCGTTGTAGCGCTTCATACCCAAGGAAGAGAGATCTACTGGAACTACCGGGACTTCGAGCCGCCTCATGCTGAGGCCTTGGCGGGCCGTCTCGGAGCCGCGAGCGGCTATGAGCCCATCAAGCTGAGCGGCAGTGATGCGGGCTACAAGGACTGGTTCATTCACCGCTACCGCCGTCCCGGCTTTACAGTAGAGGCCGGCTACGGGGAGAACCCGCTCCCGGCCAGCGCGTTCGACACGATCTACGCGGAGCTTAGGCCGCTGCTGCTGGAGTCGCTAAGACTGTAGCGAGACGGAGGGCGCAAGCGAGAGGCCGTTCCATGAGTTGGCAGATGGACATGGAACGGCCCATAGGAGAAAAGGGGAAAGCTATGATATAATGCTGTAAAATCGGGATTCACAGGGGTGGAAGAGATTATGCGCAAGCTACTGTCGCTTAAGCATTGGCAAAGAACTTTTGCCCTTATTTTCCGATTGCTGAAATCAAAGGATGTGCTTATTCGGGACAAGCTGCTGTTCCTTGTGCCCGTAATTGTCTATTGGATCGTTCCGGATGTAATGCCGTTCATTCCGATTGACGATATTGCTTTTACGATGATTGTTGCAGAATGGTTTGCCCGGAGAATGGGGACGAAGTATAATATAGAGTAATGAATGAAGAACTAGTTGCCGCATGGGCAACGCAGAGGAGCTGGGTAGGCATGAAATGCAAAATTTCCCGCAATGCGGCGAAGATGATAAAGCTTGAGCTGGAGAAGGAAGAGAATAAAGACAAGCTGCTGCGCGTCTATGTGACGCATTCGCATGGCGACCACGCACATTACGGCATGGGAGTCGACACGCCCACGGATAAGGACGTAGTTGTATCGACGGACAAGGATATCGATGTGATTTTGGAGAAGGACAATGATTTTCTCGACGGTATCCGCATAGACTACTTCTACGTGCCGGAAGAGGGCTTCGCGATTACGAATCCGTCCAAGGGCAACCACGGAGATCATTAAGCATCATGAAGCACCGCTTTGCAGGCGATGAGGAATGGGACGATAAATCATAATGGCTACCAATGATATTAAAGTATGTGAAAAGTGCAAGCATATGAAGATGAAGACCACGCTTGCCAAGCTGCAGAAGCTTGCTCCCGAGGCGGAGATCAGCCAAGTGACTTGCAAATCCTACTGCGGGCCTTGCGCCCGCTATGCCTTCGTATTTATTAACGGACGGTATGTGAAGGGTGCAACAGAGGATGAAGCGATCGAGAAGGCGCTGACGTATTTGAAGTCATAATATTTATTCCATACAACAAACCAACGATGAACCCAACAACTTAGATGCTGTTGGGTTTTTATATGGATCGCAATGAACAGGGAAGGAGCATAGAATGGATATTAAGACACCACAGCTGCTATATCACGGAACCACAGGCTCTACCGTAGAGTCATTCCGCAGCAAGCTGCTTCAATCGGCCTATTGGCGGCCGGGCAAAGACTTCGGGGAAGGCTTCTATACGACGATTTCCATCGCCCAGGCAAGAAGATGGGCACATAAGACGGCAAAGGAAGCCTGGGATGGCGGCAAGCCTTGTGTACTGGTCGTTGAGCTGTCCAGTATTCCTGCCGAGATCGAGCCGCTCCTGTTCCTGTCGGACTCTCCTGCTTGGGCTTCATTCGTCTACAGTCACAGGAAACAGAATGCGAAAGGCGAAGATCCGTGCGCCGTACATCCAGATATCATTATTGGCCCGATGGCGGACAATGACACTGGAAAAATCGTACATAAAGGCGTACAATTAAAGAAAGACGATCAATGGTTCTACGATCAGATTACCCGATCTCAGAAGGGGCGCAAGCTGGACGCCTTGAAGCTGGGCAACCAGGTCGTATTCGGTTCCGAGCGATGGGAGTCACATGTTGTCTTATTGGGTTATTATATATATACGAGAGGAAGGTGGTTGTATGGCGACGCCAGGGACGAGAGTGAGATTAAGCGCGTATGAGCGGGGCATAGCCGAGGCACTGGTGCAAGGGTGGGGCTACGAACCGTTAGCCGCCCGCGAGCTGGTTGTCGAATACATCAAGGTGATTCGCAGATTAGGCGGATATGAGCCGTGCACCCATTATGCGGCGCTAATCGATCGGGCCAAGCGCGCCGGACATACGCCTTCCATGTGGATACAACGCATCGTGGACATCGAGCAAGGCGAGGCAATGGACCGCGGCATCGGAGAAGAGCAAAGCCGCCACTACTTGCAGAGCAAGTAGAAGCAGCTTCGCTGCTGCCGGTACACGGGTGCGGACATAAGGGAAGACAAGGGGACGTGCGGCAGCTATCTACGCGTCCGCTTGTCTTTTTTTGTGAAGGGACAAGCAAAGGAAACCATTGTGACTGGGAGGCTTTAGGGTGAAGAAGGGTTACCATGCAGGCAGACGGCTTTATTATGCTGGATTTATAATCGCAATCTGCAGCTTGATTGCGGCAGAACTGATATGGATACCAGCTCCGCTCCGCACAGGAGGGGGCGTATTGTGGATTGAAATGATCAATTGGCTCTATTATGTACTGGCTGTTATTCCGCTGATGTGGGCGCTGGGGGCGGGCCTGATGCTACGATTATCTCCGAGGCTAACGATTCGGAGCTTAAGGGTTGCTATTATAGCCGTTAATCTGGCGCTGGCGGGCTTGCTATTCGCCAGGGCATCGATGACAGCGCTGCTGGCGGCCTTGACGGCTGCTGCTGTTCTTGTCATCATCGATATGCTGGCTAGCGGTCGCATGGAGCGAGGGCGTGCGCCTTGGCGAACGGTCTTTTCGATAGCGGCAATGGCATTGATTCTTGGCATCCTGCTTGTGCCGACAGGCTACAGCGTGACCTATCCAGGCATGACGCTGGATATGAACCGTTACGCGCATGTTCAGGGAGGAGCCGAGGGCGGGGAGATTGAGGGAGTGCTCGTATTCGACCGGCCAGCGGTATTGGCGGACAGGCTGTATGGCTGGTTATTCCCGCAATATGACTTCTTGCCGATTCCGAAGGACGAGCCGCCACTGTCAGAGACGTATGCGCAGGTAATCGCCATGAAAACCGATGCCAACCGCGTTGCTGCGGCAATTGCCATGCAGAAGGCCGGCATCGGCAAAGGGGTTGTTCCGGATGGTGTTCGCATTGTTGCCATTGTGAAGGACAGCCCGGCAGACGGCATTCTGCATGCAGGAGATATCGTAGACGCCGTGAACGGGCATGAGATTCGTAAGGTCGAGGAAATGATCTCGTATATGACAGAAACCGTGAGGCCCGGCGATAAAGTGAACTTAACAGTCAGAAGAGCGGGCGCGCCCGTCTCCGTCACAGTCCGTACCGTTCCATCGGAGCAAGACGCGTCGCGGGCAGTATTCGGCGTATCCGTACAGACGGAGCCCAAGCTCGACACGCCTAGATCCATTAACTTCCATGAGTATATCGCTCATCTCGGCGGACCTTCGCATGGCGCGATGCTTACGCTTGCTTTTATCGATCAGCTGGTTGAGGGCGGCGTGACGGGCGGTCTGCAGGTGGCTGGAACGGGTACAATTGAGACGGATGGATCGATAGGCATGGTGGGAGGCATCCCTCAGAAGGCTTATGCGGTAAGCCGGACGGATGCCGATGTGTTTTTTGTGCCTATAGAGGGAGAGCAAGCAGCCAGAAGCGCGGCGCCTGACCTGAGAATTGTTGCGGTAAGCAGCATCGATGAAGTGCTGGAATGGCTGAAGGAGCATAAAAATGAAGCCCAAGGGAAATGATCGCCTAATGAGGGGTTGTTCACGAATGCACGGGCGAGCAGTTCGCCGTCTGGCGAACGACCAGCCTCGGTGCTGAATACCCGACTTTTTGAACACGTACTATAAGGGGGATATTCGTCTGATAGAGTTGACATCCCATGTAAAATAGTTAACAATGAATCTGATGTCTATGTTTGAACCAATAGGAGAAATATACATGAGTCATAAATTAGAACGATCATCCTTTCAGGAGCGGCTGGATCATTTCGTTAATGTCATTCGCACGGAAATTGTGAACGGAATTAGGGAAGAAGGCACGTACCTGCCTGCCGAGAGCGCGCTTGCGAAGCAATTCGAGCTGAGCAACAAGTCGATACGGAAGGGGCTGGAGCAGCTCGTCGAGGAAGGGCTGATCGTCAAGATTGACCGGGTCGGCAGCATGGTGACGCCGAGGGCGAAGGAGACCATTACGATCAACTTCGGCTGCCCCATCAGCCTGACGACGGATTTCATGATGGACGACCTTATTGCAGCGTTCTCGAAGCGCAATCCGGGTATTCATGTGCGCCGCATATCGCTTAACCATATCAGTTATTCACAATCCGCCGAAGAGATGATGGCGAACGGCCTGCTTGATGTTGTGGCCTTCAACAGTCCGCAGTTCCAGGAGTGGACGGAGGAAGGGCTTACGTCGCTGCTGGAGCCGCAGGCGTCCGACGAGCGGCTGTACCGCATCGCGGAGGAAGCCTTCCTGCATGACGGAATGCTGTTTGCGAAGCCGGTTTCCTTCTCGCCGGTTGTCTTGTGCTACAACAAGGAGCACTTCGCGGGGGCCGGCATCGACGCTCCGGACAGCTATTGGACCTGGCAGGATCTGATGGATGCGGCGGCGAAGCTGTCGGAATCGCGCGGGAAGCCGGGCATCTACTTCCTGCCGACCTCCGAGAACCGCTATTCGGTCTTCCTGCTGCAAGGCGCAGGGAGGAACAGAGGGAGCGAGAGTGCTGAAGGGCTGCTTGACGGCTTGTCAACACTGAACCGCCTCATTGAGAACCGTTCCATCTTCCCGAATTATTGGGCGCACGGCAATGACGAGACGATTCAGCTGTTCGTTGAGGGGCAGGTGTCCATTATCCTGTGCACGTATTTCAATCTCAATGAATTCGCCCATTCGACGATGGACTACGACATCTGTCCGCTGCCTGTCCTGCGCAGAGGGGACCCTCAGCGCACGCTGCTGCTGTCGATCGGGATGTCGGTCGTGAAGCAGTCCAAGGTGAAGGAGGCTGCCCGCCGCTTTGTCGACTTCCTCTCTTCGGAGGAAGCGCAGGGCATGATCCGCGACAAGACGATGAGTATACCGGCACGCAAGGAGTCTGCCAGCCGCTTGGCAGGCGGCGCGCTCAGGCTGCCGTCCAGGTATGCCATGTTCAGGGAGCTGCAGCCTTCCTTCGCGTATCACAGCGATCTGGGCATACGGATGAAGGACCTCAGGAAGATTACCAAATGGCTGAAGGAATACTGGTCGAATATGATCGACGCCACCGAGCTTAGCGGCAAGCTGCTGGAGCTGGGATCGGAGAATCGCAAGAGCGGACAGCCTGCTGGCATGCCCGAACGATAATACAATCCTGGAACCGTCCAAGCATACAAGCTTGGGCGGTTCTTTTTGTTGTCTCGATTGAACGCGCTTTCAACTTCTAGAGTATTCAGAAAAATAGTTGTTGACGGTTTCATAAAACCGGGATTATAATCAATACATCAGAAGTACATCAGTGATGTATTTTAGAATGAAATTATTGGTAAATATCAATCACTAGTAAATCAGAATGGAGCGGAATGCATCTATGCGAGCGATTAAGAGCCGAAATGGCACTGCGGTCGTAGTCGATCTTCCTGAGCCGGAGATCAGGCCGCAGTACGTCAAAGTAAAAATTCAATATTCCTCCGTCAGCATCGGCACAGAGCTCCTGATGATCCGGACGAATCCGGAAGCAGCGCTGGGCTACAGCGCAGCTGGGGTCGTCATTCAAGTAGGAGAAGGCGTCACGCATGTCAAGCCGGGAGACCGGGTAGCTTGCTACGGCACGCCTGCTCACCGGGAAGTGATGCTCTCGCCGAAGCATCTGGCTGTGAGAATTCCGGATGGCGTGTCCATGCAGGAAGCAGCCTTCTCTGGAATCGGAGCGATCGCGATCCATGCCCTTCGGCAAGCGGATTTGACCTTCGGCGAATCTGTCGTTGTGCAAGGCGTCGGCATTCTGGGACAAATTATCGCGGCGATCGCCCATGCGTCGAACTTCCGCGTCATTGGCCTCGACCCGATTGCCGAACGCAGAGAGAAGCTGCTGGATGCGGGAATCAGGTATGCATATGGTAGCGCGGACGAGATTGGCGCAGCGCTTAAGACGGCTACCATCGGCGGAAAAGGCGCGGATGCCGTGCTCGTATGCGCCAGCAACCGCAGCCATAGCCATATCGATACGGCTATCGGCTGGCTCCGGGACCGGGGCAAGATTATCGTCGTCGGCGATACGGGCTGCGACTTCGACCGGGACTTGCTGTTCGCGAAGGAAGCAAGCGTTCACATCTCGCGGGCGGGCGGCCCAGGGCGCTACGAAGCCGATTATGAGCAGCTTGGATTCGATTATCCAATCGGTTATATCAGATGGACAGAGGGACGCAACATCGGGGACTTCTTGCGGATGATCGACGAGAAAAGAATTGATATCGCTTCCTTAATTACGGACGAAGTTTCCTTCGAAGCTCTCCCAGAGCTTTATGAACGATACGAGCGCGAGCCGAACAAGATGCTGGGAATCGTCGTTCGATTCCATGACTAACGGGAGGAGTGAAAGCGCTTATGCGAGAGATGGCGAGTACCGCCAAGGCGGCTAAGCGGCCGGAAGGATCGCGCCCGAAGTGGATCAAGACGTTCCTTCGCTACCGGTGGCTCTATCTGTTCATGGTGCCGGGTCTGCTGTACTACCTCGTCTTCCATTACGTGCCGATGTTCGGGCTGGTCGTCGCTTTCCAGGACTACAACCTGATGAAGGGCGTATGGGGGAGCCCCTGGGTAGGCTTTGACAATTTCAGAACGGTCTTCTCATCACCGGACTTTCTTGTCCTGATGAAGAACACGATTATCCTGAGCGTCTACCGGATCGTGTTCAATATGTTTCCTGATTTGATTCTGGCGCTGATGCTGAACGAGATTCGGGTGCGCTGGTTCAAAAAATGGATTCAGACGCTCACATACGGTCCTCACTTCTTGTCGTGGATTATCGTATACGGCATTGTATTTTCTTTCTTTGCACCAGGCTCAGGCTTGATTACGAACTTCATCCGCGATCTGGGCTGGACGCCAATCGATGTCCTCACAAGCTCGGAATGGTTCCGGACGCTGCTGCTGAGCACGGATATATGGAAGAGCACGGGCTACGGGGCCATCATTTATTTGGCCGCGCTGGCGGGCATTAACAACGAGTTGTATGAATCCGCTGCCATTGACGGGGCGGGGCGCTGGCGACAGATGTGGCATATTACGCTGCCGGGCGTGCGGGATGTCTTCATCCTGCTGATTATTCTGCGGCTGGGGAATATCCTCGATGCAGGTTTTGAGCAAGTTTACATTTTCTTGAATGTACGCGTTTACGATGTCGGAGATATATTGGATACCTGGATTTTCCGAAGGGGTATCGAGCAGCTTGATTTCAGCGTTCCTGCAGCGGTTGGCGTCTTCAAATCCATCATTGGGTTTGTGCTCGTCATCCTGGCGAACAAGCTGGCCAAGCGCTTCGGAGGATCGGGAATATGGTAATGAAATGGCTGGAGGTGGTGGAGCATGCCGTTCCTGTTCAAAAAATCGCTGTCTGACCGTGTGGCGGACGGAATTATCTACCTGGTGCTTGCACTATTCGGTATTGCGACCTTGTTCCCGATTTACTACGTATTTGTCGTCTCGATTACACCTTATACGGAAGTGCTCAAAAACGGCGGATTCCTGCTTATACCGAAAACAATTACATTTGACGCTTTCCAAGCCATATTCAGCAGCGGAGTAGTGCCGCGCGCCTTGCAAATTACCGTATTCATTACCGTGTGCGGTACGGTGCTGAACCTGCTTGTTACGACGCTACTTGCGTATCCGCTTTCAAAGAAATTTTTGCCGGGAAGGAATCCCGTCCTGCTTGCGCTGATCTTCACAATGCTGTTCTCGGGCGGCTTGATTCCGACCTTCCTGACCGTCAAGGCGGTTGGCCTGATGAATACGCTATGGGCGCTTATTATCCCGGGTTTGGTCTCGACCTTTAACCTGCTGATTATGAAAACCTACTTTGAATCGCTGCCGCCGGAGATAGAAGAGGCGGCCAAGGTAGACGGCTGCGGCGACGCGCGGACCTTGATGTCCATCGTGCTTCCGCTGTCGATGCCGATAATGGCGACGCTGGGCTTGTTCTATGGCGTCAATCATTGGAACGCTTATTTCGGCGGCATTATGTACCTGAATGACCGGGATCTCTACCCGCTTCAGGTTGTGCTGCGGAACATGATTATTACGCCGAGCGTCAGCCAGGAGCTGGCCGTGCCGCAGACGCAATTGAGCGCGCTGCCTCCCGAATCGATCAAGATGGCGACGGTTGTCGTCGCGATTGTTCCGGTCCTTATCGTGTATCCTTTTCTACAAAAATATTTCATTAAAGGGATGCTGCTTGGAGCTGTCAAGGGGTAATCACAACAGGGAAGCAGATGAAGGGGGAATGTCCGGGCGCCTACGCGCTAGCTTCTATTAGAGAGAGAAGAGCAATGCCGCAGTAAGGAAAGAGCAGAAACCTTGAAACCTAACTCATACTTTAGGAGGTCATGCAACATGAAAGGAACCAAATCGCTATTATTGGTGCTTATGGCAATCATCCTTACACTGACAGCATGCAGCGGCAACAACAAGTCGAATCAGGAGCCGTCCTCGCAGCCATCCTCGAATGCCGGGGGCGAGACATCGGAGCCGACACGGGAGAAGATCAAGCTGAACTGGTTCGTAACCGCTTCGGCCGATGCGATTCTTCCGAAGGGCGACCAAGACTTTGTGAAAGCCGCAATCGATGAGAAGTTCAACGTCGACCTGAAAATCAACTATATGCCGTTCGGCCAGGACTATCAGAACAAGCTGAATTCCATGGTGGCGTCGAGCGACATCCCGGATGTGTTTTTCATCGACGGCATTTCCTCCAACCAGTACATCAAGGACGGCATTGCGCGCGATATGACAGGCATTGTCACGCCTGAGAATATGCCGAACTACTTCAAGTATTGGGTAAGCGAAGACGCGCTTCCGAAGTATCAGGTACAAGGCCAGTTTGCTAGAGCGCCGATTCCCTTTGAAAAATATTTCTACCGTTCCTACTATATCCGTCAAGACTGGCTGGATAAGCTCGGACTGCCAATGCCAAAATCGTATGACGATATGCTGAACGTGATGCAGGCATTCACAAACGACGATCCGGACGGCAACGGCAAAAGGGATACTTACGGCTTTACCGCTTTCGGCAACGGCACGAACATGTCGCTTGAATTCCCCACCTACGTCAAAAACGGCTTGTTCGGCGACTTCAACATTGTAGGCGATGAATTTATCGATACCCGTACCGATCTGAAAATGCAGCAGGTGCTGGAAGATACAAAAGCGCTGATCGGCTCCGGCGTCGTAGATCCAGACTGGCTGCTGAACAAAAACGGCCAGCAAATCGAAAAAGCCGTTCAAGGCAAAGTGGGCATCATTCTTGGCTTCGGCAAAAATCTGGCCTTCGATCAAAACCCTGAAGGCTTGCAGATGAAAACAAAAGAAGTAACAGGCAACGCTGATGCTAACTGGATGCCGTTTGATCCGTTCGCGGACACAGGCACATATATCGATCCGGTGCCAGGCAATCCGTTCCTGCTAAGCTCCAAATCATCGGAAGAGGCGATCAATCGTTCCGTGGAAATTCTGGATTGGCTTGCAGGAGAGGAAGGTTTCCTGCTTACGCACTACGGCCGCGACGGTTCAGAATATACGCGTGACGGCTCGACCATTACGCTGAATCAAGACGCGATCAAATCCAATATTACAGACAATGGGAACTTCCTGTCCGTCTACAACTGGTTCACGCCAATCTCTGGTCCGGAGGAATTTGGTGTTGTCGTAGCCGATCCAAACGTAACTGACCGCGACCGCGCGATTGTAGACACAATTACTTCCTATAAGATCGTTCCATCCGTAGGCACTAGCATGGTCGTCAAGGAAGGCATGGATCTCGGCGCATTGCGCGCCAGAATGAACGAGCTTCAAGTGAAGATTATCTATGACGAGAAGGATGCGTCCAACTGGCCGAAGTACCGCGAAGAGCTGATGACCAAATACGGCGGCAAAGAAATCTTTGAATTCTACGCTGAGCAAGTTACAGAGGCAAGAGGACAGTCCGTTACGTTCAAGGCGGACAACAACTAATCGAATAGAGGAGGGTGGAGAGTCGCGATATGCAGGCTCTCCTCTCTCTATCCGCACAAGTTAGAAGGAGGCTTCATCATGGACAACAATGCCGGAGCATTCATGATCCGGGTACCGACGGTCAAGGCGCTGAAGGCGTTGCCGGAGGAAAGCCGGATACCGGGAGGTTCCGTCTGGGTTGAAGGGTATGAAGAGGCGGGAGACGCGGGGGCCAAGCTGGTTTATTGGTCGCCAGCATGCAAGGTCGCGGATAACGGCGGAACCGTCCACGCGCCTGAGGCCGGAGGCGAAGGACGGTGGCTGGTGGGACATGACGGAGTAGGGCGCTTCAGCTGGTTCGGACATTTCGATGCCGATCGGGCTGCGGACGACGCTCTGGACGCCATGGTGAACGATCCTTCCATCCGCCGGATCGAGGCAGGCTCGGATTTGCGCTTTATCAGGCGCCATGAGTTCAGCCGAAGCGGCATTGAGCTGAATTTTGGGGGCTTCTCGGCCTATACGGATGGCATGGAGGATGCGCCTGACAATGATCCTTTTGCCGCGCTGCTATTGTTTAGAGGCAAGCTTACCGATGTGGAGCAGACGATTCGGCTGACGGAGCCGCTTGCGGAGATGGATGAGAGATTCCCGGTTGCCGATTCGGAAGCATTCACGGCCGGAGATTGGTGGATCGTTCGCTGCGATCGTCTCAGTGGCGGGGCGGAGCGCGAGCTGGAGAAGATGCTGCGGGTAACCGAGGTCATGGATGATGGCCGCGTGCGCTTCGATTATAAAAACGGCTGGAAGCTGGAGCCTGGACGGGAGATCAGCTACCGCAAGGTGGAGCCAGTTGTCGGGGCATCCGTCCGCAGCATGAAATTCCACGGGGCAGGGACGACAATGGCTGCGGGCTCTCATCCCGTAGCTTACGAGTTCGCGTCGGAATGCCATGTGTCGGACATTGACGCTTACCGCACATTCTGGCCAGTCGTCATGCGGCGCTACTGCTCCCACTATGTGACGGAGCGGTGCAAGCTGACCAATCCCGTCGAAGTGCTGATTGGAGGCACGGGGTATTTAACTCAGCAAATCTACTGCTTGTATGGGGTGGTCAGAGATTGCCTCACGAGCAATGGCAGACACTTGAACGACTTTACAGGCTCCGCTTATGGCTACGTGGAGAACTGCCATGCCGACGGCGACGATCTGGGCGCGTTCGTGACGCATGGGCAATATGAGCATGACCTGACGTATGTAGGCAACTCCGGACTGATGTCCTTTGCCAACAGCGGACCGACCTGGGGCGAGAGCGCCAAGCGGATTACGGTGAAGCAGCATGTCGGCTCTTGGTTCATCGCCCATCGGAAGGTGACGGATCTGACGCTGGAGGACGTGCATGTCTTTAGGCGAGACGGAGTAGAAAATTCGGCTAACACGGGCTCGTTCTGGCTGAATGCGGACGGCGTCCAGATGAAGAACTGCACAGCGGAGGCGATGGTCCGATTCGTGCAAGTATCAGATCGCTCCGCAAGACCGAATGTGGCGGAGAACAGCTCCTTCACCGTCACGAAGGGACGAAGGCTCTCGCATGAGGGGGTAGACGGCAAGCTTCAATTCGTACGATGCCGCTTTCTCGGCCTCCACGGGAACCGCTTCGAGGGCGGGGGCGAGCTGAGCTTCCGCGATTGCGAATGGCAGGGAGCAAGCGAGCAATCCGATGCGGTAACCGTAGCTGGTTCCGGCTTCAGCTTTACAGGCGGTAGCATGGACAATACCGGCGTCGCGATGGTTGGCGAAGGAGCGAAGCGAGTCGAGGTGGCAGGCGGCGCGCGCTTAAGCGGCACTAATGCTGGCAAGGTCTTTTTGAGACGGGAAGCGAGTGGCGAGACACAAGGATCGACGGAGTGGCGGCTGATGGGCTACATAAGCCGGGCAGCCGACAGTGAGACGGCGCATGTCCAACTGGACGGCGCGTCCCATGCGTATCTGGCAAGCGGCGTAACCTTTGATGGCGGCCGGTTTCATTGCCCCGACGCTGCTTTCGAGGCAGGCGGCTATATGCTGCACAAGGATAATATCGAGCTGAATGTCAGCCGTGAGGTCATGCCAGCCGAACGAAATGGCGTTCAGCACGCACATCATAATATGAACATCACAACTGGAGGGTATTGAACATGAACGATCAACAACTATTTGAGCAAATGGAATCTTTGTTATACGCAGCGGTGATCTCCGACACGCTGGATGAGCTGGGCTACCGCAATCAAGTTATGCGTGAAAATATTAATCCGATCGTTAACGATTGGGTAGTGGCAGGCCGGGCGAAAACGATTCTGTCTGTGGACGTGCACTATGTGCCGGAGGACCCGTATGCGAAAGAAATCGAAGCGGTAGACAGCGTGAAGCCGAACGAAGTGGTTATCGGCTGTACGAACGAGTCGAAGCAGAACGGGCTATGGGGCGAGCTGTTATCCACCGCTTCGAAGATGCGCGGCGCAAGAGGCGCGATCGTGGACGGCCTCATCCGCGATACGAAAAAAATCGAAGAGCTGGGCTTCCCGGTATTCGCAACCGGCACGAAGCCGGTCGACTCGCAGGGCAGAGGCCTGGTGATCGACTATGATATTCCGGTGTTGTGCGGCGGCGTGATGGTGCATCCGGGCGACGTTATCTTCGGAGACCGTGACGGCGTAGTTGTAATCCCGCAGGCCTTGGTGGATGACGTGTTCAAGCGCGCAATGGATAAGGTAACACGCGAGAATCATACGCGTGACGAGCTGCTGGAGGGCCGTACGCTGCGCGAAGTGTATGACAAATACGGCGTGCTGTAAGGCGCACGGATGAAGGAGCGAACCGGCATGAGGCTGCAAGAGAAAAGAGCGGTTGTGACAGGCGCGGCGCGCGGCATCGGCCTCGCGATCGCCGAGCGCTTCCTGCAAGAAGGCGCAAGCGTCGTGCTGATTGACCGGGACGGCGGTGAATTGGAGACAGCGCTTCAAAGCTTAGCTTCGTATGGGGGACGCGCAGTTGCAGAGGTCTGCGACCTGCGCAGCCTTCCGGAGCTGGAGCATGCGGCGGCATCCGCGTTCGGCCGATTCGGCGGGATTGATATTCTGGTCAATAACGCCGGCATCGCCTTCCGCGAGCCGTTCATGGGGATCTCCATGGAGCGATGGGAAGCCGTATTTGACGTCAATGTACGAGCCGTCTTCCGTCTGGGACAGCTGGCTGCGGATTGCATGGCGAGGCAGGGGACGGGAGGCGCCATCCTCAATATGAGCTCCAAGAACGGACTGTCCGCCAGCGGCGAGCTGGCCCATTACAATGCGTCGAAGGCGGCGGTCGTCTTGCTGACGGAATCCATGGCGGTGGAGCTTGCCAGTTATGGCATCCGCGTCAACGCGGTCGCGCCGGGCTTCGTCGATACGCCGCTCGATCGCAAGCTGCGCGAAGAGAACAGCTTGCCGGCGTATTCGGAGCATACTCCCATGAAGCGCGGAGGCAGCGTGACGGAGATTGCGAATGCTTTTCTGTTCCTCGCATCGGACGAAGCTTCCTATATTACAGGAACAACGCTGCGGGTGGATGGAGGACATTTGGCGAACGGCAGCGAATTGTGAGGTAGCCGCGCCGACTATCAACCTTGTCCGGTTGGCCGGCAAGCAGCGGACAGCATGAGCAGGGGGATGGAAGCGATGACGACAATCGTAAATTTGGTGCTTGATGCCCGGGCTGCATTAGGTGAAGGACCGCACTGGGACGCTGAAACCAATCAATTATATTTTGTAGATATTGACGGGAGAGCACTGCATGTGTACGACACAGTCTCCCGCAATCATCGGATGCACCGCTTTGACAAGCGGGTAAGCGCCGTAATACCAGCCGTGGATGGTTCGCTTATCGTGACGCTGGAAGACGGCATTTACAACTATTACCCCGATTCGGGAGCGCTGCATGTCATTGCGCTCATCGAAGCGGAGATGCCGGATAACCGGTTCAACGATGCTAAATGCGATCCTGCCGGCAGGCTCTGGGCAGGCACGATGAGCACAGGCTACGCCAAGAATCAAGGAAGTCTCTACCGGCTGGAGCGAGGCGGAGAGCCTGCGCGCGTCGTAACGGAAGTGGGCTGCTCCAACGGCTTGGCTTGGGATGAGAGCAAGGGATGCATGTATTATATCGATACGTTAAAGCTTGCGGTAGACCGATTCCGTTACAATAGCGGCACAGGCGAAATTAGCGGGCGCGAGACGGTGATCGAATGGCCGTCGAAGGAAGGTTATCCCGACGGCATGACGATAGACAACGAGGGCATGCTCTGGATTGCGCATTGGGGAGGCGGCAAAGTATCGCGCTTTGATCCCGATACCGGCAAGCGGCTGGCGGAGATCGAAGTGCCGGCCCTTTACGTCACATCCTGCGTATTCGGCGGCGAACGCCTTGATGAATTATATATCACGACGGCGAGAGTCGTCTTGTCGGAAGACGAGCATGCCTTATATCCCCATGCAGGCGGCGTATTTATGGCGAAGCCGGGCGTGACGGGGACGCCTTCCAGACGATTCGGACCTTAACAACAAGGAGGTACTGGTTATGCGCTTGAGGGACAAGGTTGCGATTATTACCGGCTCCGGCTCCGGCATCGGGCGAAGCTCGGCGCTGCTCTTCGCCTCGGAAGGGGCGGCTGTTGTCATTGCGGATCTGGATCGCGAGAGAGGGCAGCAAGCAGCGGATGAGATCACAGCATTGGGCGGCAAGGCGATCCATGTGACATGCGATGTGACGGAGCAAGAGGCGGCGAAAGCGCTGGCGGCCAAGACGGTAGCGGCATATGGCCGAATCGACGTGCTGTTCAACAATGCGGGCATCAGCCATGTCGGCGCGCTTCATGAAGTGGAGCCGGATGCGTGGGACCGCGTCATACGCGTTAACGTGCGCGGGGTATACATGACGGCGGCTGCCGTCTTGCCTTATATGATGGAGAGCCGGTCAGGCTCGATTATTAATATGTCATCCAGCATTGCCGAGATGGGCGTATCCGCAAGAGCGGCATATACGGCCTCCAAAGGCGCTGTCCTCTCGCTCACGAAAGCGATGCAGGTTGATTACGCGCCATACGGCATACGCGTCAACGCGCTGCTGCCAGGCACGATCATGACCCCTTTCGTCGAGGGATACTTGAGCCGTTCCGCCGACCCGGAAGCTGCGAAGGCTTCCATCAAGCGAAGACAGCTGAGCGGCGAGCTCGGCCGTCCCGAGGATGTGGCCCATGCAGCGCTGTTCCTCGCTTCTGACGAATCGCGCTTTGTCATGGGTTCGCCGTTTTATGTGGATGGAGGGCTTGTTTTCGGCAAAAACGCATAGCTGCGGCAGAGAACGGATGGCTCACTCATCCCTTGTTGATAACAGAACAAGCGTTCGACTTTCAGGCGTGGCACCTCGCATGATCGCAATGAATGTATGTTTTCCATGTCAGATAGAGGTTCAGATATCAAGCCCGTTTGCAGCGCAACCATACCGTAACAGAAAAGGAGAGGGTACAACGATGAAACTGATGACTTTTATGAAGGATGGAGTATACCGGACAGGCGTAAAAACGGAAGAGGGCGTGCTCGATTTGGCAGCAGCCGTGCAGGGCAGCGCTTCCGGAGAGCCGATTCCAGCCACTGTCAGAGAAGTGATTGCAGGCGGGGACAGCGCCCGTGAAGCGGTAGAGGCGTTCATCGCACAATTGAAGTCGGAGGGCCCTGAGCCATACCGCGCCTATCTGAATCACGAAGAGGAGCTATCCATCGGTCCATGCGTTACCGAACCCGAGAAGCTGATCTGCATCGGGCTCAACTACCGCAAGCATGCGGAGGAGTCCAACATGCCGATCCCGGCATACCCGATTCTGTTCAACAAATTCAACAACACGCTGAATGGACATGGCAGCGACGTTCCGCTGCCGAGGACGTCGAGCGAGGTGGATTACGAAGCGGAGCTTGGCATTGTCATCGGGCGCACAGCCAAGTATGTAAGCGAAGAGGAAGCGCTGGATTATGTATTCGGCTATTGTACGGCGAACGACTTGTCGGCACGCGACTTGCAAATGCGCACCAGCCAGTGGCTGGCGGGCAAATCCTGCGACGGCTTCTCGCCGATCGGCCCTTACCTCGTATCCGCGGATGAAGTGGGCGACCCCAATGCGCTTGCGATTAGCTGCACGGTGAATGGCGAGCTTCGCCAAAGCTCCAACACTTCGGATATGATCTTCAACTGCAAGCAAATCATCAGTTATGTCTCCCATTGCATGACGCTGAAGCCGGGCGACATCATCCTCACAGGAACGCCGGAGGGCGTCGTGCTGGGATACTCGCCGGAGAAGCGAGTCTACCTGCAGAACGGAGATGTCGTTACGGTGTCCATCGAAAAGCTGGGTGCGATCACGAATCGCATGGTTAGCGAATAGGGGGGTTGGCGATGATCTTCGACAGCCACACTCACCTGTTCGGACCCGGCATGTGCAGCGGCCCCACTGAAGCGGCCATCAAGCGCGCATGGGGACCGGATATGGAAATATTGGCGACACCCGAGATGCATGAGGAAGCGACTGCCGGTTGCAGCGGCTCCATCGTACTGGCGATGGCGGCTTATGCCACCGGCCTGGTTGTGCCGAACGAATATGTCGCGGAGTATTGCGCCAAGGACAGCACAAGGCGCTTCGGGTTCGCCAGCGTTGATCCGAACGACCCGGACGCTGTCGTCAAGTTCGAGACGGCCATCAGAGAGCTGAACTTGAAAGGACTTAAGCTGGGGCCCATCTACCAAAACTTTTATCCCGATGCGAAGGAGCATTTTCCCCTCTATGCGAAGGCCGAAGAGCTGGACGTGCCGATTCTATGGCATCAAGGCACATCTTTTGTGCCGGAGGGCTATCTGGATGCTTCGCGCCCGGCGATGCTGGACCCCATTGCAAGAGCTTTTCCAAAGCTGAAAATGATTGTAGCGCATATGGGCCATCCATGGATTGATGAATGCATCTCGCTTGTCCGCAAGCACCCGAACTTATATATGGATGTGTCCGCGCTCGGCAGCAGGCCATGGCAGTTCTATAATGCGCTTGTATCGGCACAGGAGTACGGCTCGGTGCAAAAAATTCTTTTTGGCTCGGATTATCCTTTTTTTACGCCGGACCGGATGATCGACGCGATGCAACGCATCAACGAACCGGCAGAAGGGACGAAGATGCCGCGCGTAACGGATGAGACGATCGAATCGATTCTGCATCGCGATACGCCGACCATTCTTGGGTTTTAACAGACGGAGCATACAGGAGGAGAATGGCAGTGAAGAGTGAGAGCTATTTTGGCGAAAAGGACTTATGGGGATTCATTCATCGCTCGTTCACCAAATCGATGGGCTACACCGAAGACGATCTTCGCAAGCCTGTCATCGGCATCTGCAATACATTCAGCGAGCTGAACAAATGCCATTCCCACTTTAATGAGCTTGTCGATTACGTGAAGCGAGGCGTCTGGCAAGTCGGCGGCTTGCCGATGGAATTCCCGACGATCTCAATCGGCGAGCCGTATGTGAAGCCGACGACCATGCTGCTGCGTAACCTGATGGCGATGGATACGGAAGAGATGATGAAGGCGCATCCGATCGACGGCGTCGTGCTGATCGGCGGCTGTGACAAGACGGTTCCCGCCCAGCTGATGGCGGCGGCAAGCGCAAACATCCCGGCTATCGTCCTGACGGGCGGTCCGATGCTGAACGGCCGTTTGCAAGGCCGAAGCCTCGGCGCTTGCACGGATTGTTACGGCTTTACGCTGGAGCATAAGGCGGGTAACCTGAGCGACGAGGAGCTGGCAACAGCGGAGAATTCCGTCTGTCGCAGCGACGGCCATTGCATGGTCATGGGCACGGCAAGCACGATGGCTTCCATCGCGGAAGCCATCGGCATGGCGCTTCCCGGCTGCGCCGCTATTCCCGCCCCTGACAGCCGCCGCAGACATATCTCCGAAGCGACTGGCAAACAGATTGTGGAACTGGTGCGCCGCAATATCCGTCCGCGCGACATTATGACGATGGACGCGCTGGAGAATGCTATCCGCATTACGATGGCGAGCGGCGGCTCGACGAATGCGATCATTCATCTGGTAGCTATTGCTGGACGGCTTGGCTTCAAGCTGCCGCTGGAGACATTCGACCGGATTAGCGCACAGACCCCGTTCCTCTTGAATCTGCGCCCGTCGGGCAAATATCAGATGGAGGAATACTTCGAAGCGGGAGGTGTTCCGGCCTTGATGAAGGAGCTGGAGCCGCTCCTGCATGGAGACTGTCTGACCGTTACGGGCAAGACGATGAAGGAGAATCTGGCAACAGAGCCGCGTACCTGGAACCCGGATGTCATTCGTCCGATGGTCGAGCCGCTGGACTCGCAAGGCGGAATCGCCGTGCTGAAGGGCAATCTGGCGCCAAACGGCGCCTTGATCAAGCAGACGGCCGTCTCCCCGCATCTGAAGAAGCATAAGGGGAAAGCAGTCGTCTTTGACAGCCCGGAGGACCTCGCTGCGCGAATCGACGATCCAAACCTGGATGTGGACGAAAACAGCGTGCTGGTGCTGAAAAATGCGGGACCGAAAGGCGCGCCGGCTATGCCGGAGATCGGCCAGATTCCGATTCCGGCGAAGCTGCTGAAGCAAGGCATTCGGGATATGGTTCGTATATCGGATGCGCGGATCAGCGGCACGTCTTACGGAGCGCTGATCGTGCATGTCTCGCCGGAGGCGGCAGTCGGCGGAACGCTGGCGCTTGTGCAATCCGGCGATGAGATTGAGCTGGACATTGAGGCGAAGCGGCTGCAGCTTCATGTGGCCGAGGAAGACCTCGCGATTAGAAGAAGCGGCTGGTCGGCGCCGAAGCCGCATTACGACCGTGGCTACGGCCTGCTGTTCCACGAGCGGGTGCTGCAAGCTCATCTGGGCTGCGACTTCGACTTCCTGCTGCCACCGGACCTTCGTGAGGAGCTGTTACGCGAGGAAGCTGACAGTATTAACAAGAGTCAGGCGGCTGTTGAAAGAGATAACGTTTGATTGGCAGGTTGTCTTATGAAAAGGCAATCTAGCGACAGCAAGTGATGGCTTTTGAGCAAGTAAAGTAGCAAGATACATCCAGCAAGATACATCCAACAAGATACATCCAACAAGATACACCCAACAAGATACACCCAACAAGATACACCCAACAAGACCGACCTTGTACAAGAAGGAGCCGATGATGTGGACATTCGTGCAATGAACAAAGCCGATCTCAAGGAAGCGGCGGCGCTAGCCAATCGTATATTCAGAGAGTCGGGGCATTCGTCGATGGCGGACGCCTTCCCGCCGATTTTCTCTGGAGCTTTCCAGAGCTCACTGGGCCTATATGTGGACGGCAAGCTGGTCGCCTTTATGGGACTGGTGCCTCATCTGCTGAGGATCGGCAAGGCGGAGGTTCCGATGTTTGCTTTAGGGTCGGTATGTACCGATCCGGAGCATCAAGGTAAGGGCTACGCCGGCTTGCTGCTGGATCGCGTATTTGCGCATATGGAGGCATCCGGGGCTTCTCTCTTATATGTATCAGGGGCGGGCAAGCTATATGCACGCAACGGCTGTATGCCTTTTGGCTCGACGCGAAGGTACCGGCTGCATGCAGGCATAGCTTCCATAGCTGCGCCGACTGAGGAAGGCGTTCATATCCGTGAAGGTATCGAGAGTGATCGCTTCGAGATTCACAGCTTATACAAGGAGAGCGCCGTCAGATATGAGCGCGGTCTCTTCGAGACAGGCATGCTAATGCAAGCAGAGGCGATTGCGGGTATTTATAAGCTGGAACAGCGCTTGCTCGTAGCTGTCCATCAAGATCGCATTATCGCCTATACGGTGCTGGCGGTGAAAGGCAAGCAAGCTACGGATGCGGTTGCGTTCATGGTGGAAGGAGCGGGCGACGCTGGCGCTTTGGAACAAATACTGCTTCATGCGCTTAGAAGCGGCATGGCCGAAGAACTGGATGTCACTGTTCCTTGGCATGAACATGCTTGGAGAGAGAAGCTTGATCATTATCCATACGCGGATGGCACCCAGTCCGGCACGATACGGATCGTGAGCCCGGATCGTTTTTGGAAGAGCATAACACCTTACTTAGTGGAAATCGACGCGGAAGCGACGAGTCTGGTTTCCGTGCAGAATGTGGCGGTTCCCTCCGGAGAGGAGGCGGCTGTCCGGCTGAAAGTGGATCAAGCAGAGCTAACGTTGAATCAGAACGAATGGATATCGCTGCTGTTCGATACTGCATGGGACATACCGTCGATTACAGAGGTGCAACGGGAAATACTGAAGCGATTGCTGCCGATTCCGACGCCTTATCCCGCCGGCTTGAATTTTGTGTAGGGTTGCCCATGCAAGTTGGTCGAACCGTTTAAAGTGCGGAAGCGCGGGAAGCGTGAATGCCTTGTGATTTGAAGCATGTAGGCTCTGAAGCTGCTTGGATAGCCACTAACCCGAAAACCGAAAAAAGAGGTCAACCGGATCGTTTCGGTTGACCTCTTTTGCTAAATTACGGCTTGGCAGGATCTGCGATCGCTTCGACCGCACCGTTGTTTTTGAAGGTACGAAGCAGGTTGCCGATGACGACCCGATCCGACATCATCAGCTCAAGCTGGGCCGACTCCGTCATCGGAAGGCAGGCTGCCGAGTCGAGTAGTTCTCCGGTATCTGCGGTATAACATTTTCCGTTCGCAGACAAGCCGTCAGCCGAAGGAATGTAATAGTGGTGACCATCTGTCCAGGAGCCGTACCGCTGCGTTACGATCCGTGTCTCCTCCTGCTGCTCGGTCAGCAAAGGCGATCCCAGCCATTTGGGCTCGGATGTCGACAGACCCAGCAAGTGCATGAGAGTCGGCGTTACATCCAACTGACCGCCGGCTTTTTCATACGTGCCCGCATGAGCGCCGTCAGGAAGGTGGATCAGCATAGGAACGCTTTTGATCAGCTGCTCGCGTTCCATCTCGTTAGAGGTGTCCTTCATAAAGCGGGTATACCAATCCCAATTTTGAATGGAGTTGTCATGATCCCCGTAAAGCACGAAGATCGTATTGTCCCATAGCCCCTCGGATTTCAGACGATCGATCAGCTCCCCCAGCGCCGCATCCGCATAGTGGACCACCTGCAAATAGTCGCCCATCATCGTGCCGGTCAGCTCCTCCGTATCGAGCAGCTTCTCGGCAGCGGGAAGCGAATACGGGTGGTGGCTAGTGAGTGAGATCAGGAAAGAATGGAATGGCTGGGGCAATTCCGCAATGACATCCATCGATTGCCGGTAAAACGATTTGTCTCCTAGCGACCATCCCAGACGCTCATCCATTTCGTAATGCTTCATGCTGTAGAATTGATCGTAATTCATCTTATTGTACATGACGTTGCGGTTCCAGAATCCGCCTTGATAAGGGTGGAATACATTGACGCTGTACCCTTCGTTTTTCAACTGCGACGGCAAGCAGGCGTATTCATGCGAAGCGTACTGAATAAAGACGGAACCGCTTTTCATCGGCTGCAAGGAGCAATTGACGGCGAAGTCGGCGTCGGATGTGCGTCCTTGAGCGGTCTGGTGGTAGAAGTTCGAGAAGTACGCGCTTTCTTTAATTAACTCGTTGAGGACGGGCGTAATTTCTTTGCCGCCAATAGATTGGCCAATCATGAACGCCTGCAGCGATTCCACTTGAACCATAAGCACATTGCTGTCTTTATAGGCGCCGAACAGACTGTCGCTTCGCTCAAGCTCGCCTCTGGCCGCTGCACGTTCTTCCATGAAGCGCTGCGTATCTGAACGCTGCTCCGCCGAAACAGGCTCTGAATTGAACCAGTTCAGCTTGGCGTAACGATACACATCGTATCCATGGAATCCAAGCGAGCCTGCAACGTTGTAGATGGATAAATTCCACCAGTTTTTTTCGAACAGCCCTTTGGCCCATGTATCCGTCGCATGATTTAAGTTGGTGAAAAAAAGCGAGAAGCCCAGCATAAATGCGGCCGCGCTGCACGCGATTCGAATGCCGATTCTCCGCCATCGGATGGCACGGGTGATGGAGGAGAGGCGATTGGCTAAGTCCGTACGACCCTTCCACAGCACATACACAGCATATAAGATAATGATCAAAGCATCCGCAAACAACCGAAAGTCTTCCGGTTTCATCAGCGTGTGAATGCTTCCTCCAAGCGATTCTACTTGTCCGAGCTGAAGCAGCACCGGCACGGTGATCAAATCCTGAAAGTAGCGGTAATAGATCACATCGGCATACAGAATGAAGGAGAGGATCAAGTTAAGCGAAATCAAGGCGATCAGCCTTCCGCGCGTTGGCAGAAGCAGCGCCCAGAAGGAGGCCAGCAGAATCGCACCTGTCTCGATGATTTTGTCTGCATCCGTCATATCCATGTAGGGGACAGACAGCAGCTTGTTGAACCAATATACTTTGAGCCCCATGGCGATAACAAAAAGAAGCAAATCCAGTGCTACCCAGCGGTCAAACACGCGCAGAGTGAAGCCGAGCGCACGGCGAATCCAAGATTTGTTGCTTTTTGGCCCTATGCTTTCGGCCATTGGATGAATCATTGACGCTTCTCCCTTGGAGGCAGTGGTCCGAAGAACTGATAATAATCGGTCTGAATCCGGCCGTTGAACAGCTTGCGTTTCTTATCGGCTGGACGACCCATATAGTGCTCGACCTGATCGGACGGACTGATGGCGAATACGGACCAAGTTGGATAATGAAGCGTCATCAGTCCGAACTGGCGCAGAGCTGCCTCTGCTTCGAGGTCGTCGCCTAGTCTCTCGCCGTATGGAGGGTTCGTAATGATTACGCCATAGTCGCCCTTCGGCTTTGCCTTCGCGACAGGGAGGACGCTCACTTGGATGTCCTTTGCGAATCCTGCGCGTTTGATCGCAGTTTCGGAAATTTCAATCGATCTTGGATCGATATCAGAGCCTGCAATTTGAAGCGGAATGTCGTCTTTGACTGCATCGAACGCTTCTTCACGCGCGGCGCTCCATAGCTCTGCCGGAATGCGGTCCCAACGCTCGCTGTTGAAGTTGCGGCGCAAGCCAGGAGCGATATTCCAGCCAATCATGGCTGCTTCCACGAGGAAGGTTCCCGATCCGCAGAATGGATCGTAGAACGGGCGCTCCGGACGCCAGCGGCTTAGCAGAATAAGTGCCGCCGCCATCGATTCACGAATCGGAGCTTCGTTGGAGACAAGGCGGTATCCACGCTTATGTAGACCTGCGCCGGATGTATCCAGCGTCAACAGCGCTTCGTCATTGAGCAAGGATACTTCAATGACGTATCTGCCGCCGTTTTCATCGAACCATTCTGTGCCGTAGCGATCCTTCATTTTTTCGACAACTGCTTTTTTGACGATTTTCTGACATGCAGGCACGCTGGACAGCTGGGATTTGTGGGAACGTCCTTCTACCGGGAATTCCCCATTTTCGGGAATCCAGTCCGGCCAGTCGAGTGCTTTCGTTCCTTCGAACAGCTCGTCGAACGTCGTTGCTTTGAATGTACCCATATTAATAAGAATCCGGCCAGCGGTACGAAGCCATAGATTCGTTCTGCATATGTCCTCAGGTCCGCCCTTGAAGTTGACGCGTCCATTCTCCACTTGAAGGTCATGATAGCCGAGTTCTTTCAACTCTCTGGCGACGACGGCTTCAAGCCCCATCGGGGAAGTGGCGATCAATTGTAATTGTTCCATCTTGCACTCTCATTTCCGTAACGTTTATAATGGTTCTTTTCTTGCTACGTTTCCTATAAAAACATACAATTAAGTATAGGTCAAACGGCCGTGCATTTACAAATCAAACATACGGGGAGCTTACGGCAATGTCTATTGAAGAACAATACATAGATTCACTATATAGAAAAGATGATCAACTGGAGCGTGTAAAAGAAGGAATCGCTGCGCATGGCATGCCGGATATCTCGGTTGCGGACGGCTACGGAAGATTGCTAACTATGCTGGTTGGCATGTCCGGGGCAAAAGATATTTTGGAAATAGGCGCTTTGGGCGGATATAGCGGAATATGCCTGGCGAGAGGGCTGGGCGATGGGGGGACGCTGCTATCGCTGGAGCTGCTGCCTCATTATGCGGATGTCGCACGCGCCCATCTGGAGGAAGCGGGTTACGGAGCCCGCGTGGATTACCGGACTGGCGACGCCAAAGAGAGTCTGGCTCGGCTGAAGGAAGAGGGTCGCACATTCGATTTCTTTTTTATCGACGCCGACAAAGAAGGCTATCCGCTCTATCTTGATTTCGCGATTGAGCTGGCAAGACCGGGTGCCGTTATTGTAGCCGACAACATATTGCTGCGCGGCAGAACGACGAACATGGATAAGCAAGGCCCGGCTGTGCTCGCGGTACGCAGCTTTAATGAAAGAATCGCCACCGACCCGCGCCTCGAAAGCACAATCCTCCCAGGCTACGACGGTCTTGCGATCGCGCGGGTGAAGGGGTAACACGCCCAGTGAGTGAAACAGTCCAGAGACGATAGATGCTCTCTGGACTGTTTTTGTTGGTGTGGTTGCAGCAGGTGCGTGCAAGCCGAGAAATTCGGCTTGGGGAGTCCGCGGAGCTGCTGGAGATGCCTGCATGCCGAGAAACTCGGCTTAGACAGTCCCGCCAGTGTCTGCCGAGACAGAAAAAAGCCGAGCCACTCGGCAAATGTTGCTAAGCAGCTCGGCTTCCAAATAAAAAAAGCGGCAAACGCCGCTTGCTAGCAAACCTCCAATTTCTAAGAAGTCATGACGAAGAAGTACCGCTGCCGTGTCTCGGCGAGCGTTTGCTCAGCAGCGAGAACCAGACCCATACGCCGTTGAGCAGCATCAGGATGGCCGACATGACGAACAACCCTTGGATGCCGATATAGCCGGAGAGCGCACCGCCGGTAATCGGTCCGATCATGTTGCCAAGGCTCATCGTGCTGCTGTTAAAGCTGTAGGCACGGCTTTCCATACCGTCAGGCGTATGGACGCGGATAAGCGAATTAACAGCAGGAATGAGTCCGCCCAAAAACAACCCAAGTCCAAATCTGGCCAGCAGCAGCATGAATACGGAATCGGCCATCGCTTGGGGGATAAAGGCCAGCGCCGCGCCAACTAGAGACACAGCCAGCACCCGCTCCGCGCCGATGCGGTCGCTCAGCTTGCCGAGCAGCGGCGAGGCGAGCATGTTCGACAGACCGGTTACCGAACCGACGAATCCGGCGAGAAACGCGATGTTTTCCAGTGAACCGTGCAGCTCCTGCACGAACAGGGGAATGAGCGTCATCGGGCTCATCATGGCAAACTGGATGAGGAACGTTACGCCATACAGCGACATGAGCTGCGGAATGCGGCTGATTCGCTTAAGCCCGTCTATTACGGATGCTTGAACGCGGGTAGCGGCTTTTGCCAGGTCGAACGATTCTTTTACGACAAACAGAGCCAATAAGGAAGCGGCAAACAGAAGTGCTCCCGTTATATAAAAGATAGGCCGGTAGCCTACAGCGTCGACCAGCAGTCCGCCCATTAACGGACCCAAAATAGTGCCCGCCATTGCGCCGGACTGGATTGTGCCCATGGCAAAGCCTGTACGTTCCTTCGGTGTCGTTGCCGAGATCAGCGCGATCGATGCCGGATTAAAACCGGATATCGTGCCGTTCAGCATGCGCAGCAGCAGAAGATGCCACGGGCTCGTGGCGAAACCCATCATGACCATGACGATCGCCATGCCGAAGCCTGAGCGGAGCAGCATCATTTTGCGTCCGTAACGGTCGGCTAGCTTGCCCCAAATCGGCTGAAAAATAAACGCGGTAACAAAGTTGCCTGCAAATATAAAGCCTGCCCATACCCCGATTTCATGAGGATCGGAGAGGCCAAGCTCGAATTGCAAATAGAGGGTGAGAAACGGAATGATCATCGTCATGCCGCCCATGACGAGAAACTGTCCGAACCACAGCACAATTAGATTCTTTTTCCACTGTTCCATAGCGTTAGTATATCATAATCGTTCCATTCTAATCGTTGCATAGTTGCGAGGCTTAGCTTGCTGAATTGAGATGGATCGGGTTTACATTTTGACCAATGGAATCTCGATGTTTGGAGGGTAATAGCGTTGTTTAGCCAAACGATAATGAGAGAGGAGGAAGGTAAGTAAGAGTTGCGAGGGCATGAAGAGAGGAGCTTATTGGCGTGGAAGGATATAAGATGTATGGGTATCTTGAAAGCACATTTAACCATGATAAGCTGGTGATATATAGGGACAAACAAGCGTCGTGGGAAGGATATTTCAAGCAATTTTCATGCAACTATTCCTTGATTGTCATACTATTGTCATAGGAACCAAAGCTACAGCGGTTGTTAGGGTTCGGGAAAAAGGGCATAATGAGAAGCAGAAGAAACTACATAGAAATGGGGAACGGGAATGTCTTATAACGACCGTTTCATTCGGGCAAGCCGGAAGGAACTTGTGGATCGCGTACCAGTATGGTACATGAGGCAAGCAGGGAGATACGATCCCGATTATCGCAAAATCAAAGAGAAGTATTCCTTGCTTGAAATATGCAAGCAGCCAGAGTTGGCTGCCGAAGTAACGCTTATGCCGGTGCGCAAGCTTGGCGTAGATGCGGCTATTCTGTATTCGGATATTATGAATCCGGTTGCGTCTATCGGCATCGATTTCGATATTGTGGCGAACATTGGTCCAGTCATTCATAATCCGATCCGTTCCGCGGCTGATGTAGAACGTCTGAAGCCGATTGACGTGGAAGGCGATCTGGGCCATGTGTTGGAGACGATCCGCATTTTGGATCGTGAGTTGGAGGTTCCTCTTATTACGTTTGCAGGAGCGCCGTTTACGATTGCTAGCTATCTGATCGAGGGGCGTCCGTCCAAAAACTATCTTCGCACAAAAGAGCTTATGTACAGCGAGCCGCAAGTATGGCATTCGCTTATGCAGAAGCTTGGCGATATGGTTATCGCTTATTTGCGTGCCCATGTGGCTAACGGCGGCAAGGCGTTCCAGCTATTCGACAGCTGGGTTGGCGCGCTTTCTCCAGCGGACTTCCGCAAGTTTGTCCTGCCTACGATTGAGCGTATTTTCAACGAGCTGAGCGATTTGCCGCAGCCGAAAATCTACTTCCCGGGCGTAAGCTCAGGCGAGCTGCTGCCAGAGCTTCACAATGTGGAGGCGAACGTGATCGGTCTGGACTGGCGCGTATCGATAGAAGAAGGACGCCGCAGACTGAATCATCAATATGCGGTGCAGGGCAACCTGGACCCTACCATTCTAACTGCGCCTATGAGTGTCATTGAGTCATATGCAGCTGAGATCATTGATCAAGGCATTCAGGAGCCTGGCTTTATTTTCAATCTGGGCCACGGACTATTCCCGGAAGCGTCGCTGGAGAAGCTGGCTGAATTGACGGCGTTTATCCACTCATATTCCGAAAAAGCGATTGCGGCACAGAGCAAAGGGGAGGCCCGCCATGTCTAGCAGCGAACACAAAATCGGTGTACTCGTCATGTCCTACGGCACGCCGGAATCGATGGACGATGTTGAAGCGTACTACACGCATATTCGTCGCGGACATCCGCCGACAGAGGAACAGCTGAAGGAACTGACGGATCGTTATGAAGCGATCGTCGGAGGCGTATTCCCGCTCCGCGAGAACACAAACGGCCAGGTCGCCGGGTTGCAGGACAAGCTGGATACAACCGCGCCTGGACAATATGTTTGTTACCAAGGGCTAAAGCATGCCCGTCCCTATATTGAGGATGGTGTGGAAGCGATGGCTAAGGACGGCATTCGCCGTGCTGTGGGCATCGTGCTCGCTCCTCATTTTTCAACGATGAGCGTAGGCAGCTACATCAAGAGAGCAAAGGAGAAAGCGGACGAGCTTGGCATCGAAATGTCCTTTGTCGAGCAGTATCACCTTCATCCGAAGCTGATCAAAGCGCTAACCGAGCGTGTGGAGAACGGATTGTCCGTACTGGCGAAGACAGCAGGCGTCGAAGCGAAGACGAAGGTGCTGTTCAGCGCGCACAGCTTGCCGGAGAAGATCAGAGAGCTGGGCGACCCGTACGAGAAGCAATTACTGGAGACATCCGCTGTTGTTGCTGAAGCTGCGGGCGTACAGGATTGGCAGTTCACATGGCAAAGCGCTGGCCGGACTCGTGATCCGTGGCTCGGACCTGATATTCTGGAGACGCTGGCGACGATCGCAGGTGAAGGCGTGGAAGCAGTGCTTGTGGCACCTGTCGGCTTCGTATCGGATCATCTAGAGGTGCTGTATGATCTGGATATCGAAGCGAAAGCGGAGGCGGAGAAGATCGGCATTAAGCTGGAGCGCATAGCGATGCTGAATCGTGATCCGCTTTATATGGAGACATTAGCGGAGTCGGTACAAGAGGCTTCGGTCAAGAACGGAAAGGAATGAATAGAATGCGGAGTGCAGAAGCGATTGATCGAATTGTCATTATTGGCGGGGGGATCAGCGGACTGAGCTCCGCTTTTTATTTGCAGCGGGAAGCGGAGCGGCAAGGACGGAAGCTTCATCTTACGATCGTAGATGAAGCTCCTGTCCTTGGCGGAAAAATCAATACGCTGCAACGTGACGGCTTTGTCATCGAGAAGGGACCGGATTCCTTCCTTGCGCGCAAGCAAGCCATCATCGATCTGGCGAAGGAGCTTGGTCTGGAAGATGAACTGACAGCAACCAATCCCGCCGCCAAAAAGACCTATATCATGCATAACCGGAAACTGCACGCGATGCCGCCGGGACTCGTGCTGGGCATTCCGACAGAGATCGGTCCCTTCATGAAGACCAGTCTGCTGTCGCTTGGCGGCAAGCTGAGAGCGGTGATGGACTTGTTCATGCCTGCAAAGCCTGCGGATGGAGACGAGTCGCTGGGCGGATTTCTGGAAAGACGCGTCGGCACGCAAGTAATGCGGAGAATTGCCGAACCGCTGCTGGCCGGCATTTATGCGGGAGACTTGAAGAAGTTGAGCCTTAGGGCCACCTTTCCGCAGTTCGGCGACTCGGAGCGGAAGCACGGCAGCTTGATAAAAGGCATGATGCATAACAGGAAAGCTACAGCTGCAGCTGCGAAGGGAAAAGCGCAAGGAACGACGTTCCTGACGTTCAAGCAAGGGTTGTCCACGCTTGTTCGGGCGCTAGATCAGGAGCTTGGCGGAGTGGAACGCAGGCTTGGCGTGAAAGTGGCGGAGCTTGCTAAGTCCGGGAGCGGATATACGGTGACGCTGGCTGACGGAGAGAAGCTGGAGACGGACCGTATTATTGTGACGGCTCCTGCCTTTGCAGCTGCCAAACTGCTGGAGCCGCTGGTGGCGTGCACCGAGTTGAAGGACATCCGATATGTGTCGGTAGCCAACGTCGTGATGGCTTTTGACAAAAAAACATTTGGTCTCGACTTCGACGGCTCCGGCTTTGTTGTGCCGCGTTCGGAAGGGCTTCATATTACGGCCTGTACTTGGACGTCGAGCAAGTGGCTGCATACCAGCCCGGAAGACAAGGTACTGCTGCGTTGTTATGTCGGCCATTCTGAAGATCAGGAAAGCGTCAAGCTGCCGGATGATCAACTGGTTGCCGCGGTGCGCAAGGATATTAGGGAGACGATGGGCATTACGGCAGAACCGATGTTTACGGAAATTACGAGACTCAATCATTCGATGCCGCAATATCCGGTCGGCCATATCGAGAAGATGCAGTCGCTGCGCAGCCGCTTGAAGTCGGAATTGCCCGGCGTGTGGGTGACGGGGGCCGCTTTCGACGGTGTAGGCTTGCCGGATTGCATCCGCCAAGGTAAAGAGGCAGCAGCCGAGCTGTACCCGGCAACGAATTAATCTCGCAATTAGAATGCTCTTTTTTTGACAGATTCTCTTCGCTTCCTCACGGGTAAAAGGTATAATGAGGAAGTCTAGTATCTAGCAGAGAGATCTATCAAATAAGGAGCATTTTATGACATTATCCAGATCAGAATCGCGCCAAAAAGAAAAAGCGCAGCGCGAAAAGCGGCGGCGACGGACGCTTAGTTTATCAATTGTGTTAATTGGAACCCTTCTTGTCGTGGCTGCTCTGGGATTGACTTGGGGCTCGAAAGCAGGGTTGCCGGATTGGTTCTCCTGGCCGGGCGGCGGCGAAGAGCAAGCGCTTGTGAATGATCCAGACGGACCAGATGACGGGGCTGCCAGTCCGGAACCTACTGATCTGCCCGATGATCCTGTGTCCACGGATGAGGAAGCAAATGAAGAGCCTGATGCCAGCCCTCCAGCGGAGGGAGGCACCGGGGAGATGAGCGAGCTTATCAGCTTGTCGTTCGTAGGCGATATGATGCCGGGTGAATACATTAATCGTATTTTGCTGGAGAAGGGTTATGATTTCCCTTATCAAAAGGTATTGCTATATCTAAGCGAGCCGGACATTATGGCGGGCAATCTGGAGCTTCCGATAACAACAAGAGGAACGCCGATCGAAGGAACGCCCTATGTGCATAAAGGTTCGCCTGAGGCGCTGCCGCCTCTTCGCGATGCGGGATTCGATGTGCTGAGCCTGGCGAATAACCATGCGCTGGATCAGGGGCTGGAGGGCATGCATGATACGATGAAGCATTTGCAAGAAGCTGGCATAGGGTATATGGGTGTCGGCAATAACGATGCGGAAGCGTTCGCTCCATACGTGATGGAAGCGAGAGGCTTCAAAGTTGCGTATATTGGCGTTAGCGGAGTTATCCCGTACACACATCTGAAGGCGGATCGCAATACCCCCGGCATCGCAGAGACCTATGAGACCAAAAGAACAGTGGCGGCGATCGCAAGCGCGAAGGAAGACGCGGATCTCGTCATCGTAATGGTGCATTGGGGAGAAGATGCGGCAGATAAGCCGAAAAACCTTCATCGGAATTATGCCAGGGAATATATAGACGCAGGGGCTGACATCGTCATTGGCAGCCATCCGCATGTGCTGCAAGGCTTTGAGAATTATAAAGGCAAATGGATTGCGTACAGCCTGGGCAATTTCGTCTATGCTACCAATCCCAAAAGCCCGCAGGGAGACACAGGCGTATTGGATGCCGTCTGCAACAAAGCGGGCGAATGCACGCTGAAATTCAATCCGATGAACGTTATCGGGTCGCAGCCTACCCCTCTCGAAGGTGAGGCAAAGCAGCAGCTGCTTGAGCGATTGTCATCGATTTCGTTCGGAGTCACACTGGATTCCGAAGGCTCCGTCATCCAACAAGAGACTGCGGCGAAGGCACCATGAGATGGGATAACGGAGAGAGGATGGGAACTGCATGAATAACCCGTGCGTAGCGCATCGGGGCTGGTCCGGCCGTGCGCCGGAAAATACGATGGCTGCGTTCCGAATGGCGCTGGAAGCCCCGGATGTGGCCTGGATCGAGCTAGATGTTCAGTTAAGCAAAGATGCCGTACCTGTCGTCATCCATGATTACAATCTGAGACGTACGACCAATGGAAGAGGAGAGGTGCGTGATTGGACGGCAGCGGAGCTGGCCTCATTGGATGCCGGCAGCTGGTTTTCTTCCAAGTTCAAGGGAGAGTCGATTCCTACACTGGACGACGTGCTTCGTGAGTCGGCGGGCCGGGCCAAGCTGAATATCGAGCTGAAGACGGACGGCATCCGCTATCCTCATATCGAGGAGAAGGTGCTGGAGCGCGTCTACGATCATGGAAGAATGGATGACGTCGTACTTACTTCCTTCCATCTTGGAACGCTTCAGCGGCTTCGCAAGCTGTCGGATCACGTTCGAATCGGGCTCATTCTGGACGGCTGGCGCAATACGCTTCTTCATGAGCTGCGCGAGCTGAAGTCGGATTTTTTATCGATCGGCTATACGAAGCTGAATCCGGCCAGAATGGCGCTGTTGAATGAAGCCGGCATCCAGACGATGGCATGGACGGTTAATGACAAACGCAATATGCGCAAGGTGGCGGCGCTTGATCCCGCCCTTCTGATCTGTACGAATTATCCGGACCGCTACCGGGAGGTAGTGTCGGAATCCGGCTCTAAGCCTATGAGCAGACGCATGCTGGAAAGCTCGAAGAATTGGTTCAGGTTCAAGCCGAATAAGTAGAATGAAGGGATGCACATGGTCGGATTTATCGATGAATGGTGGCTGAGGCTGCTTATCGGTCTGCTGGGCAGCGGTCTCGCTGCTGCAGCAGCCTACCGCGCCCGCGCTTTGTCGGGATCGGGAGCTTGGTCGGCTATGGCGATGGGGACAGGCTTTGTCACTTTCGGCGAACCGGTTTGGTTCGGTGTACTTATCGCATTTTTTATTTCGTCTACGTTTTGGTCCAAGTGGAAGCGCCATACGAGGTCCAAGCGGGATGCAGAAGCGAAATATGCCAAAGGCGGGCGCCGCGATGCGGGACAAGTCTGGGCCAATGGCGGTGCAGGTCTCGTGCTGTGCGTCCTGCATGCCTTATTCCCTCATGACGGCTGGCTGCTCGCCTATATTGGCGTCATGGCTTCGGTCAACGCCGATACATGGGCGACCGAGATCGGCGCGCTCAGCCGCTCTGTGCCGCGATCGATCGTGAGCGGCAAGCAGGTTCCGACCGGCACGAGCGGCGGAATTACGCCGCTCGGCAGCGCAGCAGCGCTTGGGGGCGCCGCATTCATCGGCGCCGTGGCAGCGCTGCTGCTGGCTATCCCGCAGCCCGGCGTCGCTGCGGCGGGATTGATCGCCGCAGCAGCCGCGGCTGGCCTGGCCGGCGCCTTCGCCGATTCGCTGCTAGGCGCGACGGGCCAGGCTATGTACCGCTGCCAGGTATGCGGCAGCGAGACAGAGCGGGTCAGCCATTGCGGCAGCCCGACCCGGCACATACGCGGCTTCGCCGCGCTAGACAACGACAGGGTGAACCTCCTGTCGTCACTTCTCGCCGGCCTGCTGGCTTTCGCCATCGGCCAGCTCCTCTAACACAAGCGGCTTCTCCCGCTGGCACAGGCTTATGTGCCGGACATGGAGAAGCCGTTTTTTTTGATAGGCGAAGGTGTTGAGAAGAGCCAACTGGGGAAACTGATGTGGATTGTGATGATGGAGCCAAATCGATACTATAGCGTCATGAAGATGCTGGCTTCAGCATACTCGCCAACGGTAACGAATTACCGTTGTATAGCACCACTAACTGATCGCTTCCTGAGTTTTGAGCGAAATAGTATTGCATGACAACACTAAATTCACATTTTTGTCGGATAGGATGAATTAGCATTGTGCAGCACCACTAATTTACTGATTCAGCAGTCTGGTGCGAAATAGTGCTGCGTGACACCACTAAATTCACATTTCCGTCGAATTGGATGAATTAGCGTTATGCAGCACCATAAACTGACCAAAGCCGAGTAAAGTGCAAAACAACGATGTGTGACACAACTAAATTCGCATATTCGTCGAATTGGAGGTATTAGTGTTATGCAGCACCATAAACTGACCAAAGCCGAGTAAAGTGCAAAACAACGATGTGTGACACTGCTAATTTCCATTTTCACAAGTTGAATGAATGAACGTGCGCGATGTGACGGGCACCTAATTCAAACGCTGAAATCACCACAACCACTCTAACCAACTCATACTCTCCGATTTTCTTTTCTTGACCGAGCACCTGACCTCCTAAAGTTGTCTGCAACCTCCAAATAACCTCCTTCACATAACCTTCCCGCATAACCTCTATAAAAAAAATACCTTCACATCCGCATGCATGCGAATGTGAAGGCCTACTTTATCGTACGAAGCCTCAGCCGCCTTTAATTAGGCAGCCTGAGCCACGTTCTTAGTTATTTTTTCGCTCTATCGCTCGTCAGCTGCTCCATCTGTGCAATCAGCTGCTCGAACACGCTCATGGCTTGCTCGATCGGCTCAGGAGAGGACATATCGACGCCGGCTTTCTTCAAGATGTTGATCGAGAAGTCGCTGCCGCCGCTCTTCAGGAAGCCGAGGTAACGTTCAACAGCAGGCGCTCCTTCGTCCAAAATCTGCTTCGAGAAGCTCGTAGCCGCAGAGAAACCGGTCGCGTATTTGTACACATAGAAGCTGGTGTAGAAGTGAGGGATACGCGCCCACTCCATCTCGATGTCTTGATCCACAACCATGCCAGGGCCGTAATACAGCTTGTTCAGATCATAGTAGATCTTGCTCAATTCCTGAGGCGTCAGCGATTCACCCGCTTCTGTGCGCTCATGGACGATCTTCTCAAACTCGGCAAACATCGTCTGGCGGAACACCGTTGTACGGAATTGATCCGCGTAGTAGGTAAGCAGGTACATTTTTTCCTTGGCATCCGTTGATTTCCCGAGCAAATAATCCATCAGCAGCGCTTCATTCAGCGTAGAAGCAACCTCTGCCAAGAAGATCGTATATTGCGCGTCGCGATAGTTCTGATTCGTATCGGAGTAGTACGAGTGAAGGGCATGGCCCATCTCATGCGTCAGCGTGAACATGCTGTTCAGGTTGTCTTTATGGTTCAGCAGCACGTAAGGATGCGTGCCGTATGCGCCCCAGCTGTAAGCGCCGCTGCGCTTGCCTTCATTTTCATACACGTCGATCCAGCCTTGGTCAAAGCCTTCCTGCAACACGTTCAAGTAGTCTTGACCCAGTGGCTTCAAGCTTTCACTAATCGTTTTCTTCGCTTCCTCGAAGCTGATCTCCATATCGAATTCCTCGACAAGCGGAGCGAACAAATCGTACATATGCAGCTCATCCAGCCCAAGCAGCTTTTTGCGAAGCTCCATATAACGGTGCATGAGCGGAAGATGCTTGTGGATCGTATCGATCAGATTCGTATACACTTCCTTCGGAATGTTGTCGCCGTACAGTGACATCCCGAGCACAGAGTCGTATTTGCGCGCCTTGGCGTAAAATGCGTTTTTGTTGACGTTGGCATTCAGCGTGGAAGCCATCGTGTTTTTCAGCTTGCCGTATGTATCGTACATCGCTTTGAACGCTTCGCGGCGCACATCGCGGTTTTTGCTCTCCAGAAACTGAATGTAGCGGCCATGCGACAGCTCAACTTCTTCGCCGGCTTCGTTTTTCACTTTAGGGAACTTCAAATCTGCATTGTTCAGCATGCCGAAGATCGTGCCGGGAGCAGAGCTGATATTGCCAACCTGAGCCATAAGCGCTTCTTCGTTTTTGGACAAAATATGGGCTTTCTGCCGTCTCATCTCTTCGAGCGTGTGGCGGTACTTGGCAAGCGATTCATTGTTGATCATCGCATCCAGCTCGCTGTCGGAGAGGCTTAGCACCTCAGGCGTTACGAATGACAACGCTTCTCCTGTCTCTACACTCAATTTTTTCGATTTGTCAGAAAGAGCTTGGTTGACAGGTTCGGCAGTATCTTCGTGATGGCGCATATTGGCATACACATAAAGCCGCTCGACATGGAGGGATAGCTCGTCTTCCAGCTCGAAACATGCCTTAAGCTGAGCAGGATCGCTTAGCTTGCCTTGGAACTGGTCGGCTTTTTTGATCAAATCCTTAGCCTTGGCGTATTCTTGATCCCAGGATGATTGATTGGCGAACAAATCTTCCAGCTTCCAGCGGGATTCGACCGCAGTTTCAGAACGTTTCGGTACGTGATTCATCGTATTCCTCCTTGAGATAGATGGGATGGATTGCTTATCGCCGGCTTCCTGCGGAATTGCCGGTTGGGCTGCTGCGCCTTGAGTTAGGGATAGCGCAAGCAGCAGGGGCAGCCATTTCATGTTAGGATCACCTCGCAAGACACAGTTTGCCCATACTATGCCCTGCTGGGATGAAAGTTATGCTAATTGGCGAGAAAACTAAGTGGCGTCCGAACCCATGGTGAACAAGCTGTACACAATGAGGAAAAAAGCGAACGCAATCATGGCAATGGAGACAAGCGCCAACCCGCGGCGCATCTTGGGCGGCAACGTATCCCGCTTCATGACAATGACGGCCCCAAGGGAAAACGCCGCAATAATAAAGATGATAGAAGATGTCATTGGATCCATGTTATTTCTTACTGCCTCCTAAACGTTTCTATGCGTACGGGTGTACCGTTATGTTCGCTGCCGCTGCTTCATATTCCTTTTCTTTGCAGGGGAAGCAGGCAAGCTAACAATCGGAGACGGCTTATACTTCGCGGAAAGCGTCCATGATCGCTTTCAGTTCTTCTTCCCTGCCTTCGAACTTTTCCGCACGGAATCGATTTCCAGCCCAATGCATCATCTCTGGACGGCTGACGAATGTATGACATTCCTCGCCCCATTGATCGGAAATTTCGCGTACGATTAGTGTCTTGCCTTGAACCTCTACGGTCAGCATATTGTAATTATCCTGTTTGTAGATTTGATGTTTTTTAAACATAAAATTTTCCACCTTCACTTGTGTTAATTATGGTATAGTTACCATGATAGCCATTATGAAGCCGCTAAGCAATAAAAGCGGACCAGTTGGCATGAATCCAGCACTGTTTTGCGCAGAGATGAGAAGAGTTGAGTTGAGATGAGACGAGG
Source organism: Paenibacillus sp. J31R120 (assembly GCF_056269225.1). Lineage (NCBI taxonomy): Bacteria > Bacillati > Bacillota > Bacilli > Caryophanales > Paenibacillaceae > Paenibacillus > Paenibacillus sp. J31R120. The sequence continues at coordinate 2,806 of NZ_JBWDNN010000005.1, read as the reverse complement.
AGAGATGGACATGTCAAAAACGTTTTATGAGCAAGTAGGCGTCGCCATGACGTGCAGAGGATTCGAGGAATATCGGGCAATGTTTCAGTTGACGGATCATGAGCTTGCGGCAGGACCTATCCTTGATGTTGCTAGCGGCGGTTCTTCTTTTACGGCTGAGGCCAGAAGGAAAGGGTACGACGCGATGGCAGTAGATCCCCGTTATTCAGGAGATATGAGCGCATGGGTAGAAGAGGCGCGCAATGAGATCGAGATGTCTACGGCCAAGCTGGAGGGACTGAAGGATCGATTTGACTGGAGCTATTACGGTTCGCTGGACAACCATCGCTGCGGCAGAGTAAAGTCGTTAAAGCTATTCGAGGAACATGTGGCATCGGCTGAAGGGGGACATCGCTATATCGGCGGATCGTTGCCTGAGCTGCCTTTTGATGATAATTGTTTTTCGCTGGTGCTGTGCAGCCATTTTCTCTTTTTGTACGCAGAGCAGTTCGGCTATGCATTCCATGAAGCATCCATTCGCGAGCTAATGCGCGTATGCAGGCCAGGCGGTACGATTCGGGTATATCCTTTGACGTCGCTGAAATGGGAGCCGTACGAGAAGTTGGACGAACTGATGGAAGCCGTGCGGAAAGCTGGAGGAACGCCAGACATCCGCGCATCGGGATTGCCATTTATTCCGGGCTCCGATCGTATGCTTAATATTGTGATGAACGCATAAATCCGCTATTTTTTACTGAAATTGCAATTTGAATTTCGACTCGGTATAATGATCTCACGCTGATGCAATCAGCTGAACATTTAGGAGGTCATGAACGTTGAAAGGTACAGTTAAATGGTTTAATGCAGAAAAAGGCTACGGTTTCATCCAAGTGGAGGACGGAGAAGACGTGTTTGTACATTTCTCCGCGATTCAAAGCGAAGGCTTTAAATCACTGGAGGAAGGCCAAGCGGTCGAGTTCGATATTACTGAAGGAAACCGCGGCGCTCAGGCGGCCAACGTCCATAAACTATAGGTTTATCGGTCGACAGCTTAAAACGTAGAAGAAGGCTCCCTGCTCAGGGAGCCTTTGTTATTTACGAAGGAAGGTCATATTCCTCTGGTGGCGGCTGGTTGCACAAATAATTCCTCCATGCGGGATCGAAGCTCCTTTGAGTCGGTGTAGTAATGATCGCCAATGGAAGTCGTGAAGAAGGCCAGCTTTTCTTCTCCCCGCTCTAGAATATACACGAGGTATAAGTAACCGACCCCGTCTTCCCGGTCGGGCGAAGGGTCGCTTGGTTGATCAGGTAGTTTCATAGTTGTTAAGAGGAAGTTGAAAGTTGAATTGGTGTAGGAGCTAGTGAGGCTGCAGTGGCTGAAAAGATGTTCATATGTTCGATATTGAGCTGAGTTAATGGCTGCTGACGAACAGATTACGTAAGTATTTATGGAGTAATTCGTCTGTGAGCGGACGCAATCCTTTTTATTGGCAGCGAGTAGAAATCAGGATGCTTAGCAGGATGGGCGTCTCATGCAATAATCCAGCATTGAACACTTAACATGACTGGGGTACAATCGAGTAAGTGAATCATCTCGCGTAAAGAATGCGCTGTTCGTCTCGTATGAGGCTGACAGCGCATTTTTTGCGTTATCGATTAAGAATGGGAGGAAATAGTGGATGAGTACGTTATTTGAAAAGCAGTTTGAAGTATTCCTGGAGAGTCAAAGGACCAAGGCGAGTGCTAGACGGCTGGAGATGCTGGAGCGGGATTTGACGGGAACGATCAAGCTGCTTAGAGAGGTGATTTGGCCGATTTTTCGGAGCTTTGATGGTTTCGAGCTTGAATACGAGATGAGAAGTCCAAACGGAGTAACCATGTTTATAGATGTGTTTTATCAACCGTATTGCATCGCTTTTGAGTGCGATGGTTATAGTGCTCATGTTGAGTTGATAACTAGAGAACGGTTTAATTTTGAAAAAAGCAGGGTACGATCCATGTTGTTGAAGGGGTATGCCTACGTTCCGTTTAGTTGGGATGAGCTCGATAAAAAGTCGGTTTTTTGCAGAAGTTTTGTATATGAGTTACTTGGGAGATATAGCAGCAGTGCAGTACTTACACTCTATGAGCGTGAGATAATCCGGTATGCCGCGCAATTGAACCGACCATTTCGCTTGAACGATATTTGCGACTGTTTGGGGAAGAAACGTGATTTTAGTATGAAAACAGTAGCTTCTCTGATGCAAAAACGCCTCATACAACCAGTGCGCCCATTAAGTCAAAGAAATCATGAGTATGTGCTTAGTGAGGGGTCATTGCAGCAAATACGTTAGGGCCAAGTTGTGGTTGCTTTTATCGTGTTAGAAGTAGTGTGCATAGTTAATATGTGCAGGGTTGTTTTAAGTGTAGGCGTGGGTGTGCGTTTAAAACTCGACTAAAACGGGCTCCAAATTGAGAGGAATTTAACAGCGATCAAGTTGATGTGATGCGAAAATATAATTTGGATAGAGAGCTAAGTCGGCAAGACCAACTTAAAAGGGGCTAGCGCCTGAGTGAGCAGGAATAAGTCGGTCAAACCGACTAAAAGCAAGGCAAAGCGGATTTCCGAGGGATTAGGTCGTTCATATCGACTTAAAAGGGAGACAGCGCTCGAAAAGGCAGGAATAAGTCGGTCAAACCGACTAAAAGCAAGGCAAAGCGGTTTCCGAGTGATTAAGTCGTTCATATCGGCTTAAAAGGGTGACATCGCTCGAAAAGGCAAGAATAAGTCGGTCAAACCGACTAAAAGCAAGGCAAAGCGGGTTTCCGAGGGATTAGGTCGTTCATA
>NZ_JBWDNN010000006.1:0-284525 GCF_056269225.1 Paenibacillus sp. J31R120 | reverse complement strand
CTCTTGCTTGCGTCATTTTAACCCCAAATCCAAACCACATTATAATCCAGTCCACGGCTGTCATTCACAGCCTGAGTTTCAGATCATGCTTACAAGCGCCACTGCGCAAGAAACATTCTTCCGATCACTGTTGTATCCAGATCCCCTCAACTAACCTCAGCGGTTGGAATCCGGATACAAAGGCGAACGCTTTCGCTTCTCCAGAATATTTATTGCTCCGTTGACTCTGTCCGTTATTAGTCTATAAACATAAACATAACTACTTAAACAAAAATACGAAAATATAAACAGCTCTATCATTCACAGCCTGCATTTAAGATCATTGCATATAACCACCACTGCTATATCATCTACTAACGGGATTGCCTAACTAATTGTTGCAACTCCTAATGAGCATTGCACAAAGCAAAACAAAAAAGCGATGCCAGGAGTCGCCTCCTTAGCACCGCAATATTTTGCTCTATCGGTGAAGCTATTACTTCGTCATTGCTGCAACGATCAGATCGCCCATTGCCGTCGTGCCAATTGCTTGGCTCTTGTCGACAGCAATGTCACCTGTACGGTGGCCAGCGTCAAGGACGTTTTTGACTGCATCTTCAATCGATTTCGCTGCATCATGGTAGCCAAACGTCAGGCGGAACATCAATGCAACGGACAGAATCGTTGCGATCGGGTTCGAGATGCCTTGGCCTGCGATGTCAGGAGCAGAACCGTGTACCGGCTCGTACAAGCCGAAGCTGCCTTCGCCCAGGGAAGCAGAGGACAACATACCGATGGAGCCCGTCAGCATTGCCGCTTCGTCGCTCAGGATGTCGCCGAACATGTTCTCCGTTACGATAACGTCAAAGCTGGATGGACGGCGAAGCAATTGCATCGCACAGTTGTCGACCAGTACATGCTCAAGCTCAACCTCAGGATATTCAACCGCAACCCGGTTAACTACTTCACGCCACAGGCGGGATGTCTCAAGCACGTTTGCCTTGTCGACAGAAGCCAGACGCTTGCCGCGAGTCATGGCGATATCGAACGCTTGGCGTACGATACGCTCAACTTCTTGTACGTTGTATACGCAAGTGTCAACGGCTTCTTCGCCGTTTGCGCCTTCGCGGCGGAATTTCTCGCCGAAGTAGATGCCGCCCGTCAGCTCGCGCACGACGATCAGGTCTGTGCCTTCCAGAACTTCAGGCTTAAGCGTAGACGCATCCTTCAAGCAATCGAATACCGTTGCTGGACGGATATTGGAGAATAGGCCAAGCGCCTTGCGAATGCCAAGCAGGCCAGTCTCTGGACGCAGCTCCTTGGAGTTGTTGTCCCATTTTGGACCGCCTACCGCGCCAAGCAGAACCGCGTCTGCCTTCTGGCAAAGCTCAAGCGTATCCTGCGGAAGCGGAGTGCCTTTCTCATCAATCGCGATGCCGCCGAATAAAGCATGCTCCGTTTCGAATTGATAGCCGAACAATTCCTCTGTTTTTTTCAAAACTTTCAACGCTTCGCCAACAACCTCAGGGCCGATGCCGTCGCCGCCTAGAACCGCAATTTTTTTAACGTCTGCCATTTTCACGAACACTCCTCTATATCATTCTCAGTCTATTATCATTTGTACCACAAAAGAGAGTCTAACACAAAGATATAAAATCTATGAACTTTATAGTCATTAACTATAAGCTAATTGCCTATTGCTTATTCCAGAAACAGATTACATGCAACCCCTGCGGCTTTTGGTTCGTTTAAGCTTTTAAGAATATGAGAAATAAAAAGTAACATGGAAGCTATAGTAGAGGATTGAAACCAATGACTACCAAATGGAACTTGAACGACCGCAATAAAGCGAGAATCTTATTTTTCTCGTTTCTGGCTGTGCTGCTGGCAACGGATCATGCATATTCCTTTTTGCTTTTTAATTCTTTTCTCGCCTATGCAGCACTGGAAATCTCTTATCTCCTGCCCTTATTCCGTCCCAAGAGCAAAGGCGAATGGCCTGCAAGCCTGCTGGTGTATCTGCTGTTTCTGCTTATGTCACCCAATATATTCTATATGGTCACGGACCTCATCCATCTCAATCTGTTCCCGTTCCGCTATACAGCCGGGCTGGTTATGAGGGAATGGTGGAACTTCTTCCTGCTCGTTACAGGCGTGCTGCTAGCCATATTTTATTATGTCACGATGATTAAGGGCATTCGCAGCCTGCTCGCTGGCAGCAGATGGAGCGGAGTCATCCTGCTCTTGTTCATTATCCTCCAAGCTGTAGGGATCTTTATCGGGCGATTCCTTCGTTTTCACTCGGTGCATCTGTTCACCGAACCGCTCTCGTTGCTGAGAGAATTCCTGAATGCAATCACAAGAGATGCCCTGATGTTTATCGGATGGATCACCATCCTCCAACTAATAATCATTTGGATGTTTTCATCTTCGCCAAAGGAGCAGACCCATGAGTGACTGGAATATTTATACGATTATGACCGGTTTGTTGGTTTTAACGGCCGCATTCCAAATCTATGTATCTATCGTTTTGTACCGACTGGAACGTTCAGCAACATGGACACTAATCGGCTTGCTGCTCCCGTTCGGGCTCAATGTACTGCTCTATCAAGCCGTCAAATTGGAACCTGCCGCAAGCTGCGATCTGGGTGAGCTTCCCGCAGACAGGCGCAAGCTGTGGAGAAGGACTCATCTTCTATTGCTGCTGCAATACATGATTCTATTCGGAGTGGTCGGCTGGTTCCTGTCTCCAGCCTGAGCTGGACGAACTATGTCTGGATTCAATGTAGTATCCGCTAAGGTCGATCAGAGCGACACACCCTCGCATACAAAAAAAGCACGATGGATCAATGCGCGGAACGCGGCCGATAAGGCAGCGTAACGTGCATGGTCCTTCGTGCTTTTTGCTATAACGCTTTAGATCAGGCTCATCTTGTCGCGGCGGCCCGGCGACTTGCGCTTGTCAATCAGACGATTGACCGCATCCAGGTACGCTCGTGCGCTCGCTTCCAGAATATCCGTGCTGAGACCGCGGCCTTGCGCCGTTACTTCGTCCTGCTTGAGAACGACATGAACTTCGCCAAGCGCGTCCTTGCCTTGGGAGACGGACTTGATGGAGTAGTCCTCCAGCTCGACCACTTCCTTTGTCGCTGCGTCAATTGCATTGTAGATCGCGTCGACGGAGCCGTTGCCTTCAGCAGTCTCTTCACGCACTTCGCCTTCAGCCGTACGAACGCGTACAGTCGCATTCGGCGTAGATTGATTGCCGTAGTGAACCTGGATCGTCTCCAGTGTGAACACTTCCGGCGTATCCGTCAGCTTTTCTTCGAGAAGAGCGCGAATATCCTCGTCATTAACGGCCTTCTTGCGGTCAGCCAAATCCTTGAACTTGGCGAACGCCGCATTCACCGCTTCATCCGCAAGCTCGTAGCCAAGGTCGATCAGCTTCTCGCGGAATGCATGGCGGCCGGAATGCTTGCCAAGCACGAGCTTGGATTCCTTCAGACCGATTGCGTCCGGGGAGATAATCTCGTACGTCGTCTTCTCCTTCAGCATACCGTCCTGATGAATACCGGACTCATGTGCGAAGGCGTTGGCGCCGACGATTGCCTTGTTGCCCGGAACAGGCATCCCTGTCAGCTTGCTGACAAGACGGCTGGTCTTCGCAATTTCCTTCAGGTTCAACGTCGTCTGGGCTCCGAAGAAGTCTGGACGAGTCGCCAGCGCCATAGCCACTTCTTCAAGCGCTGTGTTGCCCGCGCGCTCGCCGATGCCGTTAATGGTGCCTTCGATTTGATCCGCTCCGTTCATAATCGCTGCCAGCGAATTCGCTGTCGCCATACCGAGATCGTCATGGCAATGGGCGCTTAGCTGAATTTTCTCGATATTCGGCACCTGCTCCTTGAGCGTCTTGAAGATGTTGCCGAATTCCAGAGGATTCAAATAACCGACCGTATCCGGAATGTTGACGACAGTTGCGCCAGCCTTGATCGCCATATCCGTTACCTGGCAGAGGAAATCAAGCTCCGTACGGCCCGCGTCTTCCGGGGAAAACTCGACTTTGTCAAAGTATTGCTTCGCATACCGAATAGCGCGATCCGCCGCTTCCAGCACCTGCTCCTTCTCCATCCGAAGCTTATGCTTCCGGTGGATCGGGCTTGTCGCCAGGAACAAGTGGATGCACGGATCCTGCGCGCCTTTCAGCGCTTCACGTACGGCATCGATATCCTGCTCGCGCGAGCGGGACAAACCGATAACGGTAGCGTTCTTCACCGCGCGCGCAACCGCGTTAACGGCTGCCAGGTCGCCCGGGGATGCCGCAGGAAAGCCGGCTTCCATACGATCCACACCCAGCTTCTCCAGCTGCAGTGCGATCTCCACCTTCTCCTTCGTATTCAGGTTAACGCCAGGAGATTGCTCGCCGTCACGAAGCGTTGTATCGAAAATATAAATTTTCCGCATTATGTCCTCTACCTCCGTGAACAGAATGATCCCGATTGCACACAGAGCGGACATGCAAGGACGCAAGAAGCGGGCCTTGCATACGCTCCGGTGAACCGGGATTGATTATTCTTATTACATCAAGTATATGACTTAATGCGTAATTATTTCTTGATCCAGTGCATCAGTTCGCGAAGTTGCGCGCCTGTTTGCTCGATTGGATGAGCAGCTTCGTTGCGGCGAGTAGCCGTCAGCATAGCGCGGCCGGATTGGTTCTCCAAGATGAAGTCGCGAGCGAAACGGCCGGATTGGATATCTTCCAGAACGCGTTTCATTTCTTTCTTCGTCTCTTCAGTCACGATACGAGGACCTGTTACATAGTCACCGTATTCAGCCGTGTTGGAGATGGAGTCGCGCATTGTAGCCAGACCGCCTTCGTACATCAGGTCAACGATCAGCTTCAGCTCGTGCAAGCACTCGAAGTAAGCCATCTCAGGCGCGTAGCCAGCTTCAACCAACGTCTCGAAGCCTGCTTTAACAAGCGCGGAAGCGCCGCCGCAAAGTACTGCTTGCTCGCCGAACAGATCTGTTTCTGTCTCTTCTTTGAACGAAGTTTCGATAACGCCCGCACGCGTACAGCCGATGCCTTTTGCATAAGCCAGTCCGATTGCTTTTGCGTTGCCAGTAGCGTCTTGATGAATCGCGATCAGACCAGGAACGCCGAAGCCTTCTTGATACGTACGACGAACCATGTGGCCTGGGGACTTAGGAGCAACTAGGAATACGTCTTTGTCCGCGCTTGGCACGATTTGTCCGTAATGGATATTGAAGCCGTGAGAGAACATCAGAGCCGCGCCTTGCTTCAGGTTTGGTTCGATTTCTTCTTTGTATACTTTCGCTTGCGTCTCATCCGGAAGCAAGATTTGAACCACGTCAGCCACTTTAGTCGCTTCTGCAACTGTCAATACTTCAAAGCCGTCTTTCTTGGCAACGTCTGCGGATTTGCCCGGACGAAGACCGATTACAACTTTCAAGCCGCTGTCGCGAAGGTTTTGTGCTTGTGCGTGGCCTTGGCTTCCGTAACCGATAACTGCGATTGTTTTACCTTGCAGTACGCCTTGATCGGCGTCTTTTTCATAATACAATGTAACTGCCATGAGAATAATTGCCTCCTTTAATTTAACCCTTTTGAGCGGGTGTTTAAGCGGAGAGCCGAGAAACCAAGGTCTCCGTGCTTCCCCTCTTAAACTCCCGCTCAAAGCGGGATTTGACGATAATTGTTTTTGATAGGACAAGCTAGATTATTATTATTGCTTCACATTACCGCGGTTAAGTGCGGTTACACCAGTGCGTGAAAGCTCGCGGATGCCATAAGGCTTCATCAGCTCGATCATGGCATCTATCTTCTCGGTGTCGCCTACGACCTGCACCATTAGCGAGTGCGTGCCGATATCGACGACTGCGGCACGGAACGTCTCGACGACGCCCAGAATTTCCGGACGGGATGACGGCTCCGCATGCACCTTGATCAGCGCCAGCTCGCGCGCTACCATCGCATTGGCGCTCAGATCGATAACTTTGATCACATCAATCAGCTTATAGAGCTGCTTCGTAATTTGCTCAAGCGTATGATCGTCGCCAGAGGTCACGATGACCATGCGCGAGAGACCTTGCTCTTCGCTTGTGCCTACTGTGATGCTTTCAATATTGAAGCCGCGGCGTCCGAACAAGCCGGATACGCGCTGCAGAACGCCGGGCTGGTCATTGACGATAACTGCAATCGTATGCTTCTTCATTCCGCATCCCCCATGATCATTTGATCGATGGTGCTGCCTTGGGCTACCATCGGATACACGTTTTCGTCTCTGCGTACGACGAACTCGACAACCGCCGGACCCGGATGACGAAGCGCTTCCTCCCATGCCGTGCGTGCTTCTTCCTTGTTCGAAGCGCGGAAGCCTTTTACGCCGTATGCCTCAGCCAGCTTGACGAAGTCAGGGCTGCCTGCCAGATCAATATGACTGAACCGGTTCTCATGGATCAGCTCCTGCCACTGTCTAACCATGCCTAGAACCTGGTTGTTCAGAATAACGACTTTAACCGGAATATTGTTGATCGCGCAGATCGCGAGTTCTTGCGCACACATCTGCATGCCGCCGTCGCCGTTGATCGATACGACTGTGCGGTCCGGATTCGCCATCTGTGCGCCGATCGCCGACGGGAAGCCGAAGCCCATCGTGCCAAGGCCGCCTGAAGTTACCCAGGAACGCGGCTTGTTGAACGGATAATACTGCGCGGCCCACATCTGATGCTGGCCTACGTCTGTTGTCACGATCGCATCGCCACTCGTCGTTTCATGAATCATTTCCACAACCCATTGCGGCTTCAATTCCGTCTCGGAATCGATGTAACGGAATGGATATTGCTTCTTCGAAACCTGAATGTCCGCTCTCCATGCGTCAGCTTTGTCAGCGCGTACGGCTAGCTTGTTGGCTTGTGCCAGTACTGTCTTGACGTCGCCTACGATCGGAATGTCCGTCGGAACATTCTTGCCGATCTCCGCCGGATCGATATCGATGTGGACGATTTTTGCATTTGGCGCGAAGCCCGAAAGCTTGCCAGTTACACGGTCATCGAAGCGAGCACCGATATTAATGAGCAAATCCGCCGATTGAATCGACATATTCGCGGTATACGTGCCATGCATGCCCGGCATCCCGATCCATAGATCGTTGCCGCTCGGGAATCCGCCAAGACCAAGCAAGGTCGTCGTAATCGGAATTTCCGTCTTTGTTGCGAATTCCAGCAATTCCTCATGCGCCCCGGAGTAGACTACGCCGCCGCCAGCCAGAATAAGCGGTTTTTTCGCTTCCTGGATCGCTTTGATCATTTTGTCCACTTGCAGCTTGTTCGGCGAGATGGTCGGATTGTAGCCGCGGATGCTGACTTCATTCACCGGCTTGAACAGCGTCTTCGCTGCCGATACATCCTTCGGAATATCAATTAATACCGGGCCTTTGCGTCCTGTGTTGGCAATATGGAATGCCTCATGGATCGTACGCGGCAGATCTTCAACATTGCGAACAAGGTAGCTGTGCTTTGTAATCGGCATGGTAATGCCGGTAATATCCGCTTCCTGGAAGGCGTCTGTGCCGATCAAGGTCGACATGACGTTGCCCGTAATGACGACAAGCGGTACAGAATCCATGTAAGCTGTTGCGATACCGGTCACGAGGTTCGTCGCCCCCGGTCCCGAAGTAGCGATACATACGCCTACTTTGCCGCTGGCCCGGGCGTAGCCGTCCGCAGCGTGGATCGCGCCTTGCTCATGTCTGGTGAGCAAGTGATTGAAGTCGGGATTTCCGTGCATTGCGTCATAGATGTAGAGAACCGCGCCGCCCGGATAACCAAATACGCAATCTACGCCTTCCAGCAGAAGACTGCGAAGCAGAATTTCCGAACCCGAAATCACTTCAGGCTTGGAGAGCTTCTCGATTAATTCCTCTTTCGACTTTAATGTTGCACCTTGCATTGCCATCAGTCTTCCTCCTCTCAAGAAAAAACAAAAAAACCTTTCGTCCTCAGCCTCAAAGCTGAAGGGACGAAAGGTTGATCTTCCGTGGTACCACCCAAATTCGTTATATATCTCCCGATATATAACCTCCACAGGTTAGAACGCTGTGCACATATCGACGTTCTACCGTTGGCACTGTAACGCTTGCCCTGCGATACTCCCTAATACGCAACCCGGGTTGCTTTTCAGGAGGATAGCTCCGAGGTGAGCTCGTAGAAAAGGGGTTTTGGCGTCGGTTGCAGCTGATCCGATCGCTCTCTGAGCAAAAGAGCCCTTAACACTTCGTCCTCATCATTGCCGATTGATATGACTTTTCATTATTATATGCCGATTCTGACAGTTCGTCAAGAACAAGGCTCCCGTTATTTTACCGCATCCTTTAGCGACTGCACACAACCTTGCGCGAATGCTCATATACTAGTGTAGCCCTAGAGCGGCAATCCCATGCAACTGCGCCCTATAATAGCGCAGCGTAGAATGGAAGGATACCATGATTCGCGCACGCAAAGCAAGAACCGATGATGCCGAGCTTGTCCGGCTCATCCGTACAGAGCTGATTCCGATGTCCCATACCGCGAGGCCGCTGGATGCCCGTATGATACGCGAGCTGCCGAAGCGCTTCCGCAAAGGCATAACGTATGTCGCGACTAGATCCAAATTCGGGCCTCCGGTCGCCTTTGTTCATTTCTATGTGCATCAACAGCAGTTAATCGTCGACATGCTCGTTACGCATCCGGAGCATCGCGGACGGCATTATGGTACTGCCTTGATGGCGCATGCCGAGGCCTTCGGCAAAGCGCGTCATTGCCATATGGCCCGACTGTTCGTCGACCGGATCAATGGCAGAGCCCATCATTTCTACAACAAGCTCGGCTATCACACCGTCCGGTATGTTCCGGAGCTTCAATGTTATGAACTGCTTAAACCGCTGGCCTCGCCATCCTAGTAATTAAACCTTATCAGTACCCGTTGAAATATCCGCCGCCGGGATAGCCGCCTCCGCCATAACCGCAGCCGCCGCAAGACGGCACGCCGCAGCCACAGCCGCCGTATCCTCCGCCAAAGCCGCCTCCAAATCCGAAGCCGCCGCCCCAGAACGGAAGTGTTCCGATGGCGAGCAGATCAAACAGAAGCAGCGGCCATAAGAAGAAAGCCTTTGTTCTTGCTTTCTTGCCCTTCGAACCTTTTCCTTTGCCCTTAGACATAATGAGCCGGTTGCCCCGAAGCGCGACCAGCTTGCCCGAGACAACGGAACCGTCCTTGCGCATTGCATAGATGGATTTGCCGACCAGTTTCCGCACTTGTGCCCTGGAAACATTATTACGCATGCCAAATCCCTCCTTTCCCGTTATTCTTCAATGTATTCAGAGTGGCTTCGGCATGCCTGTATGTTTGTCCGCGGGCAAGCGCAAAGAGGCCTCGCCTCCGTCACGTTTGTGACGAAAGGCGAGGCCTCTTGAAACGCTCAGTATCGACTAAGCGTTGATTTTTTGTTTGGCAACGCCAGCCAGGGAGTTGAACGATGTAATATCGTTAACAGCCAGGTCAGCAAGCATCTTGCGGTTAACTTCTACGCCCGCAAGCTTCAAACCATGCATGAATTTGCTGTAGGACAGGCCGTTCACGCGAGCTGCTGCGTTGATACGAACGATCCACAGTCTGCGGATGTCGCGTTTTTTGTTACGACGGTCGCGGTAAGCGTACATAAGGGACTTGCCTACTTGCTCCTTCGCTGTTTTAAACAGACGATGTTTCGAACCGAAATAACCTTTAGCCAGCTTTAGAATTCTTTTACGACGACGAGCGCGGACAAAGCCGCCTTTAACTCTTGCCATGAGTGGAAACCTCCTGTGGGTTGAATTTGTATCTTAAACGATGATTATTTCAGGTTGGAAAGACCTTGCTGCAAACGGCGAACGTCGCCAGCGGCCATAAGCGGTTGACCCGCAAGAACGCGTTTTTGACGTCCCGATTTGTGCGAAAGCAAGTGGTTTCTGTAAGCTTTGTAGCGTTTCACTTTACCAGTACCGGTAATTTTGAAGCGGTCCTTCAGACTGCTGTGCGTTTTCATCTTTGGCATGTCAGTTTATCCTCCTTAATGTTGGTCCAGCCGTTAGCTGTTGGTTTTTGGTGCCAAAATCATAATCATGCTCCGGCCTTCCAGCTTGGGAGCGCGCTCGACATTGCATATTTCGGCAACCTCTTTGGACAGACGTTCCAGAATCTTCTGGCCGATCGACGCATGCGTGATCTCGCGGCCGCGGAAGCGTACGGAAGCCTTCACCTTGTCGCCTTCATTCAGAAACTTGACGACGTTGCGGAATTTCACTTGATAGTCATGTTCCTCAATATTGGCGCGGAACCAGACTTCCTTCACGTCAACGATTTTCTGATTCTTGCGCGCTTCTTTGTCTTTCTTCTGTTGCTCGTAACGGAATTTGCCGTAGTCCATGATGCGGCATACCGGCGGTTTGGCCGTCGGCGCAACGTTCACCAGATCCAGACCAGCGTCAGCAGCAAGCTGCAACGCGTCGCGAGTCGATTTAATGCCGATCTGCTCTCCATCCGCTCCTACCAAACGAACTTCTCTGGCCCGGATTTCATCGTTGATTTGATGTTCTCTGCTAATAACGTGCCACCTCCAAAATGGTATACGATCTTATTGATCCAAATAAAAAAAATGCGGATTCGCTAGAACCCGCATCTCATAACCGTTCATTGATTCTGCTAGTGCCGCTCCCGAAGGAACGTCAGCATACCCATCCGATTATCGCGAACCAGTCAGCCAAGCCGAAAGGTGAGAAGCGGGCGCTTCTGCTTGTGCGAATATGTCATAACACAATACTGAATTACTATAGCATACCGCCTATTGCATGTCAACAGCGGCGATTGCTTTATTTGCTCTGCACTTCTTCGATACGGACAACGCGCGTATGCTGCGTGTGGCTCCATGTCTTGTTGTTTTGCGTGAAGAACGCGTAGAACGTAATGGGCCACCAGGAGATCAAGAAGAATGGCAGCGTCAGCAAGTGCATGTACATCTTCTTGCTTCTCACCTTCTCCATCATCATCGCTGCCGGGAATTGCAGGACCGTAGCGGCAATCACTATTCCGATCAGCCACCATGGCAGGTACCCATAGAGCGAATGGATGACGTTAGGAGCCGGAAGCGCCATATCGATCCACATCACGGCTGTCAGCAGGAAGCCGAGCAGCGTATTGTAGACGGAAATCGTATAGATTGCGGCGTCGAACTTGACCAGGTTGCGTTCCTTAATGCTCGCCCATAGAAGCGGGAAGAAGTAATTGCGGGCCACGTTGAAGTGTCCCTGCATCCAGCGCAGTCGCTGTCTGGCAGAAGCGCGGAACGATACCGGCTTCTCGTCGTACACCTTGGCGTCGTAATTCAGGATCGGATAGATATTGCGCTTTACGCAGCGCATGGAGAACTCCAGATCCTCCACAAGGCTCGTTGCGCCCCATCCCATTTCCTTCAGCAGATTGGATTCGAAGCACATGCCCGTTCCACCCAGGAAGTTACTCATTTTCAAGTTGGTTCTCGACAACTGCCACAAGCGGTTGCAGTACCAGTACGTAATGGCGTAAGCTGCCGTGATCCAGGAATCGCCCGGATTTTTGGTATCGAGGTAGCCTTGAATGACTTGATGGCCCTCGCACAGATCGTCGTTCATCAGCTGCAGGAAGTCGCGGTTGACCAGGTTGTCGGCGTCGAACATGACGATTGCGTCATATTGGCGCGGCATCGCCCATAGCTCCTTGAGCATCCATTCGATCGCGTAGCCTTTGCCCCGCAGATGGTAGTTCGTCCGCTCGCAGGCGTGCACGCCCATGCTTCTGGCAATATCGGCTGTGCCGTCTGTGCAGTTGTCGCAGATGACGAAGATGTCGAACAATTCTTCCGGATAATCAAGCTTCTTCAAATTTTCGATTAGGGCGCCAACTACCTTTTCTTCGTTGTGCGCGGCTACGAGCACGGCGAACGATTTGTTTGGCGCATGGCGCTTCCTGCTCTTATTCTTCATGAATCCGAACAGGGAGAGCGAGAATTGGTACACCGCGATACAGGCCAGTACAACCTGAAAAATAATAAACACTACGGTAAAAATCATACGGTATTGCCCCCTTAAAACCCCATTTTGTGTGTGCCCGCTCCTTATCTCTATACGAGTCGGGCTTTCTTTTTGTTTTCAGTCAGCCGATGTGAATTTTTAACTTTCTTATGACTTCCTGATTTTCTACGGAAACCTCCCACTTTGTCAAAATGGGAATTTGACTTATTTACGCTTAATTCCGTCAGAAAAACGCTTGCATTCAATCGGGGGAGACTGTTCCCCTCGCTTTTCGTCGCTTCCGTCTTATTCTCAACCAAATGCTTCGTTTTTAGCACAAATGTCCTTGATTGTTTCGATCTTATTAAAATTAATTAATCTGCCTTTCCCGAACAGCTGGGATCTCATGCCAGGATGCCGCGGCAATCGTCATACAACTCGCAAGAAGGGTGTCGAATATCGCGTCCCAGGATTGCGACAGGCTATAGGCATGAGCATTCCGCCCCAGCCTCTCCCTCAGTTCCTCGTCGGCAAATAGGAGCCCAAGCGCTTCAGCGAAGTTTTCCGCGTCGCCGGGACGCCTGAGCAAGCCATTCTCCCCATCTCTTACCGTATCGCGCACACCGCCTGCATCCGCCGCGATAACCGGCGTTCCGCAGGCCATTGCTTCTAGAGCGACATTGCCGAAGGTTTCAGTTGGCGAAGGAAAAAGCAGCACGTCGGCGGAGGCGTACCAGCGCTGCAGCTCCCCGGCGTCGGCGAAACCGATAAACGTAGCATTCACGCCAGCACGTTCACATCTGTCCATCAAAGCAGCGGCGGATGGTCCATCGCCCGCAATAACGAACACCGCATCCGGAGCCGACGCTCTCTGGAACATGGCAAAGGCATCAATCGCGGTCTCCATGTCCTTCTCCGGCGCCAATCTCCCGGCATAAAAGGCTAGAAAAACGTTCACGCCGATGCCGTTTCTCTCCCGATGCTCATGCCTGTTCACCAGGGGATGGAATGTCCCATGATCCACACCCCTGCTCCACAGCTTCAGCCTCGAGGGCTCCCAGCCACGGTCGATTAAGGCCAGACGAGTCGTCTCAGAAGGCGCAAATATAGCCTTACAGTCCCGATGAAACCAATTCATATACCTCCATAACAGCTTTTCCATCCATTGTAGATTGTAAAACGATAAATATTGATCGAAGTTGGTGTGGTAGGAAGCGATGAGCGGAATGTTGTATTTGCGGGCGTAGTGAATGCCGAACAGGCCTAGGTTGAACGGGGTGGCGACATGAATGAGATCAGGCTGGAAGCGGGCAAGCTCTCTTCGGATATGAGCCGGATTAGGAAGGGCAAGCCTGCATTCGGGGTAGAGGAAAAACGGCAAGCTCGCGAATCGTTCCACGGCATGTGATGGGGCAAGGGGATGAAAAGACACAGAGGGCTCCGGCGCAAATACTTTGCTGCGCACTCCCTTTGTCTCCAGGTAACAGGTCCACCTGCTTAGCGTCCGGGCTACACCATTCACATCGGGATCGTACGTATCGGTAAATATCGCGATTTTCAAATTCGCCTCTCCTCCTTGTTGTCCCGCAACCTACAGCTGCTCGCGGGCGTACTTACTTATAAGGATAGAGCGCGTATGTTTGAAACGGATTAAGAGGGTATGAAGGTAGAGTTAATTCAGAATTATTATTTCGTTAACGCTCCGGCAATAATCTTTTGTTACAATAGAAACAAGAGATGGAGTTCAGCCTGCCTACGGGAGAGAGGATGACAGCGATGCAGAGAATGATAGGTTGGATGAGAGCTAGAGAGCGAAGAATGCTAATGTGGGCGAATCGGAGGACTTCTGGCGGCAGGATGTACCAGGCGGTCGACAGATGGCTGAGCACGGTCACGCATATGGGCGGCGCTACGTTCACGCTCGTCTCCGCCCTGCTGCTTGCCTTGCTTGCACCCGCTCCCTGGAACACGGCAGGATGGCAATGCCTTGCGGCGGTTGCCATCAGTCATCTACCGGTTGCCATTGTGAAACGTAAATTCAAGAGGCTTCGTCCATACCAGGCGATGCCCGAGGTCCAGACCTGCCCGAAGCCGCTGCAGGATTCCTCATTCCCGTCCGGACATACGACAGCGATCTTCGCATGGATTGTGCCGTTGCTGCTGACCGGAGGAATCTGGACGCTGGCGTTCACGCCGGCGGCCATGATCATCGCCCTGTCCGTCGCCTGGTCGCGGATGCATCTGGGCCTGCATTATCCTTCAGACGTCGCCGCCGGAGCGATCATCGGTACGGTCACGGCTTACACCGTCTATTACTTCTGGATCTATCCGGCGGCTATCATATAGCCATCATTATTATTCATCTGTACCATCTTCATTGGAATCAGAGCTTGCGGCCGCTTCATC
This sequence comes from Paenibacillus sp. J31R120, assembly GCF_056269225.1. Lineage (NCBI taxonomy): Bacteria > Bacillati > Bacillota > Bacilli > Caryophanales > Paenibacillaceae > Paenibacillus > Paenibacillus sp. J31R120. The sequence continues at coordinate 270,056 of NZ_JBWDNN010000006.1, read as the reverse complement.
CCGCAGGCTTTTTTGTTTATTCTCGCGATGTTCGCGCAGCGCCTCCGAACCGATAACCACCTCTAACCGATGGATCGGCTGGCCCTTCTGCATAAATTTCATTTCGTATTCGGTAAATACGAGATCCTCACGAGGCTCGTCCTTATGCAGATGCAGCGAGATATTACGCATAACCAGCTCCATATCGGCGAAGCTGTTAAGCGAAAATTCGAACAGCGACTGGGAATCCGTCTTGAAATGAATTTCGCCGCGCTCGTTCAGAATCTCGATATATTTGGATACAAAACGCTGATGCGTCAATCTGCGGCGCGCATGCTTGCTCTTTGGCCATGGATCGCTGAAGTTCAGATAGACACGTTCCAGTTCGCCCGGAGCGAACATATTCTCGATGTCTTCAATGTTGGCGCGCAGCAGAGCCAGGTTCGGAGGCGTCTCCTCGCCCTTCTCTTCCCATGCGATACGCGCTTTCTCACTTGCTCTTCTCAGCAGCTCGTCGTACATGTCCACCCCAACGAAGTTGATATGGGGATTGCGTACGCTCATCTGGCTGATGAAACGCCCCTTGCCCATGCCTAGCTCCACATAAATGGGATTATCGTTGCCGAAAAACTCGCGCCACTTGCCGCGATGCGGCGTTGCGTCCAGCACAACCAGCTCCGGCTGTCCTTCCAAATTCTCTCGGATGCCTTTTCTACCTCTTAAACGCATATCGTTATTCTCCTCTTTTGTAGGCTAATCACATAACGTGCTTGATAAATGGTCAGTCCTTATTGTGACCAACTCTGCCCCCGTTGTAAAGCGTTTTTCTCCTAATCTCCCAACAGGAAAATGCTGCACAAAAAAGAGGCGTCTTCGCGAAGCCCTTCGTTGGCTCCTCGCGAGAAACGCCTCTTGCGATTCAGACATGTATCTCCTGCAATCAGTTCAGGAACTGGTACGAGATCGGCGCGTTGTCCTTGCCGTCCTTCTCCCATGCGTCTTCCAGCACCATATTCAGCTTCCGGCGCGCAGATACCTTCACGTCATGGTTGGCGTGGAAGTGTACGCCTGCCAGCGCCATCAGTTCCTTCACTGTCAGTTCTACGGTTACTTTCTCATCGCCATTCGGAATTTTTGTCAAATTCATCTCACATCACCTCATCGATTTATATAATCCCGTTTCCAATTAATCGACTTTTCATGTGTGCGGTTACATTTAGACTATGTCAGGTATTTTCATTGATTTGTCGCACTTTTAATATAACACATCATGTTAGGTTTTTCAAGCCTAAATTACGGTTTTCTCGCGTTAGCTTCCAGTTTTCCCGATATCCGAACGATTATTCTGTTGGCGTTGTGCAAGCATGGCTTTTCGGTCCGTTTTTCGTTAAAATGAAGGGTGAACGTTGTGGAAGAAGGGGAAATTCATGATTGATATAGGGGCGCCCGGACAACCGATGCTCTGGGCTGATAAAAGATTTCATACGTGGAATTACGAAATGAGGGAGCAATTCGGCGGCAAAGTATTCAAGGTGATGCTGGACGCCGGATTCACTTGCCCCAACCGGGACGGCAGCATCGCCAAAGGCGGCTGCACATTCTGCAGCGCACGCGGCTCGGGAGACTTCGCCGGCAGACGGCGCGACGATCTGGTGACCCAGTTCAATACGATTCGGGACCGGCAGCATCAAAAGTGGCCGGAGGCGGGTTATATCGGCTACTTCCAGGCCTATACGAATACGTATGCTCCGGTAGAGGAGCTTCGCGAGTATTACGAGGTCATTCTACAGCAGCCCGGCGTAGTGGGCTTGTCCATTGCAACTCGTCCGGACTGTCTGCCTGACGATGTCGTCGACTACTTGGCCGAGCTGAATGAGCGTACTTACCTTTGGATCGAGATGGGACTGCAGTCCGTCCATGAATCGACCTCCCAGCTTATTAACCGCGCCCATGATACGGAATGTTATCTCGACGCCGTAAGGCGTCTGCGGGAGCGGGGCATACGGGTATGCGCGCATATTATTTACGGCTTGCCGCAGGAGACTCATGAAATGATGATCGATACCTGCCGGGCAGTCGCGCGGATGGACGTGCAGGGAATCAAGATCCACCTGCTCCACTTGATGCGCAAGACGCCGATGGTAAATCAATACGAAGCGGGACTGCTGCAATTCCTGGAGCAGGACGAATATATTAAGCTGATCGTAGATTCGCTTGAGCTGCTGCCGCCGGAGATGATCGTTCATCGCCTGACCGGCGACGCACCAAGAGATCTGTTGATCGGCCCGATGTGGAGCTTGAAGAAATGGGAAGTGCTGAACGGCATCGACGCCGAGCTGCGCCGCCGCAATACGTGGCAAGGCCGGCTGTGGCAGCGGGAGGTGTAAGCGGTGGGATTCTTGTCCGTGCTAAGCATGGCCCATAAGTGGACTTCGGAGCGCGCCGGCAGCGGAGACGCCGTCATCGACGCGACAGCAGGCGGCGGCGTCGATACGCTAGCACTTGCTGAGCTGGTCGGCTCCAAAGGAGTCGTCTATTCCTTCGACATCCAGCAGTCCGCCCTTGATCGGACCCGCGAGCGGCTTGAAGCAGCGGGAGGGCTTCCTCAGGTGCAGCTTCTGCTGCAGGACCATGCGGGGATGGCGAAGGCGGTCGCGCCGGAACACACCGGCCAAATAGCCGCCATAATGTTTAATTTGGGATACCTTCCGGGCAGCGATCAAAGTATCGTGACCCAGCCAGAGTCCACGATTGAGGCGCTGCAAGCCGCGATGGGCCTGCTTCGTCCCGGAGGCATTCTGACATGCGTGCTCTACCCCGGCCATCCCGGCGGCGACCTAGAAGCCGCTGCTGTGGAAGCGTGGGCTGCAGGCTTGCCGCAGTCGCTCGGACAAGCAGTACTGTACCGCCAGCCGCAGCGAAGCGCCGCTCCCTATCTGATTGCGGTAGAGAAACGAAAAACCGTCTAGAACAACCATTCATTTCATTGTTCTGATAAACGAGAGGAGAATGTCCCCGTGGCAGTCAAAAAGCTTGAGCATATTGGCATTATGGTTAAAAATATTGAAGCATCTGTCTCCTTCTATACGGAAGTGCTTGGACTCGTCCATAAATATACGATGACACATACGAACGGCATCATTCGGCTGGCTTTTCTTGCTTTTCCCGGCCATGAAGAAACCGAGATTGAATTAATTGAAGGCTATAATGATTCGCTGCCTGCGGAAGGCAAAGTTCACCATATCGCCTTGACCGTAGATGATCTTGACGCAGAGGTCGAGCGCATCAAGGGATTGCCGGTAGAGCTGCGTGATACCGACATCACGACGTTGCCGAACGGTGCGAGGTATTTCTTCTTCTATGGTCCAGACGGCGAAATTCTGGAATTGTTCCAGCCTGGCCAACCTCTATCATTCTTTTCAAAATAGCAGTCACAGGAGGTTGCTCCATATGAGCATTAAAGCATACCCGCTTCAATTCAAAGCGGAGATGAAGGAACGGATATGGGGCGGCCGCGCCTTGGAAGACTTCGGTCTGGAGCTGCCTCCGGGCGATATCGGCGAAGGCTGGATGATCAGCGATCACCCCAACGGCATTACCCGTGTCGAGAACGGTCCGTTAAAGGGGCTTGGCCTGGATCAGATACGGGAGAAGTACGGCTGCGAGTGGCTCGGCACACGGGGCTCATCTGCTGGCAACGGTAGGTTCCCTTTATTGATCAAGCTGCTGGACTGCAATGACGATCTGTCCGTGCAGGTTCATCCCGCCGATGATTACGAAGGCTTGCCCGATGATGAGTCGGGGAAGACGGAGATGTGGTATATACTCGAGGCCAAGCCGGGAGCGAAAATCATATATGGGCTGAAGGAACACATCGATGCGCAGGCCATGGTGACAGCCATTGAAGAAGACCGGATTATGGATACGCTTCATGAAGTATCCGTCAAAGCCGGAGATGCCTTCTACATCCCTGCCGGTACGGTGCATGCACTCTGTTCTGGCGTTGTAGTAGCCGAGATTCAGCAAAACTCCGATACCACCTATCGCTTGTATGATTACGACCGTCCGGGACTGGATGGCAATCCGCGAGAGCTGCACATCAAGGATTCGCTGCAGGTCATTGCTTATCACGATGTCGGCGCCAGCCGGATGGACACATCGGATCTCCAGGCAGGGCATTGGCTGACGATAGCAGAATCGCCTTATTTTCACGTCGAGAAGGGCCTGATTAATTACAGCGAAGCAGCTGATACCTCCATAGAGAGCTTCATCATCCTGATGATTGCGGAAGGCGAGGGGCACCTGCGCTGGGGGGACGGCGAGCTGCCTGCGCGGACAGGTGACTGCTTCCTGCTCCCGGCAACACTGGGGCGTTATGAATTGTGCGGATCATTGACGGTGCTGCGATGCTCCGTTCCTGCTTCTTAAGACACGCTGAAGCAACACATACCAAAGAATAAGGACCATCCCGGCAGATTAATCTGCCGGGATGGTCCTTATTTTCGCCGTTATCAATCTTTGTTACGGTCGGACTGCGGCCGGTTCCAACGCCATCATGAACGGACGCGGCTTTGGCTTGCTTCCCTCTTGTCCAAGCGCATAGATCACCACAAGCAGCGTATGCCGGTCCCTGCGCAGCTCTCCCGTCTCCAGGAATACAGCCAGATCGAATGGCATAATCTCCAGAACAGCGTGCTTGTAAAGCTCCCGCTCGTGAAGCCCCAATGCTGCGAAGTTCCCGGAGACGATCTCCGGCGATTCGCCCAGCTTCTTCATCCAGCCGGACCATTCCTGCTTCTCCATCGTAAAGTCCCACCAGATCTTGCGCGGCTTGTAGTTATGGTTCAGGAAATAATCATATTTCATGAGACCGAGCACCGCATCCAGATCCAGCTTATCCTTGTACTCCTCCGCCAGTCCGGCCGCTTCCCCTTGGCTGACAGTTGTAAGGAAAGACCATAGCCGCGAGAACAGGTCCTCCAGCTGATGGCCGATCTTCTGCCAGCCGCGCTGCTCCCAATAATCGCCGAACAGCTGGAAGAAATCGAATGGAGACGGGAAGACGCGATCGACCAAATAAAGCAAAGTATGATCCATCCGGTGCGCATTCCAATATTTTTCCAGCACATCCTCTACCCGCTTAATGCGGACGATATCGCCGAACGGCATCAGATCGTTGCCCAGCATCTCATATGGCGCTCTGTCCATATAGATATAGCCCCACTTCTCGGCATCCAGACGCAATCCCGTTCCGCGCAGCATCTTCAGGAAGCCAAGCTGCAGCTCCTCTGGCCGCAAGGCGAATACATCATTGAACGTTCCTCTGAACGTATCGTAGTTTTCCAGCGGTAAGCCTGCAATCAAATCCAGATGCTGATCAATTTTGCCAGAATCCTTCACTTTCGTCACCGTACGGACCAGCTTGGACCAGTTCTGGCGGCGCTGAACCGCAAGATTAGTCGGATCATTGGTCGATTGGACGCCAATCTCGAAGCGGAAGATGCCGGGAGGCGCATGCTCGGCCAAATAATCGAGCACCTCCGGCCGCATGATGTCGGCCGTAATCTCGAATTGGAACACGCAGCCTTGATGGTTCTCAATGAGAAATTGGAACATCTCCAGCGCATAATCCCGCTTAATGTTAAAGGTCCGGTCCACGAACTTAATCAGCTTGGCGCCATTCTCGATCAGATATAGAATATCGGATTTCGTCCGGTCCATATCAAAGTACCGCACCCCCACCTCGATGCTGGACAAGCAAAACTGGCAGCTGAACGGACAGCCTCTGCTCGTCTCAAAATAAACAACGCGGCTGCCCAGATGAGGAATATCCTCCTTGAACCGGTGCGGAGAAGGCAGTTCATTCAGGTTAAGCTTCGGACGGCCGGGAGTAATCACAATCTCCGACTCTTCGCCTTTACGCTTGCGGTAAGCCAGCCCGAATACCATATGGAATTTTCCGTCGCCTTCAAGCTCCGTCAGCAAGTGATGGAAGGTCTCTTCCCCTTCTCCCATTACGATGAAATCGATATCCTGCAGACGCTCCATCCATTGCTCGGTATCATAGCTCACTTCCGGGCCGCCAAGGACGATACGGATGTCCGGTTTAATCTTGCGCAGCATATTGACGACGGTAATCGTCTCTTCAATATTCCAGATATAACAGGAGAAGCCGATGACATCGGGATTTCTGGAGAATAAGTCAGACACGATGTTCATCGCCGGGTCTTTAATGGTGTATTCCGCAATATCAATATCGAATTGATGCTCGCTGTATGCCTTCAGACAGCGCAGAGCGAGCGACGTATGAATAAACTTGGCGTTAAGGGTAGATAGCACGACTTTCATATGGGGATAAACCTCTCTAACTTTAGTCAGTGTGCATACGCCGCTATCCATGGGACAGCGACAAGCTGCCTTCTATTGTACCGAACTTCACGCCAAAAAAGAAGAGGCGTCCCTATTCGCCGCTTTCGGCAAGGACGTCCTCTTTTGAACTAGAATCTGGTTTTTATATAGAGCTGGTCTTTCAGCTGCAAGTCGATGACCGGATAATGAACACGCCATTTGCCTTCACCAAGCGGAGTCACTTCGTCAGAAGCGAGGCCTCTTGGTTGGAAGCTGTAATCGCGCTGGAACGAAATCGTCACCTGAATCTGCTCATCAGGCAGCATGCGATGAAGCTCATGCGCCAGATTCACCGACCATAATCTCAGCTCGCCTGCCGTCGCCGCTCCATAATAGAGATAGAAGACGGGATCGATATTAGCCGTAAATACGAGCCAGCCGTCCGCATCGCGGCGCACTTGCCAGTTCGTAATCTCAGCATTGCCCTCCAGCGTCTGCGCGACGGAAAATTCCTTTTTCATCAGCTTCTGAATCTCTTCATTCGCTACGCCTTTCAGCGAGTCCGGAAGCGGAGGCGTCAAGAATGCAGCCTTCTTCACCATATCCTCTGTCACTGATTCAACCAATTCAGCCGCGTGGAAGGCAGATACCGCAATACCGATGTTGGCCAAGGAGTTATCCATACCGGCAGTCGTAATTCCTACGAGCTCGCCGTATTCATTGAACAAGGCGCCGCCGGAGCTGCCATGGTCCGTCTGAGCATTCGTTTGAAGATAAGAAACGCCGTTCTCGAAATGATAATTGCTAATAAGTCCCGTAGAGACCGTATTCATCAAGCCTTGCGGGCTTCCGATCGCATAGACGCGATCACCCTTGCGGGCAAGATAGTCGTAGCTCAGACCAACCGGAACCAAATCCATAGGTTCTTCTGTACGCAAGATCGCCAAATCAGCTTCCTCGTCATAGGCGACGACACCCTTCACCTTGAACTCGTCATAATAGATCGAATTCGCAATAGCGGAAGTTGCGTCGAAGATGACATGATAATTGGTCAAAATCAAATCCTCGCCAATAACCACACCGCTGCCCAGCCCTTTGTTCGTCATGATCATCATGACGCTTTCGTCAAACAAATCAACAATTTGGGTGGAGGACAGCTTGTCTTCTTCGCGATAGACCGCTCCCGTTTCTTCTTCCTCCTCATACTTCTCCAATTGCTGATAATACCAGCTTTTCACCTTAATGGCGTTGGCAGCCTTATCCCACTCCACCTTAGCTTCCAGCTTCTCGGCGATGAAGCGGAGCGGAACATAGACGACGTTGTTTTGAGTTGTTGCCGCTGCATCCATCTTCACCGTCTTGCCGTTCACAATCGCTTCCTTCTGCCCGATTGCCAATGTAATCGTGAGCGTACTGCTGCGGATAATGACCGTCTGCGACTTCTTCTCATAGACCGAAGAAGCCTCCAGTGCATTCAGCAAATCCGTCAAGGGAGCAAGCGTTACGCCGTTTTCTTTGTAGATAGGTGCCGACAGCTTAAGCTGCTTTCCATCCACCCATAGTTGAATCGATGCCGTCGTCTCCTTGGCGGAGCTGGCAGCAGCCGCAACGTCCGTCGTTACAGCAGAAACGGGCGCCAGCAGCAAGCCTGCAACCAGCAGGGAGCTGGCTACAGCCTTATATCCTAGCTTCTTCATCTAGTTCTCCACGTCCTCCCATATTCACCTAGAAACATATACCAGATCATCCTATCATGTTGATCGGCACGTGTCTATGAAATGATAATAGAGTTCATAGAGAAAAACCGGGGCCTGCCCCGGCTTCAAATATCCTTGATCATACGGGTATATGAACTGCCGCCAACATCCAGCAAACCGTCCTCCCGATACCCTAGCTTCTTGTACAGCGCACGTGCGCGGTCATTGTATTGCTCGACAATCAGAGACAATCGGGCACAGCCGGCTTCAGCACCTCTTTGCTCGAACGCTCCGATCAATGCTTTCGCAATACCCTGACCCTGATAGCGTTCATCTACCGCAACAGCATCGAGATAGAAGTCGCCCGGACGGCACTCCGGTACGAGCGCTTTCGCCGCTTCCGGTCCGTGATCGCGCGCAAGCCTGTCGCGTATCGGTTGATCCAGCCGATCAGCCTCATCTCCTGAGTAACAAATCAGCATGCCTGCTATAGCGCCATCACGCTGGTCTACAATAATATTGCGATAGCTCAGCCGGTTATCCTCTTGCCGGATAGCATCGGCCAGTATGCGCCATGTCTCCTCCTCATCGCGGGTGCCTGACAGTGTGTATGCAATGGAATCGATGGCTGACAGCATTAACGGCATAATTCTATCCGCATCTTGTGGTGTCGCTTGATTAATCATGTGTGAACCCCTTTCTTCTGGCATAGGTTGCCCAAAACTAAAAAAAAGCCCGGAGACGTTCGTCCGTCTCCAAGCCTGTTCTTGTTATTCAGCTGGCGCCGTAAACGAGCGGCCTGCGAATTCCGTATCCAGCATATAAAACGCGTTGCTGTCCTTATCGATCCGCTTAAGCTTGTTAATAATGCTGTCGAACAATGCTTCCTCTTCCACCTGCTCATCGATAAACCACTTCAGGAAGTTGATCGTCGCATGCTCGCGATCATTCATCGCAAGATCGGATAAGTGATAGAAGCGCTCCGTATTTTGTTGTTCGTGCTTGTAGCCTTGCTCGAAGGCATGCAGCACGGAATCGTAATCGTTGTTTGGCTCAGGCAGCGCATCAAGCGTCGCGCGGCGTCCCCGGTCATTCAGGAACTTGTATATTTTCATAGCGTGGAACCGTTCTTCCTCAGCTTGTACAATAAAGAAATTAGCGAAACCATCCAGGCTATCACCGGAGCAATAAGCTGCCATGGCAAGATACACATGAGCGGAGTAGAACTCGAAGTTCATTTGTTCGTTAAGCGCTTTGGCTAGAGAATCTTTCATAAATGTGCACCTCTTCTTTTCTTATTTATACTTATTCTAACATAAAAGAAAGAGGCGGCATATGGCCGCCCTTTCTAAATCCACCACTATTATGGCTAACCGATCATTTTTTTCAATCGCTTATAAAGCAAATCCGGTGTTGGCGCGCTTATCGTTTTGGATTTCACTACAACGAAGCATTCCATCTTGCAGGTTTTGCAATTGCCCAGACAATCGCTTTTCTTGCGCTTAATGTCGGGATAGTTCTCCTTCATCGCCTTGTACAGAGACTTGGAGCCGTTTTTCAAATTACGCCTGCAATACTTGATCTTCTTCATAGGTCACCCCGCGCCGCTTTGTCCTTACTGATCATCGTTCTCACAGTTATGATAATCATTATCAATGAGATTGTCAAGAAACAAGCCTTAAAATTGGCGATGACTTTAGCTTATGTCGGTGGTTCAAGCAAAACAGCCTCATACGCTCTTCCTTCCTTAAGTTGTACTCCTTCTGCATGGTTCATTCATTTTCCTTTGCCTTCGCATCCTCATCAGCCAATGAACAACAAAAGTCCGAACCGGCGCTCACCGCCGAATTCGGACTTCTGATTTTTCGAGACTTGTGCTCTCCCCTTACTTGGAGAGGCCTTGCAGCACCTCAATGCCTTTATCCAGCTGCGTATCTTCCTTCGCCAGCTTCTCGCGGAGCAGCTCAACAAGCCTGTAGCCTGTCTTGTCGTTGAACACGCCGGTTGCTTCCAGCTCTTCAGCGCTCTGGAAAGCCTTGAGTGCCGCTTCGGTCTGCTCGTCGAAGACGCCTTCCTTGCCAAGCGGACCATAGCCCAGCTCACGCAACATTATTTGGAGTGTGATGACATTGTCCCCGTAGCTTCCCTTCTGCATCTTCGATCCTGTGGCGAGCGGTCTGACCTTCGCATATTCAGGCAGCGATACCTCATAATCCGGAGCGACGCCTTGCTTGTTAATCCATGTCCCGCCCGGTGTCTTCCATTGCGCTTCTGTCAGGCTCAGCACAGATCCATCGGGAAATTCCCTGAACGCTTGAACGACGCCTTTGCCGTATGTCGTCTCTCCTACAACTTGCGCTCCGGCAGATTCCTTCAATGCTGCCGCCATCACTTCGCTGGCACTTGCGGATTGTCCGTTCACCAGCACAGTGATTGGAACCTTCCACTCTTTCTCCTGATGGGACAAGAAGCTGACCGTCTGGCGCTCATTTTTGTAGACCACATCCAATATTTTCTTATCCTTCGGGATAAGAACGCTGGCGATCTCGATTGTAGACGTCAACAGCCCGCCCGGATTGGAGCGCATATCAAGCAAGAGCCCCTTCAGTGGTCCTTCCTCTTCCAGCTTGGCAAGCTCCTCCTTGAATTCCTTCGCCGTATTCTCGGCAAACCGGCTAATCGTAATATGACCGACACCGTCATTCAGCCGCTCCGCCGACACCGTATGAACTGGAATAGGGGCACGCTTCAGCGTAATATCTAACGGCCCTTCTTCGCTTGGGCGCTGGATCTTGAGCGTCACGGAGCTGCCCTCCTCGCCGCGCACGAGACCAAGCAGCTCCTGGAACGACAAGCCCTTGACCTCCTTGCCGTCAACCGCAAGAATGACATCGCCTGCCAGGACGCCACCGCGCTCCGCAGGCGTATCCTTAATGACCGAAGTAATGACGTACTGCTCTTCTTCCTTCCTCATGTTGGCGCCGATGCCATAAAACTCGCCTTCATAAGACTGGGTATAGGCCTCTCCCTGCTCTCCAACCAAATATTGTGAGAACGGGTCCTCAAGCGAAGCGACCATACCGCGGGCAGCGCCGTTGATCAAATCCTCCGGCTCCGCTCCTTCCAGATAGTCGTTCAATATTTTCGTATAGGAAGCATTAAATTGCTTAAATGTAGGCTCCTTCAAAATCGGGTAGCGCATCGAAACCGATAGCGATCCGAAAATGTATCCGATAATAAGCAGTGCAAATACGCCGATGACGTATATGAATCCCGATTTCTTTTTGACTGGTGCTTCGCTGTAATGATCCATTCGATTATCTCCTTGTATGTAAGCTGGATTTTCGCTACAATCAACTTTATTGTGAATGCTGTGACGGCAACAGAGAGGAGCTACCGCTAGTATGTATAAGCTGATTGCTATTGATGTGGACGACACGTTGTTAAGCGATAATTTGACGGTATCGGAAGGCACACGCTTGGCGATGGCCTCCGCAATCGAGATGGGCGTGACGGTAACGCTGGCTACCGGCCGCATGTTCGCTTCCGCTCAGAAGATTGCGAAAGGCATTAATCTTAATGTACCTATTATCACGTATCAAGGTGCTCTCGTCAAAACGCTGCTGGATGGACAAGTTCTGTATGAGCGTTCCGTGCCGGCGGATGCGGCGAAGGAGCTGTACGGCTACTGCAAGAAGCATGGCCTTCATCTTCAGTCCTATGTGAATGACGAGTTGTACGGCACTGAGGACAATGACCGGATCAAAGCCTATTCCAAACTATCCAATATTCCGTATTTAATTGAACCGGATTTTGCCAAGCTCATCGATCAACCAACGAACAAGATGCTGATGATTGACGAGCCCGACCGTCTGGACGAAATTGCAATCGAACTTCAAGCGCTGATCGGCGACCGGGTTCATATTACGAAGTCGAAAGCCCACTATCTGGAGTTCATGCACAAAGAGGGCACGAAAGGCCATGCGCTGAAGCATATGGCCGAGCATATCGGCTGCACAATGGAGGAGACGATTGCAATCGGCGACGCATGGAACGACCGTGAAATGATCCAAGCTGCCGGTCTTGGTGTCGCGATGGGCAATGCTGTCCCCATGCTGAAGGAGATCGCCGATTATGTGACGTTGTCCAACAATGAAGATGGCGTCAAGCATGTCATCGAGAAATTTATATTCAATCGCTGACGAACATCACAATCAGCCCTGCGGCTTTGGACCGCAGGGCTGATTGTGCAAGGAGGGATGAACATGAGCGACCAATGTCCGCTCTGTGGAAGCGGCAACCGCTGCGCGGCCCTGTTGGACGAGAATCCACGGGATTGCTGGTGCTTTCATGCCGCTATCCCGAAGGAGCTTCTTGCTCGTATACCCGTAGAGGCAAGGGGCAAGTCATGCGTATGCGAAAGCTGCGTCCGCGCTTACCGGATGGAAGAAGCTAAAACCTGACCTATTGACTCTTCTTGTCCGCTTAGAGACGGTAATTGCATGAACAAAAAGGACTTCCAGCAGCAGATCAATCCTGCTTGAAGTCCTTACGTCCATCTCATTAATGGGCAGTCCGAAACGTCTAGCATCGCACAGCTAACAATCTGTCCGCAGTTACCCTACGACACAGCCTTGCGATCGCGTTTGCACTCGGTGCCTTGGCATTCCTTGTAATTGCCCGTGAAGTCAAGCCGGTGATCCAATACTTTGAAGCCGTATTCGCGCTCCAGCCGCTCCTCCAGCTCCGTCAGCCAGTCTTCCTTGATTTCCTCAAGCGCACCGCACTTCTGGCAAATCAGGTGATGATGCATATGCTCATGGTCTTCGCCGCGCAGGTCAAAGCGGGCAACGCCGTCCCCGAAGTTCATCTTCGCCACAATCTGCAGCTCCGCAAGCAGCTCCAATGTACGATAGACCGTTGCAAGTCCGATCTCCGGGAATTTTTCCTTTACAAGCATATAGACATCCTCTGCGCTTAGATGCTCCTGCTCGTTCTCCAGAAGAACCCGCACTATAATTTCACGCTGGGTCGTCAGCTTATAGCCATTTTCCATTAAGCTTCGTTTGATTTTATCTATCTCAGCCGAGACGTTCATCTTATCGCACCTCCATTGTTGGTATCGCAAGCGATCTATAGAAGGCCCGCCGCAATACGGCAGGCGCCAGAAATTTAGAATTATTCTAATCTAATGGTATTCGATTTTGCCCAAGAATGCAATAACCGATTGATTGCCTTCTTTTCATTCGCTTTCCTATTATTCGAGTTTATCCATCAAATTCCCTTCTTTCGCCAGAAAAAAAAGAAGCAGCCGCCCCTATGGCGACATGCTCCCCTCATGATTAACGCGTCAAATATCAGCCAACACTTGGTACCAAACACCTTTTTTGGCGTACAGCAGCTGGCGAACCTCGCTCCATCCGCCCAAATATTCAATATCGAACAAGCCTTCCGGCGTGACGAACTTTTCCTTGGATTCTTCGGCTATTGCCTCATGGCTAGGACGGAATCCATGCCTGACGAACAGGCGCTGCGCCTCTTCGCTATGCAGATAGTCGACGAAAGCCTCCGCCACCTGGCGGGTGCCGTGGCGATCCACGTTTTTATCCACGACTGCTGCGGGATTTTCAATCAGGATCGTATCCCTCGGAATCACGATATCATAGGACACGCCCTTCTGAATGCGGGCAATCAGCTCATTCTCGTAGGTCACAATCACATCGCCGACGCCATATTCGAAGGCAGCCATGGAGGCTCTGCCGCTCTTATCCAGCGACTCCACGTTGCGATGGACCGACTTTAGGAACGTCTTGGCATACTCCGCGGATTTCTCTCCCGTCTCCGCTTCCGCACGCTTGAGTCCGGCTCCGTAGATGGCATTGATGTCCCACTGGGCGCCGCCGGACGTCTTCGGATTGGGATAGAGCACCTTCACCCCGTCGCGGGCGAGATCCGACCAGTCCCGTATGCCCAGCGGATTGCCCGGACGCGTGCCAAGCACGACGATGGAGCGGGTAATCATACCTCTATTGTTATGTTCACGCCAATCATGCGTCAGAAGTCCCGCATCCGATATTTTATCCAGATCGCCCTCCATCGCAAGCACAGCTACATCCGCTTCGAATCCGCCTGCGATCGCTCTGGCCTGCGTGCCGGACGCCTCATACGATTCCTGGAATGTCACACGCTGGCCGGTCTCCTGCTCCCATTGCTTCTGAAATTCCGGCAGCAGCTCTGCGAAGGCATCCTTCACGACCGAATAGGCTCCTATTACGAGTGTGACATCGCCTTCAACAGCAGGCTGACCGGCTGCGGGCTCATCGTTCTTCGCACATCCAGCAGCCGCGATCAAGGTCATGGAAGCCAGCAGCGCAAGCAACAGATATTTTATGGGAATCGGATTACGTATCATAAGGGCAACACTCTTTTCTGCAACTAGGCTTGATTAGATATGAATCGGCATCGGATCGACTTTGAGCGGGTTCTCCAAGATCCAGCTCGCTTGATCATTGAACAGATAGGCACGGTGGACAAGCACGTTCACCTCATCGCCGGGATGCAGCACTTCCTTCTCCAGCGACCGGTAAGTGATTAGCTTCGTATCGCCGACCGCAAGCTCAACCATCCATTCACTGCCGCGGAAGTGAAGATGCTTCACGACAGCGGGCATCGAAGCGGATGCCAGCTTAATCTCGCCTGCCTTGCCAATCTCGATATATTCAGGACGAATGAGTGCCTTCGTGCCGGGCACATTCGACGCATCCTCGAAGCCTCGAAGCTCGGACAGATCATCGACAATGGATGATTCGCCGATAAAGCTGGCGACAAACGGCGTCTCCGGATTTTTGTAAATATCCCACGGACTGCCCTTCTGCTCCAGGCGGCCTTTGCTAATAATCATAATTTCATCAGCGACTTCAATCGCCTCGTCCTGGTCATGCGTAACGAAAATCGAGGTAATGCCTAAACGCTCGATCATATCCTTCAGCCATGTCCGCAGCTCCGTACGAATCTTGGCGTCGATCGCCGCGAACGGCTCGTCGAGCAGCAGCAGCTGCGGCTCCGGAGCAAGCGCCCTTGCAAAGGCTACACGCTGTCGCTGACCGCCGGAGAGCTGGTGGGGATAACGATGCTCGAAGCCCTTAAGTCCCGTCAGCTCGACCAAATACATCACTCGCTCGCGAATTTGTTCTTTGGTCTGCTTCTTTACTTTCAATCCAAATGCTATGTTGTCATATACCGTCATATGCTTGAACAGCGCATAGTTCTGAAAGACAAAGCCGATGCCCCGCTCCTGCGGAGGCAAGTCGTTAACCCGCTGCCCGTGGAATACGATATCGCCGGAGGTTGGCGTCTCAAGCCCCGCAAGCATGCGCAGTATCGATGTCTTGCCGCCTCCGCTCGGACCGAGCAGGCCGATCAGCTTGCCTTTCTCAATATCGAAGCTTACATCCTTGACCGCATGGAAATCGCCGAAGCTTTTGTTTAAGTCGCGAACCTCGATATGCATCTCCTAATGCACTTCCTTTCGTTTTTTGGCCCATTCCATCAGAAGCAGCAGCCCTACGGAGAATGCCGCAAGCACAAGCGCGATTCCATTAGCGGCCACTACGTTGAAATTCTCGACATCCTGATAGACGAGCGTCGTGGCGGTCTGCGTCTTGTTCATGATATTGCCCGAGACGACCAGCACCGCTCCGAATTCCCCCAGCGACCTTGCCACCGTCAGCACGACGCCGTAGACGACGCCCCAGCGAATGGACGGCCATGTCACTTTCCAGAACGTATACCACGAATAAGCGCCAAGCGTCGACGCCGCTTCTTCCTGCTGAGCGCCAATCTCCTGCAGCACCGGCATTACTTCCCGCACCATGATCGGGAACGTCACGAATAAGGTAGCCAGAATCATGCCGGGCAGCGCATAGACAATCTTGAAGCCGGCATCCTCGAATAATGCGCCAATCACGGTCTGAGGACCCAGCAATAACACAATCATTAATCCGCCGATAACCGGCGACACCGCGAACGGCAAGTCAACTATACTGTTAAGCAGTCGCTTCATCCTTGGGCCGATCCATTGCGCCCGTACTAAGTACAGCGCGAGCATGACACCAAAGCCCGTATTGATCGCGGTAACCACAACCACAATGATTCCCGTCATCATCAGCGCATGCAGCGCTTCGGGACGCGTAAGTCCGTCAATCAGGCCTTGCATGCCATTCTCCCAAGCACCCAGCACAATCTTCACCAAAGGTGCGATGAGCAGCAAGGCAAATACAAGATACGTAAGCCAAATCCAGGTTCTTCTTATCGTCATGCGCCGGTCCTCCTAACTTGCAGGAGATTGACCAGCCATAGAATGAGGAATGACAGCGTCAGCAGCATGACCGACACAGCGGCAGCGCCTTGCGGATTATTGCTTTCGATTTCTCCAAATATAAAGACCGATGCCACAAGCGTCTTCCCCGGAATGTTGCCAGCGACGAGCACGACTGCGCCGAACTCCGCCAATCCTCTGGAGAATGCCAGCATGGCCCCGCTCAGAATGCCAGGCAGCATCGTGGGCAGAATGACGCTGAAAAACGTCTTCGCCTTGGATGCTCCAAGCGTATAGGAAGCCTCCTCCTCGGACTTGTCGAGCTCTTCCAGCAGAGGCTGGATAGCGCGAATCACAAAGGGAAATGTCACAAAAAGCATGGCAATCACAATTGCCGGTTCATGAAATACGATTTCGATGCCAACCGATGCCGCTAATGAACCTACCAGACTATTAGGCCCGAGCAACAGAAGAATCAGAAGCCCTCCGACAGCGGTAGGCAAAGCAAACGGCAAGTCGACCAGGCTGTTCAAAAAACTTCTCCCGGGAAAACGATACCGAATGAGCACCCAGCCGATCATCGTGCCGAGAGCTATGTTAATCAAGGTCGCAATGACTGCCAGCTTCACCGTGAGAAGCACGGCCTTCCATGCAAGCGGATCGGAGACACTGTCCCAGAACGGCGTCCAGCCGAGCGAAAAGGACTGTGTATAAATGCCGAAGATGGGCAATACAATGAGACAGATGAAATAAAGAATAATGGCAGATCGAAATCCGAAGCTCCATCCTCTTCCACGAAACATGGCATTCACGATAACTAAACCTCCAAACCATCGGCTCGAGCCGCAGGTGTTAAACCGCCTAATTACACAATTCCTATTAACTTACTAGGTATTAATAATGTAGCATTCACCGGAGAAGGAAGTCAATGGTTATTTAAGAAAAAATGATAAATTCGATAGCCTTTCTTTATACCAATATATGCAAGCGACAAAAAGCCATGACCACTGCTCTGATGTGCAGCGGCCATGACTTTTCCTTCATGCCTTCTTACATATATTGTACGTTTACCGGCGTTCTCGTTTTGGCCGATTCCATAATGGCCAGAATGACCATTGTCGTATTGAACGCATCTTCCATTGTGACGAAGAACGGCTCGCCCGTAATCAGCTGATCGACGAAGTGACGAATGCTCTCATAAGCGAAGCCTTTCGGCTTACCGTGAATGAAGTGGCGCACGAGCATATCCGGCCGATCGGCCTTCGTCTCTGTGAACCGCTCCATCATTTGGCTATGCGTAGGGTCGATATTGAACATCCCTTTTGTGCCGGTAATATTCAGCTTCATATCGTTGACGTTCGGATTCGTATTCGGGGTAATCCAGCCATTCTCCATCGTAGCAATGCCGCCGCCGCGGAACTCCAGTATCGTCTGGTAGATATCAACGGTATCAACACCCTCTTGCTTCAGCACGCCTTCTCTGGATACGGCATATACCCGCTCCACCTCATCGTTGAACAGCCAGCGCAACACATCGACGCTATGATAGCCGAGGAACCAGAGGATGGAGGACTTCGCCGCCCAAGGGAGCAAATCAGTAGCAACCCACTTAATATCGTTCAACCGATAGTACGCGCTGTACGGCTCGCCGATATCACCGTCCACGATTGATTGCTTCGGAATGGCAAATAGCGGGCTCCATCGGCTATGCAGGTCTACCATCATGCGCACGCCGCTTTTCTCCACCGCATCCACAATCTCCAGCGCTTCCTCACGTGATGTCGTCAGCGGCTTCTCGATAATGAAATGCTTGCCTGCATTGGCGCAATCCACAGCGATGCGGGTATGAGCGAAGTCCGGCGTTACAATGGCAACGGCATCGATATTGCCGTGCTCCAGCATGTCTCTGTGGTCCGTGAAGATGCCGGATTCAGGAATATTGAACTTGGCCGCAAGCGCCGCGGCGCGCTCCTTGTTCATATCGCAGATGGCCGCTACCTCGGCTCCCGGATGATCATTATAAATGTAAGCATGCGTCTCTCCCCAGGTTCCTGCTCCAACAATACCCATTCTGATTTTTGTCATCCATGTCATCGCCTTTCATCATCTGTTGTGTCGCTAGTATAGTAGAAGCTATTATTTCACGCCGCCGAAGGTAAGGCCGCGAATCATATATTTCTGCACAATCATCGCAAAGAGCAGTACCGGCAAGATCGTCACGATGCCGATTGCGGACATCTCGCCCCACACGACGCCGCTTACAGACAGGAACAGAGTTACCGTCGTCGGCAGGGTGCTCGCATCGGAGCTCGTCAGGAAGAGCGCAAATACGAACTCATTCCAGGAGTTGATAATACAGAAGATCGAGGTTGCGATCAGTCCAGGGGTAGCCAGCGGCAAGATAATGCGAATGAACACCTGGAACCTTGATGCCCCGTCGACAAAGGCCGCTTCCTCCAGCGCAACCGGAATTTCCTCGAAGAAGCTGCGCATCATCCAGATCGTGAACGGAATGTTGAACAGCATGTAGCAGATGATCAACACCAGATGCGTATCCAGAATGCCGAGCAAGCTGGCCATAACGAAGATCGGAATGACCGATGCCATCGGCGGCAGCATCCGCAGGCTCAGCACCCAGAATGCGCGGTTCTCTTTCTTCTTAAATTCGAATCTCGCAAATCCGTACGCCGCCATCCCGCCGATGAAGATCGAGATGAACGTCGTCAGCAGCACAACAATCGAGCTGTTTTTCAAATAATCAAGCGCATGCCGGTTTTCAAAAATGTTTTTGTAATTCTCGAAGGTCGGCGAAAAAATCCATATGCTTGGATCATACGTCTGCGTCCCCGTCTTGAGGCTAATAATAAGCATCCAGATGAACGGGAAGATGCAGAACACGGATACGATAAGGAGAAGAACGGCCGTCACCACCGTCAGTTTTTTATTCCCTAGCGGATTCATCCCTTATTCTCCACTCCTTTCCGATAAAGCCTGATCAGAATCATGCTGATCACCGTCGTTAAGATAAGCAGTACGACCGATACGGCAGCCGAACGTCCGATCCAGCCCGTTCCCGCAAAGCCGAGCCTATAGATATGGAGACTCAGGAACTCTGTAGAGCTGCCCGGACCGCCCTGTGTGAGCGAGTATGGAATATCGAACATCTTAAGCGAGTCAATCGCCCGGAAAATAACCGCCAGCAAAATCATCGGCCACAGCATCGGCAGCGTAATATGACGGAACGTCTGCAGCTTGCCCGCGCCGTCTATGGCAGCGGCCTCGTACGGATCGGTCGGCAGTGAGCGCATACCCGCATAGATGATCAGCGCCACGAACGGCGTGTTCTGCCAGATGTCGACGAACAGCGTCGACCAGAATGCATTTTCCCCCGAGAGCCATATCACTTTGCCGCCAAAAAACTGCAGGAAGTAGTTGAGCACGCCGTACTCCGCATTCATCATCAGCTTCCATACTTGACCGGTAATACTCGGTGTCATCGCCACCGGCACGATCATGCAGGCAAAGACGAGAAATTTCAGCTTGAACTCCCGATCGAGGAGCACGGCCAGCCAGAAACCAAGCGCAAGCTGGGTGACCGTCGCCAGAACCATAAAGCCGAGGCTGATGCCGACCGAATACCAGAACTCGGCATCCTTACCGGTGAACAGCCGGATATAATTTTCAAGACCGACGAAATCGAAGGTCGGATAGCCAAGCTCGTAATTCGTTACACTTAACCCATACAAGAATATCGTTGGTATAATCGTGAGCGCGCCAAGTATGAGGATGGCGGGCATAATGTAAATCAGATGAGGCCGTTTCTCAAAGTAAGAGCGAATCATGGATGCCACCTTCCTTGCTGATGAACTGGCCGGACCGCCCCCACTTGCGCAGCCCGGCCGCCAGTTCCGTTATTGCGTTATATCTTCAAGCTCTGTCTGTGCCTTCGCCGCTGCATCTTGTACAGTCATCTCTCCGAACATCGCTGCGCTCACATAGTAGCCGACACGGTCCAAAATTTGGCCCAGCTTCTCATGCGGCGGAATCCAGGAGATTCCCTTCTCTACCAGCACGTTCGCATCGCTCAGCGCTGCCAATTGTACCGGGTAGGACGGATCAGCCGCTACCAGCTCTTCGTTTTCGTAGATAGACGTTCTGACTGGTACGCCGCCGCCGTCAACATAGGCTTTTGCGTTTTCCTTGCTGTTCATATAGACGATGAATGCCCATGCCGCATCTTTGTTTTTTGATTGCGACGAGATCGACATGTTCCAGCCTGCAAGCGCACTTGCTTTGCCTTCAGGACCTTCCGGCGTTGGTGCAAAACCAACCTTGTCGTACACCTGCGAGCTTGCAGGGTCCAGAATCCGCTTCGCCAGCGCTGTGGCATCCAGCCACATGGCCGTTCTGCCCGTCATGAAAGCCGACAATGCTTCTTCATGCGTGTAGGACACAACGTCCTTCGGAGCATTTTTCAACAAATCTACGTAGAACTGAAGCGCTTCAACCGTCTTCGGATCGGTCATCGTTACGTCACCTGTCTGTTGGTTCAGGAAGCCGCCGCCGAAGTTGTACATCACCGTCATCAAACCCGATGCTGCATGAACGCCGCGCTGCGCTCTCATGGACACGCCGTACAGGCCGTCTTCCTTGCCGTTGAAAAATTGAGCCAGCTCCAGGAACTCATCCATCGTTGCCGGCGGCTGCTTGCCGTACTTGTCGAACAAGTCCTTCCGGTAAGCGATGAACCGCGTCTCGCCAGCGGTCGGAATGCCGTATACGCTGCCGTCGTACTTGCTGATGCCATTGCGGTAAGCCGG
The DNA here is from genome assembly GCF_056269225.1 of Paenibacillus sp. J31R120. NCBI lineage: Bacteria > Bacillati > Bacillota > Bacilli > Caryophanales > Paenibacillaceae > Paenibacillus > Paenibacillus sp. J31R120. Next base: position 248,895 of record NZ_JBWDNN010000006.1, on the reverse strand, counting down.
TACGATATCCTCGTAGTCGAACCAAGCTGGCGTCTTGTTCTCATTGGAGAGATAAGCGTCCAGCGGCTCTATAACCTTCTTCGCGCCGTATTCGCTCATCCAGAAACCATCGACCATCAGCACATCGTAGCTGCCTGTTTTTCCTGTGTAGTCAAGCAACTGCTTGTTCTTCAGGTAGGTCTCCTCCATCACTTCCCACTTCACTTTGATGCCGGTCAGCTTCTCGAAGTCGCTGGTCAGCTTCTGGAAGGATTCTGTAGACGGATGACTCGCAAAAGCAAGATTGAGAGTATCTCCGCCGTATTGGCTCTTAATGGTCTCGCCCCAAGCCTCCAGCGTATCCGTCGCGCCGCTTGGCGCTCCTCCGTTCCCGCTGCCTTCATTGCCGTTCCCCTTGCTCGTTCCGTTGCCCCCATTGCCTGCTCCGCATGCGGAGATCATCGCGACCAGCAATACTACCGCCACGATTTGTGTCCATCTTTTCAACATTGCCTGACACTCCTCTGTCTTTGATTTGTGTAAGCTAACTTGACGCTCTCTACCGTATTTTTCTTTGTGCCCGGTAGGGATAGTTCAAATAATAGACCGATAAAGCGGTTTCAACAATGTATTGGAACGTCCGCTCTTGTCTTCTGAAAACTAAACTAAGCTTTTTAAACAAAAAACAAACCTTCATGTGAAGGTTCGTTACACTTGGCTGCTATTTTTCTCTTTATATTCCAGCGGCGATACACCGTAATATTTTTTGAAAATTTTCGAGAAATAGGGATAGTCGTTGAAGCCGCAGTTCTCTGCGATCAGATTAATTTTGGCAGCTTCCTCCCGCAACAACATTTCCCTCGCCTTCTCCAAACGATATTCGCTTATATATTGGGTAATGGGCTTTTTCATAACCTCACGGAATATTTTGCTCAAATAGGCGGTGCTTAAACCGCCATGTTCTGCGAGCACGGATAAATTCAATGCCGCATCGCCGTACTGACGGTCGATCATGGCAATGGCATCCTCTACAACGCGTTTGTTGCGCGGCGCACGGCTGTCCGCTACGATGCTGATGATCTCGGAAAGATAATCCTTCCAGTTACGCAGCAGCTCCTCCAGCGTAGCGGCAGGTCTGGAAGCGGGGTTGCTCTCGTCTCCGGCCGAGCGCTTATGCACAAGCAGCAGCTCCGCCCGGAAGGCCAGCCCGAAGTGACCCATAATCCGCTTCATCTCCAGCAGTGAATAATCCCCCTCTTGAAGATGAGCGCCCCACGCGTCGATCAGCGCGTCGCATTCCGTCCTATTTTCGGCCATGAGGCTTTTGATGAGCATCGCTATAGTATCCTTCATCAGGCGGATGCTAGCCGCGTTCATGCTCGCCATCCACTTCGAGGGATCGTTCAGCAAGACGCGCGAGATGACCTCCTGCAGCATCTCCGCCGTCACCGGCTTAAGCAAGTAGTCGGATACTTGATGGCGCAGCGCCTGCTGCACGTATTGGAACTCCGCATACCCGCTCAGCACGACAATCGCCATATCTGGATGCCGCTCCCTCACTCTGGCAATCAGCTGCAGCCCGTCCATGACAGGCATCTGGATATCGGTCAAGATCATGTCGGGCTTGCTGAGGCCGATGCACATCAACGCTTCCTCGCCATTGCGCGCCTCGTCAATCTCGATCATGCTGCCGCCGGACTGCTCCAGCAGCTTAATAATGCCCCTCCGAATGACGACCTCATCGTCAACGATTAAGATTTTCATAGTCCTTGCCCTCCTTCGGCAGCTTGATCCGCACCGTCACTCCGCCTGTCATAGATTCCTCCAGCAGCAGCCCATAACCATTGCCGTAACGCAATCTGATTCTCTGCTGCACATTCAATAGCCCGATGCCCCGTCTGCGGCTGTCATCCTGCTCAGGCACCTCTTCAGCCTCGCTTTCGAAAAGCCGATTCATCGCTTCCATCGCCTGCTCATCCATTCCCTGTCCGTTATCCTCGATGTAGAGAGCATACGTCTGCTCGTCGCAGTCTTCCGCATAGATTTTTAGATAGTAGTCCCGTTCCCCGGCGAATGCATACAGAAAAGCGTTCTCTACAATCGGCTGCAGCGTCAGCTTCACAATCGGATAGCCCCCGAACGGCTCCAGACCGTCCATATCAATCTCAATGTCGGGATAACGCTCCCGCTGGATGTCCAAATACGTCCGCACATGCTCAATCTCCGTCCGCAACTCCACCTCCGCCTTCGGATTATCAATGGTGTAGCGGAAGAAATCCGCCATCGCCCGGCTCATCCGACTGATCGGCGGCGCTTCATGAAGAATCGCCTGGCAATTGATGACCTCTAGCGTATTGTACAGAAAGTGAGGATTGATCTGATGCTGCATCGCCAGCAGCATGGCGTCCTTCTGCTTGACCTCCGCATTGATTTTCTCCATCTCCACCACATACACTCTGTCGATCATCTCGGACAGATTGGCGAGCATCTTGTTGAAATTCCGGCCGAGCAGTCCGATCTCATCCGTATATTTGCTAGTGAAGCGCACATCAAGGTCACCGATTTCGACCTTCTTCATGAGCTGGAGCAGCTTCTTGATGGGCTGCGTCAGCATCCAGGTGAGCAGAAACGACATCACAAGCGTGATGAGCAGAATGACGATAATCACGAGCGGATGGACGATCTGAATTTGCCTTACTTTGTCCAGGATCGCCTTCTTATTCGTATACGCCTGAACCTCGAAGCCGCTGTAGTTCAGCTTGGATTCCGTCTTCAGGTACATCGCGTCGCCAGCGCCCGAGCCGTCCGGGAAGGACGAATAAACGATATGTCCCTTCGCGTCCTTCAGTTCAAGCATCAAGTCATTGGTCGCCAGCAACCGGAAGGCATCGCTGAACATCTTGCCGTTCAGCCTGACGACGAGCATGCCGTCGCGCCCGTCCATATCGTATTTGCCCATCATCAGATAGATCGACGTATAGGAGCGGTCCTGGTAGAAGAGATGCTCCTTTGTCGGCTTTGACCAGATATCTGTCTCTTGGACGAGAAAATGCTTGTACCATGTCTGATTCCGGTAATCGATATCAGGCACTCGATCCAGCCCTGTATCATGGATGATCGTCTCCTGCCCTTCCTCCCTATCCTCCTTGATGAACAGGAAGACCGATTCCAGCTCGCTGGAGTATTGCGTCCGGAACGCCTCCAGCTTATGCTGCAATCTCTCTCGGTCAGATGCTTCATCGATCTCCACGCTATTCTCCGAATAATAAAAAAAATATTGAACGTTCTGTACGACCCGGCGCAGTTGGTTGTCGAGGTTATAGCCGGCCTGATTAATCGATCTCTGCGTCCGGTCCAGCTCGTTATCCGTAATCATGCCCTGATAATACTGCTGATAAATATAGACCAGGCTGAACACGCCGATAAACGAAACGATCAAGATCGAAATGAATATTTTCGTAAAAAATCGGCGGTCCATCAGTCTTTTCACAAGCATCTGCACTAGCCGCTTCATGTAAGCCCCTCCAATTCTGAGGTAGATGACAAGCTGTCGGAGCGATAATGCAGTATTATAGCATGTTCCTCGGGGGAATTGTCACGCCCTCATGCAAAAGGGCTGTCCTAAGGTCTTTGGAATCGACCCTGGACAGCCCTTTTCAGGTATTCAATTTGTTTAAATTTGCACCAGCATTAGAATGATCGATGACAGCCCAAAGCATGTACTCACCAGGCATAGCACCATTAGCGCCTGCTTATTGTTCAGGCCTGCGCGCAGCAGCCGGTAATGAACCTGGCTAGCATCGGCTTCATAGATCGCTTTGCCTTGCAGGAAGCGCTTGATGACAACAAAGATATTGTCGAAGATTGGCACGCCGATTGCCAATATCGGAATGAACAACGACAGAATCGTCGCTTGCTTGAACGCTCCGTCCAGCGCGATAACCGCTAGCAAGAAGCCCAGGAACGTCGCGCCCGCGTCGCCCATAAACACTTTGGCAGGAGGTTTATTGAAGCGAAGATACGCAAGCGTAACCCCGACCAGAATGATCGCCATCATCGCAGAGTTCGACTGCCCCATTGTCAGGGCTACAACAAACAGCGTAATGCCGGAGATCGCGGACAAGCCTCCTGCGAGACCGTCCAGACCGTCAGAGAAGTTAATAACCGTCGTTACGCCGAAAATCCATAGAATCGTCAGTACAAACTGCAGAATAACCGGAAGCACCACATATTCACCGGAGAAAGGGTTGAAGAAGCCAGTGAATACGTTGCCCGACAGATAGACCAATACGGCGGCTGATACTTGCACCAGCATTTTCGGAAGCGCCGGGAAGTCCTTGCCCTTCGTCTTGTACCAGTCGTCGATCGTGCCGATCGTAAGCAGCAGGACGCCGCCCAGGAACAAGGCGCCGGTCTCCCAATTTATCTCTCTCGCAATCGCGATATAGGTAATGAAAAAGCCAATGAAGATGGCAAAGCTGGCCGTTAGTGGAATAGGCTCTCGATGAAGCTTGCGCTCCACGTCCTTCCGGGGCTTGTCCACAAAATCAAGCTTGAACGCCAGCCGACTGAACGGCGGTATCAACACATATACGATAAGAAACGACATGACAAAAGCAAGTACGTAAAAAATACAAGTCACCACCATTAATCGATATAGATCACGATAATTATACAACCCCTCTAGTAAAATGTCGACTTTTGGTAGAGTGGAATGAAGGGGGTGGTAGATTAATATTTTTTAAGCATTGGGGAGTAATCATGTGATAGGAGGAGTTGCAGTGAGTTATTTGGGGATTTTTTGCTTCTAGCAGCATGATTCCGGGTCTTGCGACGCTAAGGCAGATTAAGATTTTCTAGTAATGCTATTTCGGGATTTACGACGATCGAGGCGATTTAAGCGTTTCTGGCAACATTATTTCAGTCTCATTCTACTCTTCTTCCCCTCCTCTCATAAAAAAAGAGCTGTCCCTTCCAAATGAACCTCCTCCTCCAACAGAGCAGCTTAACACTCAGCTGCAACTGTCTTAAGAGAATTAATCGATTGAAAGGACAACTCCTTGTATGCACCTATCCTGAAAAGAAGGCTGCTTACTCACCTTCGATATAATACCGTTCCTCACCCGTGCGAATAGCAGCCTGGCCTTGCGTGAGATCGGTCATCCACGCGATAAAGGCGTCCGCTTCCGGCACCTCCGGCAAGCATAGTACGATGACCTTGTCGGTGAACTCCGTCCCGCCAAGGCGCGTGCCGCGGCCGTGAAGCTCATTCTCAAGCTTCCCGTACCACGTATAGTCTACCTCGACGAACACTTCCCGGTGCAAGACAAGCTCAATCTCGCCTGCTGCCTCAATGCCCGCTACCGCTCCATCTGTATAGGCACGGACAAGACCGCCAGCCCCCAGCATGATGCCGCCAAAGTAACGGGTAACGACGACTGCGACGTTTTTCAAGCCTTTGTTCTTGATGACCTCAAGAATAGGCTTGCCCGCCGTGCCGCTCGGCTCCCCGTCATCGGAAGCCTTCTGGTGCTGATCGCGCTCACCGACCATATAAGCAGAGCAGTTATGAGTGGCGGAGCGGTGCAGCCGCTTAATCTCATCGATAAAAGCGACTGCCTCCTCCTCCGTCTCTACAGGCTTCGCATGGCCGATAAAGCGGGATCGCTTAATCACGACCTCCGCATTCGCTTCCGCTCTAACCGTCCTGTATCTGTTCAGCATACGCCGAATGCTCCCGGCTGGCGCCGATTACAGGCGCGCTTCAAGCTCGGCTTTTTCCTTCTCGAAGCCAGGCTTGCCCAGCAGAGCAAACATGTTCTTCTTGTAAGCTTCAACGCCTGGTTGGTCGAACGGATTCACTCCCAACAGGTAACCGCTGATGCCGCAAGCCTTCTCGAAGAAGTATACCAGGTAGCCAAACGTGTATGGCGTCATGTCGGCAATGTTCACGATCAGGTTTGGAACTTGGCCGTCTGTATGTGCAAGAAGCGTGCCTTCGAACGCTTTTTTGTTGACAAAGTCCATTGTTTTGCCGGTCAGGAAGTTCAGTCCGTCCAGGTCATCCGCATCATGCTGAATCTCAATGTGCTCCGCAACTTCACCCACTTGAATAACGGTTTCGAAGATGTTGCGGTTGCCCTCTTGGATGAATTGGCCCATGGAATGCAGGTCGGTCGAGAAGTCGACGGAAGCCGGGTAGATGCCCTTGTAATCCTTGCCTTCACTCTCGCCGTACAGCTGCTTCCACCACTCCGATACAAAGTGCAGGGAAGGCTCGTAGTTGACAAGGATTTCTGTTTCTTTACCTTTGCGATACAATGCATTGCGAACTGCCGCATATTGGTAAGCTTCATTCTCAGCCAGGTTCGGGTTGGCATACACTTCGGAAGCGTCAGCCGCGCCCTTCATCATAGCGTCGATATCAATACCAGCTACTGCGATTGGCAGCAAGCCAACAGCCGTCAGAACGGAGTAACGTCCGCCTACGTCGTCCGGAATGATAAAGGACTCGTAGCCTTCTTCGCTCGAAAGCTTTTTCAAAGCGCCCTTCTCTTTGTCCGTAGTGGCGTAGATGCGCTTGCGCGCCTCTTCCTTGCCATATTTCTTCTCCAGCTCAGCGCGGAAAATACGGAATGCGATCGCAGGCTCTGTCGTTGTGCCGGATTTGGAGATGACGTTGATCGACCAATCTCTGCCTTCAAGCAGCTGCAACAGATGCGTCACATATGTAGAGCTGATGTTGTTGCCCGCGAACAGCACTTGAGGCGTCTTGCGTTGTTCCTTCGACTGCACGTTGTAGAACGAATGCGACAGCATCTCGATCGCTGCGCGCGCGCCCAGGTAAGAACCGCCAATGCCGATAACGATCAGCACTTCGGAATCATTTTGAATTTTTTCCGCCGCTTTCTTAATGCGCGCGAACTCTTCTTTATCGTAATTCGCAGGCAGGTCAATCCAGCCCAGGTAATCCGAGCCTGCGCCCGTACCGTTATGAAGCTGGTCATGTGCCACGCGAACTTGATCCGTCAAATAATCGATTTCATGCTGTCCAACGAAGGACAACGCTTTGCTGTAATCGAACTTCACCGTATTGCTCATCGTTATAACTACCTCCCAAAATGTACGAAGCTGCCGCGCCCTTACGAAACAGAGCGTTCAACTTTTCATTAAGAATAGCGAATATTCATCCCAAAAACAAGCTTATCGTACGTGAAATCTAGATGAAGACCACGCATTTTCACAGGCTTAATAGTACGGGGATATCATCAGATAGACGATAACGCCCGTCAAGCTGACATAGAGCCAGATCGGCATCGTCCAACGCGCAATCTTGCGGTGCTTCTCTACCTGGCCCGAAATTCCTCTTGCCAGCGAGAGCAGCGCAAGCGGCACTACAACAATCGCCAGTACAATATGCGTCAGCAGAATGAACAGATAGATCGTCTTCAGAATGCCTTCGCCGCCGTAAGGCGTCGATTCCGTCAAGTAATGATACGTGACGTAGGACACCAGGAACAGTGTTGTCGTTCCGAAGGCCAGTCCGATAAACGTGCGGTGCATACGTACGTTTTTTCTCAAAATCGCAATCAAGGCAACCACTAGCGCCAGGAACGTAAAGCTGTTGAAAATCGCGTTCAGCAGAGGCAGAATCTTCACGTCGAATCCTACTTCGCCGTGATACGCCGGCAGGAAGAACAGAATGGCCACCAGCGCGACAATGACGACTGTTAGCACAGCGACAATCGGGGTATAGTTTCTTTCTTTCATCGTGGATGTAATCCTCCTTCATGGGTACACAAGAGACTATTGTGCATGCTACTACTTTAGCCCATTTGACCCATACGGCACAACGCGAATACAGCCCCGAATGTCACAAAAAAACGACTCTTTCCGGGGTTGGCTCCTTACAAATGGAGAGGGCCGCATCGCATATGCGACACGGCCCTGTTCCCGATTTCCGGCTTATTCGTAAATATACGAGCAGCAGTAGTCCGTTACTTCGGCAACTTGAAGCTTGAATTTCGTGTTGGCCGGAACCGTGAACTCACCTTCGCCTTGAATATGGCGCCATTCTGTCTCGCCTGGCAGAAGCACTTTCAGATCACCTGCGAGAATTTCCATAATCTCCACGCAATCCGTACCGAACTCATAGTCTCCCGGCAGCATAATGCCCAGCGTTTTTTTGGTGCCGTCTGCGAACAGAACCGCACGGCTTGTGACTTTGCCGTCAAAGTAGACATTGGCTTTTTTGACGACTGTTACATTTTCGAATTGCGACATAATGAAGATGCTCCTTTATGATATAGAATCAAGATCCAAGAAAGCCGCGGCTTACAGCAAAGCTTTCACTTTGCTTACGACGTTCTCGACCGTAAAACCGTATTCCTTGATTACGCGGTCGCCAGGAGCGGATGCGCCGAAACGGTCGATGGCGAGGATATCGCCTTGGTCGCCCGTGTAGCGTTCCCAACCGAACGGATGCGCCATCTCTATAGCAAGGCGAGCTTTCACGTCCGGCAGAATAACGGAATCGCGGTATTCCTTCGATTGTTTCTCGAACAGATCCCAGCTCGGCATGCTGACGACGCGAACTTGAATGCCTTCATCAGCCAGCGCTTTTTGAGCGGCTACAGCCAGTTGAACCTCGGAGCCTGTCGCCAGAATTTGTGCTTGAGGCTTGCCACCCGCCGCATCGGACACGACATAAGCGCCTTTGCGCAAGTTATCACGTACTCCGCTTACTGTGCCTTCAAGAATCGGCAGGTTTTGACGAGTCAGTACAAGCGCGACCGGATTCGATTGGTTCTCAATTGCGTATGCCCATGCTGCGGATGTTTCGTTCGCATCCCCTGGACGGATAACTGTAAGGCCAGGAATGATGCGGATCGATGCCAGTTGCTCGATCGGCTCATGCGTTGGACCGTCTTCGCCAACTGCGATGCTATCATGCGTCAGCACGTACACAACCGGCTGGTTCATCAGAGCAGCAAGACGGATCGCAGGACGCAGGTAGTCTGTGAACACGAAGAACGTGCCGCCGAACACTTTGATACCGCTATGCAGGCTGATACCGTTCATTGCCGCAGCCATACCAAATTCACGTACGCCGTAGTAGATATTGCGGCCGTCGTAGCTGCCTGGCTTGAATTGCTCGATGCCTTTCAGGTGAGTCATTGTGGAGCTCTCCAGGTCAGCGGAGCCGCCTGCCAGATTCGGTACGCGTTTCGCCAGAGCGTTCAGCGCATTGCCGGAAGCAACACGTGTGGACACAGGCTTGTCCTCTGTCGTGTAAGCTGGAAGCTCAGCATCCCAGCCTTCTGGAAGCTCGCCTGCGATCGCCAGTTCGAATTGCTTCGCAAGCTCAGGATGAGCTTCTTTGTACGAAGCAAGCAGCGCGTTCCACTCGGAGTTGGCTTGCTCGCCTGCGCTCTTCACTTCTGCGAAGTGAGCACGCACTTCATCCGGCACATGGAACTGATGGTCTTCGGACCAGCCATAGAATTGCTTCGTCAGCTTCGTCTCGTCCGCACCAAGCGGCGAGCCGTGAGTTCCTCCATGACCGCCTTTGCCGCCTTTGTTCGGGCTGCCGTATCCGATCATCGTCTTCACTTCGATCAGCGTTGGCTTAGAAAGCTCGCCTTGCGCTTCTGCTACTGCAGCGGACAGTGCATTCAGATCATTGCCGTCCTCTACGCGAAGCACTTGCCAGCCGTAGCCTTCAAAACGCTTCTGAACCGACTCGGAGTAAGACAGGTTCAGGGCGCCGTCCAGGGAGATGTCGTTGGAATCATACATCACGACAAGCTTGCCCAGTTGCAAGTGGCCCGCCATGGAAGCCGCTTCATGCGAAATGCCTTCCATCAGGTCGCCGTCGCCGCAGATGGAATAAGTAAAGTGATTGATGAGATTGAATCCTTCTTTGTTGTAGACAGCTGCCAGATGCGCTTCTGCCATCGCCATGCCTACAGCCATCGCTACGCCTTGTCCCAGTGGTCCAGTCGTCGCGTCTACGCCTGCAGTGTGGCCGAATTCAGGGTGACCCGGAGTCAGGGAACCCCATTGACGGAAGTTTTTCAGCTCATCCATCGGCAGGTCATAGCCGGAGAGGTGAAGCAAGCTGTAGAGCAGCATGGAGCCGTGTCCTGCGGACAGGACGAAACGGTCGCGGTTCACCCAAGTCGGGTTCGACGGGTTATGCTTCATATTTTTCGCGAACAATTGGTAGCCCATCGGAGCTGCGCCCATCGGCATGCCCGGATGTCCGGAGTTAGCCTTTTCGATTGCATCAATTGCAAGCGTGCGGATTGTATCGATAGAGAGTTGGTCGATTGATTTTTGAGTAACGGTCATTTTGAATCCTCCTAAAAGTTTTGTGAAGCAAAACTTGCTTCGTAAGCAGTCGCTTAAGTTTTGTATAGCAAAACTTGCCTCGTAAGCAGTAGCTTAAGTTTTTGTGAAGCAAAACTTGTTTCTAAGCTACATTTTAGTTCCGCTAATCTAGTGGGTCAATGAGGTTAAAAGTTTTGAATATTGTATCACTCGCGATTAATTGAATACAACTGTCTTGTTCTGGTGAACCAGGACGCGGTCTTCAATATGCCACTTGACGGCTCGCGCAAGAACGACACGCTCGATCGTGCGGCCAATCCGCTTCAGATCCTCGACATTGTCGCGGTGGCTGACGCGCTGTACGTCCTGCTCGATGATCGGACCGCCATCCAGCTCCTCCGTCACGTAGTGAGCAGTCGCTCCGATAATTTTCACGCCGCGTTTGTAGGCTTGCGCATAAGGCTTGCCGCCTACGAATGCAGGCAGAAAGGAGTGATGAATATTGATGATGCGGTTCGGGAAATGCTCGATAAATTTTGGCGATACAATCTGCATATAGCGGGCCAGCACGATAATGTCCGCTTTGTCCGCAACCAGCTCCATCTGCTTGCGCTCGGCTTCCGCCTTCGTATCCGGCGTAACCGGCACATGATGGAACGGAATGCCGAATGATTCGACAAGGCTGCGCATATCGGGATGGTTGCTGATAACCATGGCGATATCGGCATCCAGATCGCCCGCCTGCCACTGCCACAGCAGCTCCAGTAAGCAATGTTCTTCCTTGGAGACCAGAATCGCAAGGCGCTTCTTGCGGCTTGCGCGGAACGTGTGCCACTTCATCTCGAAGCGGTCGGCAACACGCGCAAAATCTTCTACAAGAACCGGCAGCTCCTTCTCCAAATCGTTTAGATCGAACTCAAAACGAATGAAGAACATGCCGCCCTCCGGGTCCATGGTATATTGGTCGGATTGCACGATATTCGCACCATGCTCATACAGAAAATGAGACACAGCGGCTACGATGCCGGGACGGTCCGGACAAGAAATCAGCATGCGTGCGCGTCCGCTCTTATCTTGCGCTCCGTTCGTACGCTGCACTTGATTGGATGGAGATGACATACGATAATCTTCCTTTTCTAAAATATTTTTGTATCTGCTTGGATGAGTTAAGCCTGTGCCAGGAACGCCTTGCCTGCGAACCATGCCGTCAGGCGCTGGTTCACCTGCTCTTCTGCAAGATCTCTGGACAATACGCCTTCAGCAATAATCATATCGTACAGACGCTCCATCGGCTCGCGCGGATCGGCTTTTTTCGCCTTGGCATCGTTCTTCAGCAGCGTCCAGACATCAATCACAAATTGACGGGAATCAATCTCTTGCTTCCCGAAGAAATGATGCAGACGTTCCACATCCTCCAGGAATTCTTCACCGAAGCGATTTCTCACTTCACCGCGCAGAAGTGCAATCTCAACCTCGTACATCGGACGTACCGTTTTGTCCTCTTTGCCGATCCACGGCGTCTCCAGGATGAACGGTCTGCCCTTTAGCGCTTCATGATGAACGATATTAGAAATCGCGGATTGTCCAAGCCATCCCGCACCGATCGGCGCATGACGGTCTTTGCCCGCTCCTCTTGGGTTTTTGCTGTCATTGATATGGACGACTGCGACGCGGTCCAATCCGACGGTGCGATCGAATTGCTCCAGCACGCCGTCCAGATCGTTAATGAGGTCATACCCGGCGTCATGCATATGGCATGTATCCATGCAGACTGTCAGGCGCTCGTTATACGTCACTTTGTCCATGATGGCTGCGATTTCGTCGAAGCTGCGGCCAATCTCTGTGCCTTTGCCCGCCATGGTCTCCAGTGCGATATTCACGTTTGTGTTGCTCGTACCCGCCAGCACTTCATTCAAGCCTTCTGCGATTCTTGCGATGCCGAATTCCGCATCCTTATCGGTATATGCGCCGGGATGCAAGACGATGTTGCGCACGCCGATATAATCGGTACGGCGAATTTCCTCCTGCAGGAAATTGACAGCAAGCTCGAACGTGTTCTCCTTGTAGGAGCCCAGGTTAATGATATAAGGCGCATGGACAACGATTTCCTCGATGCCGGCTTTGTTCATAAGCGCCTTGCCTTCTTCGATATATAGCGATTCAATCGGTTTGCGCCGTGTATTCTGCGGTGCCCCGGTATAGATCATGAAAGTGCCGGAGCCGTAAGTCATGGCTTCCTTCGCAGCAGTCTGAAGACCCTTGTCCGAAAATGATACGTGGGAACCTATTTTCAACATATTACTTTCGCCCCTTTCGGTTGATCAAACCTTATTTTACAAGGAATGTCGAAATAAATCTAGGAATACGCTATAATTCATTATTGAGGTGACAGTTACAATGGGCACAGCGCCGAATTGGTTCATGTATTTCATCGTTTTTTGGGCCGTAGTCATGGTTATTGCCATGTCCATAGGCGGTTTTTTCATGTTCCGTAAATTTCTGAAGGTTCTTCCGATGAGAGACGGGAAGTCCAAGCTGGATTGGCAGAACTATTGGGTTGAACGCAGCCGCAGCATGTGGGGCGAGGAAGCCAAGCAGTTTCTAGATGAGCTGGTATCTCCAGTGCCGCAGGCATTCCGGGATATCGCCAAACATTCTATAGCCGCAAAAATCGGTCAGGTCGCTATCGAGCAAGGTGCCAAAACCGTTACGAAAGAGCATTGCATCGAGGGCTACATACGGGCTACACCGAAGCGGGATTACCGCAGCCTCGTCCACTTTTTGGACAAAAAAGGAATCGATTATATGCCATATCAGCATCTGCTGAACAAATAGACAGAGCTGCCAAGTGGCAGCTCTGTCTGACATTTATGCAACCTCAGAGCGCTTTATTTCGTTTTAGTATACAGGAGGTGCTTCATCTATGAACTTAACAAACAAGAAACGCAAGAAAGCCGCAACTGCCGGAGCGCTGCTGCTGGCTGTCATGCTGACCATGTCCGCATGCGGTGCAAATGCCAACAATCCGAGCAACAGCGGGAGCCCAAATAACAGCGAATCCGGTTCCCCAGTCGACCAGCTCCCGGACAACAATGGCGTACAGGAACCAGGTGCTCCGTCCAATGACGATGACAACAATTCCTCAACAGATAATAACAATGGCACTCCTGCCGAGTCTGCTCCAATTAGCGCAGAGGGCACATATACGGGCCTTATCGATTCCAACTCGCTGGAGATCACGACGGATAGCGGAGCAGGCGCTTACCGCATTCCGGAGGAGCTTCGAGATGTCGTTGATGAATTGCCTGCAGATGCCAAAGTGAAATTCGAATATACCGAAAAAGCAGTTGAAGGCGATACAAGCGTCAAGCAGCTGTGGCTGACGAAGATTGAAGCAGTACAGTAACTTCTGAATGTTAAGGAGAGTGCGGTATGCGGGTAGCCATTGCCGGAGGCAGCGGATTTATCGGAAAGGCGCTGACGAAAGCCCTGCTGGAGCGGGGAGATGAAGTATGGATCATCACGAGAGGCAGCCGCGGCAGATCGTCTGATCTTGCGCCGCGGGTCACACCCGTGACGTGGGATCAGTTGCAACGGGAGCCCGGCAAGCTGGAGGGGATCGATGCGATCATCAATCTGGCCGGCGAGAGCATTAATCAAAGATGGAATGCCGCAGCCAAGGAACGAGTTCTCCGCTCCAGACAATGGGCGGCGGCTCAGGTTGCCGAGCTGGTGAATGCTCTTGATCGCAAGCCTGCCGTTGTCATCAATGCTTCCGGCATATCCGCATATGGCATTTCGGCTACGAAAGTCTTCGATGAAGACAGCCCGACAGCCGTCACCGATTTTCTATCCGAAGTTGTTCGCGAATGGGAAGCTGCAGCAGATGCCATACCGGCAGAGCGGCTTGTAAAGCTGCGTATCGGCGTCGTCCTGGATCGCAAAGACGGTGCATTCCCGCTTATGGCCCTTCCCTATCGGCTATTCGCCGGAGGCAGAGTTGGCAGCGGCAAGCAAGGCTTGTCCTGGATACATATCGAAGATATGGTCGGGCTGATCCTGCATTGCCTGGACAACGAAGCGGTCCATGGTCCCGTAAATGCATCAGCACCTGAGCCCGTTACAAACGACGAGTTCGGCAGAGCCGTCGGCCGGGCATTCGGACGGCCTCATTGGTTTCCCGTACCTGTGCCGATGATGCGGCTTCTATTTGGAGAGATGTCCACCTTGCTATTGGATGGCCAACTCGCCAAGCCAAAACGGGCGCTCCAAACCGGTTACTCGTTCCGCTATCCGACGGTCGACAGCGCCATGCGCCAGCTGGCGAACCGTTAATTAACCCGTTTTTAATTCGTACATGGGTCCCTTATCGCCCGCAAGACGGATTCGATCGCCGAACTCCAGCTTGTAGGCTTTGTAAGGGACCATTAATTTGCCATTTAACAGGCTTCCGTTTCTGGAACCTAGATCCTTGACATGATGTACCCCATCGATTCGCTCAATCTCCAGATGAAAGCGCGAAATACCATCCGCATGATCGGCATAGCCCACCCCGTCGCCGGATCTTCCGATTTTGAACAGATCCGCCACCAGCGCAATTTGTTCTTCCTTACCGTTCCACGTCCGCGAAAGCCATGCGCTGCGCGCGCCAGTACCCAGCATAACGGTCTTTTGCGACGGATCATGATCATTAGCACCCAGCAGTGTCGTCGGAGGGAGAGAAGCCCTCGCTTCAGCGTTAGCGGTTGGCTTTGGATTAGGTACGGAATAGCTGCCCATCGACTCCGTCGTGGCCGGCGATAGTTCGAGTGCAACGGCACCTGACGGCTTGCTCCATGAAAAACGGGACGGAAGCACGCTGGAATGCGGCTCGAAATCCTCTTCCATATCGGACTGCTCCTTCTTTGTCATGAGCAAGTCCTTCCCTTTTTTTCTTATCATGATGAATCCCGCCAATGCAAACAAAGTCAGCCCGGAGCTAATCAGCAGGTTTTGCTGCGTCGGCTGATCCATATAGAGGAACCGCCAGATGCAAGCTGTGGCGAGTAAAAATGCAGCCCCTGCAATCCATTTTCCTCTTCCTTTGCCAACGTCGTTTTCATCATCCTCATCCCCCTCATAAGACCATGAAGGTTCTTCTTGCTTATGGGAATGCATAACTCCGTCCATAATCCTATTGTGCATGGAATGAGACTCTTGCTGCTGCATTAGCGAAATAGGTGTGGCTAATGATGGCGTTGCTGATTGAAGCAACGACTCTTCCGCAACTTGCTTGCTCTGTCCCCTGGACATTTGGGCTGTAGCATTAGCCGAATAAGGCGGCAATTCTGCGCTCCGCTCCACTGAATATTTTGGCGGTTGAGGATAATCTACCGCTGGTCTATGGATAACCGGTGACTCCCTCGCAATCAAATCCAGCAGCGTCTCTCTGAGCTCTGTCAGAGAAGCCCGGTTATGCTGAAGCAATTGCAAAATCCGTTTTAATCCCGCTCCATCGAGAGGTTCTACGTACGAGGTCCACCGAACAGCGAGCGACAACAGTTCCTCCCCGTAATGCCGTTCCTCACCCCGGTCTTTCAGCGGCACATATACAAGCTTCATATCACCGAATCTCTCGCCCATAAACATAAACTGCTCACCCAGCAGACAGCCTTCCGGTCTAAGCATATACTCTTTGCATTCCATGAGGGCATCCGTCAAAGCGAGAATCAGCGAGTAGTACTGCTCCATGGTCAGCATGTCCTGCTGTAGCCGGTGAATCATCATTTTGCTGCCCGTCAATTCGTAACGAAACGTGATGGTTCCGTCAATCTCATACCAGTCCATCGGAAGCAAATACGGAATGCGCTGCGAGCGAAGCATCTGCAGCTCCAATTCATCCAACTCGCTTCTGCTGATGCCGTCCTCTCTGTCAATCGTCATCTCATGTCCCCGGTTCATGGCAAAATCCATGCGCAGCCTTCGCATCTTAAGTCCTCCTTTCATGATCACATTTAACCCATCATCCACACTGTAATCGCCGCTGGCGCCACAGCTAACATAAACGGAAAGCTCTTGCCAGATCTGGCCCAATCGAACCAATTGAACGTTCGGGCTGCGCCTGGATACGCGATGATCATCAGAGCTGCCATGCGCTTGGCAAACGCACGGTTAAAGGCCAGCATTAGCACACCGAATGCACCCGCATACAGAATCGAATACATCATGAGCTGCGCAATCATGGCAGCGCCTATCCAAGCTCCCAAAGCGCCAAACAGCTTCACGTCCCCTGCGCCAATTCCCCCGAACGCATACAGAATAAGCAATGGGATAAATCCCGCTGCCGCTCCGGCTGCTGCATACAGCCATCCCTGTGCCTCAGTGCCGCCAGCTAAGACATGATAAAGCATGCCAAGCACAAATGATGTTCCGGTCAGCCAATTTGAAATCATCTGATGCCTCATATCCGTAATGAACGCAATTAATAATTGTACGGCCGCAGCCCAAAGAACCATTGTCATCTCCGTGCTTCTCCTTTCCCGGACCGCAGCGACGGTTTTCGGTTACTTTTGTTTTTTCTCAACGGAGAAATGCTTGGCGACGCTGCCGGGCTTGCTAACCCCTTCAACAGCCAGCTCCCAAATGCCCGGAGTCGTATTGCCCGATACATGCCAGGTCCACTCCACATAGCCGTTTTCATCCGCAGTCGCATCCCCCAGATGCTTCGCCTTGCTCGCTCCGCTTTTATAATTCACGCCAAGCGAAACCACCGCTCCCGGTTCTGTCTTCACGATGACGGTCGCTTTATTGCCGGGACGTACCGGCGTAGGCTCAATCGAAACAATATGCAATGGAAGCGTGTCCCCATCTTCTTCATCCATGCCGTACGTCGCGGCTGCCGCATCGCTTATCCACACCCGTTCATAAGCTTGCTCCCTCAGAATGATCGGCTTGCTGTAGAATGGCAGCCTGACCGGATATTCGTATTTGAGAGCGATAGCGATATAAGGCTCTTCTTTCTCTTTAAGATCCGGCAGCGCTATGTAATCCAATGAAATTTTGTCCGCCCGAAGCAGATAGGGATGGGCATATTGTCGTACAAAAGGTTCTATTACCGCTCGGCCAAGCTCTGTCGCGGCTACATTTTGCAGCGGACGCCAGTCTCCCCGCAGAGCGGATGATACCAGCTTGCCAGCCGGGTCAGGAAGCCATTCCGCTATCTCGGCGGCAGTCTCGCTCCACTCGGGCAAGGGCTGCCGCTCTGAGGCCGCCTCTGTTGTCCCACTTTTATCCAATTGTGTTCTAGCGAGTTCAATGGGATAGATGTGGGCGGCAATTTGACGCACGCTTTGCGAAGCTGTCATATGCAAGGCCATCTGTGCAGCGCACATGGAAATAAAAAGGGAAAGGATGACCAGCAAAAACAAAATGAACGGCATTACAAGAGCAGCTTCCAACACGATCGAGCCGCGCCGCTCATGCAACCAGACCTTTGGCAGCCGTTTGCCGGTTGAATTAATAGGACCAACCCACGTTTTGCGTCGTTTCATAGCGGTTGCCCACAACCTTTCCCTGAAGCAAATCAAGCCGCCCCAGCATCCCCATCACGCCCGGAAGAAACCACAGCTTCATCGACACCTTCGCTTCTCCCGTAACGCCTGACGGAACCCGAGCAAGCGTAAGCCCGGTATTGTGTTCAATAACCGCAATCATACGGCCAAGCCTCTTCTCTTTGCTCCCGCCGTGAAGCAGCATGAATATCCTTAAATAATCCAGATAAGAAAGCTCAGCCTTTATGTACTTGGATAAAGGTGCGGTCCCTTTCGTCGCGAACGAAATCATATCCTCCATCGTTTTCTCCAGCCCGTAAATAATGGCGGCTGACAAAATGAGCAGCGGATGCCCCAATGAACGGCTGGCAACCAAACCTTCCATCGTACGGATGGCAAGCCGCACAGAGAACAATTCGCCGTAGGCGGCAATCAGATTGCCCATCGGATCATGAAATCCGTAGAGCACATATTCCATCTCCTGATTGCCGAAAGAAGCCATCTGCGCCAGCCCGTCCGTGTCTCCGCTCTCTAGCAGCTTACGCAGCTGCTGGGGGGCAAAATAGGAAAGTCGATTGGCGGCATATTCGCCATAATAGAAGGAATCACGGCCATTCAGCAGCATGTCCGACATCCCCGAAAAAAGACTGTCCATCAAGCCGGACGATTCCTTGGCGGCATCTTCTGCATCTGCAGCCAGCATCTCTTTGCGAGGACCGACTGTCTCTCCTCCCTGCTCATTAAAAAGCAGATTTTGCTGGTAGCGCTCCTTCACCTTGGCGAACTCTTCCTGGTGTTCGGGCATGGCTGACGTTCCAGACAATCCGCCTAACATGTTTTTAGCTTGCTTCCATAATGATTTTGTTTTTGCCTTTTGCTCTGCCAATTTTCCCTTGACTGAGCTGTCAAGCACGCTATCCCGCCGCTGCTTCATCAACGTTCCTTGCGGTCCGTAGTGCTGCTCATAGGTTGAGACGACAGAGACGGCTTTGGCTGAACCGTTCTGCAAGGAGCTTTGCCGCGAAGAAGAGAGCGGCCATGACATAGCTGAGCTCCAAAGACTGATCAATTGATCGATCTCGCTTGCTGCGGCATAGCCGCGCGAGCTTTGCGTCAGCAGCTCCTGCTTGTAGCCGTTAAACCATTCAAGTGATCGAAGCAGCTTTTCTCCGCTTTTCCTCATTTCCTCCAAATCCCGGACCGTATCATCAGGAAGCGTATAGTCTCCTGAGCCGGTCACATCCGCGCCTGCAACCTCGTCATAGGCACCAACTGTCGCCTGTTTGGACTCTTCGACAATTCGCTCCATCTGGGTGTTCACTTCGCTTGCTTGCTCAATCTTGCGAAGTGACTTTTCCAGAAGGCTATCATGCTTCTCTCTCTTGCCTCCTCCCGTCCGAAGCTTGCTCTGCATCTGGGATACGCTGTGCCGATAGGACGCAATGGAATAGGAGTAGACCGGTTCTTCGTCTTCAGGTAACGATGCGTCATGCTCTACTTGCCGAACAAAACTTGCATAACGGTCCGCCAATCTCAAGGAAGTTACCGCGGAATTGCCTGTGGGACCGCTCCCTGCCGGAATAGCGGCTACGGCCTCATTGTCCATTAAGGTCGACACAGCTTGTTCCTGTAAGCTTAATGCCTTCTCCAGCAGCCCTTCCCGCTTCTCATACAGTTTTCGGAGATCCTCCAGCGTCTGAACGGCACCAGAGCTTTCCTTTAGCGCCTTCGAGAGTGAAGTGAATTTTGATAGAACCTCCAGCGTAAAATCAACCGGAGCTTTGTACTTCATCTCCTCGAGCACCTGCCTCGCGAATACGTCATGCTGACCTAGCGTATAGGCTGTCTGCACATTAGCTTCATCTAGTTGGCTAGCAATAAAATCGAGATGCGACCTGGTATCGAGGCCAGTATACTTGGCTCCGCTTCCTCCAAGCACCTCACTAAAAATTGTCTTGCCGTCCGTTCCTCCGCGCCCAAATAACCCATACCTCTCGTAAAGGGAATTGTCATAGGCTGACAATACGGAACGAATCCCCGCGCGGGCTTCATTCTCCGTCTTTAACTGGAAAGCTGCAATTCGCGCATAGTCGATCAAAACGGAAAAGAAGAGAAGCAGCGAAGCCAATATGATAACGGATAAGACCGTTACGACGCCGTTTTCTTTGATCAGCATCTTTTTCATCCGACAGAATTAAGCCTCCTCATGCTCCGTCCTTTCCTTTGCCGCCATATGAATTTAATAGGTCGCCCGCTCTGCTCTCCGCAGTAGATTTTCCCATAAAATGCGTCTTCAGCTTAGCGCCATAGTATCTTGCAAGATCAACGCTCCGAATAAATTCTACCGGATCAACGATTCCGCTTTTGGCTTTCCCGTCGGGTTCTCCCCTCGTCCAGCTGCTCTCAAAAGGGAGCAATTGAATCGGCTTGCGGAGGGCAGTCTCCACATACCGGCTTAGCCCATCTCTCGTATATTGAACGGTGCCGCTATAGCTTAATCCTGCTGCCGAAAGCCATCGGGCTGAATTGACCAGCTTGCGTATGGTTAGATCTCCGCTGTCGAAGTCACTTGATTCTTGGATCTCCTCAGGCAAAGAGACGCTTCTGCGGCTTTCATCCCCTCTCATGCCGAACAGGCTCGCCAAGGCGCCATCGGAGCCTAAACGGCGGTACAAGCCATCATACACAGGCTCGGTCAGGATACCGGTTCTGGCATCCCGATGGCTGTTGTCCCAACTGAAAGCGGCCCTTTCCGATATCGCAGAGACCGCATAATAGACAATGACTTTTTGATAGAGATACATACCCAACAACAGAAAAACTAGGACCATAGCGAGCAAAATCGGGAGTACCACCGACGCTTCAAGCGTAAAGCTGCCCTTCTCGTCGTAGTGCCACTGGCGGAAGCGGGATTTAACGATCAAAGATTTGTTGGGCTTCACTGTCTGCCTTCTTTAAGAGGGAATTAACCAGTTTAATAATCCAATCTTTGAAGATAAAAGCGATAATAATGACGACTGCGATAATCAAAATAATTTCCAATGTGCCAATCCCGTCTTCATTGCGCCAAAAGCCCTTCATACGATCTGCTATTGCTTTCATTCTCAACATCTCCCTTTTCATATGGTTAAGACATCACTAACACGGCTGGCGCTGCCACAATGATCATCATAATAAACATCACGCCGACTAGCGGAAAAACAAGCTTGGACGAGGCTTCCTCTCCGCTAATGCGGGCCATCCCCTTCCGCTTCTCCCACAGAGAATAAGACAGCTCTCTTACCGCGAGTACAAAATGCTCGCCGCCTTTCCGATAATTGAGCAGCATCACCGTTGTGAAAAGGGAGGCTTCTTGTACCGCGCAGCTGCGGTTAAATCTCTCCAGCACAATACTGAAGGATTGTCCATTGTTCATCGCAGCCACAGCCTCTGCCCATTGCTTGTCCAACGGGTGATTTAGGTTCTCTATGCCCTCCATACAACGTACGAATGCCCGTTGTACCGTCTCTCCGGCGCTCACTAGCAGCATCAGCTTGCTCATCCGGTCCGGCAATCCTGTAATAATCGCTTTTTTGCGCCGCTCCAGCCTCTTCCCGGCTTCAGCAAAGTTGCGAAAGGCTAGCGCGACAAATGCGAGCACACCAGCAAACATAATAAACCGCTCACCGATCATCCACGCGATCCAGCAGCTTCCCGCAAGCGCTGCATAGCCCGCTCCAGCCGCACCCGCAGCTTCGGCTTTTGTTCTCTCAATCGTCCAGGAAGCTCCATTCAAGATCATCAGCTTGGCATGATAGCTGTTAAGCATATGCTGAAAGGCTTCCCACTGGCATGCTTTCTCCCAGGCGCGCAGGAACGGCTCCTGAATCAATAGGGCGTTGAGAGCTCTGCTCCCTTTTCCCCCTCGCTTCTGCCTTAGCAATTGCGGGATGAGTCTGAGCCCAAACCTGCCGATCAGAAAAGCCCAACCCGACGTAAGCAACAAAGCCGAAATGAGTGACATAGTGTTCCTCCTCAAAAGTTTTGCAGGGCAAAACTTACTTCGTAAGCATGAGCTTAGTTTTGCGGAGCAAAACTTACTTCGTAAGCATCTGCTAAATATCGATTCGCATGATGCGGTCCATGAACCAAAAGCACATGAGCAGCAGAAGCAAAAGCACCGTCATAATGATGTGTCCCAAGCCGCTGTACAGAGGCAGCATATAGTCCGATGCCGCCAGTCCAAGAAAAGCCAGGAAAACAAAAGGCACTGCCATCATGATGCGAGACTCGAATCGCTTCTGGGCAAGGAGGATCTTAATGTCGCCTTCCACGGTTAGCTTGTCGCCAATAATGGTCGACGTGCGCCGCATTACCTCAAGCAGATCGCCCCCCGAACGTTTGCAAGTCGTCAAGGCATCTACGAATTGGGTTATCTCATCTATTCGCGCCCTGTCCGCCAAATCTCGGAGCGCACCCTCAAGCGGTTCGAAATTGTCCAGCCGATGAATCAAAATCTGGATCTCCTTCAACATATCCGTCCCTTCATCGGAATAAAGCAGCTTCATATCCTCCAATACGCCACGAAACGCGTTCTCCAAGGAACGTCCGGCAGCAAGCGATGAAGTTAATGAAAACAAGGCCTCCTTGAACTGCAGCTTCAGGCGATTCATGCGCCCCTCAAGCAATGATCTGCGCCTCCATCTAGGAGCCGCCGCTCCTAATAAGGACAAGATGAGCGACAGTAGAACGGATTGATAGAATAGATACGTCACGCCAAATAAGACTGCATAACCAACCGTGATCGAAAATATCAGTTCATTGCGGCTCAAATGATATTCCGTATACCGTGTGAGGCGCGACTGCTCAGGCGAAGCCTTCCAAACGCCTTGCCATCCCATCCACTCTGCCAAACGGTGAATGGTGCCTTTGCTTTTATGCACGTGAAGCGGCTTAACGGTCCCGCCCATTCGTCTTCTCCTTTCCAGCCATACGAAGCTTATCTGTTCGGCTCAGCTCGCCCACACGCTCCAGTGCGCCAATGATCCGACCATTGCTTTCCCCATCGTCTCGAAACCGGAACAAAGGATTCAGCTTCACTTCACCATCCTGGATTCCTGTCACTTCGGATATTTCGGCAACTCTCCGGGACCGGTCACGGTAACGAGACAGATGGATCATAATGTCGATAGCCGATGCTATCTGACCTCTAATCACGCTCAAAGGCAGCTCCGCCGCACTAAGTACCATCGTCTCCAGACGACTGATCATATCCCCGCAATTATTCGAGTGGCCTGTGGAGACGGAGCCCTCATGCCCCGTGTTCATGGCTTGCAGCATATCCAGCGCCTCCCCTCCCCGAACTTCGCCAACTATGATTCGATTAGGACGCATCCGGAGGGAGGATCGGATTAAATCGCGAATTGAAATTTCCCCTTTCCCCTCCGTATTCGCATTCCTGGTCTCCAGTGATACGAGATTGGGGACGGTGCGAATTTGCAGCTCTGCGGAATCCTCAATTGTAATAATGCGTTCATCTGAAGGGATGTACTGGGACAGCGCATTAAGAAATGTCGTTTTCCCCGTACCCGTGCCGCCGCTAATGAACATATTGTATTTGGCTTCTACCAGCTCTCTCAGAAATTCCGCCGCTTCCGCCGTCAACGATTGAAGCTCGATCAGCTTGTCCATCGTCATAGGCTTATCCGGGAATTTACGTATGGTCATGCAAGGTCCCTTCAAGGCAATCGGAGGCAGGACAATATTGACGCGCGAGCCGTCCTTCAGCCTTGCATCAACAATGGGCGAGGATTCATTAACGACCCGATTCACTCCGGCAACAACCGACTGGATGAGATCCTCAAGCCTCTCCTTGCTCTCGAACGCTCCCGGCATAAGCGTCAAGACGCCATGCCGCTCCACGTATACCTCCGTATGGCTGTTTATCATAATTTCGCTTACAGCAGGATCATCCATAAGCGGCTGCAGGACATCCATACCTCTGAAGGAGTGATAGAGTCTTCTGACAAGCTTGACCTTCTCGGCCGCCGTCATGGGATTGTGTTCGCACCACTTGAATACGGCCGCTTCCGTCTTGCCCATTAATTCCTCATCCGACATGGCGCCGCGAAAATCAATCTCATCCCGTATCTTGCCGCGCAGTGTATAGATCAGTTCATCCGACAGCATGGATACGGAATTCCTCGCTTCCGTCTAGCAGATGTGCGCATAGCCGGTCAGCCGCGGCGCGATACGAAGAGGAAGACCATACCGGATGAAGCTCTCCCTGTCTCCATTCCCTCACAAGCGGCAACGCTACAGGCGCAAGGGCCGCTTCCACAGCAGGCATCGGGTTGCCAAGCTCCGCATTCATGCCGTTATATACGACCTCTGAACGTGCCGCAATTCTCCCAAATGCCTCACCGAACTTCTGCCTGCCGTACTGCAGCATAAGCGATTGTTTCGCTAGCGCGGACCGTTCTTCCGATACGACCCATAAATTCCGGTCTGCGCGCATAAGCAATTCATAATGTAGTTCATCCAATCCGTCATCCATATCCACAACGACTCCGTTATAATGGCCGCTCTGCGCGATCGATTCGACCATTGCCGCCGCATCTGCAGGAAGCAGGGTTGCCCGGTCCTCCTGATTGCGGAAGCCTCGGAGATAATCGCATTTCAGCTGTGGATGAAACTTCCGATGCTGCGCAAGCCAAGCCGCATGAGACGTTGAGCCTGACTTGATCGCATACAACAGCTCTGACAGCCCCTCTCCGTCCCAAGCGGCGTCCCCGCCTGACTGAAGCCAGAGCTCGGAAGTATTCCATCTCTCCAAATTAAGATAAAGCATTCGCAGCCCGCGAGCGCTCGCAGCTCCTGCCAGATGAAGAGCAACCGTCGTCTTGCCCACGCCGCCCGAAGCGGAATGAACGCTTAGCACTAGCGCTCCCTTGCTATTCAAATTCGGAGTAAGCCCTCGCATAGGCTTATGCCCCATCGCCGCGAATTGATCCGTTATGCCTTGCAGCAGCAACGGCAGCGCTTGATATTGCAGCAGTTTCGGCTGGCCATCCGTCTCCCCCAATCTCGCAACCAGCGTAATAGAAGCAATATGGGACAGATCCGGCTGCAGCTCCCGAAGAAGATCCGGCTCCGCTGCGATAAGATCGATAGCATAGCCTTGTTTGACGAATTGCTTGCACGCATTCGGATGCGTAAAGGCCGACACCTGCCAGCGCTCACCGAAGGAATTGCCGCGAATGTAATCGGCAATTCTTCTCGTATACTCCTTCTCCTTGACCACAATTGCGAGCTGATATCTCTTCAATGCTCTTCCTCCTTCCAATCGAAATCCACGGCAATACAAGACACCGCACAGCATCAATGCACGCAAAAAAGCACCGCAAAGGGCGCAGTAAACTGCAGCCTTATACGGTGCTTCCGTGGTTTCTTATTGACTTGCTATAGAATTTACCATAACTTGTCTGAACCGTCAACCATTCTTAATGAAAATAGAGACCGATCTCTCTCTCCGCATTTTCACAGGAATCCGAGCCGTGGATAATGTTGCTTGCAACATCAGTCGCATAATCGCCTCTTATCGTTCCTGCAATCGCATCCGTCGGATTTGTCGCTCCGATAATGGAGCGGGCATTCTGAACGGCATCCTTGCCCTCCAGTACCATAGCGAATACCGGACCCGACGTGATGAAATCAACAAGCTCTCCAAAAAACGGCTTCGTATTGAGGTGCACATAGTGAGATTCTGCCAACTGGCGATCCAGCTGCGTCAGCTTCGCATCTTTAATCGTGAAGCCCTTCTCTTCAAATCTGGCAACAATCCGGCCGACCAAGCCACGCGATACCCCATCAGGTTTTACCATTACAAATGTTTTTTCCATGTTTGAACCCTCCGTCTATATATAGGTATAGCCAATTATTTGTTCAACCATTCCATAATGATACCCGCTGTTTCTTCGATTGCGCGATTCGTCACGTCGATCACCGGACAATTCAGACCTGCCATCACAGAAGCCGCATAATTCAGCTCTTCTTGAATTCGTTCCGGACTGGCATATTGTGCGGAGGCCGGCAGTCCCAGTGTCTTGAGCCGCTCAGAGCGGATCTCCAGCAAATGCTCCGGCTGCATGGTGAGACCTACAATTAAGCGACCAGGTCCTTGCTTCAGCTCTTCCGGGGGATTCACCTCTGGCATAAGCGGCAGATTAGCGACCTTGATTCCTTTGTGCGACAGGAAGACGCTAAGCGGCGTCTTCGACGTGCGCGACACGCCGATCAGAACAACCTGCGCCTGTACCAAACCTCTGGCATCCTTGCCGTCATCGTATTTGACAGCGAATTCAATCGCTTCGATACGACGATGATAAGCCTCATCGATAGAATGCAGAAGACCAGGCTCGCGGCTCGGGAAGCTGCCGAACGTATCGACAAACGCCTGCATCATCGGACCCATGACATCCACGGCCCGAACGCCGTGCCTTGCCGACTCTTCTCTCATCCATTCCCGAAGCTCCGGTTGTACGAGCGTATAACTAATAAAACTACCCGTTTCTGCCGCTTCGGCGACAATGCGAGCGATTTCATCTTCGGTCCGAAGATGGCTATACCGCTTGATCTTGACATCTTCAGACGAGAATTGCCTCAGCGTAGCTTTGGCAACCGCCTCTGCCGTCTCTCCGACCGCGTCGGAGCAGACATAAATATGTTGCTGTGTCATAATCCCTAGTCCCCCAATTCCTGAGCTGTCGCGATATCTGCCATAAGCGAGACGATGTTGGATTTAGACACCCATCCCGTTACAATCGGGTTCACTCCTGGCTCCTCTTCAGGCACAATGACCGGCAAGCAATCCACCTGCTGCTGCGACAGTTTGCTGATGGCCTCCATGACAGATTCGTCCGGAGTCAGCGTTACCACGTTGGGATATCGGGTCATCACCATACTGACGGGGATCGACGCGGCTCCCGTATTTCCTAACGTAATTTTGAGCAAGTCCTTAGGCGTAATGATACCTGCAAAACGCTTGTCCTCATTGACGACAATTAGCGTATTCGTATTCTCCATAAAGAGTGTAATGACAGCGTCGTGAACCGACAGCGTATCCGGAATATTAACCGGCACGCCTTGCACTTCCTTCACCTTCATGCGGTTGAACCGTTGAAGCGGCTCGTGGCTCGCCCGAAACGTATTGCCGAGGAAATAACCCACCTTCGGCTTCGCATCAAGCATGCCGAGCATGACGAGCAGAGACAGATCCGAACGAAGCGTCGGACGGCTCACGCCCAAATATTCGGCCAACTGCTCTCCCGTTACCGGCGAGTGCTTCTTGACCAGCTCAATGAGCTCCAATTGCCTTGAAGATAGCTGAATGATGGTCCCCTCTTTTCCTATGTGAGGATGTTCAAAAAGTTTACTTTTGAAGCTCATGTGCTGAAAACCGGACTTATTGAACACGAACTATATGACTCATAATCAATGTTTATATGAAAATATCTCCTTGAATAAGATATCACATTCAAATATATTGTACAATATATCCTTCAATCAACTGGATATAAGCTGCCCATATCACAAAAAAAAGCCCCGGCAGCGAATGATTCACTACCGGGGCACTACTATTTATTTCTCTTCCGTCATCTTCAAGAACAGCCGCACGTCTTCTTCCGTGAGGGCGACCGCGTCCTTCCAGAAATCCTGTTCCTCCAAATTGACGCCCAAATGCTTCTCCGCCAGTTGCTCGACCGTCAGACGTCCTGTGTCTCTTAGCAGCGCCACATATTTGGCCGCAAAATCAGGGCCTTCCTGCAATGCTTGTGCATATAGCCCCGAGCTGAACAGATAACCGAACGTATACGGGAAGTTGTAGAATGGCACATCCGTCAGATAGAAGTGCAGCTTGGATGTCCAGAACTGCGGATGGGCATCGCCTAGCAGATCCATGTAAGCCTCACGCTGCGCCTCTTCCATCAGCTTGTTCAACTCGTCAGCCGTCACCAAGCCTTCCTTCCGGCGCTCATAGAAGCGGGTCTCGAAGAGGAAGCGGGCCCGGATGTTCATAAAGAACGCAACAGCGCGCTGAATTTTGTCCTCCAGCAGGCCCAGCTTCTCCTCGTCATCCGCAGCCGCCTTCATGGCTCTGTCCGATACAATCATCTCGGCGAATGTCGATGCCGTCTCGGCCACGTTCATCGCATATTCCTGGGACATGGCTGGCAGATCGTTCATAACATGCTGGTGATAAGCATGGCCAAGCTCATGGGCAAGAGTCGAAATATTGGACGCGGTTCCCGAATACGTCATGAAGATGCGTGTTTGCCCGCTCTTAGGGAACGAGGTGCAAAATCCGCCTGGACGCTTGTCGGCGCGATCCTCCGCTTCTATCCAGCCCTGCTCGAACGCCTTCTCGGAAAACTCCGCAAGCGCAGGATCGAAAGCGCGGAACTGCTCGATGATGAAGCGAGCGCCCTCCTCGTATGGCACCGTACGCGCAGAAGAGCCGATCGGCGCTTCCACGTCATGCCAATCCAGCTTCTCAAGACCAAACAGCTTTGCTTTCCGTTCCAAATACGGAATAAGCGCCTTCTTGCCCTCTTCAATGGCGCCCCACATGGCGTCCAGCGTCGCCGCGCTCATCCGGTTGATCGCAAGCGGCTCTTGCAGGACGGAATCCCACCCGCGGTTCTCATACAGCTTCAGACGGAAGCCTGCAATACGATTAAGCGTGTCGGAGCTAAGATCGGTAAGCGAGGACCACACCCGCTCCCACTCTGCAAAGGCTTCCTGACGCACAGCGCGATCGCTGGACGACAGACGGTTGGACATTTGCCCGGCAGACAGCACCTTCTTCTCGTCAGTAGCTTCCTCGACTTGGAACTCAGCACGCGATACGATAACGTTGTAGTTGTCGCCCCAGCCATGATAGCCGTCGATCGCCAGATCGCCCGCCAGCGCTTCCAGCTCCGGCGCCATCTTCAGCTTCGCCTGTTCTCTCCGCTCGCTCAGATTGAAAGCAATCGCTCCCAGCGTTTCATCCTGGAGCAGCGCTTTCCAATCCGCATCTGAGATGCTTCTGAGCATGTTATCGTAACGGGTCATCGCCGCAGCGTATTTCGCCGAAATGGTCTTCACTCTGTCATTCAGTCCAACAGCCGCCTGGTCCCGTACATTCTGTGCGATTAGGCAGCCGACAAAAGAGTCCGATTGTCGCAGGCTCAGCAATACTTCCTGAGCAATTCCCGTCATTTTCTTTATCGATTGTACGTCATGTCCTGCTTCCTTCTTCAACAGCTCATTCAAGCGCGCAATCCCGCTCTCCATACCCGCAAGCTCCTGCGCGAACGCTTCGGAAGCCGAGCCTCCCGGGTAAATCGCATCCATATCCCATCGAATTGGATAATTGCTCATTAAGGTCACTCTCCTTCATAATTAACATGCGTAGTATGTAACGCAGCGATGAAAAAACCGAGCGGCATCCGCAAATGATTTGCGAGAAACCTGCCCGGCGGTGTATAACAGTAGTATATCCTGAATGGAGGAACAACACCATGTCTAAACCATTGCAAATATCGCCCGAGACCGCCATCAAGCTGTCCGAGCAACTTAATATCCCGCTAGAGCACCTGATGCACATGCCCAAGCATATTTTACTTCAGAAGCTGGCTGAGCTGGCCAAAAAAGAAGCTGATGCCGCCGGGGAGAAGCCGGAATGATGATTCCGTTCCAGAATGCATGGCCCTACGAGCGGATTATGGGAGATCTATATGTATCCAGCTGTCCCTTCTGCGATATGGACAACGTTCTGCTTCCCTTGAAGCCGTCGGAACTTCCCGACATCCAGGACGGCAAAAAGCGGCTCATGGTTTTCCCATGCTGCCGCAACAAAGTAACGATTATTGACGCCGATCAGGATTATCTCCTAACGGACGGGCCATTACGCTAAGGCTTTAGCTAAGCGGTCTTAGGCGCTGCCGACCTCTTGCGATGACGGCTCCGCCTGGCCTAGCCGCTTCTCCTCCGCTTCCTGCCGGATGAGCTGCCACTGCTCCCGGCTGGCGCGGATCATAGCGGCATCCATTATCTTTTTGTCATTGACGACACGAGAGAACCACTTCACCGCTTCATTCAGCTCGCCGATGCGCCTGTTCAATTCCCCGATCAAATACATCAGCTTTGCATTATTCACCGACACACCCTCAAGCTCGAATACGCGTATGTACGCCTCAAGCGCAAACTTCAAGAAACGCTGCTCTTCCGTTTCATTCTTCTCATAACGGTACAGCCACGCAATATGATGCAGCAGGCCAGCGATAACGCGATCCTTGGCTCCTGTAACCTGAGCCGTCAGCAGCCCCAGCTTGTAGCTTGCCATAGCCTGATCCGCCGTCCGCTCTCCGCTGAAGCTTTGCCCTTTCCAATTCAAGCCGATTCGATCGTAATAGTTTTTCTTCTGGTTGTCGCTAAGCTTATCAAGGCCGTTCTCTGTCGAAGCGAACCCGCAGCTTGGACAGATGCGAACCACATAATAATCCGGATTAACGCCATTATCATAATGGCCGCAAAAATCGGAATCCACGGCAGACGCCCTCTTGAAACTTGAGCGGACTCTAGTTGACTGGAATATTGTTTCACAGCAGATGCATGAGATTTTGGACTCGTACAGCGGCTCCATGGCTTCACGTCTCCTTAATTCGAATTGACGAAATGATTCGCAGGTCCAGACAAACGATCCAGCACGACGGCTTGCAGCTCTCGCTCAAGCCCTACCTCCTCCAGAGCTTTGCCCATGCATGCCAGCCAAGCGGCTGCGTGCTCCGGCGTTATCTTAAACGGCATATGCCGCGCTCTCATCATGGGATGCCCATGCAGATCCGAGAACAAGCTGGGACCTCCGAAAAATTGCGTCAGAAATTGATATTGCTTCTCCATGACAGGATCGATATCTTCAGGGAAGAGCGGTCCTATAAGCGGGTGCGCTTGTACCTTTGGATAGAACGACTCGACTATAGACCTGATTCCTTCGGCTCCCCCTACTGCTTCATAGATGCTTATATTCCTATTCATCGTCATTTCCAACTCCATTGTGTAGGTATTAAGAATTATATTTTGGCAATTCCTTAAGGTAAAAAAAATCGCCCGCTGTAAAAGACACGGGCGCTCATCGATAGACTGCTGCTGCAAGTTAGGCTTCATATTCCTCTTCGCTGGGCGAAGAGATCGATTCTTTGATGACATAGACAAAAGCGCAGACAAGGATGCCGGCGATAATACTCATGATCATCACTCCAACCGTGTATGATGATTCTATTGTACCATAAAGCGACCCCAATAACACCGATTTGTAAACGTTTTCTTTAATAATTCTCATTTTATATCTTCCGCTTGAGGTGATGGGAAGACCAGCTTGGACATATACGTAATAGGAGAGCCTGTACAGGTCATAATCGAAGGAGGCGGCCTGCATGCTGCGAGCTTTCCTGCATCCCTTATCGGTCACTGCGCTATCCGCGCTCTTTATCGCTCTTCTCATGGCCGTATACCCGGTTGAGACGCTCCAATCCTCGCTTCGCGGGCTATCTATCTGGTGGGAGGTACTGTTTCCCGCCCTTTTTCCGTTTTTCGTCATTTCCGAGCTGCTGCTCGGCTTCGGCATCGTTCATTTCTTCGGCAAGCTTCTGGACCCGCTCATGCGTCCCCTATTCCGTCTTCCCGGAATCGGGGGCTTTGTCGTGACCATGGGCTACATATCCGGTTACCCGGTCGGTGCAAGACTGACGGCACAGCTATGGGCACAGCGGCTTATAACGAGAGCCGAAGGAGAACGGCTGGTCGCGTTCACCACCACCTCCGACCCCATCTTTCTGATCGGCGCCGTATCCGTCGGTTTTTTCCAAAATGCTGCTGTGGCTCCCATTCTGGCTGCCGCTCACTATGGGGGCGGATTCCTGATCGGCCTGCTCATGAGATTCCATGATTCGCACAAGGAACCGCCTATAGATCGCACAGAGACAAGCACAGGCGACACGGCCTCCACCTCGGGCCATGTCAGACGCCGAATCTCGCGCAGCAGGCTTGGCCTCGCCCTGAAAGCCATGCATGAAGCGCGTCTGCTGGACGGACGGGGAATGGGCCGCTTGGTCCAGGATTCCATACAATCCGCGTTAAAGCTGATGATTGTCGTTGGCGGGCTTGTCGTATTTTTCTCCGTGGTGATGGAGATGCTCACCCATGCGGGATTCGTGGAGGCACTCGCGGAAGCGCTCCGGCTTCTGTTCGGCCTGATCGGTCTGCCGACTCCACTTGCCGATGCCGCTATCTTCGGCTTGTTCGAGGTTACCCTTGGCTCCCGTGCAGCGGGTACAGCCGGGACAGGACTTATGCATCAAGTCGCGATTGCCGCGTGGGTGCTGTCTTGGGGCGGGCTATCGGTGCATGCCCAAATTGCAAGCTTGCTAAGCCGTACGGATTTGCGCTATCGTCCCTTCATGATCGCAAGAATGCTGCATGGTTTGCTCGCGGTAGCGCTCGTCTATGCGCTATGGGGATGGCTTGGCCTTTAATGCGGTAACGCGATCGATTCATTGAATTTAGCGGCAATATCCGATATGATCATTGGTAATGATCGAATGTTCGGAAGGAGAATGATGACGTTGAAATACGCCGTTATCGACAGGGGCGACTCGCTGTCCCAGTCGTTAGCCCAACAATTCCATGCCCTGGCGGTTGACCGCGGGTTCACCCTGAATGAGACCCATCCTGAGATCGTCATATCCATTGGCGGAGACGGCACGCTGCTGCAGGCGTTCCACAAATATATAGATTGTATCGCCGACGTGTCTTTTGTCGGCATCCATACGGGCCACTTGGGCTTCTACGCAGATTGGAATGCTGATGAGCTGGAGGAGCTGGTCCGCCATATGGCGGAGGAGACGCCGCGCATGGTCCGATACCCGCTCGCCCAGATTGAAGTGGAGACAAGCTCGGAAACCTTGCATTATTTGGCACTGAATGAATTTACCCTAAAGGGCGTAGACGGCACGCTTGTCGCGCAAATCAACATTAATGACGAGATGTTCGAGATGTTCCGCGGCGACGGCATTGTCATCTCTACACCATCGGGCAGCACAGCCTATAACAAAAGCGTAGGGGGCGCTATCGTCCACCCTTCCATCGAATCGCTTCAGATCGCGGAGATCGCCTCTATCAACAACCGGGTTTTCCGGACACTGGGCTCTTCAGTGCTGCTGCCGAAGCATCATCATTGCGATATCATTTCCAAAAAAGAACAGCGCATTCAGCTTAGCATCGACCATGTGAACATTACCCATAGCGATATTCGTTCCATTCGCTGCAGCGTTGCCTCCCGCAAAGTCAGCTTTGCGAGACATCGCCCCTTCCCGTTCTGGGATCGCGTGAGAGAAGCATTCCTTGGCTACGATGTTCGATAAGCTGTTGTGATAAGACCAAAAAAAACGCCGTACGCTCTTATGAGCGTCCGGCGTCTTTATCTTTATTGGTTTGGTTTTGATTGGACGGATTGGCATTCCGCGATTGCTCCGATGCTGCAGCAGACTCGCTCGCTGCCGCTTTCACGGGCTTTTTCCCCTTATGATCGTGGTTGCCGCGATGGTTTTTGTTGCGAAAGTCCTTCCGACGGCCCTGTCCGTCGCCGCCTGAAGAGCGATTGCCGCCCTCTGCGCGCGAATTGCCGCTTCCTCCGCGATGGCGATGCGGATGCTGCTCTCTAGGAGCCGCTTTGGGCGCTTCCGCAGCGGAAGCTGTCTCTGCGGAAGCTGAGACCGCAGCGGACTCTACCGCCGCCCTCAGATCGCCTGCTTCAAGACGCACTGCATCTTCCCCATATTCCAAATCCAGGTCCATATCCTCTTCACTTGGCTCTCTGCGTGCGCCCTGCTTCTTCTCCAGGATGAAATAAGCGCAGCCAAAGTTGCAATATTCGTTAATGTAATCTGCAGCCGTTGCATAGGTGCTCTCTTTGTTGGCCTTCTGATGGCCATCACGGAAAAACCCCTTTAGCCGCAACTGGTTGTAGCCCCAATCCCCGATGATGTAATCATAGCGCTCAAGCACTTCGCTATATCGATTGCGAAAGGCTTCTGGATTCCAGCCGCTTCGGTTCTCATGAATAAGCTCGTACGATTTGCCTCCAATATGAATCAAAGCCATGGTTACACCTCACTTCAGCGTCGGTCAATTATTTGGCGCCAGCACTAGCGCTAGCGCAGGAGCCTGTCGATTCCAGGCCGTAATTCGGCGGAATCAGCTCTTCCGCAGCCATTGCCGCATGTGCGGAATCCGTCTGTTCATGCGCATGGTACGAGCTGCGCACAAGCGGACCCGATTCCACGTGACGGAAGCCGCGCATCTTGCCTTCTTCTTTCAGCTTCGCAAATTCGTCCGGATGAACATAACGCTTGATCGGCATATGTTTTGGAGTCGGCTGCAAGTATTGACCCAGAGTCAAAATGTTGCAGTCCGCTGCTCTCAAATCATCCATCGCTTGCAGAATTTCATCCCACTCTTCGCCTACGCCCAGCATGATGCTGGATTTCGTCGGAATTTTCGGCTTCATTTCTTTGGCGCGCTTCAGCAGCTCCAGGGAACGCTTGTATTTCGCCTTCGCGCGTACGCGGTCGGACAAGCGCTCAACGGTCTCGATGTTATGGTTCAAGATGTCCGGGTTCGCGTCCATCACGACCTGCAAAGCATCCCGGTTGCCCATGAAGTCTGGAATAAGCACTTCTACGCGGCAGAACGGCATGCGCTTGCGAATCGCCTTGATCGTAGCAGCGAAGATCGATGCTCCGCCATCAGCGAGATCATCGCGCGCAACGGATGTGACGACACAGTGCTGAAGTCCCATTTGCTCAGCAGCCTCGGCTACGCGCTCTGGCTCTTGAAGATCAAGCTCCGTCGGCAGGCCCGTCTTCACCGCACAGAAACGGCAAGCGCGCGTACAGATATCGCCAAGGATCATGAAGGTAGCTGTACGATTCGTCCAGCATTCGTAAATATTCGGGCAGCGCGCCTCTTCACAGACCGTATGTAGCGTCTTCGTGCGCATCATATCTTTAATTTCGGCATAGTTGCCGTTTGTTGTCAATTTTATGCGAAGCCAGTCCGGCTTTTCAAGCTTTTCGCGTTGTGTCATGTGTCGATCCCTGCTTTCACATTCAGTTATAAGTTTACGGCATTGCCAACATTATAACACGCTTTGTACAGAAAAAGTATGACCAGGCCCGCACGCATAGACGATTATCTATAGTTTATCGGAATGCGATCTATCGCAAATTGAGATGTGTTTGGCTAGAACCCATCCATTTAAACCATAAGAGGATGAAATGATGTAGTAACGGTACTTTACCTTATGGAGTTTGGCTGACAATTCATTCATTCTATCGAATATCATGGGCCATCCATAAGGCTATGTCTTACTAATAAATCATGGTTATGTTTATCCCCAAATCGCTTACAAAGTAAGTAGCGTGTCTGTGCTTCCTTTTTAAATTCCTTTTTAACGTTATAACAAAGCGTTAGTCATGTTTCATTTCATATGCTAGAAAAGCTTTCTCTAGTCGTAGATGTAGTAATTCAAATCGAACATCTATTTCTAATTGATTGATGCCCAGTAACACTTCTTTAACCATTAACTTATTGAACTGCTCACCATCCCGAAAGATGTAGTGTAATATCGCATATTGGCATTGCTCCAATGTTTCTAACCGCTTGTAAATCGTATCTTCCTGCTCGATGTAGCGATTATACGTGTTCATTTGTTCGCTCATATGTTCACCGCCTATATAATGGCTTGATGAAGCCCAACAACTTGAATACCGCCGTAGAGATAAATACCTTCGTAAAGAGGGCGTCGATCAAGAATGCGTTTGACCTGCACCTTCGTAAAATGCTTTTCTTGCTGAGTTGTAAAGAGTAGTTCATCTGATATGCTAACTGGGATAATGACCAATTAGGGAATAATTCCTTTAGTTCATACAAGCGTTGGACAGCAACCGCTTCATCCAAATTGATTTCGATTGCCTTCTGACCTTTCTTCGCCTTGTAGCTGAATGCCCCCGACCTGCGTAGCCGCCCACTTGTGCTTTCTCGTTACGTCCCCGGCTTAGTTTCATGGAGATTTTCAAGCGTTGGGTATGCTTCAAGCAGTTCCATTAGCCCATTAATCAGGAAATCAGCAGGGTCTTTCTTGTAAATACTGGTAGGTTGACTGTTCGATATACTTTTTACGTCTACGCCATACTTCTTGAACTCCCGATGAACCAACACCTTCACGATATCAGACCTCCATAAACGGCTTGTGTTGAGGACGACAACTGCATTCACATCTTGGAACGGGCAATAGAACAGCGTCTGAAAGCCAATTCTGTCCACCTCAAGAGCATCCTCGTCTATCTTAGCCCCACTGATACCCTCATCTGTAAGATGTTCTGCAAGTCCCATCCTTGCTCCCGACAATAGAAGCGGATTTCATCTTGCATAGGATAAGCTGTAACCATCCCTTGCTTGTCCGCTTGTTGACACTCTGACATAACCGATGACTTTTATGCTGTTTCCTGCCCCACCATTACGATAATCTTGATTATGGATAACCTGTTTAAATTTTGACTTACTCTTTTCTTGAAATGGTAAAACTGCTAAACTTGCATTGTTTAATATTAATGAATAGTGCATCCCTCATTCAGTGACTAAAAGTCACATTTGATTAATTTGATTATACAGTGACTAAAAGTCACTAGTCAAGGAGTTAGTTCTATGTTCAATCGAGAAATATTTGCAGAGCGTTTTAAAAACCTACGCCTCTTGAAGTCAGTCTCGCAGCAGGACATTGCCACATCTTTGGGAGTTGATAGAACTATCGTAAGTCATTGGGAACGAGGTACACGAATCCCTAGTTTAGAAGTCGCTTACAATTTGGCAGAATATTTTGACGTCAGCCTTGATTACCTAGTTGGACGTTCTGAGTGATTCCATCACCCTAAAGGGAAGACGGGACTCTTTACTTTAATCCATCAATAGATGACCGTTATCTCTTAATCCTCCATCCAAGAATCAACAATCCCCCTTGAAATTGCAGACCGCCAACAGCGTGTCTGCTGTTTCTTTTTCAAGTAATTCTTCTCTTGGTTCTTCTTTATTTGAATATTGTTTATGATTCTTATTAGTGAAACTGTAGGACGGTTCATTGCAGACTGTGTGTCCTTCTTTCAGACTCTCTATCATGCAAGACCGATTGTTATGTCAAATCGTGGGACACAATGACACAATGTCTACAGCCTTAACAGACTGTCTGACGGCTATTTGGACAGAGACTTGAACGCAATAATAGACACAGCGTTATTAACCGCTGACATCTAGTGAAATCGCTTGGCATACGCTGTTATCAGGGATTGTGCGGAACTGTCCAATGTTTTTTTTCAGCAAATTTGTCTATTGGAGAGCGTCTTTCATACAGTCCTTGGAGTCCGCGGTATACGCCTTGTAATCGTTGCCTTTGACTATCCCTAGATTCCATAGCGTCAGTTCTCTTTCGTTTACCTGCTTCCTCACACCGCTGATAAACTCATGTGTCTTCTCAGAAATCAGCAAGTTTGGATGGCAATGAAGATAATTCGGCAAGTAGTAGGTATTGTTCTTGCTGAACTGGCTTACCAGAATCATACTTTATCAGCCAACTCTGAAAAATGACGTTCTACAATCAGACTCCATTTATTTTTGGAAAACTGAGAGAAAACAAAGCTAATGTTATAGAATCCAATACGGGGGTATCTGATGATTTTGAGGGGGGAAGATAAAGCTTGCTTAAGTAGGTTATATTGTTAAAGCTTAAAGGAGTACTTACATCCGTATTTGGAGATATTTCATGTGAATCTGATGAGAGTAAAGTTTCATTTGAGACTGCCGCCCAATACATTCGGCACTGTTGGGGTAAAAGAAAAGACCTTACAGGCTTTTCCCTCAAGGTCCTAGGTATCAGTTATCCTTATTTAATCTTGCCTTGCTACTTCGTGTGTCTCATACTGGAAATTATCGTACTCCCAATCCAAATGACGATTAATAGCCTTTGTCACTTCATCCCACGTGGGACGAATACAACCCTCCAAAATCTTATTAATTTCTATTTCAACCAAAGACATGTCAAATTCATTGATAATAAATGTTGCTCTTCCATCTAAAATTTTATCTTCTTCTAAAATTGAAAGTAATCTTTTAGGTGTCATAATTCTGAAATAAAAATAGTCGACTCCCTCTGAATCAGCAGTTCCTATATCTGCATTTGCAGGAAGTACGAAATCATCTACTATCTCAGGCTCACCACGTAATATAATTCTTTTCAAAACAGGAACTATCAAAAAAATCACCTCAAATCAGTAATTATTCAATTTCGTCATGGTAATTCGTAAGTCTGTTACCTTTCTTATCAAACTTTTCAAAATTCGCTTCATATACACCTTTGCTATTCATTTGCCCAGTCCTTACAGACCTTAATCCATCTTTACTAGTATAGAGCATACCAACGTAATCAATCGCCGCATCATTTATTAAGTCGGCTGAAACTTTCGCACCTGGTAAACCATCGTTTTTCTTTGAGTTTCTGGCCAAATCTGCTAAGTCAGAAGCTGAACTTCAGAAATTATTAATATTATGAACCCATATTCTTAAATCACTAACAAAGTAAGTATGAAAATCAGCAACATTAAAGTTGTATACCTTAACCAACTCAGATGGGGAGGATATTTCGATTCCTCTTCCAGACGCTGCTTAAGCTTTTGATCCATGTGGCTCCCCTCCAAATCGGTCTCTCATTTGCTCCCGCCCCTTGAGGAGGCGCGACTTCAGTTAATTATGTTCAGCTCCATAATGTCGGCGATTTTCTTCTCGCTGTAGATATGAAGGTATTTCAAGATAAGCGGTATCCGGTACATATCCCGGAGAGATGCAGGGCATCGTACAGATCGACTTTGCCATCCAGCATGTTCGCTTCCACGGCCACTCGCTCCAACTGATCACCCATTGGCACGACCTTCTTCTCCCGCTCCATCACCCGGGTAGCACTCACGAAGCAGAATGCTGTAAAACCACGGCTTGAACAGCTAGGCTTTATCATATTGCCAGATGTTCCGGTAAACACGGAGGAAAGTCTCCTGCACCGCATCCTTCGCCCACTCCCGATTTTTCGCCACCAGCGCGGCCGTCCTCATCGCATAGTCGAAGTACTCGTCATACAGATTGTGGAACGCTTCCCTGTCGCTCTGAACGATCCGGCTGATCGTATCAAGCTCCACCTCATTCACCTCTTTCTTGCTGCTCTATAAGTATTACGCGGCAAGTTCGGAGAAAGTTTGCTCTTATGTATGAAAGTATTCATGAGGAAACAAAAAAACAGGTCAATCATGGTGCTATCTGACCACAGTCGACCTGTTCAATGTAACGAAATAGAGTTATTCAGATTGTAACTTTCATAAATTGATGTGCGTATAAACAAAATGCCGAATTCTCAATACTGGTATTACATGGATTAACCGCGCTATTGGTTACAATGGTTCAATCTATGCTGGGCAGCCCTCACCAAAGAAAAAATCTTAAAAGGCAAAAGCCAAACAAAGTATAGAGAGAGTTTGTCAGTCATCTAACTTGATAGACTGTTATGGCTTTATCTGATTCCCCCTTAAAGTTTTCACGTATTTCAACATTAAATTTAACATTAGGAAATAGTTCCTTAAACCGTAGCTTCCAAAAATGCTTAATAATTTCGCAGAACTCATTGTAAATATCATCATTATCCAATGACTCATCTCTTGCAAGTAAGAAAAAATCTGTCAAAGACCAAGTATTCACATGCTTTTCTATTTTTTCTTTGTCGAAATTAAATTCTTGTTCTAACGACTCGATATTCCCATTATAAAACTCCGAAATAATGTAGCATCCATTAACTTCTACTATCCTAGGAGACAACACTGCGGCAATTGATAAATAACTCTCAATACCACAAACATTAAAGGCATGATTTATCATGGTTTTCCCCATAGGGTTAGTAAACTCTTTCAGCAATTCCTCTCTAGATATACTTTCATAAATTCTCATGTTCATTCTCCTATTTTAAGAATTCTGATGGAACGCTGCCTTCCAACTTTATATCTCTTGGATAATAATTCCCATTAGGCGCTTTATCCCACACGGTCATTTTTACCCGTTCACTCGAAATATCATAAATTAATCTGCCATCAGCATCATAAACGAGGGTATGTCCTGCATCCGTTTTAACGTAACTGTTCGGAGTGCCATTCAGTGGTCTTCCTCCACCACTCCTTCCCCCCGCTTTAATCGTTCCTGTATTTTTCAAATTATCGAGCAAATTCCTATCAAGTTCGGAAGCATTAGTTACGTTTCGAGTTAGTTGACTACCCGTCGCCTTAACTTCTTGCTTAATTCCAAACCATTTGCCCATTTTTTCAATAAAAGTCATACCCTTTTTCTCTAGCTGCAAAGCCACAGTAGGAGCTTTTCCTAATGGAATAACCGATATGACAAGCTCTCCGGCACTAATAAGCTGTTTTATTGTATAGGGATCAGATTGTGCTACATCAATATAATCGCTTAGTGCCCCCATCGAATACGTATCAGCAACCCGATAAATACCATCCCCTATTTGCTTCCATGTTGAAGGGGGACTTTTAGGATCTCCATCACAGTTGTATGCCCCTTCGCAGGGTCTATTTCCACTCGGATCGATATATTTCAGTGGATTGTTGAGTACATACGTATATAAGTTCAAACTTAGCGGATTCATAATATCCCCTTTATACGTATCCTCATTGATAAACCTACCCAAGCTTGGATCGTACCAGCGGGCCCGAAGATATTGTAATCCAGTACTATGATCCCATAGCTCCCCGGAATATCGGAATGGATTAGGTACAGGGTCTGTCGCCTGGAGTGTATTTCCCCATATATCATACTTATAGCTATTCTGAACGGCTCCGGAAACTGATCGAAGCTCTATGACATCACCATGCCCGTTCTTCATGTAATAACTCTTGTTGCCCGAGCCATCCTCTCGCAATAATGGGCCATTACCCTGCAAATAACTCGCTTTCTCCGTCACTGTATTACCGCTTTGCACAATACCTTCTGCAACTAACTGCTGACCAGAATAATAATAACGTGTCGTTACATTATTTTCCTTGCGCTCCACCAATAAGCCGTCACCATCATATTTATATTCGACGACGGTTCCATTTTTCGTGGATTTAACAAGGCGATCCAACGAGTCGTACTCATAGGATACATTCCCCGCTGGAATATAAGCCCCGCTATCTGATGATAAGGTAAGCCTATTTCCTCGACTATCATACGTATAGCTTTCATTGAAGAGCGATGATGTTTTCAGCCGATTCATCGAATCGTATGTGAATGTATATGTCTCTTCAGGTTTATTCAAGACCTTTTCTACCTGTTTATTGATGTTGCCATTAACATCATAGCTGTAGGCGTATTTATTAAGTTGATTAGTACCGTTCAGATGCCAAACCTCGGTCATCTTCCCATTTGCATAATTATAATCATGAGTGAGCCCATTGACATATTTCATTTGATCAATCATATTGCCGTATACGTAACTAAATTCCACTTGCTTGGCATTGTTCCAATTCACTTGTTTAATTTGTTTCTCATCATTATAGAGATAGTTGACTCGATCGGAGAATGGCAATATGACATGTTCTAGATCCCCAGCTACATCATATCCATAATCTATTTTTTTGGTATCTGGATACTCGATATAATCCAAATATCCTGTATCCGGTTCATAGAAGTACTTTGTCGTTCGGGTACCATTATCTTGCATCGTCTTTCTCGTGCCATCCAGATTGTAGGTGAATCGAATGGTTTGATCCGGACCGCTCTTT
The DNA here is from genome assembly GCF_056269225.1 of Paenibacillus sp. J31R120. NCBI lineage: Bacteria > Bacillati > Bacillota > Bacilli > Caryophanales > Paenibacillaceae > Paenibacillus > Paenibacillus sp. J31R120. The sequence goes on along the minus strand of NZ_JBWDNN010000006.1, from coordinate 207,116 downwards.
TGTTCCAGCCAGTCCCTTTTATTGTTATACAGATAGTTGATTTGTTGACTCTTCTTATTGATGAAAGCAGAGATATTCCCGTTACCATCGTACGTATATTTCTCGACCTTATTCAACGGATCCGTCGTCTTTATTAATCTTCCTATCTCATCGTAGTCATGTTTAACGATTTTACCATCAGGATAAGTCATTTGAATCATGTTGCCAGATCGGTTATAACTATACTGAAACAGCTGGCTATCTGGAGCCTTCACGGACAACAATCTTCCTAGCGGATCGTACACATACGTTGTCAGTAAATTTTTCCCGTCCTGTTGGGTTAGCAATTGATTGACCCAATCATAGGTCCCCGTCCATTTTGTAGTGAACTGATTCCCCTGTCCATCCTCACGCTTGATGACCCGCCCATACGAATCACTTGTCTCCCTGACCTTATAGCCGGTTGGGTCGGTTATCACCGAAGTGGCAAGGAAATCATCAAACGCAATGGTAGTCTGCACCTTTCCGGATTTCGCAACCGTTAGAACCCGTCCCCAGCGATCATAGTTGAACGTCGTACGTAAACCGATTGCATCTTCGGCCCAGATCATTCGACTATTCGAATCATATTCATTTTTCACCTGCGGTCTCATAACACCTGCAACATAAATCCCTGATTCCATATGGAGGCCTAGAGGATTCCATTTGACATAGGATTTTCGTTTCAATTCATCTTCATGTGTGATTTGATTTTGAAGATCAAAGTATTGCTGTGTGATCGTCGAGCCGTCGGGTTGCGTTACTACCGTCAAACGATCTAGCTTATCATACGTATAAGTGGACGTGTTTTTATTCCCATCTGTAAAAACTTGAATCAAGCCGGTAGGTTTATAATATAATGCTTGGAGCTCTTGTTGACTCGCCACCCCGTTTACATCCTTATACAACTTTATGATTTTGGTTGGAAAAGCGCTATTATAACCATTGGCAGTGCTGTATTCAACCTTTATGGTATTAGTACGATTCGTCTCTTTATTCTGAATTTCAGTAACGTTACCATGGGCATCATAGGAATAAACCAAATGCTGCAAAATAGCTCCTGTCGCCGAATTCGCTCGAATCATCACCTCTTTCGGATCGCCTTGGGCCGTACGACTCACAATCTCCGTATATAAAGATTGAGCAGCACTAAAGCGTTGAATCGAGCTTTTTAACCGACGATTGGAATCATAGGTAAAGTCGTTGACAGCTCCCAACGCATTGGAATGCTTAGTAACGTTTTTGTAATTATCGTAGACATAATTTTCGGTTGCCCGATTTGCCGAGGATTGGCCTGCCGCATTCGTATAATACGTTGCAACTGAAAGCGGGTTCGTCCTTGTCTTCGTCATATCATAAGTCATATCCGTGACTTTACTTACGTTAGTAGTTAAATCTTTAATCGCTGACTTGGTATGGTAGAAAGCTGATCCTGTATCCGAGTTTATAAATTTTTTGTTGAAGGTATGTGTCGTTTCTAGCTGCTGATCGAACAATTTGGTCGAAAAATTGTGACTGCTTCCATGTTGACTTCCCATATCTCCTTGATAGACAAATGTGGAAAGATTAAAGTCCTTCGTTTGCCCGTTAGCAAAGGTCACGACATCTTTGCGTGAAGCTAACCTGTAAACGTCATTATACGATGTTGAACTTCCCCACTTTCTTCGAACATAGGTTGATTCATACGTATATTCTGTTCGTAAACCCGTTGGATGTACAATCTTGGTTAGTAAATTGTAATTATTGGCTTTGCTCCCTCCACTTGGCGCAAGCTGGAACGTAGCTTGTCTCGTTGCATAACTGTAAGTGGTTTGACGACCTGCCTGATCAATAACTTGATTCAATACTTCCCTGCCATCAAGAATTCCTTTGACGTAGGTGACCGTACTATTATTATATTTAATAAGCACTTTGTTTTGTGGGTATTCGATAACGATCGTATTTCCGATGGCATCGCTAACCGAAGTAAGTACCGTACCATATGTCGCTATTTCACTATATCCAAAACCAATATAATTATTGTTCTTGTCCTGAATATATATCGCGTTACCATCATTATCGAAATAAATATTGGTACCCAAAACCGACTTTAATACCCCGACTGACTTTCTACCCAAATACGTCATTGAGGTATCATAGGCATACGACAAATCGGACCACGGATAATTTACGAGCGCAGTTCCAGAAATTTCGTATGATCCCAAATCCGGCACATTCACATATTTTTTGCTTCCCTCGGTTTTCACATAAGGAATGTTCCATGTCCAACCTTGACCAATGGGGAATTTTTTATTTATCGGGTTTTCTTTAGTATGGTTCGTATAGCTAGTTTCTGGGTTGGAATAAATGCCCGAGGTTGCTCGATATACGGTTTTAAACGTCTCATAATTATCGTTATACCTACCGCTTGTTACGACGCTGTATAAATCATCGATTTCTGCACGGGTGTATCTGGACATCGTTCCCTCAGATGTTCTAGGGATCCATGAAGGTGCTTCAGAGATTGTGTACGAGTAATCGAACGAATATTTTGTTCGGTAATTATATGCATAGTACATATCGAAATGCTGTGCGCTACTCGTATCATAAGTACGTGTTAGACTAAATGAAAGCCCGTTTCTGCCCGGTAAATTAATATCTGTTTCTGTTATGCTTAGCGAGCCGGACAACATAGATACATTCTCATTGTATAACTCTATAGAGAAAGGGGCTTCGTCTATCTTCATTTGAGGAGCCACTATATTGGGTTCATTAGTACTTTGAATATTCATTGTACCGCTTGAGTTTTTCTCAGTATCCTCATTATTTTCTATTTCTTTGACATCTTCAATTGTGGAACTTGTTTTTTCCTTATCCTGTTGAGCTGTAGATTCTTCTAAGATTTTTTCAGGAAGAATACTCTTGTCTGTAATCTCATTAGGTGAGAAATTCTCCCTATCCGAATAGAAATCGTCTCCGAAAATGGACTCGTTTTCACTTTCAGCCGAATCCGATATGTTTACAGGAACCAGTGTTTCGCCATCACGATTGTTCAAACCACTGGATACTGTTGCTTTATAAGATGCTGTAAATAATTTTTCTTTTTCAAGATATTCATCATTTAGTCTCGCACGTTCTTGAATCACTGTCTGCTCAGAGTATGGATCAGAGGTTTCTTTCTGAATTCTAATCGCTTCTAACTCCAAATATTTTTTCAGAAGATAGCTTTTTTCTTCTGCTGTTCCTTCAAATTCTGGAACATTGCTTTCAACGGGCTCATCTTCGGGAAATGGAAGTGAAGGTAGCTCTTCTTCCACACTTTCCGGTGGATCTGTCGCTAGTATGAATTGTGCGAAACCATAGCCAAATAATTCGGCTGGCGTCAGCTTCAAAGTATTTAATCGCATCATTTCATTGATTTCGGATGAACCTAGTCCAGGAAAAGCCGCCATATACCTGGCTGTAATACTTGTGACATTCGCAGCCGCTATGCCTGTACCGTCATATTGTCCACCTTCTCCACTTATGCCATAGCCTACATAATCGAGATGAGTTCCTCTATTCGATTGGTGCATAAGCTGATACTCTTCATCCACTGCTCCTACTGCAATAACCGTATTATAACCGGCAGGGAATTCCAATTGATCGGAGGCTTGGTCACCGGCAGCCGCAATGAGTAAAATCCCTTTTTCACTTGCCATATACATAGTTTCAGCCAATGCTAGTGAATAATCTGAATGGTTAAAACTCATATTAACAATATTTATTTCATTATCTATAGACCATTCGATAGCCTCAATAATTTGACTGTATGAAGCAACACCTGATTGATCAAATATTTTAAGCGCATACAACAAAGATTCAGGGGAATTTTTCTTTATCACAGCAATGACACTTCCCCCATGCCCATGATTATCCCGGTATTTGTCTTCATCAGATATAAATGATGCTCCTCCTGCAACTTGTTCTTCAGAAGTTGCGCCTGTATCTAGCACAGCTATTTTAACAGGAGATGATGCGGCTGCATGATCCGCTAGTAGCTCCTCCTGAGTGCTAGTTAATATTGAATTATTTTGGACATTGATATTATCAGTCGTAATCTGATCTACCTTCTCGGTGTCGGGTAGTAATCGCTCGGTTTCCGCAATTGGAGAAGCAGTCAATTGAATGGCTTTATTCTTTTCGATGAATTCAACATTCTCATCCGCCGTTAAATATTGGTATTCTTCCTGAGATAAGGTCACATTAAGGATTGAAACATGCTTGAATGTTTTTATAATGCTCTCTGGGGTCAGGCTATCAATTCCCGCTTCGATATCTTTGAATTTAATTAAATATTGTTCTATTTGCTCCTGAGCTTGTTCCTCCATTCCCGGCTCAGCATATGTCTGAGGAACACTTGTAATAAGCATTAAAAAGCTCAGTGCAAAGATTAATACTTTCTTCATACGAATCCTCCTATTTTTTCTTTTATTTCTGTACAGATTTCATATTCCCGTTATCATCATAAGTAAAAGTAGCAATAATATTATTTTGAGAATCCTTAATGTAAATGAGCCGTCCATTAGAATCATACTCATATTTAATACTTAATAATTGATTATTTGTTAAAGTTGTAAAATTTACATCTTTAATTTTCCATCCATTATCATACCAAGTCATTCTAACGTAATACATATTTCCAGGTATTAAATTGTTAATCGTATAAGTACCATTCTCAGCTTTATCACTCACTATAGTTGTCCACTGAGCACTAGCAGAGTGATATAATTCGAGTTTATTTCCGTACACTACATTTGCAGGATACTTCACGTTAACAACGGCAAATGTGCTTTGGACATTGGTGACTTGTATCGTCGGCTGTCCTGTCGCAATTGTAGTAACTATTTTATCAACAACGATCCATACACCATTCTCCAAATATGTAAGTCTTCCTCTATAAGTATTTCCAATCAAGAGATTAGACGTAGTATAAGAACCATTTTTGGTGTAGTAAGTTCCGGATATATCAGTCCATTGGTTTGTTGTGAAATTGTACAGTTCCAGTCTATTCCCATAAGCATTGGGGTTAATATAGGCAACGTTCCAGGTTATTGAGTTTGTTGTTATGTTACTTGCTGAAATGGAAGGCAGGGTTGTGTTAGTAGTGGTAACAAGTGACTGGGATGGCATATTGGATTCAATCGATTGTTTCGGAGCGTTCTTCATCAACAACATAAATTCTAAGATTCTTAGTATGTTTACTTCATACTCGTTATTCTCTATATTACCGATTGGATTTGAGGTTACTTCAAGCAGATTATTAAGTTGTAGTTGGTTCATATTTGAATTCATGGATAGCATCATTAGCACAACGTCTAGACTTGATGTTCCAGCTACTAAATTATATTTTCTTGATACGACTTTATCTTTCTCGACAGAATAACTTTCAATCAGTGCTTTTTCAGAAACCTTTTGAGCAAAATCATCTTTATTAATTGTTATTGCTTTTTCGAGCTCATTTTTTTCAACAATCATAACGGAACTAATAAATAGGAGTCCTTTCTCACTGGCAGCACTCATAGCTTTCCGTTCTTCAGCAGAAAAATCCTCTTTGTTTGTAGGTAATTCCAATACTTTTATTTGATTTTCCAAAGACCAGTCAATAGCAGAAATTAAGAAGTCTCGACTATCAGATATAGTTATGATGTATTTCTCCACTTGCTTATTCTGTACTAAAGTCTTATTGGGAAAATACTTTTTCTTATCCTCCTGCTTAAGCATTTGAAGTGATTTTTCTATCGACTCTGCACGTAATTGTTCAACTACCATTTTTTTAGCGCTTTCTTTTCCCTGGATGGATGCCGTTTTAATCGTTTTTACCTCGTTTGCATTATCAATCACTTTCATATTTTCGCCGATGGCAATACTTTGCGAGCTATGAAAGTAGCTAGTAAATAAGAAAATAGTCATACTTAAGATGACCAGTTTTTTCTTAGAAATACCTGTAAAATAATCTGACCTTTGTTTCCTTTTAAACATCACCAAAATACATCCTCTCTTATTTTTATTATTTTCTATTATATTTGATAAAATATAACAATTTTAGTGTATACTCTAAAAGTATCACTTCCAATAGTTCTTAAGTAGGATAAGATGCTATTTCTACCTATATTTTTCTATAGGCAACATACGTTCTAAAATCAAAAACCACCTTATCCCAACCATAAAATCATTTTTTGGATAAAATCCACTCCACCCGCAAAACATACCTTTATGTCCGTCATGCTTCTGAAAGGGTGAGAAGATTGAAGGTATGGATTCCGATGACGGCCGCTGTGACGGCTTTGTCGCTTATTATAAGTCCGGGAGGCTCCGCAGCCGCCACAGGGAAGACGGTTGCGGCAGCGGCAAGCCGCATGGACGAATCAGGGGCCGCTCCCGTCAAGGATCAATACGATGTCCGGCGCGAGCTGTACGACAGCCTGAGCAGCGTAACGAACGTGGAGTGGTACTGGATCGCTGCGGTCGACCAGTATGAGCGGACAATATCGAAAGCAAAGCCGAAGGCCCGTCCTCAGCTCGGCCAGACGGTTGGCGTCTTCATCGAGCAGGAGCGGTGGGCTGGCGAGCTTAATCCCGACTCCGACGATATCTTCCCGCTATCCATCCAATGGTTCAACGGAATTGGACGCGACGGAGACGGCAACGGACTGGCGGAACGCAACAGTGATACCGATCTGCTGTTTTCCCTTGTCAGATTCGCATCTGCAAAAGGAACAAGCGAAATACGTTTTCCCATCGGTCTATGGGACTATTACCGCAACAGCCGTTCCGTGCAGCGGATTGAGCAGTTCGCATCCATCTATAAGAAATACGGCAAGCTTGATTTATTCCAGCATGCCTTTCCTTTACCAGTTGGCAACAATTACTCCTACAAGGATACATGGGGCGCCAAGCGTGGATGGGGCGGACGCCGCAGCCATGAAGGCACGGATCTGTTCGCCGGCCATGGCACGCCTGTAAGAAGCACCTGCTATGGCGTGATCGAGATTAAAGGCTGGAATCGGTTCGGAGGATGGCGGATCGGCATTCGTGACTTGAACAACCACTACCACTATTACGCTCATCTGTCCGGCTTCGATAAGAAGCTTGCGGTCGGCGATATTGTAGAGCCGGGACAAGTCGTCGGCTGGGTGGGCAGCTCCGGCTACGGGAAACCAGGCACCTCCGGCAAATTCCCGCCGCATCTTCATTACGGCATCTACAGCGACCGCGGGATGGTGGAGTGGGCGTTCGATCCATATCCGATGCTAAGGCGATGGGAGCAGCAAGAACGCCAGCGCCGAAGGAGCTAAGCCTTAGCCTGCTGCTGACTGCACTCCTCCCAAGCAGTAAATATATACGCTCCAACGCAACAATCCCGCAAAGGCTGGCAGCCTCTGCGGGATTGTATGCTGTTGAATCCGTCCCAAAAGTATTATTCGGATTGCATCTGAAGTAACGGGGAATGTCCGTCTTCGGCCTTCTTCTCTTCCTCCGTGCCCGGACTGGTAGACACCCCTGTCCCCGGCGAGATCGGAACTGAGATATTAGGCGCTTGCGGCGCGTTCTCCCCAACGGGATTGCCCGAGCTGTCGTAATAGTACATCGGCACATCGCCGACAACGAGCAAATATGAGATCGGGATTTCCGTCTCCACCAGCTCTGGTTCGGTATCGAATGGAATAATGATGGACACCTCTGCGACAACTTTAATGTAGACCTCAACCAGCACCATATTGATGGCTGCGTTGCGTTCTCTCGTGCTCAGCTCGACCTTGACCGCTCCGACCGGCTCGAATTTGACAGGGACGCGCGGACCGAAGGAGGAGATGATCGCACTATTGAGCGCATGACCGATCGGAATATGCTCCGGTATATCTTTCATTTCCTTCAGTGTGCTTTGCACCGTCTCAATCGTCTCGGAGGTAATGCTCATATGTTCCGTGTAATTCAGCATAAATCCCGATATCTTGCCATTTCCGTTCATCTTCCAATCAATCAGCTTCTCCGAATCGGATTTACGGGCGACCTGCTCCGTAATGGCTTTATTAATCGCTTGGGTGGCAACCTGCTTCACCCGAACCTTGGCAATATTCATAAGCGGAGGGCGCAAATTCCGTTCGATAAAAATAAACGATGGCACCGTGAACAACAGCATGAAGACCAGCATCAGCAGCAGCAAGCTGCGCTTGCGTACCCGGCGCCGCGGACGCGCCTCCTTGGGATTCGTCCCCCATGCGGACACCTGTGCCTTCCGGCTGCTGCGGCGGAATTGAAAGATCGGCTGCCGTCTGCCCCAGCCGCTGCCTTGGCCCCCCGAAGTCGGCTTTCCGCCCCACTTCATGCCAGTGAGCTTCGCTCCGCCAGAGCCCCACTTCGCTCCTCCGCCTGACTTAGCGGAGGTCGATTTGGACCGTGGACTCCCCCACGTCACCGTCTTCACTTTGCGAAAGCCTCCAAGGCCCCGAAACGGACCAAGCCGAAAGCCACGCCTTCCCCACTTTGCCATCTTCATCCCTCCGTCCGCTCGTCCTGCGCTCTTCCATACTTATGCGGAGTTTGGACAAAAAAGAAGGCGAGCCCGGGTACACGTTCCCGTTCTCCCTAATAGCTGCAGCGTCAGAAAAAGCGATTGTCTCCCCCGTTGTTCAGCCGATGTTGTTTGAATACACATCATGCGATAGACTATAGGTCATGGAACAATGACAGGCAATACGCCTTATCAGGAAGGGAGTTCGAACATGTCGCTTAACCGAAGGCTGCTGATGGACGCGGATTTTGAAGAAGCGCTGCAAAAAGGAACGCGTATCCGGGTATTTCAGGATAACCACATCGTCGATGCGACCTCCGTTATCGTACGGTTCGACGAGCATACCGTCGTGACCCAATCCACCGTAAGCGATCTGATGTATCATAAAAGATCAGCATGCGAGTTTTTTGATCTGCGAAAGCGATAAGCATGCATACAAAACGGACAGGCCATCCGCCTGCTGCATTGCGCAGCCTTCGGATGGCCTTTCTTCATGCAGCCAGCTTCCTGTGCATCCGGCTCAGATACCGCCAGCGGATCAGCAGAAAATAGAGAACTTGAATACCGAAGAATACGCCATAAATCATCAAACCGTTCGTCAGCATAGAGGTTCCCGTCAAGCTCGCCATGTTGATAAAAGCAATCGCGCTATGCGCCATGCCCAGCAGGAACGGCAGGAAGAACATAACCGTCAGCTGCCGCGTAACCAATCGTCCAAGCTCCTTCGGACTCAGTCCCAGCTTGCTTGTCATGCCAAGCTGCTTCTCATCGCGCTCCACATCCGCATACAGCCGGAAGTAGATGAAGCTAGCCGCAAAGGTGAAGAACACGACGCCGACCAATACACTAATGATAAGCAAAATGCCGTTAAGCTGCCGCTCATGATAATGGTCCATCGAAAGTGCTGAAAATCGGCCGGTTCCCGCAAAGTTAGCCTCCAAATCAGACTGAAGTTCTCTCGCCAGCTCCAGCGTTTCTTGCCATTGCGGCAAGACGTAATACATGACGGAGGCGGCAGCTGCGCCTTCCTGCTTCAGCCGGGCAACCTGTTGATCAGGCAGCACGATGACATCGCTTGATTGCGCGATAATGGCATCGCCCACTCGTTCCTTCAGCTTTGGCTGACCGCCGTTGTCTCCCAACACTTGTGCTGCGGCTTGCATCACCGATTCATTCTCAAACTTGCCGCTAAACCGGGCAACAATACCAGAGGAGATAAGCAGCTCATCCGCTTCCAGTTCATGCGTCTTGAACCCTCTAATGCCGGCAAGCTCGTTGAATTGAGACAACGACACGACGGAATATTCGCTGTTCTCCGCAGTTACAAGCTCAAGCTTCGATCTCTGAAACGAATATCCCTCTCCCCCTAATTCTTCATCGATACGGGCGACCGCTTCATCGGCACGTCCGTCATGCTCCGAATGATACCAATAGGTGAACGCATACGGATATTGCTTCTCCGTTCGCCCCGGGTCGCTTATGGATAAGCAGGCTCCAATCCCGGAGAAGGCGGCTGCCATAACCGTCGCCACCATGAAGAACATGACGGCATTATCTTTGACCCGGTAGGCCATGTCCGTGAACGACATCAGATTAATGCCGCGGAACAATAAGGACTTGCGCCGTTTGAGCGCCCGCAGTACATAGACGTTAAGCTGTGTGAACAAGAAATACGTGCCCAGCACCACACAGCCGATAGCCAAGGCAAGCAGCCACATGAAAAATGCCGACTTGTTGACAAAATAGAACACCATGCCGTACCCCGCCGCAATAAGCGCGATGGCAAGCAGCGACAGCCAGATCGACGCCTTCGGCTCCGGCTTCGGCTTCTCATCCCCCTTGATTAGCTCTAAGGCGCTGTTCTGCCGGCCTATTCGTATCGTCAGGATCGATACAACAAGGAACAGCAGGGCGAAGGCACCCGCTGTCATCCATACGGCTTGCAGCGGAAGATAGAAGCGCAGACCTTCCTCCAGCACAAGCAGCCGGGAGCTGGCCAAAAGGATCAGCTTTGTAAATAAAAGTCCCACGCCGATCCCGCAGCCGATAGCCGCCAGTCCGATCAGCATATTCTCGGCAAAGGTCAGCTTCATCCGCTGCTTCTCCGTCATGCCCAGCACAAGCAATATCCCGAATTCCTTCTTGCGGGCCTTCAAGAACGCGCCTGTAGAATAAAGCAAGAACAGGAACGAAAAGATAAAGATAAAATATTGCGAAACTTTAAGTCCCATGGTTGCCAAATACGAGGCTGTCGCGCTGCTAGAGGTAAGCTGGCCTTGCAGGTCGGGATGATAGAGCAGCACGGCATAGATAAAAAACGCCATGACGGAAAATGCGCTGCTTAGAAAATGGGCGGCATACGTCCGTTTCTTGCGGACAACATTCCTATACGCGAACTGTCGGAAATTCATGTCCATTCCCTCCAAGCAGCGATAATACATTCAGTATCTTTTGATAAAAGGCATTCCGGTTGTCACCGTAGTGAATCTCGGTATAGGTTCGGCCATCCTTAATAAAGACTACGCGGTCGCAATAGCTGGCTGCCATCGCATCATGGGTGACGAGGAGCATCGTTGCGCCTTCACCCTTGTTCATCGCCGACATTAGCTCCATCACATCGCGGGCCGACTTGGAATCCAGATTGCCCGTCGGTTCATCAGCCAGCACAAGCTTCGGCTGATGAATCAGCGCTCTTGCAATTGCGGTACGCTGCGCCTGGCCTCCCGAAATTTCATAGGTTCGCTTGTTCAGAATGCCTGCAATGCCCAGCTTCTCGGCAATCCGCTCCGCTCTTTGCAGCATATCGCTTACCTTGGTCCGGTCGAGCGTAAGCGGAAGGACGATGTTCTCCATGACCGTCATCGTATCCAGCAGATTAAAGGCTTGGAAGACGAATCCCAGCTCCCGCCTGCGGAATCTCGCCAGCCCCTCCGGCAGCAAACGGAACGGGTCCGTGCCGTTCAGCAGCACCTGTCCGGAAGTAGGCCGGTCAATGGTGGAGACGACATTGAGCAGCGTCGTCTTGCCGCTGCCCGACGGTCCCATAATGCCGACGAACTCTCCTTTGGCTACGGTTAACTCAATATCATTCAGCGCCCGGTATGGCACATTGCCGGGATAAATCTTGTTCATGCCCTTCACTTCCAATACGTCCATCGCGATCCACTCCTACTCTCTTGTATAACTTAAGTGTAGCCAGAATCGCGTCCGGAGCCTATGAACAACTCCTTCACCTACCTTACAATATTGCAAGGTTGCGTGACTTGCCGGGCGGTTGCCTGCCGAAAATAACAAAAAACGGATTCCTCCTGGAATCCGCCAAATCTTGTTCTGCTACGGGAAAATCAGCCGCATGACCGTTCCTTCGCCGACTCGGGATTCCACATCCAGGCGATATCCCATTCGATCCATGGCCGACTTTACCAAATATAATCCCATCCCGGTCGATTCCTTCAAGCTCCTGCCGTTCTCTCCGGTGAAATAAGGCTGGAAGATACGCTTAAGATCCGATTGCGGAATGCCCGCGCCCTGATCCCGAACCTCCACCACCGTGCCCCCTTCGTCGCGGTAGGCGGCAATCGTCACACCGCTGCCGCTCCCCGGCTCCGAGTAGTTGACCGCATTGGTGAGAAGCTGCTCCAGAATAAAGGAAAGCCACTTCCGGTCTGCATGAACAACCAGCTCCTCGTCCGCCTCCAGCCGGGGGAATACGCCGCTGCGGATAAAGAGTCTGCGGTTCTGCAGAATGACATCATTCGCCCATTCGCGAAGCGGAATGCGTTCCACTGCAAAGTCCTGCTCGAAGGTATCCAGACGGGACATATAGAGCACTGTCTCCAGCCCTTTCCGCAGCCGATCTGTTTCTTCCCTCATGCTTGCGCCACGCTCACTGTCGTCCTCCTGAAGCATCAGCTCCAGTACGGATAACGGCGTTTTCATCTGATGTACCCAGCGGTTGATGAAGGTAACATGACTCTCCCGATTGCGCTCTGCCTCCAGACGCAATTGATCGTAATTCTTGTACTGCTCAGCCAGCAGCTCCCGCATGGCCGCCGGCAAAGGCGCCGAGCCGGTTACGCTTGCCGTCTCTTCGACCGGCTGCTCATGCCGGCTTAGCATCTTGTAGAAGCTACCGTGGCTGGCGTAGCGATAGACCAAGTAGGCGCCGAATAAGCAAAGTCCCAGCACCGCCGCATATACCGCCACCTTCCAGCTCCGATAGCCGTCCAGATAGAATACGGCCGTCACAACACCGAGTTGCAATATGACGATGAGGATGAGCGGGATATGCTCTCTTAGAAACAGCCGCATTACTTGGCATCCCCCAGCCAACTCGGATTGAGCCGGTAGCCGGTGCCGCGCACCGTCTCCAGGGCATCTTGAATACCGAGGTCGGACAGCTTCTTGCGCAGGCGCGTTACGTTGACGCTAAGCGCATTGTCGTCCACATACGCATAATCATCCCACAGCTTCTCCAGCAGCGTCTCCCGTCCGACGAGCTTGCCGAAGCTCAGCAGCAGCGCTTCCATCAGCACGGTTTCCTTTTTGGTCAACTCGATCGATCGGCTGCCAATTCGCAGCTCCATCTTCTCCAGATGCAGCGCCAGACCCTCGCGCTCTATGACACGCTCCTCCGTCGAGGCGGCATAGTCGCCATAAGCGCGTCTAAGCTGGCTGCGAATCTTCGCCATCACCACTTCATAGTGGAACGGCTTGGTCATATAATCGTCGCCGCCGTTCTCAATCGCCATGACCTGATCCATCTCCCCGCTTCTCGCAGAGAGGAAAATAATCGGACACGTAGATACGGTTCGAATCTGTCTGCACCAATAATACCCGTCGAAGCTTGGCAAATTAATATCCATCAATACGAGATGCGGCTTAAGGCTCTGGAATTGCTGCAGAATCTGCCCGAAATCCTTGGCGACAACAGCCCTATGTCCGTATCGCTCGATATGCGACCCTAGCAGCTCTGCAATTTTCATATCGTCCTCGACGATGAGAATGGTATAGCTCATAGCTTCCTCCTCCAGCAGCCTGGGTAGCTTCGGGCCGCTCCAAAACTAACTTTTTTCGATCTTGCGAAGCCGCGCATCCGGCGTAAAAAACAGTTTTTGATAGAGCATGCTTAGAATCATGCTCGTCATTGCGGCAGAACCGGTATGCGAGAATAGAATCAGCAACTGATACCGTACCGCCTCCACCGGATCGGCTCCTGCGATGATCATCCCCGTCATCATGCCGGGCAGCTGCACCAAACCTACCGTCTTCAAGCTGTCGATCGTCGGGATCATGCTGAACTTGACCGCACGCTTCATGGGCCCTTGCAGTGCCTGCGTGCTGCTGGCTCCAAGCGACAGCAGCGTCTCGATCTCTCCGCGCGAAGCTTCAACCTCGCGCTTGATCGATGTTGTGAACAGGCCAGCGACAATCATCGCATTGCCGATCGTCATTCCGCTGAGCGGAATGATGTATTGCGGAGTCGGCTCAATCAGATTCAGCCCAATCAGGAACAGCATCATGAAAGCTTCCATAGCCGCAATCGTTAGTGCAATCCGCCAGAAGACACCCCTCAGGCCTGCTCCGCGTCTTGACGCATTCCAGGTTGCCACCGCTGTCATGACGACAATAATCAGAATAATAATGGCCATATGATCCGTCTTGAACACATATTGCAGTACATAGCCAATCGCCAGCAATTGAACGGCTGCCCGTATGCTTCCGATTGCAATGCTTTTCTCAAGGCCAAGCCTCTTCCAGAAGGATACGAACATCGTAATAAATACAAAGACGAGCGTACAGCTCAGCGCCAGCAGCGTCATCGCTCTCTCACGCTCCCTATAACCTCATTCTCCGCCGAATCGATGTAATGATCTCGGCTGCCATCCTCCGTTAAACGACCGTCCTCCAGCGTCCACATCCTGGAAGCCACCCTGACTGCCTGATCGGCTTGATGCGTCACCCAGATTAGCGCTGTTCCTTCTTCGCGATGCCAGTCCATCAAAACATCTTCCACTAATCTGGCACTAATGGAATCCAGGGAGGCGGTAACCTCATCCAGAAGCAGCACAGAAGGGCGAAGCAAGAGTGAACGAACAAGCGCCAGCCGCTGCTTCTCGCCCCCGGACAGGTCTTCCGCCGGCCCCTTCATGGGAAGATGGGCAAGCCCGCTTCGCTCTATCAGCCGCTCGGCAAGCGATTGCTCGTATTCCGTCCCATGAAGCCGGCTCACCGTACGCAAATTATCCTCGACGCTGCCCGGCAGCATAACAGCGTGCTGTGCGACGTAACAAACCTGGCTCCTCCACTTCGCTGGTTCCATACCGCTGCAAGAGGCGCCGCGTATAGACATCTCTCCCTCATCCGCCGAATCGAGGCAAGCCAATATCCGCAGCATCGTGCTCTTGCCTTGCCCCGAAGCGCCCATAATGGCGATGCTTTCCGACTCCCGGATTATGGCATCTATATGATTCAGCAATACACGTTCCCCAGTGCTCTCATAGGCCGAGGGAATTCGCTTGCTTAAGCCTCTTATTTCAAATAATGCCCTCAAATTTCTCATCTCCTGCTGCTATATTATCACAGGTAGGCTGCGGAACACATCAACCCGGATAGGAGACTCTCAACACGCGTACCTTCTAGCATTTATATAGATATGCACATAAAATCTGTAGAAGCCATGCCAAACAGCCCTTTGCCGGATCTCATCCGCAAAGGGCTGTTTCATGCTTCCTTATTCTCGCTTCAGGATTCTCTCTCGCTTAATACACTTCGAATTCGGACACTTGCGCTGCTGGCCATGCACTGTTCGACGTAATCGTCACTCTAATGTAACGGGTGTTCGCCGGTGCATCCAATACAATCTCTATCTCATTGCCCGTCTTCGGATCATACGTATACGGCGCCGAAGGCACTAATGTTGTGAACATGGTACCGTCTGGGCTGCCCAGCGCTTCAATATCCTGTGTCCGGGACTCCCACGCATCCTGCGGCGGCAGTCTCAGCTTGATCTTGCCGATAGCATGCTCTTCGCCCAGATCCACCGTTAAGGATTGCGGGAATTTCTTCGCCGTGCTCTCCCAATACGTGAACGGGTCGCCGTCAACGGTCAGCTTCGGATCGAATGCTTCCGCCGTAATCGACGTGCCGCTTACCGTCTTGCCAAGCGCGAAATTGATTTCCGCCTTCACTTTCGGGAATACCTCCGATGCTTGGCTGGCTTCCTTCGAGCCCATTAACTCGACATACCCGACTTTCTGTTCTTTAATCAACGCGATGAAATCGAAGATGGCATAATCGCCTTCCTCTTTCACAGGCAGATCAGCGATCCGGGTCCCGTTCGCCTCATAGGCAATGGCGGAGACATGCGGCCACTTGTCGCCTTTCTTCACCTTCAGCGTCGTATCGGAGCCGATCGGCTGATAGATTCGAATGGCATCCTTGCCCCGCATCTCAACCAGATCATGCTCGCCCTCGTCGAGATCAAGTCCGTTGTATCTTGTATAATTGCCCGCCCTGACGCTGCCGTCCTTCGCCTGCACATCGAAGCCGCCAACAGCAAGCGTCGTATGCTCATCCAGTACGTAAGCGTCCGTCTTGCTCCAATTGGCCGTCACTTGATGCGTGCCGAAGTCGGTACGGGTTGCCGTATCTGTCAGTTGCTCATAATTTCGGACGAGCTGATCAGCATAGCCGGCAAGCACATGCTTCTGGAAGACGCCGATCGCATCGACCCATGGGCTGGTAACCCCGTTGTAGAAGTCGGCACTCAGGTTATAGCCCATCGCCAAATTCCAGCGCAGCATATCCTGATCGTCGGTCATCGTCTCCCCGGCGAGATTATGATGATAGAACATGACCTTGTCTCTCATCAGCATGCCCGACAGCGGATAATATTCCGTATAAGGCGCGGTGTTTTTGCGGTAGCCAAGAATATCCCAGAGATAAGTCGATCCCATGAACCCAATGGAATCGTCCGCCAGCACATCCGTGCCGTCCTCGATATACATGCGATGCTTCAGCGCCTCAAAGTAATCGCGCACGCCCTTGAAATAAGCCGTCGACGGGTCGGTCCCTTCCGGAATCGACTTGTTGAACACGTAAGGCGAGTTGCGGATGCCCCATTGATCCTCGAATATGCCATCGAAGCCGGCATCCTCAATCAGCTTGCGATGTTCTTCCGCTGTCCGCTCGCGGAAGAACGGATGGCCTGTATGGGCGACATAGCCGCTATGCGGACCGTAGTCCTCCTTCGTCACGGTGCCGTTCTCCTTCTCGACCATAATGTCGGCGAGCGTCGTCCCTTCCGGCAATTGATCCAGCGTCGGCGAGCTTACGCCCCACCAGCTCATATTCGTATACGGAACGACAATATTGCCTCTCTCTTTCGCATTCTTCACGAATTGCTGGAACTTCGCGTTACCGCCCCACTTGGTATCGGGAGGAATAAAGTCCGGATAATTCTCGTCATGGCCTCCGGTCTGGAAGCCGACCAGATGAATCATGCCATTGTAATTCATCTTGTCGATAAATCCGGTCGTCAGATTGTCCCAATTCGCATCCTTGATCGCGGATATATCGGTCTTGTACAGAGGTAGTTCGAAGTACTTGGCCGCATCGTCGCCAAGCTTATCCTGAAGCGAACGGTACTCGCCAATCCCGTTCAG
This sequence comes from Paenibacillus sp. J31R120, assembly GCF_056269225.1. NCBI lineage: Bacteria > Bacillati > Bacillota > Bacilli > Caryophanales > Paenibacillaceae > Paenibacillus > Paenibacillus sp. J31R120. The sequence continues at coordinate 189,899 of NZ_JBWDNN010000006.1, read as the reverse complement.
CTCCCGGTAGCTGGCAATAGAAGCTGTATAGTCGCCGCCAATCTCCAGCACGACGGTTGGACTGCTCCACTTCTGGCCTGCTTCTACCCAAGTCCGGTAATTGTGTACAAACGAGGTTTTGCCGGAATCGTTGATCTGATGCTTGTAGCCGATCTCCGTCAGCAGCGTCGTCTCGTCGCCCAGATCGTACATGGCCAGATTGCCCGCATTCGTGCGCATCGCCAGATACGAAGCGAACATGACGCCCGGATACTGGTCGGAGAAGGAATTGCTCTCCTGGAAGAAGGCATTCTTCAGCTTGGCGCCAGGCAGCATCGGCAGAATCGCATCCTGCACGCCGCCTTGGTCGATTTTCAGCTCGTAAGGGAAGCGGAACGACTTCACCTTCTGACTCGTCTTGTTCGCAAGCGCTGCCGTCATATAGATCCGGTCGTCATCCCCGAACCGAACATCGATGTCTACCTCCAGCGGACCGCTGTAATGCATCTGCATCTCGCCTTCACGCTTCTTCCATTCATAAGTGAAGGATTCTGCGCTTGAGCTTTGCACAGACGTATCATCGCCCAGAATCGCCCACCACAGCGTCTGGTTGCCGGCGGACAGCTGCTCCGAAGCTCCCTGCTGCTTCACATAAGCAATACCGCCGTTGTCCTTATAAAAAGCCATTTCGTACTGCTTGTTGCTCACAATGAGCAAGCCTTCCTCTTCATTCAGTAGCATCTTTGCCTTACCTCCGCCGCTCAGCAAGCCTGAGAAGAATAGAATGCAGACAATCGCGACTACAATGACAATGCCTATCCATAACGCCAGCCATCTTGAATTAAACGCCAGCTTCGACATGTAACCACCACCCGATTCCTATGCTAAGCCCCCCTCGATTAATCCAAGGAGAAGTAGAACGGGGCTGCCCCCGTAGATGCAGGCATCTACCCTGGGACAACCCCGCATGGTCATAATTAAGGTTGGATTGTATCGTAGAATTTCTCTTGCATGAACTTTGCTGTATTGTCGAGCTGGGTTTTCATATCTACGCCCTTCTTCGAGAATACTTCCTGGATAACATTCGTCATCGCGCCGTAGAAGTCTTGCGTATTATATGGCGATTCAGCCTTGCCGTCATCCATCAGTTTCATCGTTTCTTCACCGTATTGGTACACGTTGTCGTACTTGTTGAACAGAGCCGTTACTTTCGCGCCGTACTCAGCATCAGGCTTGAAGTATTGATAGACAGCCGGTACGTAGAATTTGTTTTCCTTCTGACGGTCTTGGATGTTTCTTTCCAGCGACTCCAAACCTTTGTCGGAGAAGTAGTCGAATGTTGCATAGTAGAATGCGATGGCTTGCTCATCTTTGCTAGCGTTCGGGTTGATAACCAGGAAGTCGCCGCCCAGAACGCCATAATGCTTGCCGCCTTTTTCGTATGCAGGGATCGGGTACACCAGAATGTCATTCGGCGTCATGCCGCCTTGGTTAAGCGCCTGGTCAACCGGACCGTCCGGACCTGCGATAACCATTGCCGTTCTGCCTTGTGCGAACGCGCCTACCGCATCGCCCCAGCCAAGCGCCCAGTCCTGAGGAATAGCGTTCGCTTCCCACTTCAGCTTGTCATAGTACTGGAGTGCTTTCATGCCGGCGTCGGAGTTGAACGTTGCCGTTACTTTGTCGCCTTCTACCTTAATGATGTCGCCGCCAGCCGTGAACAGGAAGTTGGTCCAGTTCCAGCCGGATTCGTTGCCTTTGCCCATCGGTGCGATACCGGAGATGCCGGCATTCGGATCGGAAGCTGCTTTTGCCGTATTCAACATGTCATCCCAAGTCCAGTTGAACGCAGGAATCGCAATGCTTTTGTCTTCCAGCATTTTTTTGTTAACGGTTACGCCCGTCGGATAGCCGCGTTGAGCGATGCCGTATACTTTTCCGTTAACTGTGAACAGGTCTTGCAGAACCGGGTTCATTTGATCCTTGTACGGGTAAGCGTTGAACAGGTCGGTAATATCTGCCGCCCAGCCCTTCTCCGCCAGGAACTTGCCCTCGGAAGCGTACGTGTTGAACAGCGTTGGCGCTTCGTTCGCACCCATCTTGATGCCGATTTCGTTCGGGTTGTACTGCCAGTCGCTCTTAATGACTTCTACGTTCGGGAACACTTCGTTGAAGCGTCTGATCTTGTCATCTTCCAGCGCGCGGTCTTCTACGCGATCAGGAGTCGGGTAATAGATACTGATGGATACTTTCTTCTGGGTGATATCGTCCTCGGCTGGAGGAGCACTGTTCGTATCCGAAGGAGTGCTGCTCGGGCTCGGGCTTGGCGATGTATTGCCGCCATTGCTCTTCCCGCATGCTGCCAGGATGAGGGTGAAGGCCAGAACTACCGTAATCATCATCGAAATCTTGCGCATTTGAAAATCCCCTTTTCCTCTCAAATTTAGCTTACACGCTCATCATAATGTAGGCGCATTCATTAGGGCGATGTGTATTCCTATTCGGATCATGTGCAGATTTACGTTCTGTCAAAATCACACACATCATGACAATTAATCAGTTTTCAACCTTTAACCCCGCCAAGGTAAAGCCCTCTTAATATAAACTTCTGGAAGAAGAGGAATATAATGATTGGCGGAATCATGACAATAGTCAGGATCGCAAAGCGAATATTCAAATCCAGTCGACGGGCGTTCAAGACAAAATCCCGAATGGCCGCAGACAGCGGCTTGTTCTCTTGACTCAAGATAAAGCTTGGCCAGAACCAGTCGTTCCAGGCAGTCGCGAACACGAAGATCGAGAGCGTCGCGAAGATCGGAATCGACAGCGGGAACGCAATCTGGAAGAACCCTCTAATCTCCGAAGCACCGTCAATCCGGGCCGACTCGAAGATCTCCACATGGATGCCGTCCATAAAGGTCTTCAGCAGGAGCAGGAAAAACGCATTGGCGCCTGCCGGCAGCCAGATCGCCGCGAATGAGCCCATCAGGCCGAGATCCTTCAGGTTGATAAAGTTCGGAATCATATACGTCGTCGCCGGGATGAACAGCGTCATCAGGAAGTAGTAATAGATGGCCGACTTCAGCGGAACCTGCATTTTCGACAGCGCATAAGCCGCAAGGCCAAGCACCATAACGGTGACGACCATATTACCGACAAAAATCATCATCGTGTTTTTGAAGTACATTGGAAGATCCATATAGTTCCATGCCTTGATATAGTTCTCGAAATGCCATTCCTTCGGGAAGAAGGTCGGCGGGAACGAGTTGACCTCGGTATTGGCCTTGAGGCCGTTCAGCATGGAGATCAGAATCGGATACACCATACAGCACATCATGATGACCACGAGCAGGTTCATCAGATAGTACATCCAGCGGGTGCCAGGCTTCTTCAAGTCATAGTTGGATATAATGGTGCGTTCTTGCGCCTTCATGATTTAACTCCCCCTCTGTTGTTGATCCGGTATTGAACGATCGCAAGTATGCTCAGCGCGAAGAACATAAGCACACCGAGGGCGGAGGCGACGCCGTAATCCTGTCTTACAAATGCATATCTTACAATGAGGAGGGCGTAGGTCAGCGTGGCATTGTTCGGTCCGCCTTCCAGCATCGCATATTGGGTCTGGAAGCCTTGCGACGTAGCGATCAATTGCAGCATGAGCAGCAGCATAATCTGGTTGCGGATCGCCGGCAGCGTAATATACCGGATGCGATGCCATATGCCTGCGCCGTCAATCTCAGCTGCCTCGTACCAATCACGAGGCACCGCGAGTATCGCAGCGAGATAGATCAGCATCGCGGAGCCGAAGCTTTGCCACGTCTCCATGATGACGATAGAAGCCATCGACCAGGCCCGGTCAACCATAAAGTTGATCTGATTCAGGCCGATGCTCTTCAGAACGGCGTTGATCGGGCCAACTGGGTCATACAGCCATCTCCATACGCCGTACAATACGACGAATGGAACGACATACGGCAAGTAAGCCGCTACTCTGGCGAATCCCTGGAATTTGCGCATCTCCGAGATCGCCAGCGCGAACAGGATCGGTACCCAGAACCCGATCGCGAGCGCGAGCCCCATATAATAGAGCGTATTTCTCACGGACGTCATAACATCCCGATCCGCGAAGATGGTCTTGTAATTGTCGAAGCCGATGAAGGTGTTGCCTTTGACAAAATCGACGTCGTAGAAGCTGTTCAACACCCCTTTAAAGATCGGAAGCCACAGAAAGAGCGTGAAGGTGACAATAGCCGGCAAGATGAAGATAAATCCCCATATATACCGTTTGTACCTTCCTGGTCGCTGCGTCTGCGGCTTTGTCTTGCTGATTGGAACAGCCGTTGTTTGCTCCATTGCGTGGTCCCTCATTCCTTTAGTTAATCTACTATTTATTGTAGATAAAGAGGGTATCCCAGAACATGTGCATATCTATTCGGATGATAGGCAATCTTACTTTTTCATCTCGCTTGGGCTGATTCCAAAATATTTTTTGAAGATTTTGCTAAAATGCTCCGGTGATTCGTAGCCGACCTGCTCCGAGATTTCATAGCGGCGCAGGTCAGTAGTCAGGATGAGCCGCTTGCTCTCCTCCATTCTCAGCTTAATGACGTATTCCCATAGATTGTAGCCTGTTTTTTTCTTGAACAAATAGCTTAAGTAGTTGGGGCTGACGTGGTTTTTTTGCGCAATTTCATTCAAGGTGAGCCCCTTCTGGGCATAGTTCTGATGAATGTACTTGCTGGAGCGCTCCACGATCATATTATTTTGCGCGGCAATCTCATCCTCCGTCGGTTCCTCCGCGGTCTGCACACCCCACTTGAAATCGCCGTAATAGAACACATAATGATCCTTGTATTCACGGCTCCACTGAATCGCCTTGTCCGCTTGCGCATGCACCTCGCCCAGAAATTCGCTGCCCTTCAGGATCTGGCTGATGCCGACGACGCAATGGAAACCCAGAAACTTATGGACGTTGAAGTGCAGGCTTCGACCGATCATCTCCAACTGATTGACCTTGTCAACGCTGGAGTCGCCATAACGCGCCTCATTCCATTGAATGACGATGCAGATCGCCTGATCCGGCGAATAGAAGGACTGGTGATCCCATTCCGCGTCCAGCAGTTCATTGGATATATTAAGCGCCGCATATTGAAGCAACAGCTCGTCTCTCTCCTGTAGCGCACGGCTGTCGGAAGCAAAATCCAGCTTCATTTTTACAACTGCATAATAAGGCCCTTTGAGGTTCGTCTCGTATTGCTTTCTCAGCTCTTCGACAACAGCCTCGCGGTCATGCGTGTCCGCAGCCAACATGCGGTTCATCAACGCTGTACGGCCCGGCAGCGGCTCCTCCATATGAAAGTGCTCTCTGAGGTCCGACATCAGCTCATCCTGGTCGCGCACCGTCTTATCCATATGAAGCAGCACATGGCGAACCGAGCTCATGAACTGTTCGCTATTGAGCGGCTTGATCAAATAATCCCGGGCTCCAAGCCGGATCGCAAGCTGAGCATACTGGAAGGTCTCATGAGCGGATATGACGATGACCTGCACCCATGGCTTGATAATTTTCGCCTGCTGCATGAGCTCGATGCCGCTCATTGAACCCATTTGAATATCGGTAACGAGCAAATCTATATTTTCCATGCGCAAATAATCCAGCGCTTCATAGCCGCTATGTGCATTGTAGATATGGCTGATATTTATGCCGGATGAGGATAAAAGCGCGGTCAGTCCTTCGCAAATAAGCGGCTCGTCATCCACGATCAGAATGTTGTACATCGTCTTCCTCCCTTTCCTGCACGAGCTATATGGAACTTAATCAAGCGGCTCCTCATAAGTCGCCGGCAATACAATAACAGCAGCTGTGCCTTCTTCCTCTCGCTTGCGATAGCTAAGCCCGAACGTATTGCCGAAGTGCAGCTGGATACGCTGATGAATATTGCGGATGCCGTACCCTAGTCTATGATCAACCTTCTCATCATTCAGCAGCTGGTCGATCGCGGCAATATTGGCTTCCTTGTAGCCGTTGTCCTCCACCTTAATCGTCACCCGCTCGCCTTCCAGCGCCGCCGATATCCGGATCTCGCCATCGTCTCCCATCAGCTTGACGCCGTGAATAATCGCGTTTTCGATCAGGGGCTGCAGCGAAATCTTCGGAATGCGAATCATTTTCACGGAATCTGGTATATTCCAGATGACCTTGAACTCGTAGGAATAACGCATCTGCTGAAGATTGACATATGCCTTGGCATGTTCAAGCTCCTCCTCAAGACGAATAAGCTCCCGCCCCCTGCTGAGGCCGATCTTCATCAGCTTCGACAGCTCCTTGATCATCTCTGCGGATTCCGTATTGCCCTCCAGCGTGCTTTTCCAATAAATGCTCTCCAGCGTGTTGTACAGCAAATGAGGATTAATCTGCTGATAGAGCAGCTGAAGCTGAGATTCCTTCGCCTTCAGGTCCATGTTGTACTTGTAATGAATCAGCGCATTCAGCCTGCGCGCCATATCATACATGGCCGACATCAGGACACCGACCTCGTCGCGTCGCCGCTTCGATGGCGTCTCCGGTACCAGCTTGCCCGGCTCATAGGTTCGGACGAACTGGGCCAGCTTCTGCAGCGGCGTCATGAGGGAACGCCAGAAGTAGACCATGATGACGGAGCCAAGCAGCATATAGGCCACCGTAATCAGCTGAATAATCCGCTTCAGCTCATTCTGCTGCTTGAGCAGCGATTGAACCGGAATCTGATAGACCAGCTTATGGCCGATCGCATCATTCTGGCTCGCAATATAGATGGAATCAGAGGTGATCATCTCATGGGTGCGGAACGGCTCCTCCAGAAATCCTTCCTTCTTGTGGCTTCTCATGCTTAGTCCATCAAGTAAGTCATCTGGCAGGTCCAGCAGCTTGCCGTTCTGCCCCGGGACCGTCGAGCTTAAGATGCGGTTGCCGGAATCGGCATACGAGATGACCCCGCTGGGCAGCGAGACGGAGCGAAGCGACTCTGCCAGCTTGATGTCCATTTTGGTAGCAATCAGCACACCCAGAAATTCCTTGCCATTGTTCACATTGCCGACCGCGCGTATATAAGCCAGCGTATTGATTTTGGCAAGTCCAAAGTTGTATTCAATAATATCCATATAACCCGAGCCTCGCTTGCTTATCGCATAATCAAACCAGGCCGGTTTTGTTTTATCAGAGAAAAAATAAACGCCTGTCTGCATAATCTGACGCTTCGGCGCAAAAAAGTAGTAATCATTGGGATCATAAATATAAAGGGAGTAATAGACGGCTTCGCCGCCATTGATAGGGATGGAATAGCTATTCAGCATGCGATCGACGCTATCGAATTTTCTGACCCGTTCAATTACTGCATCATTGCCGCTTGGAACGAGCCTTTGCGTAGTCGGATTCTGAATAATGGTAGCTGTCACCTTGTTGACTGTTTCGATATCCCGATTAATAATGGTATGATTTTGCTTGATTAACTCCACATATGCGTTCGTCACATGATTCTTAAGCAGATTCTCTGCCTGAAAGTTGCCATACCAGTGCAGAAGGAAGACAGGACTGACCATCGCAAGAAACAACAAGACGAGCTGCTGCTTCATGTTCAGTCTTGTAAGCGGGTTAATCGGGTTTCCGCGCATGACGGCTCCTCCTGTCAGTCTAGGTCGTTCGAATGTCCTATTGTTCAAATTAGAGTCATATCAGTACTATAGCAAAAAAACAGCGCTTACAGTGTAGTTAATTCTACGCTCTTCCACCCCTTGCGGGGTCCGAATCGTAGAAATACACCTAAGCGCTTTTATCCACCCTTTTCCTACTCCGCCAGAAAGCGGAACATCTCTTCGTGTACCTCCCTCGGCCGTTCGTGATTAATGCCATGTCCAGTCTGCTCCATGATCCGGTGAGCGTATTGCCCCCGTCTGATCAAGTCCACAGTACGTTTCGATACGATGCGATACTGGTCACCCAGCAGAAAGAACAGCTTGTCCTTCACCGCCGCTCCCTTCGCCTCATCATACGTCTCCACCTTATGCGGGAACATCGCCCCCTGGTTATGCGACTTCATCATCAGCACCAGATGATTGGCCAGCTTGGGATGCCGATCGAACACATCCGATTGCGGCGCGCTCAGCCGTCTGACGATGCGATGCATGTTGCGTTCCGTAGGCATCAGAATTTCAGGGAACATGAGCAGCAATGTGGAGATCATGGACTTGATGGGACTGGTCACGATTCCTCCCTCCAGACACATCGTTTTCCGAATTCGCTCAGGATGCACAGTCGTATAATGATAGGCCATGTATGCGCCATTCGAGACACCCGCCATATATACCTGATCCAGCTCAAAAAAATCAATAACCTCGCTCAGCCATTCCGTCTGGCGGAAGGACTCCTTCGTATACTGCTCGTTAGGCACGCTCTTCCCCGGTCCGCCAAGCGTATCAACCGCAATGCAGAAGTACCGCTTCGACAACTCCTTCATATTAAGCGCCCACATCACCGCCGAGTTGTCACCCACGCCGTGCAGCAGCACAAGCGGTGGATTTCCCTTGTCTCCCGCAGTGAGGCAATGCGTGCTTCCCCATTTCGAGGGAACTTCATGTGACACAGTCTCCACGCCCCACATCGCAATCAACTCGTCATAGGATGCAAGCATCTTCCGGCGAGCCTGTTCGGATTTGAACACCTTCATCATTCGTGGCCTCTTCCTTTCGCTGCGCTAGCCGCATATTGTAACGAAGCTATTTCCTCATAAAAGCCAACACCACGTCCACGTCCGGGAATGGAAGCTCGCCCGTTGTCTGGATGCGAGAGATGCCTAGCCCTTGGATGAACGAAAAATAAGCCATCGCCAGCATAAGCGGGTCGCCGTCTGCAATCTCGCCCATCCGCTGTCCTTCCATGACCATCGGCACAAAATGCTTGAACGGCTCGCCCATCTTTTCCTTGGCCATCCGCTTCGCCTCTTCAGGGATGGCGTCTGCCGCAGTCGTCTGCAGCAGATTCAGCCGCCAATGCTGCATAGCAAGACTGTCCGGCGCAAGGAACGCCTCCGTCAGCCATGTAATCCGCTGCATCGGAGTCCCCTCCAGGCGGGCAGCGAATTCGACAGCTCTGCCCGCTCCATCCGCAGCCTGCTCCACGATTCGGGTGAATATCTCATCTTTGGATTTAAAATAATTGTAGACGTAACCCTGACTAAAGCCGGCACACTCGGCAATATCCTTAATCTTGGTCCCGGCAAAGCCCTTGCGCGAGAACACATCGACCGCATGCAGCATAATTTGCCGGACACCATGCTCTTTGGCGCCGTCTTCGAAGCTGCGCTTGAAAAACTGCTGGAGCTGCTCGCTCTGAATAGACATGAAGATGCTCCTCTCATCGAGTATTGATATTAGACATTTAAGACAGTTAGAGAATATGAATGAACGTTCATTCATATTCTACTATAATATGGATCTTAATAGCTAGAACTATTTTCCTATACCTATTTAACAGCTCCCTAGACAACTCCCCTCCAACAAGAAAGGTCGGTGTACCACGAGGGAAGCAACGGATAAGTCATTCCCAAACGTTGAATGAAAAAGCCTTCAAAACCACCGGAAAGTGGGTTTGAAGGCTTCTCTCTTGCTTGAAATCTTGTCTACCATAGGGGCTGTAAAATCATAAATGACCTTTGAGACAGCTCCTGTTTTTGTTGGTTTATGAGTCGCAAGTTATTGTTTGTCAGCAGCTCCGGGGTAGCTCTAAGCCGTGTTTTACAGCTTACAGATGCTCGAGGCGCGGCCACGAATGCTCTAAGCCGATTTTCTCGGCTTGCAGACGCTCGGGGCGCAGCACATGGATGCTCTAAGCCGAGATTCTCGGCTTGCAGATGCTCGGGACGCGGCCACGAATGCTCTAAGCCGGGTTTCTCGGCTTGCAGCTCAGCTTTCCTCTCGGCTCACACTGAGACTGTCTCAAAAAGTATCGTTAGATGACTGAGGGACGCCCCTTCTTACAACTAATGGCACAACCATTCGCTTTTAGGACAGTCTCCTCAGTTTCGTGTGAATTATTTCTTATTAAGCAGATCAAACACTTTCAAGATGACCTTAGCCGCTTCAGCTCTGGTTGTTTTGTCATCTGCGGCAAATTTGCCGTTGCCTTTCCCCTCCATAATGCCCTGCTTCTGCATAGCATCAATGGCCCATTTCGCCCAGCTTGGCATGCTGGCATTGTCGGCGAACGAGGTTTGCGCGTTCGCTTGCTCCGCCGCATGTAATGCCCTGGCGATCATGACGGCCATCTCGGCGCGAGAGATGAGCGCTTTCGGACGGAAGGTGCCGTCCTCATAGCCTTGAATGATGCCGGCCTTCACAGCCAGCTGCACCGATTCTTTAGCCCAGCCGCTGATGGAAGTCTCGTCGGCGAATCCAGGCGCCGCCTGATCTTCCTTAAGTCCTAAGGCTTTTACAATCAGATGTGCGAATTCTTCTCTCGTAATCTGACCTTCCGGTCGGAAGGTACCGTCCGGATATCCCGTAATCAGACCAAGCGCAACCGCACGTTCGATGGTTTGCTTCGCCCAATGTCCGGCAATATCGGCCAGTACAGGCGTATTCGGATCGACAGGATTGGTCGGTCCTTCTCCTTCCTCGCCAGGATCCGTATTTCCTCCCGGCTCTGTACCTGTGCCCGGATTTGGTTCGATGCTTGCGACAAGCGTCTTGACCAGACGCAGGTTGCTGGCCTTCGATTGATTGCCCGCTGCGTCATAGGCAATAACCAAGTACGCATATTGCGTGTTCGATTTCAGCCTCGTATCTCTGAACTTCGTATCGGTCGTCGTTGCGATCTCCACATCATCACGATAGATCTTGTAGCCCGCTACTCCGAGATTATCCGTAGACGGCAGCCAGCTCAGCTCAATCGTCGAGGATGATGTAGCTCTGGCCTGATCAATGACCGCTGCGGTCGGCGCTTCCGTGTCCACAATTGTAGGCGTCCACCAGTTGCCGGATGTTACGATCATGCTGAGCAAACGAATGTTATTGCTGAAATATACCGTATCCTCCGTAGAAGGCGATACATTGTAATCCCACAGGTCATTCAACCACTTCTGATTGGATGCATCCAGCATCGCTCCGACCATGAACGGCGCGGTAAAGGTCAGGTCAGTCCATTCCGCAAGCTCTTTTGTTCCATCCAAGGTATACCCGCTCTTGATGTTGGATGGTTTATCTCCCGATTTCTTGCGAATCCATTCTGTCATTTTGTTCAGTTGGTCTTTGGCTCTGCTTTCCCTTGTAATAAGGAAGTCCGTGCCGAGGCGCCATGGCGTTCTCGCAGAGTTGTAATAGTAATCGCCGTCATTCTCCGATTCCAGGAATCCAGGCGGCGCCGGAATGAAGGCCTCGCCATCGCGAATGACGAAATCCGGGATAAGTCCCGTCTCCTTACTATGCGATTGATAAAGCCCGTTCAGGATGCTGTACGTACTGTCAATGACTTGATCCCAGCGCTTATCGCCCGTTACCACACGGAAATCTTTCAAGTGCTGCAGCATCCAGTCCGATGGCCTTGTTGCGCTTCCCCACTTGCCCGAGGTTGCCCAATCCGCCAGACGCAGCGTCCAATCGGACTTGTTCACTTCGCTGTCCATAATGGCGTTAATCAGCGTTTTTGCTTCTTCAAGATAATTAATATCTCCCTTGCTGCCCCACTGGCTATGGGCCAATAGCAAGGCATACGCGATATCCAAATCCCCGTCGGTTGCGGAATCCACGCCGCTGACGCTTAGAATTTCCGAGCCTGTATCGCCTTGCTTCCAAGCCATGAGCGCAGGATTGATTTCGCTCGGATGGGCTTTGAAGTAGTGGAACATGGCGTCAAAATCAGCCTTCGATTCTTCATCGTTCTGAGCCATTAATGCCAGAATCAACATGCCATAGCCATGCGCTTCCGATACCGTAATCGGCATGAAGGTAATGTCGCCTTCCGTCTCTTCTTCAAACCAGCTACCATCCGCATACCACACATACTTTTCAGTGGTTGTCGTATTGTACGGATTCGTCTTCAAGTATTTCGCTTTCCATTCCTTGAACAGCTTCAGCACAGTTGCATCCATCTGCTCTTGCGTCACATGATTCGGCTTGATGCTGCCTTCCGCATAAGCGGTGTGCTGAGGGAACGGCTTGAACGGACCTTCGCCATCTTTGCCGGAGAGTGTTTTAACTTCCGCACTATTGCTGGCGAGCGATTCAATATTTTCCGGGCTAAAGGCTTTGACGCTATAACGATAGGTCTTGCCCGGTGTCAGTCCGTTATCGATATAGGATGTGATGTTCCCCGCTACTGTAGCGATCTTCACTGCATCCCGGTACACCTGGTAGCCGCTAACCTCCACATTGCCGGAAGAAGCTGTCCATGACAGGTTCACCTGATATTCCGAGACCGCAGTTCCCTTCAGCCCAGTAGGCGCGGATGGCGGCTCTTCGTCCACGGGACCTTCGATGGTCGTCACCTCGACCGCGTCGGAGTTTATTCTAGCCCCAACAGCTTTGACGATAAAGTCGTATTTTTTGGCCGGGTTCAGCCCCTTCACCTCAAAGCTGTACGACTTCTGGCCAGCCTTAGCAGGAATATATTCGCTCCAATGCGTCAGCACCTTATCGTTCTTCTCGTAGATTCGGAATCCTCTGACCGGCTCATCGCTGGTCGATGGCGTGTTCCAGGTCAATGTTGCCGTTGTACCGTCGAGCTTCAACTCTACCGACTCTGGCACAGCCGGCTTCACGTCGGTTCTCTTAATGCCGTACTTGTCGTATTCCAACAAGCCGTTGCCTACCGTGCCCGCCTTCCCTTCATCGTCAACGGCAGCCGTATACGACTTGAAGGACAGCACCTCTTGCGTGATCGAGACATCGGTAAACATCTTTTTGGATGGTTGTTCATTCACATCCGCGAAGAAATGATCGTATAGAACCGGATTGCCGTTTTCGTCCAGCTTCACAATCGCATTCCAATTCTCGTCGAACTCATACTGATACTCCGCTTTCTGATAAAACTTATTACCCAGTGCATTCGGCATCAAATAGATCGTGCCTTTAGGATTAACCGCATTACCGTTAGCATCGAATGTGAGCGCAGAACGCGGCACCACCTCGTTGCCGTACATCTGGAAGGAACGCATATACATATGGTCATGCGCCTCGAATACCATATCGATGCCCAGCTCATCGAATACCGGAATCAGATGCTGACGGTAGAATTGTACGCGGGCGTCTTCGTACTTCGAAGAATTGTCGCCGGAGGCGTACGGGCTCTTATGGAAGGTGACAAACTTCCATTTCTTATCGGACTTCGCTACCGTATTGCGCATCCAATCCAGCTGAGCGCGGAATTCCGGATCTTCCCAATCAATGCTTTTGCCGTCGGAAGCCAGCCCGCCCTCGAATTGCGAATTGAATACCATATACAAGGCGTCGCCGTATTCGAACGAATAGACGGAGCCCTCATGCGTGCCTTCTACTACCTGCTGCGGCACATTGAAGTGATGATAGAAATTGTTGCTGTCGGTTGTGACATCGCCGTCGTAGTCATTCACCTCATGGCCGCCAAGTACAGGCACATACGGCACTTTCAGCAAGGTGTCCTCGGCTACGCTCAGCATCCATTGCCATTGCGTCTCCAGGTCGCCATTGTCCACCAGATCCCCGGCTACGATAATAAACTTCGGATCGCCGATGAAATCGGCAGCCTTCTTGAACGTATCGGCCCATGGCTCGAAATTGGTCAGCGTGGACGCTTGCGAATCCGCGCCTACAATGAACCGGTAATCCTGATGCTCGGCCGCATCCGTCGTGAATGTGCCGATCTTGCTCCAGGAGCCTGCCTCGCCGTTGCCGAGACGGAACTTGTACGTCGTCCCCGGCTTGAGGCCGTCCGCAATCGCCTTATGGCTGTAGAATTTCGTCTTCGCATTGGTCGCCCGATCTGCGGCGATCATATACGTCTCTACGACATCCTCTGTTCCTTCGAATACAAACGTGCCGTCCACAGGGAAGTTGCCCCCTTGAACCTTGCTCGCTTCAGCAACCTCGGCAACGGTGCCCGTCGAAGAATCCGTATACCAGGCAAATCCGATGCTGGTGCGCGGGTCGCCGTTAAATGACATCGTCATAAGCTTCGGCTTAAGCGGCGACTCCGCCACTTGGAAGCTCCATACAAAGTCTTGATTTAACGGAACGCCATCAGTGCCCTTTATCATTTCTTTAGGAATCGTTACGGTATACGTCTCTCCGTAAGTAAGTGCAGGCGCCGTTATGTTCAGCGTATCCCGCTTGGCGCTGTCAACCGCAGCCGCTACATCCTTCACAGCCGCTTGCTTGGAATCCGCCAAGCGTACCTGACCGTTGCCTGTTACGGCAATCTCCTTGCTGAATTGAACGCTAAGAGGTGTCGCCGGGTCCACATTTATGGCCTTATGCGCTGGCGTTGCAAAAATCGCAAGCGTTGGGATTACGACTTCCCCACCGTTCGAATCCCCTTTGATCGCCACATTGCTAATGTAGCTGGAGCCCGATGCTCCCACAGCCGCATTGCTCGCCGTGTTGGTCGGCGTCGTGGACGTGACGACCCAGCGGATGTAAAGCATATCGCGGTCGTCCGCCTCTGCTGGCAGAGGCTGTTCAATGAGCTGAGCAGTTGAGGCATAGCTGCCGTTCACAAGCTTCAGCTGCGTCTGCGGCACGTCCTTCCATTCTGTACCGTCAACGCTGTATTGCAGTTTGAAATCAGCAGGACCCGATCCCGATGAGCGCTGCTTGGACGATACTTTAATCCCCTCATGCCCTTTTGTCGGGAGAGCCGCCACCCAATATTTCGACCCGGTTCCGTTGTCCCAGCCCTGGTATTGCACGCTGTTCTCCGATGAAGAGTTGGTCACCGCTTCAAAGCTTGGTCCGCCAACGGCGCGAAGTGTGGCCGCGCTGCTGTATACGCCTTCCGTAGACTTATGGATGCCGGCTTGGCCTTCCTCAGCACGGAAGCTGGACCATGCAGCAAGCGTATCCGCCGCTTTATCCTTTGTCTTCACGATAACGGCAGCGCTTTTGGCCGACTCGTTATCTCTGGCATCATAAGCGCTAATCTCGTAGGAGTAAGAAGTCGCCAGCTTCAATCCAGAATCGGTGTACGTCGTGCCCGATGTATCGCCTACTTTCACATTGTCGCGATAAATAGAGTAGCCGGTTACGGCTTCATTATCAGTGGATGCATCCCATGACAAGGCAATCGACTGATGGGTCAAAGCCGTTCCTTTGACATTAGCGGGAACGGACGGTGCTTCTTCATCCACGATGATGACAGCGCCATCTACTGCCTTTCCTTTCAGAACGACATCATGCAGTGTGCTGACGCCCCATTCCCCGATTACTCCCCGATCCGGATTAGCTACATGGGTGGATGAGATCACCCAGCGGATGTAGACTTGATCCTGATTAGCAAGGTAGGCAGGCAGCGCTTCATCGACCAGTCTGCACTTGTCGCTGGAGCATGTGCTGGACGGAGGCAGCTCCAAATCCTTGATTTTCGTCCAAGTTGTCTGATCTGTGCTGACCTCCACTGCAAAGTCCTTCGGCCCGGAATTGCCCGACCGCTGCCACGAGGACAATGTCAGATTTTCAAAGTTTTTGGTAGACACGGCAACCAGCCAATACTTGGTTCCTACCCCGTCCCGCCATTCTACATATCCAGGCTGACCCGGATCATATTTTGCACCGCCTGTAATGCTCAGCTCTGCATCTGCACGGTTGACGCCTCCGCTTGCCGGGCGGGCCGGATCGGCGCCTAGCGCCGCCCCCGTCCATTCTGCTATCGTATACACTTCATCCGCAGCGGGAGCCGCGTAAGCCCGGTTCATGCCGAAGCCCGCACCGCCTATTGTTCCTGCAAACATGATAAACACCATGATAATAGCTATTGCGCGTGATATTCTATGAGCGGATCTCATGGGTATAAACAAGATGATTCCTCCTCTTCTCATGGGGTTCAAATGCTGCGTACCCGTGTGCCCTCGTATTCTGTTGATGCCTTGCTTCTAGGACAACTATAGCTCCCAACTATTACAGCAGTGTCAACCAAATATAGAGATGTTGTAAAGGGGGAGTGCTGCATGCTGGCAAACGTGATGCCAGCTCTTAGCCTCCATTAATAAGGAGAACCGGACGTTTGGATGCAGTGGAGTTTTCTTTGGTCGCCAGAACCGCTCCGGCATCATGATCAATCCCCACTATACGGAACGAAACGGTGTCGCTCGATTGCGAATTGACGAATGAAGTTACATCCAGGTAGATGTAGCCGGCCGTTCCGGTTGCCGTAGCCGAACCTTGGGATACGCCTGCTTCTGTCGGCTGATTCGCAAAGGTGATCGAAGCTTCAGACCAAGTGTTATTATTAATGCCGAATGCCCGGATCGGCACGGAAGCAGCATTGCTATGCACGCTCTCCACATACAGCCTGATCTTGGCCGAAGTAATCGGACCGGTCACCGAGGATTTGATAAACTTCAAATAGCCTTGTCTTGCAAAAGAGAGATTCGGATCGTTCTTCTTCACGGTCATCGAGGTTTCCGTGCTGTAATTGATCGTGCTGTACGTGCCGCCTCTTACATACGTGTCCGATACGACAGGCAAGGTCACGCCGCTGGTCGAGCCGCCGCCCTGCGCAGTAGGCTTCCACCAGTTGCCTGAGATGTAGAGCAGGTTAAGCATATTGTACGAGTCGCTGAAATAGCTGGACTTCGCATTTTTCATATAATCCCAGCCTGCATTCACCCATGCCTGGTTGCCGCTGCTAGCTGTAGCTCCGGAGATGAATGGAGAAGTGAATACAGCGGAGCTGTATGTGTTAAGCGCCGTGCCGCTAAGCGAGTAACCCGCCTTTACATTAGTTGGATTATTGCTTGCTGCGCCTTTTATCCAGTTCGACATTTTATCCACGATTGTCTTGCCGCGCGTCTCGCCGTACATGGCATAGTCCATGACCATTCTGAGCGGTACTCTGGCTGCATTGTAGTAATATTGGTTGGTCTGCTGGAACTCGTTCAGGAACCATTCCGGAGCAGGCTGAGCAGGACTGTTAATGATAAAGTCGGAGATTAGTCCCGTAGTCGGCGCATACGTATTGCTCACTTGGGAATAAGCCGTATAGAGCGCATTGATGACATTCAGCCACGTATTGTCCCCAGTCACATCGTAGAAAGCGCGCAGATGGCTCATCATCCAGTCCGAAGGTCTGGAATTGTGAGTTGTCTTCGAGTCCCAGTCTCCCAGATTCAGACGATTGTTGTTCGTTACGTTGCTCGATTTGATCGCATTGATCATCTTGGTCGCTTCTTGCAAGTAGTTGATCGTACCGCCCGATCCCCATTGGTTATGGGCCAAAATAAGCGAATACGCAATATCCAGATCGCCATCCGTTGCCGAGCTGAAATTGCCCTGTGCATTCACATGGTCGGCTACGACCCAGCCCATCAGATTGGAGTTAACAGAGCTTTTGAAAGCTCTTGCTGTCTTGAACAATCCGTCATAGATCGTTTTGGCATTGGCATCATGACCAGCCATCAGCGCGGTAATAATCATGCCGTAGCCCTGTCCCTCGGAAGTGCCAAGCGGTACGAATCCGCCTGAGCTGCCTGTAATCTCACCCTTGACATAGTAGCCGCCCGGCAAAGAGGCAAGATTGTTTTTCAGATACTTCCCTTTCCAATAGTCATAGTAGGATGCGACCGATGCATTCATAGCTGCCTGGGTTACATGATTGGGCTTAATAATGCCGGAATAGGAAACTTGCTGTGGGAAAGGGCGCAGCTCACCCGCTCCATATGCTGTATCTAATAGTAATGATTGCGTTTTCATTAAAGTCATGAGCAAAGCCATTACAAGGCTTATCATCATGACTTTCCTCATTGTCTTACCTCTTTTCAAGTCTTTCCCGCAATTAGCCAGATTCGTGTTCATCACGACACCTCCAACGGTTTTTATGAGACTTGAAGAGAAGAAATCGAGCAAGCCTTGCTCATCGCTATGCTATTCCTTACTGCCCAGTGTGAATCAGCCTTCTCGTAGATTCTCTAACGATCAATTCCGGTTGAAGCTTGATATGCTCCACCGCATCATGATGATGCTCTTCCTTGCTCCCGATCTGCTTGAGCAGCAGCTCGATCGCTTGTGCGCCGATCGATTCGACGGGCTGGCGCACGGTTGTTAGCAATGGACGAAGCTGAGTCGCGAACAACTGGTCGTCATACCCGACGACTGATACATCATCCGGTATACGGAGGCCGTTGTTCTTCAGCGCGTCCATGACGCCGAATGCCATCATATCATCCCCGGCAAAGACAGCCGTCGGAAGACTTCCCGACTTGATCCAGCGCTCCGCAATCTCGTATCCCGACGGAATATCGAAGTTGCCTTGCTCAATCCGGGGTTCAAGTCCCGCTTCCTTCATAGCTTCCTTGTAGCCGCGAACCCTCTCTTTGCTGCTTAGGAACGAATCGGAACCGCATATATGAGCGATGGAGATATGTCCAAGATCAATCAGATGTCTCGTCGCCTCGTAGCCGCCGCGGAAGTTGTCCACTTGCACAGACGGCGCGAGGGAATTCTCCTGCTGATTGTCGACGAGGACGTAAGGGATATTTTTGCGCGTCAATTCTTGCTCATATCTCTCTTCGTTAATCGGGGACAGCACGATCATGCCGTCTACCCGATCCTCTTGAAATATAGCATTATGCATATCATTTTCATCTTCTTGCGAGATGAAGAGCGCCAACAAGTAGTGATGCTCCGCCATCTTATCATTGATTTCCTTCACTACGGCATCGAGGAAAGAGTCGTTCAGCGTCATGATCGCAATGCCGATAACCCCTGTTTTCCCCCGTGCCAGGCTGCGGGCAGCGGCGCTAGGAGAATAACCCAGCTCCTTCATGGCATGAAGAACCTTCAACCGATTCTTCTCCCGCACCGTTCCCGCGTTATTAATGACCCGTGACACCGTCACAACTGATAGTCCTGACTTCCGTGCCACGTCGAATATGTTCACTTTCATCCGTGCTTCTCTCCTTGCGATAGTCCGCGTATCTCTTTACGATATCACATTTTGAGTGAAGTTGGCAGTACCGCTGCCTGGCACGGATCGAATCGATGTCTTAGGCGCTCGCAAGCGTCCTTAGTAATGTGATGGCTTCTGCGCGAGTAAGCGCAGCATCCGGTCCGAACGGCTGCGATTGCGGCTGGAACAACCGGGCGCCCGCTTCGCCAAGAGCCAGAATGGATGGTTTGGCCCAAGCTGGTATAGCAGCATCATCCGAGAAGCCCGTTGCTGCAGATTCAGCCGACAGCTCCAGCTTCCTCGCGGATGCCAGCAATACGGCCGCTTCTGCTCTCGTCAGCTTCTGCGACGGCAGGAATTGTGCTCCGAAGAGGCCATTCGCAATTCCCGCTTCTACGAGCTGTGCTACATAGCGGTTAGCCCAAGGCGCGATGGCTGCCTTGTCTTCGAATGTCAGCGCAGCTCCATTGCCATTCAGCTTCAGCGACTTCGCCAGCATGACGGAGAATTCAGCACGGGACACGCCTTCATCCGGCTTGAATGTGCCGTTCGGGTAACCGTTCACGATGCCCTCTGCAAGCGACTTTACGATATCCGCTTCAGCCGCGTGGCCTGCAATATCGGTAGAAGCTACGCCCGTCGGCGACCACCAGTTGCCAGACACTACGATCATGCTAAGCAGGCGGATCGAGTTGCCATAGTAATAGCGCCATTCCAGTGCGACGGAGTTTGCTTCCTCTGTGTGGTAATCCCACAGATCGTTCAGCCACTGCTGATTGCTCTTGTCGATCATCGCGCTGACCATGAGCGGAGCCGTAAATTCAAGGCCGCCGTCCCACTCGCTCAGCTTCGTCTTGCCGTCAAGCGAATAGCCGGACCATACTTCATATGGTGCGGTATGCTTCTCAGATACAAATGTGTTCAGCGTAGACAATTGATCATACGCTCTCTTATCGCCCGTCAGCAGGAAGTCGGACGCAATCCGCCAAGGCGTGCGGCAAGAGTTGTAGTTATACGCGCCGTCGAATTCCGACTCCAGGAAGTGCCCGCTTTCTGTCGTCCACTTGAATTCCGATACCGGCTTGTATGTGCCGTCCGCATCGCGATAGACGAAGTCCGGCAGCAATCCCGTTTTCGGGCTGTACGTCTTGTGTACATCATTAACGATGCCGTATGTTGTCTCAAGCACATTCAGCCAGCGCTTGTCGCCAGTCACTTTGTAGAATTCCTTCAAATGCTGAAGCATGAAGTCCGAAGGACGAGTAGCCGGCTTGAAGCTTGGCTCGCTGTCAGAGATCGGAACCCAGTCACCCAATTGCAGGTGGAAGTGCTCTGGAT
Organism: Paenibacillus sp. J31R120; assembly: GCF_056269225.1. Classification (NCBI taxonomy): domain Bacteria; kingdom Bacillati; phylum Bacillota; class Bacilli; order Caryophanales; family Paenibacillaceae; genus Paenibacillus; species Paenibacillus sp. J31R120. Next base: position 169,477 of record NZ_JBWDNN010000006.1, on the reverse strand, counting down.
GAACTTCGCTCTCCATGATCGCATTGATCACTTTGACCGCTTCGCCCTTGTAGTTAATCGCGCCTGCGCTGCCCCATTGCTTATCGGCAAGCAGCAAAGCGTAAGCAATATCCATATCGCCGTCGATAGCGGAGTCGGTGCCGTTCACGTCGATGATTGCGCCATCGCGGTCAGCCTGCTGCCATGCCATCAGGTCAGGATGAAGCTCGCTCGGATGTGCGCGGAAAAACCGGTACATGCCATCGAAAATCCCTTTCGCTTCCGGATCATGTCCCGCCATTAGCGCAGTAATCATCATGCCATAGCCATGTGCTTCAGATACGGTAATGGCATCCCCGTTCCAGCCGCCGTCGTTGTACCAGATATAATACTGGCTGTTATCGTACGGGTTTTTCTTGATGTATTTCAGCTTGTATTGGTCGTACAGCAATGCAACCTCGGCATCCATCTGCTTCTGGGTCACATGGCTCGGCTTGATGCTTCCTTCCGCATAGCTCATATGCTGTGGGAAGGGTCTAAGCGGCTTATCCGACTCGCCCGAGCCGCTAGCAGCGCTTGCGGCATATCCAATCGGTGCCAAGGTAAGAGATAAGGCCAGGGCAACGACCAACACCATGATGGAGATAATCGCCACAGGTGAGTAAGGCTTGTAGGAATCACGAATCTTCATGTTCTTCATCACTGCCTTTCAGTAAATAGTTGAGAACTAAAAATTTAAGCGCTTTAACTTTTGATGTGCTTAACTCCCTTGCTACTGAGCTTCTCTCACTCCCTTCGATATGAAAGCGCTTATATACGTATTGTAAAATCGTGCTAATTGAAAGTCAATAAGAAAATTAAAGCGTTTTAACTTTTCGTTCAAAACGCACAATAGACGGGCTATTTTTAACACTGCGCCAGGGCTGTTCCGATCATCCTATTCAAAAATAGCTTCATTAATAGCTTTATTATTTGATTCATTCATTGCTTCATTAATAGCTATATTTATGGCCCGCCAATAAAGATTGATAAGTTTGTGTAAAGCGAATTTGTTTGACAACCTGATTCGGAATGTGATTTAATATCCTATGCATATAATGAGAATGACTATCATCATCAACATCTACAGAAGGGTTGGCGTTCCAACAATGAGTCGAAAGTTACTTGCTCCATTTATTCTTATGATGGTGTTGATCATCAGCGCGTGCGGAAGCAACAATACCGCTAGCAATCCATCTCCATCCCCAAGTGCGAGTGAATCCACAGCCCCCGATGCTGGCAACAACGGCAATAGCGGGACGATTACTTATCAATCCGAGCTTGGCCCGGTAGAAGTCCCTGCTAATCCGCAGCGTATTGTCGCGCTATCCAGCGCACCAAATTTGCTCTCGCTCGGCGCTAAGCTCGTCGGGGTCGACGAGTGGACTTACGGCAATCCCCTCTTCACAGAGATGTTGACAGATACGGCTGTTGTGTCTGATACAAACCTGGAAAAGATCCTGGAGCTGGAGCCGGACCTGATTCTGGCCGGGGCTCAACTGAACAACATCAGCAAATTGCAGGAGATCGCGCCTACAGTTGTGTATACATGGGGCAAAAACGATTACCTGACGCAGCAGCTGGAAGTCGGCAAGCTTATCAATAAAGAAAAAGAAGCGCAGGCTTGGATCGAAGATTTCACCAAACGCGCTGAAGAACTGGGCAAGAAGGTTAAGGAGAAAATCGGCGAAGACGCAACCGTATCGGTAATTGAAGTTGGCGACAACAAGACGTTCTATGTATTCGGTAATAACTTTGCCCGCGGAACTGAGCTGCTGTACCAAGCGATGGGGCTGAATATGCCGGAAAAAGTAAAACAAGACGCGCTTGAAAGCGGCTTGTTCACACTATCGACTGAGGTGCTGGACCAATATGCCGGCGATTGGATTATCCTGAGCCGCAACTCGAAGGCTGACGTTTCCTTCATGGAGCTGGAGACATGGAAGAACATCCCTGCAGTCAAGAACGGCCACGTCATCGAGATCGACACAGAAGCTTCTTCTTATAGCGACCCTACTACTCTTGATAATCTGTTTAAGATTTTTGAAGAAGGGTTTTTGAAGTAAAGACGTTATAATTGTCAAAAAGACCGAGATCGCTTAGCGCGAATCTCGGTCTTTTTGTTTGTTTCTTATAAGGCATTGGTGAACATTGTGCCTTCAATCAGTCACATTTAACATTAGCCAAACTTCCGCTGCCGCAAAGCCTCGAACAGCAGTACCGTTGTCGCCATTGCGACGTTAAGCGACTCCGCGCCGCCCTCCATCGGGATGATGACCGATTCGTCGACGAGCGCCCGTACTTCCGGGGACAAACCCTCGGACTCGCTGCCCATCAGCAGCCATGTCGGCTGGCGCCAGTCGTAACCGTAGCAGCTATGATCGGCTTGCAAGCTGGTGCCGATTGCTTTCGCCCCGGCCGCTCTTGCTTGCGGGAGCATCTCCGTCAGATCGCCTTGAATAATGGGAAGATGGAATAGCGAACCCATCGTCGAGCGAACCGTCTTCGGATTATAGAGATCGACACAGCCCTGCCCCAGCACAACCGCATCCGCGCCAGCGGCATCTGCGCTGCGAATTATGGTCCCGACATTGCCGGGATCACGGACCCCATCCAGCGCAATGACCAGACTTGTGGAGCCCAACAGCTTGTTCATCGGCATGTCCGGCTTGCGAAGCACGGCAAATACCGGGGGCGGCGTATCCGTGCCGGTACACTTCCCCATCACAGCTCGGGACGCACTGATCCATTCCGCATTTGACTTATCCGTCAAAGCCATGTCCTCAAGCTCGGCAGGCATGCCGCGCTCTTCATCATAGACAATTTGCAGGACTGCCGCCTCAGACTTAACGGCCTCTTGTATGAGATGCACGCCTTCAATAATAAATTGACCCTCGCGGTCACGATTTTTCTTTACCAGCAAGGAAGCCCAATGCTTGACCTTGTCATTCTGTGGTGAGCCTATGTATATATGATTCATATCGCGCATCGAAAATAACCTGACCTTCCATCGTTCATTTCGTAGGTACAGTATACCATAACCTGCGCCACGGATGCCTTTCTCCGTTGCTGGGCATAGTAAGATTGCACAATTTTGAACCTTAGGAGGTACAACATCTTGCAAATCATCGATCTTCGCCAAGCGATTGTCAATCGCGTCCACGATAACACCAAAGAGCAGCTTACCGAGGTTATTGTCGATTCCGTCGATCACGACGAGAGGGCTTTACCCGGACTAGGCGTGTTGTTCGAGATGATCTGGAAGGAATCAAGCTCATCGGAGCAAAGCCAGATGGTCGAATCGCTCCATCGCCATCTTCATCAAGAGGATGCAGGCAATCCGTCTCCGTCCTAATATCTGACATCCGCAGCATACACATGTACGCCGTCCACGATCGCATCAGTGACCCAAGGCATTCCTTGGAACCGGTCGACTACAATGAGGTCGGCGAATTTGCCCTTTTCAATGGATCCAAGCTGATCGCTGGCGCCTAGCGCCTCAGCAGGATGCAGCGTTGCCATACGCACTGCGCCAGGAAGATCTGTTATGTGTTCATCTGCTAATTTGAACAGGGCAGCAAGCATGGATGAGGGGTGGTAGTCAGAGCATAAGATGGCTGCCGCTCCTGATCGGATCGCCTCCGAGGCACTTAGATTGTGATCATGCGAGCCTCCCCTTACGACATTGGGAGCTCCTACACAAACGGACATTCCTTGCTCCATGCCGTATATCGCGACTTCCATCGTAATCGGGAATTCGCTTACGGATACGCCATAACTCCGGTTATCATCGACCTTCTCCAAGGTATCATCATCATGAGAAGCGATAGCCATCCCTTTATCTATGGCCAATTGGCATAACTCCCGCAAGCGGTTCCAGTCTACGCTTTGCTGCTTCACCATCAAATCATCGACAATTTGCCTGACCTCTTCGATGCTTACACCCTGATTTTTCATCACATAAGCCTCGAATGACCCTGGCTTGCGGTATTGACCTTGACCCGGAGAATGGTTCATGAACGATAAATAATGAATCTTGCCCTCTTCTATGAATCGTTCGATTATCGGCAGACCATCCCGGTGCGTGACTTCATAGCGCAGATGCACGCGATTGCGAATCATGGACCGCTGTTTGCTGTATCGGTGAATCAGCTCCACCATCTCCGTCAGCAAATGATCCCCTCTCAAGCTAAGACCGACTCCCAGCGACAAGGAATGATACATCGTCGTAATGCCGTGAACAGGCAGCTTGCGCTCAAATTCCAGAAACGCCATATCGAGCGGAAACAGCGTATTCGGTCTCGGCTGCACTTCCTTCTCAATCGCATCACAGTGAATATCAATCATTCCAGGCATCACGTATCTCCCGACCGCTTGCAGAACCGCCGCATCCCCATTCCAGTGTTCGAACCAGTGCTTCTTGTCTTTCTCTTCAATAATCGCCGCAATTCGTCCATTCTCCACGGCAATCGAAGCCTGAATAATCCGATCTTGCAGGACGACATTGCCATCTGTAATCAGCAATTTGCCGCCTGGACATGAACTTCCGGGATGTGAAGGCCTAAGCATGGGACTTCGCTCCTTATTTATATAAATTGTTAATTTTAGCATATCATAGTATTTATTCCATGCAAAATCAATCCATCCTATACCCTTCTATCCGCATAAAAAAACCGCAAGCTGATTGGCAGCTGCGGTTATCGTCCCTATTCTTCTCTTGGAAAATATTGATAGATCTCTCCGGACTCGAAAGAATCGATCAGACGGTCCAGCCATTTATAATATTTTAACGCTTCGTCGATTTTCGATTTGTCACTTTCAAGCAGTGTTCTGAAGGCTTCATCCTCATCATGCTCTGCTATAAGCGCATCGATCTCTTTCATGCTGCGGCCAAGCGCGATCATGTTTTGTTCCAGGGCCTTCCTCCATTTAATAGAGAAGAAATCGGCAAAGTTCTGATGCCAATCCGGGACAACCTCATACAGATCCTTCCGCGAGCCTTTGCCCCACACTTTATTGATCATCTTCAAATCATGCAGCGTCCGCATCCCCGTGCTCATCGACGTCTTGCTCATGCCCATCGTCTGGCTCATCTCATCGAGCGTAACAGGAGTTTGATTGAAATACATATTCCCGTATAAATGGCCGATCGATAACGTGATACCGTATAAGTCCATGTTTTTGCCGATCGATTCAATGACGCGTCTTCTTGTATGCAGCAGTTTGGCCCGCTGCTCTTCCGTCAATCCCGCAAGCTCGTCCATATTGTCCCTCCAAAATCGTACGCCAAACCCCTTCAAACTTACTACAGCTATTGTAATCAATTGCCCTCAGAGATGTAAAGAAGGCAATCGGATCGAAAAACGGAGTTATACGGAGTATTCTGTACGTAAAGTTTGTAAAGTTATAACTGTACACTCCTCACGCTGGCTCACGCTCTTTGACCATAACAAAGTTATCCAACTACACTAGTAGAGTCGAATTTTTCCACGAGGGGGCACGAAAGGGGAACGTTAAATGGCGATTTTAGAAGCCAAACAGTTAACCAAGATTTTCGGAGATGATCCGAAAAAGGCCATACCGCTGCTGGAGAAAGGTTGGTCCAAAGAGAAAATATTAAAGGAATCGAAGCTGACCGTTGGCGTCAATCAAGCGGATTTCTCCATTGAATCCGGTCAGATCTTCGTCATCATGGGCTTGTCAGGCAGCGGCAAGTCAACGCTAGTCCGGCTGCTTAACCGCTTGATCGAGCCTACGACCGGACAACTGCTGTTCAACGGGAACGACGTCTTGAAGATGAACCCGGAGCAGCTGCGCCAATACCGCCGGAAGAATATCGGCATGGTATTCCAGAAGTTCGCGCTCTTCCCGCACCGGACCGTCATTCAGAACATCGAATACGGCCTGGAGATCCAGGGGATCGAGAAGAAGAAGCGGCGCGAGATGGCGATGGAGTCGCTGAAGCTCGTCGGGCTATCGGGCTACGAGAACAGCTACCCGCATCAGCTCAGCGGCGGCATGCAGCAGCGTGTCGGCTTGGCGCGGGGTCTCGCGAATGATCCGGAAGTTCTGCTGATGGATGAGGCGTTCAGCGCGCTTGATCCGCTGATCCGTAAGGATATGCAGGACGAACTGCTGGAGCTTCAGACCAAAATGAAAAAAACGATCGTGTTCATTACGCATGATTTGGATGAGGCGCTGAGGATCGGAGACCAAATCGCGTTAATGAAAGACGGCAGCATCGTTCAGATCGGGTCGCCGGAAGAAATATTGATGCAGCCGGCCAACAAATATGTGGAGCGGTTCGTTGAGGACGTCGACCTGTCGAAGGTGCTAACCGCATCCCACGCGATGGAGAAGGCGGAGACGATTACGATCGACAAAGGTCCGCGCGTCGCCCTCCAATTCATGCGTGATCGAGGCGTGTCCAGCCTGTATGTCGTTGACCGTTCGATGAAGCTGCTCGGACTCGTGTCAGCTGAAGATGCGGCAGCGGCTGTGAAGGAAATGAAGGGTCTTGAGGACATCATGCAGAAGGAAGTGCCTGTCACTTCTCCGGACTCGCTATTGAATGAATTGTTTGAATTGATGGGCAACGCGAAGCTGCCTGTCGCAGTTATCGATGACACAGGACGCCTCAAAGGCGTCGTCATCAAAGGCGCTGTGCTTGCCGCACTCGCTGGCAATGGCAACTCGCTGCTGGATGGAGGTGGCTCCCATGAATCTGCCTAAAATTCCGCTCGCAAATTGGATTGAGAGCATCGAGAAGTGGCTCGAAAATAATCTGGGGCCGCTGTTCGACTTCATCGGCATGATCATCGGCGGTACTGTCAACGGGCTTGACGACGTGCTTAGAGGACTTCCGGCGCTCGTCATCATCGCTCTGTTCGTCGTGCTGGCCTGGTTCCTCGGCAAGTGGAAGATGGCTCTCTTTACCGCTGTCGGTCTGCTTATTATCGAGAATCTGGGCTTATGGGGCCCGACGATGCAGACCCTTGCGCTTGTCCTGACAGCCGCAATCATATCCGTCGTGATCGGCGTACCGATCGGAATCTTATGCGCCAGAAACAATGCGATGCAGAGAATCTTTACCCCCTTGTTAGACTTCATGCAAACGATGCCTGCATTCGTATATCTGCTTCCGGCCGTAACCTTCTTCCGACTCGGCGTCGTACCCGGCGTTATCTCATCCATTATATTCGCCATCCCGCCTACGATCCGCTTAACCAATCTGGGGATCAGGCAAGTACCGGGCGAGCTGGTGGAAGCGGCGGACGCTTTCGGCTCCACCCCGCTTCAGAAGCTGTTCAAGCTGCAGCTGCCTATCGCTGTGCCGACCATTATGGCAGGCATTAACCAGACGATTATGCTGTCCCTGTCCATGGTCGTTATCGCATCGATGATCGGCGCCCAAGGCGTCGGGGAATATGTCTACCGTGCGGTTACGCAAGGCCGGACAGGTGTGGGCTTCGAGGCAGGTCTTGCCATCGTCATCCTGGCCATTATATTGGACCGGCTTACGCAAAAGGTCGTTCAACGCACCGAAAAGCAATCCTGATGAAATGATGCTTACCAAGCCATCTTTTTATACCTTCGAAGCAGTATTGCTTCACAAAACTTTTTTAGGAGTGATTTGATGAAGTTGAAAAAATGGAGTTTAATCGTAGCGGTAGTAACAGCTCTAGCTTTGCTGGCAGCGTGCGGAAACAGCGGATCTAACGGAAACGGTAACGGCACCGCAAAAGATCCGAAGAAGGAAATCAAGCTCGCTTACGTGGCTTGGGATTCCGAGATCGCCAGCACGAATGTCGTTAGGGAAGTATTAGAGCAGAAGCTCGGCTATAAGGTCGACATGCTGCAGGTTGACGCAGGCCCGATGTGGTCAGGCATTGCGAACGGCAGCGCTGATGCAATGGTAGCCGCATGGCTGCCAACGACTCATGAAACTTATGTGAAGGACAATGAAGGTAAATTCGAGGATCTTGGCCCGAATCTGAACGGTACGAAGCTTGGTCTTGTCGTTCCTTCCTATATGGACATTACAAGCATCGAAGACTTGAATGACGCTGTCGGCGATTCCGTTAAACACACCATCGTGGGAATTGAGCCGGGTGCTGGTTTGATGATGGCTACAGAGAAAGTTCTAGAAGAATACGGCTTGGCTGGTAACTGGAAGCTGCTCTCCAGCTCATCTGCAGCTATGACGCAAGAACTGGAGAAAGCCTATTCCAACGAAGAACCGATTATCGTAACGGGCTGGACGCCTCACTGGAAATTCGCCAAGATGGATCTGAAGTATCTGGAAGATCCTAAGGGCGTATATGGACAAGATGAGCAAATCCACACCATCGTTCGTAACGGTTTGAAAGATGATCAACCGGAAGCCTATGCATTCCTGGACGCGTTCGAATGGTCCCCTGATGATATGGCTGAAGTTATGATTCAAATCGTTGAAGGCGCATCTCCGGAAGATGCAGCCAAAGCATGGGTTGAAGCCAACTCGGACAAAGTTGACGCTTGGTTGAAATAATTCTATAACGCGTCATCCTAGATTCAAACAAGAGAGGACACCGCAATCGCGGTGTCCTCTTTTTTGCTCTATAAGTGCCTGTTAAGCAGCTTCTTGCGCTTCAGCCGCAGGAGCCTCGGAAGGAGCAGCCTGTGCTTGCTGCAGCAGCGCAGCATAGATTTGATCTGCCGGAGAGAAGTTCAGCGAGAACAAGAATGCCGCTTCTTCCGCACGGTTCAAGATTTTACCAGACAGGAAGTCGATTGTTCCGTCTTCTCTCTGTTGTACCTCAGGTCCGTGAACTTGGAATGCAATCAATGCGCGTACAGCGTCGATAGCCCACTCATCTGTACCTTCAGCCAGCTTAATGCTTGCGAATACCTCCGGCGAGTATTGTCCGACAAGCATTCTCCACAGGATAGCTGCCGCTTCCTGACGGGTAATCGCTTGATCCGGCTTGTAGCTGCCTTTGCCATTGCCTTGAACGAGTCCGATCTCGAATGCTGCCTGCACGTAGCCAGCATTCGGATGGCCAGCCAAGTCCGTGAAAGCAGTCGGCTCCGTTTTGCTTGCCGGAACCGTGAACATCGAAAGCGCATTTTTCACAAATTCACTTCTTGTTACAGCCTGTTCTGGATAGAAGTTTTGGTTGCCTTTATTTTCGTAATAACCTAACGATTGAAGTCCATGGATGACTCGTGCGTACGGATGGTCGGCCGAGATGTCCGCATAGCCCGCCGCAGCGTCGCCTTTCTTCGCGTAGCCGAATGGATTCAGATACGGCTCTTTCATATAGAGCGCATTACCGCTCGCGTCCAGCTTGAACGCTGTGAACTGACCGGTTAGCTGATCAACAAACAGATTATCGTCCACTTGCTTCAACTCTCTCGTCCCTAGAAAAGCATCATGAATCGCGAGCTTTTCTTCGCCTTGAACGGCTGTCTTCAACACATTAAGGCGCAAGTCGGAGTAGAAGCCTGCGAACTTGGCCAGTTCACCAGGTTTCGCCTCGTACGCATCCAGCTTAGCCGGAGCCGCATATTGCGGGAAAAAGGTCGAAATGAACTGCGGGTAGAGCAGGTTGCGCAGTGCGCCATTTTGGTTGTAAGTCAGAAACACGCCTGTGTTTTGCTCAGGAATAAAGAAAAGATAAGAGCTGTAACCGCCCAAATCGCCTGCTTTGGTAATCACTTTCGAGCTGCTGCCCGCGCCGGGAATCTGGAACGGAGCTTCAAAGCCGTATGTCGTGTTCGGGATGAGTTCATGAATATAGGAGCGGTAAACTCCCATCTGCTTCACGGAATCCTCAGACAGAATACGGTTCGTGCCGCCGCTTAGGAATGCCAGCATGAACTTGCTCATGTCCTCAGCCGTGGACAACATGCCGCCTTGCGGCATCACGGTTGGCGTCAAGGCATAAGGTTCGATTGGCGTATTCGCTGGTCCATAGCCGACAGCCAGGTTGTCCTTCAGCTTGCCTTCAAGCAGGAACCCGCTGCTCTCCATGCCAAGCGGCTTGAAGATATGCTTCTCTATGTAGTCGGCATACGGCTCTCCGCTTACCTTCTCTACGATCAAGCCCAATACCATGGAAGCATAATTGTCATACATGTAGGAGCTGCCCGGCTCTCTGACAACCGGAGGCACATTCGCACGGACGTAATCCTCGATTTCAACAACTTTCTCAAAATCTTGATGGATATCCTCTGGCTTCGGATCACGGATCTCAAATCCGGTTGTATGCGTCAGCAGATTCTCAATCGTAACCGGTTTGTTGACTGGATTTTGCAATGTAAAGTCGTTGATATGCTTCGTGAAATCATCCTGCAGACCAAGCTTGCCCTGCTCGGCCAGTTGCATGATCGCTGCCGCCGTAATGCTCTTGGACACAGAAGCGATACGGAAGACCGAGGTTGCGGGATCTACAGCTTTCTTGCCTTCCAGGTCAGCATAGCCGTAGCCCTTCTGCGCAAGTACTTGACCATCCTTCACAATTACGACAGAAGCTCCAACATAATGAGGCTTGGTCGTCTCAGCCGCAAAGAGATCATCCAGGAACGCTGTTGCACTCGTGGCATCCAGCGTCTTGCCCGCCGCAGGCGTATCCGCTTCGGCAGCCGATGCCTGGAAGGCCGGTGTCAGAAGCGTAAGCGACAACGTTGCTGCTATGACAGATTTGAACCAGAAAGAGGATCGTACCGATAAAGTTTTCAATCTCTCACTCCATTCCTTTATTTGCTAGACTCTATCCTATCTACGAGATTGGAGCTGGAATCGTTTCATCATTTTGGCAGTAAAAAACCGCCGACGCTATGATTAGCGCCGACGGCTGAATTCCCGAGTTACTTTATTTTTTAATAAACAACACCTGCTGCGAAGGAAATCGCATCCTTAATCAGCATGTACACATCGCCATTCGTCAGGTTGTTCGGGTCCTTGATCGTGGCTAGCGTAGCGTCAAGCAGCGTTCCGTTCGTCTTCAGACGCTCCAGAGCGCCTTCCTTCTGCGCGCCCTCTTCGAGCGACAGAGCGAGCGTGTACGCCGCCTGTTCCAGCGTTAGCGGCTGTTTGGCCGGTTCGTCTATGCCCCCTACAGAGGCATCCGCCGAATATGGGAAGGCTTCGGCATAAGTTTTCGCCACGCCCTTCATATTCATCAGCATGCGCTGCGGATTGGATGCAGCGTCCAATTGGAAGTCATTCGCGTAAGCGCCTTGCGCGATGCCGATGCTTGCAGCCACTTTAAGCCCCTCATAAGCCGGATGGCTGATAAACTTGTACGGCTCCGTCTTTGGTGCTTTCAGATCCACGCCCTGCTCTGTGAGCAGCGTCCGCAGCGACTGCACCATAGCATCATCCGCAGCCAGCTGGCGAAGCGTCACCTTCTCATCCATTGCAATCTTCACAGCCGCACCGGCTGCTTGTCCCGTCGCCATGCCTAGCGGAACCACGCGCGCGCTGCCATGCGGAAGCGTATCGAAGCTCGCGGAACGGCCTACGACAAGCAGACCGTCAACCTCTTGCGGAACCAATGCTCCGAATGGAACGCCATACAGCTTCGGCGCCATCAGCACCGTGCCGCGATCCGTCTTCGCCGACGATGTGCTCTGAATATCTACCGGATAAGAACCGAATGCAATATCATCCGCATGCGTCCGCTGCTCCAGCAGATCAATCATATTCAGGCGATACATGCCCACCAAGTGGCGCGTCTCGCGAATGTACAACTCCGGAGCCAATTCGCCAAGCTCGATCGTCTCAAATTCAGGATACAGCTTCTTCGCATGCTCCAGCATAAGCGGGATTTCTTTGCGGGCAATTTCGTAAGCTTCTTCCTTCGATGCCGGGTCAAACGGGTCAACCCCAAATATTTGGACGGAGTTAACCAGCATTGTCTCATTATTTTGACGGCCGAGGTTGAAGCCGCGCGAACGGATACGCTCAGGGTTCGTAGACGGGTAATCCCACATCTCAATGTAGCCCCATGCGCTCTGATCATTGGCGCCAGTACCCGGATATTCGTCGTTGTTTAAGCGATGCTTGATCTTGCCCCATACTTCAGGTGTTACATTCTTCAGTGTAAATACCGGCGTTACTGCCATCAGCAGTTTATTATCGCCGATATCTTCACGGCCGAATGTAAACTCCGCACCTGCGGCTGCAGCAATGTCAGCGTCCTGCGTGGCATCGATAACCGCGCTTGCGCTCACATTCTGCTCCTTGCCGTCTTCCAGCGTCAGCTTGACGCCTTTCACGGCCTGTGTGCCGTCAGCTGCCTTCTCTACAATCGGCTCGATGGACTTAGCGCCCATGCGCACTTCAATCAGCTTCTCTGCTTCCACCAGCTTGTGGAATGCGTTAGCAGCTGTCGTAATATCGAAGGAATCGCCTTCGATCAGATCGAACCATTCCTTGAACAATCCTTTATTGTAATAGTCCTTGCCGTCCGGCATGCGGTTCATGTCCAGGCTGTTCAGCCATCCGAGCGTGAATAATCCGCCCAATATCTCCCGATCCTTGCCGTCAACAAGCAGCGTCTTCAGGCCATTGCGCGCAGCGGATACCGCTGCCGTTACGCCCTCCGGGTCTGTACCGACAACAATGACGTCATATTGCTCTTGAGGTGTCTCCACTTGCGGAATTTCCGTAACACTCGTCGGCTCCGGTGTTGGTCCGGCTTTATCAGACCTTGTTGCGTACCACACAACCAAAATACATGCGGCAATGACCAAAATTCCTGCGGGTAATAACCATTTCATTTTTTGATTCTTCATAACGTTCCGTGGATGCACTCCTTTGTACTGCTCTATTTTCTGTACCTCTATCAGTCTACCAAAACATAGAGTGCCTGTGGTTAATATTTTCTTAAGAGATTTGAAGAAAACCTAAAAAAATCCTCCTACGGGGCATTTTGCTCCCGTTGGAGGATTGTTATCCTAAGCAAATTATGGAGCCGTCTCCAAGAATTTGGAGTTCGGGTTTTTGTCCATTGCTGTCCGCATCGCATATTCATTCTCGAACAAAGCGACATAGTTGCCCTTCTTATCCTTAACCAGCGTAGAGTTGATCCGGAACTTGGAGGGGTCAATCTGTTCATCCACAATCCATCTTGCGAATTGGAACGTCATCCGGTGCAGCTGGATATCGACGCCGTATTCGGCCTTCATCCGATGCTCGAACACCTCGAATTGCAGATGGCCGACAACGCCCAGAATCGTCTCATCGAAGTTGCCCGTTGAGTAGAACACCTGAATGGTGCCTTCCTCCGTCAACTGGTCGAGACCCTTCTGGTATTGCTTATGCTTCAGCGCATTCTTCACCGTCACTTTGGAGAATATCTCCGGCGAGAAGGTCGGCAGCTCGTCGAATTCTACTTCCGAGCCTTGAGAGAGCGAATCTCCAATGCGGAAGATGCCGGGATCGAACAAGCCGATAATATCGCCCGGATATGCCGTCTCGACAATATCACGGTCTTGAGCCAAAAATTGCTGCGGCTGCGACAGCTTGATTTCTTTCTTGTTGCGGATATGCTTGACGGCCATGCCCCGCTCGAATCGTCCTGAGCAGATGCGCAGGAACGCAATCCGGTCACGGTGAGCCGGATTCATGTTCGCCTGAATCTTGAATACAAAACCGCTGAACTTCTCGTTCGACGGCTCTACAGGACCTGCAGTACTGTTCCGTGATGTCGGCTTTGGCGCAAGCTGGAGGAAGTTCTCCAGGAACGTCTGCACACCAAAGTTGTTCACGGCGCTGCCGAAGAAGATCGGCGTCAGCTCGCCCGCCTGTACCTTCTCATAATCGAACGGATCGCCCGCGACATCAAGCAGCTCCAGCTCCGAGATCAGCTGATCAGTCAAATAATCGCCCGCCATCTCGCGGATAATGGAATCGTTATAATCGCTGACCTTCCGCACCTCGATCGTAGAATGATCGTTGCCCTGGAACAGCTCAACCTGTGACTTCATGCGGTCGTATACGCCGCATAGCTCGCGTCCCGTTCCGATCGGCCAGTTCATCGGCACCGAACGAATGCCCAGTACCTGCTCCAGCTCTTCCATCAGATCAAACGGGCTTTTCCCTTCACGGTCCAACTTATTAATGAACGTGAAGATCGGAATGCCGCGCTTGCGGCAAACCTGGAACAGCTTGATCGTCTGCGCCTCGACACCCTTGGCGACGTCGATCAGCATAACCGCGCTGTCCGCTGCTGTCAACGTACGGTACGTATCCTCGGAGAAGTCTTGGTGACCGGGGGTATCCAGAATGTTGACCCGGTGGTCCAAATAATCAAATTGCATAACGGAAGACGTAACGGAGATCCCCCGCTGCTTCTCAATCTCCATCCAGTCCGATGTTGCATGGCGGCTGGCCTTGCGAGCTTTGACGGACCCTGCAAGCCGAATGGCTCCTCCGAATAGGAGGAGCTTCTCAGTCAGGGTGGTTTTCCCTGCGTCAGGGTGGGATATGATGGCGAACGTACGCCTTCTGTCCACTTCCTGTTTAATTTCATCACTTAATGATTGACTCATGCTTGCCTTCCCTTCACTTTATGCAAGGTTTACGACAACGCATAGCTGGAATGCTATTTGCCGCTGTTCGTGATCCAAATGACATTGTCTTCTTCCTGGCCATTCACCGGCCACCAGTGGAAGCCCTCTTCATCCAGCAGCTTTCCTGCCTCTTCCGGGCCCCACGATCCTGCCGGATAGAAGGCGAGATCGCTCTTGTCTTCGCGCCATGCTTGCGCAATGCGGTCGACGAATTCCCAGGCATGGGACACTTCATCCCAGCGGGTGAAATACGTAGAATCGCCGCGTGCGGCGTCATGAATGAGACGCTCGTACGCTTCAGGCGTATTGATGCCGATCTGACAGCTTTGGCAGAACTCCATCGATACAGGCTGTACCGCATTGTCCGAGCCCGGCTTCTTGGCATTGATCTTGATATAGATGCCTTCCATCGGATTAACACGGATTACGAGCAGGTTCGGCGCCAGATCATGGCGCTGCGCGAACAGCACGTTATTAGGCATAGACTTGAATTCCACGACGACTTCCGTCGTCTTCACTGGCATCCGCTTGCCCGTACGAATGTAGAACGGAACGCCGGCCCAGCGGAAGTTGTCGACGAATACTTTCGCCGCAAAATACGTCTCGGTCGCTGATTCTGCATCTACGGAATCCTCTTGGCGGTAACCAAGCAATTCCTTGTTCCCTACTTTGCCTTCCGCATATTGTCCGCGAACGACATTCTTGCGCACGTCATCGCCGGAAGTGTAGCCTCTCAGCGAACGAAGCACTTTCACCTTCTCGTCGCGAATATCTTCGCCATGCAGGCGGCTTGGCGGCTCCATCGCAATCATCGTCAGCATCTGCAGCATATGGTTTTGTCCCATATCTCTCAGCGCGCCAGACTTGTCGTAGTAGCCACCGCGTTCTTCGACGCCTACCGTCTCCGACAGCGTGATCTGAACATTGGCAATATAGTTATTGTTCCACAATGGTTCGAAAAATGCATTCGCAAAGCGCATAACTTGAATATTCTGAACCATTTCCTTGCCAAGATAATGGTCGATGCGGAAGATTTCTTCCTCTTTGAACACCTGGTTCAACTGCTCGTTCAGCTTCTGCGCGGACGGCAGGTCGTAGCCGAACGGCTTCTCGATAACAAGGCGATGCCAGCCCTTGGACTCCAGCAGGCCGCCGTCACGAAGGTTGAAGGATACAGGTCCGAACAGGGAAGGTGCAAGCGCCAAATAGAACAAGCGATTGCCCGGAATGTCGAACTTCTGGTCCAGTTCCGTGGACAACGCGTCCAGCTCACGGAAGCCATCGACATTATTAATGTCG
The DNA here is from genome assembly GCF_056269225.1 of Paenibacillus sp. J31R120. Lineage (NCBI taxonomy): Bacteria > Bacillati > Bacillota > Bacilli > Caryophanales > Paenibacillaceae > Paenibacillus > Paenibacillus sp. J31R120. The sequence goes on along the minus strand of NZ_JBWDNN010000006.1, from coordinate 153,598 downwards.
AGCGACATATAGACGAAGTGCTCTGTGAACCGATTCCATAGCTCGGCATCATCCGCTTTGTAGCGGCAAAATTCGTTAATGGAATCATACAGATCAGAGCGGAATTGCTCATTCGTGCGGGGACGGCGCGCAAGGCCAACAACCGCGAAGTTTTCCGACAGCTTGCCTTCTTTATATAAACTGAAAAGCGCCGGGAATAGCTTGCGCCGGGCCAAGTCGCCGGTCGCACCGAATAGATAATAGACGGCGCCATCTGGTGAGATCGAATCTACAGTCGTATTGTAAGTCATATGCCTCATTCTTTCTATGGAATTTTTATACGAATTACATGTTATGTAGTGTAGCATATTCACCCTTTTTTCGCCATTGAACGGCTCATAAAAAATAATGATAAGTTGCACAAGTTCTTCTGATTGCAGAATAATCAGATGTTTGTATCATTGCCCTCATCTCTATCTGCAGCAAAAAAGGCGTCAGTGGCGTCAAACAGGGATATTCCCGCAGCAGCACAGCGATTTTTCGTTGTCGTCGAGGACATGCCGTTTTAGCAGTAAGGGTTGCGCCCGGAAAGCTCCCGTCCTAGTAGGCAGCGGGCAGCTCGTCGGCAGTCTTCTCAGCTTCTTCGACCGATTCAACAGCGCCGAATTCCCCCGTAATCAGCGGCACACCGAGCGTCAACTCTGTCATCCGCTTCTCCGTATGCTCATGAACCGCGATCTGAAGATTCGCCGTTCTCCCTTTGCCAATCGGCTGTGATGTCTGCAAGAGCGCTGAACTGTATGTCGTGCTTTGCGTTCCGCGGTCCCGGTATTCCTCCAGCGCTTTGCCTTGCGACAGACGCTCAAGCCGCGAAGCCATCTCGGGGCTAGACACGAACCCATGCGACTTCACACTGGCGGTTGCTGCTAGCGATACTTGTCCGATTCTTCCGGCTATTCCCTTTGCGTCGGCGAGCAGCGCATTCAACCGCACATCGCTGTCTGCATCTCGATCCAGCATCACGAGCAGGCGCGCGCCGGACTCCGTCTCCTCCACCTTATGCAGCGATAGCATGCCCCCTTGACCCGACCATTGTCCTTGCATCGTCTTCCCTTCATTCAACACGTTCCTGTCACTCGGCTTTCCATCTGAATCGGCAAATAATAAATCGGCCAAGCACTCATAATCTCCCTCTCCGGCCACCTCTACCTGCCAGCGCAAATGCCAGTCTGCAGCTGAGGAACCACCTTGCATCGTTTCGTCGGCCCAACCCCATAGCTTGGTTAAATCATGCGAAAGCTGGTTTATAGCGGACTCGTTTTGGGTATCGGATTTAGAGAGAAGGAGCGCCAGGAGAATAAGCACCGTCAATAGAACGAGGGCGCCCGCCATGCCAAAGAAACGATTTTTACGGGCGGGCCTTCGCTTGGCGGCTTGCGCCGATGAACCAGCGCCAAGATGAAGCGCGGATTTTTCCGGAATATACATACCGTTGCCTCCTTATACACGTTCGCCCTGCGGGTGAATACACTGGTTGCAATAATACTGGCGAGGTGACTGGTGATATGGAACAGATTTATCCATTGAGAGAAGAAGTGCTCTCGACGTATGGCGGGATGCCGGTGGTGGTGATCTTCAAATCAGGCTACAGGCAAATTGGAATTATTCGCTCTTGCCAAAGCGGCAAGCTGGTTCTGGGCAATCCTTACGACGAGCCCGCTCATTACGGAAGAGGAACGTACAATGGCGGCTTTACTCCGACAGAGACGGACGAATCTCCAAGCAAGACCGCGGAAGAACAACCGATGTCAGCAGGCAAGAAGAACGGGAAAAAGAAAAAGGCAAAGGCGGCGGGACTGACCCATTCCACTACTAAATACGCTTCCGAGGACCATAATCCTTCCTTGTCCGCTCGCCATGAAAGCCCCAGCGACACGCTTAAGCTTGACTTGGACGACATCGCTTTTGTGTTCCTGGTCGTGTAATCGACAGAAGCCGCGCGCAAGGGGAGAACTTTCTTCCGCTTTCGCTTGCAAACGCCAAGCTTCGCCTCCGCCATTCGCCAGCCTTCTCGTCTTGTTTAAGCTATGATGAGCCTAAAATATTTTTTGGGGAGGACGGACCATGACCCTTTATACTCGGGCAATACGAGGCATTGAACGAACGATGCATTACACGAAGCTGCAGCCGGTGAACCGCTACGCGGCGTACCGGCTGACCAACTTCGAGCAAGCTTCTGTCGTGCAAAGAGAAGATTGGAATCGGATGTATAGCGATGCGGCGGATAGCGCGGCGGTATGGCTGAGGCATGCGCAAGAGGCGCAGAAGCGTCTCGACCGCATGCTTCAGGAGCTGGGCCGCGACAACGGCATACAAAACGCCTCATTCGTTCGTTCGCGGATCGATGAGCTGGTGGGAATGATGAATGAGTTGGAGAGTAGCTTCCGCTCGCATGAAGAACAGCTACAGCCGGAAGTGTGGGAAGCGATGGAGCTGGCGCTGCGCCATCCGGCCAAGGAAGAGCTTGGCATTCGCAGAGATTCGGACGGCAAGCTGCGCTGGGATGGCTCCAGCACCGTCTCGGCGGAACGCGAAGGAGTGCAGGACAATCCTTCTAGGCGCGGTACATCTGGCCAAGAGCTGCCGGACATTCTGGAAGACAGCGGCAAGCTGCGCAGGCTGCTGCTCGGTGCAGACGGCTTTATCCAGGACTTGAAGCATGCCCTCAGCTTTGCGGAGCAGCGCCAATCCATCGATTTGCTCCGGCTCCCGTTCACGGCTGCATATCCCTACACGATATATTATGGCGCTATGCAATCCTATTGGCCGCTTCCGATGCGGGGAGTCCTCCTGAACAAATATTATTGAGGCAGAAGCCATGCCTCTACAATGCGTCCCGCCTCGGCGCCGCTTGAGCCGGACGGAATGACGGCAAGCGCTTCCGCTTCCGCAATCGAAGCTGTCATGCTTGACTTGCCAAAGGCCAGCGGATCGGCGTAGACGCTGCCGTCTTCTCTGTACTGCAGCGATACGCGAAGGTAGCGGTCATGCGGACTGCCTTTCCCGATATCCCGGGCCAGCACTGCATGCAGCTTGCGGTGAAACGGAGAGGGGTCGCCCTGCATGGCGCGCAGAACAGGCACACCAAACAGCTCGAAGCCTACGAAGCAGGCTCCCGGATTGCCGGATAACGCCAGGACAAGCCTGCCGTCCATCCAGGCGGCCGATGTCGGGCTGCCCGGCCTCATGGATACACGATTAAACAAGAGCATATCCTGGGAAGCGTCGGACTCTTGCTGCTCCCCCCCATAGGGATGCAGAGACCGAAGCAGAATCGCCATCGCATCATAATCGCCGACGGATACGCCTCCCGTCGTCACGATCATATTCGCTTCCCCGACGATGCCGCGGAGCGCCTCGCGCACCGCCTCCGGCTCATCGGGAAGCGCTCCGCACAGCAGCGGCTCGCCCCCATGCTGGCGGATCATGGCAGCGACCATCGCGCTGTTGCTGTCGCGGATGAGGCCCGGCGCGAGCGGAGCCGCCACGGGGAGCAGCTCGCTCCCCGTGGCGAATACCGCGACGCGGGGGCGCCTGTATACGGGCACGTCGGCATAGCCGAACGTGCCCAGCAGCGCGATGTGGCCCGGCCGCAGCAGCTCGCCGGGCGCAGCGATAGGGCTCCCCAGGCGGAATTCCTCGCCCTGGGGAGCCACGTTCTGGCCGGGGCGGGCGGCGGCTTTCACCAGCGCCGTCCGCTCGCCCCCGGCCATGCCCTCCGCGGTCTGCTCCAGCATGACGACCGCGTCGGCCCCCCGGGGCACAGGCGCGCCGGTCATGATGCGCGCAGCTGTGCCCGGCTGTACGGCCGCCAGGGCGAGTCCGCCCGCCGCGACCGTGTCCACGACGCGCAGCGCCGCCGGGGCCTGCGGCGACGCCTGCGCCGTATCTGCCGCGCGCACGGCATAGCCGTCGAGCCCGGCGCGCGCGAAGGGCGGCCAGTCGCTCGTCGCGAGCAGCTGCTGCGCGAGCCGGCGGCCGCCTGCTTCCGCAAGCGGCACCTGCTCGCTTGCGGTTTGGCCTGCAGCGGCAAGTACACGCCGCTGCGCCTCTTCTACCCTGATCGCGCGCCGGTTGAACCGGCCGTCGCTTCCTCCGCTCCACATGCTGTCCAAGCTAATCTCCTCATCCACCCGGATTCCCCCACCCCTGCAATGTTCCCTTCCGTAATCCCTTCATGATTGCTCTTATTGTAGCATAGCGAGTGTACGATCTGGTCTGGATATCGTGTTCTTAAACAAAACATCCTTAGGCGGCCTCAACCTCGTATATGATACACTTGATCCACCGATACATATAAAGCTCTTTCGCTAACTGAACATTTAGACGATAGCCATGAGTAATACAGATATCCTTATTTAACCACGAGGAGGTCCCTGCCCTTGCCCCATCATAGACCTTTTATTGTTCAATTGGTCGGATACAAAAACACCGGCAAGACCACCTTGGTCTGCCGGTTAACGGAAAGATATAAAAGTAAAGGGCATCGCGTCGGCACGATCAAGCATGATGCACATGACTTCCAGATCGATACGCCGGGCACCGATACCTGGCAGCACCAGGCAGCGGGTGCGGACATAACCGCCATCACCTCTGCCAGCCGTACCGCGATTCTGAGGTCGTCCGGCACCGAACTGGCCGCATTAATCGCTGCAATGGCGCAAGACGTTGACATTATTCTGATCGAAGGCTTCAAGACAGCGCCTTATCCCAAGATCGTCTGTGCCCGTGAAGCCTCGCAGCTCAGCTTGCTGCAAGCGGTCAGTCAGCCCTTAGCGGTGGTATGCTGGCCGGAGGCTATCGCAGCAGCCTGCTCCCGTGCAGCAGGAAGCCAGGGCTCTGCCCCTCTTCTGCCCGTCATCCCGATTCATGATGATGAAGCTCTGTTCACCCTGCTTGAAGATCGCAGGCTCAGCTTAACGCCTTAGTCCGCAATCCCTTGCTTATGCGCGTAGATCGCAGCTTGCGTGCGGTCCTCCACATTCAGCTTGTTGAAGATATTCGTAACGTGGAATTTAACGGTCTTCACACCGATAAAGAGCTCGTCTGCGATCTCCTGATTGGATTTTCCCTGCGCAACCCGCTTCAGCACATCCATCTCACGTTCGGTCAGATCATCATGCAAGCGCGGCTGCTCCTGCTTTGGCGCGCGGAAACGGTTCATCATCTTGGCCGCTACCTGCGACTCCAGCACGGATTGCCCCCTCGCAGCAGCGCGGATCGCTTCCGCAATCTCACTCGCACGGGAAGTTTTCAGCAAATAGCTGAACGCTCCCGCTTCGATAACCGGGTATATTTTGCTGTCATCAATAAAGCTCGTAAGAACAATGACTTTGCAGTCCGGATGAGTCTCCAGCAGCTTGGCAGTCGTCTCCACGCCGTCCATGCCCTCCATGACCAGATCCATCAGGACAACATCCGGCCTGTAGGACTGCGCCAGTCGGATGCCGTCCACGCCATTACTGGCTTCACCTACAACCTCAATTCCATCCTCCGTATCGAGTACGGCCGCAAGTCCGATCCGAACCATCTCGTGATCGTCAACCAGCAACACCTTTATCGGTTCCTCCATATGTCCCGCTCCTTTCGCTATGCTTCTATCTTAACTCCCTGCCTTTTGTCCGTCCATCGGCACCCACAGATGAATCGTTGTGCCTTCTCCCGGCTGCGAGATCATCTGGAGTGAGCCGCCAAGCTCATTTACCCGTTCTTCCATCGTCAGCAAGCCATAAGACGTCTGCTTCTTCGCTTCCAGATCGAAGCCGACACCATTATCCTGCAAGGTCAAATGCACCTTATTGTCCAATCGAAGCAGCCGGATACGCATGCTGCCTGCCTTGGAGTGACGAAGCGTATTGGAGAGCGCCTCTTGGACAATCCGGAACAGATGATCCTCCGTCTGCGGCAGCAGTACAATCGATTCATCCACCTCTAATACAATTTCCATCGGCACTTTCTGCTTTAATTCTTCAACCAGCGTCGTCAAAGCCTGTCCCAGATTTTTGCCGTCCAGATGAACGGGACGAAGATGAAGCAGAAGCGCTCTCATCTCAGACTGTGCGACCGCGGCCATCTCCTCGATCAGTTGCACTTGGCGCTTCGCCCGCTCCCAGTCCCGCTCAATCGTACGGCTTACAGCTGTCGCCGTCATGGAGATCGCGAATAATTGTTGGCTGACTGCGTCATGCAGCTCGCGTGCAAGACGCTGGCGTTCCTCCAGCACCGCCGTGAATCTCACCTTCTCGGTCCACTGCGGATCACTCTCCCGCTCGTGATCGTCATCCCCTGCGTCAGACGGATGATCATTAAACGTTACGTTATAGCGTTTGCGCTGCTGCTCGGTAAGCCGCTTCAGCCTGGCTTTCAGCTTGGAGTTTTGCAGATAACCGTTAAGCGCCGCCACCGCAAGTCCCGCACCTACTAGACCAAGGCCTGTAATTGCCCATCTGCCCTGCAGGATGAACGGCTCGACGATATCAAGCCCCTGCAGCAAAATGATGACCAGACTCGCTATAATGAGCAGCCAAAGCAGCGTCTCCACCACGTTGCGTCTGCGTTCGGCCTTCCCTTGTTCTCCCGGTTTTTTTTCCTGATCCTGCATGCCTACAGCTCCTTATGTAGCCGGGTCATGATGCCAATAGCGCCCATGTCGGCTATGCTAGCGAGTCCCCTCATAAAAGCATGAAAGAGCAGACCGGTAGCCGGTCCGCTGCTTCCATCCTTAGTATGGTCCTTATTCCGTTTCCGCTTTGCTAGGAGCCGCTCCGTTCAACTTGCTCTTGAGCGCTTCCAGTTGCTCATCCACCTTCATGCGTTTCTCAAGATCAGCCGCATTTACTGGGGAAGATGTGCTGCCGCCGCTGTAAGACGAGGAGTAAGGTGTGCGAAGCACATCCGCTTCCGCTTCCAACTGCATGATTTTCTCTTCCATCCGGTAGAAACCGCGCGATGCTGTGCCGCTGTCGATGGTATGGTTCGAGCTCAGCTGAGCCATTTGCTTCTGAGCCTTCGCCACTTGAGCGCGGGACGCCAGCTCATTGCGCTTGTTGCGAAGCTGGTAGAACTCTTCTTTCATTCCGTGCAGCTGCCCAAGCAGCTCTTCCGCTTGACCTTTCGCCTGAGCATGAAGATCTGTGTATTCCACAACCTTCTGATCGAAGTACAGCTTCTCTTCCAGCAGCTTGCGAGTCAGTTCCTCCTGGCCTGCGCGAAGCGCTGCTTCCGCTTTGGACTCACGCTCTGCCGCATTGCGTACGGAGTCGTCCAGGCGCTGCTTCATGCGGCGCTCATTCGCCATTTGCTTGGCTACTGTTACTTCTGCTTGATGAATCTCCGATTCCATATCACGCAAGTATTGATTCAACATGACGACCGGATCTTCCAGCTTGTCCAGTACCTCGTTCATCGACGCTTTTGTCATATCCTTCATTCTTTTAAAGATTCCCATTATGTTATTCTCCCTTCTCTTGTTTCGCTAATTTGGCTTTCAGTTCTTCGATCTCACGGCGCAATGCCTTTTTCTCCAGATCATCCATCATGCTATCGAATTGCGAGCCTGCAGCAGGCTCTTCCTTGGCGTATGAAGTGCCCCAATTGTTCGGAGGCGTATTGTTCTGATATTGGTTAAAGCCGCCGTTATAGCCTGTGTGTGGCCCATTCTGAGGTCCGTTTTGAGGACCGTAGCCGCCGCCAAAGCCGCCGCCGTAGCCATTATTGTGTCCGTTGCCGTAGCCCTGTGGACCGAACGCGCCATAGATGGGCGGTTCTTTCGGCACAACCATACCCGCGATAATGTAGATGAAGATGGCCATACCGCTCGATAGGACAGTGATGACAATGAGCAGTATCCGTATAAGTGTCGCATCCACATTCAGCATTTCACTTAGCCCGCCGCACAGGCCGAGCAATTTCTTATCCCGTCTGGAGCGATATAGCTTTTTCAAGACGACCAACCCTCCTTCTCAAGCTTGCGTTTCAACTCGGCAAGCTCGCGTTCGATCACGGACTTGACCGTATTGCCGACGCCGCCTTGGTCGAACTCTCTGCCCATTCTGCGCACATCCCGCAAGCTTCTGGCTTCCTGCTCCAGATCGCTGATACGGTCTTCCATTTGGCGGAACATCGTGCCTGGGTGAGCTCCGTCGGATACGCCTCCCTGTACTCTGCTGTTCATGCGCTGCTGCAATCTGACGGATTCCATACGTGCTGCATAATATTCGCGCTTATCGTACACCGTCTGGTATTCACTGCGCATCTCCCGCAATTGCTCTTCCAGATCCATCGTGTTTTGCCGGCTTTGCTCATATAACTCTCTGTACTGAGCGGAACGTTCCTCGCAGCTGGCCTTCTCATGAAGGGCAATCCGCGCCATGTTCTCTTCTCCAGCCTTGAGCGCAGTCATTGCTTGCTGCTCGCGGCGTTCCTTCTGAGCTTCAGCTTGCAGCCACTGCGACCGAAGATGGTTGCTGTGATTCGCATATTGCTGATGGAGCTTCTCCGCCTGGATGATATCCTCTCTCGTTGACCAGAGGAACTGATCAATCATCCGCACCGGATCTTCCGCTTTCTCCAATCTCTCGTTCAACGTTGCGACTGTAATGTCTCGGATTCGACGTGCAATGCTCATCTATATGTCCTCCTAACCCATTTATCTACCCTTATATTAATAGGATCTCTTGTTTTTGAACAGCGATACGCCGACTGCGATAAGCCCGATGGCCAGCAAGAGCATGAAGATTCCGCCGAGCTTGCCCAGCAGCATCACACCGCCAATCGCGATCAGGACGCCGCCGATTATTTTCTTATTGTTCATCCACCCTACTACGCCGAAGCCGATCAGGATGAATGGGAGCAAAAGTCCAAAAATCCAACCCAGATTAATATTGAATACGTTCAACACGGCCAAGCCGCCAATGACAATTAGCAGTACACCAAGTGCGCTTTTTCCATTCATGTCCAAATCTCTCTCCTTTCTTCTATTAGAATTCTTTCATTTTTGATGATTCAACCTTGTTCAGCAGCTCTTGCTTATGTACTTAGTATAGATCGTTCAAACCCTTTATAAAACGGACTTTCGGCGGTTTTTGAACTAGACTTAGGTCGAGTCGCCTCCCCGCCTTAAGAGGCGGAATTGGGCACAGGACCATATTTTGTGGGTTAAAACGGTTGCAAACCCTATGTTACGGTAGTTGTACCAACCAGGAGGTGCAAACAATGAAACAAAACATATTCGCGAAAACACTTATTGCAGGAGCCGTTACAACAGCATTGCTTGTAACAGGAATTACACCGCTTCAACATGGGGCAGATACGGCGTATGCCGCAACCGCTTCTAGCAAGTCAGCCAAGATTGAAGCAGCCATTAAGCTCGGCGGCAAGTATATGGGTACGCCTTACGAATTCGGATCGAACCGCAGCAATACGAGAACGTTCGATTGCTCCGATTTCGTCAAGCATATCTTTAAACAAGCGGCAGGCGTGACACTGCCCGGATCTTCCGCCACTCAAGCAAGCTACGTGAAGAAGCATTCCACTGTGAAGACAAGCTGGTCCAGCCTGAAGCGCGGCGATCTCGTATTCTTTATGTCCTACAAAGGCTCCGGCGCATCGAACTATTCCAAGCTCAACAAGTCGAAGCAAAAAGTAACGCATGTCGCTCTGTACTTGGGCAATGGCAAAGTATTGCACACGTATTCCAAGAAAAGCGGCGGCGTACGCGTCGACTCCATCAAAGGCACACAATGGGAACACCGCATGATCTTCGGCGGCAGCGTGCTGTAGTAGCCTAATCATATTGATTGTCCGTCATCGCATTTATGATAACCTAAATTCCAAAAGAGCCGAAGGAGAGCGACTAATGCCGCTCCTTCGGCCCTTTTCTTATTTAATCGTAACGTAGCTCATCTTATCACGAGCAAGCCGTTTGCCTTCTGTCATTTTATAAGCTCTCAGATCAAGGGCGAGATAACGCGAGCTGCTGTCATTATCTTGCTTGTTGAGGAAAGATGTCTTGTCTTCACCCTTGTTCCAGTCGTTCACTACCCATACAAGCTCTTCCGAATTGCTGCTGTCAATCCACGTTCCTTCAGGCGAAAGCCTGGCGATATAACCTAACGCCTTCCTTCCTCGAAGGGCTCCCAGTTATACGTATGAATGATTGCCATCTCCCGCTTCATTCATCCAGTTATTCGAGTAGCTTCCTAAACTTCCTAATTCCTTCATGTCATCGGCTATTGTTATTTTCTCTCCAGTTAGGATGTCCAGCTTTACAATCTGATAACGGTAAAGATTAAATTCTTCGCCGTTCTTCATCGTTATATATATGAAGTAACGTTCATCCATAAAGCCATATCCTTCTGCAAAGTCATGGTTCGGCTCTTCATCTGAATACGGTAAATGATAAAGCGGATAGATCTCGAACACTCCTGTTCTTGGATTACTCCAAATATTGTAATTCCCCTAACTTATTGCACGATAATATAGAACAGGCCGCTTACTCGTCTCTTCATTTATGTACTGAGACGCAAAAACGCTGACCTATGTTGGATATAGTCAGCGTTACATGTTCTATAAAGGAGTGCATCTGTTCATACTTACCAATGAATTATTCGGAGTGTTGCTGTAACAATTCATTCATCGCTTGCCCAAAATGGTTATTGTTCTTCTGTAGTATGGAAATGAGCTCTTCCTTAGGCAAGCCAAATTTAATCATCAAAATAGCTAGTCTTGCATCTCCTTGCGCTTGCTCGCTGTAATGCTTTGCGGTCTGTTCGTCAACATTTGCGGCCTTCATAACAATTCGAACGACTCTTTGACGAAGCTTGGCGTTCGTAGCTTGTACATTCACCATCAAGTTTCCGTATACCTTGCCGAGACGAATCATGACGGTAGTAGAAATCATATTAAGGATCATTTTCTGGCTAGTTCCTGCCTTTAGTCGTGTAGAGCCCATAATGACCTCCGGTCCTACAAATACTTCAATCGGACAGTCCGCCAGAGAACCAATAGCCGTATCCTTATTACAAGTTACCCCGACCGTTAAAGCACCCAGCCGCCTGGCTTCCTTTAGCGCTCCAATTACATAAGGCGTACGTCCGCTTGCTGCCAGTCCAACAACAACATCTATGGAGGTTATTCGGTGACGAATATCGCTGCTTCCCGCTTCCTCATCATCCTCTGCATTTTCAACCGCATGAAGTAAAGCGGCGTCTCCGCCTGCAATAATTGCATTTACCATATTCGAGCTGACTCCGAAAGTAGGCGGACATTCCGCAGAGTCCAGCACACCCATTCGGCCGCTTGATCCGGCGCCAATATAAAACAACCGTCCCCCTTTTTCCATTCGTTCAACAATTTGTTTAATCGCATATTCTATCGCAGGCAATTCCTTTCTAACTGCCACAGCCACCTTCTGATCCTCTTCGTTCATCGCCTGAATGATTTCGCCTATCGACATTTGGTCAAGCCCTTGGGTGTTCCCGTTGTTTTCTTCCGTAATCATCATACGATTTCCCTCATTCATCCTGTATTCCCCTTATCCATCAATCCAAGATTCTATTGCATTTTTTCTAATCTCATCATTAATCTCTATCCCGTGATCAAGCAGACCCATTATGCATGCGCCTAGTACAGGCGGAGTACGCAGTAAAATGGATTCCAAATTAACGTTATGAGCTGCCAAATGGCTATTGAATTTCGATATGAAATATTTATTTTTGAATAAACCGCCAACAAGCACAAGCCTCATAGGTGAAAGGAGCAGGCTCTGATCATGTTGCCAAACGTTTGCTTCATCCAGCTTCTTTTGAGCAGATATAATAAGTTTTCCAAGACTCGCAATTGCCTCATTAATAATGCTTATCGCTACGGAATCTCCCTGCTCTGCCTCTTGAAGTACGAGTGTAGCCAAATTCGCGATTACTTTACGCGCGTTGCTCTGCTCATAAATGAAATCAATTAACTGTATCGGCTCATGAATAGAAAAGAACTCTAATATGGCTGGCGTTAACGCCGTAGGCTCTCCAACTCCGTCCACGCTTCGCGTAACCGCTAGAAGCGCTTGTCTTCCGATGTCGAAGCCGCCTCCTTCATCACCGAGCAAATAGCCCCAGCCTCCCAAACGGATATTAAGCTTCCGCTCAGGAATCACTGCATGCACAATTGAACCGGTTCCTGCAATAAGCACCATGCCTGCTTTTCCCCATGTACCGGCCGAAAGCGCAGTCTCGGCGTCATTGTAAACGTTGACGCTTGTATGCTCAAAGAGATTGGGCTGAAGAAAATGAATCATTTTTTCTTTATCAGCAATACGATGCCCCCCTGCAAGCCCAAGCGTCACAGACACAATGTCCTTAAGTTCTGCGCCGCTCTGCCGAATCACAAGATAAATGAGCTCCAATAAGGTCTGTTCCACCTGAGCGCGGGGTCTTGATTTTACATTGCTGGATTCTCCAATTGCATAAGCTAAAATGTGACCTTGCTCGTTACACGCTGCACAGGCCGTCTTACTTCCTCCCCCATCCATGCCGATAAAAATACGCTTTTCCTTATTTAACTGCACCAGCGGTCAGCCCTTCCATAAATTGCCTTGAAGCAAAGATGAACAATATAATAATGGGCAGAGACGCAATCGTTAAACCTGCAAACAACACACTCCAATCTGTTGAGTATTCACCAAACAGAGAGGACATGCCAATCTGAATCGTTTTAACCTTTTCATTCTGTGTAAATAATAAGGGAAAGAAGAAGTCATTCCATACATTTATGAATTGAATAATCATAACCGTACTAAGTGCAGGCTTCATAAGCGGCACCATCACTCGGAATAAAATACCAAGTTCGGAAGCGCCGTCAATTCTTGCGGCTTCTTCAATTTCTTTTGGTAACGTATTAAAAAAATTAGTTAAGATAAGCAGCGCCAGGGGGATTCCTATTCCCGCGTAAATAAGAATCAAGGACCATATCGTATTAATTAAACTCAAATTTTTCATAAGCATAAATAATGGAACGACGCCAAGCTTGATTGGAATCATCATACCTAGCAGGAAATACATATATAGCGCCGAATTCCAGCGGAAGGAGTATCTCGACAAATAATAGGCGGCCAGCGAACCAAATACGAGAATCGCGAACACCGAAATACCTGTCACCAAAATACTATTCATAAAATAAGTGCCATACGGCAATTGATTCAACAGCTTGGAATAAGAAGCAAAATTCAAACCTGTTGGCATGGATAACGGATTTTTGATAATTTCAATATTTGTTTTGAAAGAAGAAAGAACCATTAAAAGGATTGGGGCAAGCCCGGTTATCGAAAAAAAGATGATCGTTATATATTGAAAGATTCGAGTTGATTTGTTGATTTTCAATAGATTCGCCTCATTTAATGTTGAACTTGGTATTTTTTTGAGATGCTTAAAAACAAGGAAGAAAGCACACAGATAATGACGAACATAACGACAGCAAGCGCTGAACCGAGACCAATGGAAACAGAATCTCCGCCAGAGGTACCGCCAAATGCATTTCGGTAGAAATAAGTAGCTAGCGTATCCGTTGACATATAAGGTTCTCCTTGCGAGCCTTGCATCGCATACACAAGTTCAAATGCTTCAAAGGCATGAATAAACGTAAAGACTGTAACGATCACAATGGAAGGAACAATAAGCGGAGCAATAATGGTACGTATAAATTTAAAGCCTTTAACCCCTTCCAATCTCGCAGCTTCGATAACCTCTGTGGGAATCGATTGCAATCCCGCTAGCAATATCAAAAGTGAGAAACCTACACCAAACCAGTTATTTACCATAATAATAGCTGTCAATGCGGTATCAGGATCACCTAGCCATGACTTTGCCCAGCTCCCTAATCCAACTTCCCTGAGCAACGTATTCAAGACTCCTGAATTCGGATTCAAGATCAATTTCCATAAAAATCCGACAACGATAACCGATAAAAGCCTTGGCAGAAATATCGAGGCTTTAAACCACTCTGCCCCTCTGACCTTCGTGTAAATAATATAGGCTAAAATAAAGGCAATTCCATTTTGTACAATCATCTCTAAAATAAAATAGTAAGTGTTATGACCAAGGGCATTCCAGAACATATCATTATACGGCTTTTCAGTGAACAGCTTAACGAAATTACCTAATCCAATAAAGTCGCCTCTCGTCAAGCCTTTCCAGGAGAATAAACTATAGCCAAATGCGGCCATCATCGAATAAACGATAATGATGGAATAGATGATGATGGCAGGAATCGGAAACAAATGAATGATATACTTCTGCCACTGAATTCCGGATTTTTGCAAACCTGCGTTGCTTTTTGTCCCCATTGAATTGCCTCCGTGACTGATTAGTGCTTGATGGCCTCGCGAGTTCTTTCTATTGACTCGATGCTAGAGTCGTAATTTTGAATCACCATTCCTACATATAGCATATCAATGACATTTAACTGAGCGATTCTTGAAGCCATCGCGCCTTTTCTGAAGTTTTGCTCTAAAGAACTTGTAAATAATTGATAATCAGCCTGATCTGCAATTGGACTTGTTCCAAAATGCGTTAGGGATATAATTTTGGCTCCATTTTTTTTCGCTACTTTTAACGCATGCAAAACGTCATTATTGTTGCCCGAATAAGAAATGCCAATAACGACATCCTGTTCATTCAAATTCGCGGCAACCACCGCTTGCATATCTCCGCTATAGGCTGTTTCGCACCATTTATTAATCCGGTTCACCTTTAATTTAAAGTCCTCCGCAATAATAGCTGAGGCTCCTACTCCAAATACCGCAATCTTTCTTGCCCGATTCATGCATTGTACGGCTGCTTCAACGATTTCCTCATCGATGACAGCCAGTGTATCCTTTAGCGACTTCATATTATTATTGGTAACCGACTCCATCACTTCTTTCATCGATTGACCAACTTGAAACGGCTGATATTCATGATTTTCTTCTCCAGCGGAAGATAAATCGGCTGTGATGCGCAGCTTCATGTCTGTATATCCTTCAAATTTTAACGATCGACACAACCGCATAATCGTAGCTTCACTCACCTCTGAAGCTGCTGCTAATTGCTGCAAAGACATACGAACGACTTCAGAAGAATGTTGTAGTATAAAATCAGCAGCTTTCCTTTCCTTACTGCTTAGGCCACTTGCTGCCGCTTCAATACTTACTAGCGCGCCTTTCATAAATACTCCCCCATTAGGGTATTCAAGGGCTGAAGCGTCTTTCGGCCCTTGAATACCAAATTTACATGCCTTAATTCAAAGGCTTAAACCAGGTACCGACACTTTCCTTCACTTGTATACCAACATCCGCAGCTTCCAGTTTCTGAAGAAGCATACCCTGAAGCGCTGTTTCCAACGCTAGCTTCGAGGATGGATTGCCTGCCGCAAAGTATACATTGAATAGATACGGCGTAACAGCGCTTTCATCATTTGCAAAAGCAGAAATTTTCTTCATTAAGGCATCTTCATTCTGTACAGAAGGCAGCGTGCTTTGCCGCAGCAACCGATTAGAAATAATGGTGCCAAACTCTTCCGTTAAAGCAAACTCAATAAATTTCTTCGCTTCTTCCTGATGCTTGGAGTTTTTATTGACAGCGAAGGAACCATCCACCCATGTTGCTACAATCGGATTGCCTTCTTTCGTTGGAATGGGGAACGCATCCAATTGCAGATCTGGGTTCATGCCGCGAATAACTGTAACTTCCCAATCGCCCATAATCATCATGCCCGCTTGCTCGGTTACAAGCATATTGCGCATATCATCCATAGAAATCCCTTCAAAGTTGTTCGGATAATATGGAATCAGTTCTTGTAGCAGTTGAACGGATTGGGTAAATTCTTCGGAATCAAATCCAATCTGTCCTTTGGTAATTTTATTAACAAAATCATTGCCGCCATATCCCACAGGCCCAATTCCGCCATGAACCAACGACAGAATCCAGCCTTCTTTTGCTCCGAAAGCAAAAGGCACTACATCGTTCTGCTTCAGTGTTTCCGCAACTTGAATCATTTCATCCCATGTCTTTGGCTCTGTAAGCTTTAAATCATCAAACATCTTTTTATTATATAGCACTTGAATACTATTTTTTAGAATTGGCGCTCCATATACCTTTCCATCTGAACCTTTTGCCGCAATAAGCAGTTCACTAGGAATTTGATCCAAACCCTGTAAGCCGTCAAGCTCAACCAAATAATCTGAATCAGCAATTTGTTGGCCTGCTACATAAGGCCGCAGATGAATAATATCGGGACCTTCGCCTGTCATTAATTCTGTATTAAGTACTGTGTTGTATTCCGTATTTTTGGTTGGAGCAAATTCCACTTTAATATTTGGGTATTTCTCAGTAAATTTCTTAGCTGCTTCCTCGTAGGCAGCTTTATCCTCTGTTCTCCAGCTTCCAATTTTCAATGTGACCTGTTCTCCAGGACTTTCTGTTGCTGTATCGGTCCCTTTCCCAGGTGACGAAGTATTTCCGTTATTATTTCCCTGTCCGCAAGCTGATAATGCAACTAACATCAAAACCATTAACATTGAAGCAATTCCTTTTTTCATACAACTGCCCCCTAAATTATAGTTAGTTATTACCAAACTGCCCCACTATAATGACTGCCTAGATGAGAATGACACCCCTTTCATAAAAGAACTAATAATTATTTAATTCTGTTTATTCAAGAAGTTTTAATACTTCATAAAATGATTATATATACGAAGTTTTAATTTGTCCATTCATTCTTGCATTTTCATATAAAAAAGCCCTTAAGATTGACATCTTAAGAGCTACACTGCATGTTCATGATTGAATCAGTCAAACCCACTTCATTTTGGCTTTGATCTATATATTGAATTCTTCTATCGTGTCACTTCTGCCGTACCACTGTGTAATCTCTGAACTTCCTCACAGGTTGGCAGCCCCTCCCAATCACCGCGAAACTGTACGGCGAGCGAACCGAGTTCATTCGCCGTTCTTAACATTTGTGTCAAATGCTCCAGATGAGGCGCAATCAGATCGCCATGGTTCCTTTCCTTTAACAAAGTTGATAAAAACCCGACTGCAAAAGCATCCCCTGCGCCAACCGTATCGATGACCTGGGATACCGGGACTCCCTCGACTGCTACCGTCCCATATGGCGTATAGGCAATAGATCCTTCCGCTCCCAGCTTGATCACGACCACCTTAGGACCCATCGACAAGAACTCATTGCCCAGTTCATCCAAATCCTGCTTACCGAGCAAAAATTCAGCTTCATCGATACCAGGCAAAAAGTAGTCACAGTAAGGGATTAGCTCAGTTAATTTGCTGCGAGCTTCTTCCTCGCTCCAAAGTTTACGCCGCAAATTCGGATCGTAAGATATCATGAGCCCCATTTCTCTAGCTAGCTGCATCGCGTATCGAATGGCTTCAAAAGCAGACGAACCAAGAGCCGGCGTTATGCCTGTCACATGCAGATGTCTGACCCCGTCAAACCACTCCTTACGCACATCTTGTGGAGACAAGCCACTGGCCGCTGAGCCTTTGCGATAATAATAAATGGAGGGATCAGCGCCGATCCCGCGATACTCTTTAAAGAAAACAGCCGTTGGAGCTTTTAAATCTTTGATGACAAACGATATATCAACGCCCTCCCCTCCCAGTGTGGATACGATCAGATCGCCGAACGGATCATTCCCCACCCTTCCAATCCAGCGCGCTTTATGGCCTAATCTGGTCAGTCCAATCGCTACATTCGATTCCGCACCCGCTATTGTCTTGGTGAACAAAGGCGCATAGCGAAGCGATTCGCCTTGAAACGGCTGAAACAGAACCATGCTTTCTCCAATAGTTACGACATCCGTCATATGGACTCACCTTTGACTGCGGCCAAATATTGATTCGCCATATCGGTGATTTCCGCATATTTTCCCGCCTGGATCCATTGATGGTTAATCAATTGTCCGCCCACCCCGAGTGCGCACGCCCCAGCTTGTAAATAGGCTGCCGCATTGCCGGGTTCAATTCCTCCCGTTGCAATAAGCGGTATCTGATCTAGCGGAGCTCGAACAGACTTCAAATAATCGATGCCCAGGACGGTTGCAGGAAACAATTTGACTGCTTGAGCACCGGCTTCCCAGGCAAGCACAATCTCTGTCGGAGTCATCGCGCCCGGCCAGACATGAAGCCCTTGTTCCACTCCATAACAGATCATGGCTGTATCTACATTCGCAGATATTAGAAATTCCGCGCCTGCTGCGGCTGCTTCTCTGGCTAATTGCACATTGGTTACCGTTCCGGCACCAATATGCAATTGCGGAAGTCGTTCTCGCAGCATGGCAATGCTTTGTACGGCTTTCTCACTGTTCATCGTTATCTCCATAAATCGAATACCGCCCAAGGACAAGGCCTCGGCAACAGGAAGCACCCGTTCAGGTGCAACCCCCCGAAGAATGGCTACTATTTTCTGCTGCTTTAATTGTTCAGTTAGATTCATAGGGAGGACACCTGCTTCAACTCTACAATCATTTCAATCTCAACCGGTATATTAAAGGGGAGCTCACTCGTACCGATCGCTGACCTTGCATGTTTGCCTCGCTCACCAAATACTTGCTCTAATAGCTCGGAAGCTCCATTGATCACATATGGCTGATCAACAAATCCGGGAGCACTATTGACGAAGGCGAGCAGCTTTACAATTCGATGAATCTGATCCAGATCTCCCAAATGACTTTTTAAAACAGCAAGCAGGTTGATCATCGTCTGTCTGGCCGCTTCTTGACCTTGCGTAATCGTCAAGTCCTGCCCCAGCTTGCCCACATAAAGAAACTTGCCGTTCACCCGACAGTCATTACCTGAAGTAAAGACCAGGTTTCCCGTAGTCACTGCCGGAATATAGATTGCCGCAGGCGCAGGAGGCTCGGCCAATTCGATCCCTAATTGCTGCAGACGTTGTTCAATGATTCCCATACCGGTATTCCTCCTTCGCAATGTTAAATCCTACAATTATAGCACCTTACTAAGAAACGCCTGTGTGCGTTCATTCTTGGGATTCGTGAATATGTCCTTTGGCGGCCCTTCCTCGATAATAATGCCTTGATCCATAAAGATGACGCGATCAGCGACTTCACGGGCAAATCCCATCTCATGTGTCACGACAACCATGGTCATGCCTTCTTTGGCCAAATCCTTCATGACAGACAACACTTCGCCCACGATTTCCGGATCCAGCGCTGATGTCGGTTCATCGAACAGCATCACTTTCGGGTCCATTGCAAGCGCCCTGGCAATTGCAACCCGCTGCATCTGCCCCCCGGACAAGCTGCTTGGATAAACATCCGCTTTGTGACTCAGCCCGACCTTCTCCAGCAAAGACATCGCCTTCTGACGAGCCTTGTCCTTATCCATCTTCAATACCTTAATCGGTGACAATATGATGTTGTCTATCACCTTCATATGAGGAAACAGGTTGAATGATTGAAATACCATGCCCACTTCCTTGCGAACTTGATTAATATTCATCTTCGGGTCTGTCAGATCATGCCCATTAATCTTGACCGTCCCGCCTGTGATCGATTCGAGCAAGTTCAAGCAACGCAGGAACGTACTTTTTCCTGAGCCCGATGGTCCAATCACGCAGACAACTTCATTCGTACGTATATGGCAATCTATACCCTTTAGCACATCGACTTTCCCAAAACTTTTATGCAAATTTCCCACCTGAATCATAGGCTGTTCCTCCTCGGCCATCATTGACGTTACGTGTTTGTCCGCGCCATCTTTGCTTCATAATATTGTGCCAATCTGGAAAGTGCGTAGCAAATGATAAAATAAAAGACGGCTACAGCCAGGAACGACTTTAACGGATCAACGGTTAAATTGCTGACGACTCTTCCTGCTTTGGTCAAATCAATAAATCCGATTGTTGACACGAGAGAGGAATCTTTCACCAAGGCAATAATAAAGCCGATTCCCGGCGGAACGATCACTTTCATCGCCTGCGGCACAATAATGTATCGATATTTTTGAAAATAGCTCATGCCAAGGGCATCTGCCGCTTCAAACTGTCCTTTGTGTATGGACTGAATGCAGCCTCGCACAATTTCACCCATATAGGCTCCGGCATAAACAGACAAAGCGATGACTGCTACCACTTCTTTCGATAAATCCATACCCGGTACCAGCAGAGGCAAGGCGAAATAGATAAAAAAGATAATGATCAATAATGGAATACCACGAATCAGATTAATATAAATAGCGCTGATCCACCGCGCCCATCGATTGTCCGATGTAGCACCCAATCCCAGCAACAGCCCGATTACACCGCCCAAAATAATAGAGAAAAAACAAAGCACAACGGTAAACCAAGCACCTTTGGCAATAGGAACCAAATGATGCCACCCAAAATCTTCAAACATTTGTTCCCACCTACCATCTAAATAATTTCTTTTCGATTACTTTCGATAACATTGCAAATATAGATGAACTTGCATAATACAGAATAGCTCCAATCGTTAATATCTCGAAAGTTCGGAACGTTTTTGAATCAACATTCATGATTTGATAGGTCAATTCTTCCAGAGAAATGACAGAAGCCACCGACGAGAACAGAAAAAGCAGGATCAACTGGTTCGTCAACGCCGGAAAAACGCTGCGAATAGCTGGAGGCAATATGATGTGCCTAAAAATCTGTGTTGACGTCATTCCCAAGGCACACCCTGCCTCCCTTAAGCCTTTCGATACCGAATTGAACCCTGCTCTGAATATCTCCGCCGTATAGGCCGCATTATTTAAGGTAATGCCGATTATTGCCGACCAAAGCGGATTAATATTGATTCCGAGCTGACCCAGGCCAAAATAGATCAAGTACAATTGCACCAATAGCGGTGTATTTCGGATGATCTCAATATAAGCAGAACTAATTTTTCTTAATACTTTTGACTTTCCCGTTTTGGCCAAATTGACGAATACGCCTAGCACACTTCCAACAAGCATGCCGAATACGGTGATATACAAGCTAATGGCTAATCCTTTCAGCAATAGGGGGATGTACGGAAATACATCGCCAAAATAAAAAGTCATTGTCCACCCCTCGCTCCTACTTTTGGCGTGAATGAGACGATCCATTCGCCTCATTCACCCCAATAGATTTTCTATTCCGAATATTCAGATTAATAATTAACCAATTTTGGCAAATCTCTTCCGAACCATTTCTTGTACAGCTCTGCATTATCGCCTGAATTGTTAAAATCGCGAATGAAGTTATTTAAATAATTTAACCAGATCTGATCGCCTTGCTGCACAGCCATCGCAATATAGCCGGGCTTGTACGGATCAAGCGGAAGCGCTTCCATTTCTGGGTTTTTGTCAGCAAACTCATAAACGATCGGGTTTTCCTCAATTAATGCATCGACTTTACCGGTCTTCACAGCCATAAATGCATCTGCAATCGTATCAAAACGTACAACCTCAGTATCTGGAAAATACTTCGACATTACACTATCGTTCGTGCTGCCCCGTGTCACTGAAACTTTCTTGCCAGCCAAATCATCATAGCTTGTGATCGGATTGTCCTTGCGGTATAAAGGCAACGGACCTGCTGCGGCATAAGCTTCCGTAAAAGCGATCGATTTCGCTCTTTCATTGGTCGAAGTGTATGAAGCGATAACAACGTCGACCTTGTCTGTCTGAATTAACGGTAGACGATTGGCTCCATCCGTCGAGACAAACTCAACCTTGAGCCCGCCCATGGCTTCAGCGAGTCTGTAGGCAATATCAATATCATATCCTTCAAAATTTCCTGAAGCGTTCAGAATACTCCATGGCGGATTGTCAGGCAGTACGGCCACCCTGATTTTCTTCGTTTTCATCATTTTGCTCAAATGACTTTCAGAAACCTCTCCGCTTCCTCCAGACGTGCATCCTGCCAAAGCAAAGGCCATAACCAGCAGCGGCAGTAAAAATAACTTTGTAAATCTTTTAGACATTGTCCATTCCCCCTGGTGTTTAATTATATCGTCAACAGCTTCTTCAGCTGCTCCGAACTGTTATCGACGATCGGCGCTTCTTCTACAGGGCCAAGGTTATTCATATCCTTTAATCCATGTCCTGTAAGAATAGCGACCACAAGATCGTCACTGCTGATTTGCCCCTCATGCAGGCTCTTCGCTACCCCGGCAATTGCTGCTGCTGCTGAAGGCTCAACGAACAACCCCTCGTCCTTGGCCAACCATTGCTTAGCCTCCAATATCCGTGCATCGCTGACATCGATAGCGAAGCCATTGGACTTCCTGATCACATCAAGGGTGAAAGCCCCATCTTTCGTATAGCCCACAAGTCCATCAGCAATTCCTCCGGCGATCGTGTTGGGAGCGGGTTCTGAGCCCACTATCGTGCTCCCTGACAGAAAGGCCTTGACAATCGGATTGTTTCCTTCCGCCTGAACGCCTACCATTCGAGGCAAACTTACCTTCCCATCTGTTTGCTGATAATCGACAAATCCTTTATAGGTGCCGACGAGCAAGGGTCCTGCTCCAATCGGCACATAGATGGCATCCGGCGATTCTTTCATCTGCTCGAATATTTCATATCCGACCATTTTATCGCCTTCAACCGTGTAGGGATTGTAGAATGTGGTTGTCAGATTGTACAGCTCCCCGGACTGGGATAACTCTTTAGCCAATCCAAAGCAATTACTATAGGGCCCCTGTACCCGAATGACCTTCGCCCCATAAGCTAAAGTCTGCATAATTTTCTCTCCGGGCGTTGAAGCAGGCACCAGTATAATGGCTTCGAGGCCCGCCCGCGCCGCGTAGGCGGCTACGGAAGCCGCACCGTTGCCGCTGGAAGCGACAACGACTTTGCGGTACCCGAATTCAACCGCTTTTGCAACCCCGATGGCAATCGGACGATCCTTGAACGACCCGGTAGGATTCGTAAATTCGCATTTCAACAATAACCTGCGGAGACCCAATCGTTTCGCCAAATGACCCGCTTCTATCAAGCTGGTATTGCCTTCTCCAAGACTGATCGCCTGTTCTCTACGTATCGGCATACATTCATATGACTGACTTAACGGAAGCTGAGTCTTGTCCTGTAATTCTGCATGATCATAATAGACTTCGAGAATTCCCTGGCACTTAGGACACTCATAGATTGGATTGAGTGAAAGTCTGCTATCACATTGTATACAACGCAGACCTGATGCTGGCATAACGACCCCACCCTTATCTTCATTATTATTTCATCAACAGTTGGCACACTTATGTCTACAGGGCTGATCTAGCTTCGCAAACGCATACTGGGAACATAGCCCATCCTTCTGGATATTTGTTCGCCGCTCTCCACCACTTTTGACAGGATGATCTCTTTACTCGATTGAACCTGGTTCGTTGGTCCTGCACAACTGATCGCTCCAACCACTCTTCCGGAATAATTGAAAATCGGTACAGCATAACAGGAAAGCCCTATCTCCCCTTCTTCATTATCCGTAGCCCACCCTCGCAGACGAGTGCGGCTCATTTCCTCATGAAACAATTGTCGATCGGTAATGGTGTTGATCGTTTTTCCTTCCATGCCTTTATCCTCAAGAATGCGATCCAGCTCTTCCATCGAGAATGTGGAAGCGATTGCTTTGCCGAGACCTGTACTATGAAGTGGACGCCGCGATCCCAGTTGAGCCGAAGTGCGGATTGAATTCGTCCCTTCTACTTTGTAAAGATATACAATCTCTCCTTCGTTATAGACAGCCAAAAAAGCGGTTTCCCCGGTCATTGTGGAGATTTCCCTCAAATAAGGGGCAGCGGCGTCGACAATTTCAATGTTGATCAAGCCAGTAACCCCGATCTCGATCAGTTTCAAACCGAGTGCGTATTTTTCTGTATTCGGCTCCCATTCTACATATCCCCGTAATCTTAATGTTTCCAAAATTCGATGGACTGTGCTTTTGGGTAACTCGACCTTCTGTACGATTTCCGCCAAGGATATGCTGCTCTTGCAGTTCGCCAGCAATTCAAGCAGGATTAATGCACGCTCCACACTTGAGTTTGTTTGAGCCTCTCCATCTTGCTTAACAGACACCATCTTCTCCCCCTTTCAATAAAACGCTTTCATTAACGATTAAAAAAATAGTTGCATGCTGGGCATACAATTCCTTACGATGAATATTGTCATAAATTATGATAACGGGACATCGTTCCATTATTATGATGTAAGTTCATAATAACGGGATGCCATTTCACTTGTCAATGGAAATGTTTTCAATCAAAAAACAGGCTTCTTAATGGCAGTTGCTGCTGGCCATCATGAACCTGTTTGATCTATTCCCCCCGGCGATTGTGTTCCGCCCCATCAATGGTATCATAACAATCATATGGACTATTCTTAATGGATTGAGGGAACCTAAACGATGTGGAAACCTGACCGACAGAGCAAAAAACCGCTATATGCCCAAATAGCGGATCATCTGGAACAGCGCATATCCTACGGCGAGTTTCCGCCCGGCAGTCTGCTGCCTTCCGAGCGCAAATTGGCAGAGCAGTTGGACGTGAACCGGAGCACCGTCATTCTAGCCTTCTCCGAGCTTCGCTCTATGGGCATTATTGAAGGGAGATCCGGCAGCGGTACACGGGTCACTATGACCAAATGGGGAGCGACGCCCAAGCATACGCCGAATTGGAAACGATATGCGGAAGGGGGCAATTTTTTACCCAATCTGCCGTTCATGAGGAGGATTCGGGAAGCGCTGGCGCAATCTCCATCCCTGATTGATTTCGCCAGCGGAGAGCTGTCTGCGGATCTAGCGCCAAGCGAAGAAATATCAAGCCTGATGAGTCGCCATGAGTATACCGCCTATCTGGGCTACGACCATCCTCAAGGCTACGTTCCGCTCAGAGAGGTGCTGGTCCCCTATCTGGGCAAGCATCGGCAGATCCATACGACCGAATCATCCATCCTGATCACATCTGGTTCACAGCAATCCCTATATCTCATTACCCAATGCCTGTTGTCCCCAGGTGACGCCGTGGCAATCGAGGACCCGTCTTATTCTTACTCTCTTCCGATGTTCCAATCCGCCGGCCTCAGGCTGTTCCGTCTGCCCGTTGACCGGGATGGTGTTTGCCCAGAGGATATTCGCACCTTGTATAGACGGCATCGGATCAAGATGGTCTTCCTGAATCCGAACTACCAGAATCCTACGGGTACCGTACTCGGCATGGAGCGCCGCAAGCGTCTGCTGGAGCTGGCGAGCGAGCTCGCGCTTCCCATCGTGGAGGATGACCCCTTCAGCCTCACTTCATATGCAGGCATGCCGCCAGCACCGCTGAAATCCATGGATTCGACCGGTTCCGTTCTCTATATCGGGTCTTTCTCCAAGATTGCGGCATCCGGTCTGCGCGTAGGCTGGATGGTTGCGCCGAATGCCATTGTAGAGAGGCTGGCGGATGCCAGGCAGCAGATGGACTTTGGCTTAAGCGTTATTCCTCAGCAGGTCGCCGCCCAGTTTTTGAAATCCGATTATTTCGAGCCTCATCTGGAACGGCTGCGGATGCAATTGCAATTTAAGCGTGACTTGCTGATTGCTGCTCTGGAAAGGGAGCTTCCGGATATGATTTCCTTCACAGCGCCGGAGGGTGGATTACATCTGTGGTGCAAGCTGGCCCCGGAGGTCCATGACGGCAAGCTGCTGGAGGAAGCCATTCGCAGAGGCGCTGTATTCGTGCCAGGCAGCGTGTATGGCTCCGATTCCGGCTATGTCCGTTTCACTTTCGCCCGGGCCAAGGCCGAGGAAATCAACTCCGGCATATCCCGATTCGCAGATGCTCTGCGTGCATTGCTTGGGGAAACGAATCCCTAAAACGAACTAACCGCCGGGCTCATAGCCCGGCGGTTACGTATATCGGAGCATAGCCTCCCTATTGCGCCTGCCCTTAAAGCCATATTAAGATAGCCGCTACGATAATAATACCAACAACGTAGATGACGCCAAGTCGCAGCCATTTGCGTCCGGTCTGCTGGGAGTAGCGCGGATCCTCTACCTTGTTGCTTGCAGAGCGGCCGATCCATATGGTCGAGATCAATCCAACTGCCATAACTAGAATAATAATAAAGTACAACCATTCCATGATTATCACCTGCCTGATGAATGATTATACTGCCATTATAAAGAGACCTTACCCTTCGCACACCCGCCATTGCAGGATTGTTTCCACCATCCATTTGCCGAACCGAAAAGGCTGCCCTCCATTATACAAGTGGAAGCTCAACATGTACTTCCGTTCCAGCATAAAGCTTGCTTCTTACATCGATACTGCCCTCAAAATGATCCGTCAGCTTCTTGACCATAAACAACCCGATTCCTTGACCGCTTTTGTCCGTATTCATCTTCTCATATTTGCGGAACAGCTTCTCCAGCTGTTCATTCGTCATGCCGACGCCTTTATCTCTAACATCGAATTGCAGCATCCCTTCCCGGACATGGGCATGCACCGATACGGATGAACCTTCGTGGCTGTATTTGATCGCATTGCTAATGAGATTAGACACAATGAGCTTGAAGCCGATACTGCTTCCATAGATCTGCGCCTCCTGCACGTCAATCTCGGCGTGGCATTCCACACCTTGCGTCCGTGCCTTTGTCGTCATCATGTGCAGTACCTCATCCAGAAGCGGCTTCACGTTGACCGCTTCCTTCTGCCACAGCGTATCTGTCGAGAGAAGCTGCTCCGTATTAATAATATGGGCGATTTCATGATCGATTACGTCCACATAGTCGACAATCGCTTGCAGCTTGCGCATATGATCTTCGCCCATCTCTGTTCGCGGATTAAGCATGAGCATCGCATACGCCCGAATCACCGTAAGCGGATTGCGAACCTCATGCGATACGGCATGGGCAAAATCAAGCTTTTGTTTATACAGATCCATCTCCGACTGCATCTCCATATGGACGGCAGGAGACGGAATAATGACCGATCGTTTGGTATCCCGGTAAAACATAGAAGGAGCGAGAGAATCATCCGTCATAAAATATTCATGTGATCGCATCATCTCATTTTGAATATGAGCGGGTATCGTCTTGGCGTCATAAGCACACACCCCCAACATCTGGGCGTTCAGTATGGAAGAATCACAGCGATCCTCATAAATCAGAAGCTGTTCCTCGATGTTTCCGTTCTCATCCCATGGCACGTGGCCCCAGGAGCGGATTGCTCTGGGGTTTTGCTGCAAAGGGGCGAACAGTTCCGCAAAATTGTTCATCACATCGGACACAAGCAGCATGCCGTGCTCATAATAAAAGTCGATATGATTGACATAGTGAAACCGTTCCAAGGCATCGCTTCCAACGCGGCTAGACAGTGATTGGATCACTTCCAGATAATTCGGTTCGCTATCGATGAATACGACATGTTCGTCTTGAATAAGTCCGTTGATGAGAAACGATGTGGCGTTTTTAATATAGGCATCATGATTCGTATAATAATAGAGAATATGCGCACCATTGGTCACGTCGACTTGATCCATCAGAGATATCGTATTAGGGATCATCACAAACTTCCTTCGCATTTAATGTTGTTATTCTCCTATCTCATTCTACGTGTGGACACTCTTCCCTTTATTGCCAACCAAAAAGACATAAAAAGATTGAAAAATTCATATTTATTTCTATTTATTTCAATAAAATGAAATTATATTGTGGAGATTTTATTGCTTTAGCTCTCTATTGCAATTCCTCCTGGTCGTCATAATGAGAATAGAAGAAGAAGCAGGCATGAGGAGGACCCGTAGTCCTCCGCACCTGCTTCTTGCCAACTCTCGTATTATCGAATGTCTTAATCGGTTTCGTTGTCTGTGTACAGCCTCATCAACAGCGCAATCGATTCCGAGCGCGTGATGTTCGCTTGCGGCATATACTGGTTCGCGCCGCGACCGCCGATTATCCCTTCAAGGCGGAGTGCCTCGATGGCCGCCTTGGCCCATGACGGAATACTGCTATCATCCGCAAAACCGGTGCTTGCCGCGCTGCCTTTGCCAATGCCGAGCGCTCTGGCAATGATGACAGCAGCTTCAGCTCGAGTGATCGATTGGTTCGGACGGAAGGTTCCGTCATCATACCCTTGCACCCATCCCAGCTCCAGCGCATGAGCGGTAGCTTGCTCCGCCCATGAGCCTATCGATGCTTGATCCGTGAATTCATGAGTGGCGCCGCTCCACTTAGGTTGCAGCAGCTTCACCAGCATGACGATAAACTCTGCACGGGTAACGGATTGATTCGGACGGAAGGTCTGATCCGGATAACCATTCACCAGCCCCAAGGCCACCGCTTGCTTTATCTGATTCTCAGCCCAATGTTCTGCGATATCAATCAGTTCCTTGAGCGGCGGCTTTGGCTCGGATGCTTTGCGCTGAATGTTCAGTCTATATACGCGCTCTGTTCCATCTTCCGCAATGATGGTAATAGTAAATTTGTTTTCACCTGCTTGCAGCTTCCATAGCTTTCCGCTAATTTCTTTGCCATCCTGGAGCACCGTTGCCTTCGCTCTTTGATGCGCGAGCTCTAAAGTAATCTCCAGTTCCTCCGCTTCTGTCTCGATGGTGTAATCGGAAATGGATGCCGAGAAAGCAGGAACAAGCTCAATACGGCTGTTGCCGGCCATAATGGTTAATTGCTTAAGGTGGTTATTGCCAGACCGCTCCGGCTCAATAGACGGGCCGCCTGGATTGGTTGGTCCAGGCTTGATGACAGAGTCATCATAGGCGGCAATGGCCTGCTGCAAAACAGATGCAGCTGCGTCTATCGCTACTTGCAGGGAGTCGGTCTTATTTACTTCCGCTTCAGCCGTAACAATAGCGGTTGTCAGCGCGGTTCGAGCACTTGCTGGGTATGTTCCGGGACGCGTACCCTCACTGGTATCCGCCAAACGCTTCTTCGCTGCCTGAATTTGTTCAAGAAGAACTGTTTTGTTCGCCAATGTGACGACTTCAACGGATAAGCCTATGCTCTCTCCCGCGTCATTAAATGCTTTAACCGTAAACGTATAGCGAACGCCAGAATCGAGATGGTCGACAAGATAGCTGTTCTCTTGTCCAACTGCGATCTCAGCCAGCGGTTCCGGATCGTTGTTCATATAAATGCGATAACCTGTTACACCGACGTCAGCCTTTGCTTCAGGCCAAGTAAACTTCAGGGCTGTATCTGTCACTCCCGATACCTTGGCATCGCCGCTCGTCCAGATCGGTGCGTCCGGCTGAGGCACCTCCGATGACCGATACGTTGCGAGTGCAGCGTTCAGATCGTTGCGAGCCTTTTCCACTTGTGCAGCAGTCGCTAGCGCATTAGAAGCTATAGCTTTCGCTGAGGTGATCGCTTGGCTTAATGTTGCTCTAGCACTTGCAGGGTACTGACCTGGGTTCGTTCCCTCCACTGTCGAGGCTAGTTCTGCCTCTGCTTCTGCAATGACTGCGTTCAGCGCATCCTTGCCCGCTTCCGGCACTTTGGCTGTACGGTACGTTGCGAGCGCAGCGTTCAGATCGGTACGTGCTTTTTCTACCTGCGCCGCTGTTGCTTGCGTATTAGAAGCGATAGCCTTCGCTGCGGTGATCGCTTGGCTTAATGCTGCTCTAGCACTTGCAGGGTACTGACCTGGGTTCGTTCCCTCCACTGTCGAGGCTAGTTCTGCCTCCGCTTCTGCAATAACTGCGTTCAGTGCATCCTTGCCCGCTTCCGGTACTTTCGCTGCACGGTACGTTGTGAGCACAGCGTTCAGATCGGTGCGTGCTTTTTCTACCTGCGCCGCTGTTGCTTGCACATTAGAAGCGATAGCCTTCGCTGCGGTGATCGCTTGGCTTAATGCTGCTCTAGCACTTGCAGGGTACTGACCCGGGTTCGTTCCCTCCACTGTCGAGGCTAGTTCTGCCTCCGCTTCTGCAATGACTGCGTTCAGCGCATCCTTGCCCGCTTCCGGTACTTTCGCTGCACGATACGTTGTGAGCGCAGCGTTCAGATCGGTGCGTGCTTTTTCCACCTGCGCCGCTGTCGCTTGCGCATTTGAAGCGATAGCTTTCGCAACAGTG
This sequence comes from Paenibacillus sp. J31R120, assembly GCF_056269225.1. NCBI lineage: Bacteria > Bacillati > Bacillota > Bacilli > Caryophanales > Paenibacillaceae > Paenibacillus > Paenibacillus sp. J31R120. Next base: position 123,506 of record NZ_JBWDNN010000006.1, on the reverse strand, counting down.
ATCGCTTGGCTCAATGCTGTTCTAGCGCTTGTTGGGTACTGGCCTGGGTTCGTTCCCTCCACTGTCGAGGCTAGTTCTGCCTCTGCTTCCACAATAACTGCGTTCAACGCGTCCTTGCCTGCTTCCGGTACTTTCGCTGCACGGTACGTTGTGAGCGCAGCGTTCAGATCGGTGCGTGCTTTTTCTACCTGCACCGCTGTTGCTTGCGCATTTGAAGCGATAGCTTTCGCAACAGTGATCGCTTGGCTCAATGCTGTTCTAGCGCTTGCCGGATATTGGCCTGGATTAGTTCCTTCCACTGTCGAGGCTAGTTCTGCCTCTGCTTCCACAATAACTGCGTTCAACGCGTCCTTGCCTGCTTCCGGTACTTTCGCTGCACGGTACGTTGTGAGCGCAGCGCTCAGGTCAGTACGTGCTTTTTCTACCTGCGCCGCTGTTGCTTGCGCATTCGACGCTACCGTTTTCGCAGCAGTGATCGCTTGGCTCAATGCTGTTCTAGTGCTCGGTGGGTACTGGCCTGGGTTCGTTCCCTCCACCGTCGAGGCTAGTTCTGCCTCTGCTTCTGCAATGACTGCGTTCAGCGCGGCCTTGCCTGCTTCCGGCACTTTAGCTGCGCGATATGTCGTAAGTGCTGCACTCAAGTCCGCGCGTGCTTGCTCTACCTGTGCGGAAGTAGCTTGGGCATTGGACGCCACTGCCTTAGCTGTAATTATTGCTTGGCTCAACGCCGTTCTGGCGCTAGCAGGGTACTGGCCTGGATTTGTGCCTTCCATTGTCGAGGCCAGCTCGGCCTCGGCTTCCACAATCACTGCGGTCAGCGCATCCTTGCCCGCTTCCGGTACCTTGGCTGCACGGTACGTTGTGAGTGCAGTACTAAGCTCATTACGTGCTTGTTCCACCTGCGTCGCTGTCGCTTGCGCGTTGGACGCTATTGTCTTCGCAGTATTAATTGCTTGGCTCAGCGCCGTTCTGGCGCTTGCCGGATACTGACCCGGATTTGTGCCTTCCGTTGTCGAAGCCAGCTCTGTCTCAGCTTCCACAATCGCCGCATTTAGTGCTGTCTTATCCGCTTCCGGCACCTTCGCCCCATGATACGTGGTAAGCGCTGAGCTAAGATCTGCACCTGCTTGCTCAACCTGAACTGTCGTTGCCGACACATTAGACGACACCGCCTTCGCATCAGCAATCGCCTGGCTCAACGCTGTTCGAGCGCTGACAGGGTACTGACCCGGATTTATGCCTTCCATTGTCGAAGCCAGCTCGGCCTCGGCTTCCACAATCACTGCGTTCAGTACGGTCTTATCTGCTTCCGGCACCTTCGCTGCGCGATAGGTTGCAAGCACAGCGTTCAGCTCTATGCGTGCTTGTTCAACCTGAGCTTCTGGCGTTTGTATATTCGACACCACAGCCTTAGCAGCAGCTATCGCTTGACTTAAAGCCGATCTTGCAGCTGCCGGATACTGCCCCGGATCATTTCCTTCCACCGTTGACGATAACTCCGACTCTGCTTCCGCAATCACCGTATTTAGTGCCGTCTTATCCGCTTCCGGCACCTTCGCTCCGCGATACGTTGTGAGTGCAGCACTTAGGTCGGACCTAGCCTGCTCTACTTGTGCAAACTTGGCAGATACGTCGCTTGACACCGCTTCAGCTGCAGCAATAGCTTGGCTTAAAACCGTTCTTGCAGCTGCCGGATACTGCCCCGGATCATTTCCTTCCACCGTTGACGATAACTCCGACCCTGCTTCCGCAATCACCGCATTTAGTGCCGTCTTATCGACTTCAATAATTTCTGAATCCCAAAAATCCATAATTGCATTCAATAGATTTTTGCGCGCCGTATCATAGAGGGTATAAGGAACCCCAGGTTCGGCAGAGATAGCCTTCGCCTCTGCTATCGCATTGGCAAACGCCAATCTCGCGCTTGCTGGATATTGTCCCGGATCAACACCTTCTTCAGTTGCTGCCAGCTCCGCCTCCGCATCCGCAATAACAAAATCGAGCGCTTCCTTGTACTTCGTCTCCGCCGATACGAATTTTACGTTTTGCTTTGCCGGAATAGCAATGCCATTGATGCTGGCAGATATAACGGCATTGCCTTCTGAGGCGCTTGCTACTTTAGCGATGAATTGCCCATCCCCTGTATATACAAGCTGATTAACGGCTCCTATACTGGATTGAATATCGATTTTATCGGTGCCGAACTGGGATACGCGCTTCCAAAAATCCGCCAGCTGCAAGCTCACCGTAACCTCTTCATTCAAAAAGACTTCCGTTTTACTAATCGCCCAATAAGCTTGACGGGGATCTGTCATCGTCATTTGAGAGAAGCGTGCCAGATGCGTCTCCGAACGGTTGCCGCCCAGTTGACCATAGTTGTTGCTGCCTGCGCTCCATACCGTCCCGTCCTTGCGCAACACGACACTGTAAAACGCGGCAATAGCAACCTGCTCCATATCGGAAATCGTCGTTCCATTCTCCGCCAGTTCAACTTTCTCTGGCGATAAAACAAAAGGGGTATCGTTCCCGAGTCCTAATTGCCCAGTCACTATATTGCCATAAAAATCAAGTCCACTTCCCCAAGCCCATAGACTGCCATCCTCCTTGACGGCAATCGTATGATTGAATCCTCCGTCAACCATCGCCACCCCTTGAAGTGCATCACCCGACGGAAACATTATTTTCTCTGCACGGGTTCTAAAATTGCGATCATTCAAACCTAGCTGTCCGGATTCGTTGCTTCCCCATGCCCAGAGCGACCCGTCCTTCGCAATGGCAAGCCCATAAGCCTCACCGCTGCCGATCGCCCGGATCTGATCAAGCGGCGTACCGTCCCCCTTCGTAACCGGAGTTGGATAAGCCCGATGGGTATAGGTGCCGTCACCCAATTGCCCTCTTCCGTTATACCCCCAAGCTAGCAGCTTGCCCTCATCGCCCTGAATGGCGTAGGTCTGGCTGCCTTTGGACTGAATATCCCGAATATCCGTCAAAGGAACACCGGCCGAGGCAAGCACTTGGATTGGGGCCGGAACGTAATTGTTCGTAGTGCCGATTCCGGCCTGCCCTACCTGATTATCTCCCCAAGCCCATACCGTGCCATCCTCCGCCAAGGCTGAGGCATGTGTGGAACCAGCCGATATTTTCACAATCTTGGGAAGCCCTGCAATTGGCTCCGCCGCATAACTCACCATATATTCCGGAGCACGTCCAAGCTCATTGCTGGCATTAAATCCCCATGAATAGACGACCCCGTTCTCATCCAAAGCCAAAGAATATTGAGGACCCGCCGAAATCGCCGCAATCTTGTTCAACATCCGATGCTGTCCGTTGTATAGTTCATAGACCGGCATGGCTACATTCAAAGACTGGATGGAGCCATTGCCAAATTGCCCAAGATTATTTCTTCCCCAGGCTCTGACTGTCCCGTCGTTCAGCAGTGCCAATACATGCGAGTCACCTGCGGATATGGATACCACCTTCAATGTAAAAGGCTCGTTCCCCGCAGCCGCGTTGACAGCAACGGGAGCCGCGAGCGCTCCCAGAGCCAGCGCCGCTATCAGAACCCATTTCAGAGCCAAGAGCACTCCGAAATATCCTCTCTTCCTTATGTAAGTCGCGTTCATCTTCTCCTGCTACCTCCCTTAATTTAAGTCCTCTATGTCTCGACATGAAATGACACAATTCTATTCATTGTATGGAAATTCGTCCCCGAAACAATTTGCAAATGTTAATTCCGCCTATTTTTATATCAGGGGTTCCGCTATACTAAAAGCAAGAAAGCTTGTCTGCATATGGAGGAAACATGAAGCTAAAGAATGACGACAGCCATATCAACCTGCTGAAAACAAAAATAACCGCTCCCCGGCTAAGGGAGGGGTTGATTGAACGCAGCCGCTTGCTGCTGCAACTGGACCGAAGCTTGGAGGGGAAGCTCACAGTCATTTGCGCCCCCGCAGGCTTTGGCAAATCTACTTTGCTCGGGCAATGGGTCCGCAGCTCGGAATCTCGTACGGCGTGGGTCTCTCTTGATGTACGGGATAATGATGCCGTACGCTTCTGGAGGTATGCTGCCTCAGCACTATCCGGCTCCATATCGGAAGCAACAGCCAGCCGGATCGAGTCGCTTGTCCGCATGCTTCCGAATGTCTCCCTATACACCTTTATCGATGCCTTAATGAATGAGCTGCATGATCTGAATCACCCTCTTGCGCTTATATTGGACGATTACCATGTCATCATTGATCAGCATATTCATGATAGCCTGTCCTATGCCATTGCGTACTTGCCTGCGCATGTGCATCTCTTTGTGGCTAGCCGGACCGAACTGCCCTTCTCTACCAGCAGATGGCTGGCCCAAGGAGAGCTTACCGTTCTCTCTCTTAAAATGATGCAATTTGATGAGGGAGAAGCTGAAGCTTTCTATATCAAAACGCATAACCTTCCCCTGTCCAAAGAGCATATCCAGAGCCTTCATCAACGGACCGAAGGCTGGGTCACCGGTATGCAGCTTGCTGCTGTATCGCTCGCCCAGACGGCGGAGCGCGACCGGTATATCGAGCAATTCCAAGGCAGTGAACGCCGCGTATCCGATTATTTGTTCGCGGAGGTATTCAGCTCCCTGCCTGCGGATATTCAGCAATTTCTTCTTCGATCGTCCGTCCTGCAGCGAATAGATGCCTCTTTGGCGAGCGCTGTTACGCAGCAGCCGGATTGCGGTGCCATGCTGTCCTGGCTGGAGACAAACCATCTGTTTCTGCTGCCGATCGACTATCAGGGAGACTGGTTTCGCTATCATCCCTTGTTCAAGGAATTTCTGAATATGATATTCATGCGCAATGCTCTCTCGGAATGGCTGGAGGCTCATCGCCGGGCCAGCGCAGCCCATGCGGAACGCGGCATGATCGACGATGCCATTGATCACGCCATTGCCGCTCAGGAATATCGCATGATGGAGCAGCTGTTGGAGACTCATGTGGAGGGCCTCTTGAAGCAAGGGGAGTTTTGGAAGGTGCTTCGCTGGTTCGAAAGCACGCCTGCCGAAGCCGTTTCTTCGCCAGAGTGGTCCATTCTGTATATCTTCATTCTTACCGTAACGGGACATACCGAGCGGGCAAGCCAGCTGCTGCTCAATCTGGAAGAGCAGGCGGCGGCCATTGAGGATCAGCAGCGTTTGAAATCTATCCTAAGCGGCATCTTTTTCGTCCGCTCCAATATTCTGTTCTTCGGCGGAAATTACGAGGAATGGCATCAGTTCGCCCATCGTCTGCAGGATGGAGTTCTGAGCGATAACATCGTCTTTTACAGCTACAACTTCAACATATCAGAGACACAGCTGAATCGGACGCCTATCGGACTAAAGGGTGTGCTGTCCAAAGAGGTGGAGCTCATCGGGCTCAAATTCAGCCAGGTGCTGGAATCGCAAGGCTGGAAGAACTCCCTGTTTAATTTATACGTCAAGCTCTCGCTATGCGAAGGGTATTATGAATGGAACCGGCTTGAGGATTGCCGGGAGCTCCTCATTCAGATCGGCGCGTTCAAAGACATGCGAGACACACCGGGATTGTTCATCCCTTACCGCATCCTTCAAGCTCGGCTGTATATGGCGGAGGGACACGGGCAACTGGCTTATGACTGGATTGCGGAAGCGATGGAAATCGCCATCGCTTATTCCGACATGCGGTGGTTAATGGCGCTGCGCGCATACCGCATCCGACTGCATCTGCTCCATAATGAAATCGGCTTGGCCAAACAAGAAGCCGCCATGCTCCAGCTTCCGGATAAGTCCATGCCTACTCTGAGCAGAGAGTTCGACTATCTGTCCCTGGCAAGGCTGCTCATCCGGCAGCAAAAATCATCGCAGGCGCTGCAGCTATTAGCCAGACTAAAGCCGCAAGCGGAGCGTGAAGGCATTGTCGCAAGCATCGTGGAAGTCACCTTGCTCGCTGCGATAGCAGAGCGTCAGCGCGGACAGCGCAAGGCCGCTATGGACCGACTGGGAGAAGCGCTTGCCATCGGCCAGGGTATGGGTTACGTTCGAAGCTTCCTGGACGAGGGACAAGCGGCGGCCGAGCTTCTGAGAGACTTTGTCCGCTTCATGCCTTACCCTTATGAGCAGAATACAGAGTCAGCCGTTGCCTATGCCCGCTCCCTTCTGGAGACGTTCCGGACTGAACAGTCATCACCTGATTCGACTGAACCGCAAGAAACGACCGATCTGGAATCATTAACCGAAAGCGAGGTCGGCTTGCTGGGGCTTATCTGTCAGGGCGCATCGAACAAGCAGATTGCCTCAGAGCTCGCGCTCTCTGAGGGAACCGTACGCGTCTATCTGTCGCGTCTCTACCATAAGCTTGGAGTTTCCTCACGTACACAAGCCGTACTGGCGGCCCGCACCCGGGACTTGTTCTAATCATCCGTTTATAAATAAGTGATGCAAGTAAAAAACGCTGAATGTACCTGGTACATTCAGCGTTTTTTCATTATAGACAGTCGTATTGGGTAAATAGTAGTTGAAATTACCAAGACCAAGGCGAAGGAATGATCCCGGTCCATTCCCTTATTACGCTCCATGTCGTACGGGGGACCGGCTTCATCCGGTCAGCTGTACAACCAGACTCAGGCTCGTATTCGCTTGTTTTGATTTTGTGCCATGACGTCTCTGACAAATAATTGGTCAGTTCCGCATCATTAAAGCATGGGGGAGCTATGTATACCTTCAGGGTATGATCTACGATCATTCGGGTATCACCCGGCGGCTGATAAGGCACAGGCACAAGAAATAGAAACAACATAATGATCAGTAACGAAATGATCCACCACTTTTTGATTTTATTCATGCGAATCCACCTTATCTATATCTATTCATCTTAGGATGAAATTTTATCTGGACTTCGAATTAGAAGATAGAGCTGTCATGACAGGTCGTGTGCGTTGCCGCGCACCCTCCGGGTAACTATTAAGCAAGGCAGCATGCCATCCCTTTGTACTTCGTCAGACCTCCATTCTCCCTGCTCCTTCATACCGCAGTTGACACCTTTCCTTGGCGTATGGCTCGTAAGCTTGGGATATGGCGAATTGATGAATAAACCCGATATTTCACCTAAACGTTTAGGAAATGTAGCCCTAAGTGGTCATAGAACGGCCACAGCGTTTTCGGTAAAATAGGAACCGCCAACCATCAAATCAGAGGAGATGATCAAGACGTGACCGAAGTTCGCAAATCTTCAGGGCGCTTGTATTTGATTCTAGCCTTGCTTCTAGCCGCGGCCACTATCGCTTATTTGCTATGCGATCCCTTCATGCGATCCAAGTCGCTTCCAGTCAAGATGGCTTCTCCCCCTTTTTCCTTGGTTGATCTGGAAGGGGACTCCGTCACGGAAGCTCGTTATGACGGCAAAATACGAATCATGTCTTTTATTTTCACCCGCTGTCCGGATATTTGCCCTGCTACAACCGCTAATATGGTGCTGCTTCAATCTGAGCTGAAGCAACAAGGCTGGTTCGGACAAGAGGTCGAGTTTGTATCCATTTCCTTTGATCCCGACAATGATACGCCTGAAGTGCTGCAGCAATATGCCGATCGAATGGGCATCGACCAGAGCGGCTGGACTCTGCTGCGAGGCGAGGAAGAAGAAGTGAAGAAGCTTGCAGCAGAGTACAATCTTTCGATCGTGCGTCTTGATGACGGCTTGTTCGCCCATTCCATCACTTCATTGCTGCTGATCGACGGCAAACAAAGGGTGCGCAATATCTACAGAATGGGCGAGGATATGGACAATGCTGCAATAATGACCGATATTAAAACTCTGATCGACAAGCAGCAGCGGGCATCATAGCCGGCTGCTGCTTGTCGGGGATACCTCATGAACCTCATCTATCTTCCCGCGCCAGGTTTGTCTGCTGCTTCTCCGAACGACTTGCTTGCAGCAAGGAGACAGCAATAAGCAAAAAAGCGGCCAAAGCCAGCATTGGAATGGTGAGCCAGCCGAACCAGTTCAAATAATCGTCTTGGCAAGACGTTACTCCACAGGCGGCAACATCCGACTCTTCGGGAAGCTTCTGAATGATTATATGATAGATCGAGATGGCTCCCCCTACTCCAACAAGCGGCATTGCATAAGGCAAAATTACTGTCTTCTGCCTATACGAAGCAATACCCAAAACCAAAAAAAGCGGATACATAAAGATGCGCTGATACCAACACAGCTCGCAAGGCACAAAATGCCACACCTCACTCAAAAACAGGCTCCCGCTGGTGGCAAACGCAGACACCAGCCAAGCGAAAAACAGCCATGCACCCGTCTTGCTTAATCCCAAGCTCATTCCTCCCTTCTACCGCTGCCCGGACAGCCATAATGCGATAGAGGCAATCTCCTCCTCGGTGAGCCGCTTGCCGTAAGCCGGCATGCCGCCCTTCCCATCATGAATGACTTGAATCAGCTCATCCTGGCTCAGCCGGCTCCCTACTTTCTGCAGATTAGGACCAACTCTGCCTTGCAGCTGATCGCCGTGGCAAGACAAGCAATTTTGTTTGTAGATGGCCGGAACAGCCATCTCACGGGACGCTCCTTCTGGCTTGGCGCTTGTGCAACCTGCCAGACAGACCGCCGCTGCCAGCAGTCCGAACAGCCACCCTGACCTATGAAGTTTCATCGCTTCCTCCTGCGCTGTATTTTGCCTATACGGCTTACTTTCTACCTCTTATTTTCACTCACTTGTTCTTAATTTGATATAGCTCCTTGTAGCTATGAGAGCTTCTCCCATCCAGATAAAAAAACCGTCACGCCAGATCAAGGCGTAACGGGATGCTGAATTAAACTTCTTATAAACTCGTAGCATATGCTGGAAGCCAGCCTGTCAACTGTGCTCCGCCGTCTGTGTGGTTACTGACCGCAAGCTCGCCTCCATGCCTCCTGACAATACGCTGAGCGATCGTTAATCCTAGTCCGCTGCCCCCTGTGGAACGACTTCTGGACGTTTCTCCCCGGTAGAGAGGCTCGAAAGCGCGCTGCAACTCATCCTCTGAGAATCCTGGACCTGTATCGCGAATAGCGAAGATCACGCGATGCTCCTCTTGGCCGCAATGAACAGCAATATGGCCCCCGGAGAGCGTGTGTCTGACGGCATTGTCCAGCAGATTACTGATCGCACGCTCCAGCAAGTGCGCATCTCCGCTTACGATACATCCCTCCGGCAATTCACTGGTGAAGGAAATATCCTTATGCCGGGCCGCCGGACTTACGCTATCCAACGACTTCTGAATGACAGACGCCAGATCAGCAGATTCCCGCTTCAGCGACGTCTCCGCATACTCCATCTTCGTAAAGGTAAACAGATCCTCCACCAGCCGGTCCAGCTGCGCCGACTTATCCTTGCAGACCGCCAAATAATGCGCTGCTTTCTCCGGCGACTTGGCAATTCCCTGCTCCAATCCTTCAAGATATCCCCGCAAGGCGAACAAGGGCGTTCGCAAATCATGCGCAACCGCGGCTATGACAAATCGTCTTTCTTCCTCCAGCTCCGCTTGCTTCCGGTAAGCAGCCTGCATGCCCTTCACCATCACGTCAAAGCCGTCGCGGACCTCGGCGATTTCCGTCATTCTCGTCCGCGGCAGCCGAACATCCCAATTCCCGTCCGCAATTTGTCTGGCGGCAGCGCTCATCTTCTCCAGCGGCCTTAAGAGAAATCTTCTCATCTCTATGCCGATGATGAAAAATGCGAGCAGCAAGCCCGCCACGGCTGACATCGCCGGTATCTGGTTCGTTCTTGGGAGATAGATAATAGCTTTGCCAATGGGCAGCCCGTCCTCCATGATCGTGTACCGTTCTGTCGAAGCCAGCGAGCCTCGGCGCTCCGGGTTCGAGCGGTAGATGTCGCTGCCAGTTGCTGCTTGAAGGGTCACATCCATTCTCGTATCCTTCAACTGATTAGTAAGCCGGCTTTGCCAGTCGGCATCCGTCCACTTGGCTGAGCCTGCTTCGATGAAGGCCACTACTTCGCCCAGCTGTCTTTGCAGCGCTTCATCCTGCTGGCGGCTATTCATGAAGCTGAGCGACTGATTTTCCAGGAAATAAGCTGTTACATATAAGATCCAAGGCAATAAGAGCAGGAGGAAAAAGCACAGCACCAGGAATGAGCGAATGCGAAGTGTCTTCATATTACCCTCCTTCAAAGCGGTACCCTATTCCCCATACGTTGACCAGCAGCTGAGGCTGATTCGGATCAGCCTCAATCTTCTCGCGCAGCCGGCTGAGATGCACCCGGATCGTATGCTTGTCGCCTACCCCGTCCCAAAACTTGTCGAGCAACTGTTCATACGAAAAAACTTGACGGGGATGCTCGGCGAACAATCGAAGCAATTCGTACTCCTTGGGGGTAAGCACCGCTTTCTCCCCCTCTATGATCACTTCTCTTGCCGTCAAATTCATGCGGAGCCGCCCATACTCCAGGATGCTCTCGGCCGCTGATGGCCGGGATGCCGTTCGCCGCAGCACCGCTTTCACCCTGGCGACAATTTCGCCGGGCGAAGCAGTCTTGACGATATAATCGTCCCCGCCCAGCGTAAGCCCCCGAATCTTGTCCACGTCGTCGCTGCGGGCGCTCAGGAACAGAATCGGCACATCGCTGTCCTTTCTGAGCCGGCGGCATAGCTCGAATCCGTTTTCGCCCGGCATCATAATATCAAGAACGATGCAATCAACCGCATGCTGCTGAAACAAGCCCCAGGCTTGATCAGCATCGCAAGCGGTCAACACATGGAATTCTTCATTTTCCAAAAAATCTCTAAGCAATTCTACGATACTCCGGTCATCATCTACGACGAGAATCGTCTGCGCCTCAGCCATGCATATCCCACCTTCTTCACTTAGTTTAACATCTTTACGAACCGCGCAATCCACTCACCGCATATTGTGATGCTTTGTTGATCATTTCGTGACCTTTTTGACGCTTGGATTGAGAGAATCATTTGGTAAGTTATTAGCAGCAATAACGGAAGTGAAGTTCAAAAGGAGGTTTTGTGCATGAAAAATGTTCAAATTGTCTTATTCGATGGATTCGATTTGCTGGATGCTCTGGCTCCTTATGAGGTATTTTACGCGGCTGCTATGTATGCCGATAATGCGATTCGCGTAGAGCTGGTTACGGCCGAGGGAGCAAGAATGGTAGCCAGCGGCACCAATGGGCTGCGGATAGAAGCGACCGGGGTCTTGAACCCGGAGCAAGCGGATATCATTCTTGTTCCTGGCGCCTCGGGCCAGGTAGAAGGGGACGGTCCCGATACGATCCCAGCCATCTTGAATCGGGCTATGCAGACAGGCCTGACAAGTAAAGTCGAGCAGGCGCTCCGGCAGCCGGACACCATCGTCGTTACCGTTTGCGGCGGCTCGCTCCTCCTAGCGATGGGCGGCTTGCTGGAGGGCAGAATGGCAGTAACCCACCATATGGGCATGGAGGTGCTGGGTGCGACAGGCGCCGTTCCTGTTCAGGCCCGTGTCGTGGATGACGGCAATCTGATTACTGGCGGCGGCGTGACTTCCGGGCTCGATGTTGCGCTGTATACAGTAGAGCGGGAGCTTGGGCCGCGCATCGCGCATGCGGTTGAGCAGCTGTTCGAATATGAACGCCGGGGAACGGCATGGAGGAATACCGGAATGTCGCCAGCAAAGCAAGCCCCAAGCGAGGAGAACGCGAGCATTCAAGAGTCTGATATGGCGGTACAGAAAGAAGTGATCGATCAAGAGCCCTCGCAAGCCTCTTCGTTCGACGGAGAATGGGATACGACGATTGCCACTCCGGTAGGCAAGCTTCAGGTCAGACTATCTATTGCCTCTAGCAACGACTTCATCCGGGGAAAGGCAATCCAAGGCGATGAGACAGTGGAATTTATCGACCCTGTGCTGCACGGCAACAAGCTGGCGTGGTCGCTTCGCATTACGAAGCCTATGCGCTTAAATCTCAGGTTCGAAGTCGAGACGGCCGGCAACCAGATGACCGGGGTCGCCAAGGCTGGCATTCTGCCCGCTTCCAAACTAACAGGAGAGCGAATTTCTTAGTCTCGACCATGATTGGATTTGCTAGGGGGGTTATGAATCGAATATGAAAAAACGACTATCGCTATACGGCCTATTGGCTGCCGTCAGCATCGTATTTATCCTTTATGCGCTGGCCAAAAATTATTGGATCGACCCTGAGGCGGGCAGCTTTCTCAGCTATAAAACCGAGCTTAAGCGCGAGCTGAATCTTCCCGTCTGGCTGAACGTGATGTACTTTCATGTCGCCTTTGCATGTATCGCCATGGCTTCGGGTCTCATCAACTTTTCTGCGCGCTTTCTGCTGCTTTACCGCAAGCTTCACCGCATGAACGGCTACCTGTACATCGTATCCGTCCTGATCGTTGTAATTACTTCCGGTTATATGGCTCCTTACGCCACGGGAGGGAAAATAAGCAGCATGGGCTTCAATCTGCTCAATATCATATGGCCGATTATTACGATTACTGCGCTCGTACAAATTAAGAAAAAACAAATGATCAAGCATCGGAACTGGATGATTCGCAGTTATGCCTTCTGTTTTACCAACATGCTGATTCATCTTATTGCCGTACTGTTCCATCAAGGATTCGGGTTCTTGTACCCGGAAAGCTACATCATTGGCGTATACGGCTCTATCGCGCTTCTGCTGATTATCCCGGAAGTCATCATTCGAATCATAGGCCAGCACATCCCTGGCAAGCCGTCCCGTCCGAACATCGCCAAGAGATGACGAATGCCGCGCGTGCTGGCATTAAAATAAATCAGCCCTTCACCAGTCTAGGTGGAGGGCTGCATTCGTTATTTCTGGTGAAGCACGAGGTCGATCTCCTGGAAGCGGTTAACCTGCTTCAACCATCGCTCCTGCACATATTGAACATGGACCGGATGATTATTATAGCGCTCATAGGCTTGTCCATCTGCAAATACCATAGAGAAGCCGTAATCGAAATCAGCTTTCGGACTCACCTGGCGAAAAACTTCAAACTGCTCTACACCAGGGATCGCAGCCAGTTCTTCCTTGCTCGTTCGCAAAAACAGCTCTGCCTCTTCATTGTCCTTGCCCGAATGCAGCGAAAACACAACCATATGCTTAATCGCACTCATGATTCTTCTCCTCCCTATTTACCCTAGGTACTGCCTGCTTGATTGCATCATTGTACCATCCCACCAAGCATCCCCATAAGCGCTGATTATGCAAAATAATTATGCATATATGACATAAGCTGTCGTATTACCGGCTTTATAATGAGGCAGTATACGAAGAAAGGAGCTGAAGAATATGAAACCTTTATCTGGAAAAGTAGCTCTCGTGGCCGGAGGAACACGCGGCGCGGGCAGAGGTATTGCCATTGAACTGGGTGCCGCTGGTGCAACAGTCTACGTTACGGGCCGAACCACACGGGCGGAGCGCTCGGAATACAATCGGCATGAGACTATTGAAGAAACGGCGGAGCTGATCGAACAGGCTGGCGGCACCGGCATCGCTGTACGGGTCGATCATCTTGACCCGCTTCAGGTAGAAGCATTAGTCGCTCGGATTGAACGCGAGCAAGGTCAGCTGGACATCTTGGTCAATGATATCTGGGGCGGCGAATATATGGTGGAATGGAATGTTCCTGTCTGGGAGCATTCGTTGGAAGGCGGCATGCGCATGCTGCGGCTGTCGATCGACACCCATATTATTACGAGCCGTTACGCGCTGCCCCTCTTGATCCGCAAGCCGGGCGGGTTGGTCGTCGAGGTGACAGACGGTACTCAATCCTATAACGATGCCAATTACCGGCTGTCCCTCTATTATGATCTAGCCAAGACATCGATTCTGCGGCTGGCTAAGTCTTTGGCACATGAGCTCGCTCCGCATCAATGTACAGCGCTTGCCGTTACACCCGGCTGGCTGCGCTCCGAAATTATGCTTGAGGTCTATGGCGTTACCGAAGACAGTTGGCAGGCTGCGCTTGAACGGGAGCCGCACTTCGCCATCTCGGAAACGCCTCGCTATATCGGCCGCGGCATCGCCGCCTTAGCGGGCGACCCGGATGTATCTCGCTGGAATGGGCTATCGACATCCAGCGGCGAGCTTGCCAAGCTATACGGTATTCATGATCTGGACGGCTCGCAGCCTGATGCCTGGCGCTACATTACAGAAGTGCAGGACGCCGGTAAACCGGCGAATGTAACGGGATACCGTTAAATCTTTAATGGTCGGCAGCAGGCTTGGAGACATGACGAACACTTTGAGCCTGTTGACAGCCATCATAATCATAAATATAATAGTCGCAACAACTATAATCATGTCTATTATAAAGGAGCTTCCCCTTGGAATTAGAAAAGTATATCGGCGTCAATGTGCAGCGTGCGGCCCTGAAGCTGAATAACTATTATCAGAAAGTCGTCAATCCATTCGATATTACCGTGGATCAATGGGAGATCCTTGTCGTTCTGTGGGAGAAGGAAGGCATTACCCAGAAGGAGCTTGCGGAGCGGCTCCATAAGGATCAGACCAATGTGGCTCGCATGCTGTTCAAGCTGGAGAAGAAAAGCTTTATTTATCGGGTGACGCATGAAACGGATCGCAGGTCCCTGCGTGTCTACCTGACCGCCAAAGGCAAGGAAGTGAAAGAAGCCATCCTCGCACCTTCCATTGAGGCATACCAAAAAACAATTGAAGGCTTGACGGAGGAAGAAGTTGAGACGTTCCGAAGGGTTCTCTCCGTCATGTACAACAATGTGAAAGACCTATGAATCGGGCTTAAAGGGAGGAGGTAAGCATGCCGAGCGGATACGCAACCATTAGAGGGACAGATCAAATAGTTGCTTCGACCATTATCATCAAAACAAGTTATTCACTTGTTCATTATCTAAGGGCTTATTACACAGCCCACATACTTGCTAGAACAATTAATGTCATAGCAAGTAAGAAGGAGGAAACAAAATGACTGCCGCAAAAAAAGAAAACGGGATTTTTGATGCCCCGTACCGAGCTTTAACCATTGGCATTATACTTGCTGTCATGACCGTCGCTTTTGAGGGTTTGGCTATTACGACGATTGCGCCTAGCATAGCCCAGAAGCTGGAGGGCCTTCACTTGTACGGCTGGATATTCAGCGCCTTTCTGCTGGCGCAAATCGTGGGAACGATGATGATCGGACAGCGAATCAGCAGCAACGGCGTGTTTGCCTCATTTGTCATATCGATTCTCATCTTCTTAGTCGGCCTTATTATTGCAGCTGTATCTATGAGTATGTTCATGCTTATTGCAGGGAGAGTGCTGCAGGGATTCGGCGCAGGCGCAATTGTTACTTGCGTCTATTACATCATCACATTAAGGTATCCGGATCATCTGAGAACTAAAATTTTGGCTATGTTTTCCGCTGCCTATATTTTGCCCGCGCTTATAGGGCCTTATATTGCCGGATTGCTCACAGAGTATTTCTCCTGGAGAGTGGTGTTTTGGCTGGTGCTGCCTTTCATTGGACTCGCTGTCATTCTCACGCTTCCCGCTTTCCGCAAATTCTCGACAAAAGAAAAAGGCAGCGCAAGCAAATTCAGCCGTAAAGAAGGTCTCGCTATTCTGCTTGCAATCGGAACCGGAATGCTGCTTAGCGGACTTGGCATGATTACGGAATGGAAAGGAATTGCGCTGACCTTAGCCGGTATTCTGATCATGATTATCCCCCTGCGGACACTGCTGCCTGAAGGAACATTTCACGCAAGAAAAGGTCTTCCTGCCACGATATTGTCCAGAGGATTATTTGTCGCCTGTTATAACGCTACCGAGAGCTACGTCGTACTCGCGTTAACGGATGTGAAGAAGCTGCCTGCCGACCTGGCAGGACTCATCGTCGCTGCTGGCGCATTAAGCTGGTCAGCGGCAGCCTGGCTCCAGTCGAAGCTCGATGCCAAGGATCAAGGCCAAGGACGTCAAAGACGTGTGATGGCCGGAATCGGCTTTATGATCATCGGGGTTGTTGCAGTCATCCTGTCAGTCAGTCTGCCCGGAGGCGGAATTGTATTTGCGGTGCTGTCCCAAATCTTCACTGGATTCGGCATCGGCCTCGCACACCCGACTACAGGGGCAATTGCCTTGCAGCATGCGAAGGCGGGCAAAGAAGGGGAGGTATCGGCCAGCCTTCAATTCACAGATGCCTTCAGTCCCGGCTTGAGCATCGGAATCGGCGGTGCTTTCATTGCCATCAGCCATACGCTGAATTGGGGACTGCTGACCGGTATTATCCTCGCCTTGTCGCTGCAGCTGCTCTTTGCTGTCATCAGCTTTTTGATTTCTTTTCGCATCAAGCAAGCCGTATAGCATTAACATCGTGTCGGGGCTTCTCTGTCCCATCAACGGAAAGGCCGGTCCGCGCTTGGACCGGCCTTTCCGTCTAATTCAATTACTTGGAAGCAATTCCCCAATCGCTTGTTTCCTGCTGCAGCGACCACATCCGGCATACAGGCCGCCCACCACCATTAACTGACTTCAGTCCTTATTATTTGTCATCATACCTTAATTGAGAATAGTTATCAATAGATGCCATTTTTATATGCTAGAATATGAGACAAGCTAATCAAGTACGGCTCTTGGAGGGATTGCACCATGAACTTAAACGTGACTAAGATCCACGATCTATTTGATCAATTTACAACCATGATAGATGGGAACGTTCAACAAAATAAGTGGGATCAGCATCTTGCTATTCCTTCGCATATAGGCAAAGGAATGATAACAAGAACCCAGATTCGTCCAGGGATGGAGATTATGATAACGGATATTACATTCGAGCAAGATATGATCCTCCATATCCAAGAATCCTGTCAGTTATTTGAATTAAGTTATTGTGTAAGCGGCGAGATCAATTGCGAGTGGAGCGGTAAAACAAGTCAGACCATTACGCATACAGGCAATGTTCTCTTTCTTGAGGATGTTCAAGTTTGTGAAGCGAAAAAGGCCGGCATTCGCAATCACCTTCTGGAAGTAAGATTCTCGCCTGAAGAATTACTGCGCTACGCTGAGGATATAACGGAAGAACGAAAAATGGAAACATGGCTTAAACATCACCGTGGAAATATTGATCCTTATCCGAACACTCCAGCTATCTTTAAATGTGTCTCTGACATGCTTCATTGTGCGCATCTTGGAGCGATGAAAAGGTTATACATGGAAAGCAAGGCGCTTGAATTTATCGCCTTGTTCGGTGAATCGGACGGGTACGGTTCTGTTGGCGGAAACATGCTGCTTCGTCACAGTGATATTTCCAAGCTGCAACATGCTCATGAGTTAGTTCAAATCCACTTCGAACAGCCTTTATCTATACGAGAGTTGTCCAAGCAAATTGGAATGAATGAATTTAAGCTCAAAAAGGGCTTTCGCGAATTGTTTGGCATGACCATTTTTGAACTCGTGCGTAAAAAAAGAATGGAGAAAGCGATTTGGTACCTGGAAGTGGCGCATTTGAATATCGGTGAAACTGCTGCTTCGGTTGGCTACAGCAACGCCAGCAATTTTACAACGAACTTCCGCAAACATTATGGTTGTAATCCAAGCGATTATATCAATCGCATGAGTCGATATAACCGAATTTAAGGCATAACAGAGAAAAACGACTTGCCATGTAATGCTCCCATGTCAAGTCGTTCCTCTAACACGTTCCGTTTTACTTGATCATTGCCTCGGGCGATTGCAGATAAGCAATGGCCAAATCCCCCGTAACGGGATTGGAGTAAACCTCGCAATCAATTTCATAAACCTGTCGAATAAGCTCATTCGTTAAAATGTCCTTAGGTTTTCCAGAGGCCAGGACTTTCCCTTGCTTGACCACATAGAGAATATCGCAATACACGGATGCCATAGAAAGATCATGCAGAGCTGCAAGAACGCCAATGTTTAGCGATTTCACTACAGTAAGGATTTGAAGCTGATATTTAATATCCAAATGGTTGGTCGGCTCGTCCAGAATTAAAAATCTGGGCTGCTGCGCGATTGCTCTAGCCAGTATCACTCGCTGTTTTTCACCGCCCGATAACGTCAAGTAGCTCCTGTCGGCATACTCCGTCAAATGAACCCTTGCCAATGCATCTGCGACAATCTGATAATCCTGCTCATTGTCTGATTCCATCAGGTGCTTATGCGGCGTTCGTCCCATCATTACCATCTCATGAACGGTAAAATCAAAGCTTAATTCATTGAATTGACCCACCACGCCCATATCCTTGGAGATCATACGCGCCGACGATTTCAAAACATCCTTGTCCCCCAAGAAGACAAACCCCTTTTGAGGCTTAATGACTTTATACATACTTTTCAACAAAGTAGACTTTCCGCATCCATTGGGACCAATGATTCCGACAAACTGTCCCTGCTTCACTTTAATACTAATGTCTTTCACAATATCCGTACCCGAAAAGGTGACTGAGATGTGATCTGCTGTCAGATTCAATTTATTTCCCTCCGAATCCGTAGCTTTTTTTAATCAACATATACATAAACACCGGTGCGCCCAAAAGTGAGGTTACGATTCCAATTGGCAGCTCTCCATTGGGAATGATAATTCGAGCGAATACATCTGTCCATATCATGAATAAGGAGCCAAAGAGAATCGAAACAGGTACAAGCCGCTTATGGTTCGAGCCCACAACACTACGCACCATATGAGGAACAATCAGTCCCACAAAACCGATAATTCCGCAAGTGGAAACAAGAACACCGGTAACAATGGCTGAGATGATCATATACATTCGTCTATAATGATTTAAGTTAATCCCTAGCGTAACCGCTGTTTCCTCTCCCATTAGCATCGTATTCATAGTCCGATGTTGAAATAGAAAGAAGATCACGGACGCAAGAACGATTGCCGCAACAATCGGGAGTGTCTTCCACTCCGCAGCTGCCAGACTTCCCATTGTCCAGAAGGAAATGGAGCGAATGCCTTCAGCATTTTTGGCAAAATAAATAATGAAGTTAGACAAAGCGCCGCACAGGGCATTAATGACCGTCCCTGCTAAAATCAATTTAACAGAAGCTGCTTTTCCACCCATACTTGCAAGACCCAGAACAAGTGCTGACGCCACTAATGCACCGATAAATGCCCAAGAAGCAACGCCAAGTTCTCCAATCATCCCCCCGACGCCAAAACCTATCAAAATGGCGAACGTCGCTCCCAATGCAGCGCCGGAAGATATGCCGAGTATAAAGGGATCAGCAAGAGGGTTTTGAACAGATGCCTGCATAACGGTTCCACAAAGCGCCAATCCCGCACCGACGATCATCGCCAGCAATACTCTTGGAAAACGAATCTGCCAAATGACATCCAGAAACATTCCGTTTGCGTCAGCGGTACTACGTTCGGTTTGCATTCCTGTAATTTGCTCGACCAAAATCCAAAACGATTGTCTGAACGGGATGGATACTTGTCCGATGGATACCGATATGACAACGGATGCTCCTACCGCAACAACCAACGCAAACACCAATGCAGAGAATAGGGAACGTTTTTGCATATTATTCGCCTGTAAACCATTCAGGTTGAACATAATTAGCAACATCCCAATACAGCTCAGAAAGTCCAAGACTTCCCCGAACAGCAGTTGTATATTCGACGACCTTCACGTTTCCAGTCTTAATCGCTGTCGCATTTTTCAACTTTGGATTGAGCAGATATTTGTTAATCAATGCTTCACTGTCTGATTTCTGGAACCCGGTAATAATAATTTTATCGGGATTAATGGAAAGAATAGATTCCTCGGACATCTCTACATACGTTTCCTCTGATACCTTGATATACTCACCACCTGCACCTTCAATCATTTCATCTATGAGACAAAGAGTTGGACCATAGTAATAAGTGGTTTCTCCGCTGGTACCAAGCAGCAACACTTTAGGCTTATCCTTCACCTGTGCTGCCTTTTTCTGAATTTCACGGATCTGATCCTTCTGTGTATTCACAAAAGCACTCGTCTTTTCTTCAATATCGAGTAGGTTCCCGAGGTTCGTAATATCATCGAAAAAACTGTCGATCGTACGCCCGATGGTATAGTTAATACCGCTTAACACCGGAATCCCTCGTTCATTCCAAAAAGAAATATTTCCAATACGTTCCTTCTGGAAGGCGGAAGACATTGAAATAATCAAATCCGGCTCCAGCTCCAGAATGGATTCCTTTGAAGGCCACATATCCGTAATGATTGGAAGCTGTTTGATTTGTTCTTCATATTCAGAGAATGATTTGTCCAGATAAGCGACTCCCACTATTCGTTTTTCTTCTCCAAAGGCTAGCATCCACTCCGCAAAACCTTGGCCGATCACAACGATGCGTTGCGGTTCTTTTTCAATGGTCTGCTGCATTTCATTCCCTTCGTCATCATAAATCGATAGGGTCAGCGGGTAATGACTATCCTTCATAACGTTGCTCTGAGTTGCCTCAGGACGATTCTGATTCGTGGCTTTTGGTTCAACTGTTTTTTGAGAGCAAGCAGATAACACCAATAAACATAGGATTACGTTCATAAAAGCAAAGCCATTTTTCTTAAACCACATAAAATCTTCCTCCTATTTTCGGACCACTATATTTTTAAATGTTTTGTCGTTTACCTAGGGCGTGTCTGAGAACTCAGAGGGCAGCAAATTTTGCCGAATTTTCGTTCCATGCAAGGCGCGTTTGTGAAGGCGTACCGGGGGTACGTCAAGCAAACGGAACGAAGCAGGGGGCGAAAAGGCGGTGAAAGGTGCCACTGAACGGGTTTTCAGACACGACCTAGAAAGCTAAGGCAAACAAAAGCAGCCAGAGCCAGTCCCCCGCATGCTAATAATGAGACGGCAAATGCTCTTACATAATCGGACAGGATAGCGCTATCCAAAGACTGCCGCAGCGCAGCAGAAAACAAAATACTGATCAACGTTACGCCAAGCGAATTGGCCAAGTACATTACGGTATTAAACAATCCCGATCCTGTTCCTGCATCCTTCACCGGCAACGCACCAAGCACAACGTGGGTAAGAGGTGTTGTGACCAATCCGAGCCCCATTCCATATGCAAGAAAAAGTGCAATGTAGGGAATGTGCAGGAGATGAACCGCATCGATTTGCAACAAGAAAATAAATAAAAAGCAGCAGCTTGCCACTACCAATGCGCCCATTTTCAGTACAACCATTCCCCATTTTCCAACAACTCGCGATGAGACCAGAGACATTAGGAAGAAACCAATGCCAAGAGGCAGAAAAGCGTAACTCGTCGCTTGAGCATCAAAGTGCAAGCCGAACTGCAAATAGTACGTCAAAATAAAAAAGAAAGAGAACATGCTAAGATAAATCAAGATCGCGGAAAAAATCCCCATTCGAAATACACGTTGTTTGAAAATCGTCAAATCGATAAGCTGTGTGCTATTACGCTTTTTTAGGTGCAATTCAATTGCCATGAATCCCAAAAGGAACAGCAACGAAAGAACCAGACACCCCCAAATCCAAGGCGGCCATCCGTGTTTTTGTCCTTCCGACAATGGATACACAAGCAGGAACAGCCCACTCATAAGAAGGATTGTTCCTAGCCAATCGATCTTCTGTGCCCGATTGCCTCGCGATTCCGAAAGCAGCGGCAAGCACAGAAGGACAAGAATGCCGAAGGGAACGTTAAAAAAGAATACCGTTCTCCATCCCAGGTCCAATACGTTCCAATTAACGAGAAGACCCCCCAGTGTAAGTCCGAAAGCAAATCCGAATCCTAGCAATGAGCCATAAATACTGAAGACGATCCCCTTTTCCTGTGGCAAAAAATTAATCTGCATCATGGACAGCACCTGCGGCTGTATAAGCGCAGCGGCAAACCCTTGCACGATCCGAATCGCAATTAGAAAAGTGGGACTCGTAGTCAAGCCTGCCAGTATAGCCATAAGAGTAAATCCACTCACGCCAATCAAGAGTATCCGTTTTCTTCCATAGATATCACCAAGTTTCCCACTGAAAACAAGCGCGACAGCCAAACTGAGTGAAAAGCTAGTTACAATAAGTTGAGCATCAGAAAAACTGGCATTCAGACTATACTGTATCGATGGCAACGCAACTTGAATCATGTAGGTGTTCAATGAATTAAGCAATATGGGAAGAAGAATGACCCCCAGCGCATACCAACGGCGCGGATCTGCCTGATGCTCCAATCTTTCGTCTGTTTTTAACGCATGATTAGGCATTCTTATCTCCTCCTTTACCGCTGCTGCGATTAACTCGCCTTAATTCTCCTGATTGGATATACTCTTTTCTTTTATAATCACTCCTCTGCTCGTCTGTCTCATCCGGATTACAGCTATGCTTAACCGAAGTGTTATTGATAATTATTATCAATGATAACTATTATCAATAATTTCGTTTTTTTTATCTACCTGCTGCGGGATATCTACTCCCTATTAAGGGAATAAACCGCATGATGTACACATCGGGAACGAAGAGCTTTAATAAGTATTAAAAATAAAAAAAGCTCATTAGATAATTATCTAATGAACCCTAATCAGCATAGCTTTTATTCGCTTGGCGACGCGATAGGCAACGTAAAAGCCAGCATAACGCCGCCGTCTATATTGGAAATCAAGTAGCGGCTCCCATGCCGATCGAGTAAATGCTTGACAATGGACAGGCCAATGCCGTTGCCGTCATCCACACGGCTGCCAGAGGCATCTGCGCGATAAAAAGCATCCCACACATGGCGTATATGCTCTTTTTCAATTGGAGCTCCTTCATTCAACACTTCAATCAGAACGCAATTGGATTCAGCCCCGCTGCGCACCCGAAGCTCAATACTCCCTCCCTCCGGCGTGTGGCGGATCGCATTGGTCAGTAAGTTGGTCATGATTTGCTCCAGGCGGTGCGGATCGGAACGCACCATGACCTCATTCTCCGCCAACCACTCCAATTTCAGCATCCGGTCTGAAGCAAGCGGTTCTACCGATTGCAGCACATATTCCAATGAGGAGCGGAGCGGTACTTTACTCCACCGGAAATTGAAGTGACCGCTCTCGAGCTGGGACAAATCCAATAAATCCTTCACAAGGCGGGTAAGCCGCTCCGCCTCATTCATAATAACCGAGGCGTATTTGTTCCGTTTCGCTTCTTGGCCTACATTGTCACGAAGCATCTCCGCATAACCATGAATCAGACTGACAGGCGTCTTCAGCTCATGGGACACGTTGGCGACGAACCGCTTTCGCAGCAGCTCCAGCCCCTTTTCCTTATCAATATCTTGCTGCAGCTGTTCGTTAGCCGCTTGCAGCTCGCCCATTGTGCCGTTCAGCTTGGTGGCTAAATAATCAAAGGTGGTCGCCAGTTCTCCAATTTCATCATTGCGCTTGATCTTGGTGCGTGCGGAGAAATCCAGACGCACAAGCCTCTTCGCCATCTCGTTCAACTGCACGAGCGGACGAGAAATGACGCGTGTGAACAGCAATGCAAAACCGAGCAGCGGGATAACCGCAGCAAGGAAAAAATAGATGTAGAACGTTCCCAGCAAAGAAGCTGCATCGGTCACAGGCTGCGGCGAAGAGAAGGTATACATGTACTGCTGCACACCTCCTGCCTCGGAAAGTGGCGCCAATGCTGCCCAACAATTGTCGTGGCCTTCATCGCCCTCCACCTTCAGAAACATGACAGCCGTACCGTCCCGAGATTGCTGCTCCTTCAATTCACTCAGTTGAGGAGTAAAACAATTCATATTAGGAGGAGCGGTTCCATCAGGCCAATTGCTCAGCACTACGGATGCCCTGTCAACCTGGGTTTCGATGACCGTCCATGAATAGTGATCCCCGTCAAACTTGGCCATGCGCTTCAGCATATCATTGGGAGACTTCATCTCCATAATCTCCTTATACATGCTTGCAAAGTCCCGCTCCAGCTTCGCCGCCCTCATCTTCAGCGAATAGTCCTCGAAAAAAAACAATTGCAAGACCATGAACAACGCTGTGAATGCCAGAAAACCGCCGGCCGTAATCCAATATACTTTTTTCGCCAGACTCGAACGATGTGTTTTCATCGATATTTATACCCGTTTCCTCTCACGGTGACGATACGGCCCGCATCTTCGCCTAACTTGCGGCGCAGCCGCTTAATATGCGTGTCTACCGTTCGCGCGTCCCCGAAGTAGTCCATCCCCCATACCCGATCTAAAATCGTGTCGCGAGTAAGCACCTGATTAGGATGGACGGCCAAGCAGCGAAACAGCTCAAATTCTTTTGAAGTTAACGGGAACGCTCTTCCATTCTTATACACTTCACGCGCAATTTCGTCCATAACCAATTCGTCGCTGACGCTCTGCCCGTCCTCCATTTCATGTCTCCGGCGGTTGAGCAGCACGCGGATTTTGGCCGACAGAACCTTCAGACTGAACGGTTTCGTCACGTAATCATCAGCGCCGTAGCTGTAACCAGTCAGTTCGTCCTCTTCCTCCGCCTTGGCTGTCAGCATGACAATCACAACATCGGATAAGGTCCGAATTTCCTCGCAGACTTCAAATCCGTTTTTTCCCGGCATCATCACATCAAGGATAACCAAATCTATCGGCTTGCTTTCTATCATTTGAACTGCGTCCTCTCCTGTCGCAGCATGAACGATAACGTAGCCTTCGCACTCCAAATAATCGGCAATCATTTCACGCAGCAGCCGTTCATCATCAACAACAAGTATTGTGTGGTTTATCCTCACCCTCCACCTTTCCTGTTACCTGTTCTTAGATCGTACTCATCTGCTTCCCCTGTCAATTATGCGCTCCGCAAGTTGTCACATGGATGACACAAAGGAGAAGTAAGATTATTCTGCGCGCTGGAATTTATCAATCATTATGGAGGATGCGATATGAGATTGCAACATATGCTGCGCCGCGATGGGGCTGTCGCATTAGGTTTTTTGGCGCCTAGTCTACTTGGCTTTTCGCTCTTCTATCTCATCCCTTTTGCGATCGGAGCCGTCTACTCTGTCCAAGACGGATCACAGGGCGGTCACTTTGTAGGACTGGCCAATTATGCCGATTTGCTGAGCAGCGGATCGTTCCGCAAAGCGACATGGAATACGCTCTGGTTCACAGCAGTCAGCGTTCCTGTCATGATCATCTGCTCGCTGCTAATCGCTATGGCGCTGAATCGGCATGTATACTTTCGAAGCGGACTTCGGATGTCCTATGTTTTGCCGCTTGTCGTGCCGGTCGCCTCTGTGGTTCTCGTCTGGCAAATCCTGTTCGACTGGAACGGAGGACTTAATCAACTGCTTGCCTTTTTCGGTGTAGATCGCGTGGATTGGCTCAATTCAGGCTGGGCCAGAGGAGTTGTGCTGTTTCTCTATATTTGGAAAAACACTGGTTACAATGTGATCTTATTCCTCGCCGGCTTGCAGCAAATTCCTGCAGACTACTATGAAGTTGCCAGTTTGGAGGGCGCGTCCAAAATGCGCCAGTTTTCGATTACACTGGTCTATCTCGTTCCCACCATGTTTTTTGTGGTTATTATGTCGATTATGCAATCTTTCAAAGTTTTCCGCGAGGTCTACCTGCTCTCGGGCGATTATCCGCATGACAGCATCTATATGCTGCAGCACTATATGAACAATATGTTTTTCTCGTTGGATATCCAGAAGCTGACCTCTGCAGCAATATTGATGGTCGCTGCCATCTGGCTCATCGTCGCTGTGTTGTTCCGGGGAGAGAAATGGTTCCGCAGCTTCATGGAATAAGAAATCAGCAGACATGCAAAGGAGGTGAGAAACATTGAATGCCATTCAAGTGCAATCCAGTGATGCCGCTCAGACAGAAGGAAAGAGGCTTCAGCTCAAAACCGTAGCGAACACGGTCATTCTTGCTCTGTTCGCCCTCCTCTTCCTGATGCCGGTCATCTTGACAGCTATCAATTCCATCATGACCGAGCAGGAGATTCAACAAAATAACGCTGCACTTGGCGTATTGGATGCCCATGCTTTCGTCAATTTGAAATGGATTCCGGACATGGTCTCTCTGGAGCAATACAAAACCATTCTGCTGGGCAGCCCGCACTTTTTGCGTATGTTCTGGAATTCAGTACTGCTGGTTGTGCCCATGATTATCGGACAAGCCATCGTGGCCAGCCTGGCGGCATACGCCTTCACCAAGCTGCGCTTCCGGGGACGAGACGCATTGTTCTACGTGTATCTGCTGACTATGCTGATGCCGTTCCAGGTGACGATGGTTCCCAACTATATCGTGGCCGACTGGTTGGGGTGGATTAATTCCCCCGCCTCGATTATTGGGCCGGGCATCTTTGCCGCGTTCGGGGTTTTTCTGATGAGACAATTCCTGATGAACATTCCGTACGCCTATATCGAAGCAGGGAAAATAGACGGAGCCGGACATCTCCGCATTTTCATATCCATCCTTCTGCCCATGATCAAGCCTGGCGTGGCTGCCTTGCTGCTGCTCTTATTCGTCGATTACTGGAACATGGTCGAGCAGCCGCTTATTTTTTTGCATGACGCGGTCAAACAACCGCTCTCCGTATACTTGTCCCGCTTGCGGGGCGACTTTATCGGCATCGCCTTTGCTGCTTCCATGATCTATATGGCGCCGATGATTCTTATCTTTCTAAATGCGGAGCCCTACTTTATCAGAGGCGTGCAATTGTCCGGCATAAAGGGCTGACGGACTTAACCGGCAGGAAACGGACGACTTATTGCACATAGAGCTGATCATCATTAAATCATAACCTTGCCGAGGAGGGAACGTCATTGGATAGCAAAGCGATTGAGGGGCGCATGCGGCGGATTTTGCTTATCTTGTTTGTCATCGCCCTCATTTTGCTGACATTATTCAGCAATACCCTTCTGAGCTTCAGACTCCCCGCTGTCGTAACTGCCGCACCTAGCACAGAGCGGCTGAAGATATCCATTGAGGGGGAAGGGAAGCTTCGTATCGCGGACCCGATCGAAGTGAAAAACAAAAACGGCTTGAAGCTTGCACGCCTTGCGGTGAAAGAAGGAGCCCGCGTCCAAAAAGGAGACATTATCGCAGAATATAACACCGAGACGCTGGAGCGCCAGATCAGAGATGCAGAAACCCAATTGCAAAAGAGCAAACTTCAAGCCGGCCAACTGGAGGAACAATTTATACAAGCCAATATCAGCGGGGATGAGCTGCAGTTACGCGAAGCGAAACGGGCTATGGAGCTCGACCGCATCGACCAACAGCTTCAAAGCCAGAAGCTTGCGGATATGAGACAGGATTTAAACGAGCAGAGATATGAACGGGCATCTACTGAGGGGATTGTTGCTGAGGTGAAGGCTTCCACCGAGGATATGCCGTCCCCCGGTGCGACGGTTGTCGTACTGATGAAAGAAGATGAGGGCTATGAGTTTTCCTTTACAATTCCTGAGCACAAAGCCGGCTGGCTGGAAGAAGGAGAGTCCGTTGATGTGCAGCTAGGCGGAGAGAAGAACAGCAGCATTAGCGGTGTCATTCACTCACTGGACATTGGAGACTCAGGGACTCCTTCACCGGGGACAAGCCCAGCAGAAGCGGCTGTTGCTGTCACGATTCGGGTCCCAGCGGCAGCGCAGGACATTAAACTGGAATCGGGCTTGAAAGCCAAGGTCTCCATTGAAAAGACATCGGAACAATCAGGTTTTCTGGTTCAGACCAAGTGGCTGAATCAAGACATGGAGGGCACTTTCCTTTACCTGGTCAAAGAGACGCTTGGAGCCTTCGGCAATGAATACATCGTCTATAAGACAACCGTCAACGTGCTGGCCGATTCCGGAGACTATTCACTCGTCCAGGGCCTTACCTCCAAGGACAACATCATTATTGAAACGAGCGAGCCTCTGAAAGAAGGCAATCGAGTCCGCGTCAAATAGCAGTTGACGCAATGATCACATATGCAGGAGGAGAATCCATAAGTATGAGAATGAATAAGAGAACCTTCACCCTTAGTGTTATAAGTGTATTTACGATCTTGACGTTAATACTGTCTGCTTGCGACGGAGATGCCAAGGAAACCGGCGAAAAAACCTCAGGCAAAAAGCAAGTCGTAATGGCGACCATGAGTGAAAACCGCTTCCTCGAATTCGCCAAGGAGAAATACGAAGCACTGCATCCCGATATTGAAATTGTCTACAAGGTATATCAAGAGCTGGATTTTAGAGATCAGGGAAACACCGGAGTCGTATCCATGCCGACGAAAGAAGACCAGGAGAAATATATATCAACCATCAATACGGAGCTAATGTCGGGGGCTGGTCCGGATATCCTGGATACATCAGATTTGCCCGTCAACAGGTACAAGGATAAAAAGATGCTCGTCAACTTCTACGACATGATGGATCAGGATCAAAGCTTCAAAAAAGCGGATTACTTCCAAAATATATGGAGCAGCACAGAGCTGGATAGCGGCCTCTATTCCTTTCCTATCGATTTTCATTTGGAAATGCTTAATGCCAACAGCGAGTTGCTGGAGCAGGGCGGAGTACAGCTTCAAGAGCCGCTGTCATGGGACGATGTCCTGGCTGCAACGGAGAAGGTAAGGGAGGCTGTGAGCAACGATGTTTCCGCCATTAGCGGCAGCTTTGCCCCTGAGCACTTGGCAAGTGAACTGGTCAGTCAATATTATTCTCAATTGGTGGATGCCAAAAATAAAAAAGCCCACTTCGATTCCGAAGACTCCCGCCGCTTAATCCTTAAAGTTAAGGAGATGTTCGATAAAGGCCTCACATGGACGGGTATATCCGACAGTGGAGATATGGGGGACATTCAAAAACGGATCGAACTTACCATTTTTACGAGACACTTTTTTATGAGCCCGGTAGACTTCGCTACAAGCGATACCTTGTACAGACAGCCCTCTCTTGATGGCAACAATGATGAGCTATCCTTTGGGACATCGCTGAACCTGGGGCTTAACGCGAACTCCGCCAATAAACAAGAAGCTTGGGATTTCTTGAAATTCCTCGTTTCCGAGGAAATGCAGCAATCGCCCGCAAGAATGGGCCTGCCAATCAACAAGCTGGTATATAACGAAATGTTCGATGGAATGGTAGATGAAGTCAAGAAAAGCGGAAGTGTAACAACACCTCATGGAGAACGGCAAGTTACCATGACAGCGGAGCAATTGGAGAGCTTACGCTCTCTGGGCGAGAAAGCAAATCAGAAATCGTCGGGAGATCCTAAAATATTGGATATCTTCCGAACGGAAATCCAACCTTATTTTGTCGGTCAGAAGTCACTGGAGAGTGCCCTCAGCAGTATCCAGAGCAAAGTGACCACTTACCTGAACGAATAACCACTTAAGCTATTAACCAGCTGGCGCCGATACTCTATCAGCGTCAGCTGGTTTAATATTGTTCATGATAGAAGATTAAATAATCGATAAGATAACTTTTACGGCATCGGCCCTTGTAGCCGCATCAAGAGGTGCGAAGCGTTTATTCGTCTTACCGGTCATAACCTCTGCTTTTTGCAGAGCTGCAGCGTACTCCTTTGCCCAGCCTGGGATTTGTGCATCATCCGCAAACTCCATTTGACTCTGAGCTCCGGGAAGCTTCAACACCCTAACGACAATAGCGGCTAGCTCTATTCTTGTCAACGGATCATTCGGCCGCAAATTGCCATCCCTATATCCCGTAATCCAACCTTGTTTAACGGCGATCGCTATGGAAGCCTGCGCCCACTTGCCTATTGATGCTTGATCCGCAAATACAACGCTATTACCGCTTCCCTCACTGGCATTATGGATACCAACAGCTTCCTTTGTTCCAGCAACCTCAACAGCTCCAACAGCCGCATTAGTCTTCGCAGCTCCGTTTAGCGCCTGAACAAGCATATGAATAAACTCTGCGCGGCTTACATTGCGGTCCGGCTGAAAGCTGCCGTCCTCATACCCTTTTACGAATCCTTTTCTGACAGCAAGTTCGATCTCTTGTTTAGCCCAATGGTTATGGATATCTGTAAATTCGACCGTCGGAGCACGATCCTCCGCCAATACGGCAAAATATCCCCATTGCTCCGTATGTGCGGTCACATAGCCGTCTACAAGCTGCGAGCCTGCAAGCTTTTCCCAGCTGCCGCTAGTTTGATTATAAAAGTAAATAGCAGCTTCCTGTCCTTCCTTCAGTCGTTTGACATCTCCCTTTATTTTAATGGCAGTCGGCTTGGCGAATGGCTTTGCTGCAAGATGCGCCAGTTCAAATACAGGCGATAAGCTGCCGCCCTTCCAATTAGCCAGCAGCTGCTTCGCTTCCGCCTCAGGCACCTCTCTTAATTTTAAGCTCCAATTGGATGGCTGTGCGTTGTCGGATACAACCGCTTCAAAACGGTCCCCAAGCTTCAATTCTCCTCCTTCATTAGAAGAAAAGCTTCGCTCTGCCGACATTTCATTTGCGTTGTTGCCATTGTTATTCCCCGATCCGCCCGGATTTGGATGAGGATGAACGGGCGGCTTCGGCTCCTTAAGCGACTCTACTAAGGCATCATAGGCTGGCTTTGCCGCATAATTCTCATCAAAAATAAGTCCGTTGCCATAATCGCCATACGAATGATGAGGCTGCAGGGACGAATACCGGTCTGTAAAGCCCCACATCGATAATGCGCCAAACTTCACGCCTCCGACATTAAACTTTTTCACCATATCCGCGATGGAGCCAAAATATTCGCCTTGCTCTTGAAGCGTTTCCTCATTCACCGCTTTATGAATATTCATATCCAGCTCGGATACGCGAACCTCGATTCCCAAATGAGCAAATTTAGTCGCTGTTGCTTTAAATTCCTCCGCACTGACCGGATCCCACTCATCCGTCAAATCCTCATGCATCTGGAAGCCAACGCCATGAATCGGTACGCCGCGCTGCTTCAGTCCCTTCACCAATTCGTATACAGCGTTGCTTTTAATATTATTTTCTTCAATCCAATATTCATTAATATAAAGCTTAGCAGCCGGATTGGCGGCATGCGCGGCGCGCAGCGCAATCTCGATATATTCCTCGCCGAGCCTGTCATACCAGATCGAAGGACGGATGGAAGGATCGTCATTCATGCCGGCAAGCGGTTCATTAATAATGTCCCAGCTCATAATTTTCGGATAGCGGCCTACAACTGTTGCGATATGCTCCTCCAAAATCGTTTTCAGCTCGCTATCGCTGAAATCCCCTTCTGTCACCCATCTCGGCACAGCTTCGCTCCATGCCATTGTATGTCCGTGAACCTTCATATTGTTCAGCTCGGCATATTCCATCAAAGCATCCATCTCGGCAAAAGCATACTGATTCCGCTGCGGATGTATAAATTGAAATTTCATGTCATTTTCCGGAGTAATCATATTGAACTCGCGGCCCAATAGTTCGGCATATTGCGGATCGCTTATTAGCGCATTGACAGATACTGCCGTACCAATCGATAAGTGCGGGTAGTTTTGCTCTGCCAAGCTGCGCAGTGATTGCGCTTTGCTTTCGGATTTTTTAAACTGCTGATCCATCACCTCGACGGTTGAGGACTCGTTTGAAGCCTTTACATAAATCGCTTGAATGATAAATGACTTGCCGACGGCAGCATTTGCGCCAAAATACGCTTTTCCGCTTTCAAATACACCCGGATCATCAAGCTGGCCCATTTTATTTTTATTGAGGTAAAATTCCAGCTTGCCCTTGTTTCTCGCCAGGGAAACCATAACCTCTCCCGACCCGCCATAGTTGAACTGGACGGTTTCCGGAATAGAGGATTCGCCGTCATATACGCTTACGTTCAGCTTGCCATTGTAAAGCTCCATGCTGACATATTTGCCTTCTTCCCGCCATTCATCCTGAATGACCGGCAATGTTCCATACAGCTGTACGGATGCCTGCGCCTGTTGCGAGGCTAGCAGCGAAAAATCTACAATAAAATCACCGTCAACGCTCAGCTGAGGTC
Source organism: Paenibacillus sp. J31R120 (assembly GCF_056269225.1). Lineage (NCBI taxonomy): Bacteria > Bacillati > Bacillota > Bacilli > Caryophanales > Paenibacillaceae > Paenibacillus > Paenibacillus sp. J31R120. The sequence continues at coordinate 91,594 of NZ_JBWDNN010000006.1, read as the reverse complement.
CTTTCAAATGAATAGGAGGGTTGGCGACGGCAGGCTGTGACGGATGATTGCCAAGCGGAACGATGCCACGGCCCATTCCCTGTATAATGACTTGATTGCCAGACGCGACAGCGCCGGAAAATAGATTCCAATTGTGACCTTTTAGCACGTTATAACCCTCAGTTCTACCCGAGACTTCGGCTTTATCTGAACGATTGCCCGCCAAATCTACTGCTCTAATTTCAAAGTGATAGGAGGTGTTCGACGCAAGTCCCTCCAGAACAGCCCTTGTACCGGGAATAAACACTGTGGTTTGCCCATATGTCACTTCGTAACCTTTTACCGCGATATTATCGCTCGATGCCGACCAGGTCAGAACAATGGAATCGCCTGTTACTTCTTCGACCTGCAGCAAGCCCGGAACGGTAGGCTTCTCGGTATCACTTCCTTCATACACCTCAACCCGATCGATAATCGTTTGATTCGCATCCGATGACCCTGGGTTGCTTAATGCAAGACCTGCAAGCACCTTATCCGCCATCTCTATTTCCCGTTCGCTAACTTTCGTCCATTCGGTTCCGTTGTCGGATATAAATCCGATAAACAGATCGCCTGAGCGAACGATTTTCACCCACTTTGGCAAATTCGCATCCCTCGTGGCATCAGCTGTACTGCCGTCGGTCTGATTGCGGTATTGGAAGCTTGCCACATTAGGCGTCATCATCATATCGGCATGCTTGGCATTCTCTGCAAGCGACTCCCTTATCATCACGCCGGCCTTCGCCCATTCGCTCACCTGAACCATACTATGAACTCTTGCTGAAATATAACCATCGCCTTCGAGCGATTGATAGATATAGTGCAGCGAGTCGCTTTCGCCCCAAATATCCGTCTCTATGCTTTTTAATGTAAAAGCCTTCGAAGTCCCATCATAGCTGGAGCTGCTTCCTTGATTCGCCTCTCCTCCGATATTGGCCGCTTGCCATGGCGATGGCATATTTGGACCTCCCGCTCCGGGCTCTTCTCCCTCTTCAAGCACCTGGACCTCTTGGAATGTAGCCTTGTTATCCAATGATGATCCCGGGTTGCTGACGGCAAGTCCGATATACACCTGCTCGCTCATCGGTATTGTGATACTGCCGATAGTGTGCCAATCTGCCCCATCCTCCGAGATAAAGCCGGTAAAATTGTCGCCCTCGCGACTCAGCTTCACCCAAAGGGGAACCTCAGCATCAGCAGTCTGATCGGCCATGCTTCCGCGCGTATGCTCCCTGTACTGAAAAGTAGCCCCATTCTCAGGCGTAATCATCATATCGGCATGCTTCGCTTCGCGGTCAAGCGACTCCCGGATCATAACGCCCGCTTTTGCCCATTCGCTCATCTGTTCCATAGTTCCAACCTTGGCGATGATCTCAGCGTCGCCTTCGATTTGCCGATAGATGTAATTCTGCGTGTCCATATTGCCCCAAATGTCAGAAGAAAGACTGCTGATTTCAAACTGTTCCAAAGTCTCATCATAATTAGCCGTTCCAGGTTTCAAGCCGATATTTCTGGCTTTCCAGCCATCAGGCAGCTCCGCTTCATAATCCTGCTCAACCGGCGGCTCCCAGCCCGCTTCCGGCCACTGCCTTCTTTCATTAATTTTGACTAACTCCGCCTCAGGCCAAGTATTGTAGGCAAAGAAGGACAAGCGTTGTACATTCGGATAGTTTTCCCGAATCCCTTTGTATACCTGCTGATACTCGTCATCGCTCCAATCGTTGTCCAGTGTGGCAACGATATCTACCTCTTCGCCGCTAACCCGATCCGCTGTATCCTTTAATATGCCGTACTCATCGCTATAAACCCAATCCGCCGCAAAGCCCCAGTCATCGAAATAAGCCATTGGAGCGATAAAGTCAATATGTGCTTTGAACTTCTCCGCATCTTGTCCCACTTCCACAAATTCAGGCGGCAAGATGTACACGCCAAGCTTCATATTCGGTTTAGTAGAGCTTGTAATGTCATTGCGAATATCCCCTACATAATTTCCAATCTGCTCCGTTCTCCATTCGTTCCATTCATCACGCTGTGCGGAAGCTTCGTCGAAATGAATAGTCAGGGGGGAATAGCCAAATTCCGCCTCAAACTTCCCTATCGTATAATCGCTAACATCCATGTTGTAGTCATCAAAGCGTATCCAATCCAGCACAACGCCATCTACATCGTAATTTTCGATAACCTCATTAATAATAGAACGTTCATACGCCTGCACTTCATGGTGGATCGGATTGATGAAATATTCGGAACCGTTCGAGCCGGTGAACGGAACCTGCGTTCCGTCTACCCAAGCATACATTTGCCAATCCGGATGCGCCGTAAATGCCGCCTGATCATGGAACTGCGGAATCCAGGCATGCACCTTGATCCCTTTGCTATGAGCGGCATCGATAACATGTTGCAGCGCGTCAAAGCTTTCGTAGCCGGCCGCTATCGGAGCAATGGAGCTTTCATAAAACACTTGTCCGGACGGAACTTCGTCATCTTCATCCTGCTTTACACTCATGCTGATCACGGTAACGTTATATTGATCTGCCATGTCTACGAATGCCTGGACATCCGCAGCATTTTTAAACTGATTGACGGTTCTCACAATAAGCTCCGTCTCAAATGGCGCGTTCTCAGGCTCCTCAGCCTGCGCCGCACTTGCGCCGCCCAGTCCAAGCGTTGTAACGACCATGCTGAACACCAGCAGAAGAGACAATCTTGCTCTTACCTTTGCCAACATAATAGATACCTCCGTCTATCGTTTTTTTTGCAAAAAAATATACATCTGGCGCGCACTTTACCTCCAAAAGTCTACAGTCTTATCCTCTCGTTGTAAGCTGTATAACCTGATAAGCAAAGCACGCGCGCACATGTATGAGCCAGTCCTTAATGTCCCCTATTAATTTTCTCTACGTTCGCCTGCCACTTCTCCGTTCTGAACTCCAGCAGCTTGGCCATGCCCGCTTTTTCAGAATCTTTTTTGGCCTGCTCCATGACGGCTTTTACTTCATCTGCCGTTTTGGCAAGAAGCATCTTCGCAAAAGACACGGTATAAATGTCATGAATATTTTGCGAGATTACGCCAATCTCGGAATCTGGCAGCGGCTCGGTATTGACGAACTCTGTAATGTCTTTGGAAGTCGCCCAAGTAACGGTGGATTGCGCGATCGTCTCCCATGATTGTTGCGACTTCGAAAGCGAAGACTCCAGACTCATTTTTGCTGTGTCGATAAAGCTGGTGTTGCCCGCCCAGTTGAAATCCTCGAACTTTCTCATTTTTTCCGTGCGTTCGTTAGCATCGACTGTCGTGTAGGTTTCATTCGGAACGGGCGAACCGTCTTCATTCTCTTCGTCCCAGTACAAGCCTTTAGGACCAAAGAACAACACCTTCTGGCCTTCGGGTCCCGTAATCCAATCATAGTAAGCAAAGATCGCTTCCGGATCTTTCGCCTCGGTTGTAATAACGTTGACATTCCAGCCCAGGCTTTCAAAGCCGCTGACAAAAACATTATCCTTATTCAACCCGGCTTTGCGAATCGGCCAAATAATTTCATAGCCGCTGTCTGGATTGGAGGCTGTCAGCGCGCGGTGCCCTTCCGCGCCATAGGTTGTAATATTGGACTCGATCATCACGGCAACGCGGCTTGTATTTACTTTTTCCTTCACTGCATCCTGCGTCTGCTGCAGGGCGTCCTGCGTAATCAGCCTCTCTCTAAACAGCTTGTTGATATACAGCATCAGCTCTTCAAAAGCGCTATCCTCGTATATCGATACAAGCCGGTTGCCATCCGGGTAGCCCATTAAGCTAATATTTTGGCTCGTGGAATCCTCTTTGAATCCGCCGTACATCACTTCCAGCCCTGCGCCTTTCTCTCCAACCTCGAGCGGCACCACATTCGGATATTTATCTCTTACTTGAATCAAATAAGCATAGAGATCATCGAAGGTTTCCAATGCTGGTCTGCCTAGCTCATTATATATATCTTTATTGACCATCCAGCCGCCGTTGCCGAATGTTCCTGAAGTATACCAATTCGGAATTTGATAGATCTTCCCGTCATCCGAGCGAAGAAGATTCATCGTGGATTCCTTCACATACTTTTTGAAATTCGGATATTTATCATAATAGTCATCAAGCGCAACCAGCTTGCCTGCCTTCACCAGGCGCTCAACCACAGCCCCCCGGTCTGTGAAAATAACATCCGGCAAATCATTGCCGACAATCATGGTATTCAGCTTTTCTTCAGCGGCACCGCCCGATTGTATAGGCTGAACCGTAACTTTGCGGTTATCCTGAATCCACTTCGTAGCTTCGTTGTCCCCCCATGGGGCCGTTGTCAACCAATCATAGTGCCCATAGAAAGAGAAGGTCACCGGCTTAATGCCGTCCACGCCACTCTCTTCAGTTCCCTCTCCAGTTGCATTCGAGCTGCTTGGACCCGGGCTGTTCGTCCCGCCCTCGCCCGCATTGGAGCAAGCGGCAAGAAAAATAAGCAGCGCCATGCTCGCAAGCGAAAGCCATCTCCACCTTATGTTCATCTTTTCCCCTACTTTCTTTTATTATATTGAAACTACTCCTTCATCGACCCGATCAATACTCCTTTTACAAAATACTTTTGTAAAAACGGATAGGTCAAAATAATAGGAATAGTAGCAACCATCATTGTCGCCATCGTGAGCGATTTCGTCGTAACCGTCCGATTGCGGTTCATATGCTCCTGCGCGATTGCGTTGGCTGATGACATCTCCGTCATAATGTTGGAGTTCATAATTTGCCTCAGCAAGGTTTGAATCGGCAGCAGTTCATCCTTCGACACATAGATCGCTCCGGTAAACCAGTCATTCCAATGCCCGACAGCTGTGAACAGTGAGATTGTCGCCAGCACCGGACCGGAGATCGGCACAACGATGCGGAAAAAGATGCCGTAATTGCTGCATCCGTCTATCTTCGCCGACTCCTCCAAGCCATCGGGAAGCGCGGAGAAGAAGGTGCGGATCACGATCATATGGTAGACGCTGATCAGGCCGGGAATAATATAGACCCACAACGTATTGATCATTCCGAGCGAGCGTACCAGCATGAACGTCGGAATCAATCCGCCGCTGAAAAACATCGTTGCAATAAAGAAAACCATATACTGCTTGCGCATCAGAAGCATTTTTTTCGACATGCCGTAAGCGAGCAGCGCCGTCAAAGAAACCGACAATACCGTTCCGCTGACCGTTCTAATAATGGATATCCAAAAGGAATGAATTAATCGGTGATCTCCAAATACAATGCCATAGTTCTCGAGCGTAAAAGCTCTTGGCCAAAACGTTACTCCGCCCAGTGAGGTATCGCTTCCCAGGTTGAACGATATGACGAGCGAGTTCCAAAAAGGATACAGCATCACGATCCCGAGCAAAGTCAGCACCGTATAGATAAAGCGTTGCAGGATTTTATCACCGAGACTAAGCCTCATATTTCATCACCCCAACTATGTCGTCGAATATCGCTTACCACAAGCTCACGCCCGCTCTTCTTGCCAATCTGTTCGCCACAATGAGCAAAGTGACGCTGATTACAGCTTTAAACAATCCGACGGCAGTCGCATACGAGAAGCGCGATTTCAAAATGCCTACGCGATATACATAAGTGTCAATAACATCAGAGTAATCTCGCAAAATCGGATTGGTAGCCAGCAGCAGGATATCCTCAAAGCCCGCACTCAATAGATTGCCGATTGCAAGGATCATAAATATGATAATGACCGGCGCGATGCTGGGCAGCGTGATCAGATAAATTTGCTTAAAACGGCTCGCCCCGTCGATGGAAGCGGCTTCATAAAGCGTAGGATCTACGCCGGCTATCGCGGCAAGATAGACAATGCTCGCAAAGCCAATCTCCTTCCATACATTAACGCTCACTAATATCGTCCAAAAGTATTCAGGTATCGCCAAAAAGTTTATAGGATGCTCTATAAGATTAAGCTTTTGAAGTACAATGTTGATCGTTCCGTTATCAACAGAGAGGAGTGAAAACACGAAACCGGACACAATCACCCAAGACAGAAAATAAGGCAAATAGCTTACCGTTTGAATAATCCTCTTGAATGCCATATGACGAACTTCATTAAGCATAAGCGCCAGCAGAATCGGAGCCGGGAAAGTGATGACGAGCTTAAAGAGACTAATCGCGATCGTATTGCGCATAATGTTCAGAAACTCCGGCGCCTGAAAGAACATCCGGAAGTTTGCCAGGCCGGCCCACTCGCTTTTCCAAATTCCCGCAAAAATATCGTATTTCTGAAAAGCCATCAATACACCGTACATCGGAATATAACTAAAGATAAAAATAAAGATAACGCCCGGAATAACCATAGACTGCAAATCCCATTGCTTCCAAAATTGTTTCAGAAAGCTCGGCTTAGGGGCTGTCTTCACTGGCGCTCATCCTCCTTGTCTGCGGAAGCAGATTCCATGAGCAGTCTGTCATCCACGTAGCAGAAGCTTAAACGCGAGAATGAAACCGTTTGCAAAAATTCTTTACAACGATGGCTATCCATAAACCGAATCATCCTTTCATTGAATATTTTGAATATTGCGAATATTATTCAACTGCGTCCGCATCAGCTGGTTCATCAGCCCCCGGGTCATCTGCAGTCCACTGCGTTCCATGGCCAGAATAACCGCCCCGATAACCGGTTCGTTTTTCAAAACCGTTAATGTGCAGTTCGCTGCCGCCTGCTTCACCTTCCGCTCGATCGCCGAGCGAATAATGCCGGCTTGATCACCTTTCGTCAGCAGACTGCCTGCAAGCACAATGTCGAACGTTTCACCGCCCATATCCAATTGGCGAATGGTTGCGGCTGCGGCAAGCCCTAGCTCCTCACCCTGCTTGACCAGCAGCCTGATCGCTGTCTCATCTCCTTCTTCAGCAGCCTGAAACAATAGTCTCGCTACGTCGACCGGCAGATGCCTGTCATGATCCAAATAATCATCCCTAAGCTCCGCTACGCTGGAGTAACCCAGCAGCTTGATCAGCTTATCCGTCAATTCTGTCGCCGTTTCCCTGCCTTCGTAAGCCCGGACTACGCTGCGAAACACTTCAACGCTCAGATCATAACCTCCGCCGAAATCGCCGAATTGATAGCCGAAGCCGCCGCATTGGAATAGCTCTCCAGCTTGATTGGTACCCGAGCAATTGACTCCTGATCCGCATATAATGACAAGTCCAAAGGGATTTTCCGTTCCTGCCCGCATCGCAATCATCGTATCGCCGGATATCTCCGTTCGCGGTAAGTTCAGACTGGCAATAATCGGGCGCAGGATGCGGTAATCGCTATCACGATCGGCGCCGGCAAGTCCAAACCAGGCATACTGAATTTGCTCTTCTGTTAATCCCGCTTCTTCCAGCGCACCCGTCACCGCTTCCTTCAAGCTTATCTCCGCCTGCGTCCGGTCTGTTTGGTGATTGCCGTTCCCTCCCCTTCCCATTCCGGCTATATCGCCGTTCTCATTTGTAATCAGCGCATAGGTTTTACTTCCACCTGCATCGACTCCCAAATAATATTTCACAGGCTGACTCACTCCTAAACATTCATTTATGATTGCTTCAAATAAGCAGTAGATTCTCGTACCAATAGCTGTGGACTAAGCTTCGTCACCGTCGGCGTTTCCATTTGCCCATTGATTTGTTCGAGCAGCAAATCCACGCCAATACTGCCCATCTGCGCTTCCGGCTGACGCACCGTCGTCAATCTCGGGAAAAACTCGGACGCTAGCTTCTGATCATCAAAGCCTACTACCGATACATCATGCGGTACCATAATGCCCTCTTCTCGCAGCGCATGAATGACACCAAGTGCGATGAAGTCATCCCCTGCGAAGATTGCTGTAGGCAGCGTATCCTCTCTAATCCACTTTTTGGCTACATCGTAGCCGCTGCTTACTGTAAAACCGCTATATTCAATCGCAAAAGGAGTTAAAGCGGCGTCAGCTAATGCCTGCACATAACCTCTCTTTCTCTCTGTTACGCTCAAAAAGATCGTTGGCCCTCCAATATGAGCAATTTTCGTATGTCCAAGATCAATCAAATGTTTAGTCGCATCGTACCCCCCTTGGAAGTTATCCACCAACACGCTGGAAACATCATCATGCTCATATTGATTATCTAGCAGAATAAACGGAATTCTCTTCTTCTTCAGCTCGGCTACATTCTGCTCCTCTTCAATGGGCGACAGCAATATGATTCCATCCACACGATCTCGCTGAAACAAGAAATTGTTGGTCTCGCCTTCGCCTTCATGCTCCGAAATAGACAGTGTCAAAAAATAACCCTGATCTGCCAGCTTGCGATTTGCAGCTTTAATCACACGATCATAGAAGGAATCGTTCAAATTTGTAATCGACATCCCAATTATGCCAGTCTTGCCGCGAACCAGGCTTTGCGCCGCTGAGTTAGGCTGATAATTCAGCTCTTCCATCGCTTTCAGCACCTTCTGCCTGTTCACTTCGCGAACGGTCGGCGAATTATTGATGACCCGCGATACGGTTACAATAGATAAACCAGATTTTTTTACCACATCATGTATGTTCATTTGGACCTCTTTCTCCAATAAAATCGTTTAGCCTTTACTTTTAAGTTTAAACGTTAAAATTCCAACGTAATGCTAGCACCCATCTCGATGGTTGTCAATTTGGAGCTGCTCATGGTACCGTTTTTGTGCCACCCCTGTCCATCTTCACACGTTTCTTATTCCAAACTCCAAAGTGTTTCACTCACTAGTCAAAAGTATAAAGGTTTAAACTTTTGACTTAAAAAAATTTATATCTGAAACTTTTAGCAAAAGCGCTGAAAACCTTGGAAACAGGTAAGGGATTTCTCAATACACGAAAATCAATCCCAATGAGGTTATACTTACTTGCTACTATTTCGCCCGGAAAAGTTTAAAGGTTTAAACTATAGGTACATATTACCACCACACCTTCTATCCGTCAATCTTATTATTGGTGGAAGCACAAATGCCGTAAAATGGCTGCCTAAAAACAAAAAAGGTGGAGAATCGGTGTGATCCCTCCCCCTTTCAGTTATTTAATTAGTTTGGTTACGGTAGTCATGAGTTCATCCAAAACTTCGCGATCGCCTTCTTGAATCCGTTCAATGACACAACTTTTTAAATGGTGTTCCAACAGTTGTTTACCCAGTCCATTCAGAGCGGATTGTATGGAAGCGATTTGATGCAGCACATCATCACAGTATGTGTCTTTTTCGATCAGTCCCTTAACCCCGCGCACTTGTCCTTCGATACGATTCAGTCGATGAATCAAACTGAGCTTTGTTTTTTCGGAATGATGACTTTTGCGCTCTGCAGAAGATGTATGGTCGATTGAGGTGGCCTCATGTGTCGTTTTATCCATTTGAATCAACTCCCTCTTAGTTAGATTAACATCGCCCACCCCCTATGTAAAGGGAGGCCAGACGTCCCCTATTTACGACTGCGCAAGCCAGCTTATTCGTAAGTTTCCTCGTACCGAAAAAGCAGCTCGACTTAAGCGTGAGCTGCTTTTCGGTGAACGACATCTATACGGAAAGCAACCTTACGCTTTATTCAACAAGCCGCTTATTTCACTGAAATTCTCTGCGAATCCGACGAACACCTTGTCGCCAATCACAATCGTCGGCACAATTTGTTTTCCAATCATGTTCCAGACTTCTTCAGATCGAATTGGCAAGGTGGCGGCTATGATTCCTTAATCTGCGATCCGTTGCAACTGCTCAAGCGAAATTCGATTCACGAATTTGCTGAACTTTTCCTTGCCTTTTGCATGCTCCTTATAAAAATCAATGATGGCCATAACAGCGGGAATAAGCTGGTCTTCCGTCATTCCTGAACGAAGCAGCTTGGCGAAGGAGGTTTTTAACCCCTTTGGTTCACCGCCAACATAAATATCAAACGTATCACGCATTTTGACAACGCCGATATCCTTAATCAGCGGTTCGCTGGTCCCTAACGCGCAACCGGCATAGCCGATTTTTAGCGGTGTAGGCGTATTGATGCCAGCTATCGCTTTATTCAAGGTTGTTGCTGTTTCAAGCCCCGCTTCTTCGGCACCCTTACAGAAATTGCAGGCAATTAGACTTTTAGTTACGAACCCCGCAGGATTCACTTCAAGACCATATCGCTCAAGTTCTTCCTTAATGGCTTCCCTTTGTTCGATCGGCACTTCTGCATAGAGCTGTTTGAAGGGGGTCATTTCCACTTTAGCATCTGTTCCTAAAAGATTGCCGATTTGCACAAGTTGGTTTGGCGTGAACAAGCTGCCGCCAAGTTGAATCACTGGGCTTATGGCTATTTTCACTTTTCCCCCCACGATTCTTCCTCTCCTCCGTTCAGACTTAACGAATCACTTTGAAAGTAGTATACCCCTCCACCCTATATATAGTCAATGCATTTTCACAATACCCCTCTACCCTATGCGAAAAACATAAAAAAAGCGCCTGCTGACATCGAGCCAGCAGGCGCCTGTTAGGGCGTATAAGAATATTTAATGCTCCATTATTTCAAATACTTGATAAGCTTGGACCAAAAGGCCGAATAGTGCTCCCAGTTCATAAACTCCAATGATCCCCAGTGCGGCGAACAATCGCTTGCAAATGCCGCGGTCTTGCCCGCTCCGTAGGTTCCGACCGTCAGAATAGCATCGCCTTCATGGCTTAGCAGTTCCTCTGCCCCCGGCTTGGCGGACAGCTTATTATACCCTAGCAGCTTAGGCCATTCTCCGAGGTCATTGACCAGCGGATGCGGCTGCGATACGAGGGGCGAGAAGCCGCTCGGCTTCTCTACCCGATCATCCTTATCCATCATGACAACCGGCAGCACATCGGCCAATATCGTATTTCGGTAATTGGCTTTTCCTTCGATTCCCATGAAGGTCAGATAACCGCCAACCATCAGCAATCCGCCTCCTTCAGCGACATATTGCTTGATTAGCTCAAGGGCGTCCGGAATGATTTGCATTTGATAGAAGGTTGGATTTTGAAGCAGGAATGTGTTGGCCCCTACGTCGCTAAGCACAATTGCATCATAGGCTTTGAGCTCTTCCAACGATTGAGGAAAACGCACCTGTACTTCATGCGCAGGCATATAGGTAACGTCGACTCCCTCCTGACGCAGACAGGACAGCAGATAGGTTGCTCCCTCCTCGTACTTGGTCGAGGTAAAGCTGTCATAACCTTTCGTATGAATCATATGCACGACCCAGGATTCGCCAACAAATAAAATTTTCATCAGTTCAAGCACCTCCGTATTTTTATATCACCAGGCCCTATACCTACGGGCTGTCTAGATTTCATTTTTACGATTCCTCGATTTCACACCAGTCCACAATCGTTTTGGCAATCATCTTGACCGCCTGAATCACTTCATCGACAGGTGTAAATTCATCGCTGTGATGGGCAAGGCTTGGGTCGCCAGGTCCAAAGTTAACGGTCGGAATGCCGACGTTCACCGGCCAGCCCATATCGGTATGGAAGCCTAGTCCTTCGATCTTCCCTTCCTCTCCAATCGCCTTCAAGGATTGGACACAGGTCTGTACAAAGGGGTGAGACACATCCGTCTCCGCACAATCGGCATCCACCAGCCATTCGATTTCCGGCATATTCTCTCGCAACCAAGGATCTGATTCCGATACCTCACGCAGAAAGTCAATCAATTCCTTCTTTACGTTGCCGCCTACAAGCTTCTCGTCACGCTCCGAAGGCAAGTATTGCGCATTAAATACGATTTCCGCCTCATTCGCGAAAGAGGTCGGATATTCCCCAGCGTTTAATTGCGCGACATGCACCTGACAAGGGATCGCCAAGTAGGGATGAGTCTTGTTCACAACCCATTGCTCATTCAAGCGGTCCAGATGCTCCAGAATATATCTCGCTTTCTTAACCGCATCCACCGCGCCGCCGTCCTGCCAATCCGCCTGCGGCATCTCAATATGACCGCTGCGGCCTTGAATCTTGATTTTGCCCCATAATATTCCCCGGCAAAGCGGGGCAATCGTTAGTGAGGTCGGTTCTGTCAAAATGCATGCATCCGCTCGATAGCCATGATGGATGAAATCAAGCGCTCCCATGCCTCCCGCTTCCTCATCGACAACCGTGCCGACGACAACCGGACCTTTAAGCTTAAACCCGCTGCGAAGAATCGCTTCGACGGCCATAATCATGGCTGCGACTCCGCCCTTCATATCAACAGTGCCCCTGCCGTACATCTTCCCGTCGATCACTTTGCCCTCGAAGGGATCGACCGTCCATTTTGAGCCTGCCATAACAACGTCAATATGACCAAACAAGAGCAGGGACTTGCCTTCCGTTCCTTTGCCAAACGTAGCTGCCAGATTGGGTCTGCCCGTAAAATCTCTTCCCGGATAATAACCCGCCATGCCTTCATATTGCTTCAGCTCATCAGCGACGGGCTCCCACATCTCAACATCTGCGCCGAGCTTCTCCAGCTTGCCGGCAAGAAATTGTTGCAGGTCCTTCTCTTTGGATGGCGCCGGCTCATCGAAGAACCAGGGATTGACACTCGGAATTTGAATAAGCTGCTGTAAAAAATGAATAATTTCATCTTGATGATTCTCGATCCATTCCATCACTCTCTGTTCTTGGTTCATCTCTCTCTCTCCTTTTTGGCAGCACTCTCCTGATACAACATGAATCCGTTGCTGTTGTAAGCAAGAGTATCAGGAGCCGTACCAGCTCGCTTATTCGAATCGAACGGTGCTACCGCCCACAAAATCAACCCACGGATTGATCATCTCATCGCCGAATTTATCCTTCTTCTTCTCAATGCCGAACAAATAGCGCGCGTCGTCCGAAGCCGGGTAGGCCGGGCTATGCCAGACCCCCCGGTTAATGACGATAGCTTGTCCGGGCTTGATTCGGAAGCACTTGACGGTGGATGGATCAGGACTTTCATCCGGATTGTCAATGTCGCCACAAATTGCTACAGGCTGTACAATCTCACGATCAAAGGTAAGCAGCAGCTCTTCACGACTGACATGCCTCTCCATGGCCGTGACGACAAATTCGCGTCGCTTGGTGATCACAAGGCCAAATCCGATGGGCTCCCATACGTCCAGCATTTGCACATAGCTCCAGCAATCCCACCCGTCGCCGGATTTGGAGGGATCAATCGCCGGCACATCCACTACTTTGCCATAGGGAGCGAAAGCCTCCTCCGTCAAGTCTTCTATCTGCACCTTATACTCCATTAAGGCCGCCTCCTTTCAGGGGGTTTTATTAGAAATCAAAGCTGTCCACATTATCGTTCGTGACTTCAAGCGTGCCAATAAAGACACTTTGTCCGTCTACCTTCACTGTCCCAATCGTCGGAATCTCCATGCCGTCCTTGATTTCCTTGCCCTGAGCCAGTTGATCCAGAATATAGACCGTTACGTAAGCCAGCTTGCCCGGGTCCCAAATAATATCCGTTTTGATCGTGCCGTTTTTGATATAATTTTTCACGAGGCTCGGCACGGCAATGCCTGTAATGGCCACTTGGTTTTTCTCCAAAGTGCCTGCCTTTACAGCTTGCTCCACTACCTCTGCAGCGGCCGGTGGTTCGCCGCCTGCAAATCCGATAATCCCTTTCAGATCAGGGTAGGTTTGAAGCAGGTTTTGCGCATTGGCATACGCCTTCTGTTGATCGTCGTCGCTCGCGACAGTCGTTACGACCTCAATATCCGGATAGTTGGCTGCAAAATAAGCTTTAGATGCATTCGATTTGGCAATCTGGTTTTGTGAGCCAAGACCAGCTACCATGAACGCGACCTGTCCTTTGCCGCCGATTTCCTCCCCGATCGTTTTGGCCAGAAGCTCTCCGATTTCCTGGTCTGTAGCCGGAGCGACATAATATTGGCGGTCTGTGTCCGGCGCGTCACTGTCCCAGGTCACAATATTGACGCCTTGGCCTGCCGCTTTTTTGAACACAGGGCCTACCGCTTTCGCATCGTTGGGCGATACGCCGATTCCGTTTACTTTGCGTGTCAGCATATCCTGAATCATATTAATTTGCTTGGAGGAATCCGCCTCAGTCGGCGCATTGAACAGAACCTTTACCTTCAAATCGGCTTCCGCCTTCTTCGCGCCTTTCTCAGCCGCCGCCCAATAAGCAGGGCCGATGGACTTTGGATTCATAAAGTACGTTCTAGTTCCCGAGGCTCCCTGGTTCGGTTGGCCTCCGTTATCCGTTTGGTTCCCGCTTGTACTTCCGCATGCTGCCAAATTCAAAGCCAATACACCCGTCAGTAACGTCAATGCCAGCTTTTTCATAGGTTTCACTCTCCATTGAATTTTTTGTTTCCTACAGCAAGCAGAAGCAATGCCCCTAATATAACTGCCTGATAAAGCACGGATACACCTAATAGATTCAATCCATTACGCAAAAACACGATAATCAGCAGCCCGACAAATGTCCCTGAAAGACTCCCCCTTCCACCAAAAATATGTGTGCCTCCTATCAAAGTCGCTGTAATAACATCCAGCTCTATATTGGTACCCGATGTCGCCTCAGCGCTTGCCAGACGCGACACCAGAAATATACCCGCCAAGGCCGAAAACAATCCGCTAAGCATAAAGAGGATAAACCGTATGCGTACGACCGAGATGCCTGAGTAGCGAACAACCTCTTCATTGTTGCCAATCCCGTACACATAGGTGCTGAATCTTGTTTTCTTCATCACGAAGCTGGCCAAGAGGAACATCACCACAAGGAAAATCGCATTAACCGGAATGCCGGCGACATATTGCTGGCCCATAAAGTAGAATGCATCCGGAAAGCCGCTAATGGGTCTGCCCTGATTGATCACGTAGACCAGACCCCGCAGCATCACGAGCATGCCAATGGTGACGACAATAGCCTGCATGCGGTGCCTTGCGATCAGATAGCCGTTAACCGCCCCGCACAGCAAGCCAGCCAGCAGCCCAATGATCACACTGATCCATATATCGAGGCCCCGCTCAAAGGCAACTCCCATACATACAGCGGAGAAAGCCAGAATAGAGCCGACTGACAGATCCATGGCACCGGATATAATAATCATGGTCATCGGAATGGCGATCAGCCCTACTTCAACCATCTGATTCAGCACATTCATAATGTTGGTGACGGTCAGGAAATAGGGAGACAAGAAGCTGAACAGGACGATGATGACGAGCAGTAGCAGCATTTGAACAATCAGCTTATTTCCTTTAAACGGGAACCGGCTTGTCCATGCACTCATACCAAATCCCCCTCTTTCCCTTTGTTTTGCCGTATGCGCTGCAGCGTATTAATGACAATTGCCAGAATAATCAGAAAACCAGTTGCGGCATCGACCCAGAACGGAGACACCTTGGATATAATGAGTCCGTTTTTGACAATACCCATAAATAGCACACCCAGCATCGTTCCGGCTACGGTACCGACTCCTCCAAATATGCTTCCTCCACCGATAAGAACGGCTGCCATGACTTCAAATGCCAAACCGCTGCCTGCTGTCGAGGCTTGTACACTGCCTACCTTGGCTGCGAAAATAACCGAGGCGATCCCGACCAGTAAGCCGGTTAATACATAAACCTTAAACTTGGTTCGGGCTACACTGATTCCCGCAAGCTTGGCTGCCGGGCCATTCCCTCCTATGGAGTAGATTCTTCGGCCCACGCGGGTGAATTTCATTAAATAGATGAAGATCGCGATCAGAATGACGGCTATTAGCAGCGGAAAGGAAATGCCGAGCAAATACCCTTGTCCGAAAAATCGAAATCCTTGCGGAAAGTTCGTCATCCAGGTTCCTCCGCTAATCCCTACCGCAATGCCCCTGAAGATGTACATGGTGGCCAAGGTGACAATGATGTCCGGTATTTTCCTCACCGCGATGAAATAGCCATTAACCATGCCGCATAGAACTCCGATGCATATCCCCATTGCGGCTGCTATCCACGGATGAATGCCATGGCTGAGAAACAACCCGACAGAAGTCGCTGTCACCGCCAGCACAGAGCCGACGGATAAATCCATGCCCCCCAGAAGAATGACCATCGTCATCCCGATCGCCACGATAAACATGGAGACATTCTGATCCAGAATCAGCCTCATATTTTCGAATTGCAAGAAGTCGGGTGAAATGATGGAGAACAACAGTATGACGAGAATGGTAAATAAGATAATAGGCGCTTCATGCACATTGAGTAGGCGTTTCATAAGTGGCCTCCTTCTGAGAGAGGGTGTGAAGCACGCTGCAGCAATTGTTCCTGGTCAGCCTCACCATGTGCAAATTCATGTACGATCATGCCTTTGTACAGCACCAGTATCCGATCACTGAGGCCAATGACCTCCGGCATTTCGGATGAAATCAGCAGGATGCTCAAGCCTTCCTCGGCCAGTTGATGAATGATATTGTAGATCTCCGCCTTCGCTCCGACATCAACTCCCCGAGTCGGCTCTTCCAGAATAAGAATATCCGGATTCGTGGCAAGCCATTTGCCAATCACGACCTTTTGCTGATTACCGCCACTCAGAAAGTCAACGCTTTGTCCGTCGCTGGGCGCTTTAATCCTCAGCTTCTCCATATACTCCTTGCTCATCCCTTTAATCCGCTCTTCGTCCAGCACCGTGTATTTGGAGAGCTGGGGCAGCATCGGGATCGACAGATTTTGCCGGATGGACATCGGTTTAATGATGCCTTGACGGTGACGATCCGGCGGAACATAGGCAATCTTCTTCGCTTTAGCCTGGCTCGGACTATTGATTCTCACCGCTGTCCCACGTATGGTGATTTCACCCGTTCCCCGCTTTAGACCGAATAATCGCTCGGCAATCGTATGCGTGCCTGAACCCGGAACACCGAACAACCCTAATATCTCTCCCTTTCGCAGCTCAAAGGATACACGATGCGCGGAATCGAGCGACAGCTGATCGACCTTCAGCACAACCTCTTGACCCTGCTTTTGCTCCCTTACCGGATATAGCTGGCCGACCTCTTTGCCCACCATCATTTGAATCAAGCTCTGTTCGGTCACCTCTTCGATCCCTCGGGTATCAATCTTGGCTCCATCCCGCAGCACCGTTACCTTATCCGCAATTTCAAATATTTCCTTCATGCGGTGGGAAACATACACAATGGCTACGCCTTGCGCCCTGAGCCGATTGACCACATCAAACATTTTTTTCACTTCGTTTTCCGGGAGTGCGGCCGACGGTTCATCCATAATGAGCACATCCGCCTTAAAAGACAGCGCTTTCGCAATCTCGATTACTTGTTGGCTATGGACTCCGAGATGCCGGACCTCCTGGCGGACATCAATTTCACCTCCTCCTATGGAATCAACCAAACGCTGCGCCTCATCATACATTTTGGACCACTGTATTCGTCCGAATCTGCCCACCATCTCAGGACGGTCGATAAATATATTTTCCGCGGCTGTCAGATTGGAGAACAAATTGAATTCCTGATGAATAATGGACACTCCTTGCCGCTGGGCGTCAAGCGGATTGCCGAATGTCACTTCTTTGTCCTTCAGTCTGATCGTCCCTTGCGTCGGTGAATATACGCCGGACAAAATTTTCATCAGCGTAGACTTTCCTGCTCCGTTCTCTCCCATTAGCGCATGAACCTCGCCCGGATACAATTCAAAGCTAACATCGGATAGCGCTTTGACCCCTGGGAACTCCTTGCTGATGCCTTCCATTTTCAAAACCGGATGTCTCATCGTTCGACCTCCTATTCACCTTACTGAGCTGCTTTTTGGATAACTTTAACAAGTCTAAGCGTTAAATCGTCAAAGTCAGAGAATGCAGGTGTCCCTTTCAAGGAAAGAAACCCCGTCTATTACCTTTTTTATCATGCCCTTATTGATCGGTTATTCTACTTTGTCAGGAACGACTGTATCTGATCATCCCTCGGAATCGAGCTCTGGGCGCCTGGCTTAGATACAGCAAGCGCCGATGCTGCTGTCGCATAGCGCAGACAATCGCGCAGCTCTGCTCCCGTGACATATTTGGCTGCGAACGCTCCAATGAAGGTGTCTCCGGCCGCTGTCGTATCCACTGCATCAACCGAAAATGCGGGAAATGTGATTAGACTTCCGGATTGGTCCATATAGATCGAGCCTTTGCTTCCTAAAGTAATAATGAGTTGAGGAATGCCGTCTTTAAGCATTATCTTCCCGGCCTCCAATGCCTGGCCGCTTCCTTCAATACGGATGCCGCTTAGCGCCTCGGCCTCGACCTCATTCAGAATGAGGAACGTGACCTTGCTCAGTTGGCTCTGGTCAAACCCGGCTATTGGAGCAGGATTCATAAATACCGGAATACGCTTCTCTGCCGCTTTATCCAGTACCCTTCCATTGGCTTCAGATGATATTTCATTTTGCAGCAAAATGAGGTCGAAACCAGAAAAGTCCAATTGATCCACCTCGTCCGCACCATATCTACCATTAGCGCCTGAGGACAAAATAATGTTGTTCTCGCCTGCTTCATCTACTGTAATCAAGGCAACCCCCGTCATACACGCCTTCTCGGCCACATAATCAAGATCAATCCTGTCTTCCGCCAATCCCTTGCGTATGTCGACGCCGAAGGAATCCGCTCCGAGTCCCCCGGCCATAGCGACCGAAGCACCCGATCGAGCGGCCGCAACCGCCTGATTAGCCCCTTTGCCTCCAATAAAGAAACGGGTCTCGTTGCCCTGCATCGTTTCGCCGGGAATCGGGTGACGCTCAACCTTTGTGACAATATCCATATTCATGCTGCCCACTACCAGGATCCTCGCCATGGCTTTCCCCCCACTACTACTCCTTCAGTCTTTTGACTGAGCCGAATTTTTTCAATTCCACATCCAATATCATTTTTTTCAGCTTCGTTCGTTCTTTAGGCTCACCCTTAATTTTTTGAATGAGCATTTCCGCTGCTTGAATTCCCATATCTCTTGTTGGTCTGCTCACCACGGTCACTCTAGGCTGCACGAACTGAGCAAGCTCGTTATCATCAAAACCAATTAAAGAAATATCCTCCCCGATCCGGAGATTCAAATCGCGTATCGCTTTAATCGCGCCTGTACAGATGACGTTGTTAGCTGCAAATATGGCTGTCGGCGGCTGCCCGGATTGCATAAGCTCCGTCGTAAACCGGTAGCCGTCCTCTTCCAGCCAATTCCCCTGCTTGTGATAGGCAGGATCGGGTGTCAGGCCGCTCTCATGCATAGCTTGACGATATCCCCAATAACGGTCCTTGCCGTCGTTAAAATCATGCGCCCCGTCTATAATAGCAATACGTTCATGACCATAGTCCACGAAGTGCTTGGTCGCTTCGTAAGCGCCGCGGAAGTTATCGATTAAGACACCATCGTGTCCGCAATCATTGATATAACGGTCGACAAGAATGGTAGGCTTGCGGATATTCCGGTAAAACTCCGCATCCTTATGCGTGCCGATTAAGATGATCCCATCCACATTTTTCCCAAGAAAGCTTTCAAAAAATTCTTCCTCTTCTGCCTCATCGCTATTCGTGGCGACGACTAGAGTAGTGAAGCCTTCCTTCTTGGCTACCTCGACCATACCGCCAATAACTGCGGTGTAGAAGGGATTCTGAATCTCCGGCACCACGACGGAGAGCATGTTGGTTTTTTTATTGACCATCGATGCAGCCATCGTATTCGGCACAAAGTTCATCTCTTCGATTATTTTGAGTATTTTCTTGCGAGTGGCTTCGCTTACGCGATCCCGTCCATTCATTACTCGGGACACCGTAGCTACAGAGACACCCGCTTGCTTGGCTACGTCTTTAATGGTGATTTCCTTGTTCGTCTTAGCCACCCCCCTTCCTTAATTTGTTGTCATAACGTTTTCTCAATATTTCCCTTTGATAATAAACGATATTAGTTCATTTTTCCACTCGCATAATGTAAACGTTTACGCAATTTCTGATTTTATTGTAGTTCATGATCAATCAGATTACAATAGGTTTTTTTCGAAAAATCAAAAAATAAAACGGTTACATGAATCACATGTAACATTATAGAGTTAGGTATATGTTTATTTAAAGATATAAATATTGATATATCATTGTATTTGCGTTAACTATTCTTACATAAAAGTAAGGTTTTCATTGGAAACAAGCAAGATCCAAGAACAATTATGCAACTTTGTTAGAAATCTAACGATCATTCACTCCTCCAAAAATGAGATTGAATAAGCCATCATTTCCTCAATTAAGACTTCAATATCTCACCATTTCTTTGTCAAAACGTTTACGCAATCCCCTCCATAATGTGCATCATACATGTACACAAAAAAAGCCTGGCGGAATCAGGAATAAAAACCTGACTGTCACCGGGCTTGTTTTAAAGATTTCCTTCCTCCGTCTCTTAAGGACGAGTTGGATCTATGATTGAATACGGAAGGTTTTCTATGTAAGCATCAAAAACATCTATGCCTTCTTGTAATACGATACGTGCTTCTTTAGAAGTGATGGGTATGACCCACAAGACACTAATGGTTTCTTCGCCTATTTTTATTTGTTCAAAATCCTCACTTTCCCCTCTTAGTTCATCAATCAATAGGGCTTTTGTCGTCCAGTTCTCTGGTGCGAGCGTGCTCTCCGTCATGACTCGTGGTACTTCCGAAGATTGTATATGTTCGATATTATGGGCAATAAGGTCGCAGAAATAGGTGAATATGCGATCAATGGTTTCTTGTCCCAAATCGGGTTTTAACGCTAGCATCCATTCCGTCTCGGTAGGTTTTCCAGATTTTCGAATGGAGTTAGATAGGCCAACTGTTGCGAATCGTGCTGGAATATGATCATTCATGGATGGGAAATAATAAATTTCAATCGTTACGCCAATCTCCGGTTTTGTCATGATGACTCTATATTCTGGCATAGACCATTCTTTCATATATAAATGAAGAATCATGGTTCTTCTGATATCGAAGTCCAGATTTTTTTCTTGGCTTGACTCTCTATTCCTTTGCATTTCCATCACCTCTTTCATCAGGAAATATCATGGTGCTTTAACTCACTCCAACCTTTATTGTCGAGTATATTTATCATTTTTGAGCCAAGACAAAGCAAAGTGTCTCCAAAAACCGAGATGTCTTCACATTCTGCGATTTCATCAACCTTCTGAAGCCTGGACTTTTCATCTGAATAATCAAGAAAAAATAAACCTTCATTCGAAGCAAAGTATAGCTTCTCTTTAAAAAACGCCATTTTGGCCAAAATCATATGGTCTTCATCATGACTGACATCTTCGAACCCGTTTGCTGCATTTCCCCGCATGATGACTCCATTGAAGCCGCACGCCCAAATGACGCCGCTTGTTGCGCATATGACACTCATGAGAATATCATCAGTGGATGCGCTGCATTCCTCCCAGGATTGACCGTTGTAGTGATATATCCTATTGCGTCCGACTGGATATAGATCTTTGGCGGAATATCCATCGATGTCAGCAATGTCATCGGCAATATGAAATGGATTTACTGCGAGTCAGCCAGCTCATCCGGCTTAGATGCAAACATAAAGTAATCGTCATCAATTGCCGCACACTTGCCCAAAGTTATTGGAGTTGCATTCATCATTACCCCACAGGACTCCCGTCTACGCTTATTTTCCGAGAAATAAATTGCTTGAATCTATCAAAATACCGTTCTGATGCCTCCCAGCGCTTGGCGTCCAAAAAAGGCATGTCCTGGCGGGCATGATGGTTAGGAGGTTGATAATGCCGAGAAATGTAGGAGTCGTTGTCCAGTGTATAGAAATAAAATGCTCCATCCGGAGTCTCGATATCAATCCGGGCAGCAAAGCAGTATCCATCCTCATCTGTATATGCATCACGACGAAAGCCGTAATATTTGGAACCGTCCCAGAAACCGTCATTCTCCTCCCCATAGGGGTCCAGCTCCTGTATGACAGGGTGCTGCAAAATGTCTTGCACATCCTTAACCTCAATATTCGGCAAATAAAGCTCGGCTACATTCACGCAAGTCAGCAGCATAATCCAATATTCAGCCAATGGCTTTGAGGTTTCTTCGTTAATATCCTCCCACTCGTCCCCTTCATCATCCGTTTTCATTAACAAGCTGATAGAATGATCGTCATCCAGCCAAATAAAGTAATGGTGCTGAGCCGTCTTGATGTAAACGCTGGGATTCCGTTTATCTCCATCAACACCCATATGCTCCCGCTGAACTTTGAAATAGGCGTCATGCTCCTCAAACTCAAAATAAGGCTGATCATCCGTCATCAAAATACACTGCGTCAATTTCAGTATGTTTTCTTCATTGATGGTGTTGTAAGTGAAATATAAATGATCTACTTTCTTTCTTTGGAGAGCTTCATTCCAATCAAGCAATGCGGATTGCCCTTTCTTAAGTACAGACACCAGCATGCCAAAAGAAAAATCGACTTCTTCTTCTTCGCTGTCCAGAAAAACATCATCAATCAATACTTTGCGAATATCGACCGGAAGCTCCTGACAGACGGCGTCCGTATCCCACACGTTTACCGCACATACGATGCTTTGCTGCCCCTCTGCTTTGAAGCGATACTCACCATCTTGGACTAAAACCTTGGCATTGAGATTGCCTTCAACAATCATCTCTCCATGGTTATAGGAGCCGCACAATATCTCTTCAACGGTTAAATTGCCCGTCACATAAATCTCTTGACCGCCTACGGCGATATTTTTAGCACTCAAGTTACCTGTCACCATAAGAGCTATGGCGCCGTCTGTTTCACTATTATAGAGGTTGTCCACTGTGAGGTTTCCATTAATAAAAAGGATGGTTACCCCTTTTTGCTGCGGGAAAGGCATATACCAATCCAGATTGAGGAACGGCAGTGTCAAATCCCCCTCATAATAAGCGACAAGGTTCTCATCGTTGAAATCCTTGTAAAACTTCGCCCACCAAGAGTTTTCAGGAAATTGATTGGCGATTTGGCTAATGGTCATAAACTGAAATTCATTTTTCATCCTTTCACTCCCCTTTCAATTTCCATTATCTTCTCATGCATCAAACTCTCATATATCAAAATGACTGTCTATTTCTACAATAATAGATTTTTCCTCTTATGAACATATTTACAAACCAGGATATCCATTAAGATTTAGTGACAAGAATCCTGGCATTGCTGGAATTCAGCTCGATAAGCAGGAGATCATATCATCTTCACCGTTGATGGCATTGACGAAAAGATGGACTTCTAATTGGTTTGGCGGAACAACTCGGTAATAAATATGCGAATTAAAGGGACTCAGACTGTTTGGAAAAATCCCAAAAGATAAGCGCCGGCTCACGATGTTATCATGAAACCGGCGCTTATTCGATCGTTTCCACATATATGTTCAAATGGAGCTGCGTTAACAAGCGCGTGTCAATTGCGACGAGCCGTTCGCTCTATGCCATCAGCGATTACTTGGTATAGTTGGTGAGGCAGGTCGTGTCCCATGCCGTCAACCAACATTAGCTCGGCGGCCGGGATGGCAGAAGCCGTGTCCTCACCACAAGCTGGGACGAACAGGGGATCGTCCATCCCTTGAATGACAAGTGCTGGTACTTTTATTGTTGCCAGCCGCGGACGACGGTCGCCGGAGACAGCGATCGCAGCAATTTGTCGTCCGACACTGCCTGGATCGTAGGCTCGCCGGACTTCCTCCAGAATGAGTGCCCGATAAGCGTCTTCTTCGAACGGATAGCCAGTGCCGGCGATGCGTTTGGCAAAAGAAAGACTTTGCGCCAAAAATCCTGCTTCATCCTCAAAGGGGTTCGGCGCCGGTCTAGTCATCATCTCCATGACAGCCGGGGAAGCTTGCGGAAGGGTAGGATTACCGGAGCTAGACATAATGGAGGTGAGTGATAAAACCCGTTCAGGGTACTCACTGGCTGCAATCTGGGCGATCATTCCACCCATCGACCTGCCAACAAAATGTGCCCGGTCAATTGAAAGGGCGTCGAGCAGTCCGATAGCGTCGTTGGACATGTCATCGAGAGTGTAAGGGATGTCCGGTCGCTGTCCTGACATGAGAGCAGTCGCCAGTGCGTCAAAATCCAGCGCCCTATACTGGCTAAAGTGTGTCGAGCAACCTACGTCGCGATTGTCAAAGCGGATTACCCGAAAGCCCCGCGCTGCTAATATCCGACAAAACGGTTCCGTCCATCGAATCATCTGGGTTCCAAGCCCGGCGATTAGGATAATAGCCTCATCATTTTCGTTACCGAAACTGTCATAGGCCAACTCAACGCCGTTAACTTTCAGAATATTCATGTTTATGTTCTCCTCCAATTCATTCGGTATCGGAAGTTCTGCCATATGCAGAAGACGTGAATCTTCGACTCCTGTAGTCCGATGCCCAATACCGGCCTAGTAGTCTTGATGACTTGAAAAAGCAAGAAACGACTTCGCGCTGCTCATTCAAGCTCTGTCATAGCGGCCCCATTCGTAGTTCCTTTTTTAATTCTTCACGCCTCCAAATGCTTTCATTCATCAGTTTTCTTCAGGGAATGCATTAACGGCTAGTCTCTTGACATGGTTTCTGATATCAGGTGCCCAGTCATCGATGAAGTGGTAAAACCGATTCATATCACCAGCATACAGTGCCCGCAGAGCTTCCTCGTATTGATGGAAGTTCCCGGCCATAGCTGTCATAAAGTTAAATGTTGCTTCTTGTGACTCTCGGATATTACTCTGTTTTTCTCCAGCACGGCGAGCCTCATCAATGAGTTTTCGTAATGTTACCGACGCCCCTCCAGGTTGACTCTTAAGCCATTCCCAATGCCGTGGCAATAACGTAACCTCACCGGAAACAACCCCCAGCTTGGGTCGACCGACACGCCTTGTAGGCTGATGATTCACTTCCTTACCGGATAAGTCACCGAACTGTTCTCCTAATCGTTTGAGCACATCATCTGTATTCCCACGAAAATCAACATCTATTTGCTTCCCTGTGGAATCGTCAAATAAAAGCAACTGTGTGAGGTCTCTGACATCCAAAGCATCCTTCACCGTAGTAACAACGTGCTGTAACGAACCACTGGCGACAACTTCTACACCCACAAATGCCGTGCAATAAAAGCTCGATAGGCTATTACTCATGCTGACCTCCTCTCTGATTGTCTCACCTATTATACCCGGGTAAAAATAAATAATCAATATTACCCGGGTAAAACAATTTTCTCGTTCGTTATGAGGGAATAATGCAAAAAGATAAGAAAAACCGCGCTGTTGAAACGCTGCATCTTCATTTCTGCCAATTCTACGCTTCTAACGCCGCCTCGCCATGTCTGCTAGTGTTGCTTTATGTTGTGCATGTTGTGTATTGTCACAAAACTGCCAGTAGCTTAATTTAATAACGCAGCGGCGGGTCACTTCACAACGAGGCGATTTTCTTATCGTAAAATCAACATCAGGATTTAACATAGCCGAATATAAAAAAGTTCATTAGATGTACATCTAATGAACTTTGCGATCATAATCCTTTGCCTAGGATGATTGGGATTGATTGTCAGCAGGAATTGATCTGACTACAACCTACACGGATTCCAACTCGGCTTTTAGCTGCAGGTTTGATCTATTAAAAAGGTCAAAGGGCAGAACAATCTCTGCCCTTTCTTGGCTACTTTCCCGACGTAACGCTCAAAAAACTGCTGCCTTAGTCCATTCTATTTCGCGGCAAGCGGCGCCAACACAAGCTTCGCCAACTGAGCTGCATGAGCTTCCTCCTCCATACAGCTGAAATGATTGCCGTCTATTTCCGTAACCTCGAAATCGCCAATACAAAGCTCCTGCCAAAAATCGAGCGTCATTTGCTGAGTGCCCGGCAAAAAGGTGAACGGCTCCTTGGCCAGCAGGAACCGGATATCGCCGACATAAGGCGGCGGAGTGAACTGCGCCGCTTTGAAGCTCTGGCGATAAAGCTTGAACAGCCCCTCAGCCATTTCGACAGGCATCCTTTCACCGGTCGTCGGTGCTGCCGCATCCACATAAGCGGTGAAGCGTTCCCTCAGGCTGAGAGCGGACAACGTGCGGAACAACTGTCCGACCCGATCCAGCCCCTCGTCTCCGCCAAGCCTGCATGCGGAGCCCTCTGGAATCGCACAGTTGTTATGCTCATAAATATGGAGCAGCCCGCGCATCAATTCCTCTGGATGAACATCGCCAAAGTCCAACCCGGTAAATGAAATATTCAAGTTAGGCGCAAACAGCGATTCAATGACAAGTTCATCATGAATGGCAAAGCGCACGGGATGGCTGTCGATCAGAACCAGATCGGCTACACGCACTCCTTTTTCCACCAAGCGCCGCGCTACCTCAACTGCAATCAGCCCTCCAAGACAGTATCCGATGAGCTGCATTTCCCGATGCCCCGTATCCATCAGCCGCTCAGCATAATCTTCAGCAATTTGTTCAATCAGCTCTGAGGGCTCATGCGCACAAAATCGCTCCGCATCCGCAACCGTTATGCCGATTATCGCTCCGGCCTCCTGCGCCTTCATATGTTCAAGCAGGAAACGGAAGCAGTTCATTGTCCCGAGCCCGGCATGGAAAACAATGCGCAGCGGTCCGGTCTCCCCGCCTCCGTACGGCGTCAGCACCGCGTTGCTGATTCTGCCCGATTCGGCGTAGGCAACCGGATCAGCCTGTCCGGTAAAACCTGCTTCCCCCACAAGGCGGGGATTGCCTGGCAGCCGCTCCGGCTCTATCTCCTGACTGCGCCTGCGGATAAACGCCGCAAGTGCCGCAATCGTCGGATGATTGAGCATATGCCGAAGCAGCGTGTCAAACGGAATAGCCGCATACCGACCTTCCGCAGCCAGAGCATCGCGCAGTTTGCCTGCTACCTGGGCCATAATAAGCGAATCGGCCCCATATGCGTAGAAGCTTGACGTCCTGCCTACGGCGGGCACGCCAAGCGCATCCGCCCATAGTGCGGAGAGCTGTGCCTCAAGCTCATCGGAGGTTGGCGCTTCGGCTTCCGCTGCAACGTATTCTGCGGCCGTCTTGGGCCGCCAGCCTGCCAGCTCGCGGCGGTCCACCTTGCCGTTCACCGTCAGCGGGAGCGCATCGGCAATTTGCAGATGGGACGGCAGCATGGCCGGCGGGAGCCGCTGTGCTAGAAAATCGCTCAGTTCCTCCGCCGTCACGGCAGCTCTATCCTGCTTGAAGCGCCGGGCATACAGATGGAAGCCAAGCGCTTCAAGACGATCGCCCTCCTTGGGCAGCATCAATACCCCTTCGTCTCCGTAATCTTCCAGCAGGCGCAGCCACTCGTCGCGCCCCAGATAGGACGAACGCTCACGCAGCTTGTCACCCGGCTCCATCATCATGAAGGCCTGCGAGATCAAAATCCAGGCGTGCTCGCCGGTCGGCTCGGTAAAGACAAACCAGCCGCCAGGACAGATCAACTCCGCCACCCGCCTCATGCTTGCCGGAATATCCTTGGCATTCTCCAGCACACCGGCCGCAAGTACAACATCGAAGCTGTTCGGAGCAAAGCCTTGCTCGCGGCAGTCCCGATCAATATCAAGCAGGCCGAAGCGCATGCCCGAATGGCTTCCGAAGCGCCTTTTCGCGCCGGGAATAAAAAAGGGAGAGATATCGGTAAACGTATACTCCGCATCGATGCCTTCAAGAGCCGCGAGCGCATGCTCCGTCGTCGCGCCTGTTCCGGCGCCGATCTCCAACACCCGCAGCGTACGGTCCGGATATTCTCCGGCAATCCGCTGCAACAGGCTGCTGATCCCGCGATTAAGATAGCCCGCCATCAGGTGGTCAACGTACAGGGAGCGGACAACATCATCCCGTCCTTCCGGGAACAGCAGCCCGACCGGGTCCTGCTTCCCAAGCAGCAGCTCCGGCAGTCTGTCCGCGCTGCTCCGCACATAAGCAACGAAGCCCGCCGAGCTCAGCTTGCCTGTCCATGCCGCTTCCGCCTGCCGCCACTGATCGGCCAGCCGTTCCGGATTCGGTTTGTACAAGCTGCTGTACTGCCGTTCGCCATGAACGGCGAGTTGCCCGGCTTCCTTCAGCCGCGCCGCCCAGCGCCGCACAAGCCAATGATGCGCCGGGGCGATGCCAGACCGCAGCAGCCATGCCTCCAGATCCGCCGGCTCCCCGCCGGAAAATAAGCCCAGCGCATGCAGCGCTCCCAGCATTGAGCCGTATACGGCTTGATCCAGTTTTTGAACCGCAGCCGCCAGCTCAGCTCCATCCAGCGCAGCAGCGGCGGAATCCGCTAAGCTGGCGATGCCTTCCGTCAATCTTGCAAAAGATTCTTGATTAGACCTTAAGTGAACAGCCGGCTCAACGACAGCTATCAGCGATTTGTCTTCTCCCGCTCCGTCAATGACGACGGCGGCCGCACCTACAGCAGGATGCTTGGACAATACGGCTTCGATCTCTCCAAGCTCAATCCGGTGTCCTCTGATTTTCACCTGATGATCATTACGACCAAGAAACTCAAGCTCCCCGCCGGGCATATAGCGGCCCAAATCACCGGTGCGATAGATACGCTGCCCATCCTCCGGATGAAAAATGAAACGGTCGGCTGTTTTTTCACGATCGCCCAAATATCCCTCGGCCAAGCCGCTGCCGCCAATATACAATTCGCCTGGCGTCCATACCGGACAGTCGCGCATTCGTTCGTCCAGCACCCGAAAGCTTTGATTTGCCAACGGTTTGCCATAAGGAATACTCTCCCAATCCGGCTGGAGCCCTTGGTACACATGGCAGTTCGACCAGATCGCCGCCTCCGTTGCGCCTCCAAGCGCAACGATCTGCACAGACGGCAAACGCAGCCGCAAGTTATCCGGCAATGACAGCGGAATCCAGTCACCGGACAGCAGCGCCAAACGTAGATTGGGCAGTCGCAGATTCGGCTCTGTCTGTAAATAGCTCATCAGCATCTGCATCAGAGCAGGCGCGGTATTCCAAATCGTAACATCATGCCGCACGATGCATTGCGCCCACTGCGACGGATCGGCTATGCCTTCTTCCGGCGGATACACAAGAGCTCCCCCAACAGACAACGGTCCGAACAGATCAAAGACGGACAAGTCGAAGCCGAGTTGCGACAGAGCAAGCACACGGTCGTTCTCGCCGATTGCAAAACGGCGATTGATGTCCGTTATGGTGTTGGCAGCAGCGTGGTGGCTGACGACGACTCCCTTTGGTTCCCCGGTGGAACCAGAAGTATAAATGACGTAAGCAGGCAGATCGGGATCAAGGTGAATACTCCCCTCGCCTGCCAGCGTCACATCCGAATGCGGCTCCAACCAGTCAACCGCAATGGCGGATACGCTCTCCGGCCATTGCAGATCCATTTGCGAGTGTGTCAGCACGATTCGGATACCGGCCTGCTTCAGCATGGCCCAGTGTCGCAGCTCCGGTTGCCTTGTATCCAGCGGCACGTAGACGGCGCCCGCCAGCATCGCACCGAGCACCGCCGCCGCCTGATGGATGCTTTTATCCATCACAATCGCCACGCGCTCTCCCGCAGCGCATCCGTACGTCTTTAACTGCTCCGCCACCGCCGCTGCAAGCTCCGTCAGTTCCCGGTACGTTACCGTCTCCCCGCCTTCGATTATCGCAATGCGTTCCGGCGCCATTCGGGCCTGCTCCAGCACCGTCTCATGCAGCTGCCGCTCCGGCAAAGGCTGCCGCACGGCATTCGCCTGCCGCCTCTCCTCCAGCTGCCACTGCGGCAATTCCACCGCTTCGACCGCATTCATAAGGTGATCACTGTGCGCGAGCTCACGCAGCAGCTTGCTGAAGCTGTCAAACATATCATCGATCATGCCGTCCGGAAACACGCCCTCGCGCACATCCCAATTAACCTGCAAGCCGTAACAATTGTCCATCGCTTGGCAATCTATGAATACCTGCGGCGTTTGACTGATGCCATATTCGCCGATTACGCCTTCCAGACGCCCTTCTTCCCCGCTTTCCACCAAGCCGATGGAGCTGGTGAACACGATCGGCATCAACGCGGCTTCCCTGCCCTGACGGCGGGCCATTTCCCGCATCACCTCAACCCCGGTGAACAAGCGATGATCCAGATCCGTGAACAATTGCTTTTGCAGCGCTTTCGCTTGTTCCACAAACGGCTTGCCTTCGCCCCATTCAACCGCAAGCAGGTTAACCGCCGTGAAGTCACCGACGATCTGCGGAATTTGCGGATGAAGCGGCTGCCGGTTAAGCATGGTCAAGTTGAGACAAAATGAACGGCCGCGGCTCCATCGCTCCAGCACGGCTGCGTAGGCGGTCATGACGGCGGCGGTCGGTGTCAGCCCCTGCTTCTGCACCCGCCGCTTCAGCATCGCCCACTCCTGCGCATCCAACTTTAGAAAACGACGCCGGAAGCGAGCCACTGCTTCATTGCCCTGCCGCTTGATCAGCGGCAAGTCGGGTGCGGACGGGAGCCCGTCCACACGCTCCAGCCAGTAAGCCCGATTCCGCGCATAGGCTGGGGAATCGCGCAAAGAACGCTCCGCAAGCACATAGTCGCGGAAACTCAGCTCAAGCTCGGGCAGCCCTTCCGCAGCTTCTCCCAGAGCTGCTGCCGCTTCTACAAGAGGAGCTGCAGCAACGGGCCACCGCTCACCCTGCTTGTAAATCACCTCGAACTCGGCCAGCAGCTGCCAAATACTCATCCAATCCGCGATCAAAAAATCCATGGATAAATGCAAAATCGCGTCATTCCCCGTATGGGTCACGGCCAGGTCAAACAAGGGCCACTTGGCGGCATCATAAATGCGATGGCCCATATCCTCGCGAATGGCATCCAGATGCTTGGCCGACTGGCCCTTATCCTCAAAGGCGCCAATATCCGCATAGCGCACCTTCAGCGGCGGAACGCTTTCGCTTACACGCTGCTGACCGTTTTCATCTATAGTCGCCCTGAGCATGTCATGGCGAAGCACCAGCCGGTTCCAGGCCGCCTCCGTTCGCGCTGCATCAAGCTGCGGGTAACACACCTCCAAATAGACATGGCAGGCAACACCCCCATAATCAAACAACCGCTGGCGGCCAAGCAGATAGGCTGACTGCACATCAGTGAGCGGAAATGGCTCAAATCGGGCCGTATGATCCGCGTTAATGGATGCCGGGCCCCCATGGACAACTGCTGTCGCCAAGCTTTCTGCTTCAGTTGCTGAAGCCGCTGCGGCCTCGGCGCGCAAAACCTCAATAATCTCCGATTTATACTGCCTGAGCAAATTTTT
The DNA here is from genome assembly GCF_056269225.1 of Paenibacillus sp. J31R120. Lineage (NCBI taxonomy): Bacteria > Bacillati > Bacillota > Bacilli > Caryophanales > Paenibacillaceae > Paenibacillus > Paenibacillus sp. J31R120. Next base: position 60,354 of record NZ_JBWDNN010000006.1, on the reverse strand, counting down.
GTGTCTATCCGTCAATTGTCCTTTGGGCGCACGGAATCGCAGGCCCCCCTGTTCCTCCCACACCGTCACCCCGTCCAGGCGCAGCTGTTCCAACTGCTCTGCCGCCTGCAACGATAATGGTTGCGACATCATAATCCCTCCTCTTCCCCGTTTGACAGAAGTTACTTTCGAATCGCCTCTTGTCCCGCCGGCTTCAATACGGCACCATGCATCCGGCTGGCATCCAGCGTATCTTGAAGGCCGGAAAGCCCTACCTCGAGCACCTTCGTCTGCGGTGCGTCTGCGAATCGGAGCCATTTATCCCCGGCGGCAAGCAGCTGCATGGCCGGCAAATGCTCGGCGGCCACGCCCATCCGCACCCATTCGATGCCGGTTGCCCCATTCGGATGCCGGATATTTTCCGGCCGTTGGGGCGGATCATAGACAGACACAACAAAGGGAAGACCCAGCGGCTCTGTTGCAAACAGGCTGTATTTCACCTTGGTACGGTCCGGACGCGTCCGGCTCCCGTGAATCAGCCGTGAAGTTGCAACACCCGCCTCACGCAGAGATTGCCGGATGGCTGCCAGTTGCTCCACGCGCCCTGCATGCTGCGGTTGCCCGTATACAGCTGCCCGCTCATCCGGCTCCAGCGCCACATCGCACCAGCCTTCCTCCGATTTGGCCCAGTAGGCCCAGCGCCTGCCGGCAGACTGTCCGAAAATCAGGCCAAGCGGCGGAATGAAAAACGTCAACGATTTCGGAATTTGAAACAGCTCAATAAACGGTCCTTCCTCAAACCAGATCAAAGCGTTAAGAGCACGCTCCGGCGCACTCCCCCACTGGACATGAAAACCAAGCGCTTCATAATTCCGCACGACTTCCGCAATATCATCCACCCTGCACAAAATGTGGCTGCACTTCAGCATCGGATCCCTTCCTCGCCAAAAAAAGTTTTTGCCCCAGCTGAGCGAGCGCATGCCGCTCATCAGGCAGCAACGTCACATGAAGGTCCGCTTTGCGGAATACCTCCAGCCACTGCTCCACAGACATGAACGTCGTATCTGAATTTTTCCGGTCATCATCCGGCATTGTCATCATAAAAGCTTGCGAGATCAGCATTTCCGTATACTCCCCCGTAGGCTCCGTAATCAGCAGCCAGCCGCCTGGAGCGAGACAGTCCGCCATCTCACGGACGACGGCGTCTGTATCGCGGGCATTGTTGAGCATGCCGGCGGCGATGACTACATCGGCGCAGGAGGCGGCAAGACCCTGCTCAGCTAGATTTAGGTCGATATCGGCAAGCTGATAGTTCATCCACGGGCAATGCTTGTACCGTTCCCGGGCTGCGGAGACGAAAAAACGCGATATGTCGGTAAAGGTATATTCAACCCGCAAGCATTCGGCTACAACAGGCTGGAGCACACGCACAACTTCATCGGTCGTTGCGCCTGTGCCTGCTCCGAGTTCCAATATCCGCAGTACCGGCGCGTTGGCTGGATCGGATGCAACGCCGGCCTGTTCCCGCTTCCGCACGGACAAGCCTAGCACTGCACCCGCCACCGCCTTGTTCAAGTAGCGCGCCATGACCGTATCGCGGTAAAGAGCGCTGGCAACCTCCATCCGCCCTTCAGGGAATAACAAATGCGCCGCTTGCTGTTCATCCCGCAGCAGCTCGGGCAGCCGCCGTGCATTGGCGATGAAATAGTCTGTTATGCTGCGGGGACCAAGTTTATTTTCCCACGCGGCAGCCGCCTCCTCCCAGCACACGTCGACCCGGGCCTTGTCCGCCATTTCGGCGCTGGCATAACGGTCTCCGCGCCGCTTCACATACCCCCGTTCGGCCAGCAGCCGCAACCATCGCTTGACAAGATGGTGATGGCGCGGTGCCGCTTGGACAACGGCGCAAATCTCTTCATCCCGCCGAAGCCCGCCACCGGCCGGCAGCCCTCCAAGCGACTGCAGTGTATACAGCATCGACAGCAGCGACGCGCGGTCAAGCCGCTCTGCGCAATGTCTGACCTGCTGCGCGGTCAAATGGCGAATTTCCGCCTCAGCGTCTGCCATGTGCTTCAATATCGGACTTGCCGACGTTTCACCTTTTGGCGATCCGGCCGGTGTGCCGAGATCGCGGGGCGCTGTCTCTGCCGCTCCCGCATTGCCGGCGGCATCCGGTACCGCCGGCGCTTCTACTCCCGCCAGCGCTGCCGCCTCTTGCAGCTTGCTCACCGGAAACGGCTGATAATCTTGCTGTGGCCGCAGCATAGGGTAGCCGAGCGCCTGGGTCAGCTCCTGCCACTGGCGGGCGCACAGCAGATCCTGCTGCGCCTTTGCAGCGGAAGTATCCACTCCAAGCCATCTGTCCCGCACTTCCAGCAAGTCTTTACCTATCGCTGCAGTCCATTGTGCCAGCATAATATCGCGGTAGCTGGCCGAATCCGGCGTGCCAAGCATCTCCGCGCTGTGTTCCCTCATGCGGGGCTCCGCCAGCAGCTCAGCCGGCAAATCGGGCACATCCGGCACGTGAAGGCGAGGATGCCACAGCACGGGGCCGTGGGTGTCCACCAGAGACAGCCTGCCGCCGCTCGTGCCGATCGTGATGCTGTGAAGCAAATGCAGATGATTATCCGTATCATCCGGGTCCACCTCGTTATGCGCCCGCAGCGTAATCGGAACGCCGCCGAGCAGACCGCTTACCAGTTGAAACGGCCCCTCGTCCTTGATAACATGATTGATTTTCCACGGACGTATCGAAGGCAATGCCTGCATCAACATATGCATCAAAGGGTACGAAACCTGTGTCGCACAAGCGGCGTCGATATACAGCGGCTTTTGCCGGGCAAGCAGCGCCTGGGCGCAAGCCGCGAAGCGGCGTACGGCCGGCAGATGCGCATATAAATCGCCAATTGCGTACTGCACGTTGTATTGTCGGGCTTTTTTCATACAGGCTGCCATATCCTTGTGGTGCACCGGATGCTCCTGAAGGACGGAAATCCCCCTCTCCAGCAGCGCAAGCGCAAGCTCGGTGCCGCTCCCGCCCATGACGGCGGAACGCAATACGACGCAAGCCAGCTCAATTCCGCCGGGGAGCTGCGCGGCGTCGGTGTATAACGGCACACCGAAACGCGCCGCGCATTGCCGCGACCGCTCGCTGCCCTTCGCCAGCAGTCCGATCAGTTCAAATTGCTCCGGCAGCGATTGGATGGCTTCCAGATAAAACTGTCCAAACCGCGATCCGCACACCAGTGTTCTAATTTTTTTAGGGACGCTGCTGTTCATGCCTGCCTCCTTCCGGTTTGAAGATGGAACAGGAAAACGCAGCATTATGCAGACGAAGCGCCTCCATCATTTCACCCGGGTTCACACCTTGCGAGGCGAAAAAACAGCCGGGCTCCGCACCGCCGCCTTTCAACACCAGTTGAGCGGCGCACGCCGCGACAATGCCGGAGAGCCGGTTCCAGTCGCCGCGATAAAGCAGCTGGCCCGAAAGCTCCAGGCTTCGGCCCTCCTTCATTCCCTTAGCCAGCAGTTCATACTGCGCATAACTCCGGCCGGAGCTTCCGTTTGTGTATCCGTCCGGGCTTCCGCTCGCAGCGTAATGCTCCGCCAACATTCGGGCGGAGGTTCTTTTTTGCTCTTCCGTCTTGTACTGCTGCAGCGCTTTGATGGTCATGAACTTGGTTAGAACGGCCCGGTCCGGATACGTATTGTAAAACCAGGCGGAACGCAGCCCATTGCGGCAGGCCATGTCCAGAAACTCAAAGCTCAGCACAGGATAAGCGTCGCGCTTGCCTGCTGGTGCGGGAAAGGCGTACGTCTGCCGGAACGGCCCGTTGATTTTGCTTGCCTCTCCATGGAGACAATAGGCCATCCCCGACCCGTTTCCCTCTTCAATACTGCACACAATGTCATAAGCCGCGTTGACGGAAAAATCACCGGCCCCTGCAAAAAACAGCTCCAACTGTTCTACCTCGTCAAAATAGGTTTGCGCGACATACGCCGGAAGCAGTTCCGTCAAGCCGGGATAGATGCCGGCCGATACGATAAATGTCAGCCCCTTGGCCGCAAGCTCCGGCAGACGCTCCTTTAGCTGCCTGTAAAGCCGCTCGTCGCCCGCGGCGTCCACATAATGCGCCGATTGCCGCAGCGCCGCAAGCGCCACCCGGTCTTTTATTTGCTTGGCAGGCCCCGCGCAATTGAGGACGACGTCACACTCGCCGCAAAAGGCAGAAATGGCTTCCTCATCAAAGACGTCCACCTTCATCACGCTAGCCGATTCCGCCAGTTCTCCGTACTGCCTGCGAAGCTTATCCGTATCCCTTCCTCCCAGCACAAGCCGGCAGTCCGAGGCGCCAAGCAGCAGTTCCGCCGCCCCGCGCCCCACTTTGCCGGAAGCCCCGAGCAAACCGATCGTTCCGGTCATTGGCAATGCCCCTTTCCGCTTCAAATAAAGCCCTCATCGTATTCGCCGTCTTCGTCCTCCGCATGGAGCTGCGATTCAAGCAGCTTGGCAAGAGCGCCGATGGTCGGCGCGTCAAGCCATTGCTGCAGCGTCACTTCCAATGTCCAACGCTCCTTCAGCAGGTTGACGCATTGAATGGCACGCAGGGAATCACCGCCCTGTACAAAAAAACTGTCGTCCAGACCAGGCTCCCGGCAGCCGAGCACCTCTTCCCACACAGCGGCAATTTGCTGCTGCAGTTCGGTTGCGGGCTTCGCTCCTGAACCCCCCGGCCGTTCCGTCGTCTCAGCATGGGCGGCAAGAGCGGCTAATGCCTTGCGGTCCACTTTGCCATTCGCGGACAAAGGCAGCTCATCCAGCTGGACATAGGCCGCCGGCACCATATATTCCGGCAACTGTCGCCGCAGCGATTCCGCCAGCCGCTTCGGCTCGAAGCAGGCCGCCGTCCCGGGCGCCTGCGCCATAAACAGCCGCTGGCCGAACACCTCTGCGGCGCGAAGGCCTTCGGGACTGCCGCCAATGACGTTAAAGCCGGCGGCCTCCAGCATCTCCTGCCACCGCTCTCCCGTCAGCAGCGGAAGATTGCTCTCCCTCCGCTCATCCGTAAAGCGGCTAAAGCCGTCCTCGAAAAAACCGACGGTCGTCAGCAGCAGGCGACTGTACCTTGTGGTTTCCGCAAATATCAGAATGCCTCCGGGCGCCAGCAACAGCCGCAAATGCTCCAAAGTCACTCCTATATTTTTGGCGCGGTGCAAAGTATTGTCCGCGACGATGACATCGTACATATGCGGTCTGTAGCCTTGGGCCAGCGGTTTCTCGTTCATATCGAACCGTCCATACTCCAAAACGTCGGCAGGCGTATGTTGTTCCCTCGCCCGTTCTGTGAAAAAATCGGACTCATCCGTATACCGATAATGTCCGCGCCCCGCTGGCAGCAGCGGCACCAGCCCTTCGGTGAAGCCGCCCGACCGTGTTCCGATCTCTAGCACACGGAGCGGTCTATCGAGCGGCTGGGCCTGCACAATGATGCGGAACAGCGGCTGCAGCAAATCGCGGCAGAATGTACCGGCAATGTTAAACGGAAGCAGCGCATCCGGCGTTGGTAAAGCTTCTTTCGTCAAAAACAGCTGCAGCGGTTCGATGCTGCCTTGCAGCAATCCGGCAATGGTTGCCCGGGATTGACGGAAAAGTTCTTGCAGCTGCTCAATTTTTTGCCGCAGCTCCGGCACGCGCTTCAGCACATCGCTAATTTGCCCGTCCAACTGTGGCCCCGTAAGCGGCTGAAGCGAACGATAGACGGCATGCGCCCCTTGCCGAAGCCAGCCCTCTTCCGTCAGCGCCTTCAGCCAGTGAATCAAGAGTGTCTCATAGCGCGGCTGTACCTGCATCAGTTGCATCAGCTCATACAGCGAATGGCTCTCCCCTTTGCATGTGAACAGGCCAAAGCCGGTAAAAACTGCGCGGATTGCGCACATGCCGGCATGATCCAGTTCCTGCAAAAATACGGTTGTCGCCTCCGCATCAACGGCGGCCAGCAGCTTACCTGCTTGCTGTCGTTCCGCCGCCGCAAGCTCCTGCCGGCAATGCCGGGCCGCATCGGCATCGGCGAGTTTCACTTCGAACAGCTCCGATGGGTGAGCAGCTTGCGGAACGACAAAACCGGTCAGCTGCTTTTCGCCCACTGCTTCTCCCGTGACAAGAACAACAGCCTCCTTCACTCCCGCCATCCTTTTTATCGCGGCTTCGATTTCTCCGAGCTCGATCCGGTGGCCGCGGATTTTGACCTGGAAGTCCTCACGCCCCAGAAACTCAAGGCAGCCGTCAGGCAAATAACGGCCGTTATCCCCCGTATCATACAATCGCTCGCCTGTCCGGGGATGGCGGATAAACCGCTCATTCGTCTTCTCCTCATCCCGCCAGTAACCTTGGGCAAGCCCGATTCCGCCAATGTACAATCCGCCTGGCACCCACACGGGACAATCCTCCATCAACTCGTTCAGCACGTAATAGCGCTGATTCGCCATCGGATAACCGTAGGGGATGCTCCTCCAGCCGGGATCAACGGCTTCAACGGTCAATAGATTAGACCAGATCGAAGCCTCGGTCGCCCCGCCGAGCCCAATCACCTTCGCACCGGAAAAATGCTTGCGAATACGGTCCGGCATGTCCAGCGGAATCCAGTCTCCGCTGAGCAGCACCAGCCGAAGCGCTTGCGGCAGCGCCTCCCCGGTTGTTTCCGGCAACCCTGCACGCCGTCCGACAATATGCTCCAGCAGCATTTGCATAAAGGCCGGAACCGTATTCCACAGCGTCACCTGCGCCCGCTCCATCCAGGCAAGCCAGCAAGCCGGATCTCTTGTTTTGTCCGCTTCGGGAATGACGACGGCCCCTCCCGCCGCGAGCGTACCGAACAAGTCGTACACCGAAAGATCGAAGTTCAAATTGGATAATGCCAGCACGCGATCCCCCGGCCCCACTTCAAATCGACGGTTAATATCAAGCACCGTATTAACCGCTCCGCGATGATCGATCATGACGCCTTTCGGCTTGCCTGTCGACCCAGAGGTATAAATGACATAAGCCAGATGCTCCGGCCGGGCCGCAGTTTCCGGGATCGCGTAGTTCCCCTGTTCCTGCCCGCCGGGCGTAAGCTCATCGACAAGCAGCCGCTCTACATCCTCCGGCCAGGCAATCCGCCCATCCATTTCAGAATGTGTCAGCACTACGGCCACCCGGCCGTCCGCAAGCAGTTCCCGGAGCCGCGGCTGCGGATGGGACGGATCAAGCGGCAAATACGCGGCGCCGGCCTTCATAATGCCGAGCGCCGCCACCGCCTGCTCCCAGCCCTTCTCCATGACTATTCCTACAAGCGTATTGGGCTGAACGCTCCTGTCACGCAGCAGCGCCGCCACCTCATTCGACAGCCGATTCAGCTCGCCGTAGGTAAGCGTACGATTCGCAGTAATAATTGCCGGCTGCTCGGGGCGCAGCTCAGCCTGCCTTACAAACAGCCCATCAAGGGTATCGGGCGATACAGGCATTTGCGTTTCGTTCGTCCGGTATCTTGGCTCAAGGCGCGGCACCTCAATAACACTGGGGCGAACCGTCCGCCATACCCCCTCATCTGCGGCCAATTGCCCAAGCAACCGGTGGTAGGCTCCAAACATATCCTCCAGCAGTCCCTCAGGAAAAAGTCCCTCCACTGCGTCCCAGATGAGCAGCAGCTGGCCGTCCTGCTCAACAACCTGATGATCGAGCCATACTTGGGGCGTCTGAGTAATGTTGTACACCAGCTTGCCCAGCCATTTTTCGCCGGAGCCGCCCTCATTCCAGTTATCAACGCCCAAGGCGCTCGTAAAGACAATCGGCATGCCGCCGCCTGTATGGCTGCCGCTGCGCTTCGCGAGCTCGCGCTGAACCTGAACGCCGCCTACGAGCGGATGGTCCAAATCTGCCCACAGCTGCTGTTGAAGGTTCCGTGCCCGGTCCATAAACGTACGGCCGGATGCCTGATTAACAGCAAGCAGTGTTAGCGAGGTGAAATCCCCTACAAGGCTTCCTACCTGCGGATGAAGCGGAAGCCGGTTGAACTGGGTTAAGTTGATCGTGAAGGCCGGACGTCTGCTCCATGCCGCAAGCGTCTCGGCATAAGCCGCCAGCAGCATACCGGACGGCGACAAGCCCGCCGTTGCCGCCCGCTTGCGAAGCCGGGCCCAGGTCTCTCCGTCCAGCCGGGCGTCGAGGCGGCAAAACCGTTGCTGCGCGATAAGCTCCGGACTTTGCGCAAGCTGCAATTCGGGAGCGGGCGGCAAAGTATCCAGACGGTCCAGCCAATACTGCATATCCCGCTCATACTGCTCACTGCCTTTAAGCTGTTCCAGCGCCAGCACATAATCGCGGAAGCTCAGCTCAAGCTCCGGCAGCAGCGCTGCGGGATTGCGATACAATCTCCCCCATTCGCTCAGCAGATGAAACATGCTCCAGCCGTCAAACAGCAAATTGTCAAAGCTGATATGCAGCCGCACCCGGTTATCTGGCAGCAGCGAAGCGCGCACTTCGTATAGCGGCCACCGGTCGGCAGCGAGCACTTGATGTGACATGTTCTCGCGGACAGCCATAAGACGGGCTTCGGCCTCCTCCGGACTCAACTCGCGCCAATCGGCCGCTTGTATCTGGTAGGCGGGCGGCTCTTGCAAAATTTGCTGCCGCTGCCCATCGGATAGCACCACAGCCCGCATCATGCCATGCTGCCGGATCAGACGCTGCCAGGCCTGCTCCATTGTCACCACATCAAGATCATAGCCTTCGATTTCAAAGTAGCAATGCGTCGATACATTGCCCAGTGCATATACGCCTTCCCGCCCCAGCCAATAAGCCTGTTGAATGTCGGTAAGCGGAAAAGGATGCGTATCCAGCCCGGCGGCAGGCACGATCTGCGGCAGAGCGGCAGCATGCCGCTCTTCTTTTTGAAGCAGCTCCTCCGTCCGCTCGGCAAGTCCGGCAACCGTCGGCGCTTCAAACAGGCTTCCAAGCGGCACCCGTACCTTAAGCCGCCTGCGTACTTCGGCGATCAGCTTTGTTGCCAGCAGCGAATCTCCGCCAAGCGAATAGAAATTTTCGTTGACACCCATTTCTTCTCTTCCAAGAATGCCACACCATATGTCGGCAAGCTCACGCTGGATCGGTGTGCGCGGCAGCCCGTCGGCAGCCGCCGGCTTTAACCCCCGCCACTCAGCAGGAGCGGGCAGCGCCTGCCGGTTCACCTTGCCGTTCGGAGTCAGCGCCAGCCGCTCTAGCGGAATCAGAGCTGCGGGGACCATATACTCCGGCAGCTTGCCGCTCAAATACCCTGCCAGCAATTCCGGGTTAAATCGCTGTGTACAGGACGGAGCCTGAGCGGCTATTACATGCATGCCATAGATACTTTCCGTCTCCTCCGGCCCGGGAAACAACATCGACTCCGCATATTGAGTCTTCAGCAGCAGCTCCCGCCACTTCGCAGGTCCCAGCAAAGGCTGCTGTACAGACAAACGCTCATCAGTAAAGTGCGTAAACCCATCCTCCAAAAAGGCGGTCGTCATTTGCTGCAGACGGCTGTTCCGGGTCATCTCAAGCGCCAGCAGCAGTCCGCCAGGAGCTAGCAGCATTCGGACATTGGCAAGCGCGGATTCGAGGTTGCGGGCGCGGTGCAATGAATCTGAAGCAAGAACGATGTCAAAGCTGTGCGCCGTATAGCCCTGTTCCAAGGGAGAGCGATCGATATCAAGCAGCCTGTACTCGATATTAGCACCGCGGATTTCAAACTGCTTTTCCAGTGTCTGAAGAAAATAAGCGGATGGATCAGTGATGGTATACGCGGCTTCATTCCCATTCTGCCGCTCTAGACATGAAAGCATGGTTTGCGTAAAACAGCCGCTTCGCGCTCCGAGCTCGACGATCCGCAGCGGCCCTTGTCCGGCATGCTGCTGCAAGACGGCCTCCAGCAGCTTCTCTGCAAGATTAAGACGCATATCCGCACCGGGCATCAGTTGCATCAGCCGATCCGGTGACAAGCCGTAATCTTCGGCAAAAAACAGCGCCAACGGTTCGGTCTTCCCCTGCAGCAATTCGGCGCTGTTGCGGCTGATCTCCAGCAAATACGGCAATATTTTCGCAAGCGTACGGTTTGGGGCAACCCATTCACCTTCGTCTTCCGGGCACTTCCGCTGCTTCGCTTGATCCTGCTCCCCTGGCTTCTGCGCCAAGTGCAGCCATTCCGCTTCTGTTGCCGGCTCTAATGAAACTGCCAGCTCTATTGCCGCCAGCTCTCCAGCCGATGCCAAATCCGGCGCTTCCAGCGATTCTGAAGCTGCCATGACGGGCTGAGCAACCAAAAATTCACCCGACTCCAGCCGTCGCAGGCAGCCGCTCGACTCCAGTTCAAGCAGCCAGCGCTCCATCATGGCACGGTATCTCGGCACAATCCGGCCTTGCTGCAAGAGCGTCTCCAACGTATGCGCCTCTCCCGGCCGCATAAAAACGCCCGTCCGTTGCAACGCGCGCAGCATATGCTGCGCGCTGAGCCGCTCTATCTGCTCCAGGAAAAGCGGAAATTCATCCGTGGCTGCCCCTTGCGCAGCAATACGATGAGCCCGTCCTTGGCCCGCTTTCATTACAGCGGCCCACAGCTCCTCCGCTTGGCCGGCATCGATAAATTGACTCTCCATCAAGGCGGATTCGCCCCCCGCCTCAGGCACGAAATAAGCAGCCAGGCGTTTCGTCCCCTGCTGCTCCGTTGCCGTTACGACGGCGTCGCGCACGCCGGGATGCTGCTTCAGTACCGTTTCGATTTCGCCAAGCTCAATGCGGTGGCCGCGGATTTTGACCTGAAAATCCTTGCGGCCCAAAAATTCAATGATACGCTCCGGCCAGTAACGCCCCAGATCGCCTGTCCGGTACCAGCGCGAGCCGCCGCGCATGACAAAACGTTCTGCGGTCAGCTCCGGGTCGCCCCGATAGCCGAGCGCAACACCGGAGCCGCCGATCCAGAGCTCGCCGGCCACCCATTCCGGACAATCTCTTCCCTTCCTGTCCACAATGCGATAGGACTGATTGGACAACGCATATCCGTACGGAATGGACGTCCAATGCTTGGGCAGCGGCAATTCCACCTCAAAGTAATTGGACCATATCGATGCTTCTGTCGCGCCGCCCATTGCGACAAGCCGGCTGTTTCCCGCTGTCTTCCGCAACCGCAGGGGCAAATCCATACCGATCCAATCGCCCGACAGAAGCGCAAGGCGCAGCATTGGCAGCGTTTGTCCCGCGCTTTCCGCTGCTACAAGCAGCATGTCCAGCAGCACCGGAACCGAGTTCCAAAGCGTCGTCTCATAGCGCAGACACTGTTCCAGCCAATAGGCTGCATCGCGGCTGTATTTCTCCGGCACAAGCACAAGCGTGCCGCCGGCGCTGAGCAAGCCGAAAATATCATACACCGACAGGTCAAAATCAAACGCGGATACGGCCAGCATTTTATCGGACGGCCCCACACTGTAACGGCGATTAATGTCTGCAAGCGTGTTCCATGCACCGGCATGGCTGATTTCAACTCCCTTAGGTTCGCCTGTTGAACCTGAGGTGAAGATGATGTACGCGGGCTGCTGCACATCGGGCAACAATGGCTCCGCAAGCGGAGGGACAGCGGCTGCAGCGGTTATATCAAGCACGCCCGCCACGCCTTCCCAGCCCGATGCGGAATGCTCGGTTTCCGGGCTGGCCAGAATGAAGCGGACATCCGCCTTCCGGTGAATCGCCATCCGTCTGGCGGGCGGCTGCTGTATACCGATCGGCACGTAGCAGGCACCGGCCGCTAATATGCCCAATACCGCCGCTATTTGGTCGGCTCCGCGCGGCAGCGATACGGCAACTGCATCTCCCGCCTCCACTCCCTGCTCACGCAAAAAGGCTGCAATCCGCAGGGCGTGCTCGGACAGCTCGCCGTATGACCAAACCGAGCCGCTTTCGATCAACGCAGGCTGCTGCGGTTGCTCGGCAGCCGCCCTGAAAAAGGGCGTATGCACGCAGCTTACCGGCTTGGCAAGCCCTTCCTTCCTGTGCACAGTATCGACAGCGCCTGCTTTGGCTGCGAGTTCCTTCTCCCACACTTCATCGGCTGAAGCATGCCAATGATTGGAAAGATCGGAGAGCCAGTCCGTCAGACGGGTGAGCGCAGCGAACATGCTGTCAATTAGTCCTTCGGGGAACAACTCGTCGACAGCATCCCATGCGAGCAGCAGTCCGCCGTCCATTTCATAGATTTGAAAATCAAGCCAAACCTGCGGAGTCTGCGAAATCATATAGGCCAGCTCGCCAAGCGTATTCCGGCACTCGTCGCTGAGCAGCGGCGTTCCCAAATTACAGGCAAACACTACCGGAGCAAAATCCCGCTCCCCCGGACGGCAATGAGCCAAATCCCTCTGCAGTTGAACACCGGAATAGGCGGCATGCGCCACATCTTCATGGAAGCGAGACTGAATTTCCTTCACGCGCTGAACAAAAGACTGCGGCGCTGCACAATCGACGGCAAGCAGCAGCAAATTGGTAAAATCGGCCACGGCCTCTTCAATTCCCGGCTCATCGCTTTGCCGGTCAAAGAGCGGGATATTAATAAGGAACCTGGAGTCGGTGCTCCAGCGGTCCAGCACTTCCGCATAGGCGGTCAGCAGCACCATAGCCGGCGTTACCCCGTTGGCTGCTGCGCGTTGTTGCAGCAATTCCCACTTGTCCGGCTCCAGCCTATATGTGCGTCTTGAAAAAACCGGCCGCTTTACGGCCTCCGGCCTCACCTTTAACGGCAGACCCGGCGCTGCCGGCAGCGCCGGGATTCGCTGCTGCCAATACGCTGCCGCTTTTTCCTTCTCTTCCGCGCGGCGCTCCCCCTCCCGCATAAGATAGGCGGCAAAGCTCCAGTTCGCCGGTGCTGCCGGTTCACTTCCCCGGGCATACGCAGCAGCCAGGTCACGCAGCAATATATGCAGGCTCTGCACATCTGCCGCGAGCAGATCAACGTCGATGTGGATGCGAGTATGGCCCTCCGGCAGCAGACTCAACGACAGAGAGAACACCTGTCCCATCTCCACATCAAGCAAGCGATGCGAAAGCCGGTTCCGTATGGCCGCCAGTTCCCGCTCCACTTCCTCCCCAGGACACAACTGCAAATCATACACTTGCAGCTCCTCTGCATAAGGCTGGGTCATCCGTTTCTGCCGCCCGTCCGGCAAATACCGCGTACGCAGACTGCCGTGATGCATCTGAACTTGCTGCCAGGCCCGCTCCAGCCGTCCAGCATCCACGCCGCTGCCATCCAGCTCCAGATATGCGTGGCAGCCCACACCGCCAAGCGGCTGATCATCACGGCGGCCGATCCAGTACGCGTGCTGCACATCGGTCAGCATAAACGGCTCATTGACCGAAAGCCGGGCTTTCGTCTCCTGCTGCACAGCTTCGCCCTGCTCCGAAGCAGCCTTTGGCGCATCCCGCCCCAGCAGCTTCCGCCAGTCGCTTAGCCGAGGCGAAGCCATCAGCTCGGCGAATGTAACGGAGCTGCCCATACGCCGCCAGCTGCTGACCATTCGCATCATTTGCAGCGAATCCAGGCCCAGCTCGATCAGATTTTGCTCATCGGCGAAATCGGCTGAGACGGGAAGCAGGCTTTGAATGTGCCGCCGCACCTCTTCATAACGCAAGTTAGGTTGACCTGTCTTTGCGGCAGCCGGTTGCAGCTTTTCTTTCATAATGTTATCTCCCCCTTTCTTTGGAAAAAAGTATATTCATTGACGCACGCCTTCCTTTCTGGCTTCCGATACGGCTATCAGCTGCGCCGAGAAGCTGCTTAGCTTCTCCTTCGTTTCCTCCAATTCCCGGGACGGTGAGGACATACTCACAACACCTGCTCCGGCCTGGAGCCAAGCCGCGCCGTTTTGCTGAAAAATCGTCCGCAGCACCAGAGCCGCATCAAGGGCGCCGCTGCTGTCAACCGTCATGACCGAGCCGCTGTACAGATTCCGGGGCTGATCTTCGATTTTGCCGATGGCTTCGATGGATTCCCTCTTCGGAATGCCCGATGCGGTCACCGCCGGGAACAGCGCTTGCAGCGCGTGCCATGGACCGCATTCTTGCTTCAGCTTGCCTCGCAGGCGTGAAGACAAATGCTGCACGGTGCCCCGGTTGGTCACAGACATAAAGTCATTGACGACGATTGTGCCCCTCTCGCATACCTGCTGCAGCTCCTCAAATGCCAGCTTGACGGATACTGCATGCTCGGCAATTTCTTTCGGATCGTTCAACAGCTCGGCCTTTAGCCTTCCTTCCTCACTGCTGTTGGCCCCGGCCGCACGCGTACCCGCTAACGGAAACGTACTCGCCCATCCATGGGCATCTACCTCGACAATGGTTTCCGGACTGAAGCCGGCGGCCTGCAAGCCCTCCAAATTCAGCAAATAAGATCTCGCCGGACAATTAACCCGCCTGCCTGCCACATAGCTAGCCACCATATCAAGCTCGCGCTCAAATGGAATCTTTCGGGACAAAATCACCTTCTGATACCGGCGCTGCCGAATATCTTCCACCGCATGCCCCACTCGCTTCATATAAGCTTCGGCATCATAACCGCCGCCTTCAGGAAATGCCTCTCTGGTCTGCTCCAGCCTGCGCGCAAGGTGCCCGCCCACATTGCCAGCGAGCAGCTGCTTCACCAACTGTTTCAGCTTCTCCAGCCGTTCCGGGGCAAGCGCCCGGAGCACTATCTCACCTTTGCGGAAACGCACCTCGGCTTCGGGAATAAACAGCTTGAGCAGGCAGGGGTCCTCATTCAGCAGCGGCAACTGCCGATAATAGCGGGCCAGTCCAAAATTTGCGATGCCATAAGCCCGCCAGTCGGCAATCTGCACCTCGGCCAACGCCCTCTGCACTCCCCCGCTCAAGTCCGTATTCGGCCAGCTCCGTGTATGCGTACCGGATTTCAGCACGATATTTTCACTGTCTACAGTCAGCAAGATATGAGCTCCTAGTCCGAGAGACAGCTCGTCTCCGTTTTCATAGAGCACATAGTCATCAAACAGACCAAAATCAATAAGCTGCGCAGCCGCAAAGTGGACGTCTCCGGCAAAAGCCAGCTTCCATTCCATATAATAAGCCGCATCACCGGCCGCTTCGCATGCAGCATTTTCTTCCTCGGCGCTCCTTGCAGCGGCCATGCGCTTCAATTTGTTTTTGTCGATCTTCCCGACGCTTGTCAGCGGCCAATAGGCCGTGCATACTATCTGGTCCGGCAATTTATAGCGGGCCACGCCTTTATCGCGGAGATAACGGTGCAATTCAACCAGACCGGGCTCCTCCGATACGGGAATAATGCAGGCACAGCTTCTCTCACCCAGCCGTTCATCCGGTAAGCCGATCAGCACGGCATCTTTGACGCCCGGATGCTCCATCATATAGGCTTCGATTTCGGCCGGGTCGATTTTTTCGCCTGCGCGGTTAATCTGCTCCTTCATCCGTCCGCCAAGCTGTATATTACCCTCCGGCGTCAGTCTCGCCCGGTCGCCGGAGCGATAATAGCCGTCTGCCGTAAAGGACTTGCGGTTTTGCTCAGGCGCTTTATAGTAGCCGGTAATGGTATAGGGACCTCGTACCATCAGTTCGCCGAACTGCCCCGGGGCAACGTCGAGCCCGTACTCATCGACGATTCTGATCTCGTCCTGTTCCGACAAAGGCTTGCCCTGACAGCCGATGATCGTTTCATCGTCGTCATCCAGCGCGGTGCAGCAAATCAGCCCTTCGGCCATGCCAAATACCTGCTGCAGCTTGCAGCCGAACTCCGGCATAATCCGCCGGGCAAGCGCCTCCTCCAGCATGGCGCCGCCGACCTGAAGCACCTCCAGGCTGGAGAGGTCGCTCGACTTGTCCCATTCCAGCTCCTCAAGCCACAGCTTTACCAAAGCCGGTACAAGCGCGGTAATGGTGACACGCTCGCGTGCGATCAGAGGGAATGCCTCGTCGCAGCTTGTCGTCGCACACATGACCACCTTGCCGCCTGCGGCAAAAGTGCCCAGCAGGCCGGGGCAGCATAACGGGAAATTGTGGGCAATCGGCAGCACAGCCAAGTAAACGCTTTGCTCCTTTATTCCGGCACGCCTCGCCGCGGCGTCGGCGTTGAACGCGTAGTCCGCATGCGTACGCGGAATAAGCTTCGGCGTGCCGGTTGTCCCGCCGGACAACAGCAGCAGCGCAGTATCCGCAGGCGAAGGTCCGCTTAGCGACACCGGCGGTTTGCCTGTATGAGCAAGGCAAATCCCGTCCGCAGCGTCCCCGTCAACAATCAGATGCTTAACGCAAGGATGGCCATTTAATAGCCGCTTAGCCATTTTGTTATAGTCAAATCCCATAAAGGTATCCGGAATAATATAAGCAACCGGCTGAGCTAGACGAAAAATCCCGTCCAGCTCCGCTTCCCTATGGGCGGGCAAGGCAAGGACGGGCAGCGCTCCGATTCGGAACAGGGCAAAACAGGCCGCCGCAAAAGCCGCGCAATTGGGAAGCTGCACAACTACGTTATCCCCCTGCTCGATGCCCAAATGAATAAAACCGGCCGCCAGCTCATCGGCTGAGCGGTCCAGTTCCACATATGAGATTCTCTTATCTCCCTCTACGATTGCGGTATTATCGCCATACCGGTTAGCCCACTCCTTCAAGTGCTGACCCAACGTCAATTGCCGATGAACGCCGGTTCGCCCCTCCCTGGCGAGGATATTGCCTTGCCCAATTTCGCTGTTTAACATATCAACCCTCCTGGTTTCATCCTGTTTCTAGTAAACTCGGATTCCCTCAGAGCATTACTGTGCAATATGTTCTATTGCGCAACAATACTTTCATCCGCCAAATACCTCTCCTGCTTGCGGAGCGTAGTGAAAGCTTTCTTGACCATGACAGCCGTCCACAGCACAATTAGCGCATCGATTGCAAGAGAACCGTAATACACGCCGGCTACGCCCATAATCTGAGGCAAAATCAGCATAACCGGCACATAAAAGACAAGTTGTCTCGCCATACCGATCAGGGCGGCCGGCTTCCCTCTGTCGATCGACGGGAAAAACGTCATCGCCATAAAAATGGCCGATAGCAGCGGCAGAATAGCCATATACAACCGAAAATAAAGCAGTTGATCGGGCGAAAACGGCTGATCCGGCATCATTAAGCCCATGACAAATTGCGGGACCGCCATCGATACAATCCAGAAAGGCAGCGTCAGCAGCAGAGAGGCAACGGTAAAGATTTTGTAGGCGCCGATCACCCGCTCTTGCCGTCCGGCTCCGTAGTTGATGCCGATGACAGGCTGCAGGGCCCGCATCAGGCCAAAGATCGGTGTAAGCAAAAACGTGAAAATACGATAAACAACGCCGTAAAAAGCGATATCCTGTACGGTACCGTAGCGGGCCAGCGCGTTAAAGACGACGATGCCTTGCACAAGGCTCATGACAACCATGATCAGGGATGACAAGCCAAGGCCCAAAATCGATTTTATAATAGCGGTATCCCAATACATGGCGCTAACCCTTGTCTTGAATGAAGAGAAGCCCCGGCCGAAATATAACCAGCCCAGCAGCGCATAAACGGACATGCCTCCGTTCGTAGCCCAAGCCGCGCCTTCAACGCCCAGATCCAGCAGCACGACCAGTACGTAATTAAAGAGCACGTCGGCAGCAAGCCCGATACCCATGATCAGAGCGGCAGCTTTCATTTTCCCTTCAGCTCTGACTATCATGTTTGTTGCGAGCCCGTAGATCCAGAATAAGGCCCCAAGGACGGTAATGCTGAAAAAACGCTCACCCAATACCAGCGCCTCTCCCTCGCCCCCCATTAATTGAATCAACTGGCCGGAAAACAGCAGTCCTCCAATCATATAGAGGGCGGTAAAAACAAGCGTAAGGCTGTTCACATGCCCCAGCAGCTTTTCCTGCTTTGCTTTGTCCTTGCCGCCGATGGCAATGCTTAGCACGGCTCCCGCTCCTACTCCGATCAGAGAGCCGATGCCGGTGCTGATCTGTGTGAGCGGATAGGCGACCGAAACGCCGGCAAGCGCCGTCTCCCCGATATAACGGCCAACGAATACAGCAGCGATGACCGCATTAAGCCCGTAAAGCACCATCGCAATAATTGCCGGCCAGGACAGGCGAATCATGACCTTCCACAAATCCCCGTTAAGAATAAATTGCTGCTCCGCTTTCTCGTTGCTCCTCTCACTCCCTGGCTCGTTTCTCTTCACAGTCCTCCCTCCTTTGCGGCAGCTATTTTCCAGCCGCTCGTTCTGCTTTGAATATCCCAAAGCTTGCCGTAGAGACCGCAATGCTGAAGCAGTTCCTCATGCCGTCCCTGACCGATCACCCGGCCTTTGTCCAGCACGATAATATTGTCCGAGCGGACGACCGTCTTGAGCCGATGGGCAATCATGACGACTGTGCGCCCCTTGACAAGGCGGCCGATGGCCCGCTGCATGTCGGCTTCATTCTCGGGATCAAGCGAGGATGTGGCCTCATCCAGCAGAATAATCGGCGCATCCTTCAATATGGCCCTGGCAATGGATATGCGCTGCTTCTCGCCGCCCGACAAGGTAGAGCCTCCTTCTCCTACAATCGTGTCGTAACCGAGCGGCAGCTTCATGATGAAATCGTGACAGCAGGCTTCCCGCGCCGCAGCTTCGATGTCCTCCTGTGAAGCGTCCTCCCGGCCATAGCGGATATTGTTGCGAATCGTATCTTGAAACAGGTAGACATCCTGAAACACCATGGAAATTTTTTTCATAAGCTGCTCAGGCTCTACCTTGCTGTGATCCATGCCGCCAAAGGTCACCTTGCCGCTTTGCGGATCGTAAAAACGTGCGATCAGACGAAGCAGCGTGCTTTTCCCGCTGCCCGAAGGACCGATGATCGCGGTCAGCGTTCCCTCCCGCATTTCTGCCGTCACGTCCTCCAGGACAGGTTGCCGGCTGTAGCCGAAGGTGACATGCTCAAAACGGATATGATGTCCCGCTCCCGCCTCCTGTTCTCCGCCCATAACGGGCTGCTCCAGCAAACTTACAATCCGCGCCCCCGCCATAGCATCATATTTGAAGGCTGGCAGACGCATAATGGCAACCGAAAGGGGGTCAAAAACACGGGTGCCGACGAGCAAAAACATCGCGAACAGCGGCACTGTCATATCACCGCCCACAATGAGAAATACTCCGACCATTGTGATGAGCGACAGACCGGTCTCCAGAAAAGCGATAGCAACGAGAAAAAATGGCCCCAGCGCCCCTTCCAGCTTGATACTCTCCCGCATATAGTTGCGGAACGCCCTTTCAAGCCTTGTGAAATTGACGCCGCGCAAATTGTACGCCTTAATCACCTTCATGCCGAGCAAATATTCATGCAGCCGATTCGACTGCATGACCCGCGCCTCGGAATGGCTTTGTCCCAGCTTGCGCTCCAGGCGGGCAACGCCCCACAAGATGAGCAGCGTGACGGGAAAACCCGCCAGCATGGCAGCCGTCAAGCGCCAGTCGATCAATACCAGTC
This sequence comes from Paenibacillus sp. J31R120, assembly GCF_056269225.1. NCBI lineage: Bacteria > Bacillati > Bacillota > Bacilli > Caryophanales > Paenibacillaceae > Paenibacillus > Paenibacillus sp. J31R120. Next base: position 40,824 of record NZ_JBWDNN010000006.1, on the reverse strand, counting down.
CGGCAAATGCCATCAGCGGTATGACAATGCCGCTGACAAGCTGCGGAAGCACATGTGTCGCCGCATTTTCGGTCTGGGTAAAATCATTCATCATCGTATGGCCGAGCTCGCCGGAGTCCTTCTTGAGCAGAAAGCCAAGCGGCAGCTTGCGGATATGCTCGGCCAGCTTAATTCGCCCGTCCGCCGACGCCTCATAGGCTCCGCGAAAGACCTCCCGGTATGCCTGCCGTTCAGCAGCAAATACAAACCCCAGGAACAACAGCATTCCTCCCCAGGCAAGCCATAAGCCCTGGATCGGGAGGGCGGTCCCGCCAGCAAAGCTCTCATAAATCATTTTGACCGCCAGCGTCATGCACCCGAAGGGAAACAGATTGGCCAGGCCCGCGAGCACCGTCCAGGTTATCGGCCTCAGCATCTTCCCCGGATTGCCCGCCGTAATGGCATGCAGCCGCTTCATCATCGCGCCTGTACCTCCTCTCTTTGCTGCGTTTGATCGATTTCCCAGCCTGCTGCCATGGTATAGGCATCCCACATGCTGCGATACAGGCCTCTGCGGCCAAGCAGCTCGGCATGCGTGCCGATATCGTTGATTTCGCCTTCCTTCAGCACGATAATCCGGTTCGCCTCACAAATGGTCGTCAATCGATGGGCGATGATGAGCACCGTCTTCCCGGCAATAAGCCGCTGAAGAGCAAGCTGCATCTGGTATTCATTTTCCGGGTCGGCATAGGCTGTCGCTTCGTCGAGCACAAGAATAGGTGCATTTTTCAAAATCGCCCGCGCTACCGACACCCGCTGCTCCTCCCCGCCGGACAGATACACCCCGCCTTCGCCAATCAGCGTATCGTACCCTTGCGGCAAGTGCTCGATAAAGCTGTGGCACTGGGCTGCCCGTGCAGCGGCCTTGACCTCCTCCGCCGTCGCGGACGGACGGCCAGCCAGAATGTTGTTGTATAACGTGTCTGAGAAGAGAAAGGTGTCCTGGAACACGAATGACATTTTGTCCATCAAGTCCTCTGTTGCGATAGACCGCACATCCACTCCGCCGATGGAGATACTGCCCTGCTGGACATCCCAGAAACGCGGAATGAGCTGGGCCACAGTCGATTTGCCGGAGCCTGACGGTCCGACTAGCGCCGTGATTTCTCCCTGGCGTGCCATAAAGCTAAGTCCCCTTAGTACATTCGCGCCGCCTTCACCGCCGTATGAAAAAGCAACATTATGGAACTGCACATCATAAAAAGCTGGAGTCTGCGGCACATCCGGCTCAGCTACCGCCTGTTCCGCCAAAATACTGTCCATACGCCTGACGCCTTCGCCAATGACATTCATCGTAGAAGCCATATGGTTCAGCTTGAAAATTGGGGCGGAAATCCCCGGTGCCATCACGAGAAACAGCATCAGCGTAGCTGCAAATGCAACGCTGTCAGGCTGTCCTTCAATAAGAAACAGGCCTACCGGTAAAATAAAGGTAGCCAGCGACAGCACGATGACCTTAAATGAAACGTAGCCGTTTTGAAACTGGTCGGTATATTGGAGACTGAAATCGCGGTAGCGAACGATATCCTCATGAAATTTGCGGAAGGAGCGCACTGTCTGCCCGAAAATTTTGATGGACGGCATCCCCTTCACATACTGGATGGAGGAAGCGTTGATGTTTTCCAGCGCATCAAAATATTCCTTTAGCCCCCGCTTCGCCTTCTCCCCCGCCATCATGGAATATTGCGCCGCAAAGCCAATGATTATCGGGATCGTACAGGAAAGTGCGATCCAGATGTTCAGGAAAAACATCACCACAATGATCGCCGCAATCATCACGGCGGTGCTGATCAGATCAGGCAGCTGATGAGCGATGAACAGCTCGATTTTCTCGACATCCTGCTCCACGTTTTTTTTGATTTTGCCACTTGCGTTTTTGTTGAAATAACCAAGCGGGAGGCGACCGATATGCTCGGACAGCTTCACCCGGATGCCATATAAAATGCGGAAGGCGGCGATGTGCGACAGCATCCCTCCGACATACATCAAAAAGTAGCCGAGCAGCATGCCGCTTCCTCCGTAAATGGCCCAGCGTATCATAAACGGACCGTTTACGGCCGAAATATCCGTGGCATGACGCAGCAGTTCGCTCATCACCATGAATACCGATACGTACGGTACCAGCATCAGCATGACGCTGACCGCTGATAAAATGCCCGACCAGGCGAGCAGCGATTTTTTCTCACCGGCCAGCTCCAATAACCTGGGTATTCCCTGCTTTGCCCCTTTGCTCAATGCGGCCCTCCCCCTTTCGCTTTAATTCCAGCACGTAATCACAGGCAAGACCGATCAACAGCGGGTCATGGGTAATCAATACGACCGTTTTCCCCGACCAGGCCAGCTTTCTGACCCAAGAGACCACATGAAGCACGCCGTCGCCGTCAAGTCCGCTGGTCGGTTCATCCAGAATAATCAGCTCCGCGTCCGAGCAGTAGGCCGCCGCCATCGTTACCCGCTGCTTCTCGCCGCCGGATAGGGAGGCCGGATGCCGATCGCGCAATGCGCTCAGGCCAAACGCCTCCATGGCCGCATAAGCCTTGTCGCGCAGCGCCTCATCCAGCCGGCGTCCCAGCACCAGCTCATTGCCTACACTGTCGGCATAGAGCTGGTAATCGGCGTCCTGCATAACCAGATAGCTCATCGCGCGTCGCCGGCCGGCCGGCAATGCAATTCCGTCCTGAACAATCCTTCCGTTGCGCTGGCGCAGCAGGCCGCTTAATATTTTGCCGAGCGTCGTCTTCCCCGCTCCGTTCTCGCCCGTCAATGCGGTGACGCTGCCTCTCGGAAGCGCAAGATCGATACCGGTCATTCCTTCGTCACTGCGATTGTGGCGAAACGAGAGGCCATGACCCGTCAGAACGGGGGCTGAGTCAGCATCTTGCGACGCTTTGCCTGCCATATTGGTGTTCACCATATCGGGATGGCGCAGGCCATACGGACGCACCACTTCATAGGAAAGGGCGGCAAACTGCTGTCTCGTCCATAGTTGTGATATCCTCCCCTGCTCCATACATACAAAGGAATCAGCAATGGGCAGCAGGGCGTGCAGCCGATGCTCGCTAATGACAATCGTTGTGCCTCCCCGCTTGAGCGTGCCGAGCAGCTCGACGATCGCAGCTGTCGCCTGCTCATCCAGATTGGCGGTCGGCTCATCCAGGATAAGCAAAGGCGGCGACAGCACCGAAGCGGCGGCGATCGCCACACGCTGCTTCTGTCCGCTGGATAGCCGGGCCAGCTTTCGCTCCAGCAAATGCGTTATGCCGAGCAGCTCCGCTTGCCTTTTAACGCGCTCCATGATCAACTCCGGCGGCAGCCCCAGATTCTCTGCGGAGAAGGCAAGTTCATCCCTAACGTTGTCCATAAAAAACTGGCTGCGCGGGTCCTGAAATACAACGCCCAGCTTTCGCGTCCGTTCCTCAGGCGGCAGCGCAGCCGGATTGCTCCCGTCTACCATCACCTCTCCCGTTAATTTGCCTGGATAGCAGCCCGGCGCAAGCCCGTTCATCAGCCGTAAAATCGTGCTTTTGCCGCAGCCCGAGCGCCCGCAAAGCACAACGCACTGCCCGGGTGAGACGAACAGGGAAATATTCTGTACACCTGATTCCGACACAGAATCATCATCATCGTGACCGTACATAAATGTCACATTGCTAAGCGAAATCATAGGACACTTCCCCCTGCCGCAGTCGTCAGCGCGCCCAACAGGGCGTAAAGTCCAATCGCCGCAGCATCCATCCCCCGAAGCCCCGCCCGGTGAATAGTCGAACGGTTGTTGCTGCATTCGATTCCCCGCAGCTCAGCGGAGGAGGACAGCTCCGACGACAGCTTCAGACATCTCACCATCAATGGCACAAAATAGCACTCATATACGACCAGCGGCCGCTTCAATGGACTGTGCCAGCGCGGAAAAATACCTCTGGCCCTGATGCCGTCGCGAATCGCAAAAATCTCCATAAACAGGACTGGAAAAAATCGGATCAAAATGCACAGCATAACCGAAATCGGCTTGGGGCATTTAGCCCGTTCCAGCGCGTACATAATTCGGCTTGGAGATGTATGTACCAATACCGCGCCAATCATTGCAACCGGAATCATGCGTGAGAAAGTATACAAGATCAGACCAAAGCCGGCGGACCGGCCTGCCAGAACGTCCAGCAATGCCAATATGGCCAAGTACACCAGCACAAAATATACCGCCTGCCTCAGCATGCTGTGGCCGAGCATATATAGCGTACTGAGGCCAATCAAAGCGTGCAGCTGCCACTGATCATCTGCCAGCGCCAGAAACAGGGTAGCCGCAATTAAGATCATGACATGGGTTCTCGGATCGAGCTGCATTACACTAATTTCGCCTTTTTGACATGTTTGCGAAGCATCACACGGCCAAGCAAGCAGCCTCCTATAGCACCGACGATTGTAGTGATGCACATAATCAAAACCATATTGGGAGTCTCATAGTAGTAGAGCATATCGGCCAGCGCTTCCGGCGAATATTGCTCCTCAAGTCCGCCAACATACTTCTCTCTGAAAAAAATCAGCGGCACTATGCCGCACATCATGTAGCCGACATAGAATAGGCCGTAGGCAATCGCATTGCGCACTGGCTGTTTGTACCCCTCGCCTCCCCATACGATCAATTCACATAGCAACCCCGTTACCGCAAAGACAAGCAGATAATGAACTTGGCCGAATGCAACAAAAAACAGCCCGGAAAGCAAGGCACTGAAAAACAGAATGCCCCTTTTGTTGATTTTGCTGGCCATTACCATGTAGATCGGACCGTTGATAAGCGCAACTATACCGGTGCCAATCAAATAATTGATTGGATAGGCAAACATTCCGTTGACTGTGATTACGATCAGCATGACCACATTAAAAATGGCCAGTGTGATGAAATCCCTCATTTTCCATTTGTTCGTCGCAACATTTCCTTGAGCTTGCAGCCCTGTTTGCAAAATTTCTCCTCCTGACTACTTGTAAAATATTGACAAGTCTAATATAATCGTAATGCTTACGATTCTTTTCAATTGATAATCATTATCACTTCCATTATGATAAGTTTAAATGATTATGATTATCATTCTTACTTCGGCCTGCTCTTACTTTAATTTTTTTCAAGATACTTGGTCAATACTGTCAACCGACTATCGTCTTTTCCAGATATATTTTCGTCCGATCCTATTAATAAAGGGGGTTACGTAATGATGGATATTATGACGGAGGTGTTTCTGCCTTGCCTGGCGGAGACAGGCTTCTACCTTGATAAAAGCGGCAGGCATGGAAGCAAAGCCGGCGTTTGTTACACGCTTGCGCCCGAAAAGGGGCGCGGATATTTCTGGGCGTATTGTCATCACAATTTATTTTCTGTGTTTGTTCAGGATTTTGTGTTTCATGAAGACCTGCACCTGAAATACCTGCAGCCCGAATATATCTGCCTCAGCTGCTATGATTCCGTATCCGGCGAAGAGCTGGAGCCGAGCGGCCAGCTGACATGCAATTACGTTAAGGGACATCTGAGCGGCGGCAAGCTCTATCAAGCGGTCTATCGCAAAAATGTTCCCATTCGCTCGGTCGGAATCGTCATCATCCCCCAATACTTTGAAAGTTACATAAATGAAAAATATCCGGGGGAATACAAAGATCTTCGTACCGCTTTTACCGATGCGGAAGGCGTGGCCGATTTTCCCGAACTCGCCGTTCTTTTTCGCCAAATTCGGAACTACCGGGGCTTGGGCATATCGGCCAAGCTGTATTATGAGGGAAAGGTCGCTGAGGCATTAGCGCTTGTAGTTGAACGAAACTTGAAGACAAAAGCGGAGTATTCATCAGCATGCTTGTCCGACCAGGATTTAACCAATCTATCGGCAGTTATGTCCTATATCAACGGGAATTTTGCATCAGATATTCTCTTGAATCAACTGGCGAGAATCGCCTGCATGGGCACCACCAAGCTGAAGGCTTCATTCAAACAGCTCAATCATTGCACGATTACGGAATATATCCAGAAAACGAGAATGAATCATGCTGAAAATTTGCTCACAAACACCGATTTTAAAATCAGTCAAATTGCGTGCATGGTCGGCTACAAAAATGCCAGCCGCTTTTGCGAGCTTTTTCGTAAAAGCACCGAGCTGACGCCAAAAGATTACCGCAAAAAAATCAGGCCATACGCGCTGCTAAGTAACAATGGAGGGATATAATGATGGCTGCTGTCAAAAAAACGGCTGCTCCATGGCTGTTGTCCGAACCGTCTCCTGATGATGCTTTGCGCCTGTATTGTTTGCCGTATGCGGGCGGAGGCGCTTCCATGTACCGCGGCTGGGAGCAAGAGCTACCCGCAACTATAGGCGTGTATCCCATCCAACTGCCCGGACGGGAACACCGGAGAGCCGAGACGCCCTATACTGAAATGAGCCCGCTTGTTGAAGCCATTGGCGAAGCAATTGCCCCTTATGTGCAAACACCATTCATGTTGCTCGGGCACAGTTTGGGCGCTCGGATCGCTTTTGAGCTTGCCCACCGGCTGCGACGCAGCCCGGGGGTCCAGCCTTGCAGGCTGATCGTCTCCGGCAGCCGCGCCCCATACATCCCTGAACCAAGCCCTCTCCACAAGCTGACAGACGAAGCGTTCGTGCAGGAGCTGCGCCGTCTTTCCGGTACATCAGAAGCATTGCTCCAAAACAAGGAGCTCATGGACCTGTTTCTCCCAACCTTGCGAGCGGATTTCACGCTGGACGAGACATATATCTTTTCGGAGGAAGACAAAATGGATTGTCCCATATCGGCTTTTTGCGGCACAGATGATCCTGAAGCAAGCCGGGAAGAAATGGAGGCGTGGAGCAGCTCTACCTGCGGAGCGTTCACACTTGACATGATCGAAGGCGACCATTTTTTTGTCAAAACGAATAAAGCTCCCCTGCTGTCCACGCTGGCTGCAATCATTCGGCAGCATATGGAGTCAGAGGCATGAGCTTGCCGGTCATTACGGTCTTCAAAGCCGAGCATGCCTTCGGGAGTCCCTGCCGCCGTTCGTGCCGCCGCTAAGCAGTAACGAGATCCGCATCTGACCCGCCACCGCAGGGTAATTAATGGACGAATCCGCATTGGAATTACCTATCTAACGCGAGAGGATTTGATGAAGAAGGAAACAATTAAACCCACTGCAGCTATGATTAGAGTGAATATAAAGGAGTCTTGCACTCCGGCTGTTAATGAAGCCTCTATTGAAGAAGGGGCAGATGGATCGGTCAGATTGTTCATATAACTTTTTTGAGAAGCGGACATGATCGTAATTGCAACTGCAGTGCCAATTGCTCCCGATACTTGCTGTAATGTATTCATTAATGCAGTGCCATCCGGGTAAAGATTTTTCGGTAATTGATTGAGTCCATTTGTCTGAGCAGGCATCAACACCATCGATATACCTATAAATAGAATGGTGTGCATCACAATAACCATACTTACCGGTGTTTCAATGGTTACGTTTGACATGATCCATAACATGATGAGCATAATCGCAAATCCAGGTATAACAAGTCCTCTTGGTCCGAATTTGTCAAAGATACGACCTGTGATTGGGGACATTAATCCATTCAACACACCACCCGGCAATAAAACAAGCCCCGCAGTAAATGCAGTCAACGCTAACCCTGTTTGCAAATATAGTGGCAACAAAATCATCGTGGACAATATCACCATGAAGCAAATAAATACGACCAATAACCCAAGGGTGAACATTGGATATTTTAATACCCGTAAATCAAGCATCGGTTTATCCATTTTTAACTGTCGCAAAGTAAACAAGATCAGTGCAATAAGACCTAAAATGATCGTCGTTATTACAATCGTGCTTCCCCAGCCATTTTCACCTGCGGTGCTAAAACCATAGACGATTCCGCCAAAACCAATCGAAGATAGGAGAATAGATCGTATATCCATTTTGGGTTTCGTGATCGTCGAAACATTCTGCATATACAATATACCCGAGACTAACGCAAGAATCAGAAACGGTAAACAAACCCAAAAAATCCAATGCCAATTCAGTTTTTCGAGAATTAATCCTGAGATTGAGGGTCCTACTGCTGGAGCAAACATAATGACTAACCCTATAAGTCCCATTGTTGCACCTCTCTTGCCTACAGGGATAATCATTAAAATCGAATTAAACATCAGGGGCAACAATAATCCCGTACCGATCGCCTGAATCACTCGCGAAAACATTAATACTGCGAAGCTTGGTGCTAAAGCTGCGGCAAGCGTGCCCATAATTGAAAAAATCAATGACACAATAAATAGTTGACGTGTACTAAACCATTGGAGTAAAAGACCAGAGACAGGAACTAATATCCCCAAGGTTAATAAATATCCTGTTGTCAGCCATTGAACGGTGGAAGATTGAATTGAAAATATTTGGATTAACTCTCCAAGAGCCATATTTAAAGCCGTTTCACTGAACAATCCAATAAAACCCGCAATTAAAAAAGAAATTAATATTGGAGTCGTTTTACTCACTTTTGTTTCCTGGTCTGTTTGTTGTGCTACTACTGTTGATGACATGAATAATCCACCTCGAATTTTATTTTGTCATAAGGTTCTTGCCAACAAGACATCACGGGTAATCGCCGCAAAATCAGTGCATGGCATTGATAATGATTCTCATTATTTATGCTAGTGTAGCACGGACTAACACAAATTCAAATGCACCCATCACAAATGCGATATGAACAATTATCTAATCGAGATTTCTGACAAGGCATCTTGCTCCCGCTTTAGTGAAGGGCTCGAAGGACGCCGATGGCCATCGGATAACGCAAAGAACGTTAGCAAATGATCCGCAGCGCTTCTTTCCGGTACGTCTGCCGAGCATAGCTGGCCTGCCTCCCAGCACAAAAAAACATCCCCTGCATGCTGTTGGCGCTCCTAAATCGGGTTCGCCATCACTATGCCAGAGGATGTTTATTCATGTGCGCGAAGGCATTCAGGAAGACATCCGCCACTCGCCCGCTTCATGCTGCCGTTTCCACAGACGGGCATACAGGCCGTTCCATGATAGCAGTTCGTCATGGCGGCCTTGCTCTACGATCCGCCCGCCATCCAGTACAACAATCTGGTCGGCATGTTGTATCGTCTTCAACCGGTGAGCGATGACGATGACCGTTCGGCCTCGAACAAGCCGATCGATCGCTTGCTGAATCTCCGTTTCGTTCTCGGGATCGAGGGAAGCCGTCGCTTCATCGAGCAGTATGACCGGCGCATTTTTCAGGATTGCCCTTGCGATGGAAATTCGCTGTTTTTCTCCGCCTGACAGCGTGCTGCCGCCCTCTCCAACCGGTGTATCGTAGCCGCTGGGCAGTTTCATAATAAATTCGTGACAACAAGCGAGTCGTGCCGCTTCCTCGATTTCCTCTCGCGTTGCACCCTTTCGCCCGAAACGAATGTTGTTTGCAATCGTGTCCTGAAACAGATAGACGTCCTGAAAAACCATCGACACTTTGTGCAGCAGCGCTTCCGGTTCTAATGTGCGGATATCTTCACCGCCCATCGTCACCGTTCCCCGTTCCGGATCGTAGAAGCGGGCAATCAGCCGCAGAACGGTACTCTTGCCGCTTCCCGAAGGACCGACCAGCGCGGTGAAGGAACCGGATGGCATGCGTATGCTAACGTCCTGCAAAACCGCTTTCTCCAGATAGCCAAACGTAACCTGCTTCAATTCAAGATCATGTCCTGCAGACGGTTGCCGATCTCCTTGCATGACAGGCTCCCGCAAAAGCTGTACGATGCGTTCCCCCGCTTGCTCGTGATAGCGGAACTCCGCATAACCTACAAGCGCAGTCTGCAGCGGATCGAAGATCCGGGTGCCGATAATAAGGAACGCTACGAAAGTGGTGACATCCAAGCTTCCACCGAGCAGCAGATGAACGCCAATTATCACCATCAGGGTAAGTCCGGCCCGGATACAGGCAATTGCGCTTAGTACAATCGGTCCCAGCATCCCTTCGATTCGGATGCTCTGCCGCATCAATTCCTTAAACGAACGATCCAGCCGGGTAAAACGCTCCCCCGTCAAGTTATAGGCTTTGATGACGTGAATGCCGTTCAAGTATTCTTGCAGCCGGTTGCCGGCATCGATCTTCGCCCGCATATGCTGCGTGCCGAGTTTGCGCTGGATGCCGGAAGTCATGACCACCAGCAGAATAGCGACGGGAAGCGCCGCGAACAATGAAGACGCCATACGCCAGTCAAGGAATGACAGGCCGATCAAAGCAAGAACCGGCATGACGACAGCCCCGATCATCTGCGGCAACAGATGGGAGATGCCGTGCTCCAGCATCGTGAAATCACCCATCATCATATTGGCAAGATCGCCAGGATCGCGCCTGTTCAGATACCCTAGCGACAGCTTGCGCAAATGCTCGGCCAAGCGCGACCGTCCGTCCACCGCCGCGCTGTACGCATTGCGGTATTGGGAACGATAGGCGGGAACCTCGCAGCCGTACAAAAGAACAAGCGATACGGCCATGCCGCTGCACACCAACCAGAGCCGCCCCGTATCGAGCGGAATTTCGGGATGGACGAACGGGTCAAAGATCAGTCTCATCGCTTCTACCAGCAGCGCAAACGGAATTATGCCCGCCAAATTGGCAAGTGTCGTATACAAAACAGGTTTGATCAAAGTTCGCGGATTATCCGCCGTAATGTTGCGCAGCATGCTCATGTTCAGCCGCCACCTCCCCTTTGCCCATATGCCAGCGACCCGCTCTACAGTAGGAGCTCCACATCCGCCCATACAAGCCGTTAGACGCGATCAGTTCTTCATGCCGTCCCCGCTCAACGATTCTCCCGCTTTCCATCACGAGAATTTGCTCCGCATCCCGAATTGTGGACAGGCGATGCGCAATGACCATGACCGTCTTGTTTTTGATCAACGCTTTTAACGCCAATTGCATCTCATACTCATTCTCCGGGTCGGCGAATGCGGTCGCTTCATCGAGCACAAGCACAGGGGCGTTCTTCAGAATCGCTCTGGCCACGGCCATCCGCTGTTCCTCCCCGCCAGACAAATAGACGCCTCCTTCTCCGATCAACGTGTCATAGCGTTGCGGAAGGTTCTCGATGAATGCATGACACTGCGCCGCCTTCGCCGCGGCGAAAACTTCTTCCGGCGACGCGTCCGGCCGCCCGACCGCGATATTGTTGTATACGGTATCGTAAAACAAAAACGATTCCTGAAACACGAAACCAACGGTGTTCATCAGATCGTCGGAGACCATGTCTTGAATATCCACATCGCCGATACGAATCGCTCCCGCTTTCACATCCCAGAAACGGGGCACCAGGCTCGCCACTGTCGATTTGCCGGCTCCCGACGGACCGACGAGCGCCGTCACTTCCCCTTGGCGGGCGGTAAATGAAATGTCCGTGAGCGTGTCGGCGTTTGATGACCCCGCTCCATACGAAAAACTGACGTTATCGAAAGAAACATCAAACTCATTCGGCCGTTTCGGATGCTCCGGTTCCGGCACAGGCCGTTCAGCCAATATGCGGTCGATACGCTCCACACCTTCGTTAATATCTCTGAGCGTCGAAGTCAGGAACATGATTTTGAACATAGGAGCGGAAATGCCCGGCGCCATGACCATGAAAAACAGCAGAACGGAGGCGAAGGCGACGTTGCCTGGGTCCCGGCTCAGCAAAAACACGCCGACCGGCAAGACGAACGCGGCAAATGAGCCGAGAATGACCTTGAAGATCAAATATCCGTTTTGAAACTGATCCGTATATTTCACGCAATAATCGCGGTATTGGATCATGTCCTGATAGAATTGGCGAAACGATTGCACGGTTTGCCCAAACACCTTGATTGCCGGCATCCCCCGCACATACTGGACGGCGGAGGCATTCATCCGTTCCAGCGAATCATGATACCGCTTGACATTTTCTTTCGTTTTCGGCCCGGACATCAGCATCATCTGAACCGCAAAACCAAGGGCAATCGGCACGATGCATGCAATCGCCAGCCAAACATTGAGCGTAAGCATAACCGCGATCATCAGCAGCGTTGTCACTGCGACGTGAACGAGATCGGGCAACTGATGGGCGATAAACGTTTCGACTTTTTCCACGTTTTGTTCCAGCGTTTTCTTGACGGCTCCCGTTGAAGTACCGTTCAGCCAGCCGAGCGGCAGCTTACCGATATGTTTTGTCAGCTTGACCCGCATACCGTACAAAATCCGAAAAGCGGCGATATGGGATACCATACCGCCCGTGTACATTGTCGCCAGACTCCCGAGCAGACCGAGCAACGCAATCACGCCCCAGCGGATCATCTTGCCTCCGTCGGCCAAAACCGGTGATGCCGCATGTTCCAGCAAATCTTTTAGAATGAAATAGACAGATGCATAGGGCACCAGCATACATACTGCACTAAGTGAAGAAAGCAGTCCGGAGACAACCAACAGTCCGCGCTTTTCTCCGGCGATTTCCAACAGTCGGGATACCCCCGTTTTTTTTCGTGCCATTTTAATCCCCTCCAACCTCACCTCATTGCACCTGTTTCAGGATGTCGCCGACAAGCTGATCCAGCAGCGCTTCCTTCCCCAAGGCGAAAAATGCTTCGTTGTAGTTTTGGAGACTTGTCATGCGGTATACGTTTCCCGCTTTGACAGCAGTCAAATTACCCCAAATTCTACTTTCCTCCAGCACGTTTTGAGAGCTATCGGCAAGCAAAATCAAATGATCCGGATTAAAGGTAGACAAGCCTTCCAGACTGGTTACTTTGCCGCCCCAGGCATCTGGTTCGGGGAGACCTGGCGTACGGGGCAGCTTTAAGTCGTTGTACACGATATCGGCAATGCCGGTACTGGAGTATATGCGAATTTCTTTTTGCGTCGCTTCGATTATCGCGAACGTCTCGTCCCCGGTCATCGCTGTTATTCGCTCATGTTCTTTACGTGTCTTGGCCTCGTATGCTTGCAGCCAATCCTCCATTGCCTCCTTCTTGCCAAGCGTCTCGGCGATAAAAGCAAAACGTTCGCGAAACGCGTTAAATCCGTAGGGCACCCGTACCGTCGGAGCAATTTTCGACAACTGATCGTAGATTTTCTCCTGCGTGGGGCCGGCAAAAATGACATCTGGGTTGGCCTCCATAATCGCTTCCACATTTACGTCCGTCTGGAACCAGCCGCCGATAATGACACCTTCCTTCAGTTCTTTTTTCAGAATGGGAGTCACTTCGCCGGGATTCCCCATATCGGTGTTTCCTGTCAGCACAGGCTGAAAGCCAAGTACGAGCAGTTCTTCGGTAGAGCCAGAGATGTCCGCAATCCGCTCAGGTTTTGCGGGAATGATAACTTCGCCCTTGGCATCCTTGATCGTTCGGGTCAGTTGTTGCGAAAGCTCCTTTCCCGTCGAAGAATCGGGAACGGCTCCTTCACGTTCGCTCGTTGTATCGTGCGCTTTGCTGCATCCGAATGACAGCAATATCAGAATGAGACTTATACTCATGATCATCGCTTTTTTGAAACCCATCATATGATAACCTTCTTCGCTATTTTATGATTACATATTTGCCGACCGGGTTATTTTCCCAATGCCTTCATGATCTCCTCGATACCGTCGATCTTGGCGAGCGCCATCGGTCCGGGCAGCGAAGGATCGGCCAACTCATACAAGTGGTTGTTTTTCACTGCGTTCATGCTGTTCCACACCATGCTATCTTTCAGCGCCTCCTTGACACCGCCTTGAATCGGGTTTTGCCAATTGTTAATGACAAATAGATGATCCGGATTGAGCGCGGCCAAACTTTCGAGCGACACTTGCCCGCCTGCTCCAGCTCCGTCCACTGGCTTCAGCCCGAGCCCTTTATAAAATGGGTCAAATCGCCCATCGTTCCAGATCACAAAAGTTTCTTTGCCGCTGTACATCGTAAACATGACAGACTCCTGGCTGCGAAACGCCAACTTTTCTTTATATTCCGCAGATTTACGGTCAAACTCGGCCAGGACGCTGCTTGCTATCTCTTCCTTGCCAATCGCATCGGCAATTTGCTGCAGCGTGTCCCGCCAGTCGCCCGCTTGCGGGAACAGGACAGTCGGCGCGATTTGCGACAGCTTCTCATACTGATCCTCCATATCGTCCGCAGCGATAATAAGATCCGGCTGTGCGGCAAGCAGCTTCTCCAGATCGACCTCCATACCGAGATCCAGAATATTTTTTCCCGCGACACGTTTGCTCAAATTCGGAAAATTCTGCTCGATCGTTTCCACTCCTTGCGCGGCAATTGGATATTCATCCAGCACAGCAAGGTAGTCGACAAAGGCGATATAGGGTGCTGCAATTTTGATCGGTTTTGCTTGGACAACGGTTTCCCCCTTCAAGTGCGTGATCGTTCTGGGAAATCCGGAGACGATATTTTCTTCTTTGCTTGACGGAGGCAATTTTTCTCCTGGTTGTTCTTTTGTAACCGTTCCACCGCAACCTGCTGCCAACCACAATAACATGACTGAAATGGCGATCGATACTACCGTTTTTCGATTCTTATTCATGCTTCAATCCTTACCTTTCTATTTAGGTTTACGTTTCATTTGTCATTGCGATTAGTGAGGCCTTACAATGCGAATGAGACTCATTATCATCAAGAATACAACAATATGGAATGCAGCCTCCACCACTAGACGGAATATTTTCACGGTTACAGGGAGGAATCCATTCAACAAAAAAAACTGCTCCGAAGAACAGTTTTTCAGGTCAAAGAATGTTCAAGATTATATAGGCTGCAACACAAAACTAACGTCTGCTCAAGCTTCCGGGATTTATGCCATACTTATTCCGAAATGCCTCTGAAAAATAACTGGGATTGGAATAGCCTACCGCCAGCGATGTTTCATTGACATTCAACTCTCCTTGCTGCAACAGAAGAAAAGCCTTTTCTAACCGCTTTTCCCGCAAATAACCGAATACGGTCGTTCCGTATCGTTCTTTAAAGCCGGACTTTAATTTGTAGTCGTTCAGACCAACCATGCGGGACAGTTGGATCAGTGAGGGCGGATTTTCCATTCTCTCCAACACGATATCGCGTGCTTGATGTATTTTTTGCATTTCGGTTCTGGACAACTTCGGCAGCTTTGCATCGACAAGAAAGGATTGAAAGGCCGACATCATAAGCTCCAGCACGCTGCACTCCAATTCAAGGTTTCCTATTCCGCGCGTCTGCACAGAATGAGTCAACCGATTAATGATTACGGAAGCCGCCGGATCGATTGATTCGTGAAAGAGGCGAAATGGCTGTCGTCCCAGAAGGTTGGAGAAGTCAAGTTTCCTGATGCCCGAAACATCCTCCATATAGTGATGGAAGGTCGAGACGGGGATCCCGATCCCCAGCATCAGATAAGGCTGATTACTGGTAAATTCGAACTGCACTTTCACTTCGTCGATCAACTGAAGCGCGCACATACCCGGAACAAATTCGTATTGGTTGCGCTGAGCATGGACGACCCTTTTTCCTTGCAAACAATAGTGCAGCTCGACCATGGGCGCCCTTGTCATCAGCGGCATCATAAATTCTTTATGAAACTTCAAGTCGGAAAATACGATTTCGAAATCGGGGCGCGGAACGAAACGGCGAATGGTCCCCTCCACGATAGGTGTGTGCAGATTCATCTGTCCCGAACAGCCTGAGCTTTGCCGCGGTAACCCAAGCTCGTCGTAATAGAAATGAAAGTTTTGGTGGAAATTCCTCATATGATTTATTCTCCGTTTCGATACACGTTGTCATTGATAATCATTATCAATTATAGCATGCGCTACCCCCCTTGACTATCCGTAATCTGTTTCTTTCCGTTCGTCATGAGTGGTAAGAGTAAAGAAAAAAATGTCCTACGATCACAAATGGATCGCAAGACATTTTTCATCGACAGTCATGTGAAGCTTTGCCTGTGGACTGCATCCATTACATTCTTAAAACCTCCGCTGCCTTACGCAATGCAGTCTCCACAATTTTATCCATATTGTAATACTTGTATTCTCCTAAACGGCCTCCGAAAATCACGCTGTTCTCTTGCTCGGCCAACGTTTTATACCTTTCATATTGGGCATTGTTTTTCTCGTCATTGATGGGGTAGTAGGGTTCATCGCCCAATTTCCATTCGACGCTATATTCGCGCGTGATAATGGTTTTGTCTTGATCGCCGAAGTCAAAATGTTTATGTTCAATGATTCTAGTGTAGGGGGTCTGGCGGTCAGTGAAGTTTACGACAGCATTGCCTTGATAGTTGTCCCTATTCAAAACCTCTGTTTCGAATCGTAAACTTCTGTACTCCAACACGCCAAAACAATAGTTAAAATAAGCATCTACAGGACCCGTATACACGACCTTTTCCGCAAGACTATCCCAATACGTTTTGTTTTCCAGATAGTCCGTATCTAGTTTAACATCTATCCCTTCAATCATTCGCTCGACCATCGCGGTGTAGCCGCCCACAGGAATACCCTGATAAGGATCGTCGAAGTAATTATTGTCATAAGTAAATCGAACAGGCAATCTGCGGATAATAAAGGCCGGCAGCTCCGTACAGGGACGCCCCCATTGCTTTTCCGTGTAACCGCGAATCAGTTTTTCATAGATTTCATTGCCCACGAGGTTAATCGCCTGTTCCTCCAGATTTTGCGGGTTCTCAACATAACTTTCTTCCCGTTGCTGTTCAATGAACTTCTTGGCTTCATCCGGAGTCGTCACGCCCCATAATTTATTGAATGTATTCATATTAAAGGGCAAATTATAAATCTGGCCATAATAATTGGCTAACGGACTATTCGTATATCGATTGAAATCGGCAAATCGGTTAACAAATTGCCATACCGCGTGATTAGCCGTATGAAAAATATGCGCACCGTAGCGATGTACGTGTATATCTTCGACTTTTTCCGTATAAATGTTCCCTGCAATATGACTCCTCTTATCAAGAATGAGACAGGTTTTCCCTGCCTCATTCGCTTTGTGTGCAAACACCGCACCATAAAGACCAGCGCCAACGATTAAAAAGTCATATTTCACACTCATTAATTGAATCCTACAACTTTCTGCGATATTTTGTATGCCCCTACTGAAATGCGTCTTCCTACCCGGCCTGGCAAATGTAATAAGTGCCCCATAAGTCCGTGTCTAAAAGCACGATACATTTTAATATCCTGATTCCTGATATATTCCCAGAGTTCCTTTTTCTTCATCAAATTTTCTTTTGTACCTGAACGAATTAATAAAATGACCGAAACGACCGTTACAATTTCCAGATGATGAAGCATATACGCACGGAGCTTCGGACTTTGAATATTTGCCGATTTCATCGTTTCAATCATAAGTTTATTCACTTTAATTTGCTGGTCGATTCTTCTGATCATAATATTTTCCTGAACCGATTGACCTTCCCTGCCAATTAAGTATCTATAAAAATCTACATTCATATAGTACATTTTCTTAACATGTCCAAGCGGCTGATACACAAATAAATTATCAACATAAAAGGTATGCTTGGGAAGCTCAAGGCCGCAATCTTTAAGTATCTGCGTTCGGTAGATAACAGAGTGCATCAGAATATACTGCGCTTTGCGGAAAGTTCCAATGTCTTCCCAGGTAAAAATCTCCCCCACTGGAAGGACATTTTCATATTTCATCACTTTTTTATACTTGGCGCCTTCTTTTTCATAGACAAAATTGGTAATGATCATATCTACACACTCTGAAGCTGCATGGAAGTCAGCCAGAGTGTCTAAAATTTTGAGATAAGCTCGCGGATCTACCCAGTCATCACTATCCACGACCTTGAAATAGATCCCGGAAGCATGTCGGATACCTGTATGGATCGCCCCTCCATGCCCGCTGTTTTCCTGATGAATCGCTTTTATAATATGGGGATACTGACTTGCATAATCATCGGCAATTTGGGCCGTTTGATCGGTCGATCCGTCATTTACTATCAGTATCTCAACGCGTTCCCCGCCAGATAACAAGGACTCGATGCAATACCTCATATAATCTTGCGAATTATAGCAAGGAATGATGACTGATAATAATTTCATTGCAAACCCTACTTTCATTAAGCTGATTGTTCACGCTTCTGTTTGAATATGATTTTGAAGATCGGGAAAAAGACCCAGAACGAAATGGCGCTGTTAATAATCATTGTGATCACATCTGCGATGGTTTCCCCGATCCCTCCCATTCCCCAGGTGTTGATAAACAAGTTGTAAACAGGCGTTTTATAAAACCCTTGAGCTGCAGCCGCGCCAATCGTAATTACAATATAAGCAACCACATACCAAAAAGCACTAATCCAAATATTGGAGTTAGACTTAAAGGTAATGCTTCTCTGAGCAAAAAAATTAATGATTTGTGCAATTCCGATTGTGACTTGAACAGCTAAGAAATAGGCAAGCCCGCCTCCGCCTCCCGCTGCAAGCGAACCCGCTGCATAATCAAATACATAATAGTCACTTCCATCGAAGTTTTGACCAAAAAACAGCACTTGAAAATTCGTGCTTACCAAAGAAGTTTGGGAAAAGACTCTCTTAAATAGAGGCATTAACACAAACTGCAATAGGGTTATTCCATTACTCAACATAAAGAATACTAGAAATTGAGCGGTATTGGGATGCTTATTTTTGTAGCTATGCCATAATCCTATAATCTTCGAGCTATTTTTACGATCTGCTAATTTTTCGTTTTCCATACGACTCAAGCCTCCTTCCCCGTCTGCTGCAGGTTTTGGTTCGTCTTTGAGAGCTTTGCCTTCTTCCTCTTCTCCCGCATGACATGACGCAGGCCTCTAATAAACTGACCATTGACCATCATCAGAATGCCGTCCAGCATACGCATATTGATGACGCCGCCAGTCATTCTCGCGACACCTCGAAAGGGCATATGATAGACCGACATGATGATCAGATTGGCAGTGCTTCTTTTCCCTATTTTCTTAAGAAACCAATGCGAGAAATGGATGAGCTTAAAAGCAAATCTTGCCGCTATTCCCCTCGCATACTGGCACTGGGCAATCGTATCATTATAGCCAAGTGGCTGTGTTCGATCCCATTTGGCTTCCGGCACCTTAACCCCTAGCAAATTTTCAAATTCCTCTTGGCTTACATCATTTGCTTTGCCGGAATAATAGGATGGTAGTTTCGTTTTATCGTACGGAAGAGGGGCTCCCGTACCTTCTATGCTAACGACATCTCTCAATCGGATATCAGCACTTGATGCGCCGATCATAATATTATAATCAGCAGCCTCAACTTCCCAACGATTGCTCTTTATATTAAAGTAACGGAAGGTTTTATCATCAAAAGGGATGTAGACAGTCTTGGTCTCACCTGGATTAATGGGAATCTTAACAAATCCTTTTAATTCTTTTTTGGGCCTAAAGATATCTTTGGATCTGCACCTCACATAGAGCTGAGCGATCTCCATTCCCGGCCTGTCCCCGCTATTCGTAATGTTAAAGGTTACGCCCTCCTTATTGACCTCCATTCCGGAATACTCATAGGTGGTGTAACTAAGTCCGAACCCGAACGGGAATCGTACATCTACTTCATTTGTATCGAAATAACGATAGCCTATATACAATCCTTCCCGGTACTCTACGCTGTTTTCTTTGCCGGGAAATTGATGAAAAGAAGGTGTATCCTCATAGTTAAGCGGGTAGGTTTCCGCCAGCTTCCCGGAAGGATTTACATGGCCCGTCAATACCCTTAATATTGCTTTTGCTCCTGCTTGTCCTGCCAGATAGCCGTGTACCAGCCCTTTTACCTTCTGAATCCATGGCATTTCCACAGCCGCCCCGCAAGAAAGAACCGCGACAATATTGGGATTCACTTGATACAAAGCTTCTATAAGCTCAATCTGGTTCTGTGGAAGCCTCATATCCTGCCGGTCTAATCCTTCAGCTTCGGTTGCTTCGTCCAAACCTATATATAGGAGAACGGTGTCAGCTTCTTTGGCAAGCGCACACGCTCTGTCGATTTTTTTACGATTCTTTTTGCCGTACCGTTCGAATCCCGCTTCAAACCCGATACTGACGAGCCCCGATTCCTTTAGACCATTTAATGTATTGTCCAATATGGCAGGGTTTACGATGGAGGATCCTGCTCCTTGGTATCGTGGTTCTCTAGCAAATTCTCCAATAATGGCAACCTTGTTCGGTGTCAGCGGTAATATATTTCCTTCATTCTTAAGCAATACAATGGATTCTTCAGCGGCCTCCTGCGCGGCCTTGTGATGCTCTCGCATGTCTGTCCCTTTAGGAGGGCTTTGGAATGCTGCCTCTGTTGTAAAAATAAGCTCCAGCAATCTGTCTACGCACTCATCTAACACTTCTTCTTTTAGTCTTCCGCTTTTGATCGCTTGAATAATTTCCTCATTGGTCTCACCGTTAGTAGTCGGCATTTCAAGTTCATTACCGGCAAGCAGTCCTGCTACACGCTCATTGCTTCCGCCCCAGTCCGTGACGACAACACCGTCGAAATTCCATTCACTCCGCAAAATCTCCCTCATGAGATGCAAGCTTTCATTCGTATAGTAACCATTCAACCTATTGTAAGCAGACATGACCGTTTTGCTTTCGCCTTCTTTTATAGCTATTTCAAAGGCTGTTAAGTAGATTTCTCTTAATGTTCTTTCATCGACTACGGTATCGATGACCATCCGTCTTTCTTCCTGATTATTGACAGCAAAATGCTTCACACAGGCAGCAATCCCATGAGATTGAATACCTCGAATGTAGCCGGCGGCCATTTTACCAGCAAGATAAGGATCTTCGCTAAAATACTCGAAATTTCTTCCCGCTAAAGGATTGCGCTTCATATTAATTCCTGGTCCCAGCAAGACATTCACTTTTTGCGATACAGCCTCTGCACCGAGATACTGTCCGATTCTCTCACCCAATTCTATATTCCAGCTATTGGCCACTGTTGCAGCTGTCGGAAAACAAGTGGCTGGAATACTTTCATTCAGTCCAAGATGATCTGCGGCGGCGGCTTGCTTCCTGATGCCATGCGGCCCATCGGCGAGAAAAATGCTTGGAATGCCCAGCCGTTCGATATTTTTGGTTTGCCAGAAGTCTTTTCCTGACATTAAAGAGGCCTTCTCCTCCAACGTCATCTTTTGTATGATTTCTCCGTATTTCATCGTTTCAGTTTCACTCCATAGGTTTAGGAATAGAGCAGTCCGAGTCTATAACAGACTGTTAGACTGCTCTATTACCCTTTTTATATTCATGTTGTTTCTGCTAGCAATCCTGGTCTGACCGTTACACTAGGACATCTTCTGTCTTTTGTGATTCAATCATTTTGTTGGAGATTCTCCGGTACTTTCTGAAAGTCAGCAGCTCCATAAGGATGAAGATGCATGCTGCCACAATATTTATAATAATCGCAGCCACTTTCCATGCAGGCATACCCTGAGCAAGGGCATTCTCACTATAGGCACGGCTGTTGACTACCGTGTATAGAATGTTTTTAGAAGCCTGACGCATGGCCAGCACAGAAGTAGCGCTTTCCGTATCATCAACCACATTTCCGCCATTCTCATACGGAATCAGCGAGAAATCTCCGCCATTCCGAATAAACAGGTCTGCATCCATATAACCAAACCCTACAAAGTAATCCGTTATGACCATGCCTCTGAATCCCCATTCATCACGCAGAACCGTGTTCAGCAGAGCGCTCGAAGCTCCCGCCCATTCTGAACCGATATAGTTATAAGCCGACATGATGGCTGTTGACTTTCCTTCTTTTACGGCCATTTCAAAAGGCTTTAGATAAATCTCGCGTATAGCCTGCTCATTAGACCATGTTGTGAGCATGCTAAATCGATTAATTTCCTGATCATTAAGCGCAAAATGCTTGAGGTACGTATACACGCCATATTTACTTGCACCTTTTACAGCATTAGCTGCCATTTTTCCAGAAAGGAATCCGTCCTCGGAATAATATTCAAAGTTGCGTCCTGCAAAGGCCGACCGATGCATGTTCATTGCGGGTGCATACCATCCGGATACGCCCATATCCTCTGCCATTTCTCCTATGCTTTCCCCAAAGGCCATCGCCATGTCTTCATTCCAGCTGTTCGACATTAAGACAGCGGAAGGAAATCCAATTGAACCGATGCCTGTAAAATTGTTATTGATGGAAGCAGGTCCATCCAGGTCAGTCGTAGCGACCTTTCCTACCGATTTTGCCGCTGATGTTTGATACCCTCCGTATGCGATGAGCGATACCATTTCATTGATCGTCAACTGATCCAACAAAGGCTCCCACGCTTCATCGTCATAGGACAGCCCTCTCATTTCAACCAGCTTCACCCCATTATCGGCCCCAGTGACAGGCATAACATCGGCGTCATTATTGTAATCAGCCGGGTTATAGTTGGTATCATTCTTGAAATTCGCCTTTGCATCTTCACTCATGTTCATGGATACAGGAGCTGCGATTGCCTCCTTATAATTCGCAAAACCATCTTGACGAGATAAATAAGCAATATCTCCTTCAGCAAAGTCGAACTGATTAACGGCTGCGACATGATCGCTGCTTCGCTTGTTGTCTTCCCCATAAACAATAGTCTCATCTATAGTTAAGGTCTGTTCATCTATGATGGTATGCGAGTCGGATCTTAGAGAAATGCGATAATCCCCCTTCTCCAATACCCATGCCCCTGCACCATACGTATCATAGGAAGCGATATCTTCCTTTTTGAAAGACAGTGAGATGTTCTGGGAAGCTCCCGCTTCCAGTAAATCCGTTTTATCAAAGGCAACCAGATTGACTGCCGCCTTTTCAATCCCCCCATTGGTATATGGCGGTGTATAATAAAGCTCCAC
This sequence comes from Paenibacillus sp. J31R120, assembly GCF_056269225.1. Lineage (NCBI taxonomy): Bacteria > Bacillati > Bacillota > Bacilli > Caryophanales > Paenibacillaceae > Paenibacillus > Paenibacillus sp. J31R120. Next base: position 17,923 of record NZ_JBWDNN010000006.1, on the reverse strand, counting down.
GACTTCCTTGCCTGCTGCGGTACCCGTATTGGTAACCGTCACTTCTACCGTAACATTGCCTTGCCCATCTTCTTGCATGCCGCGCATTTCCTGTTTGAACGTTGTATAGGACTTGCCATAGCCGAACGGGTACAGCACCGTATGGTCATAATCAATTAACCCTTCTTCAGCAGCCGTTTCGTAGAAACGGTACCCCACATAGATGCCTTCCACATAATTCACAAAGGTTGGGAGACCGCTTGTATATTTCGACTCCAGTTTAAACTCATCTGCATTTTTGAATTCAAAATGCCCAATGTTTTGATAGGTAGGGGTCGAAGTCAAGTCATAAACAAACGTATCCGAAGTTTTCCCAGACGGATTGACAACGCCGCTTATAACCTTACCCAGAGCATTGAATCCGGTTTGGCCTGCTCCTGGTGTCCAGAGTATACTCTTGATTTGCTTGTACTCCTCGGTGAAGCCAAGCTCAAACGCATTCGCTCCGTTATAAACGACGACAACCTTGTCAAAGTTGGATGTGACCAAATCAATCAGGTTGCGTTCGCTTCTGCTTAGCTCCAGATAATGTTCCCCATCCTCAAAATCACCGTAGGAATCAGAATTATTGTGGTACGTAATTTTGCTCATATCTGTAGGGATATCCGCGCCTTCTCCTCCTATGCGAGAAACCACTACTACCGCTGTATCAGAAAACGCCTTCGCCTTATTTATCATTTCAGCCGAGTAATTCGCTACAGGCGGTTCCGGTAAGGTCCAATCCTGCTCAAACATACCTACTACCGGACGTTTATCTCTATACCCGGTATAAAATTCGGTAAGCTCTGTGTTGAGATTAAATCCTGCACTCATTAGACCGTCGAGCAAAGATACGGTAGGATGCACGCCAGAAAGCGCTCCTGATCCCGTGCCTCCGTAGACAGGATTGGTAGATGACCATCCGAACACATTAATATTTGAACCGCTTTCAAGCGGCAGCAGACTATTCTCATTGGCAAGCAAGACAATACCCTCTGCTGCAATTTCTTCACTCAGCGCTTCCGCTCGTGCTCCTGCTTCTTCGCTAATTGTGCCTCTGCCACTGGCCAGGGTAAGCATGGTGGACATAGGACCAAAACAGACCAAATTCGCAATCGTTACAAATGCAACGAATACCGCGATGCCCGACTGACTTCGCACCATATATTTTTTATGCTTTGAGAGTTTTTTTACGGCTATTATCAGGATAAGAGCAATAAGCAGTATAATGCCAAACCCAATCAAGTACCACTTCATAAGATTTAAGATATTGATTACGTCTTGAATGTTAATCTCCAACATTCGAAATTCCTCCCTAGTTTCATGTGAGCTGCAGTAGATGTATCTCTGTCTTGTGAAACTCCCCCTGGCCATCACCACACTTTGATGAAATAAAAAAGCGCACTCCCCACTTCTAGCCTCTTATCCTAATTCCAAGCTATCTTAGCATACGAATAAAGTTGTCCAGCCCTTCTTGCACAAACGGTACGTATTCCTTCATAAACTGCTTTTCATCCCCTAAAAAATGGTTTGGATTAACGAGAGACAATAAATAAGGCCCGGGTCTGCTATTTAGCATACCCAAGCCCATTCAACTCATTTCTCTTCCTTGCTATTCAATAACGGCATCAGAATCTGCAGCTCAAACCAATTATCTTTCTGAGTCACATGTACGACTCCGCCATACTTCTGTACCGCATATCGAATACTCTTGAGCCCATAACCATGATGGTATGCATCCTGTTTGGTCGAAGCCGGTAACCCCTCTTCTAACTGAAGCTCGCCTTCATAATAATTTTCAAAGCGAATCATCATAAAACCTTTCTGGGCAAATAGGGAAACGTGTATTAATCTTTTCTCTTCATCTTCTATTTGTTGCTCATATTCGATTGCGTTGTCCAAAGCATTGCCGAAGATGGTACAGATATCGATCACATCCATACCGCTTAGCAAAGAACCGTCCGCTACACATGTGAACGTAATTCCGTACTTCATGCCATACATATGTTTACTTGCAAGCAACGTATCCAGCACATGGTGGCCTGTCCTATTCTGTGCTTCATAATGTTTGATTTCATTTTCTATCTGCGTCAAATATGCATTTCGCTTATCTGGATCTTCTTCCGCTCGAAGCGCAATGATCTGATTTTTCAAATCGTGGTACTTATAATTAATCATTTCTATACTTTCTTTGGATTGCTGGTACTGTATATATTGATTTTGAAGAATGTATTGCACGGCCTTTAATTCATGACTTATCCTTAATTCCTTAAGCAGGATATGGTAAGCAAACAGGATTGTGAATCCGCCTAGATCAACTAATGTTCGGATATTGATAATTTCCTTGGTATATTGCCCGCTGAAAGGCGTATGCGCGGTAACAAAGCTTAGATTGCTAATACCGAAAACCGCCGCTCCTATCAAAACCGTTGACCATAATTCACGGTGCCGAATATTTAATTTTCCTTCAACCAGTATGTGGCGTCTTTCAAGCAGCCAATACAGCAAAAAGGAAATGCCATACACGGATACTAATAGGAGCAGCTCTACTACCAAGTCACTATTCCTCTCGTTCATAAAAAAGAAATTCACTTGCCACTCCAACGATGCAATTAACTCCGCTGCAACAAATGCCCTTACGGTATAATAGCCTGCTTCAAGAGCAGTTACAGCACAGCAGGTATAAATATGTATAAATATCAATCCAATTGCTATGATCATACACGGAATCCAAAATACTAGCGGCAAATCTTTGGTTGTTACCAAAAAAACGGACTGTACAACCAGCGCAGCACCGCTAAAGGCAACGAGCTTCCAGCCAGACAGCCTTCTTTTTAAAACTAAGATAAATACGATGCAGGCCAACCACTCCGCTAATGCCGTATAAAGTCTCGGTATATCCGGGAGAATATCATTCATTTCATGACCTCACCCCAATACTGGGATAACGCTTCCATAAAAGTCTTTCGCTTTCTGCGGCTTATAAACAGCTTTTCTCCATTGACCAGAACATAATTATCGTATATTCCTTCTACATGCTCCAGATTAATCAAAAATCCCTTATGCCCGCGAAAGAAATGATAGTCAGCTAATTGAATCTCCAGCTCCTTCACTGTGCCGGTTGCTATAAATTCTCCTTTATTCGTACGAAAAATAAGATCATGGCCTTGGCTTTCCACATAGTACACATCAGAAATTTTCAGACGCGTCACTCCGCTTTTTGCCCGTATCGTAATATAACGTACTTCTCTTCTCTTCATTCTTTCGATCGCTCGCTTCAAACGCTGGGAAAAGGAAAAATAGTTTACGGGTTTCAAAATATAATCTAACGCATCCACCTCATAACCTTTGATCGCATATTGCGCCATATTTGTTATAAAAACAATAATGACTTCGGAATCCAATTTCCGAATTTCTTCTGCGGCAGACATCCCGTTCATAAAACGCATTTGTACATCCATTAGAATCATATCAAATTGCGCTTTATAATTTTCAACGATTTCGTCGCCATCCGAGTATATCTCTATGTCCATGGCTTCGCCAATTTCTTTCTCAAGCCTTTTAAGATATTCGGTCAATTTGGTTTGGTAGATACTCTCGTCTTCAACAATTGCTACTCGTATCAATCATTAGGCCTCCTCAGGTAATTTCTCCTCGCTAGTTCATCTTTGATATCCTGAGCTCTCTTAAACTCAGTATAGAGGTATTAACCGCAAAGGCATAGTGGATAAGCAGGTGCTTGCCGTGCGACTTAGAGCAATGCTTCATGCTATACAGGACGAACAAGCATCTGAAAGAGCATGTGAAGCAACCGGTCACCTATTAACATTTTAAAAATATCCCTATTGTATTCTTGTTATGCCAGAACTCCGCATCTAGCGAATGTTCCTCAAATCATTTTAGGACATTTAAGATCCAGTAAATTATAACATGCACCAACTCGTTCATCATCGAGGAAGTTAATGAACTGCTGAGCTCGTTAAGGGAGGAGCGAGCTTGCCATTGTGAAGTAAGCAGGATGAAATGATCAGCAATAGATTTACGATGAGCGGAGCCCTCACCATATAAAAAAAGCTCATTAGAGTATATCTCTAATGAACTATCTTTGGTATTCTCTTCCCTTCATCCTTATGTACGCAAACGATTATCACGCTTTACTCGACTTGTCTGTTTTTGCCTAACATAGACTCCTTACAATCCTAATAATTGCTTTTTCTTTGCATCAAATTCTTCTTGGGTGATAATATCAGATTCTAGTAGTTCTTTGTATTTCTTTATTTCGTCAGCCGTGGAAAGCGAAGTAACACCATTCGGCTTTGAATGGACAATAGCCATTTGCTTTTCGACAAGTGCTTTGAACTCAGAAGCTTTTTTTCCACCAAATGGTGAAATAAGAAGAGCATTCTCATCTCTTACGCTTTTGAATGCATTTTTCATTTCAGAACTGCCCGTACTAAAATGAATAACCCCGGAACCAGAAATCACAGAGGCTTTTCTTACGGTTACCCCGCTAAGATGCTGTAAAAAAATTGTTTTATCACCATGATTACCAATAAGTTTAGATCCTTGAATAACTACCCTGTCTTCGTAAAGAAATGCTACTCCCGATGAACCCTTAAATTTTGCGATTGGTTTATTCATTCGTATCTCTCCTTATTTTATAATTGTATTTCCAAGTCATCCACCGCACAGAACTGGGCATAGTTTGCTCCATATTTGAACCCTTATTTATCCTTATGTAATTCTGCTAGCATTAGATATTAAAGAGCTCTTCTTCTCATTTTTGGTTTTTAAGAGCAAAAACACATAGAACAATAATTTACTACTGTTTAATGGATTTCCTTTATAAGGAATTAGACTTCTATAATGCTTACATACCACCGTTGGTTTTTTGCTGCAAGCAGCGTATACACATACTTTACCAATGTTCTGCATGTTTTTCAATTGTAATTTATAAACACTAAAATATTCATACAATCAATTTGATATATAAGTTTTTATATCCTATGAGTTTCATTTTTTAGGCATAGCTTTACCCTTATTCACATTTAAAACTCTTACACAACATGTTCTTGATAAACCCATAAAAAAGCATAGGCCGGAAATAAAAACTATTTATTATGAGAAAATGCCCAATAGAGAACATCTCTAATGAACTATCGGTACCGGTGGGAGACTCGAACCTCCACGGGTCTCCCTGTTCGATTTTGAGTCGCATCGGCAATTCGGAAACGAGTGGAATCCAGGTCAAATAAGACAAATTAAAAACCCGTGCAAAGCCTTGTAAAATCAAGGTTTTGTGCGGGTTTTCATGTTTTTATCAAGTCCCGTAAGGGCTCGCGGCAATAACCTATAAGAAGCCATGTTTAGACGGAGCGACGCTCCAGGAAGGGTAATAACTATGTATAAGACGACCGTCATCACCATTGCAAACCAAAAAGGAGGAACAACAAAACCTCTACTGCCTACAATCTAGCTTTCGCTTTATTTAATGAAGGAAAAAAAGTGCTGCTTGTCTATTTCGATTCTCAAGGCAATCTGTCACAATCGTTAGATTATATCATTCAGTCCTCTTCGTTACGGTCAAGAGGCTTGCGTCGCATACAATCGTGCATAAATGCCGCCGCTGCGCAGCAGTTCCTCATGCGTACCCCTCTCGGCAATCTCTGTCCCCTCCAGCACGACGATCTGGTCGGCATGACGGATGGTCGATAGCCGATGAGCAATCACCAGTGTTGTGCGATCCTTAGATATGTCGTCGAGGGCCTGCTGGATCTCTTGCTCCGTCTTGGTATCCAGCGCCGATGTCGCTTCATCCAGAATGAGGATCGGTGCATTGCGCAAAATTGCCCGTGCTATCGAGAGCCGCTGTTTCTGCCCTCCGGACAGACGCACACCCCGTTCACCAATCACCGTATCGTAGCCTTGCTCCATCTGTGCTATAAAATCATGCGCTTTAGCCGCTTTCGCTGCAGCGATCACATCTTGCGAGGTCGCATCCTTCCAGCCATAAGCGATATTGTCATACACCGAGCCATCAAACAGGAAGGTATCCTGCAGCACCATCGAGATATTGTCACGCAGGCTGGAGATTGTCACATCACGAATATCGATGCCATCCACTCGAATCGAACCGGCCTGCGGGTCGTAGAATCGGTTAACGAGACTGGCCCATGTCGTCTTTCCTACGCCGGTTGTGCCTACAAGCGCCACCGTCTTTCCAGGTTCAATGGTCAGGTTCAGTCCCTCTAGTACAGGCGTACCATCTTGATAAGCGAATGTGACATCTTGAAAGGAGATCTGTCCTTGTACACGCGGCAAACGGACTGCGTTTCGCTTCTCCTGTACGTCCTCCTCTTCTTCCAGCACCTCATATACCCGTTTAAGACCAGCGGAGGCTCGACCGGCCATTTCCACCAAGCCGGAAAAGGACTTTACCGGTTGATAAAACATACCCAGGTAGGCGATGAATCCGATGATATCAGCAATGCTTACCTCGTTAGTTGCCATCAATCTGCCGCCCAGTATCACGACAAGCACGGTACCCAGCGCGGTCACAAATGCCAACAACGGCACAGAGGTTTCATAGAACAGACTGGCGCGCAAATAGGTCTTCGTATGTTTCACAGCCAGACGAGAAATGTTGCCCCGCTCCTCCTCCTGCCGATTGAAAATTTGGATTTCTTTCATGCCCGACAAGTTTTCCTGCACCTTGCCAGCGATTTCTCCCCGCGCCTTGGAATTCTCTCCCCACAGCGGCGACAAGCGCTTGCTTTGCCACACCGTGATCGCAAGCAGCAACGGAATCGTGATCAGGCTGATCAGTGCCAGCTTTACATTGATCGTCAAGAGCAGGATGCCTACTCCGATAAAGGTCAGTCCGTTGATGATAAATTCAGGAATGGCATGGGCAATGAAAATTTCCGCTTCCATCGCATCATTTACAACGCGCCCTGTCAAGTCACCCGTCCGGTTTCGATGGAAATAGCGCAAGCTCATCTGCTGATATTTACTATACAATCTTGTTCGTAAATCCGCCACATAGTGAAGTGCGGCGTAGTGGTTCATATAGCCTGAAAGTGATGTTCCGATGGCCTGCAGACAGGTGGCTCCAAGCAGCAACAAACCAATCTTCAGCGCTTCTGCGGCAAACTGACTGCTGCCTTCGGTCGCTAATTGTGTCAGCGAGCGGAGCGCCCAGGGCAAATAAAACCCGGCAATCGTGGCTATCAAGATACCGGCAAATCCAATGCCTAGCTGCAACCAATATTTCCGTGCGCCCAGCAGGACACGCCATGCGGTTTTCATGTGGCAACCGCCTCCTTCTGTTCCTTAGCTTTTAGGAATCCTTGATCCGCTCCTTGTTCTCTGCGCTTATCACGCAATATCTCATACGTCACATACACCGGTCGCCCCGTTCGCGGTTCCAGCATAATCTCGGCATCAATGGCAAACACCTCACGCAGCGTCCGTACTGTCATTACTTGCTCTGCCGAGCCATGCTCCATCACCTGGCCCTCACGAATTGCTACCATATAGTCGGAGAAGCGCGCTGCCAGATTCAGGTCATGCAGCACCATCACAATCGTCACCTGCTGACTGCGATTCAGTTCATAGAGCAGCTCCAGCACTTCAAGCTGATGCGCCAGGTCCAGATAGGTGGTGGGTTCATCCAGCAGGATCAGATCGGTCTGCTGAGCGAGCGCCATCGCAATCCATACGCGCTGACGTTGGCCGCCAGAGAGCGTATCGACCTCCCGATGCTCAAACGCTGTAAGCTGTGTAACCGATAGGGCCCAGGCGACTATTTGTTTATCCTCTTTGGAGAGCTTGCCGAAGCCCCGTTGATGAGGGAAACGCCCATAGGAGACTAATTGACTGACCGTCAAACCGCTCGGTGCAGTCGGCGTCTGCGGCAGAATCGCCATCTGCTTAGCCACTTCCTTAGTGGGCAGTGTGCGGATATCGGCACCATTCAGATAAACCGTGCCATTCTTCGTATTGAGCAGCCGGCCGACTGCCTTTAGTACGGTTGATTTGCCGCATCCATTGGGACCAATAATCGAGGTAATCTGTCCACGCGGAATCTGCAAATCCAGTTCTTTTACGATAAGTGTGTCATTATAGGCAATATCGATTTGCTGCGCTGTAATACTTTCCATGACGTCCTCCTATTTGGCCTTCGCTAGTAAATAAAGAAAGTACGGGACACTGATGACCGTAATGACGATTCCCGTCGGCACATCTCCCGCCAGGCTAACCGTGCGCGTAATCGTGTCAGCCAGCACCACGACTAATCCCCCGCATAGGCTTGCAGCCGGAACGAGCAATTTGTGATCGGGCCCGACGAGTTTTCTAGCCATATGCGGAGCGATCAAGCCAACAAAGAAGAAGCTTCCGCCCACGGCAACACTGCCAGAGGATAAAGCAACAGCAGCGATCGATAACCCCAAAAACTGCCTCTTCACGGCAAGACCCAGACCTTCTGCCGTCTGATTGCCCAGATGGAGGGTGTTCAGCATACGAGCTTTATAGAAAATATAGCCGAGTAAAATCAAGACCCATGGTGCCAGTACGGAAATATAACTCCAATTATCGCCCCATAAGCTCCCCGCCAGCCAGTGCAGCATGAAGTTCATCTGCGAATCATCCAGCTTGAGTGTCAGGAAGGTGGTCAGCGCCCCATACCCGCTTCCGAGCGCGACCCCGGTTAAGATCAAACCGATTGGCGAGATGTCTCGCCCACGGCGATACGATAATAAGAAGATCAATCCCGCCGCCAACAGTCCTCCAACAAAGGCCAGCAGTGGCAGGGCAATAAAGGAGCTCTTTCCTGTCGATGCGATGAATACGACGAAGAACAGGACAAACAATCCCGATCCCGAACTAATCCCCAGTGTCCCCGGACTCGCCATGTCATTGCGCAGCAAACTCTGCATCACGACCCCAGCCGCTCCCATTCCCACTCCTACTAAGATCGACAGTACGATTCGTGGCAGGCGAAAATCGAACACGATCAGATTTTGCTTGTCGGTACCATTTCCCAGGAGAACGTTCAACACTTCTAGCGGTGAAAGATTCATCTTGCCAGAATTCATGCTAATGACAGCAAACATAAGGATGAGCACCATAAGCACTACATTGACGATGATGCCCCGTTGCACCGTATAACGCTGCTTGATCATTCAAATTCCCTCCTTTGTCTGCGAGCCAGGAAGAGAAAGTACGGCACACCAATGATAGAAAATATAATGCCAATCGGTGTTTCGAACGGCTTATTGATCAAGCGGCCTATCAGATCGGCCGATACGGTCAGCAACGCACCATATAGCGCAGCAGCCGGAATAATGTAGCGATAGTCGACACCGACCATATATCGCACAATATGCGGGGTAATCAGACCAACAAAACCGACCGGGCCAACCACGACTACAGCCAATCCAGTCAGCACGAGCACAATAATCGTCGATAACCCCTTGACCAGTCCGCTGCGAATACCGAGTCCGCTTGCCACATCATCCCCCAAACTGAGCAGTGTAACGGAAGGAGATAGCGCCAACGCCAGCAGTACACCACCAACAAATAGCGGAGAGATAATCAGCAATTCCCCCCACTTGGTCCCCGCTGTACTGCCTGCCGTCCAGAATGCCAATGCTCGACCCAGGTTGTAATTGATCGCCAGATACTGACTGAGTGCGCCAAACAGCATAGAGATGGACAGTCCTGCCAGTACCAGCCGCTGAGGCGTCATCCCGCGCTTGCCCAGTGACGCGATGAAGTAGGTCATCCCGGTCGCGAGCGCTGCTCCCAGACAAGCAAACAGCATCATCCCCCCATACGAAGAACCCGGCAGAAAGGCCAGACAGAACGCAATCGCGAATGCTGCCCCAGAGCTGATCCCCATTAGCCCGGAGTCAGCCAGCGGATTGCGCGTTGTCCCCTGCATGATGGCACCGCATACCGCAAGACTGCACCCGACGATCAGATCGGCTACGGTACGCGGAAGACGTAGGGTTTGAATAACTTGATGATCAGTGAGCGTTGGATCAAATCGGAAAATAGCCTCCCATACAGTCGCTAACCTCATGTCGGCGGCGCCGAAGATAATCGACGCCGCCGACATGAGAACCGTTAATCCAAGCCCTACCACCATGTACATGGTGAAGTTTATCGCCCCACGGCGTTTTTGTTCAGGCTTGTTTTTCATCGCCTTTTCCTTTCCGTTAGAACACTTATTTAGCTAATGCCAGCAAGTGATTGACAATATGATCAATCAAGGCACTGGAAGTAATGATATCCGTGGACCAAGATAACGTGTTATCAACCGTTATAATCCGATTATGCTGCACAGCAGGTACCGATTTCCAAATCGGATTATCAACAGGAACTTCCGTATCCCCTAAGGAGAGCACATAATCTCCTATGTAAGCGGCCAAGACCTCCATAGAGACTTCTCCCCAATATTTATCTGCATCAATAATATCAGTTTGAACTTTTGATGGTGCCTTCATTTGAAGTTGATTATAAACGAGTTCGCCAACCGCATGCTTGGCTCCAGCGATGTAGTTACTTTTATCGCTGTATTCTCCCATAGTAACCGTCACGTCTGAAAGACCTGCATTCTGCAAGGCTTGCTTCGCTTCTTCGATTTTTTCGGAATAAGTATTCAAAACAGCCTTAGCCTCTTCCTGCTTGTTCAAAACATTGCCAATAAAATGTATCCGCTCTTCTGTAGTCATATCACCATAAGGGACATAAATGGTAGGCGCAATCTTGGATAAATCTTCATAATTTTCATCGCCCCATGCTAAAATGATCAGATCAGGCTCAAGAGACATGACATCTTCCGGCTCCATAGCTATTTTAGTGGAGGTTGTAATCTGGTTAGCAAAAACAGCCTCTTTCTCGCCCCTTGCCACTCTCGCCACACCTAGAGGAGTTACACCTAGAGCCACCACATCACCAATCAAATAATCAACTATAACACGCTGAGGGTTGTTAGGCACCTCAACATCACCCTTTACTGTGGATATCGTTCTGGTCTGCGAGACTTCTGAAGCTTTCGTCTCCGATGTTTCCGGTTGTGTCGTCTGTTGTGTCTGCGCAGGCACAGGATTCACCGTTCCTCCGTTATTCGCTGGCGTCCCCGACGTACATGCCGACAACAGCAGCATCATGCTCATCGCCGCCGCCAAGATCATTTCTTTACTTCTTACTTGTCCAAACATGCTTGATTCCTCTTCTCTATAAGACTTGACTAGACCCGCTAGTTCCCTCTCATTGTAAAGAAAATGAGAATCATTATCAATACCATCAACCTGCATGGATAGTGCGTTTATTTTCCGATAATCACTTGGCGTCATCTTGCAATACTTCTTAAACATCCGAAACAGGTTTTTCTCATCTGCAAAACCAGATCCTGTTGCGATCTCTTTAATGGTTGCTTCTGTATGCTTCAAGTCATGACAAGCAGCTTCAATCCTTCTCTGAATGAGGTACTCCTGTAAGCTCATCCCTTCCTTCTTTTTGAACAGCCGCGTCAATTGCCCACCGCTGATCCCAAACATATCGGCTATTTCTTGAAACATAACCGGCTCCCTGTAATGTTTATTGAGATATATCTTGGCAGTACAGGCCGGATCTGGCTGGAGATACCGAATCTCACCACGCTCAAACTCTCTGTACACCCCATGAATCAATTGATATAGAAAGCTTTTGGCCTGCAGCTTATCCATCGCCTTGCCGCGGTTCCAGCCATTCATCATCTGTTGAAACCAATCGAGCAGCAATATAGGATTACTTGGCGTATAACCAAACTGTTGAACAAATGGATTCACTTGCTCCAGTAATTGCTTCAGGCTCTTCTTGAAAAAAACAGGTAATTCTGCTTTATAAAACACCATAAAGGTCTTTACAGGCTCCCCTTTAGGCGAAATACTGAGCAAGCTCCCCTTCCCTCCGTGAACTAAACCGAAGCGATCCATTCCAAATATGGTTTCATTCAGTTGAATTTGCGCTTCTCCTCCATATGTATAGATAAGCATGCTGCTAGGCATTTTATATTGCTCCAACGGGTATTGGGACGCTACATTCTGAAAGCGTACATCTATTAATGTAATGATCGAACGTGTCCAAATGCTGGCCATCGTATCGATCATCTCCGGTGTAAATACCTGGCTTGCCTCTGCTTCATCGTGCATGTATCCGCACTCCCTTATCCCACTTTTTTCTATTTTATAAAACATCCATAAATTGATTTTGATTATCAATATCATAATGCATTACGTAAGTATATCATCATTAAGTGACATTGGGGAGCAAATAACGGACGTTATGCTTTTCATCATCTTTAAAGTCTGATTTCAATCGAAGTTATTGTTTATGCTCATTTGGAGTACAAGTCGAAGATATCATCGGCTAATGCTAGGAGTGAGGTTTTGTATCCAAATAAAAAAGGCTCATTAGATATGATATCTAATGAGGCATTTGTTGTTTAGTATGAGATTCCAATGATTGCAATTGCCAATATAAAGAAGTTGCGTCTATGCTGTACCAATCGGGCTCAAGAGAATGAATCTTGTTCTGGGTAATCGCGGGCAAAACGTCCTTGTATGCCATTTTCAGTCGGTTTAACGTTTCGAGTGCAGTCTCATCCTGAACAATGATGAATATAGAATCAGCTGCAAATGCAAGAAACGCCTCGAATTGGACCGGCATGGAGCCCCGCCGCTTATCCTCCGCGCTCCAGTTCTGAAACCAGGATGGCATTTCATAACCAAGCACCTCATAAAATGTTGGGAAGATATTCGGTGCAAATACCCTGATTTCATCCTTCCACATATAAAAGACAGCCGCTGTTTCCCGGGGCCAGTTCTGACTCAATGCTGCGAGCTTTCGGGACACCTCTTCTCTTCTTAATTCATATCGCTCCAGCAACTGCCGTTTCTCCTTCTCCCTGCCTAATATTTGGCTAAGCATATTTAAATGATAAAACGGACCGATACCCTCCCACTCCACGGTAACGGTGGGCGATATTTTGGACAATATATCGATCAGTTCGGCACTCATATAATCGCCTGCCACAATCAGATCCGGCTTCATGGAAGCGATTGTTCCGGCGACCGTCTCGAAAGCGTGATCCAGGGTCTGGACTCCGTTCATATAGTTGCGGAACGGACCTAAGAGACCATTCGTCATGATCCCGAAAGGCTTGATACCCAGCGCAAACAAGTCGCCAGCACATTGCAGTGCAATAATACGCGGGGAATGACGCCAATTCGTCATATATCCCGACGGAGACATGCCCGTCTTTTCTTTGAACCGTTTGCTGTAATAATCGGGATCGGCATAGCCGACTCCCCGTGCAACATCCGTCAGCTTGCCTCCTGAAGAGACAAGCTGACGGACAGATTGGCGAATACGTAACTCAGTCAAGTAATCGACAGGACTCTTGTCCGTCAGCTCAGTAAATATTCTCGTATAGTGCCTGGTGCTGATATTACATGAGCAAGCCAAGTTTTCTATCCGCAGCACGTCTTTGTAATGTTCATGAATATAATCGAGAGTTCCCTCCACAAGTTTCCGTATACTCTTGCGGTGATTGTCGGAAGCATAGTTGTGTTTCAGAACGGCAAGCAGCAAACGCTCAAATCGCACATGCCGCTCGAATTGCTCCAACGGGTCTTCCGTAAGCTGATTTCCCTTCAAATCCTGCAGCTCGACGGCTACCTCCACATCAGGAGGCGCCTCTGCGAAGCCTTCATACGGGAACCGAGCCGTTGGAGCGGATAATGTGCCGATTTCGTTAAAAGCGGCCAGCATCATTTGCAACTGCTCTGCTTCTCCGGCTCGGATTGTGATCAGCGAGAAAGAAGGAGCAATAAAAATCGCTCCTTCTTTCAGCGCATACCATTTGCTATCGAGTGTCAGGCGGCCGTTCCCTCCGTAACAGACGATCAGACAGCACCCCTCAAGCAGCTCGGGATCGCTGGAACTGCCAGCGGCTAAAGAAAAGCTTCTGATTTCTCTCATCCGGTATAGCGGATATTCCATAATTTTGTCTTCAAACCGATCACTTAGCAACGGAAAGCCTCCTTACCTGTCTCTATTCGGTCAGTACTTCGACGGCATTCTGAAGCTGCCATTCCAACAATACCGGTTCAAAGCTGTACCAGTTCGGATCAAGCAAATAAACTTTGCCCTCCTTGAATGCCGGCAATGTTTTCAACACGCTTCTCTGCATCTCCTCTACTAACTCTGCACCAAACGTTTGCTCAGCAATAATGAATATCCGGTCAGCAGCATAATCGGCCACGACCTCACGTGAAATCGTTTCCGATGCAAAGTCTTTGTCCTGACTTAACCGTTCTTTCATCTTCTCCGTCGGCTCGAATCCTATATCGTCAAATAGAGTGGAAATGACCTGTGGAGCCAGCAAGTTGATGGAAGTTCCCCATGCATAAAATACGGAAGCCGTCTCACCGGGCTTGATATGGTCCGAAAGACGATCTTTCGTCTGCTGTACAAGCTCTTGATACGATTCGAGCCAAGCCCGCTCTTCCTCATGCCTGTCTAGCAAGTCTGCAAGCGCCGTTAAGCGATTCATATTGTTCGTCTCCGACCATTTAAGCAGAACGACCGGTGCAATTTTCTCAAATGCCTCCAACTGTTCGGGCGTCAAATAATTTGCTGCAATAATGAGATCCGGCTCAAGCTCAAGCGACTTCTCCAGGCTCGCCGGATATCCGATATCTTCCACGCCGTCCATCAATTCAAGGAATGGAGGATTGAAGAAACGCGGTGCCGTTCCTACCGGTTTAATGCCGAGTGCTGATAAATATCCTGTAAATTCTAAAGAAACAATCCGTTGCGGATGGGTGGGAACCTCTACTTCCCTGCCGGTCGGATCCGTGAACACTTTTGCAGCAGGCTCTGCAGGCTCGGTAATATCGACTGCAGTATTCGTCTTAGCCGGAGCAGATGCGGACTGATTCTGTCCAGTCCCTGTGCATCCGGCAATCCACACCATAAGACTAAGAATAACGCCTAGTTTAACAATAAGATGATCCGTTCGTTTCATGTTCTTCCCCCTAATTAATAACGATTATCATTATCATTATAAATTCTATTCTATCATTTAACAACGGAGTAATCCGACAACATAGCATCCCATTTCATCGTCTTCTGTCCGAAAAGTCCGACGGCTAACATTAATGCTCATCTTGACTACAGTTCAAAGATTTCGTCTTCACAGGTCATGAGCAACACTTTGTAAATCCCAATTATGCAAAAAGCTCCTGAATCGTCACAAGGACAAATTCAAGAGCCTGTTCTTTGTTAAAGTAGTGCGGTCGAGAGGACTCCAACCTCGGTGGGGAGACCGGAGTTTATTTGTAACTCGTTGGAGTGAAGATAGTGCTCATCGAACATTTCGATCAGCTTCTTCTTAACTTCAGTACCGAATCTGGGTGTGACGCATTCTGCATACATTTCGTTTTACTCAATACTTTGTAAATGACCTTCTCAGCCGTATCCATGTTCGTCAAACTATTCATGGACTTGAATCGAAGATGCAAGCCCACTTTTGCCTTTGTAATCGAACGATTTACTTCTGGCTGTAATCAACCAGTGGCAGGTTGAATCGCCATGATCGGTTAGAGAGATTATGATACTTCTGTCTGGCAAGCGTCACTGCATTGGAGGTAGCCCTCTCAGACGAGGGGGAACTTCGATTAACATCGAGGTTATGATGTCGTTTACCAACGGCAGCTTGGAACAGATCTTTCAACAAAGGAGGTTGGGTTCCTTTGAGGACTATCCTCCTCTTTTCTACCGCTCTCGATCCGTTCTACCTCCCCGAGCTTCTTTACATACCTCAATATAGATGAAAGAAAATAAGTCATGGCAGACATTAACTCAGAACCGACTATCATCCCTGATGCTTATGCCCTTCTATTTCTGAATTGTCCGGATGTCGTTATAGTAGTCCGGTATCATGATCTTCGTCATAGCTACGCCATACTGCTTTTAAGCAATGGTGTAAGTATGAAGGAATTTCAGGAGTGATTAGGCCACAGTGATTCCTCCAACACAACTAATATTTACTCTCACCTAGAATTCAGTTCAAAAGTATCTGAGTGGAGTAATAAAAACATAAAAAAAGCTCATTAGATATCATATCTAATGAACCATTTGTTTTTTAGTATGGTGCCGGTGAGAGGACTCGAACCTCCACGGTTTCCCTCACGATTTTGAGTCGCGCGCGTCTGCCATTCCGCCACACCGGCACATGATATAAGATTGCTTTTGTTTAAAAATAAAATGGCGCGGCCTAAGAGATTCGAACTCCTGACCTTTTGATTCGTAGTCAAACGCTCTATCCAGCTGAGCTAAGGCCGCACACTATGGGGTTGTGGAGGCGCCACCCAGACTCGAACTGGGGGTAGAGCTTTTGCAGAGCTCTGCCTTACCACTTGGCTATGGCGCCAAAAAAAATGGAGCGGAAGACGGGAATCGAACCCGCGACCCTCGCCTTGGCAAGGCGATGCTCTACCGCTGAGCCACTTCCGCATGTAATGGCTGGGGATTCAGGGATCGAACCTGAGAATGACGGAGTCAAAGTCCGTTGCCTTACCGCTTGGCTAATCCCCAACAACATATTCAGTTTCAAGTAAGGTGTAAATGGGGCGACCGAGGGGAATTGAACCCCCGAATGTCGGATCCACAAACCGATGCGTTAACCACTTCGCCACGACCGCCATGGAACACCTTATGAAATTGGCAGGGGCAGCAGGAATTGAACCCACACCAAAGGTTTTGGAGACCTTTGTTCTACCTTTAAACTATGCCCCTAGGTAAATGGTGGAGGATGATGGATTTGAACCACCGAACCCGAAGGAAGAGATTTACAGTCTCCCGCGTTTGGCCACTTCGCTAATCCTCCATGTGGTGCCGTCGAGAGGACTTGAACCCCCAACCTACTGATTACAAGTCAGTTGCTCTACCAGTTGAGCTACAACGGCATATTCAATTATTGAAAAATGGTGGCTCGGGACGGAATCGAACCGCCGACACGAGGATTTTCAGTCCTCTGCTCTACCGACTGAGCTACCGAGCCTGATGATGTTATAATGGCGGAGCTGACGGGATTCGAACCCGCGGTCTCCTGCGTGACAGGCAGGCATGTTAGGCCTCTACACCACAGCTCCACATCATATGTACCCGGATGTCTCCGTTGGTAATTTGGTTGCGGGGGCAGGATTTGAACCTGCGGCCTTCGGGTTATGAGCCCGACGAGCTACCGGGCTGCTCCACCCCGCGTCATTAAAAGCAATTATGGTGGAGGATGACGGGATCGAACCGCCGACCCTCTGCTTGTAAGGCAGATGCTCTCCCAGCTGAGCTAATCCTCCATGTTGAGCGACTTTTATATCTTATCACATATCTCTATAAGATTGCAAGTCCTTTTTGAAAAAAGTTGGTGACCCGTAGGGGATTCGAACCCCTGTTACCTCCGTGAAAGGGAGGTGTCTTAACCCCTTGACCAACGGGCCTTACTGGCAGAGAGGAAGGGATTCGAACCCTCGATACGCGATTAACGTATACACGATTTCCAATCGTGCTCCTTCGACCACTCGGACACCTCTCTGTATGGCTCCCCGAACAGGACTCGAACCTGTGACAACTCGATTAACAGTCGAGTGCTCTACCAACTGAGCTATCAGGGAATATGCTGTTTTTCGATGATTATGCTTCCTGAATGGCTTCAGAAAAGACAGAACCATGAACTTCAAGGTTTGCACCTTGAAAACTGGATACGAAAGTAACTGTTGAATCATCCTTAGCAGTAGGATAAGCCCTCGACCGATTAGTATTCGTCAGCTCCACACATTGCTGTGCTTCCACC
>NZ_JBWDNN010000007.1:0-264288 GCF_056269225.1 Paenibacillus sp. J31R120 | reverse complement strand
TCAAGTCCGCTCGACTTGCATGTATTAGGCACGCCGCCAGCGTTCGTCCTGAGCCAGGATCAAACTCTCCATAAAAGTGTTTGACTTGCTCAATAACGTTGTTGCTTCGAAATCTCTCATAACCAGCAAGCTGATTAAGGAAACCTCGTTATCGATTCAATCTTGCGATTGTATCGGGCAGTTTCGCTCGTTGTTCAGTTTTCAAAGAACAATCATTTGTCTTTCGTTTCTTACATGAAGCTTTCGCACTTGGCAGAGCCAATGTGAAAGTCTTCCGTGTCAGCCGTATGTCTCAGCGGCGACTTAGATAATATATCATGTATGCCCATACGATTGCAAGTGTTTTTTTCATCTTTTTTAATTTCTTTTTCAAACACCGTATAAATCCCCTATTAAGCCGTTATTATCAGTTCTTTTCTTCCCCTTTAACCGTTACAATAACTCTGTCATATTCTCTATTCGCCTTTGCTTTCTTCAATATAGGCAATAACTCTCCGCTATCGATTTGTGTATCTCTTACACCGTAGATGCTCATTAGCTTATCTTCGAACTCTACATCCATTGCATACTGCTTAACGGGATACCCTTGCGCTTTCGCCCATTCATGGGATTTTCTGATCCACTCCGCTGCTTCCGCCAAATCCGTGTGGTCTGTATCCAGGCTTATATTAATGTGCAGCGGAATAGGCAGCTGAGGGTCGAGTTTCATATCAAGACTAAGCAGCCGCTCGTAATCGCTGACTTCATCATACTGGTACATGACAAATACGCGCCGAATCGGGGTGCCAATCTGATCCGATAATTCCTTTTGCAGAACATCCGCAAATTCCTTGGACAGCCGATCCATGGTCTGGCGATACTCCAGCACAGTGAAGGTATAGTCATCTCTAATATCATTCTTGCCATGGTATTCGACATAAAAGCGTGTATCTTCACTCGTGAGCGATTGAACACGCCCAATATAGGAGCCATCCTTAAAGTTATATCCTACTTTCGTTACGAACTCGTATTCCATCTCGGGATATTGCGTCTCCATATACTGCTTAATCGCTGACTTGGCGATGGAAGCCGAGATCGGATTGCCTACAAATCCATTGGCCATATACAAAATAAATCCTATCAGCGAAAAAGCGATCATCCCTGCAACGATCTGCAATACCTTCTTACGAGTAACTTTCATCCTCATCGACTCCCTTTCTGAAATGCAAATTGCAGCAGTAATCCAATCAGAACCCCGACGGCTGTCAGCAAAGCATATATGCTGCTATAGGGCAGGCTAGTGCCCCACACAATGGGGTTCCAGCCTCCGCTGAACACGCTGCTCATGAATTGATAAACATAAGCACCTGCAAATACGATCAAAGGCATAGCCAAACTCCACGCCCGCTTCATACTGAATACAGCTAGTGCGCCCACGAAAGGCATAATGACCAGGTTGTAGAACATGCCGAAGGATCCCGTCATCGCAATGCCGATCGTTGCCCCTACCAGCAAAATGAAGAGCTGAGTCATGACAACCCCCCGTTTGATTCCTGCAACGATACGTTGATCCTTGGAATCATCCCGCTCCGGCAGAATGCCACCGTAACTGTCATATTCCTCGCGCATGTCTGGATCATGCTTCATATAGTGGTCGACCAAAGCGACTGAATCGCTGCTCGCGACTCCGTCCTTTACCAAGGGAATAAGGTCCCTGATCACATCCGGCGTTACCTTCATAGCCAATCCTCCTTTGCAAGGCGATCCTTCAGCCATTTTTTCGTACGAAAATCAATGACTCGTGCCGAGCTCTCCGATATACCGTGTCGCTCCGCAATCTCCGCATAGCTGTATCCTTCAATTCGCATTCCGATAACAGCACGGGTTCTCTCCTCTTTCTCCTGCAGCAAAACAAGCACATATTCGGCAAGCTCTGCCGTTATCATGCGGCCCTCTATGCTTGTCGCCACATACAGTTGAAGCAGATCATTATATTCGACGCTGACTTTCTGTCTCTTCAGATGATCCAGCCATTTGTGTCTGGCAATGGAGCATAGCCATGTTTTCAGAGAAGATTGCCCTTTGAAACGATGAATCGACTTTATCGCGCTAATAAAGGTTTCGGACAACAGGTCATCCGCAAGTGAAGGATTGTTCGTCAGGGACAGCAAATAATGATACACATCTTGCTTATATTCTCGATATAACTGCTCAATCTGCTTCATCGCTGTCCCCCTTCCCTTAGTTAGTCGACGCTCCGCAACCTTTCGTTACACTTCCGCGCAAAAAAAAGAGCAAGCCCCTCTCTCTTCCCGTGTCATCGGAACGATCGATAGGCTTGCTGTAGATGATGCATATGTCGATTACTTCACAACTTCTTTGATATGAAGATGCCGTGCAACCGTTAAATTCTCGATCACGCCATTGATGGATACCCATGGCCGCGTCGGATGCGTACGTTCCGAGAATACGATCTCCCCGATCCGATCATCGCTAAGACGAACAACCGTACCGTTATGGAATTGCGTGACTCTCTCGACGAACGTTCTGACATAACCAGCATCCAGCTTTCCAAAGGCATCGCTTTGAATTTGCTCCAGCACCAGGTAAGGTGACGCCGCTTTGCGATACGACTTATTCAGCGTCATCGCGTGGAAGATATCCGCAATGCTCACAATCTTGGCATAGGGATGAATCTTGCTGGAATCGATGCCGAGCGGATAGCCTGTACCGTCTACCTTCTCATGATGCTGCAGCGCCGCAAGTTTTACGCCTTCATTTAATGCCGCAACATTCTTAAGCAGCTGGTAGCCGAGCACGGTATGACGCTTCATCTCTTCCTTCTCATCCGGCGTGAGTGAATTCGGCTTGGTCAAGATGCTTCGGTCAATGCGCACGTTGCCAATATCCTTCAGAAGGCCGGCCAAGGCAACTTGCATCCATTCCTTCTGAGGCTGTCCAACCCATTGTGCAATCAGATAGGACGTCATGGCTGATGTGACGCTATTATGAAGCAAATAATCTCGTTCCTGGAACGTCCTAGGCGCGAACGTAAGAATCTTGTAATCCGCAATATGCTGAAGCAGTCGCTCCAACTGCATACGAATATCCATGATCGGCATGCCTTGTCCCGTAATGTAAGAGTTGAATACATGTCGGAGCACATCGATCATCTTCTCGTATTCGCGCTGCAGAGGGGTAGCCGGCGGCTGCCCCTTTGTCCCCGCGCTCTCTTTCTCTTCCGCCTTCTCATCGCCGGCCTTCGATTCGCTGAAGCTGTTCACGACCGTAACGCTAGTTACGAGAAAAGCCTGCAGGATGTCGATCTCCTTCGATGTGATGACCTTACCCTTCTGAAACAAAACGCTCCCAAGCGGGGTGAGGACATCTTCTCCGATCTTGTCGCCTAGCTTAAGTTGCGCAACTGCTACTGTTCCCACGGAAGTCCCCTCCCCCTGTGTGCTGGATCTATCCATTTATTCGGAGACGGTAGGGCCTTCTGCACCTTCAATGCCTTCAGCGCCTTCTTCCAGTCCGTCTTCTTCCGATTCACCATCATTCACTTCGCTGCGGGCGACACGCGTTACGGTCGCAACCGTATCATCCTCGCGCGTATGGATCAAGCGAACGCCTTGCGTATTGCGGCCCATCGTGGAGATACCCTCCATGCTGGTCCGAATAAGCGTGCCAAGCGCTGTCATGATCATTAAGTCCTCATCGTTCTCTACAACTTTCAGTGAGACGATCGGTCCGTTCTTATCTGTCACGTTCAGCGTCTTGATGCCTTTGCCGCCACGATTCTGAATCCGGTACTCGCCGATCGGCGTACGCTTGCCGTAGCCTTTAGAGGTTACGATCAGCACGTCCTTGTCCATGACGACAACGTCCATATCGATAACCGTGTCGTCATCATCAAGACCGATACCCTTCACGCCTGTAGCGGAACGTCCCATGGAGCGGACATCCTGCTCGGAGAACCGGATCGACATGCCTTGAGCCGTACCCATAATAATCTCCTGGTTGCCGTCCGTCAGCTTCACTCCGATCAGATCGTCATCTTCGCGCAAGGAGATGGCGATGAGGCCGACCTTGCGGATATTGACGTAATCATCAAGCGGAGTCTTCTTCACGATACCTTGTCTGGTCGCGAAGAACAGATATTGGTCGGAGTCGAAGGCTTGTACCGGGATAACCGCGTTGACCGTCTCACCCTGCTCAATCTGAATCAGGTTGATAATCGGCGTTCCCCTTGCCGTACGGCTGAGGTCTGGAATCTCGTATGCCTTCAGCTTATACACCTTGCCCTTGTTCGTGAAGAAGAGCAAGAAGTGATGCGTGTTGGAGACGAAGAGATGCTCGACGAAGTCGTGTTCCTTCGTATCCATGCCGACTACGCCCCTGCCGCCGCGCTTCTGGCTGCGGTAAGTCGTAACTGGCAGACGCTTGATATAGCCGGAGTGCGTAATCGAGATAATGACATCCTCGCGCGGGATGAGATCCTCGTCGAGAATTTCTTCGTCGCTTGCCGTAATCTCAGTACGGCGCTCGTCTCCGAATCTCTCCTTAATCTCGTTAAGCTCCGTGCTAATAATATCAAGCACAAGCTGCTCGTCAGCAAGAATCGCTTTGTATTCCGCGATCTTCCTCATCAGCTCGGCATATTCCGCTTCGATCTTGTCGCGCTCGAGGCCTGTTAGGCGCTGCAGGCGCATATCCAGAATCGCTTGCGCTTGTTCATGTGTAAGCGAGAAGCGATTGATCAAGCCTTCGCGAGCTTCATCTGCTGTCTGAGACCCACGAATGAGCGCAATGACCTCATCTAGATGGTCAAGCGCAATGCGCAAGCCTTCCAGAATATGAGCGCGAGCTTCTGCTTTCTTCAGATCGTATTCCGTACGACGACGGATAACTTCGATCTGATGCTGCAAGTAATGATACAGCATATCGCGCAAGTTCAGCGTCTTCGGCTCGCCGTTCACCAGCGCCAGCATGTTAATGCCGAAGTTGGATTGCAGCTGTGTCTGCTTGTACAGATTGTTCAGCACGACACTCGGGTTCACATCGCGGCGAAGCTCGATCACAACACGCATGCCATTGCGATCCGACTCATCGCGAAGATCTGTAATGCCTTCAATTTTCTTCTCGCGTACCAGTTCGGCAATCTTCTCCACCAACCGGGCCTTAATGACCTGGTAAGGAAGCTCATGCAAAATAATACGCGCCTTGCCGCCGTCTTCCTCGATCGTTGCGCGTGCGCGCATCGTTACGGAGCCGCGACCCGTCAGGTAAGCCTGGCGAATGCCGCTGTGTCCCATAACGAAAGCTGCCGTCGGGAAGTCCGGTCCCTTCACATATTCCATCAGCTCAAGTGGCGTAATATCCGGATTGCGGATAAGCGCCTGCGTGCCGTCAATGACTTCGTTCAAATTATGTGGCGGTATATTGGTCGCCATACCTACGGCAATGCCGGTAACGCCGTTGACCAGCAGGTTCGGGAACCTCGAAGGCAGAACCACTGGCTCATGCTCCTCGCCGTCATAGTTCGGCGCAAAATCAATGGTTTCTTTGTTAATATCGCGAAGAAGCTCCATCGCCATCTTGGATAAGCGTGCTTCCGTATAACGCATGGCTGCCGCCATATCACCGTCGATCGAACCAAAGTTGCCATGTCCGTCAACGAGCATATAGCGCATGGAGAAGTCCTGCGCCATCCTGACCATGGATTCATAGACTGCCGAATCGCCATGAGGATGATACTTGCCGATAACCTCGCCTACGATTCTCGCCGACTTCTTGTGAGGCTTGTCCGGTGACATGCCCAGTTCAGACATTGCAAACAGAATACGCCGATGCACCGGCTTAAGCCCGTCCCTTACATCAGGCAACGCGCGGCTAACGATGATACTCATCGCATAGTCCATAAAGGAATCTCGCATCTCCGTACCGATATCGCGGTCTGTCACTGACATTCGTTGTTCTTCCGCCATGCTTTACCTCCCTGACGTGATCTATATGATTGCCCAAATAGGAACCCATTATATTACTTTCTCAAAAGCAGTACATATAAACCTAACTTGGGCTATGTTTCTGGTTATCTGTCCCTTACATGAAGAATCGGCAAAAAATAGGCCAACTTTCACTCTCCATCTCAAAAAAAACGTCATAAAGTAAACAGACCCAACTTTTATTATACCATTCATTCCAGTGTCTGTCTTGTGCCAAGCCAGCTGAGACCAAGAAATATTGCTCATAGATTCAGGACTGAACACCTGGCGATTGTTGTTTCAAACTCACTATTTTTGAGAAGAAGAGGTGATATGACATTGGCGATTCAGCGCGTTAGGAGCAAATGGGCGAAAACAAAGGTTCTGAACAGATCCAGCGACCTGCGCCAATACGTTCCGCTCACGAAACGATTCAACCGCGAGACGCTTCGCTCCATGCTGGAAGAGTATGAGATGGTCTATGTCAAACCAGACAGTGGAACCTTCGGCAAAGGTGTCATCCGCGTAGAGAAAACATCCGAGGGCTACCGTTACCAGATTCAGAAGGACGCCCGCACTGTCGCTACGTTCGACGGACTCTACGAAGGCTTGCAGCGCTACACGGGCAAGAAGGGCTACCTAATACAAAAGGGCGTCTATCTGCTGAAGCATCAGAAGCGGCGCTTCGATATCCGTGTCATGGTGCAGAAGAACTTGCAGAACAAATGGGAGACGACGGCCATTCTCGGACGCCTGTCAGCTCCGCGCAACGTGGTTACGAATTACCATAGCGGCGGAACGATGATGACCTTCGAGAAACTCATGTCGGAGCATCTGTCCGCTTCCGAGATTAGCGCATACAGCAGCCGGCTGAAGAAGCTCGGCACGGCGATCGGCCGCCAGCTCAGCACCGCCTACCCGAATCTGAAGGAGCTGGGGGCTGACGTCGCAATCGATACGAAGATGCATCCATGGGTGCTAGAAGTGAATACGAAGCCACATCCCTATATTTACAAGATATTAGCCGACAAAAGCGTCTACCGGAAAGTCCGCAAGTATTCGCTGGCCTATGGCGGAATGAAGGGCAAACGGTCCAGCCGATAGCCATACTGCACTCCTTTCAGCCTTAGCCAAGCGAAACTATAATCTTCCACATCACGCCTCTTGTCTACTTGACTACACACAAGCATACAAGCGGGGATACTTCCCAATCGCACAAAAAAAAGAGCAGCTCCTAGAAGCTGCTCTTTCGCTATGATTAGAAATCCAAGTTGGTTACATACTTCGCATATTTCTGAATGAACTCGCGGCGCGGCTCGACGTTGTCGCCCATAAGCGTATCGAAGATCGTATCGGCTTCGATCGCATCCTGGATCGACACTTGCAGCATGGACCGGCTCTCCGGATCCATCGTCGTCTCCCATAGCTGGACTGCATCCATCTCGCCTAGTCCCTTGTAGCGCTGAATGTTCACTTTGACGCCTTCTCCGAATTCCGCGAGTACGACATCTCTTTCCTTCTCCGTCAATGCGTAGCGGACAACCTTGTTGCGCTCGATCTTGAAGAGCGGCGGCTGTGCGATATAGACGAAGCCTGCTTCGATAATCTGACGCATGTAGCGGTAGAAGAACGTCAGCAGCAGCGTACGAATATGTGCACCATCGACGTCGGCATCCGTCATAATAATAATCTTGTGGTAACGAGCCTTCGCGATATCGAAGTCGTCGCTGATGCCTGTGCCAAGCGCCGTAATGATCGCGCGGATCTCGGCATTGCCAAGAATACGGTCCAGACGCGCCTTCTCGACGTTCAGGATTTTGCCCCGCAGCGGCAGGATCGCTTGGAAGTGGCGATCGCGGCCTTGCTTCGCGGAGCCGCCAGCGGAGTCGCCTTCGACAATGTACAGCTCACTGATCGATGCGTCCTTGGACGAACAGTCAGCCAGCTTGCCTGGCAGCGAGCCTACTTCCAGCGCACTCTTGCGGCGTGTCAGCTCACGCGCTTTGCGCGCTGCTTCACGAGCGCGAGCCGCTTGAAGGCCCTTCTCGACGATCCGACGGGATACGCCCGGATTCTCTTCCAGGAATTCCTGGAACTTCTCGGCGAAGAACGATTCCACGATACCGCGAACTTCGCTGTTGCCAAGCTTCGTCTTCGTCTGGCCTTCGAACTGCGGCTCAGGAATCTTCACGGAAATAATCGCCGTAAGCCCTTCACGCACGTCATCTCCGGAGAAGTTGGAATCATTGTCTTTGATCAAGTTGGACTTGCGGGCGTAATCGTTAATAATACGCGTCAGCGCGCTCTTGAAGCCAGACTCATGCGTTCCGCCTTCATGCGTGTTGATATTGTTCGCGAAGGAATAGATATTCTCGCTATAGCTGTCGTTGTATTGCAGGGCAACCTCAACCTGAATATGATCCTTCGAGCCTTCTACATAGATCGGCGTCTCATGCAGTGCTTCACGGTTCCGGTTCAGGAACAAGACGAACTCGTTAAGTCCGCCGTCATACTTGAACGAATTGGACACATCTGTACGCTCGTCCGTCAACGTGATCTCAATGCCCTTGTTCAGGAATGCCAGCTCGCGAATCCGGTTTTGCAGAATCTCGTATTCATAGACCGTCGTCTCGGTAAAGATCTCGGTGTCCGGCAGAAACGTTGTACGTGTTCCTGTCGTATCCGTGTCGCCTACGGTTTTAACATCATATTGCGGAATGCCCCTGCGGTATTCTTGCTGATAAACCTTGCCGTCGCGGCTGACTTGCACGTTAACATGCTCCGACAGCGCGTTCACGACGGATACGCCGACGCCATGCAGACCGCCGGATACTTTATAGCCTTCGCCGCCGAACTTGCCGCCTGCGTGAAGGACCGTCATCACGACCTCCAGCGTCGACTTCTGCAGCTTCGTATTCATGCCGACCGGAATGCCCCGGCCGTTATCTATGACGGTAATGCTGTTATTCTCGTGAACGATAACATCGATCTTGGTGCAATGGCCGGCCAGTGCTTCGTCGATACTGTTATCGACGACCTCCCATACCAGATGGTGAAGGCCTTTCCCGCTGGTGGAGCCGATATACATTCCGGGACGTTTGCGTACCGCCTCTAATCCTTCCAGGACCTGTATCTGACTCTCGTCATACGTATGCTGTTCCAAAGACATGCAAGTTCACTGCTCCTCTCAACTGCTCTTCCTGTTCGTTATCCATTCGCCGCAAAATGATGTGCTCGCTTCTTGAGCGTAGAGGATGATATCGGCGAATAATATATTTTCTTCTGCGTGACGACAATGGACTTCGGCTCTTCTTCACCGATCGTCTCCACGTCCTTGCGCTTGCGCGCACCCGCGACGAATTGCTTGGACAGCTTGGAAGATTGCTCAATGGAAATATCGAATATGGCCACCAGCTCGGCCGCGCGGATAATTTTCTCTCCGCCCAAATGAATATACATTTCCGGTTCACTTCTCCTTATTCGCCCGAGTCTTGTCAGACCGTCACGTTGCCTTCACGCACATGATAGATACCGGCATCTTGGAGCTTCGCCATATTGACGCTCTCCAGGCCGGTTGTCGTAATAAATGTCTGTACTTTGCTCTGAAAGGTTTCTATCAGCTGCGTCTGCCGATTCTGGTCAAGCTCCGACAAGACATCGTCTAGCAGCAGCAGCGGATATTCGCCGATCTCCTCGTTGATCAGCTCGATCTCCGCGAGCTTCAGCGACAGCGCCGTCGTGCGCTGCTGTCCCTGGGATCCGAATATTTGTGCTTCCTTGCCGTTGATGAAGAAGGCGAGGTCGTCGCGATGCGGTCCCGCGAGCGTAACCCCTCTCCGAATCTCCTGATCTTTCACCTGTGTTAACTTTATCATAAATTGATCAAATAAAACAGATTCATCTTGCAGCGCATCCGCATCGAAGGACGGGCGATACTGGATCGTGAGCTTCTCCATGCCGCCTGTAATCCCTGCATGGATCTGCTCCGCGAACGTTTCCAATTTATGAATAAAGTGTTTCCTTTTTTTCATGATTTTAACACCGAACTCGGCGAGCTGCATATTCCATACGTCCAGCATAGCATTGTTCACGCTGCCGGGCGTAGCGGTCTTGAGGTAGTTGTTGCGCTGCTGAAGCACTTTGCCGTATTGCGTCAGCGTATGCAAATAACCGGGCTGTACCTGTCCGATCTCCATGTCGAGAAATCTTCTGCGTACGCCCGGCGCGCCCTTCACAATCTCCAGATCTTCCGGAGCAAACATCACCACATTGACCGAGCCGATAAAGTTGCTCAGCTTGCGCTGCTCCAATCCGTTAATTTTTGCTTTCTTGCCTTGGGAGGAATAGGTCAGGTCAAGCGTTACGTTGCCGTACCGCTTGCTGACCTCTCCCGCGATTCTTGCTGTATCCCCTTGCCAGCCAATCAGTTCCTTGTCCTTCGACGTTCGATGAGACTTGGACAGTGCCAGCGCGAATATCGCTTCCAGCAAGTTCGTCTTCCCTTGCGCATTCGGCCCTAAGAAGACATTCACTTTATTCGGCGTTGCGAGCGTCAGCTCGCGATAGTTGCGGTAGTTCTGCAATTCAATGCTGTTTAAGAACACTCTCCGAGCCTCCCGGTTCCTCCGCGTTTCACTTGCCGGCTACAACCACAAATTCACCGCAGCCTTCGACTTCCACACGGTCGCCTGCATAGAGCTTTCTGCCGCGCCGGTTATCCGGCTCTCCGTTAATGTGGACAACTGCTTCCTGAAGAAAAAATTTCGCTTGTCCACCTGTGGATATACAGTCAGCCAGCTTGAGGAATTGTCCCAGCGCGATATATTCCGTACGAATTTCGACTTCTTTCATGCGATTGCTCGTTCCTCTCGTAGCCTTCGGACGACGTTAATTCGTCGTTCGATATGGCAGAATGACATACATGCTATAGTCATGATCCATTGGCTTAATAATAATCGGTCTCATGGCACCCGTGAAGCCGATGAACAGCTGCTCACTGTCAATAACCTTCAGCACATCGAGCATATATTTGGAGTTGAAGGCGATGCGCAGCGGCTCACCTGACATGCTCTTCGCCTCTAGCTGCTCCGTTACGCGGCCTAGCTCGGTAGAGCTGGAGGAAATCTCAATCATGCCGTCTTCCAGCGTAGCCAGACGTACGATATTCGTTTTCTCTTCGCGTGACATCAGATAGGCGCGGTCGATGGCGTCCATGACATTTTTGGTATCCAGGACGAGTTCTGTCTCGAATACTTGCGGAATAATCTTGGATGTATCCGGATAAGTGCCGTCCAGGATGCGCGTGTAGAACAAAATATTATCCACTTTGAAAAGCACTTGGTTATCGGCAACGACGATATCCACAAGCGTGTTCTGATCCGGAATCAGTCTGGAGAGCTCGCCAAGCGTCTTCGCCGAGATGACGACATTGCTGAATTGGAGCGCTCCGTCGGCATCCACCTTCGTTGTGCGGCTAGCCAGGCGATGGCGGTCTGTCGCTATAAATTTCAATTGTCCCTCATGCAGGTTCCACAATACGCCAGTCAGAATGGGGGTCTGTTCGCTTGTAGAAGCAGCCAGAATCGTCTGCCTGATCATCGATTTAACCAGATCACCAGGAACTTGCAGAAACTCATCTTGTTCAACGGATGGCAGAATCGGGAATTCCTCCGGGTCCAGGCCGACCATTTGGATTTCCGTAGATCCCGAACGAATGATGGTCTGGAAGCTTGGTCCTACTTCGATAACGACTTGGTCGGAAGGGAGCTTCTTAACGATTTCGACAAAAAACTTGGCTGGAAGCACGACGCTTCCCGGCTTTTCGACTTGTGCAACGATCGTGTCTTCTTGTTCTACCGTGATGAAGCTTTGAATAGATATATCAGTATCACTGGCAGTCAGTGTTACGAATTGGTGGTTAACGTCGATCTTAATGCCTCCGAGAATCGGAATAGCGGGACGAGAGGACGCTGCTTTCGCTACTTGTTGTATGGCATCGTTCAGCTCGTTTTTGGAAATCGTTAGTTTCATTTCGTCACCCGTTTCAGCTTATTTTTGATGATATTATTTTAAAGATTTATTAGTAGAAGTAGTAGTAGGGGCCCTGAATATGTGGATAACCCCATAAAATAGCGATAAATCAAGCCTATCCACATGTGCATAGCGTGTGCATAGGCTTGATTAGTTGTTCACATTTGGTTTTTTATTTTCTCAGTCAGATTCTGAAGGATTTTGAAGAGTTCCTGATCCACCTTCAGCTGCTGTGTTATTTTCTCATGAGCATGTATGACGGTCGTATGATCGCGGCCTCCGAATGCTTCTCCGATCTTCGGAAGAGAGAAGTCTGTCAGCTCCCTGGACAAGTACATGGCAATCTGTCTTGGATACGCGACGGCTTTGGTCCGCTTGCGCGCTTTGAATTCCTCCAGGCGAAGTCCGTAGAACTCGCCGACCTTGGCCTGAATGTCCCCAATCGTAATCATTCGCGGTCGTCCCGAAGGAATAATATCCTTCAGCGCCTCCGCAGCGAGATGCGACGTAATATCGGCGTTGATAAGCGAGGAATAGGCGACAACCCGGATGAGAGCGCCTTCCAGCTCGCGGATATTCGTATTGATTTGACTGGCGATATAGTTCATCGCTTCATTCGGTATGTCAAGGTTCTCGGCTTTGGCCTTCTTGCGCAAAATCGCGATGCGCGTCTCCAGATCGGGCGGTTGAATGTCGGTAATCAGTCCCCATTCGAAGCGGGAGCGCAGCCGGTCTTCCAGTGTCGGAATTTCCTTCGGCGGACGGTCGCTCGAGATGACGATATGCTTGCGTTCCTCGTGGAGCGCATTGAAGGTATGGAAAAACTCCTCTTGCGTCTGCTCCTTGCCGGCCAGGAACTGAATATCGTCAATCAGCAGGACGTCAATGTTGCGGTACTTGGTTCGGAAGCTCTCGCCGTGATTATCGCGGATGGCATTGATAAATTCATTCGTGAATTTCTCGGAAGAGATATAAAGAACCCGTGTATTGGGATTATGGTCCATAATATAATGCCCGATCGCATGCATAAGGTGCGTCTTGCCAAGACCTACGCCTCCATATAGGAAGAGAGGGTTGTACACTTTGGCCGGCGCTTCGGCTACAGCCAGCGATGCCGCGTGGGCGAAGCGATTGTTCGCGCCGACGACAAAGGTGTCGAAGGTGTATTTCGGGTTAAGCATATGGGAATGCGTCTCTTCTGCAACGACAACCGGTTTGGGCTGCTTGGGCTGCATAACGACGCTTTGTTCCGTTGCTTTCGGTTCGCCGATCGAAAATTTCACATCGACTTGCTTGCCCAAAAACTCGTACAGGGTCGATCGAATGAGCTTGGTATAGCGTCCTTCGAGCCATTCTGCGGCAAAAGTAGTTGGCGCCGTTATCTCAAGTACGGAATCATCGACGAAAGAAGCTTTGGTTTCCTTAAACCAGGTGTCAAAGCTTGGCTTGCTTAACTTCGTCTGGATGATTGACAATACTTGTTGCCATAAATCGTAGGTATGGCTGTCCACAGACTGTCACTCCTTATCATCAATCGCGCGGGTGGCGCAGGTAAGCGGAAATATGTCGAATAGCTATTGTTACTAACGAAATCATCCACATTATGACGGATTGTAAAAATCGAGTTATAAATAGGGGATAAACTTGTTCACAATGTTATCCACAGGTTGTTGATAAATTCGAGGGTAAAGTACGCTCATCCACAACGAAAACATATCCATCATAGCAAATGACGCCTTATATTTCAACGAATTTGAGGATATTATCCACATCGTCAATAACTTGTGTATAAGAGTTATCTACAACACTAGATATTGTTTATATCTTGTTAAGATTTCGACAAAGTTCGTTTTTATAGGTGTTTTTCTATCCACATGTTATTAGTTACTGCCAGAATAAACGCCTGTGGACAATTATCCACATGCCGAATCAGTCACATGATTTGCCAACGGCTGCATAAGGGAGGAGACATTGACTTTTGGGCGTCAGCGTGGTTTAATTATAAAAGTGATTTTTAAAACAGGGGCGGCGTATGCCGTTTTCGAATTCACATGTAATATAGGAGGTGCAGCATAATGAGACCTACATTTAAACCGAATGTAAGCAAACGTGCGAAAGTGCATGGCTTCCGCAAACGGATGAGCACGAAGAACGGTCGTAAAGTTTTGGCGGCTCGTCGTCAAAAAGGCAGAAAAGTACTGAGCGCGTAAGCAGAAGACCACGTAAAGGTGGTCTTTTTTTTTGCTTACATTTAGATAAGTGTATTCTTGGAGATAATGAGATGATGAGGAAGGGATCGGTGACGGGCAGTCATGCGCAGGTCATTGCGTCTTCGCAACCGCGAGGATTTCAACCGAATTTACAGGGGCGGCAAGTCATTCGCTAACTCACAGTTCGTCGTCTATTGGTCGAGGCAGCGGGTGGCGGACCCGTTCCGGCTTGGCGTATCTGCCAGCAAGAAGATTGGCAATGCCGTCATGCGTAACCGCATGCGCCGCATGTTGAAGGAAATTGTTCGTCATCTGGAGGGTCGCGTACAGCCGCATACGGACCTTATATTAATCGTAAGGAAACCGGCGACGACGTTGTCGATGAAAGAGATGGAGAAGAGCGTCATCCATGTACTGAAGAAGGCCGGTTTGCTGAAATGATCATCAAGCCGCGGGACAAGCGCCCAGCTTGTTTATTTGTGCTATAAATTATGGTATAGTCTATCTTGGAATAGAACTATGCGGATAGCTCTCAGAGAGGAGATTACATGTTGTTTCGGAATTCTAAGCGAAAATGGCTTCTAGTGCTTGGTTTGGTCATGCTGATGGGATTGCTCGCAGGTTGCGTGCCCGCAGACCATACCATGGAGACGGAGGACCTACTTAAGGGTAACTTCTGGGAGAAAAACGTTGTTTATTACTTTGCGATCACGCTTGATTCGTTCGCCGGATGGTTAGGCGGTTCGTATGTGCTTGCGATCCTGTTGCTCACGATTATCGTCCGTACGGCAATCCTGCCGCTGACGATTAAGCAATTCCGCAGCTCCAAGGCTATGCAAGCGCTCCAGCCGCAGATGGCGGAGATCAAGAAGAAATATAAGGACAACCCGCAGAAGCAGCAAGAAGAGACAATGAAGCTGTTCCAGACGCATCAAGTGAATCCGATGGCGGGCTGTTTGCCGCTGATTGTTCAGATGCCGGTCTTCATCGCGCTTTATAACGCGATTTATTGGAACAAGGACATTCGTACGGACGATATTTTCGGCTTCGTGCTTGGTGAGCCAAGCCCGTGGTACTTCTTGCCGATCTTGGCGGCTGCGACGACATTCATCCAGTCGAAGATGATGCAAAAAACACAAACGCAGCAAATGCCGGGCATGTCGATCATTCTGACGATCTTCCCTGTGTTGATCTTCGTGATGTCGATGTCGTTCCCTGCGGCGCTTCCGTTGTACTGGGTATTCAGTAACATCTATACAATTGTTCAAAACTACTTCCTGTACGTACGTTCATCAGACAAGGGTAAGAAGGAGGTCCTTGCGAAATGAAGAAAATCGTTGCATCGGGCAAGACGATAGACGATGCTGTGCGTTATGGATTAACACAATGGCAAGTTACGGAAGATCGCGTGAAGATTGTTGTGCTGGAGCAGCCCTCCAAAGGGCTGTTCGGATTGATTGGCGTCAAAGAGGCGAAGGTGGAGCTTGAGCTTATACCGGATGCCTTGGAGGAAGCCGAGAAATTTCTACTTGATGTAGCAAGAACAATGGGACTGTCGGTCCGTATCGATCGTAAGCAGACGAAGGACGGCATGCAGCTGTCCGTATCGGGCGAAGGCGAGCTCGGGATGCTGATCGGACGTCGCGGCGGTACGTTAGACGCTTTGCAGTACTTGGTGAATATTGTGGCTAATCGTTTTTCGAACAGTCATCTTCGTATCGTTCTCGATGCAGAGGATTTTCGCGAGCGTCGCCGCAAGACGTTGGAGGAGCTCTCTGATCGTCTGGCGGGACGCGTCATCCGCACAAGGAAAGAAGTTGTGCTGGAGCCGATGACGCCGCTCGAACGCAAGGTTATTCATTCCCAGCTTCAGAATCACCCCAAGGTGAGAACATTCAGCAAGGGCGACGAGCCGAACCGGAGAGTCGTCATTGCGCTGAAGTAGGATGAACTCTTTCTATACTTATACTCGATATGCAGCAATGGCTTCCCAAGGTCATTGCTGTTTTTCCATTCGGAATAGAAGTTTGACTAAGGTATTCAATCTAGGCCTGATTCTGAGAGGTGCTGATTCAACATGATTCAAGATACAATTGCGGCAATCTCCACAGCAGTTGGAGAAGGCGGTATAGCGATTATACGTATAAGCGGACCGCAAGCGATTAGCGGGACGGATACGATTTTTCGGTCGAAAATAAGTCTAAAGGACGCCGATTCGCATACGGTGCATTACGGACATATCATAGATCCAGCTTCCGGCGAGCAGGTGGAGGAAGTACTCGTTACCGTGATGAAGGGACCTCGCTCCTTCACAGCGGAGGATGTTGTAGAGATTAACGCGCATGGCGGCGTTATTGCGGTGAAGAAGGTGCTAGACGTTGTGCTGCAGCTGGACGGTTATCGGACGGCGGAGCCAGGGGAATTCACGAAGCGTGCTTTCTTGAACGGCAGAATCGATCTGATGCAGGCTGAGGCGGTTATTGACCTCATTCGTTCCAAGTCGGATCGCGCTTTCTCCGTGGCACGCAAGCAAGCAGAAGGCGTTCTGTCCAAGCGGATCAAAGCGCTGCGGCAGACGGTCATCGAGTTGCTGGCACATATTGAGGTAAATATTGATTATCCGGAGCATGATGTTGAGGCGATGACGAGCGCCTATATCCGGGAGCAGTGCGAGCTCGCCATTACGGAGATCGATAAGCTGCTAAAAACGGCAAACGAAGGCAAAATATTGCGTGAGGGCATTATGACGGCGATTGTCGGACGGCCGAATGTCGGGAAGTCTTCGCTTATGAATGTGCTGACGCAGGAGAACAAGGCAATCGTCACGGATATTCCGGGGACGACGCGTGATGTGATCGAGCAATTTGTTACCCTGAACGGGATTCCACTGCGGCTGCTGGACACCGCAGGCATTCGCGAGACAAGCGATGTCGTAGAGAGGATTGGAGTCGAGCGTTCCCGCGATGCGTTGCAGGGAGCAGATCTCATTCTGTTCGTTCTGAATTATAATGAAGCGTTGGGCGATGACGACCGTCAGCTGCTGGAGCAGCTAAAGGACCGTTCAGTCATCGTCATTATTAATAAGATGGATCTTCCCGGACACCTGGACCTTGGTGAGGTGGAGCAATACGTGTCACCGGAAGCCATTGTTCGAATGTCGGTGCTGCAGGAGAAGGGGCTCGACATTCTCGAAGCCACGATTAGCGAGATGTTCTTCGAGGGACAGCTGGAAGCAAATGATCTGACCTATGTAAGCAATGTCCGGCATATTGCGCTGCTGAAGCGAGCGAAGCAATCGCTGGTCGATGCGATTGAGGCTACGCATGTCGGTATACCGATTGATGTGATTCAAATAGATGCGCGCCAGGCTTGGGAGTCGCTCGGCGAGATTCTGGGCGATGAAGCGGGCGATTCGTTGATTGACCAAATATTTTCACAGTTCTGTCTTGGAAAGTAGGGTGATCGATAATGAGATATGTAGCGGGAGAATATGATGTGATCGTCATTGGCGCCGGCCATGCCGGCTGTGAATCAGCCCTCGCATCGGCCCGGATGGGCTGCGAGACGCTGCTTCTGACGATTAATTTGGATATGGTGGCGTTCATGCCATGCAATCCTTCCATCGGTGGTCCGGCCAAAGGCCATGTCGTGCGGGAGATTGATGCGCTGGGCGGCGAGATGGGACGCAATATCGATAAGACGTTTATCCAGATGCGCATGCTGAATACAGGCAAAGGGCCTGCTGTTCATGCACTGCGCGCTCAAGCCGATAAGTTCTCGTATCAGCATCTGATGAAGAAGACGATCGAGGAGACGTCTGGACTGACGCTCCGCCAAGGGATGGCGGAGGAACTGATTGTCGAGGACGGCAAGTGCGTAGGCATCGTAACGAAGACAGGTGCCATCTACCGTGCTAAGGCGATCGTAGTGACAACAGGTACGTATCTGCGCGGCAAGATCATTATGGGCGAGTTGATGTATGAGAGCGGACCGAACAACCAACAGCCTTCGCTGCGCCTGTCGGCTAGCTTGAAGGAGCATGGTCTGGAGCTCATTCGTTTCAAGACGGGTACTCCTCCGCGTGTGCATAAGGATACAATCGACTTCTCGAAGACGGAGATTCAACCGGGCGATGAGAAGCCGAAGTTTTTCTCGTATGAGACCGAATCATCCGATAATGAACAGCTGCCTTGCTGGCTCACCTATACGTCGGAGAAGACGCATCAGATCATTAACGACAACCTGCATCGCGCTCCGATGTTCACGGGCGCTATCGAAGGCACAGGACCGCGTTACTGCCCATCCATTGAGGATAAGATCGTCCGCTTCGCCGACAAGCCGAAGCATCAGATCTTCCTGGAGCCGGAAGGAAAGCATACGTCGGAATATTACGTTCAAGGGTTATCCACAAGCATGCCGGAGGATGTACAGCTCGACATTTTACGTTCTATTCCAGGATTGGAAAAAGTTGAGATGATGCGTAATGGCTATGCGATTGAGTATGACGCCGTTATCCCCACTCAGCTTTGGCCGTCGCTGGAGACAAAGAAGATCGATAGCTTATTCACAGCTGGACAAATCAATGGTACTTCGGGTTATGAGGAAGCGGCAGGACAAGGCGTCATGGCGGGCATCAATGCGGCTCGCAAAGTGCAGGGGAAAGAGCCGATTATTATCGGACGTTCCCAGGGCTATATTGGCGTTATGATTGATGATCTTGTGACAAAAGGAACAAATGATCCATACCGATTGCTGACTTCGCGCGCGGAATACCGTCTGCTGCTCCGTCATGATAATGCGGATCTGCGTCTCACTCCGCTCGGGTTTGGGATCGGACTGATTAAGGAAGAACGCTACAATCAGTTTTTGCGTAAGAAGGAGCTGGTAGAGCAAGAGGTGGAGCGTCTGAGCAATACTCGGATTAAGCCGGATGATGTGGCAGAGATGCTGGAGTCGGCCGGTTCCGCACCGCTTACGCAGGGTGGAGATATCCTTTCACTGCTGAGAAGACCAGAGGTAACTTATGACCATCTGGCAAGTGTATCGCCTTCGCCTTATGATTTGACGGATGAAATGAAGGAGCAAGTCGAAATTCAAATTAAATACGCCGGATATATCGAAAAACAGCTGCATCAAGTCGAACGATTGAACAAAATGGAGAAAAAGCGGATTCCGGATGACATTGATTATAATGATGTGAATGGCCTGGCTAATGAGGCCAAACAAAAGCTAATTGTTATTCGTCCATTGTCGATCGGCCAGGCTTCGCGTATTGCAGGCGTTACACCTGCGGATATCTCCATCTTGCTCATCTACCTGGAGCACTATAATCGCGTCACGGCGGCAAGAGGATAAGCAATGGATAAAACAACAGAGTGGTTCACGCAATTGCTGAAGGAGAGAGGCATTCCTCTCTCCGGGCAGCAGCTCCAACAGTTCGAACTTTATTACACGATGCTGGTAGATTGGAATGAACGAATGAATCTGACAGGTATAACGGAGAGGGATGCTGTCTATGAGAAGCATTTCTACGATTCCGTGTCCCTGGCTTTTTATACGGATGTGAATAAAGTGCAGCGACTGGCCGATATTGGTTCAGGCGCTGGATTCCCTAGTATCCCTCTCAAAATCTGTTTCCCTCATCTGAATGTATTGATCGTAGATTCACTCAATAAGCGAATAGGCTTCTTGAAAGCGTTAAGTGAGCAATTAGAGCTATCGGGTGTAGATTGCGTTCATGGCAGGGCAGAAGATATAGCCAGACTTCCGGAACATCGGGATCAATATGACCTGGTAACGGCAAGGGCGGTAGCAAGGTTGAACGTACTGAATGAGTTCTGCTTGCCTTTTGTGAAGAAAGGCGGAATATTTGCTGCGATGAAGGGCGCTCAATCAGATGAAGAGGTGAGGGAGGCTTCCTTTAGCCTAAAAGAGTTAAAGGGAAGGCTATTGTCTCAGCATGCTTTCAGCTTGCCTAATGAACAATCAGAGCGCCATATCGTGCTGGTAGAAAAGAAGGACGTTACGCCTAAAAAGTATCCACGAAAAGCGGGAACACCTTTGAAGCAGCCTCTTCTATAAACGGTAATGTTTCACGTGGAACATTGCTTCTGTCCGTATGGAACGACAAGAAGACTATTTCGTATGATTATAATCGAAATCTTTTTAGATTTGTGACGAAATATCAGAATTTATAGGTGATTGCTTAGTATTTTCTGCAATCATTTCCTTTGTCAAGCAGGAGATCAATCGAAGCGAGTCGAATTTAATGATTATCGAAAATTTCGTTCAATTAGAACTTTAAAGTTTCTCCTCGAAAGTAGTCTAAGCTTGTAAAGATATAAGGTGCGTATTGATGGAATGAACGCTATAATCATGCGTCAAACGTTAAAAGCTTAGGATTTATTACAGGGTCGGGTGGTAGTCATCGATATGAAAGAACAACTTTCTCGATTGTTCGGTTTATCCGAGCAGCGTACGGGTCAAGAAGAAGTACGTCAAATACCGATTGGTGATATCGATACGAGTCCGTTTCAACCTCGTACGGTATTTGATGATGAGCGGATTGATGAATTGTGTCAGACTATTAAGACACATGGCGTCATACAGCCTATCGTTGTTCGTATCCGCAATAATCGTTATGAGATCATTGCTGGGGAGAGACGTTGGCGTGCAGTGACAAAGCTGGGGTTCGATACAATTCCGGCTATCGTTCGCGAGTTTAATGATTCCCAGACGGCTTCTATCGCACTAATTGAGAATTTGCAGCGCGAGGGGTTAACGGCTATTGAGGAAGCGGTAGCTTATCAAAAGCTGATTGAGCTG
Source organism: Paenibacillus sp. J31R120 (assembly GCF_056269225.1). NCBI lineage: Bacteria > Bacillati > Bacillota > Bacilli > Caryophanales > Paenibacillaceae > Paenibacillus > Paenibacillus sp. J31R120. The sequence goes on along the minus strand of NZ_JBWDNN010000007.1, from coordinate 243,260 downwards.
CATCAATTGACGCAGGAAAGCTTGGCACAGCGTCTAGGGAAGAGTCAATCGACTATTGCAAACAAGCTTCGGTTGTTAGCTCTGCCAGAGACGATTAAGATCACGTTAATGGAACGGAAAATTACGGAACGACATGCTAGGGCGCTATTGTCACTCGATACGGAAGAGCTTCAGCTTAAAGTATTGGAAGAGGTTCTGGCAAAGGATCTCAATGTAAAACAAACCGAAGTGCGCATTGCCTTCTTGAAGGAATCGGCCAAGGCTAAGAAAGCGAAACGAATCTCGTTCACGAAGGATGTACGCCTGGCGCTCAATACGATCAGGCAATCGATCGAGATGGTCTCAGGGTCTGGTTTGCAAATTAAGACCAATGAAAAGGATCACGAAGATCATTACGAGATTACCATTCAAATTCCGAAAAGATAAGTCATTTTCCCAATATTTATTATTCTTTAGACAACTATTAGCCGCCTTCAATTGAGGGCGGCGATGCCATTTGTACAAAAGTTTCACTCATGAGGTGAGTTAGAAGTGTCGAAAATTATTGCAATTGCAAATCAGAAGGGCGGTGTCGGTAAGACGACAACGTCTGTTAACTTGGCAGCCTGCCTCGCTTCGCTTGGCAAGAAGGTGCTATTGGTGGATATTGATCCCCAAGGTAATACAACAAGCGGACTAGGCATTAATAAAGCGGATGTGCCGAATTGTATCTATGACGTATTAATTGATGACGTACATCCGAAGGATGCAATGGTTGAAACCAGCGTGCCGGGACTCACCGTCATACCCGCAACAATCCAGCTAGCTGGTGCAGAAATTGAATTGGTGCCTACGATCTCTAGAGAATTGAGATTGAAGAAGTCGCTTCATATGGTAAAGAGTCAATTCGACTATGTTCTGATTGATTGTCCTCCTTCCTTAGGTATTTTGACGATTAACTCGTTAACTGCTGCAGATTCTGTTCTTATTCCTATCCAATGTGAATATTACGCGCTTGAGGGCTTAAGCCAGCTGTTGAATACAGTGCGGCTTGTTCAAAAGCATTTGAATACGACATTGCAAATTGAAGGTGTGCTTCTGACGATGCTGGATGCAAGAACAAATCTTGGCATACAAGTCATTGAAGAAGTGAAGAAATACTTCCAGCAAAAGGTGTATCAGACGATTATTCCTCGTAATGTGCGTCTGAGCGAGGCGCCGTCTCATGGACAAGCAATCATCACATACGATCCGAGATCAAAAGGTGCAGAAGTTTATCTTGAACTTGCGAAGGAAGTGATCATGTATGAGCAAGCGGCTAGGTAGAGGGCTTGATGCATTAATCCCATCGCTATCCGTGAATGATGATGATAAAATCATTGAAGTGCCGATTAGTCAGCTGCGTGCGAATCCGTATCAGCCGCGCAAATCGTTCGACGAGGATTCAATCAAGGAATTGGCTGAATCGATCAAGCAACATGGCGTTATCCAACCCATTATTGTACGGACCGTTCTGAAGGGTTACGAGATTATTGCGGGCGAGCGGAGATTCCGTGCATCGCAGTATTGTGGCAACACTACGATTCCAGCTGTAGTTCGTTCATTCTCCGATCAGCAAGTGATGGAAATTGCTTTGATCGAGAATCTACAGCGTGAAGATCTGAATGCTTTGGAAATTGCGGTAGCGTATCAAGCCTTAATGGACAAGTTCAATCTGACTCAGGAAGAGTTAAGTTTGAAGGTAGGGAAGTCCCGTTCTCACATTGCGAACTTCGTTCGGTTATTGTCACTCCCGGCAGAAATCAAAGATTATGTTTCACGTGGAACAATTTCGATGGGACATGCAAGAGCATTAGCCGGTATTAAGGAGCAGCCAGTTCAGAAGGAATTGGTGGAATTGACGATAAACTCTGAATGGAGCGTACGTGAGCTGGAGGATGCGATACAAAAGCTGGATTCTAAGCAAACTCCTCAGCAGAAGACGCAGAAGCAAAAGAAAAGAGATCCGTACATTGAATCGCTAGAGGAAAACCTGCGAGAGCAATTCAAAACAACGGTGAAGATTAAGCAACAAAAGGATAAAGGGAAAATCGAAATTCAATACTACAACAAGCAAGATCTGGAGAGATTGCTTGAGCTGCTGCAGCGTATGGCTTAATTAAATAATCATTCGACAGAATGAAAGGAACAATGGCATATCCAAGTTGTAATCTTTCGATTGAAGGATTAAACTAAGATATGCCATTGTCATTTCAATGGGGGAAGGAGCGTTCGGATGAACCGAGAAGGACAACCATTCATCTATCTGGACCATGCGGCAACATCATGGCCGAAGCCGCCGGAAGTGACAGAAGCGGTCGTGCAAGCGACGCTCCATGATGCCGCCAATCCCGGAAGAGGCAGCCATGCGATGGCTGTTCGGGCGAGTCGAATATTATTTGAGACAAGAAAACAATTGGCCAAGCTGTTTCATATTAAAAATCCAAATGATATTGCATTTGCTTCTAATACAACGATGGCACTTAATATGGCGATCAAGGGTTGGTTAAAACCGGGCGATCATGTCATCGCGACAACAATTGAACATAACTCGGTAAGAAGGCCGCTATATTATTTGGAACAGACGATCGGGATTGAAGTTAGTTACATCGAGTCGGACTTGACGGGCAAACTAAAGATGGAAGATGTGGAGTCTGCCATTAGACCCCACACCACATTAATTATATTGAATCATAGCTCCAATCTGCTCGGAACCATTATGCCAGTAGCTGATGTTGGGGAGTTGGCGCGCAAGCATGGGATCAAGCTGCTTGTTGATGCAGCTCAGAGTGCAGGTATATTGCCAATCGACGTTGAGGCGATGGGGATCGATATGCTGGCATTTCCAGGACATAAAGGATTGCTAGGGCCGCAAGGTACAGGCGGGTTGTATATCTCTCCGAATATGGACATTGAACCCCTGTTGCATGGAGGGACAGGTAGCCAGTCTGAAGCTCTGCATCAGCCGCATGTGAGGCCGGATCGCTATGAAGCAGGCACTCAGAACACGCCAGGGCTGGCAGGCCTTCAGATGGGCGTCAGACACATCCTGAAGGAAACGGTCGCATCTATTCATGCCAAGGAATGGACGCTGTCACAGCGGCTTCTGGAGGGTCTGAATGGCCTTAATCCGGTGCAGGTGCTAGGGCCTGGAATCGGGGAAGAGAGAACAGGTATTGTGGCATTCAATGTGGAGGGTATTGATCCTTCAGAATTGTCCTTTATTTTGGATCAGCACTATAACATTGCCGTAAGAGCGGGGTTCCATTGTACGCCGATGGCGCATGCGACGGCTGGCACATCTGCCACGGGAGCAATCAGAGCAAGTGTAGGGATATATACAACGCCGGATGAAGTAGAAACGTTCTTACATGCGATTAAGGAAATTACAGAGCAATACGGGATATAGGGGATGGGATGAATCATGGACGAGTGGTATTTGGACCCGATATTTATCATAACAGTGGTATTGGCATTTATCGTAATATTGTTGTTCATAAGGGTATTGGGGCTGGGGTCGAAACTGAAAAAGCTCCGCAAACAGTATTTGGCTGTGATGGGGGAAACGGGTGTTACGAATATTGAAGAGGTTATCGTTGATTTGAAAAACGAGTTGGATGAGCAGCGTGAGCAGATTGATCGTCTGCAAAACGAGCTAAGAAGCGTTCAAACAGCACTGCCTCAGATGAAGACGAAGCTCGGCATACATCGGTACAATGCATTTTCCGATGGAGGCAGCGATTTGAGCTTTTCCATTGCAATAGTGAATGAAGAGAAGGATGGAGCGGTATTCTCTGGACTGCATGGCCGTGACAGCACATATGTGTATGCGAAGCCGGTAGAGAAGGGCGAGTCCCCCTATCCGCTGACGCCGGAAGAGCGCAAGGCGATGCAGGAGGCCAAGTAAGCTGCTGCGGCTTAAGTGAGATCCGCTGCGGCCGTCTGATCACGGACAGAGGATGAGATATGCATATGGTTGGCGATCGCTGTGAATAGGCTGGTTGCAATCACATCCGACATTCTCATGACGAGATGAAGCCTGGTATTTTGCAAGACGAAATATTCCATAAATCCACCTACGTTCACGATGCCGGTCACGTGAATGTCTCCGACGGGAGGCAGGTCTTTGTTCACACCGGCGCCCGGACGAACAGGACCTTCGCCGATCTGGATGCAGCCAACGCTTGCGACCTGGCCAAGACAGGCATCAATGCCAATAACAAATGGTTTGTCGAACTTGCGGTTGATATCGATAAGCGTATCTTCCAGATTCATCGCATGGACGGGGTCCTCAAGCGTGCCGTAGAGATGGAAGTTCGGACTGCGGTACTTCAATAGCGAGGTGCCGATGAGCGGTCCCAGCGCATCGCCGGTAGAACGGTCGGTGCCAATGCAGACAATGACAATTGGTCGATTCGAAGGGAGACCTTCCAAGAAACCAGAAAGACGATTCACCAGCATGCCAACGATATTTGCAGTCGTGTAGGGCACCTTAAACGGGGCATCCTTCATAAATGGTAGTTTCATAGAATCCCTCCCAATATGGCTTATATGATACTAGTATATGGATGGGACAACCATTTTATACGTCGCGAGGCAAGAGAATTCAGGATAAAGAAGGGGAGGGATGTCCGTATGCTGATCGCATTTGATTCCACACAGCAAGCGCTGCGCGCAGAGATGCTGCTTGAATATGCGGAGGTCGAGATCGATATATGTCCGACTCCGAAGGAAATAACGGCAGGCTGCGCGTTATCGATACACTTCCCTGAAGAAGATTTGGACCGGGTGAAAGAGGTTATTGATCAGGAACGGGTTGAAATAAGAGGCATCTTCAAACCGATTGAAGCAGGGTATGAACAGCTAGAGCTATAGCAGGGCGTCCATTACGGATGTATGGAGATGATGAACGATGAATAACTGGTATCACAGCTTGCTGGATACGCTCACTGACCATAATACATGGGAAAATCTCGGTGTCACCGCGATACGGATCGCGCTTATTATTATAATCAGCAAGCTAATTATATGGCTCGTACATAAATCGCTGGACCGGATTGTGCTGGAGCGCGCAAACAAACATTCGACAAGTCAGGCGCGGCGTATGACGACGGTAGGCAAGCTTGTTAAAAATGTCGTGACGTATATTATGTATTTTATCGGCATGTTGCTGATGCTGTCAGAGGTAGGCATTAACTTGGGGCCGCTGCTAGCGGGTGCAGGCGTGGTCGGTATTGCGATCGGTTTCGGCGCACAAAGTTTGGTGAAGGATATACTGACGGGATTCTTCATTATTCTGGAGGACCAGTTCGCGGTTGGCGACGTCATCCAGACCGGAACATTCAAAGGCACGGTAGAGGTTATCGGCTTGCGTACGACGAAGATATTAAGCTGGACGGGCGAGGTACATATGATTCCGAACGGCATGATCAACGAAGTAACCAATTTCTCGGTCAATAATACGCTTGCTGTGGTGGATGTGTTGGTCGCCTATGAGGCGCAGGTGGACAAGGCGATGAGTATTATATCTGACACGATGAAGCAAATGGAGCATGAGAACCTGGTGAAGCAGCCTGAGGTGCTCGGTGTGCAGCTGATGTCCGCTACATCGGTTACGATACGGGTGACAGCGGAGTGCAGGCCGAACACGCATCATATGGTGGCCAGGACGATGAATAAGGCCATTAAGGACTCGCTGGACCGCAACGGCATAGAAGTGCCGTATCCGCGCATGGTGACGTATCAGAGAACGTATGAGGAGGGGTAAGGATGGATCGGAAGCATTTTGAGCTTGGTGATATTGTTCAGATGAAGAAGCAGCATCCTTGCGGCACGAATGAGATGGAGATTATCCGTATGGGCATGGATATCCGGATCAAGTGCGTAGGGTGCAAGCATAGCGTCCTCATTCCAAGAATGAAGTTCGAGAAAAACATGAAGAAAGTGCTTCGCTCGAAGGCTAGTGAAGAGGGACAGAGTGAGGCATAACAGGCGATTTGTTCCACGTGGAATCTTTGTTTAAAGTCATGAAAAAGGTGCTTGCGGAGAGACAAGTTGTGTGATATATTATTTATTACATGCGGAGAGGTACCCAAGAGGCCCAAGGGGGCTGACTCGAAATCAGCTAGGCGTGTCAAAGCGTGCGTGGGTTCGAATCCCACCTTCTCCGCCATAACGATTCATACGAACAGCGATCTCATCTGAGGTCGTTTTTTTTGTTGTTCTTATGGAGAAAGAAGGAAGTGGGAGAGCGACAGAGAATCAATAGTCTGTACAACTAATGAACCGTGAAAGGGATGCTGGAATAATGAAGAGTTTGACAAAGGTTTTGCTATCTCTCAGCTTGCTGATCACGATGATGTTCCCTGTAACCGCAACAGCAGCGGCTAACAAAGCAATATCGGAGATCATCATCCAACCACAGTACGACGACATTACTGTATTCGAGAATGGAGTTGCATTCGTCGAGAAGGACGGCAAATGGGGACTGATCGATCGGAAAGGAACGTATGTGACTCCTCCTCAATATGAGGAAAGCTCGTTAACCTTTAGTGAGGGACTGTCGGATGTATCTAAGAATGGCAAGTGGGGGTATATCGATCAGAAAGGCAAAGAAGTTATAAAACCGCAGTTTCCGGTGCAGCCGGGCGACTTTGTAAATAGCCGCGCAGCGGTATCCGATGGCGACTACTGGGGTTTTATAGATAAAGAAGGGAAAGTCGTGATCGACTTTCAATATGTTGAAGTATCCAACTTCTATAAGGGTTATGCGCTGGCACTGACGGAGGATAAAGGAATTGTATTTCTCGATAAAAACGGCAAGATAGCAGCTGAGACAAATATGTATTATGTAGAGGAGCTGCAGTACGTTAATCCGTACGAATACTCGGACTATGTTTGGTTAATGGATGAGAACGAAAAATGGGCGTTCTATTCGTATGACGGCAAGCAGATCATTAAGCCAACTTATCGAACGCCACTGTCATTCATTTGGCGTGATTACGTTCTGGAGAAGTCCAATATGTTCAGCGAGGGCAAGGCGATTGTAACGAATGATAAGTATGAACGTTTCTTGATAGATGAGAAGGGGAAAGCAACTCCTGTATTGGCAGCATACAAAGGCTCGCCGTTATTGGCTGTTGGTGCGTATAGGGAAGGTATGGTTATGGCTAGTTTGTTGAATGAAAACAAAGCGCCAACGTGGGGATTTCTAGACCATACAGGAAAAGAAATAGTGAGTCCCACCACATATCTTGAGATTCAAGATTTCTCTGAAGGCGTGGCAGCGGTGCAGAACAAAGCAGGAGCATGGGGCTATATTAACAAGAAGGGACAGACAGTCGTCCCGCATAGCTATGATTACGGCTTTCCTTTCAACAATGGCCTCGCATGGGTCATGAAGAAGGGCAAGTGGGGGATGATTGACCAGAAAGGAAAGGTTGTCGTACCGCTTAAATACGAGCCGCTGGATGAGGAGTGGCAGATGGGCGATTTCCGGGATGGTTATGTGCTTGTGTTCAATGGTTCGACCTATAACTTCGTGAACGTCAAAGGCGAAGAGGTGTATAAGGACGGGTTTGAGGGCGCTTGGCACTTCAGCGAAGGCATTGGAGCGATCATGGTGAATGGCAAATGGGGCTATATCAGCAAACCTGCCGATATGGTGACAGCTAAGTCTGCATCCGCGAAGGTGGTCATTGATGGCAAAGAAGTGGCTTTCGAAGCTTACTCCATCAATGGCAACAATTACTTTAAGCTGCGCGACCTCGGTATGGCGTTAAGTGGAACAAGCAAGCAATTCGACGTATCCTACGATGCGAAGAAGGATTCCATTATGCTGGCAGCGGGCAAATCGTACACGCCGGTAGGCGGAGAGCTTGCAACAACAGGCAAGATGATACATGCCGCAGCGTGGCCAACCACATCCAATGTTTATTTGAACGGCAACAAAGTGGAGCTGACTGCTTATAAAATAGGCGGGAATAACTACTTTAAGCTGAGAGACATCGGCCAAGCTTTCAACTTCGGCATCACGTATGATGCAACGAAAAAAATGATTGTCATTGATACTAAAAAGGAATACACCGAAGAGTAATGGTTATTGGAGGGCTCGCAATGAGCTCTCTTTTGTTATTTTGAAAGTATTACTGTAAAACCTAACATCCCCTCCTTCACCTTACCGAACGAAGAACGGGCCTTCAGAGCGCTTTTCACCCCAAAAGGCTTAAAAAATGTTATTAAAAGGGGGAACAGCAGTATTTAAAAATTCAAGATATGAAAAAACCGTCCGATCCTCCATTTAAGTTGCAAAAGAAAAGAGGACCCTTGCGGGCCCTCTTTCTGACGGTGAGTTGGATTGGTTGCGAATATTATTTCCAAACTCTTATTAGCTTGAAACGTTGGAGATCAACATTCCTCATCGGAGTTAATCAGCAAGCGCTTCATGAATCCTCATGAGCACGTATAACTAAGCTACGCAGAAGCGTTCGCTTACTTATAGGCTCGAAATGTGTGTGTGTTACAGACCGTGGTCTTTAGCACAACCCCTCGCTTCTATGCTGAAGTGAATGAAAAGGAATACGCTTGATTACCTTGCACCAGTTGGTCCAATGGAACCACACCTCTCTTACACCGTCGAAACTTAGAATGCCCGTTTACGAATGTTTCATACATGAGAGCTTAAAAATTATTTTGGCATCCGAATCCATTTGCGTTCGTGATTCGTGTTCTCGGGGAATTGTTCTCCCTTGTGTAGCTTAACTTTCTTCGGGTTCTCAATGCCCATGTGGAAGGAATTAACGCCCGCCTCAATGTACGTACCGTTATTCGGAGCCCGGTCGCCTTGGTTAAACATCGTAAATTCGCCCATATCAGCACCTCCAGATGAAATGTAGAACCAGCTGACTGCTGTGGCAGAGCATTTGCAGAGCAGCATCGTCCATGATTTAGTATGAGCCAGATCGCAGGCGGGCATGTCTGACAGAATTCGGTGGGGAGCATGCCTTGTCATTGGGGGTAGAATTTGATATAGTATAGAGATGCGAGCCTAGGGGCTCGTTCCTTGCTCCGCATTGCGGGGCCGTTAGTCCAAAAGGGAGGTGAAACAATATGCGCAAATATGAAGTGATGTACATCATTAGTCCAAACGTAGAGCAAGAGAACGTTCAAGCTTTCGTTGATAAGTTCAATGGCATCATCTCCAACGGTGGAGAGGTTACGAAAACAGACGTAATCGGCAAACGCCGTCTTGCGTATGAGATCAACAAGATTCGTGATGGTTACTTTGTTCTGGTACACTTCAACGCAACAACTGAAGTTGTCAATGAGCTTGACCGTATCATGAAGATTACGGATGAAGTTATCCGTACGTTGATCGTCAGAGACGTAGCTTAGTTTTCCACAGGAATTTGTTCAATGGGGAGGTCATGACATGTTGAACCGTGTAATATTGATTGGCAGATTGACGAGGGACCCAGAGCTCCGTTACACGCCAGCCGGAGTAGCAGTGACGCAATTCACGCTAGCCGTAGACCGACCGTTCACGTCGGGTCAAGGAGAGCGCGAGGCGGATTTCATTCCGGTCGTGACGTGGCGCCAGCTTGCGGAGACCTGTGCCAATTACTTGCGTAAAGGCCGTCTGACGGCTGTAGAGGGACGCATTCAAGTGCGGAACTACGAGAACAATGAGGGCAAGCGTGTGTATGTAACGGAAGTTATTGCAGACAACGTCCGGTTCTTGGAGTCGAGCCGCGAAGGTGGAGCTCCGCGTGAGGAAAGCGGCGGCGGGAATAGCGGTGGTGGCGGCAATACGGGCGGCTATAGTGGAGGAGGCAACAACTCTTCTTATAGCGGTGGGAATAGCGGCAACCGTTCGAATCAATCACGGAACGACAATGATCCGTTCAAGGATGACGGACGCCCGATTGACATTTCCGAAGATGATTTACCATTCTAACTATTGACGATAAGGAGGATGTATCATGGGCTTCAAGCAAAGAGAAGGCGGCGATGAGCGTCCAGAACGCAAATTCGGCGGCCGTAAAGGCGGACGTAACAAACGTCGTAAAGTTTGTTACTTCACTGTAAACAAAATTTCTCACATTGACTATAAAGACACTGATTTGCTGAAAAAGTTTATTAGCGAGCGCGGCAAAATTTTGCCACGTCGTGTAACTGGCACAAGCGCGAAATACCAACGTTTGCTGACTGTTGCAATTAAACGTTCCCGTCAAATCGCATTGCTGCCATACACGACTGAATAGTCTGTATCAGCATAAAGGAAGGGCCCTCTTCGGAGGGCTCTTTTTGCTTTGTGCGGAAGGTAGCTTTAATAAGGGGATCAGATAGCAAGAAGAGGGACGCAATTGTTCGGACAGACGAAGATGAATGAAAAGCGAAGCAATACTGAGGATGGACAAGAAATGCAATTATTAATACGCTTACATCGCTAAAAAAAGGATGAACGACAGGACAACTCTATGTATAATAAAAAACGTTGATCATCGGCCCCGACCTTTCTGAGAGTGGAAGGTCATCTACATACAGCATAGAGGAGGATTTTTTATTTTACTGTCAAAACTGAAAAACACCTGGTTCTTCAACATCCGAGGCGATGTTCTGGCAGGGATTACGGTAGCGCTGGCATTGATTCCGGAGGCTATCGCATTCTCGATTATTGCCGGTGTCGATCCCATGGTAGGACTGCATGCTTCATTCTGTATTGCAGTCATCATCTCGCTCGTAGGAGGACGCCCGGGGATGATATCAGCCGCTACCGGAGCGATGGCCGTCCTCATGGTGACGCTGGTTGCCGATCACGGGCTGGAGTATCTGTATGCCGCAACGATTCTGACAGGCATCCTTCAGTTTATTATCGGCTCGCTTAAGCTGGGGCGCTTCATTACCTTTGTGCCGCAGTCTGTCGTGACCGGCTTTGTGAATGCGCTGGCGATTCTAATCTTTATGACGCAGCTCGTCCAGTTTGAAGGGGCGACATGGGTTATGTATGCGTTGGTTGCAGGAACACTGCTGATTATCTATGGCCTGCCCCGCATCACGAAGGCCGTACCCTCAGCACTTGTTGCCATTATTGTGATGACAGGTGTAACGGTATTCGGCGGCATTCAAGTGAATACGGTAGGAGATATGGGGGAGATTACGCGTTCGCTGCCGCTCTTCCACGTACCGGAGATTTTGCTCAATTGGGATACACTCGCTATTATTTTTCCTGTCTCGCTGACGCTGGCAATCGTCGGGCTTCTGGAGTCCCTCATGACTGCCACCATACTGGATGAAGCGACGAATACGAAAAGCGACAAGAATAAGGAAGTACGCGGTCAAGGGATCGCTAATACGGTGACAGGCTTCTTCGGAGGTATGGCCGGCTGCGCCATGATCGGCCAGTCTGTTATTAATGTGAAGTCCGGCGGCAGGGGCCGATTGTCGACGCTGACCGCTGGCTTGGTACTGCTATTCCTCATTATGGTGCTGGGGGATGTCGTACGGGTTATTCCGATGCCTGCTTTGGTAGGGGTCATGATTATGGTATCTATTGGCACCTTCGATTGGCGGTCCATTGTGAATATGAAGCGCATACCGGTGGCCGATACGCTGGTCATGGCGACGACAGTTGCTGTCGTCGTGTATACGCATGATCTGGCGAGAGGGGTGCTGGTCGGGGTGATTATGAGCGCGCTAATCTTTGGCTGGAAGATTGCACGGATACAAGCGGTCTCTGAGCTGGAAGCGGGCGGACGCAAGGTGTACCGGATTCGCGGCCAAATGTTCTTTGGAACAATGAGTCACTTCGCTGATCTGTTCGATCCGCAGGGTGATCCCGATCGAATTGCCATCGACTTCTCGGCCTCGCATGTTTGGGACCATTCAGCCGTCACGGCGATATCCAAGGTAGTCGGCAAGTATGAGCAGCTTGGCAAGTCGGTAGACATTCTAGGCCTAAATGAGGAAAGCCGCCGGTTGATGGACAAGATTGGACTAACCGCCACATCAGGACATTAATGCTATGGGTTGTACAGAATAAATAGAAGGCCCGCAGCGACACCGCTGCGGGCCTTCTTCGTGTAATTCCCTCTTAACCAATGAGGATATGATCCTCCGGGTATCCGATCTTGGAGGTTTGTTTCTTCTGCGATAAGGCAAAGGCCAGTGTAAGCGGACCAAGCCGACCGATGAACATGGTAATAGAGACAATGACTTTGCCGATGTCGGATAAGTCGCCTGTAAGCCCCATAGAGAGGCCGGTTGTACTGAAGGCCGAGGTTGCCTCGAAGAGCACCTCCAGGAAGTGGTCCTCCAGCATATCCTCGGTAATCGTCAGCACCAGCGTGACGAGCAGGACGCAGGCAAGGGAGCTAATGACGACGGCTAACGCTCGCATGACAGAGTCTTGCGAGATTTTGCGCTCGAATGCATGGATTTGTCCGCCTCCGCGGAACGTATTGAACGTAGCCAGCAGCAGGACGACAACGGTGTTAATCTTGATGCCGCCGCCGGTACCGCCAGAAGCCGCTCCAATGAACATGAAGATAATCAGCAGGAACTGAGACACGGCCAGCATGCTTCCGATATCGACGGTGTTGAACCCGGCGCTCCTTGGCGTGAAGCTCTGAAAGATGGACGCCATAATCCGTTCGCTGACCGTCAGATCGCCGTAGGTTGCGCTATTCCAGCTCTCCAGCAGGAACAGAAGCAGGAAGCCGGTTACGGACAGGATCGCTGTAGCCAGAATGACGATCTTGGAATGGAGCGACAGCTTGCGCCAGGAGCGCTTGCGGACAATGTCAACGACGACGATATAGCCAAGTCCGCCGACCACAAACAAGGTAATAATGATGAAGTTCACAATCGGATCGCCGACATGCTGGCTAAGTCCGTCCGACCACAGGGCGAAGCCTGCGTTGTTAAAGGCGGATATGGAATGGAACAATGCGTAGTAGGCAGCATTGCCAAGCCCCATCTCACCCTCCCAGCGCAGCGTCAGAATCAGCGTCGCAATCGATTCGAATAAGAATACGATAAGAACCATGTACAGCGACAGCCTCACCAAGCCTTGCGCAGAGGTGGACTGGGTGGAATGCTGGATAATGAGACGTTGCTTCAGGCCGATTTTTTTGCCTAACAGGATCGCGACCATAACGCCTAATGTCATGAAGCCGATACCGCCAATCTGGATCAGAATCATAATGACGACTTGTCCAGCTACCGAGAAGGCGGAGCCGGTATCGAGCACGACGAGACCGTTCACGCAGACGGCGGACACCGCTGTGAACATGGCGTTCAAGAAACCGACGGAATGTCCCGTACTGGAGGAGAATGGCATGCTTAGCAGCACAGTACCGATGCAGATTAAGAAGAAAAACACAATCGTTATCAGTTGAGGCGGGCTAATGTTGTTCTTGAGCCGATTGATGGTTCGCTCGGCAAAGCTCTGTTCATTGCGCCTCGTTCTAAGGGCGTCCATAATCGCTCTCCAAATCTCTTATATCATCGTAACTGCCTATAATGAGAAGAATATCTCCGGTATGAATCGCATCCTCGGCTTTCGGTGACACGTTGATGTTCTGCCCTGTCTTGATCGCCATAATGGTGCAGCCGTAACGCGCGCGGATATTCAGATCCTTCAGCGACAGGCCGTTCATGGCAGGAGGGGCCAGGATCTCGGACAGATTATATTCCGGCGACAACTCGATATAATCGATCAGGTTGTCAGAGCTGAGCTGATTGCCCAGCCGAACACCCATATCCCGCTCAGGATAGATCACATAATCCGCGCCGATCTTGTTGAGCACGTTGCCGTGCATTTCATTGCGGGCTTTGGCCGTTACCTTCGGTACCTTCAGATCCTTCAGCAGCAGCGTGGTCAGAATGCTCGCCTGCAGGTCGTCACCGATGGCCACGATGGCATGCGTAAAGTTGCTTGCGCCAAGCTCGCGCAGCACGGACTCATCTGTACAGTCGGCCTGGAGCGCATGGGTCGCAATCGACGCCATCTCCTGCACAAGCTGCTCATTCTTATCGACCGCCAGCACCTCATGCCCGTTCTCGATCAGCGTGCGTGTCAGGCTGGAGCCGAAGCGTCCGAGGCCAATGACCAAAAATTGTTTCTTCATCATGAATCACATCCTGGCAATAGTGGGTTCAAGCCGGAGCATAATGCTGGTAATTTAGCTTGATGTGTTACATGATAGGAGACAACATTCCTTTTGTCAAAGGCTATTTCGGCCTATTGACGCGGCATTCTCTTTACGATGCGAATGTATTCTCGCGGATAATAGGGCGTGTAGATTACGCTGTCTCCATGCCTGTCTTCATCCTGATAGATTCGGTAGCTTCCTTCCGGAAGGGGCACGCGCATGGCATAAGACTCGCGCTCGGCCTTGAGCTGACGGTGAGTGATAGCGCTTGCTCCGATTAATGACAGGGCTACAAGGGAACATATTATTATTTTGGACCTAATCACGGGATTTGACTCACTCCTTTACTTATGAGTAATCCCCTTATGGTCGCACCTTCATTCTGAATTCAGGGCAATTTCTTTTGACAACCCGGATGCCCGGGGCTATAATTGACTTACATTTTGCGCGTAAAAGCATTCATATGGATTCAAGAGGAGGAGCCTGCCAACAGCGGGCTCTTTTTGCGTTTTTTTGGGGTTATGCGTTCCAAATGATGATGAAACCGGGCGATATGGCTTGGTTTACCATTCGGTGGGCAATACTGTTGTTGAATTATGGACACTTATATAGGAGGTCGCAGCTTGGTTATTCTTCATCTCGCCATTATTTTGCCTTTTCTATTCGCGATTGGCGCGCCTATTCTGCATAAGCTATTTCCGCGCATCCATGTGGGATGGCTGATGTTGCCGGTTCCAGCGTCGTTATTCGTCTACATGCTGAGTCTTATCCCGGTCATTCGGGAAAAGGGATTCCAGGAGGGCACGATCGCCTGGATGCCCTCTCTAGGTGTAAATGTGCATGTCTATGCCGATGGG
This sequence comes from Paenibacillus sp. J31R120, assembly GCF_056269225.1. Taxonomy (NCBI): domain Bacteria; kingdom Bacillati; phylum Bacillota; class Bacilli; order Caryophanales; family Paenibacillaceae; genus Paenibacillus; species Paenibacillus sp. J31R120. The sequence continues at coordinate 228,232 of NZ_JBWDNN010000007.1, read as the reverse complement.
CTGGCGCTGCTGTTCGCGCTCCTCATTACGGGGATCGGCTCACTGGTGCTGCTGTATTCAATCTATTATCTGGATAAAAACAAGGAGAAGCTCGTCCGCTTCTACGTCAGTCTCATGTTGTTCATGGGAGCGATGCTCGGGCTGGTGCTGTCGGACAATCTGATGGTGCTGTATGGCTTCTGGGAGCTGACGAGCATCTCGTCTTTCCTGTTAATCGCCTTCTGGCATGAGCGGGAGAAATCAAGATACGGAGCGATGAAGTCGCTTGTCATTACCGTCTTCGGCGGTTTGGCGATGTTCGCGGGCTTCCTGTTGCTCTATGTGATGGCAGGCACGTTCAGCATCCGGGAGCTGATCGGCGGTGCCGCTGCGATTGCGGAGCATGATCTGTTCATCCCGGCGATGCTGCTCATTCTGCTCGGGGCGTTCACGAAGTCGGCGCAGTTCCCATTCCATATCTGGCTGCCGGATGCGATGGAAGCGCCGACACCGGTCAGCGCCTATCTGCACTCGGCAACGATGGTGAAGGCGGGCATCTATCTGGTTGCGCGTATGAGTCCGATCTTCGCGGGAGAGGCATTATGGCTATGGCTGGTGTCAGGGCTTGGCCTGCTGACGCTGTTCTACGGCTCGTTCCGCGCGCTGAAGCAAGTCGATCTGAAGTCCATGCTCGCCTTCTCGACCATCAGCCAACTGGGACTGGTCATGAGCTTGTTCGGTCTTGGCTCGGCAGCTGCCCTCTATACAGGGACACCGCAAGCCGAGTTCTTCAGCAAAGCGACGATGGCCGCGGTCTTTCACTTGCTGAATCACGCAATATTCAAAGGCGCGCTGTTCATGGTGGTCGGTATCGTCGATCATGAGACGGGAGTCCGGGATATCCGCAAGCTAGGCGGATTGATGTCGGTCATGCCGATCACCTTCACGATTGCAATGATCGGCTCGTTCTCCATGGCTGGCATCCCGCCGTTCAATGGTTTCCTTAGTAAGGAAATGTTCTTCACAGCTGTACTGAATATTCGCAGCATGGATCTGTATGGCATGGACGTATGGGGAACGCTGTTCCCGGTGATTGCGTGGGTTGCCAGCATCTTCACATTCGTCTACAGCATGCTGCTAGTCTTCCGTACATTCGGAGGCAAGGCCCAGTTCGACAAGCTGGAGAAAAAGCCGCATGAAGCGCCGATCGGCCTGCTGCTGTCGCCGGTGGTGCTGGCTGCGCTCGCGATTGTATTCGGGCTATTCCCGAATCTGGCGTCCTACGCGCTGATTGAACCGGCTATGGCGGCTATACATCCGGGGCTGCTGGCTCCCGGCGAGCAGTTCATGGTATCGATCAGCTTATGGCATGGATTCACGACAGAGTTGTACATGACGGCTGGAGTAGCGGTACTGGGGATTATCCTGTTCTTGCTGCATAAACGGACAGCCGTGCTGAATCAGCCGTTATTCGCCAAGGCAACCTTGAATAAAAGCTACGATGGCGGTCTGCGTATGATGGACCGCGTCTCCCATGCCATCACGAGAGTATATATGACAGGGTCGCTCCGTCATTATATGATGTATATCTTCGTCTTCCTGATTGTGGCACTTGGCCTTACGTTACTCTCGCAGGATGCCATAAAGCTGGATACGTCTAGCTATGCAGCTATGAGCTTCTACGAGGCGGCGATCATGCTTGCGCTCGTTATCGCGTCCATCGCTGTATTGTTCGTCAACTCGCGGTTGATGGCGATTATTTTGACAGGGGCAGTCGGTTATCTGGTCTCGTTGTTCTTCGTGATCTTCCGTGCGCCGGATCTGGCGTTGACCCAGCTCAGCGTGGAGACCGTCTCGGTCGCCCTGTTCCTGCTATGCTTCTACCACTTGCCGAAGCTGAAGAAGGAGCTGGTCTCGCTTCGATTCAAGCTGGGGAACTTCGTCATAGCGCTGGGAGTAGGCGTGACGATGACGCTGGTTGCCCTGAGCGCAAGCGGGACGAGGCCGTTCGAATCTATCTCCCATTATTTCCTGGAAAATAGTTATAAGCTCGCAGGCGGCAAAAACGTCGTCAATGTCATTCTCGTGGACTTCCGGGGCTTTGATACGATGCTGGAGATTGTCGTTCTAGGCATTGCGTCCTTCGGCATCTATGCGCTGATCAAGCTCAAGCTTAAGGAGGATGGGATAGAAGAGGGCGCTTCGGGCCAGTCCGGAACGGTTCTGCCGCTTGACGGGTACAAGAGCAACGATATGATTCTAAAGACGATAGCGAAGCTGGCGATCGTCATTATCCTTGGCTTCTCCCTGTACATGTTCTACATGGGGCATAATCATCCCGGCGGCGGATTTATCGGGGCATTGATGGCATCCGCGGCGCTGCTGCTAATGGGCATGTCGTTCGGGATCAAGTCGGTAGACCGCTTGATGCCGCTGAACTTCCAGAGGCTGACTGCGTTAGGCATTCTAATTGCCTTGCTGACGGGCATTGGCTCCTTCGTCTTCGATGCTCCGTTCCTCAGCCATGCCTTCGGTTACTTCGATGTGCCGATTATCGGTGAGCTGGAGCTGGCTACGGCGACGTTGTTCGATCTGGGCGTTTATCTGACGGTTATCGGGGTCGCCATGACGATTATCTTCACCATTGGGAGGGATCAATAGATGGAACTGTATATGTCCTTGACGATTGGCGTGTTGTTCACGGTAGGCGTCTATCTGATTCTGTCCAAAAGCTTGCTGCGTATCATTCTGGGCACATCCTTCCTGACGCATGGCGTTCATCTGCTGCTGCTGACAATGTCGCGTCTGAAGACAGGGGCGGCTCCGCTGCTCGGCGAGAAGGCAGAAGCTTACGTAGATCCGCTGCCGCAGGCGCTCATTCTGACTTCAATCGTCATTAGCTTCGGCGTGACATCATTCTTCATTGTGTTGGCATACAAAGCGTACCGGAAGCTCGGGACTGACGATATGGAGCAGCTAAGGGGGGAGCAGAATGAATAATACGTTAGTTCTCCCGCTTATCATTCCGTTACTGACGGCAGTCATCCTTGTCTTCTTGAAAGGGCGCATCGCCATACAGCGCTGGATTAGCGGAATAAGCGGCCTGGTGAATATCGCTGTCGCCGCTTATATCCTCTATCAAGTGAAGACCGACGGTATTCAGACGTTATATATGAGCGGATGGGTTCCGCCGTACGGCATTATCTTTGTCGCGGACATGCTGGCTGCACTGCTTGTGCTGACGACAGCAATTATCGGGCTGTTTTGCTTGTTGTACTCCTTCCGAAGCATCGGGGAGGAGCGCGAGCGGCATTTATATTACCCGATATTTCAATTTCTGCTCGTTGGTGTGACCGGCTCATTCTTGACAGGGGATATCTTCAACTTGTTCGTCTGCTTCGAGGTGATGTTAATCTCCTCCTATGCGTTAATCGTGCATGGAGGCACGAAGCTTCAATTAAGAGAATCGCTGAAATATATGCTGGTGAACATTATATCCTCGGCCTTATTCGTAGCGGCGGTCGCTTATCTCTATGGTGTCACGGGAGCGCTGAACATGGCCGATCTGTCCGTTCGGGTTGCTGAAGCGGGACAAGGCGGCATTCTGAATGTCATCGCTGTGCTGTTCATGATTGTGTTCGCGCTGAAGGCTGGATTGTTCCTGTTCTTCTGGCTGCCAGGCTCCTATGGTGCTCCGCCTGCGGCGATTCGCACGATCTTCGCAGCGCTGCTCACTAAGGTCGGACTGTATGCGCTGCTGCGTACCTTCACGCTGATTTTCTATCATGATCCGTCCGTTACGCATAGCTGGATGGGCTGGATGGCGGGGGCGACGATGGTGCTGGGCGCGATCGGGGCGATGGCCTACAAGGACATTCCGCGCATTCTGAATTACAACGTGGTCATCAGTGTAGGCTTTATCGCATTCGGTCTTGTCTCGGCCAATCGAGATGCGCTGGACGGGGCGGTGTTTTATTTGATCCATGATATGATCGGCAAAGCGCTGCTCTTCCTGCTTGGCGGCATGATTATCGCTGCGGCCGGGACGAAGCAGCTGGCGGAGATGGGCGGACTGATCAAGCGCCATCCATATCTGGGCTGGATGTTCTTCGTCACGGCGCTGGCGATTGCCGGCATTCCGCCGTTTAGCGGCTTCGCAGGCAAGATGATGATTATACGCGGCGGCTTCGCGGCGGAGCACTATCTGCTTGCGGCATTATCCGTCGCATCCAGCTTCGTCGTGCTGTACTCCTTGATCCGCATCTTTATGGCGGCGTTTTGGGGAGAAGAACGGACTGTTAGCGTTGAGACTACGCCGGGAATGGCGTCGGATTACCGGATTAAGCTCTTGTCTGGGGCGGGTCTGTTCGTACTTGTCATTGCGATGGGAGTCGGCGCGGAGTGGGTGTTCGGGTTCGTATCGGAAGCGGGCCAGACTCTGGTGCAGCCCGCTATCTATATTGACGCGGTGCTAAAGGAGTAGATGAGATGATTATACTGAAGCGGGCTTGGGCCGTAGTTAAGCTGTTCGTCCTATTCATAAAAGAGCTGTTCATATCGAGCTATGCCGTATTGCTGCTTATCTTGAAGCCCAAGCTATCGATTCGGCCTGGTATCTTCGCAATGAAGACGGAGCTGCAATCGAATTGGGAGATTACGCTGTTGTCCTGCTTGATCTGTCTGACGCCCGGCACGCTTACGCTGGATGTAGCGGGAGACGGGGAGACGCTATATATTCATGCGATGGATATCGAGGATGCGGAGCAGTTGAAGCACCAGATCAAAAATACGTTCGAGAGAGCGATTATGGAGGTGACGCGCGTATGATGGATGGATTGCTGATTACTGCTCTTATCTTGTTGTCGCTAGCCATTCTCGGCGCGCTATACCGTCTGCTCAAGGGGCCGTCCATTCCGGACCGGATCGCGGCGCTCGACACGATCGGGATTTTGCTGCTTGCCACGATTGCCGTGCTTAGCATGCTGCTGCGAACGACAGCCTACTTCGATATCATTCTGCTGCTCGGCATTCTGACGTTCATCGGTACGACAGCATTCGCAAGATATATAGAGAGGGGTGTAGTCCTTGAGTCTGGGGATGATCGGTGAGTGGCTGCTCGGCATACTCATTCTGCTTGGAGCGATCGTTTGCGTCATCAGCGTCTTCGGTCTGATCCGGCTGCCGGATGTGTATCTGCGATCCCATGCGGCGACCAAAAGTGCGACGATGGGCGTGCTCCTTATTTTGTTTGGCGGATTCCTGTACTTCTGGCTCTTCGAGAACCATATCAGCATCAAGCTGCTGCTTGGTATTGTCTTCGTATTCATCACTTCCCCGGTAGCCGGGCATCTGAATGGGCGCGCGGCCTATCGTTCAGGCGTGTCGTTATGGAAGGGCAGCGTACAGGATGATCTGAAGGCGGCGGATGCGAAGAGGAAGCAGAAGGGCAGCGCGAAGAGCGGAAGCCTGTAAGATTAGTGCAAGCAGGAGGCAGTACAAGGGCATAGCTGCTATATATAGAAGAAAAGAAGAGAAACCCGTCATCATGGCGGGTTTCTCTTCTTATTGTAGGCTGATCATTATCAGTGTCTTATCTTAGAACTTACCGATCTGCTGCTCCGACCATTCGCCGATATACGGCAGCTTGAACTGCTTGCCTTGCAGTGCGAGCAGCATGAGCGCGATCCAGAGAATGAAGGTGAGCGGAGTCAGAATAAGGGAGACAAGCCAGCCGATAATCGGAATAGCGCCTAGGACCAGGTTGACGGCTATCAGGACGACAAAGACAGCTGTAGACTGCATGGCATGAAATTTGACGAAGCGGCTCTGCTTTTCAATTGCCAGAAATATGATACCTGTAATAAATCCGGCCAAATAACAGAGCAATCCGGCTACCTTAGGGTCCAGTCCGGTCGACGACGGGTCTGGATTGACTTGAATGGGCTGCATGGAGATAAGTTCATCCCTTTCTGATCATCATCGTTAGATACAATATATGCCGTATGGACTAGCAATAGACCTCTCTACTATAGCAAAACTTTGGTAATATTGGAACGAATGAATTGTAACGGGTTTGTAACCTGCTTGGGCTTTGCTTCGTCTAAAATGAAAAGGGGTATATCACAACTAAATCGACAAAAAGAGATATCGGAATGGAGAGAATGGTAGGATATGAAGAAATATAAACGGGCCTATATCATTAGTGCAGTCGCTCTCATCATTTTATCGCTGGCCTACTTTAACCGCGGCGCGCTTGCTATGATGGGCTTCGACTGGTTCCTGCAGGGCGAGGTCGAGAAGCGGCTGGAGAACACGTACAAGCCGATCGAAGGGCGCGAGCCGAAGCCGGTCAATGTCGACAAGACGAAGCAGGACCCGTTCTCGGTGCTGTTGCTAGGCGTAGACCAGCGCGGCAAGGAGATTGGACGGTCGGATACGATGATCTATACCGTCGTCCGTCCAAGCGACGGCAATATGCTGCTGGTGTCGATTCCTCGCGATATGTATGTGGAGATTGTCGGCAGGGATCGCGAAGACAAGATTAACCACGCTTTTGCCTTCGGCGGAGCGGGTATGTCGATGGATACGGTCGAGAAGTTCCTGGATGCGCCGGTCAACTACTATGCTTCTATTAACTTTGAAGGCTTCCGTGCCGCAATCGACGCGCTGGGCGGCATTGCGCTTCCGATCGAAGAAGACATCGTGAACAAGGACCCGTACCATGAGAAATTCACCATCAAAGGCGGGCAAGATCTGTACAACGGCAACGATGCGCTGAATTTCGTGCGTTATCGTGAAGATGCCGGCGGCGATATGAGCCGTACAGAGAGACATCAGCAGTTCCTTCATGCTATGATAGAGAAGGCGTCCGCAATGAAGCAATGGAGCAAGATTCCTGAGCTTCTGGACATCATGGGCGAGAACTTCAGTACGGATATGCAGCCGAGCAAGCTGGTTGACTTGGCTCAAAGCATGGTGCAATCGAAGAACCGCAATATGTACAGCCAGACGATTCTGGGTGAAGGCCACAGGCTGGAGGCCGGAGGGCCTTGGTACTATTTTGCGAATGAAGAAGACCTTGCTAGTGTTCAGCTCATGATCAAAAACTGGTTGAACGCCGACACGAAAGCGGGCAGCTTGATTCTTCCTCCGAAAGATGAAGACAGCAAGAAAGAGGTAGAGGTGCTCTCCAGTGCGTCGTCGGTGCATGAAACGGAGTGAATGGAAGGATGAATATTGCCTTTTTCCTGCTGCCTAAGCATGAGGTCGTATGTCTGCCGCATGACGCGACGCTCAGACAGGCGCTGGAGCGCATGGAATATCACCGCTATTCTGCCGTTCCCATCATTAATGAAGATGGCGGATATATCGGCACAGTAACAGAGGGAGATCTGCTGTGGTTCATGAAGAACCGCCCGGATCTGACGTTCGACAGCTCCTACAAGGTGAAGCTGATCGACGTACCGCTGCGGATTAACAATAAGACGGTGAATATTGATGCCAATATGGACGATCTGATCTCGCTTGCCAAGGTGCAGAACTTTGTGCCGGTTGTAGACGATCGCGACCATTTTATCGGAATTGTACGCAGAAGCGAAATTATTGATTATTGCCAGAAGGGACTGTCCCAACGGATCTGAATGATCCTGCGGGGGAGTCCCTTCCCTTTATTACCGGAATACCCAGCCATAAGGCGGACTCATCTATGCGTGCGAACTGGCTTTTGTGCTATAATGAAGGATGAATGTCTTCTAGACAGGAGAACTTAGAAATGGCTTAAGAGGTGAACGGATGAAGACTGGGTTGAAACCCTTGCTGTGGAGCGGAGCGGCGTTCCTGCTATTGCTGCTGCTGGCAGTGCCTTTGCTGAATTTACCGGCGCTGCTGCTTATGATGGTTCCGTATGTGGTGCTCTATACGACGCTATCCAGAGGAGCGTTCCTGTTACACTTAATACCGGTATGGCTGCTTGCGGGATTAATCGCCGGACCTGCCGTTCTCATTATCGGCTTGTTCTTCCTCGTGCCGGCAATCGTCATGGGTCATCTGTACAGAAACGGGGCCGCCGCGGCTAAAGTCATACGGACGGGCACGATCGTCATTCTGGCTTTGCTGATGCTGGAGCTGATGTTGTTCCAGATGATATTTGATATTTCGCTGCTTAACGAGATGAGCCACACAATACGCACGACATTCGATTCGATGCAGGACCAGAATTTGCTGGCGCCGGGTTGGAATTCAGAATTTATCGATATGCTGATCCAAAGGGTCATTCATATGATTCCGCTGACCTTTATCGTCTTGGCGTTTGCGTACACGGTATTCTCGCATTATGTATCGCGCAGAGCCGTGATTCGCAGCGGACTGGAAGTACCGGCATTCCCGCAGGCTAAGGACTGGCGTTTGCCTCGCGTTCTGGTTATTTATTATCTGATCGCTTATGTGATTGACCTGTTCATCAAGCCTGGCGATGATTCATTCCTCGCGGTAGCGCTGATGAATCTGGTGCCATTGCTTGGGTATGTATTCGCGATTCAAGCGATTGGCTTCTTCTTCTTTATCGCGCATGAGAGGAAGTGGAACAAGGTTGTTCCGATCCTAATCGCCATACCAGTGCTGCTCTTGCCGCCGCTTAGCTTGATTGGCGTCCTGGATACCGCCTTTCCGATCCGGAAGTCGTTTACCAAACAACAATAGCACGGGAGCGAATGGGAAATGCCAAAGTTTCTAATTAACAGATGGCACGGTATGCATCATGTGGCGGCGCTTGGCGCCATGCTGCTCATGTCTGCCGTGCTGGCCTGGTTCCAGTGGATCGTCGGCCTGGCCGCTTTTATCGTGACAATCGGAATAGCGGTCTACACGTTTTTTGCGGAACGGGCGTTCCGCAAGGACTTGAAGACGTACCTCGGCACGCTCTCGTACCGGGTGAAGAAAGGCGGCAACGACGTGATCAACGAGTTGCCGTTCGGCATTATTTTATATAATGAGGAACGCACGGTAGAGTGGCATAATCCGTACATCTCGCAGCTGATGGAGAAGGAGTCCTTGATCGGCGTGCAGCTGACGGAGCTGTTCCCGACGCTTCAGCATGCGAAGGACCGCGAGGGTACGGTCGAGGCGGCGGTTGGTACACATATGTACCAGCTGATCTTTCGGCCCAAGGAACGTATTCTCTATGTGAAGAACATTACGGATCTTTGGCAGCTCGGCCGCAAGTATGAGGACGAGAAGCTGTCGATTGGCGTCGTCATGATTGATAATCTGGAGGAAGTGACGCAGGGACTGGATGATCATCAGCGCGGGACGCTGCTCTCCAAGGTCACAACCGAGATTACGGAATGGGCGCAGAAGTATAAGATCTATCTCAAGCGGGTCACCTCCGACCGCTTCATTCTAATCACGGATCAGAAGACGCTTCGCCAGCTGGAGCATTCCCGCTTTGTCATTCTGGATGAAGTGCGCGAGATGACTGGCGAGCAGAAGATTCCGGTCACGCTCAGCATCGGCTTTGCCGCAGGCGCGGAGCAGATCGTCGAGCTTGGCCAATGGGCGCATATGAGCCTTGATATTGCGCTGGGACGCGGCGGCGATCAGGCGGCGGTCAAAGTCGGTAGCCGCCAGTCGTTCTACGGCGGCAAGTCGAACGCGGTTGAGAAGCGGACGCGCGTCAGAGCGAGGGTGGTTGCCCATGCGCTGCGCGACCTGATTCGCGAGAGCCATAATGTGGTCATTATGGGCCACAAGCTTCCAGACATGGACGCGGTCGGCGCGGCGATCGGCGTGCTGAAGGCGGCTCAGCTCTTCGGCAAGGAAGCTTATATCGTGCTGGAGGGCGTCAATTCCTCCATCGACAAGATGATGGAGCTGATCCGTGAGGATGAGAAGCTGTCGAAGCGGTTCGTATCGCCGGAGCAAGCGATGGCGCTGATGACGCCGCAATCGCTGGCGATTGTGGTCGATACACACAAGGCTTCCATGGTGAAGGAGCCTAAGCTGCTGGCGCAGACCGACCGCATTGTTGTGATCGACCATCATCGCCGCGGCGAGGAGTTTATCTCCAACGCGATTCTGGTCTACATGGAGCCGTATGCTTCCTCCACATGCGAGCTGGTCACCGAGCTGCTTCAATATATTCACGACCGGGTCGTGCTCGATATTCGCGAGGCGACATCGCTGCTCGCGGGCATTACGGTCGACACGAAGAGCTTCTCGCTTCGTACGGGAGCCAGAACGTTCGAAGCGGCATCCTTCCTGCGCCGCAACGGCGCGGATACGATGATGATCCAGCGCATGCTGCAGGAGGATCTCGAAGGTTATGTGAACAAAGCGGAGATTATCAAGCATGCGCAGGTGTTGTATGACCATGTCGCTTTCGCAGTAGTCGAAGGCGGTAAGGTAAACTCGCAATTATTGATTGCGCAATCTGCCGACACGCTGCTGAATATGACCGACATCCTGGCTTCCTTCGTCATCGGAGAGAGGCCGGACGGATTAATCGGCATTAGCGCACGCTCGCTTGGCGGCATGAATGTACAGGTCGTCATGGAGCGCATGGGCGGCGGCGGCCATCTGACCAATGCGGCGGCCCAGCTTGAAGGGACTGTCAATGAGGTAGCGGCCAAGCTGAAGGCCGTACTCGAACAAATCGAATCGGAAGAGGGGTTATTCGAATGAAAGTAATCTTCTTGCAAGACGTGAAAGGCCAAGGTAAAAAGGGCCAAGTCAAGGATCTGTCGGAGGGCTATGTACGCAACTTCTTGCTGCCGAAAGGTCTGGCGAAGCTGGCTTCGGACGGCAACCTGAAGACGCTTGAGGTTCAGACGGCTTCCGAAGAGAAGCGCAAGCAGAAGGAAAAGGAAGACGCGCAAGAACTGGGCAAGCGTCTGGAAGAGATGACCATTGTCGTAAAGGCGAAGGCCGGAGAAGGCGGCCGCTTGTTCGGCGCTATTACCAGCAAGCAGATCGCCGAAGCATTGGCAGCCAAAGGCGTCAAAATCGACAAGCGCAAAATCGAGCTGGATGAGCCGATTCGTACGCTGGGTGTTACTCAGGTTCCAGTTAAGCTGCATCCTGATGTGAAAGCGAAGCTGAACGTTCAGACGGCTGAGGAGTAAGGCTCGTTAAATTAAAATGGAAAGCCATCGTTATAAGTGGCTTGAATTCATAAGAAGCTCTGCGCATGGGGCGCGGAGAGAGGGGATTGTTCCGGAGAAACGGAGTGTTCGCCTTTGTAGACGGATTCTAACCGCTGTGCGGTTTAGGGGAATGAGAGAATCCGTCTACAACAGCGATCGGAGGAATAATCCCCTCTCGCAGCGTTTATGCCCAGCTATTTGATTTTTGACTACTTTAGCAATGTATATAAATGAAAGGAGAGGCGCACGATGAGTATGGAGCCGATGTTCGACCGGGTTCCGCCGCAAAACATGGAAGCGGAGCAAGCGGTCATCGGTGCGATTCTGCTGCAGCCGGAAGCATTAATTACGGCGATGGAGCGGATTCGGAGCGAGGATTTCTACAGCAGCGGACATCAAAGAATATATGAAGCTATGATTGAGCTGGGCGAGAACAGCCAACCGGTCGATCTGGTGACGCTTACGGCGCATCTCCAGGATCAAGGACTGCTGGAGGAGATCGGCGGCGTCAGCTACTTAGCGAAGCTAGCCAATGCCGTGCCAACTGCGGCGAACGTCGATTATTACGCCCAGATCGTCGAAGAGAAATCGATGCTGCGGCGCCTCATCCGTACCGCAACCAATATCGTTACCGATGGTTATGCCAACGCCGAGGATGTCGGCGTCCTGCTGAGCGACGCGGAGAAGAAAATTCTCGAAATCTCCAACCGGCGTTCCAGCAGCGGCTTTATCTCCATCCGAGACGTATTGATGGAAGTATTCGAGAAGGTCGAGTTTCTATATGCCAACAAAGGCGGCACGTCGGGCATTCCGTCGGGCTTCGTCGATCTCGACCGGATGACGGCTGGCTTCCAGCGAAGCGACCTTATTATCGTCGCGGCGCGTCCTTCCGTCGGCAAAACCGCCTTCGCGCTGAATATTGCCCAGAACGTGGGCGTCAGAGCCAAGGAGACCGTCGCCATCTTCTCCTTGGAGATGTCAGCGGCTCAGCTCGTACAGCGGATGATCTGTGCCGAGGCCAACGTCGACGCGACGCGGATGCGTACAGGTAACCTAGAAGGTGACGATTGGGAGAAGCTGACGATGGCGATCGGCGCCTTGTCAGAAGCGCAAATCTTCATCGATGATACGCCGGGCATTACTGTCGCCGACATTCGCGCGAAGTGCCGCAGACTGAAGAAGGAACGCGGACTCGGCATGATTCTGATTGACTACTTGCAGCTCATTCAAGGGCGCGGCAAGGCAGGCGAGAACCGCCAGCAGGAAGTATCCGAGATTTCCCGTACGCTGAAGCAGATTGCGCGTGAGCTGGAAGTTCCCGTCATCGCGCTGTCGCAGCTTAGCCGGGGCGTCGAGCAGCGGCAGGACAAGCGTCCGATGATGTCCGACCTTAGGGAATCCGGCTCCATCGAGCAAGATGCCGACATCGTATCGTTCCTGTACCGGGACGACTACTATGACAAGGAATCGGAGAAGAAAAATATTATCGAGATTATTATCGCCAAGCAGCGTAACGGGCCAGTAGGCACGGTAGAGCTGGTCTTCCTCAAAAACTACAATAAATTCGTAAGCTTGGACCGAACCCATCAGGATCCGTCACAAGCCTCGTAATATCCGAACAATTGCATGGGCGACTGTGCAATTGTTCGTTTTTCGTTTGACTTCTGAAGGTGAGACTGCTACACTAATAATGCTGTCTTCTGGCGAGCGCCGCGTTAAAGGAGCTACAGGGACGGTAATTTTCGATGTTCGAAAACATCGGACGGGGGTATGATTATGTCTACGGTAGTTGTAGTCGGTACGCAGTGGGGAGACGAAGGGAAAGGCAAAATCACCGACTTCCTAGCAGAGGGAGCTGACGTTGTTGCTCGTTACCAAGGAGGAAACAACGCCGGACACACCATTCTCATCGATAACAAAAAATATAAGCTGACGATGATTCCATCGGGCATCTTTAACCATGATAAAACTTGCGTCATCGGCAACGGTATGGTTATTAATCCGGAAGCGCTGATCGACGAAATTAACTATATTCATGACAATGGTTTTTCGACAGCCAATCTGAAGATCAGTGATCGCGCGCATGTTATCATGCCGTATCACCTGGTGCTTGATGCATTGGAAGAAGACCGCAAAGGCGATAACAAAATCGGCACAACGCGCAAAGGCATCGGCCCTTGCTATATGGACAAAGCCGCACGCAACGGCATCCGCATCAGCGACCTGATGGACGCAGAGGAGTTCGAGTCCCGCGTACGCAGCGTTATGGCAGAGAAGAACAACCTGATCCAGCAAGTGTATGGCGGCGAGCCGCTGGACGTAGACAAGATCGTGAGCGATTATCTGGGCTACGCAGAGATTCTGCGTCCATACGTCACGGACACGTCTGTCATACTGAACGACGCCATCGACGCTGGTAAGAAAGTATTATTCGAAGGCGCGCAAGGCGTTATGCTGGATATCGACCAAGGCACATATCCGTTCGTTACGTCCTCCAACCCATCTGCAGGCGGCGTCTGCATCGGTTCTGGCGTAGGTCCATCCAAGATTCAACAAGTGATCGGCGTGGCGAAGGCTTACACAACTCGCGTAGGCGACGGCCCGTTCCCGACAGAGCAAGATAACGAAATCGGCCAAATCATCCGTGACAAAGGCCATGAGTACGGCACCGTAACGGGACGTCCGCGCCGTGTAGGCTGGTTCGATACGGTTGTTGTCCGTCACGCACGCCGCGTAAGCGGCATTACAGGTCTGTCGTTGAACTCGCTGGACGTTCTGACAGGTCTGGACACCGTGAAGATCTGCACAGGCTACAAGTACCGCGGCGAGATCATTGAGCATTATCCGGCAAGCCTGAAGATGCTGTCGGAATGCGAAGCGGTATACGAGGAATATCCAGGCTGGTCGGAGGATATCTCCGGCGCGAAGAAGCTGGAAGACCTTCCGCAGAACACACTGAACTACTTAAACCGCGTATCCGAGCTGACAGGCATTCCAATTGCCATCTTCTCGGTAGGCCGCAACCGTGAGCAGACGAATCCGGTTCGTCCAATCTACGAATAGAATATGACAATCAAGCGCTTCGGAGCGATCCGGGGCGCTATTTTTTTGCCTGGCGCAGCCTGAGTAGGAATGCCTCTCTTGATCCTTGACCATAATGATAGATAACGGATAGGAGTTGAGGGAGAATGGTATGGAAGAGTTTGGCGTGGATCGGCAAGATCGTGGCGGCGGGGTTGATCCTCAGCTTTCTGTCGATTTGGACAACGGGCTATATTGTGACCAGCTATGTCGAATCGGTGCTGAAGCAGTTCGAATTGCCCGTCGAGGTGCCGCCTATGGCGATGTCCGGCGTATGGGGCAAGCTGTGGGGCAGTGATCCCCTATTAGCTTCTGACATAGAACCGGAGCAAGAGAGCGGCAGCGCAAATAACGGGCAGGAGCCGGATGCGAAGGAAGTGTTTGGCGGGATCGAGGAGGAGCCTGGTGCGGGGAGCAGTCAAGGCGGCGATCCGTTAGATGGTGTACAGGAAGGAACGGGTCAGACTGGAGCCGAGAGCGGAATCGACGGCGCAGAGACGGCGGTGACGACCGACGATATCGAGTCGGCCAAGGGTGAGATGAGCGAAGAGGATAAGTCGCTATTGTTCGAATTATTAATGACGAAGCTGCCTCCAGAGTCCTGGCTGGAAATCTCTGAATATATGGAAGGAGGACTTACGGAGCAGGAGCTGACTAGCGTTCAACAGATTATGGCACAGCATCTCGACACGTCGGAATACGAGCAAATGATGGAGATTCTGAAAAAATATTAATATTACGTTACCATGGCAAAGGTTGCCCCTATTGTAAAGGCTGTGATAAAGTATTAGGCGAGTGATCCGACAGGAGAATTCGTCTTTTTTCTGTTTGGAACTCGCAAATCTCTCAGCAGAAGTGCGAAAAGGAGACTATCATGACCGGTTTCAGGGACATGAGTCGTATGAAGAAGGTATGGGAACGAACTACTCAGTACTTTCGACGTACGAACTCGCAAGACTTGACAGGTAAGACCGAGCAACAAGCGGCAGACGTGATCGTATCTACCCCACTTTGGCGGAAGAAGTCGACACAAATCATCGGCGGGGCGGCAGTACTGCTCACGGTTGCCGGCATTATCGGCTATCAGCAATATACGCAATACGTTGAACGCAATACATTCCAATTCTATCATGTATATATGAATGGCGAAGCAGTAGGAACAGTAGAGAACCCTGGCGCGGTTGAGCAATTGGTCGACGCAGCAGCGATAAAAGTACAGCAAGCCAATCCGGACATCACGATGGTGCTGGATTCAGGTGATATTACATACGAAAGCGATAGTGCCTTTAAAGCGGTCCCGGAGACCGATGCGACGCTCGCTAAGCTGGAGAGTATGTTCACATCCCATGCAGTAGGCGTTGAGGTGAAGATTGAAGGCAAGGTCATCGGCGTCGTGAAGGATCAGGCGACAGCGGACAGCATCCTGAAGCGTGTACAGAGCAAGTTCGCTCCAGAACTCGCTGTGGCGGCTAAAGGCGCAAAGACGGTCACGACACTTTCCTACAATAAGGATGGCAAGGTCGAGGCGTCGGAGACGGAAGATGCCAAGGAACATACCGAACCGGGCAAAGTGGTAACAGAAGTATCATTCGTTGAGGAAGTTCAGGTAGCTAGCGTCGATATCAGCCCTACGGAAATTGCCGAGGGAGAAGAGATTTACAAGAAGATTATCGACGGCAGCACGAAGCCTACCAAATATGTCGTTCAAGCAGGCGATTGCATTGGCTGTATCGCACAGAAGTTTGATATTTCGCCTCAAGTCATCTATGAGAACAATCCATGGATTGAGGATGACCGCATTACCGTCGGCGACGAGCTTGATCTAACGGTGCTTCAGCCGGAGCTAACCGTCCGTACGGTCGAGAGTGTAGTTGAACTGGAGAAGATTGTAGCTCCTGTCGAAGTTCAAAAGAACGATAAGATTAGAGTTGGCCAATCGAAGGTAATCAGACAAGGTGTCGAAGGCACGCAGCGTCTGACGTATGAAATTGTGAAGCTGAACGGTTACGTCTTAACTGAAGAATTGATGAATAAAGAAGTGATTGTAGAGCCAATCTCGGAGATTGTTGAGAAAGGCACCATGGTTGTACTCGGCGAAGGGACAGGAAAGTTCTCCATCCCGGTCAAGAACCATCGCATTACGAGCACGTATGGCCAGCGTTGGGGCCGTCTGCATTCCGGCATCGACTTTATCGGCAATAAGCGTATCCTGGCTTCTGACTCCGGCGTCGTGGAATATGTCGGTTCGAGAACAGGCACAGGCAAGACCATTATTATTAACCATCAGAACGGCTTCAAGACGCTGTACGGACATCTTAACTCTTACAATGTCAAGAAGGGCGAGAAAGTACAGAAGGGCGACCAGATCGGCGTGATGGGCAATACAGGCAACTCCACTGGCACGCATCTGCACTTCGAGATTCACAAGAACGACGTACCTCAGAATCCGATGAAGTACTTATAATATATCTTTTAAGCATGGCATAACAATGGCAAAGAAGCATGGCTTGGACATTAGGTCCGGGCTGTGCTTTTTTAATTTGATATTAGATAAACGCATGAACTCGCTTTATAGTTGCTTTAAAAATCGTAATTTCTGCCGAAAAATACAATCCAAATTATGGGCCTGTGGTTGCCGGTGCAATCGGAAGTTTGATTGTGTAGGCTGCGCCCCGGTATGTTAGAATAGAGACATAACAAAGGACTAGCGACAGGCGGTGTAACGATGCACGGAAAAATATTAGTGGTCGATGACGAGCAGCCGATAGCGGATATCATAAAGTTTAATTTGGAGAAGGAAGGCCATCAGGTCATCTGTGCCTTCGATGGCGGAGAAGCGGTGCGTCTCGCATTCGAGGAGCAGCCGGATCTCATCCTGCTTGACCTTATGCTGCCTGTAAAGGATGGCATGGATGTGTGCCGCGAGGTGCGCACGAAGCTGCACATGCCGATCATTATGCTCACGGCGAAGGATACGGAGATTGATAAGGTGCTCGGCCTGGAGCTGGGCGCGGACGATTATGTGACGAAGCCGTTCAGCACGCGGGAGCTGCTGGCGCGGGTGAAGGCGCATCTTCGCCGTCAGAACAAGAGCGGACAAGCCTCGGAAGACGCTGCGGACAGCCAGTCGGAGCAATCCGGCCTGAAGCTGTTCAATCTGTTCATTGATACAGATATGTATGTGGTGTACAAGAACGGCGAGCCGTTGGACCTCACACACCGGGAGTTCGAGCTCGTCTATTATATGGCGCGCAACAGCGGCAAGGTGATGACGCGCGAGCATCTGCTGCAAGCGGTATGGGGCTTCGAATACTTCGGCGATGTGCGGACAGTGGACGTGACGATCCGTCGTCTGCGGGAGAAGATCGAGGACGACCCTAGCCGTCCGGAGTATATTATGACCCGACGCGGCTTAGGCTACATGATGCGCAACGCGAAGTCGGGAGGCTTCGGTTACGGATGAAGGCGCGGAGCTTCTTCCGCACGATCCAGGTCAAGCTAGTTATCATCTACCTGCTGCTCATTCTTGTAGCGATGCAGCTTATCGGCGTTTATTTTATAAGCACGGTTAAGAATTCACTCATTACGAGCTTCACGAACAACTTGAAGGAGCAGGCTGATATTCTGTCCAAGTTCGCGGCGCCAAGCCTGCTGCCGAATATGGAATCGGAGGGCGATTCGACCGACAATACGACGGAGGACCTCAATCTGGTTGTCCGTAACTTGTTCAGCATTAGCGGCGCCGAGGTTCAGGTGTTGGATGCGAACGGCAAGGTTGTGGCAACTTCGCTGCAGGTTCATCAGTCGTATATCGGGCAGAAGAACAAGTCGCTCGCGGTCAGCCGCGCGCTCCAGAACATTCCTGATAATGAAGAAGAGATTATCGATGAGGACAATACGCGCAAGAAGATGATTGCGCTGCCTGTGACGTACAACGATAAGGTCGTCGGGGCTGTCTATGTTGTGGCTTCAATGACGGAGCTGTACGAGACGGTGAACCGGGTCAATCAAATCTTCTTCTCTGGTACGCTGATTGCGCTTGGTCTGACAGGCGTGCTCGGCATTCTGCTCGCCCATACGATTACGAATCCGATTCAAGGCCTTACACGGCAGGCGGAAGCAGTCGCCGACGGGAGATTCGATCTGAAGGCTCCTGTGCTTGGGGATGACGAGATCGGGCGGCTCAGTATGGCTTTTAACGATATGACGATTCGCTTGAAGGAAGCGCTCTCGGCGAATGAAGAGGAGAATGAGAAGCTGGTATCAGTTCTCTCCAATATGAGCGACGGGGTGGTCGCCGCCGATGAGCGGGGGCGGATTATCGTCTGGAATCGCCGGGCGCTGGAGCTGCTGGATGTCGAGACGTTCCAGGGCGTGGAACTGGCTGATCTGCTGGGGCTCTCGCCGGAGAAGCTGGCGGAGCTGCAGTCGGGACGCGGGCGCACCTTGCTCATTAACCGCGACCACGCGGAGGCGGAGGGACATGATGACAGTCTCTTGAAGCTGACGGTTACACCGATTCATCGGAGAGACAAGGGCATTACGGGCACGATTGCCGTCTTGCAGGATGTCACGGAGCAAGAGAAGCTGGAGCAGTCGCGCCGTCAGTTCGTCGCGAACGTATCGCATGAGCTGCGGACGCCGCTGACGACGATCAAGAGCTATGCGGAGGCGCTGGGCGACGGAGCCTTGGAGGAGCGTGAGCTATCCGAGCGGTTCGTCGGCGTTATTAGCAACGAGACAGAGCGGATGATCCGGCTCGTTACGGACCTGCTGCATCTGTCCAGACTGGACTCCAATCAGGCTCCGCTTAGACGGAGACAGACGAATATTCATGAGATGCTGGATGAGGTGGCGGACCGCTTCTCCTTCCAGCTGCGTCAGAAGTCGATTACGGCGAATGTGTATGTCGAGCGCGGACTGAAAAAGGCTTGGCTCGACCGGGACCAGATCGACCAAGTGCTGGACAACCTCATCTCCAATGCGATCAAATATACGCTTGATGGCGGGGCCATCCAGATTGCCGCGCGCAAGCTGGAGGATAACGGCTTGCTGGAAATCAGCGTGAAGGATACGGGTATTGGCATTCCGAAGAAGGATCTGACGCGTATCTTCGATCGCTTCTATCGTGTAGACAAGGCGCGCTCCCGCAATATGGGCGGCACGGGCCTCGGGCTATCGATTGCCCGGGAAATCGTAAAGGCGCATGGTGGTACAATCTCGCTGGCTTCCGAGCTGAATGAAGGCACGACGGTATCGTTCACGCTGCCGCTCTTGCAGGAAGGGGGCGAGACAGAATGATGGAGAAAGCGAAGACGGCTACCCTGATTGTTCTCGTTGTGCTTAGCCTCCTGCAAAGTTATTTGCTGGCCTATAGCATGCCGGGGCTGGGTGCAACGGTAAGAAGCGATCAGGATTACGTCAATGCGGAGCCGCTAGGCAAGACGACGAGCGTGGAGAGCGTCATCTTCCCGGAGGAACTGATTATCCATATGGGTGAAGACAAGCATACGGTTATCTATCCAGGCACACAGTTCTATGAGATGATTCTGAACCAGCGGATTGTCGGCAGGGAGTTCAAGGGCTTCCAGCGAAGCTCGGCAAGCATTCTGAATTGGGATGAGGTGCGTAAGGACTCCATCGGCATCGAGCTCCGCTTCCCGGACGGCATCTCGGTCGAGCTGCTGCAGAAGCTGCTGAAGATGGAGGGCGATGTATTGTTCCTCCGGGATAAGATCGACAAGATCTGGATCTTCAAGACGACGGATACAGAAGAGATCCGCACGTTCTTCTTCAGCAGCGAGGAGCATGTCGTCTATGAGTCGGTCAGAGCCGATCTGACCGTGAGAGACGTGCAGGATTATGTCGGATTTGGCGCTTATCTGCCTCAATACCGAATGACGGCTGACGGGCTCTATATTCCGGTCGAGCCGATTATGGCGACGGAGCTGATCTACCCGTACGAGACGTATTCACCGGATCAGATGCAGCGCAGTCTGCCCTTCGATTCCAGCACGACGCGTTCCTTCGAGGATCGCAGCGGCTCGCAAATCTTCACAGACGGGAAGAGAGGACTTAAGGTCGAGCAGGACGGCATGTGGATCAACTATACGAATCCGGCGGCCACAATCAGCAGCGATACGCCGATTAGCGAGAACGTCTATGCGTCGGTTGACTTTATCAACCAGCATGGCGGCTGGGACGGCACGCATCGGCTGATGAGCTCGACACCGGAGCAAGAAAAGAAATATGTGACGTTCAGACAATATATCGATCAATACCCAGTCATCGACAACCTGGCGTTCCGGTACGGACATATCCGGCTGACGCTGCAGCAAGGTGTCGTGACGGAATATGCGCGGTCGCTTATTACGCTCAGTTCACAGGCGGAGTTGCGCAAGCCGCGCTGGCTGCAGGGCGGCACCAGGCTGGAAGAGACGCTGGAGCGTTATCCGCGGCGCGGCGAGGTAACGGCATTGTTCCCGGCGCTGAAAGCTGTTCTGTTGGAGGAGAACCGGCTGCAATTCATCCCTGTCTGGGTCGTGAAGCTGGCCGATGGTTCAGAGATCACTCTACTGGAAGCGACAGAGGGGGAACAGCCTCCTGAGTCGCATACAGGGGATGGCGCTGCGAATGCGAATACGAATCACAACCAGATTGATCATGCTGAAGGGTCTGGCGGGTCGGAAGGACAAGCGAGCGCAGGAACGGGACCAAGCCCCTCTCCGGGCAACGGGGCGGGGACTGGCTCTGCTGTGCTGCCGCCAAGAGAGACGGGGAATAATGAAGAATCCGTCGAGACGGGTGAAGCCGAGTTGCCGCCAGATGAACCGGGCGAAGCTGGGGATGAAGAGCTGGCAGAGGCTCCGGAGGACAATGCTCCGGATACGGAGGAGCAGGATGCGCCGGAATTAATGCGGGCCAGATCATAAGGATAGAGGAGGTGAAGGCAAGTGGATTGGAGCAGGGCGAAAAGCGTATTGATCATATCGTTCCTCATGCTGAATGTCCTTCTCGGCTATCAGCTGTGGGTGGATATCAGCGAGCAGTTGAACGCCAACGTGAACTCTGCGGAGCTGCCCCCGGATAAGGTGCAGCTGATGGGGCAGAAGCGCATCTCGCTGACTGCCAATCTGCCTGCCGGAACGCCGAAGCTGAGTGATCTGACGTATTTGCTTCAATCGGATCATAAGTCGCTGCCGAAGAAGCTGGAGAAGCCGGTCGACAGCGCGCTCATATTCACTAAAGCAGAGCTGGTAAAAGCATTGGGCGGTCAAATTCCGGATATTGAGGATTACGAATATGATCTGCACAGTGACCGGGATGGCGTATTCGTCATGCATCGTATGGTCGACGGGCGCCCGATGTTCAATGTGAAGCTGGAGCTTCTGTATACAAGCAACCGGAAAATTACCGGCTTCCAACAGGATCGTGTAGAGTCGATTGGCCACGGCGAAGAAAAGCAAGTGATCGGATCGGCGAAGGTCGTCGTGTCCTTGATCGAGACTTACCTGGACGAAGGCTCCGTGATTGCCGATATTCAGCTTGGTTATCATGGCCAGATCTTCGACTCCGAGAAGCAAGTGTCGGCTCCGACCTGGCGTGTCATGCTGGGGGATGGCAAGGTGTATTATGTCCATGCGATCAGCGGCGAGGTTGCGACGGAAGGCGCAGATGAAGGAGCGGGTTCTGAGTCGCCGGCGGCATAGCTGTCGGCGCCATGCCATGTTATGCTTAGTATAGGGATTGATAGAGCAGCGGTTGCTGTCTGTATAAGGGTTTCATAGAGTAGATGTTGCGAGATGACCGGCAGAGGGTATAGAGAGAGTAGGACCGGCACGATAGCCTGGCTAGAGACCATGATGGATCTTGGGCAGGATTGTGTTTGGGGCCTTCTCTCTTCCTCTTCCGTCGATTGATAGAGTCAGGCATCTGATAGAATGGTAGGTTGTCGTATGGCTGACATTCATTCGGATAGCCAGAAAACAACAGGGGAAATTGGACGCAATCGAGGTTACAATGTAGGTAGCTTCGTGAGAGGCAATGGGAGAGGACTGGACGTTTTGGGACTTCGATTTACAGTATTGGCCAGCGGTTCGACCGGCAACGCGACGATCGTGCAGAGCAGGGAGAAGACGGTGCTGGTAGACGCGGGCCTTAGCATGAAGAAGCTGGACGAGCTGATGCGGGAGCGGGGCATTGCCGGACATGATCTGGACGCTTTGTTCGTGACGCATGAGCATTCCGATCATATTAAGGGACTCGGCGCTTTCGCGCGCAAATACGAGCTTCCGATCTACGCCAACGAAGCGACTTGGGGCGCGATGGAACGCCATATCGGGACGATCGCGGTAGAGAAGCAGGTCATTATGGAGACGGGAGAGGCACTGGACTTTGGTTCGATGCGCGTGCAGTCGTATCCGATCTCGCATGATGCCGCGGAGCCGGTCGGTTATTGCTTCGTAGAGCATGGGGAGAAGCTGAGCCTCGCGACGGATCTCGGCTATGTGAGCGAGAAGGTCAGAAGCCAGATCGTGGATTCCGATGTGCTCGTGCTAGAGTCCAACCATGATACCGAGATGCTGCGAATGGGCCGCTATCCATGGAATATTAAACGTCGTATCCTAAGTGACGTGGGGCATCTGTCTAACGTAGCTGCAGGCGAAGCACTTATCGAGCTGATGACAGACCGGACGAAGCGCGTCTATCTGGCGCATCTCAGCCTGGACCACAATCAAATGGACCTGGCTATGCTAACGGTCAATTCTATATTGGAGAACCACGGAATATTTTATAAACAGGATGAATTTCCTTTGCGCAAGACGTATCACGACAAGCCTACCCCATGGGACGAAGTGAAGCGGAAATAAGCGATTCCAGCTGCGCGTCGAGCGCCTCGGCTTTGTTCTCCAGCTCTTCTCGGCTAAGGATGCCCTTCTCTATGAACAGCTCCAGCATGGCGTTTAACGTGAGAACGGTGCGGTAATGCTCCTCCTTCAGATCGGCTAGCTTGGCGACAAGCTGTACGTGTTCCCATGCTGGGGACGGCTTTGTTTTCATCGTGAATCTCTCCTTTATATCGGAATTTGCGCATAAGCGGTCTCTCTTGAAAAAAATGTAGGGCAGCAAGCTTTGAATCTATTATTATTTTAGTCCATTCTTCCGAAAACATTCCTAGATTATGAAATTCCCCGCAAGGTTCGAAAGAGAGAGAGGAGAGATTCCCGATGAGCATATTCGACGACGATTTTTATTCGACCAAGGTGTCCAGGCGAACCGTCCGCAAGAGCCAGCAGGACGATCATCGGTTATCTTTCGGCGGGAGTGCTGAGCGCAAGTGGTCTAATCTGCGTGTTGCGTTCATCTCGTCTTTCACGAGCGCCGTAGCTGCGGCACTCCTGTTCGGATGGATCTTCGGCGGCTTTGGGGGCGGCGGCTCGGTGCCTGTCCATCTGACGGCAACAGGCGATCCTTCGGAGCGCACGATTGTGGCGACAGCCAAGGTGAAGCCGGCGGTAGTCAGCGTCATCAATGAGCAGATGTTCGGGCTCGGCATTGGCGGCAAGCGGCTGGAGAATGGAGACGAAGGCTCGGGTGTCCTGCGCGAAGCAGGCGTCGGCTCGGGCGTCATTATAGAGAAGAAGGCCGGAAGAGCGTTCATCGTGACGAACTACCATGTGGTGGCGAGCGCGGAGAAGGTGAAGGTAGTGCTGACAACTGGCGAGGTGCGCGAGGCTCGCGTCGTCGGCATGGATCAGATTACGGATCTGGCGGTGCTGGAGATCGATGCCAAGGGCATCGATACGGTCGCGGAGATTGGCGACTCTTCCGCGCTGCGCGCTGCGGAGTTCGTGATGGCGATCGGCAATCCGCTCGGTATGGGCGAATCCATCACAATGGGTGTCGTCAGCGTCATCAAGGAAGTGATTCCGGTATCGCTGAATCAGAACGGCGTGATTGACTGGGAGCAGGAAGTGATCCGGGTCGATGCGGCGATCAACCAAGGCAATAGCGGCGGTCCGCTGATCGATCTGAACGGCCGTGTGGTCGGCATCAACAGCATGAAGATTTCCGACTTCGGCGTGGAGAGCATCGGCTATGCGATTCCGATCAACAATGCGATGCCGATCGTGGAGAGTTTGATTAGCAAAGGCTATGTACCGCGTCCTTATCTTGGCGTCTACACCATGGATCTGGAGCAGTATTGGGAGCAGCAGGATATGGAGAAGATGTTCGAGGAGGAAGAAGGCGGAGATTCGGAGAAAGGCGAGTCAAGCGGTTCGGGTTCGATCCAGCTGCCGGATGAGGTGCTGTCGGGCGTCATTGTGCTAGAAGCGGTCGGTCCGTCCAAGAAAGCGGGATTGACCTTCAACGACGTGATCGTGAAGCTGGATGATCATAAGGTGACCAGCACGATGGAGCTGCGCAAGTACTTATATAGCAAGAAGAAGATTGGCGAAGACATTACAGTGTCCTTCTACCGGGACGGCGAGCTTCAGTCTCTGAAGCTGAAGCTGGAGGAGCAGGCTCCGGAGGAAGAGTGACAGTTATAGGGGGAAAAGCCGGAAGGCGCGTCTTGTGACGGGCCTTCCGGCTTTGTTATGAGCTGGGACTATGCGATGAATCCCCGCATTAGCGCAGCAACGAATTGATTAGTAGGCTGTCCAGCCGGCATCGGCTGTGACAACGGTGCCGTTCACGAAGCTGGAGTCATCGGAGGCAAGGAATAGAGCGACCTTGGCGATCTCTTCTGGCTCGCCGGTGCGTGGGTTGATGCCCATGCCCTTCATCGCTTGCTCCATGCCGTACTTGTTCGGAGCATTGATCGTCGTGCTGATGTTCGTCGCTACGCCGCCAGGAGCGATCGCGTTGCAGCGGATGCCTTGAGTCGCGTATTGGTAGCCGACGTTCTTGGTCAGGCCAACGACGGCATGCTTGGCTGCTGTATACGCGGCACCGGCTCTGGAGCCGTACAGGCCGCCAGCGGATGCGACGTTGACGATGACGCCGCTTTGCTTGGCGGTGAAGATCGGCAGCGCCTTGCGGATCGCGCGCATCGGGCCTGTCGTATTGACGGCGAAGACACGCTCCCACAGCTCGTCTGTCAGATCGGCAGCGGGCACGAAGTTGTCCATAATGCCGGCGTTATTCACCAGGATGTCGAGCGTGCCATAGGTGTCTACGGCTGTATCGATGAGCTGTTGCACGTCTTCTTCTTTGGCTACGTTAGCAGCGACGGCGATGGCTGTGCCGCCCTTCGCTTCAATTTCTTGCACGACGATTGCGGCGTTATCGGCGGACAGGTCGGATACGACGACCTTCGCGCCTTCTGCAGCGAAGAGCAGGGCAGTCGCTTTGCCCATGCCGGATGCTGCGCCTGTGATGACAGCCACTTTGCCATTAAGTTTCATGTGAGTGTCCTCCTCTAAAGGAATAGTATGGTTCATGATGATCTGCGGCTATGCGCCTGTGAGGCGGAATTGAACACTTGTATAATAGCAAACAGGTGTTAAGATCAATATATACAATAAGGCGAACTGCCACAATATATAAAACGCTTTCATTTGTACGTTAACAGACAAAACACGCTTGAGTGTTGAATACTTTTTTGTGGAAGGAAGAAATAGAAATGGCGGATAGGCGTATTGCGCGCAGCAAGGTGGCGCTCAGGGACGCGCTTCTGACTCTCATGTCGGAGAAGAGCTTCTCGGCTATCACGATTACGGAGATCGTGGAGCGGGCCAATTATAACCGGGGGACATTCTACACCCACTACGAGAACAAGGAAGGGCTGCTCGACGAGGTTATCTCGGAGCTGATCGACGAGCTGATCGAGTCGTTCCGGGCTCCGTATGGCGATCTGGATGTGTTCCGCGTCGATGAGCTGACGGCCAACTCGGTGAAGATTTTCGAGCATATTCACGAACGCGCTGCGGTCTATACGGTTCTCTTCCATAGCGATGTGCTGCCGGTTATTAAGGAGAAGATGTTCGGCGCGATCAAGAAGCTGTCCAGCGAGGAGCTGGAGCAGGAGACGGAGTCCATCAACCGCGAGCTGATGATGGTGTATAGCATCCATGCACTAATGGGCCTTGTGTTCCACTGGATCGAAGGTGGCTTTCAGTACACGCCTGCCTATATGCAGGATCAGTTGATCAAGATGATCAACTGGCGGCCGTCGGCGGCGAAGACGCATGTGAAGAAATAGATGAGTGTGCTGTTTTTTTAGAGCGGGTATTTAGGGGAAGGCTTGTGTTCTGGATTATTGGAATAGGCTTTGCCTGACTACATAGACTAAGGGTTGGATATACAGGATGGATGAGGGGCGGAAGTGCTGGGATGAGGGTGGTGTGCAACTCCTTGCTCGTGATGCAGCGTCCGGGGCCGCTACTCGCTTTCTTCACGTCACTTGCTTACGAAATGTTTTCTTCACAGAAAAGGGCCTGTTCTGCTATGCTGGAAGAAGTCGAATAAGCACTTATACTCTCGAAGAATAGGAAGCGAATCAGCTATGTATTGTGTATGTAAACCGTGTATTGAGAAGGCATTAGAGCGTTTTGTAGACGAATACGAAGATGCGCCGGATGTGGTCGATCTGAAGGAGACGCAATTCGCGGACTGGGACCCGCCGCGCAAATGTGATTTCTGTGAGGATGCTGCGGCGTTCTTGGTGGTATAGCGTGACGGGAAAGATGAAGACAGCTGGAGGGATGGAGCAGACTAGCTGCTTGTAAAGGCGAGAGAGATCGTCTGCCCACTTCTGTTAGTGTACAAAAAAATAGGTAGAGGGATGGCCTCATATGCATATTCAGATAGCGTCCGTCGGGAAGCTGAAGGAGAAGTACTTGACGCTTGGCATCGCGGAATATGCCAAGCGGCTTGGGCCTTACGTGAAGCTTACGCTCACGGAAGTGCCTGATGAGAAGGCGCCGGAGACGATGAGTCCGGCGGAGGAGCTTCAAGTGCGAGAGCGTGAGGGGGAGCGGCTTCTGGCGCAGCTGAAGCCGGACGCCCACGTCATCGCGCTCGCGCTCGATGGGGAGCTCTGGTCCAGCGAAGATCTCGCGGACCAGCTTGATAAGTTAGCCACGTATGGGCGCAGCCACGTGGCTTTTGTTATTGGAGGGAGCAATGGCCTTGCTCCCTCTGTACTTAAGCGCGCCCAGCAGAAGCTTAGCTTTGGGCGGATGACTTTGCCGCACCAGTTGATGCGCTTGGTGCTGGTGGAGCAGGTTTATAGGGCGGTGAAGATTAATCGGGGGGAACCGTATCACAAGTAGGGCGAAAATTATGGGTTTTAAATGGAACCTCTTCGAAAAATTCGGAGAGGTTCCTTGCTAAAATAGAAAGCCGACATCCGCTCCCAACCAATTGCAACGGCTTATTGCATAGAGTTAGTTGCCTTGCGCTGTTTTAGCATCCCGGGTGTGATCCCGCTTTCTGCCTAATGTTTTCTCTAGCTTTTCCGCTGCTTCGTCAGCTGATTTGGAACCGAATGGACATCGAGGAAAGCCTCTCTCAATGACGATTCATTCTGGGAACATACTAGCCCATTATCTATGTTATAATTTTATTGGATAAATGACTTTATACAATAAAGATAGGGGCTGTCAGCTTGGTGGTTGTTTTGGTGGACTTGATAGAGATGACGCGAAGATCAATTGTGGGGTTGTACCCTCTACAAGATTCGAAAAATACGGCATGTCTGGATGAAAAGGAGTAGATGTGCTTGCCTAATCGTGTTTTTTGTGAAGATATAGAACAAATCATTTCCGATCCGCATCTGCCGTGGCACGAAATGTCAAATAAATCAGTACTTATTACCGGTGCGACCGGGTTAATTGGTACAGCACTGGCTTTTGCGCTAAGCGCAGCCAGTCAAAAATATCAGCTTAATCTTAGTCTAATCGGGAACGGAAGAGACAGTGTTAAGGGAGAAAGGTTGACGAAAGACTGCGGACTAGATGCGTTTATTAGTGGTGATATTCGTCGCCCTTTAACGATGGAAGCCCTCCCCGGCAAACTGGACTATATCTTCCACTGCGCAGCAATTACCAGATCGGCAGATATGGTGGCGAAACCGGTTGATGTAATAACCACAGCGGTCGATGGCACAAGAAACATATTGGAGCTTGCCAAAGAGCGAGACTCTAAAAGTGTCGTCTACCTGTCATCAATGGAGGTCTATGGACAGAATTTACATGGACAGGTGCAGGAGGCAGACTTGGGGTATTTGGATTTATATAACCCGCGCAGCAGCTATTCTGAAAGTAAACGGCTATGTGAGAGCTTGTGTACTGCTTATGCCGTGCAGTACGGACTTCCGGTAAAAGTAGCACGATTGGCGCAAGTTTTTGGCGCTGGGACCCCGAAAGACGATACGCGGGTGTTCGCTCAATTTGCACGTAGTGCGATGGCGGGAGAAAATATAATTTTGCATACTGAGGGGAAAACTAGAGGGAATTACTGCTACTTAGCTGACGCTGTACGCGGGTTGCTTTCGCTCTTATTGAGGGGTCTTAATGGACAAGCCTACAATATTGCAAACCAAGAGGCAAGCACAACCATCCGGGAAATGGCGGAAATGGTTGCAAGCGAAATTTGTCAAGGCAGAATAAAAACAGTTGTCGAGATACCCAGCGACATTGCAAAACGCGGTTACGCGCCTGAAGTCGGTTTTAGGCTCAATGCAGATAAGCTGAAGTCATTAGGCTGGCGGCCGCAATACGGGTTGGCTGATATGTATAGACGAATGATTCTGGATTGGCAGGGGAAATAAATGCGGAAATTACATCAGAAAACAATATTTGAGTTGTTGGAGACTCTAAATGAAGCGCACGACGTGCTAAGCAAGCAAACCGCACCGGAGATAGTGCGGAATTTGCTTGCTGATTGTCAGGAATTTGCCGTGCAGATTGGACAATACATCGAGAACATTGAGGGCGAAGGAACCCAGACTGTCGCCTTACTCGAAGAATACTGCGAGTTGTTGTACCGGGCGAGCATAGACAACAATGATCGGGAAATAGTAAAGGAGCTCAAACAACAGCTTGTGAAGATTAAGAATTCGGTTGAAAGTGAGTTGAAGCCGAACAAGATTGAAGTCGTATTCTTCCCTTACCAGCTCAGTATGTTCGATGCGTTAGAAAGTGTATATTTGGCCGCGAAGGAAGATCCGCAATGTGACGTATATTGCGTGCCTATTCCTTATTTTTCGAGGAATCCCGATGGTTCGGTGAAAGAAGTGCATTACGACGGCGGTTTGTATCCTGACTATGTTGAAGTTACAAATTGGCGTGACTATGATGTTGCAAGCCGTAGGCCGGACGTGATCTTTATACACAATCCTTATGACGAGACTAACATTGTTACGTCTGTTCACCCCGATTATTATAGTGAGAAGTTGTGTAAACTGACGGAGCTGTTGGTTTATATTCCGTATTTTGTGACCGATAAAGTACAAGAACACTTTTGTTTTAATAGTGGAACGATATATGCTCATAAAACAATTGTGCCAAATGATCTGGAACAGAAAAGGTATATTAATTTTTTCAAGAAAAATGAAGTAGCACGCAATTTATCGGGTAAAATCGGCGATAGCAAGAAAAAGTTCGTAGCGCTCGGATCGCCGAAGTTCGATAAAGTAATACAAATGAAACGTGAAGAGTATGGATTGACGGATGAATGGCGAGATTTAATTGAAGACGCGAACGGTACTCGCAAAAAGGTTGTCTTTTATAACGCGAGCTTAGCGGAAATTTTACAATTCGGAGAGCAGTTTCTAAAAAAATTACGTTCGGTCTTGGATGTTTTCAAACATCGCGATGATTTTGTTTTGTGGTGGAGGCCGCACCCGCTTTCTATGGCGACATTTGACAGCATGCGTTTGGGAATGGCGGATGAATACAGGGAGATTATAAAGGAGTATAGGCGCGAGGCTTCGGGCATTTATGATGACACGACAGACTTGTACAGAGCCATCGCATGGAGCGATGCCTATTATGGGTGGGGCGGCTCATCGGTAGCCCTTTTATACGGAGCAACGCTTAAACCAATGATGGCTGTGCACACCTGCGATAATCTTTCTGTGGCAGAGGGCAAAGGTGACTTCAACGAGAAGTTGCTTCATTTCACGAAATGTTTGAACATGTATCTGTCCGGAAGTCCAGTATATAGGGATATGCCGCTATTTGGTTTTTTCTTTAATGACGCAAACCAATATGATTTATGGAATTTCTTGCAGTACATTACCCATATAGAGGATTACGAGAATACCGTTGAATGGAATTCTCTTCTGAAAACGGCCTATAAAAGATTCGGGGTTTCGGCAAACGAAAGAAGCGGAGATAAAATTATCCACTACGTGAAAGAAGAATTAAAGTTATAACGGTCCGGACCCCAAATCCTAGAGATATCCTTAACTACCTTGACTCATTCAGAAAAAAGCATGGAGGCTTGCGACTCAAGCCCCATGCTTTTTTCGGTTGTTGTGAAAATAGGAGAGGAGCTTCATCTAGGGAGGCAGGCTCGTAATTGCTAAACAAAACCTTACCAGCACGCGCACGCTATGAAACGATTCATTGTACGCATTCAAGTCGGGTATTAGTTAGGAATTCGCTCATGCAGTTATTTCCATTGTGTTCGATATTAAAAGTGATGGCTTAATAACCGATAAAGTAAGCAAGAGTTTTTTTACTTCGAGATTTACTCGGCGCAAGATAGTAGAAAGTGGGTAAGCTTGACGATATATTGAGGGGAATGCGAGATTTATCTTTAGATGGATATAGAGAGAATACGGAAAATCCGCGTTTTACAAGGTGCTGCCAATATCATTCAAACGCGAAAAACATCTAGCCATCTATACATCATAAGCCTCAAGATTACAGTTCAAATACCACTATCAGATTGGAAGAGTGAGATTATGATAACTGCATTGATTTTTGCTGGCGGTACAGGGCAGCGTATGAATTCTGCTTCGAAGCCTAAGCAGTTTCTAGAACTACATGGTAAGCCTATCATTATGTATACCATTGAACATTTTGAGTGGCACCCCGAGATTGATAATATCATAGTTGTTTGCCTAGAGAGTTGGATTAAAGAGTTGAAACGCTTTTTGAAATTATACGATATCCGCAAGGTTTCTAAAATTATAGCCGGCGGGATCAGTGGTGATCAGTCCATTTATAATGGGCTTAAAGCTATGAGAGGCTCGCATGCTTCCGATGATATTGTGTTAATTCACGACGGTGTCCGTCCTTTGATAAACGAGAATCTAATTTCTGCAAACATTGCAACCGCAAAGCGTTGCGGCAACGCGATAACCTGTGAAGCTACATTTGAAAGCATTATACAAAGCAGTAATGGCAATGAGATTGATAACATACCTAAAAGGAGCGAGATGTTTGTTGCCAAAGCGCCTCAAACGTTTAGGTACGGGGATATATGGGACATGTATCAACAGGCGCAGAATGACGGGCAGACTCCGCTTGATTCAGCACATTTATGCAGCTTATATGGGGTGAAACTGCACATAGTAAGAAGCACACCTAATAATATCAAGATTACTGCACCGCAGGACTATTATATTTTCAGAGCTTTACATGAAGCTATGGAAAATCGTCAAATATTGGGGGTATAAATATTTCCAATATGCACTGCCGTACTATTTTTGAGGCAAAGAAATGGAGGATTTATGAACCAACACTTAGTGTCAATCGTGCTTCCGGTCTATAACGGTGCACGTTTTCTCTGCCAATCAGTGGACAGCATACTTTCGCAAACGTACACAAACTTCGAATTGATAATAGTTGATGATTGCAGTACAGATGAGACGCCCGGAATTATAGAGGAGTATGCCAGGAAGGATAGACGCGTTCGAACAATACGCCATTCCCAAAATCAATATTTGCCTCAAGCCTTAAATACAGGATTTGATGCAGCAAAAGGTGTCTTTTTTACATGGACAAGCGATGACAACATCTATAAGCCGAATGCCATCAAACATTTGGTTGATGTATTGGTACAACGACACGATGTAGACCTTGTATATGGAAACGAAAGCATTATAGATGATGCTGGACACGTAATCGAGAAAAGCAATGCCATTGCGTCGATCGGCAGCCCGGAGGAAATTCCTATCCTATCTTGTGTAGGCGGATATTTTCTATTTAGAAGTCAGGTCTATTTCGACGTAGGCGGTTATGAATCCAAGTGGTTCCTGGTAGAAGATTGGCAGTTTTGGTTAAAATCGTACAACGCGGGGAAGAAGTTTGTAAGAACCGAGGAAAACCATTATCTTTATCGAGATAATACGACTTCGTTATCCATGACAAAAGCTCGCGAAGTGCAAGAGCGGTGTCTGGAATTATCGTTAGAAAATCTGAGCAAGCATAAGCGTACATATACCTATGAAATCGCGATGCGAGCTTATTTGAAATGTGTGGGCTTTGCTTATCGGTTGAATGATAAGAAAGCTGCAATAGCATGTTTAGACTTGGCAAAAGAAATAAATAGGGACGCGCTTTCATGGTTGAAACCTGAAATAGTAGAATGGCTGGAGGAAGGTTAAGCGCGCGGGCGAAATATTAGGCCGAAGCTGGCATCGAATATCTTTGAGTGTGCCTTTCCAGCGGCTCTTGGCGATTATTTTACTTGGACAAGTGATGATAATATCTACAAACCCAATGCGATTACACACTTCGTTACAATGTTATCCTCGGACACCGAAGCGGATGTTGTCTATGGCAACGAAGCTGCAATAGACGAAGCAGGTAATGTCATTCCAGGCTACGAAATGGATACTCCCGAAGTAATTCTCATACTGTCCTGTATCGGTGGTTACTTTATGTTTAAGAAACAGGTCTATTTTGATGTTGGTGGTTATGAATCTGAATGGTTCTTAGTTGAAGACTGGCAGTTTTGGCTGAAAGCTTATAATGCGGAATGCAAATTCGTGAAGACAGAGGAATGCAATTACTTATATCGACATAGTACAACATCTCTGACGGCAACTAAACAACAATTGATCGTTGCTAAAGCCATTGAGCTATCCTTACGAAATCTTGTTATAAACCGATCTAAGTATTCCGATATAATAGTGATGCGTGTTTATTTAAAGAATATTCGCCGCTGTCAAATCGTTAACGATAGGGATAAAGCCTATGAATGTTTAGACCTAGCTCAGTCAATCAGGTCTGACGCTGTCAACTATCTAAACTAAGAACTAGTAAATTGGTTGGAGGGGAAATAATGCATTCGTTATCAAAGGAACAGATCTATCAGTTAGTCGATGATTTTAAAGCTTCTCCTGAAAATAAACCCATCATTTTATTTGGAGCGGGTCAAATCGGGAGCGAGGCCGTCAAGTACTGCCTGGATAATGGAATACACATCACCTGCATTGCAGACAATAATGCTGAATTATGGGGTCAAAGCATAAGTGGGATTGAAATTGTATCGCCGGACACGATAGAATGGCACAAGCCGTTTTTGATTATAATGTCCGCTAATTTCTATAACGAAATGGCATTACAACTGAGTGGATACGGTTTGAACAACTATCTCTCGTACTTCATGTTTAAAGGCCGATATAACTTTGTGCAGGGCGAATATCCAGAAGCCAGCTCGGTACAACGGGCTTTAAACTGGATGATTCAAAATCAACAGGAAAATGGCGGTGTTTCTGTTTTTCGGGGTTCTGTTTACGAGTACCCTGAAGTTACCGGCTATATCATTCCGACAATGCTTTCCTATGGTTTGAAGGAAGAAGCTTTGGCTATGGCACACTATCTGGACTCAGTCATAAACGATAACGGCACATTCAATGCGGCCGGTTCAGACCGTGCCTATCTATTTGATACGGCGCAAGCTCTTCGCGGTCTTAACGCCATACAGAAGGTTACAAACAAATATTACGACATACAAATCAAAGCGGCGGAACATTTGTTTTCTGCTTTGAAAGACAACGACGGTATTTTTCCAAAAAGCTATGAAGACGATCCAATTGTTCCTGAACCGATCTTGCTCTTTGGGCTGCCGCCAATGCTGGAATATGCTCAACTTATTAATGATTTTGAAAAAATTCAGCTTGTTCATGCTTCGGTTAAACGATATCTAGCTGACCCGAATGTTCTTTCGCATAAAACGCTTACGCATTTTTTAGCGTATCAAATTGACAGTCTTATCGATCTTGGGTATGAAAAGGAAGTAAAGGACATTATCGAGAAACTGCTTGTTTCGCAAAGAAACGACGGCTCCATTCCTGCCTATAACGGTGTTGACTGGGTATGTATCACAGGCTGCTCGCAAATCGCGATATGTTTGTACAAGCTTGGCAGACGCGAACCGGCAGATAAGTTAATGGCGTGGGTTGAGAATAATATGGAATCCGACGGCGGTTTCTTAGGCAGTGTAGGCAATGGTGCTGACTATTTTGCAGATCGTGAGATCGCATGGGCGACAAAGTTCTATCTGGACGCATATAAACTGATGATTAAAGCGCATTTTGATGATGAATTTGCTCCAAACGCTCCCTCTGAAATTGATGAGGACGATGCTGAAGTTACACAAGTAATTAGTGAAATTATAAATGGCAATAGTGTTTTGGAAGTAGGCTGCGGCAAAGGGAGAATTTTAAAACGCATCCACGAAAAATTACCGGACTGTAAATTGCATGGCATAGACATTTCCCCTGTTATGCTTTCAGCTGTGCCGGAATATGTGAAAACTACGGTCGGCGAGATTGAGTTTTTGCCTTACGGTGATAATTCATTCGACGTGGTATATGCTGTGGAATGCATTGAACATTCGCCTAATCTGAAAGCTGCGGTAAACGAGCTGGTGAGAGTATGCAAGCCAGGAGGCAAAGTAATAATCATTGATAAGCAAATGTCGGGTTGGGGGAGATTTTCAACGCCACCATGGGAGCGTTGGCCGGATAGAGCCGTTTTGGAGTCACTATTGCAGAAGAAATGTAATGATGTTAATTCGTATGCTCTTAGAAATAAGGGGCATGATGAGCGAGACGATTTGTTTATAAAATGGATGGGGGTCAAACATATTATTTCAGAGAAGGTTAAAAAGGTTGTTTTTTTTGGAGCGGGTGGCACAGGGCGGTTAGGTTTGTATTATGCTGAACGTTCAGGAATGAAGATCGACTTAATCGTCGACAATAATAGCAAGTTATGGGGAAGCTGCTTGTGCGGAGTTGAAATTTCTTCGCCGAATGTCTTATTGGATAAAGACAAATATACTGTCATCATTACGGTTGGTTATGAATTCTTAGGTGCGGTAAAAGAACAATTAAGTTCCATGGGATTAACTGAAGATGCCGACTTTTTTGAATTCCATAAAGTCTTTTTGCAAGGCTATAGCGGATTCGGGGCTGCATCAGGCGTTTTGGATATGAATTCTGAATTTGAACTGATAAAAACAGGTGCAACTAATAAATTAGTCGTTAATTTGAATGATCGATGTGTGTATCGTCTAATCAATGACAATATTGCTGGACAATTTATCGAGATTTATAACAAATGCAAGGATTATGGTATCTTCGATAAGTTTGTAACGAAGACAGAAATGTCGGATGTGAAAATTGCGCAGGGATATTCTTGCAGTTTCAAACATGAATATATTCCATTGTTTACCTACGCAGTTGAGTGGTCGCCAAGGATGTTTTATGATTATACGCTGTTCATGATTGATTTCCTCGCTGAAATCGACAATATTGGCTTGGGTTGGTTAGACGGGCATGCGTTTAACGCGACTTTCCATAACGGTAAGTTTGAGTTTTTCGATTTTGACGCAATCAGGACAGGCAATACAACATATTTTTTTATACAGGAATTTATTAATGCTCATCTGGTGATTTTGTTGATGATGTCTGAAAATTTGATGGACAAAGCTTATCTATATTTGAATAATCCTGGGCAAAAGCTCTCGATTAACGATATTGCAGGATATTTATCGGCAGATACCTTAAGCGAGTATAAGGATATGTTTAAGGAATGCTATGAATCT
The DNA here is from genome assembly GCF_056269225.1 of Paenibacillus sp. J31R120. Lineage (NCBI taxonomy): Bacteria > Bacillati > Bacillota > Bacilli > Caryophanales > Paenibacillaceae > Paenibacillus > Paenibacillus sp. J31R120. The sequence continues at coordinate 192,017 of NZ_JBWDNN010000007.1, read as the reverse complement.
GCGCTAGAAGGCAATATACAAAAATGCTGCCAAATTCTAAAGGATTATGTCTTGAATGTACAATTCAAGCAAATACTTCAGAGCGGTTGGAACGGTTACCAAAACGAGCTGTATGAAAAGAGTAATGAGGCCAAATGGTCAGATAAGCAAAGAACGGTTGTGGAAATGGTCCGTTCCGTTAAACCAAGAACGATGCTGGACTTGGCTGGGAATATGGGTTGGTACGGCTTTACTTTGCATGACGAGATGGAACGTTGCATTACGGCCGATTTAGATTATAACTGTGTCGATTTTGTCTACCAGATGGTTACCGACCAAAACGTTCAAAATGTGTATCCAGTTTATTTGAATTTAATTGCGCCAACACCGGCTTATTACAGAGATTTGCATATCGGGGACACGGCAATTGCCCCGTGGCGCAAGAGTGCGATTGAACGCTTCAATAGCGAAATGGTACTTGCTCTTGCGGTAATGCACCACCTCGCATTTGCGCAGCAACTGTCATATGCTGAGATTATAGGACAATTTGCGCTATATACGAGTAGATGGCTGATCATTGAATTTATCGAGCGGGAAGATAGTGTGGTTGCCCCTGCACTGAAAAACGGGGATTTTGAATGGTATACGAAGGAGAATTTCGAAACGGAGCTGTTAAAGTCATTCTCCATACTTGCCGTAAAGAATTCCGAGCCAACGCGTGTATTGTATCTTTGTGAGAAAAAATAAGAAACTATTGGGATAGCACGTTCGCAATCAGCCGAAGTACAATGGCAGGATGTGAGCGTGTTATTCCATTTAAGTTACGGGAAATCAGTTGATACCGAAGAGGAGTGTAAGATTTGATATGGAGGATTTACGACAGCGTACGCAAGTTTCGATTATTATTCCTATCCATAATGCCGAACAGTATCTTCGCCGCTGTCTTGATTCTGTAATGAATCAAACGCACGCCTGCTTGGAAGTATTGCTTATTGATGACGGGTCGACAGATAGAAGTAAATCAATTTGTGAGGAATATGTACGTCAGGATTGCCGGTTTCAGTATATATATCAGATGAATCAAGGCGCAGCTATTGCTCGCAATGCCGGAATAGATTGTGCGACAAGTGAATACGTAACCTTTCTAGATTCAGACGATAGTATGGAACCGGGGTTCGTTAAACAGGTACTGACGGAGATGCTTATGACTGGTTCGGATATAGGGCTTTGTGATATAAACTATGTGGATAATGAAACTGCCGAAAAGGAAGTATCAAGAATTAGATTTTATGGAAAGACAGCAAGCGCGAGCAAGACGAAAAGTATTTTTAATACCGTAAGGACATTTATTTGGGGGAAAATATACAAAAGAGAGCTGTTTAACAAGATAAGATTTCCTGATTTGAAATTTTTTGAGGATCTATCTATTGTGCCTTTTATGGCGGCAATTGCCAATCAAATCGTCTATATCCCCTTGCCGCTTATCAATTATTACAGAAACCGTAATGGTAGCCTCTCTGAGAACGCTTATAATATTGGTGAACTAATTAGGGCGTTAGATTTATTGGGCAGTTTCCTTCGCTCATCTAAGTTATATGATGATTTTACAGATAGCTATAAAAAAATGTGTATGGCACAGTTACGGTTTACCTATCGTAGATTCGGGAATAGTAAGCAAGAGAAAGTGCTTGAACAACTATGTAAGTTAAAGGAATATGTGTTAAATCTTTTCCCCCAGCTTTATCCATTAACCGAATGCAGTTTTTATACAGAGCGTGATAACCATTTGCTTGCACAAGCAATAGACAAGGCTGTCCTATATAACGATCAAATCGTCGACAATATAGAGGTTTCCAATTATGTCATTCGTTTTAGCGACTGCGTAACCGAGGGGGTTTCTCAACCTACCATCGCAATAAAACGTCCAGAGCATATGGATGAAGAAAGTGCGGCATATGACATTGCGGAAGAGATAATTATGGCATTTTCATAGTGACAGTCAACCAAGAAAGAAAATAAAAGTATGTGCACTGGGCAGGGAGGCTCAGCGGGACAATAAACTATACTAAGAAAGGTCCTCGGGTGACAGGGCTAAAAAGTCATACCACGCGCCGTGTGAAATTCAGGGATCGCCCTTCCTGTTTCTCACACGGTATTTTTTATTAGAACCTGCCGATATCGCAATGAGCGGACTTCCGGAACCGCGTCCGTACGCCGGGGCTATGATATCATTTTTTAGATTTCGCCTTATAGATGTTACGGTGAACCGTACCATAAGTAACGACGAAATGAATCGCTCCTTTTAAAATTGTATGTAATAAGACTTATAACGAAATTAAGTTATTGATATATTACGCCAAGGATATATTATGAAACAGTGCCTTAATAAAGGAGTTGTGTCAAATAAATAAGAATAAAAGTACAGAATCGAAACGCTCTTCAAAAGCAGAAAACATTCTACCACAGATCAATAGTAAAACTAAGCTAGGTGACTTACGAAAAATCGCGAAGGACATTAAAAAAGATCACGAACTAGCTATGGAACTTTGGTCAACCGAAGAGTTTTTGCCAAGACTATTAGCAATCTTAATTATGGATAAAAAACTTCTTTCACAAGAAGTTCTAAATGAGCTTGATAAGGATATGCAGACTCACACTTTTGATGAGCGAAATAACTTAATGGATTGGTTAATGGCTAATCAGCTCACCAAAGACAAGAAGACAATTGCATGGATGGAGTCATGGGAAAATAGCCCTTCTGCTCTTCATAGGCGGGCTTTCTGGTATTATCAAGCGCGATTGAGATGGACTGGACAAACACCGCCTGATAACACCGCAGACTTACTATCTACATTAGAAGCTAATATTACGCAGGAAGAACCGGAAGTTCAATGGGCTATGAATTTCCTCGCAGGCTGGATAGGCGTTTATGATGAAAAGAATCGTGCACGTTGTATTAAACTTGGTGAGAAAACGGGTCTTTATAAAGATGAAATGGTATCAAAGGGCTGTACCCCCAATTATTTGCCGGAGTTCATTGCGATTGAAGTTAACAAACGAAATAATAATTAGTTACCCCTGAACAAAAGATCTGAAAGTAAACTTCCAGATCCTTTTTGCTTGGAGGGTAATTTCAAAAGTTTTATCCGTAACAAAGTTTTCGTCTGTCGCAGTGGTTGCCCAAATCCCGCTTAATCGCGCGACCAGTCCCGCCGCAGCGAGAACATTTCCCTTAGCGCATCCGTCGACAGCTCGGTAATCCAGCCCTCCGAGCTGGAGATCACGTTGTCGCTTAGCTGCTGCTTGTTCTCCAGCATCTCGTCGATGCGTTCCTCAAGGGTACCGAGCGAGATGAATTTATGCACCTGCACGTCGCGCGTCTGGCCCATCCGGTAAGCGCGGTCGGTCGCCTGGTTCTCGACGGCCGGGTTCCACCAGCGGTCGAAGTGGAAGACATGGTTCGCCGCGGTTAAGTTAAGCCCGACGCCTCCTGCCTTGAGGGAGAGGATGAACACGTTCGGCTGCTCGGACGACGGAAGGTCGCGCGACTGGAACCGTTCGACCATTCGGTCCCGCTGCACCTTCGGCGTGCTGCCGTTCAAGTACAACACAGGTTCGCCCAGTTCGCGCTGCAGGACATCCTGAATCATTTTGCCCATGCCAATGTATTGCGTGAAGATGAGGCAGCGCTCGTCCGCCTCGCGCAACTCCTTGACCATCGCTAGTAGCCTCTCGAGCTTGGAGGAGCGGGCGACGATCGCCTCCGTATGTAGTGGGCCATCCCCCAGCACCGTTCCCGTATCCTCATCTAGTAGAGCCGGATGGTTGCATGCCTGCTTGAGACGTGTCAGCGCTCCGAGAATCGCGCCTTTGCGCTGGATGCCGTCGAGCTTCTTCAGCTTCTCGAGAAGCTCCTTGACACAATTGTCGTACAAGGCAGCTTGCTCGGAGGTAAGCGGAACATACGTCTTCATCTCGTTTTTGTCCGGCAGGTCGAGCTGGATGGCGGGATCCTTCTTTTTGCGCCGCAGCATGAAAGGTTTCACTAGCCGCTTTAGCTCAGCCGTTCGACGCCCGTCCTGTTCGCGCTCGATCGGGGTAGCGAAGCGGTCCTGAAATGCCTTGGCGGTCCCGAGGTAAGTGGGCACGGTAAAATCGTAGATCGACCATAGCTCCGCCAGCCGATTCTCGATCGGCGTTCCGGTGAGCGCAATGCGATGGAGCGCGGGAAAGCTCTTGACCGCCGCGGCCTGCCTGGTCCCGGCGTTTTTGATATTCTGTGCTTCATCCAAACAGACGGCTCCCCACTCGAAAGCGGCCAGCGTTTCCTGGTCGAGCGAGGCGGTAGCAAAGGAGGTCAGCACGACGTCAACGCTGCGTGCCTCGTTCCGGAACGCGTCGCCGCTCTTACGCCCGGAGCCGTAATGCATGGCCACCTGCAGCGATGGGGCAAAGCGGGAAATTTCCTTCTGCCAGTTGCCGAGTACCGACGTGGGGCAGACGATCAGCGAAGGGAGCCGAAGCCCATCGTCTGCCTGCTCCTTGGCGTGCAGTAGGTAGGCAATCAACTGAACCGTCTTGCCGAGGCCCATGTCGTCCGCGAGACAGGCCCCGAGCCCGAAGCGGCGGAGAAAAGCCAGCCAGGCGAACCCGTCCTGCTGGTAGCTGCGCAGCTCGGCACGCAGACCGGCCGGGGGATCGAGCCGAGGCCATTCGCTCTGCTGATTAATCTTGGCGAATAGCCCGGTCAGATGCGCGTTAAGCTCGACTTCGAGCTCAACGCGGGCGGCATCGGCCCCGAATGTCTCCGCGCTGGCGTCCGTCGCCCCGCCATCCGTCTCGCCCTGAGAGAGCAGATGCAATTGCAGCACATCCTGGAAGCTTAATCCCTGGCTCTTGTCCATGCCTTCCATCATGCGGCGGATCTGGGCGATCAACGCCGGGTCGAGCACGATCCAGCGGTCCCGGAACTTCACGAGACGCTCCCCTCGCGCAAGCAGCTCGTCGAACTCCTCCTCGTTCAGGTCGGCGTCGCCGATGGAGATGCGCCAGTTGAAGCTCATAATCGCATCCAGACCAAACAAAGACTTGCCGCCGCCTCGTTTTTTGGACTTGTCCTCCGACTGCACCGCTGCGCGCAGCCGTGGCTTCTTGCGGCTTGCGGCTTCCCACCATGCGGGCAGCAGGACCTGCCACCCGGCTTCGAGCAGCCGGCGGCTGTCCTCGTTCAGGAACCGCCAGGCCGCCTCGTCGTCAAGCGGCTTGCCGAGCACGTCCTCGCCGCGCGACAGCCGATCGTGCGGAAGGCTAACCCGCAGCCGTTGCAGCCAACCGTCCGAACGGCTCCGAATAGCTTCCGCCCATACGTCGGGCCACTTGCCTGCTACCGAGCCGTCGTCGCCGAGCCGCACTCTTCGGAGCTTAGCCGGATCGCTCTTGTCCTGCAGTACGAGCCGCAGCCGCCAGCGGGAGTGCTCGTCGCCCTCCCACGGTTCCATTAGCTGCAGCAGGGGGCGGAACGGCGCGACATCAGCCCTCCAGCCGATCTGCACAAGCCAGGTCTCGTCGTCGAGTCCCGCCGTAGCGGCCACCGCGTTCTCGCGCGCGAACAGAGCCGGGAACTCCCGGCGCAGATCTGCCTCGTCCGGCTCCGTACCGTAGAAGCGGCTCGTTACGGCCGCCGAGAAGGCCGCCATTAGCCCAGCGCGAGCCTCATCGCTCCAGCTGCCGCGCTTCAGGTCCAGTTCGTCGCGGCGCGCCTGTCCAAAGGCAGCGCAGACCGCAGCCGCATCCCAACTCCAGCGCAGGGAGCCTCTGCGGTAAGCCGCAAGGTCGGGCGCGTACAGCCCTTTCTCCAGGCACTCGCCCAAGAGCGGCGCCAATGCGGCCAAGCGCGCGGCATCGTCCTCCCACTTCCACTCGATATGCGCCGGGAGAAGCCCTGAGGTGAAGAAGGCAATGACATCTTCGGCGGGCAGCACGACGGCCTCGAGCTCCCCGACTTTGACGAGCGCAAGCTCGGTGCCATAGAAGGACGGTTCATGCCAGGCGAACAGGCGATGCTTCAGCTGGGGTCCGGTCCACTCCCGCAGCGAATCCGGGTCCGCGAAGAACAACGCGTCGCCATGCGACGTCAGCACCATTCGAACCGCGATGGTATCCAGGTTATAAGTAGTCGTCTTCGTCATGGCATTAGTCCTCCCCTCCGCAGCTCTTCCTGGAGGGCCCGCAATCGGCTATACCGGCTGGCAAATGTCTCGATGTACGCCTCCCACCGCTGCTCACGCTTCAGCTTCTTGTACAGCTTGGCCAGCCGTTTGAGCAGCTTGACCGCCCGCTTATAGCCGTCGCGGTTTTTTAACAACACGTATTTCTCCACGCCTTGGTGGTAAAAAGGCAGCAGCGCTTCCGGTGCCTCCTTCTCGATGGGCTGCAGATCCTTCGCTCGAAAGTCGAGCGGATCGCTGCCGAGGCTAAGCTGATAGTCGATCCACTGCCGGAAGCGGCCATAGTGCATCAGTTTCTCCTCGTACAAGCTGCTGCAGTAGGGAGGCAGGCTCGCAATCGCGCTCCACATTCGTTCCTCGGCCTCCGGCAGTCGCTTGACGACGGCATCCCAATAGTGACCATATTCACCAAGGCTGCCGGGACTGCGCCCAACTTGCTTGTTCACGCAATGGCTTAGCCAGGCTTCAAGCCGGGTCCATTCGTCATTCCCCTCCAGCTGGCGCAGGAAACGAAATACCTGCCCGGGCTCGAGTCCATGCCGCTCTGCCGCATCCAGCTGCCGCCAAGCCTCTTGATCCTCCCCCAGCCAGAAGCGCATCCAGGCGAGGGCGACGAGTGGGAAGAGCTTATTTTCCTTGCCGGATCCCTCGGCCAAATGCGCTAGCTCCTCCTGGAAGAGACGGGGACTGTCCGCAGCGGATGATACCAGGATCAGCCACAGCTCCACGTAGATATCCAGATAGGCTGGAGGGGACCATGCATTCACGGTTGCCGTATCACGAATATATGCAGCCGTCTCTAGTAGTCGCCCCTGTTGCTTGACCGCGATCTCTGGCGGCAAGTCGTTATGGAGTTGACTCTCGATGGCATGTAGCGTCTCGGATGCCGCCATCTGGGCGAAGTAGCCGGGGTGGCGACCGGTCAATTGCTTGCGGAGCAAGAACAGGCCGACGTTCAGTTCGAACAGCCAGGCTTCCTCGGGTGTGAACTCCGACATGAAGGGGCGCACCATGGCGCGGACCTCGGTGCCATAATTTATTTCGTACGGGGTGTTCGCCGCTTGCCGGGCGCAGCTGGCGATTAGATCCTGCCACTGGACAACGCTCAGCCCGATCGGTGAATTTGAATTCATTTTCGTCATGATGGCAGTTATTCCTTTCTGGAGCTTTGGCCGCTCATAAATCCGTTCTTTCATTATAACGATAAATGGTCACGACGGCATACAGCCCAAAGACCATTGATCTAGGACCCAATATAATGGGATTGAAGTTGGTTGTAAACCGTGTTACTCTAACAGCGGCAAACTCAAAATCTATGGTTTGCCATACATCTAACAATAGCCATTATTTTAGGTCGTGTCTGAAAACCCGTTCAGTGGCACCTTTCACCGCCTTTTCGCCCCCTGCTTCGTTCCGTTTGCTTGACGTACCCCCGGTACGCCTTCACAAACGCGCCTTGCATGGAACGAAAATTCGGCAAAATTTGCTGCCCTCTGAGTTCTCAGACACGCCCTAGTTATAAAGAAAGGTAATACTATGATAAAAGTCGATAACTTATCCTTCTCGTTTCCGCAAAAAGAACTATATAACAACATTTCATTTACGTTAGAAGAGGCACAGCATTGCGCTTTTATCGGGACAAGCGGCAGTGGGAAAAGTACGTTAATAGATATACTGATGGACCCGGAAAGATATCTTTATGACGGGAAATTAGAGATGGACCCCGATTGCACGATTGGATATGTGAGTCAGTTCCCAGAGCTTGACAACGCGAAAGAAATAACCGTTTTTGAATATATAGGAGAACCATTTATCAAGCTTCAACATGAAATTCAATCGATTTGCACGGAAATGGAAACCTCAACAGATATAGAACCGTTACTGGAAAGGTATCAATTCGCTTTAGACGCATTGGATGCTATTGGCGGGGATGATTTTGAAAGTAACATTCATAAGCAGCTAAACTTAGCAAACCTTATGAAGCGAAGAGATAGTAAGGTAGCCGATCTGAGCGGCGGGGAATTCAAACTTATTCAAGTGATGAAGGAAATGCTTAATCGTCCCGACTTAATGATTATGGACGAGCCCGATGTGTTTCTGGACTTCGAAAACCTAAATGCGCTTAAAAAACTTATTAATTCGTACAAAGGCATACTGCTGGTTGTTACGCACAACCGCTATCTATTGAATCATTGTTTCAACAAAATTATCCACCTTGAAAATAGGGAGATCCAGGAGTTTGATGGGCGATATATCGAGTATAACTTCTCATTGCTTCAGACAAAAATTGAGCTGCAAGAACTCGCGGTTGCTGAACAAGAGGAGATCGAGAGAAACGATACGATCATCAACAATCTTAGATTTATCGCAACTTATAATTCAGACGCTTCAAGAGGGAGAGCGTTAAAAGCTAGAGTTAGATTTCAAGAAAGACTGGAAGCGCGTCGAATTAAAGCGCCATTCGTTGAAATTAAACAACCGAATATCCGTTTTGGTATGGATCATGAAATGGAAGACACTATTGTTGTAAGTGTCCATAATTATAGTGTTGGCTTTGATGAGCCGCTGCTAGACAATATTAATTTTGAGATAAAATCTACGGATAAAGTAGCTATTATCGGTGCAAACGGTACCGGGAAAACGACTTTACTTCGAGATGTTTTCAAAAATAATCATCCTTCAATTGAAATCAATGCTGATGTTAAAGTAGCTTATTTATCTCAGTTTCAAGGTGAAATGCTAAAGGACGCTAATACAATATTAGAAGAATTTATCGATGCAGGGTTTAAAACTTACGATGAGATCGGATTGTATCTTTCAAGCTATGGCTTTGAAGGAGAAACCCTTGGTCAAAAGATAGAATCTCTATCTGGTGGAGAAAAAAATTTACTTCAACTGGCTAAGGTTTCTGCCAGTAAAGCAAACGTATTACTTCTTGATGAACCGACAAGCCATTTAGATACCTATACACAACTAGCACTGGAGAAAGCCATTGAAGAATATAAAGGTGCGATTCTCATGATTTCTCATGATTTCTATTCTGTTGTAAATGGAATGGATTATGTTTTAATTATTGACGATAAGACGATTAGAAAAATGACTTTGCCAACGTTTAGAGGGATGATTTATGATAGTCATTTTGATAAAGATTATTTAGAAGCGGAACAAAAGAAAAAATCAGTTGAAATGAAAATAGAATTGGCTCTGAAAAACACTGATTTTGAACTTGCAAAAGGATTGGTAGATGAGCTGGAAGAGCTGATTAAATGGCTTTAAATGACAACCCTCGAAGTGAAGCCAGTCCGCAATAAAACATGATGATGGTGAAACAATATCAACGTAGTAACCCAAACAAACCACTCCATTCCCGGAAGTGGTTTGTTTGAATTCTCCTTTGCACGGATCATGTATTCCATGCGACGCAGGACGTTGCCGCCATATCCCCCCAATTATAGGCAGTTTGATGATACAATAACGGGAAAAGATTACGGCGAGTATGGAGGGATGCGCATGGAAAATAACCCGAATCGAAACAAAGAGAATTCTCTTTCTAATTCCGAAGATAAGCAGGAACATGAGAATGACCACTCGTATACAGACGAGGAGTGGGACTTTGAGTCGGAAGAGGAGGACGACGAAGGGGGTTCATCAACCAGCCGACGGAAGTGGATCAGAAATATGATCATATTCCTGCTCGTGGCCGCTCTAGCCGTCAATATAGTGGCCTTCTTGCCGCAATTCTACAACATGAAGACGCTCCCCCTCTTGTTCGGGTCGAAGGAATTATCCAGCCAAGCTGAAATCCAAAGCTATAAAGAAGCGGTTGTTACCGTCCACACGGATAACGGCAAGGGCACCGGATTCCACATTAACGGCGGCTACATTGTGACCAACTATCACGTCATCGAAGATAACGGCTATATTATAGTGACATTCCCGGAGCAAAGTCAGAGCTATAAAGCGGAGCTGTCGGGCAGTGATCCCGATCTGGATATCGCCATACTGAAGGTGGACATCGGGGATCAACAGCTGCCGTTTATTGAAGTCGAGCGAGACAACAAGCAGTGGGAGCCTGATGAACAAATCTACGTGATTGGCAATCCGCTTCATTTCACGCAAATCGCCATCGAAGGCGCTATTATTGGCTTGGTCCCGATCCAAGGCCGCCAGACGCCGGTCATGGCTCTTGATGCGCCGGTCTATAACGGCAATAGCGGCTCTCCCGTCATTAACAAGCGTGGCAAAGCCATCGCCGTTGTATTCGCCACTGCCGTTGTCGGGCATCAAGACCAAATGATAGAGGCCGGTTTGGCCGTACCGATGGCCGACATGGAGACCCTGCTGCGGACTTCGCTGCCGCAAGCAGAATAAAAACTTTATATTTTCGACATCATGCTAAAGTATCGGTTTACGATTCACATCTGTACTTGAACGCAGGCTCTGTCTGAATATAAAATGCATTTCTTACTTGCGCGCTCCAATTGGCAAAGGCTGTCCTCCATTCAGAAGTGCTAAAGAATTGATCGACCGTTTGAGTATCAGAATGCCAAACTATAAATAGGTTGAGTGGGGCAATTCCTCCTGCCCAAATGCCATTATTGAGGTCAGTATCTTCTTCCCTGACTAATAATAAGGGCAGACCAAATTGAAAAGCCATTGAGGGTTCCACTTGCGAATAAACGGATCCTTCCCAAAACGCAGGGGATGGCAGGGGTGTTGGTGGATTGGTTTGTGCATTGAGCTCGACGGTCTGAATTTTAAAACGACGAAGGTTTACTGCCAACATTCCATAGCTTGATGAAACTAACCGACGAATATCGGTTAAAATGGATTCGGGATAACTTTCGCTTAAAGGTAATGTACGCGGAAATAGCAAAGCATTCTCAATCTCAAAAATTAGACGGTTTAGAAACTCTTGTTGCTTATCGTTTAAATGAGTTGTCGTGCTTAGAAATACGGGAAAACGATAGGCACGTTCAATACACTCTTGGTGTGTCGATCCTATTGTTACTTCATCTTTGCATATAGGGCGATTCTTTTTTATACTTCCTTTCCCTTTTATGCTCAAAATGCGACGATTATTGTTAATTGACCTCATCTCCTTTTTTATTAGTTTATGGAAAAGGATTAAGAAGGTTTGGACATAGCAACTAGATTCATAATAAAGGGGCTTGATAACCATGAGCGTAATACGTTTGGAGAACGTCACGAAGAAGTATGAAGAGTCCATGATTTTTCGCGATATTTATTTTCGAGTTATGCAAGGGGAACGTATCGGCCTGATCGGACGAAACGGTGCCGGCAAGTCGACGGTATTTAAGCTCATCATGGGGAAGGAAGAGCCGACTTCCGGCAGAGTAGAAATAAATCCTCAGTTGAAAATCGGATACTTCTCTCAATTCTCGGAATTGAGCGGAAGCTTGTCCGTTCAGCAAGAACTGGAGATGTGCTTCGAGCAGGTTGCCCTTATCGAACGAGAGCTACAAGAGGTAGGAGATAAGCTGGGCTTGGTTACAGACGATAACGAAATGGAGAGGTTGCTAGCAAGGCAGGCGGAGTTATTCGAGCAAATGGATCATCTCGATGGCTGGAACGTGTCCGTCGAGATTAACACAGTGCTCACGAAGCTAGGGTTCAACGACAGATCTCGCAATCAGCCGATCGATGAGTTGTCCGGGGGATGGCGTAACCGTGCGGCGCTCGCGAAGTTACTCATAGAGCTGCCCGATGTCGTTCTGCTCGACGAGCCTACGAATTACTTGGATATGGAAGGCATTGCATGGCTGGAGCAGTGGCTGTACCGGTTCAAGGGAGCCATGATTCTGGTGTCGCATGACCGGCAATTCATCGACAAGGTCGTCACGCGTACGATTGAGATCGAGAATTATCATTTTCAGGAATACGAAGGCAACTACACCGATTACGTCCGTAAGAAGAAGATGCGCAAGAAGGAGCTGGACCGTCAGTTCGAATGGGAGGAAGAGCTGCTGCTCATGGAGTCCGAGGCGATCGATGACCGCGCGAGCAGGAAATCCACCTCCAAGGACCGTCTCTCGCGGAAGCTGGCGGATAACAAGAAGCGGATCGAGCCGCATCCCGTTAATGTACTGATTACCGATATTTACGAGAGACTGCGTTTCCCGGACAAGCTATGCGAAGTGAAGAAGATCGGACAGACCTACGAGGGCAGGCAGATCTTCGAAAACATTAGCTTCGATATTCAGAAGGAAGATCGCTTGGTCATCGCGGGGCCGAACGGAAGCGGGAAGTCCACGCTCATCAAGACGCTTACCGGGGCGGAGAAGCCGGAGTCAGGAGAGGTTATCTGGGAGAAGGGCGTTAGCTACGCCTACTTTAACCGGATGTGGGAGGAGCTTGATCCCAAGGATACCGTTAGCCACGCGGTGAATACGTATGGATTGGGACTGGACGCCCCGCGCAAAAAGGTGGCCAAATTTCTATCGATGCTGCAATTCTCGGAGGCGGATCTGAGCAAGGTGATCGGCAATCTGTCCGGCGGACAGAAGGCTCGGGTGGCGCTGGCCAAGTGTCTTCTATCGGGTGCGGCGGTTATCATCTTAGACGAGCCTACCAACCATCTGGATCTCATGAGTATTCAGGTCATGGAGCAAGCTCTAATCCATTTTCCCGGCGCCGTTATTACGGTAAGTCATGATCGCTTCTTCATCGATAAGATAGGGACGAAGATGCTGACCTTCGATCCGGTAACGGGAGTGACCGAACAAAGCTTATAAGGGAGAATGGTTCTCTGGGGTACCTCTCAGCGTACATGTTACAAAGCAAGGGCACCCAATTGGGTGCCTTAAAATTCGCCGTTAGAGAGATATGTTGAACCGTACCACAAGTAACGATAAATTTTTTTCGTTAACTTTTAATTGATACAGAAAACGGCATTTTTGAAGCAAGGTAAGGTTTCGTTTGAATAAGGCATGAAAGGCTCGTTTAGGGCTGCTAGAAGACTAAGTTGCCTCTTAAACACAACCTTCTCCGAGGTTAATACGACTTCATGGACTAGCCAGCCAACTGACATCCACGATCTTGTTTGAACTCGACTTTTATACAACAAGAGCCGCAACTCGTTATCCGAATCGCGGCTCTTGTTCTATTAGGAACGTTGGAGAACTTCCTTCATATTCAGGTCTGCTTTCTTCGACTCCTCGACTTCATACAAGCTCTGTTCCTTGAAGCCGAGTAATCCCGATATCAGGTTGGCTGGGAAGGATGCGATCGCCGTGTTGAACGCAACCACGTTGGCATTGTAGGTTCTCCGGCATGCGGACAGTTTCTCCTCCAAATCGGCTGCGGTATGCTGAAGATGCAGATAGTTGCCGCTGGCCTGCAATTGCGGATATTCTTCCCCGATCGCCACAATGGCACCCAGCTTGCCGGTCAGCTCGTCCATCGCCCGCAGTTTTTCGTTCCAGCCCGCGTTCGCGGCTGCCGCTCTCATCCGGGTAATCTCCTTCAACGTGCTTTCTTCGTATTTGGCGTATTCCACTACCGTTTTCGCGACCTTAAGCAGCGCGTCGTATCGCTGCTGCATGTAGACGTCGATCGCAGCGGAAGTTTCTTTAATTCTGTTGCGCATGCCGAGCAGGCTATTGTATTTGAAGATGATGTACAAAGCAACCATGACAACAATGATGATAGCCCAAACCATGAACTTCTCCCCCATGATCTTATTCAACTAAATATAGGACTATTGTAGTATGAATTTTGAGGAATAACAAGGAAATTTTGCTTGTATTGTCGAATAAGTCTATTTAAAGACCTACTACTACCATAACGAAAGAAGGCCTGCACAATCATGCTTCCTTCCTATGAAGAAGTTACCAAGAACATATCCGCGCTCCAAGCATGGGAGCGACTGCGTCATCATCGTAACCGCACCATCCTCAGGCGGGGCTGGCATGTCGTGATCGGACTTGCCATAGCGGCAATCGGACTCGGCATGATGTGGTATTCGTTCGGGGACTCCAGCACAGCCGGTAGCGGAACCGACGAGGAATTCGAGGGCCCCTTTTACCTCTTCCTGTTCGGTTTCCTTGTCCTCATCTGTTCTCCTATTTACATTCGCCAGGCCTTCCGCAAAACGCTCAAAAAATACAGCCGCATCTATAAGGAAATGATTGTGCCTCCCATGGTTGCCAATATGGTGGGTAAGTCCACCTATCCTCCCGAGCTCAAAGGCAGCCGTTTCGACTGCCGCTTCGAAGCGAATGGCTGTATTTCGAAAAGTAAACTGCTGGAAATCCCTATATTCGACAGCTTGAGTGAAGCCAACCTGTATGAAGGAGAGGACTATTTCCAAGGAACGTTGGGTGTAACCGACTTCCAGCTGTGCGAGATTCGCGCTCAAAAAGAGGAGAGGGATTACGAGAGCGGAAACAAGGTCAGATCGACATTGTTCGAGGGACTTGTACTCGTCGCGGATTTTCACAAAAACTTTGAAGGGACGACCGTCATCGCATCGCGCAAGGGCAAGATCAGCCACTACTTGCATCACGTAGGAGATGTTATGAAAACAATCAGCCATAATTTCGACAAGCAGTTCCGGGTTTGGACGACCAACGAGACGACCGCCCGTTATCTGCTGCCCGTCGATATGCTGGAGAGACTCGTGCAGCTCCGCGATCGCTTTTCCAAAAATAGCATGAACATCTGCCTGCACGAAGGGAAGCTTACGATCGCCATTCACTGCATGGACTACTTCGAAGCCAAAGGAATCAAGAAGCTTGAGAACGACGCTATTCTTCACACCTACAACGAAATTCGCTCCATCCTGGACATTGTGGATCTCCTCAATCTTAATACGCGTATCTGGAACAAGGAAACCATTCCTACTCAGGCGCAGCCGTAAGTCCGAGAAAGCAAACACGGCTGCTAATTCCGATACGTAAGGCTTTACGTCAGACGAGCCGGAACATCGAGTACGTTCCCTGCCAGGAAGCAAGGATCAGAAGTGGAATCAGATTCAATATCAATCGGGGCTCAGCCTGCATTAGACTTCTGAGCCTCGTCTGAAATAGAACGCTTTTGGGTTGTATCTTTATTTTGAAGGATGAATGGAGCCGATCCGTTCTTTCAACAGAGTAAGCATGATTGGGATAAGTGCTTATTCATTTGTATATTCAACATTGCAAAAAGTGGTGTTCGTCCTCGTCCTCTCCCATGTATTTCTGGGGACAGATCAACCGGGCACTTCGGATTGAATCGGCAGAGACTGGTCCAAACTAACGGTGAACGATAGTTGAATTACCAAAAAGGGCCGCGGATGACTTCGACGGGCTTCCGTACATGTAATGGAGCCTTGGTCGTTGATCGGGTAAAAGATTGGCGATTATGGCGCCGTGGCGGGCTTTTCGCTGATAGCCCGTTAAGCTGAGCCTTATCATAAGTGACGGCGAAAAATTCGGGCTTTAGGTAGGGTTTTAGATAGCAGTTGGATTAATGGAGCAGAATGCTATAGAGATAAGTTTGTCCCTCTTGAGCCAGCCCAGCGATCATATAGTTTGATCAACTCAGCTTGATAAGCGTCAATCGATTGCCCGGTTAGACCCGCATCAGATGTTTGAGCGACATAGAGCCTATCAAAGCGGCTCCGTAATTCATCCCATTCCATTAGCCATCCCCCATATTCGGATTCGAGTAAAGCATAGAGGAGGAGTGGGATAGTTTCAAACTTGACGTCGGTGAACGATTAGGAAAGGATTATGGAGAACTTGCTCCGCTGCTTCCGCTCTCGTGGTTTTTGGCAGTAGTTCGGTAAGCTCTACGTTGCAGAGCTTAGCCCGGAATGCCACCGCGCGGCGGGAAACTTTTGTTAAGCTACGGGCAGGATAGTTAAATCGATTTCTCGAATAAATCTTAATCAAAACGTTTTCTAGAGTATTGTAACCTTAGGAGAACACCATATGAAGAAGTCCTTAATTATTCTCTTTCTAGCCATGATTCCGAGTATTGTAACTATGTTTTTATTAGTCGAATTCTTCCCTTATACAGGTCTTGGAAGAATTGTGAGCATTCCTGCAACAGTATTTCTTAATATTACTTTTTTTATATTGTTTCTAGTATTCACACGTAATTTCAAATCAAGATCATTCAAATGTTTATTGTGGATTACAGCAATATTATTAAGCGTATTACTGGTGGTTGTCTTACATCCCCAGGAATATTTGCCGAGCGTTGTAACGCAACTTTGGAAACTGATGTTTTCGTAACACTTAATCCAATATATAAATTCATTCAACTAACGGAGAACAATAGTTGAATCACTCAAAGGCCGCCGAGAACTTCGACGGCCTTCCGTGCTTATTAAGCAGATTTGATCAGAACCGCAGGTGGGGGTAAAGGTTGGCAGTTATGCGCCGCAGCGCATTTTTCGCCGATAGACCCGTTAAGCTGAACCGTATCACAAATAGGACGAAATTGTGATTTGTTAAGCAGATTTTTTAAAGGGGAATAAAAAATAATCGGTTGAATATGTTGATATTAATTGCAGATTCTGAATATAACAAACAACTATGCTTTTAGAGTACTTGAATTTCTTTGAACAAATTAAAAAAAGGGGGATATACCATGAATGCTTAATCGTGAATCTGATTACAGCAATGAAGATATCATTGCAAGATTCTATTCAAGCTTCACTTTAAGTATGGCTCGTCTCTGGGTAAGCTAAATAAAATATGGAGGTTTTAAAATGACGAATAAAAAGTTTTCTTTTAAAGCCCTATCCCTTATGTTAGTCTTTGCATTTATCATATCCACATTTTACGTAGTCTCGCCGGTAAGTGCAGCCGCTAGAGGAGCATGGGCTCCAAACACTGCATATGCAGCAAATGATACAGTTACATATAGCGGAAGTACTTATACCTGTCTTCAAGCACATACTTCCCTCGTAGGTTGGGAACCATCCAATGTTCCTGCTTTATGGCAGAAAGGTGGCAGCGGCGGAACTACACCACCACCAACAACAAACGGAGTGACATTCTATGCAGATATAAACTATGGTGGAAAAGCAGTAACACTCGGAATAGGCAATTATACACTGTCTCAGTTGAACGCAAGAGGAATTCCGAATGACTGGATGTCCTCTCTCAAGGTACCAAGCGGCTGGACTGTTGAAGTATATGAGAATGATCATTTTGGCGGAACAAAATGGACCTATACTTCAAGCTCCTCCTGGGTTGGCAACACGGTCAATGACAAAATGTCATCGGTTAAGATCTATACAGGTTCACCAAATCCATCAGTAACAAAGCCTTCCGAAGTTCCAAGCCACATTTGGACTTATGCAATAAATGCAGACAATAAATTTGGTAAAGGCGGAGATTTTGCTTTATTGCTGAGTGCTGTGATCAAAAAAGAAAGCAGCTTTGGTGCAGGCTTACCAGGTAGTCCATCAGCCGGCGACGGATTGATGCAGGTAGAACCAAACACACGTAACGCTTATTTATCTCAATTCAGCTCAACATTTGGCCGTGCTTATAATCACAGCAGTGAACAAGATCAGGTGTACTTGGGTGCACTGATTTTAAACGAAAAAATTATTAGATTCGGCAACATATATAACGGCTTATTACGCTATAACGGAGGAGATAACTGGTATCCGGGAGCAACAGATTCTTATGGCCGTCCTATTCTGGCCAATCAATATGCAGATTCAGTTTACGCAACTTATAAGGGCTATGGAGGTAAGAATTAAGTGAAATAGGGAAATGCCCTGGGAAGACGCTGAGCGAATCGGCGTCTTTTCTTTGTTTCCCTGAGTGAGGATCACTTGAAGGTAGGCTCGATGGCCCGCTTAAATTGATTTCGTTTAAGTTGTTTTCCGTACCAAGTAAATTGGAACCCCGCGAAAGAGGCTATTTGTTCTTCCTGAGTCGTCTGAATGCGTTCATGTTGGCAAGCCCCTGGATTTGAGGACTTGGCACAGGGCCAAAAATACGATATACGTAGGGTATTACCATCTCGCGGTTAATTTATGATTCAACTTTGGGACTTTCCCGGAATAAGGGAAAGCCCCTTCCGCTTTTATTGGGAGCGTTACTGCGACTTGTTTTTGTACTTTAGGCTTACCTTGATCGCTCGGATGTTCACAGTATTTCACCAAACCGATAGCCTTATTAAAATAATACGATCAACGACTCCACAATGAAGTAAGGCACTCATTCGTGAGTGCCTTCTTCGTCGTTTAATGGGTTACAGTACTAGGTCGCGTACAGTCTCAATCTGCCCCGATCAATTCGTGTATGCAAACAAGGCATTAAATTTCCTTAATACCTCTCTGCTCAAATACATTCATGACTTGTACCATAGCACTGCATGCTTTTGGGAAACCAACATAAGCGGCACAATGAATGACGAGTTCAACGATTTCTTTTGGACTCATCCCTACATTGAGCGCTGCATGAATATGAAAGCCCAATTGCTCAAAAGCGCCCTGTGAAATTAACGCTGTCAGAGTGATGGTTTCTCTTTGTTTGAAATCCAATGCTTCTCTGGAGTAGATTTCTCCATAACCGAATGAAACTAGGAAGTCTGCGAAATCGGGATAAAACTTTTGGAATGCTTCTATCGGTTTTAAACCTTGTTCTCCAACCATCTCATTCAGAACTTCAATTCCCTTGTTATAATGCTCTGTATTTCTGCTCATATTTATCCCCTCTTCGTTGTCGGTGGAATTTCGGTTGGATCAAGCATAGCTTCAATAACAACCGCTGTATTTGCAAGTTTTGCTTTCTCTATCGCATCTTCCAGCTCCTCAGCATCGAAGCATTTGAATGAAAGAGCTCCCATGGATTCTGCAAACTTATGAACATCTAACATCGTTTTATAAACGGTTCCCACAGCTTTTCCCAAGTTCAGAGTCATTCCCGTATCAACCATATCGATCTTCCCATTATTGAATACGACAAATATGACATGAGCTCCGTAGTTAACCGCAGTAGAAATCTCCGTACCATGCATAAACGTGCATCCGTCCCCGGTTAAGCAAACAATTTTAGCTTTGGGATTGGAAAGCTTAGCTCCAATAGAATACCCGATAGCATGTCCCATTGTACCGAACACATCATCAAAATAAAAAGTGCCGGGCATCTTAATGTCATAATATTTTATTGCATAAAAAGTATGACTCCCATCATCGCCAAAAATGATCGTATCTTCATCTAAAGCTGCGTTCATCACTTTGACCGCCTCGACCGCAGACATTGGAGATTTGCTTTCCTTAGAGGATTCTGTCACTTTATAATCATGAATATTAAAGGGCATTTTCGTTATTTCTTTGTAACGAAGGATATCAAATAATGCATTTAGATTTGTTTTAATATCGCCAACAATGGGCAAGGTTTCGGCCGGGATAGACTTACCTATAAACGTTTGATCATAATCAAATTGAATGACGTTTTTCGGGAAATTGGAAGCGTTCAGACCGGCAAGGGACATATCGGAAAGCTTCGTTCCAATGACGATCATCAAATCTATACCGCATTCGACGTAAGCACTCGATTCATTAGTCCCGCCAAGACCAAAAGCCCCTAATGATAAATGGTGATGACTCTCAAATACACCCTTGCCTCCTGGTGTGGTCATGACTGGAATATCGAATATCTCGGCTAACATTTTCACTTCTCGATATGCCCTGCTCGAATGCACGCCTTTGCCTAAAAATATAACTTTTTTGCCAGGACGGTTTATCAAATCTGCACACTTATCCAAGTTTGGAGCAACAGGATGGATAACCTCCGGCAAGTCCATTTCAAACTCAGTTATAGGTTCAGCCAAAACGTCTGCAGCTATAGATAGATGAACCGGGCCTTTCACTCCTGAGCAGGCTTTTTCTATGGCATGCTGAAAATAAGACTGAAACGTATCCGCTCTCTCCACTCTGGCGCTAAACTTTGTCACAGGCTCAAACATTTTCACAAGATCTGTACCGAACATCGTTGAGTCTTGACCTAAAGCTTTACCTGAATCTTGGATAGAGGGATGTCCGGTAATAAATAAAACAGGAAGATGAGAGGCTTTGGCCTGACCGGCAGACGTTAACAGATTCGTACCGCCTGGGCCAGATGTTCCAATCGCAACGGCCAATTTATTATTCATTAATGCATAGCCGGCTGCCTCGAATCCAGCCCCGGTCTCATGCTTGGACAACACGAACTCGATACCATTATGATGCAGATCAAGAATGAGTGGAGTGACTGGCTTTCCTGGTATGCCAAATACGTGGTTGATCCCCCATTTTTTAAAATGGACTGCTAATATCTCGGAAATCTTTTTCATGTTAACCACCTATTCCGTTTGACGATTTGATTTCTATTTCGTCGTTTAGTTGATAAAACGATTTTTCAAATTCATCGACAGAAAGAGGCTTGCTAAAATAATAGCCTTGAACAACATCGCATTTTTTCGTTTGTAAAAACATGAGTTGATCTTTTGTTTCTACTCCTTCTGCTACAACATCCAAATTTAAATTATGTGCCATCGAAATAATGGTACTGACAATATTTAAATCATTTTGATCTAACATGATATCTCTGACAAAGGATTTGTCAATTTTTAAAGTATGGATAGGGAATTTCTTTAAATAATTCAAGGAGCTGTATCCAGTCCCGAAATCATCAATGCTAATCCTTACTCCCAAAGCGTTTAATTGACCTAAAACGTTTATCGCACGCTCAACATCCATGGTCATCGTCTCTGTAATTTCCAGCTCCAAATAATTCGGATCCATTCCTGTTTCCATTAAAGTTTTGGAAATGACTTCAACCAAGTTATCCTTTAAAAATTGCTGAGAAGAAAGATTAATGGCTACTCTAAGCTTAGGAAACCCCATTTCAATCCAACGTTTCCTTTGAACACAAACCTCACTTAATACCCATTCACCAACTTGAGAGATTAATCCGTTTTCTTCTAGGATGGGTATAAATGTATCAGGCGCTACAATGCCATATTCCGGACTATTCCATCTTAGAAGGGCTTCCAAGCCAATAATGTTCTTATGAATTAAGTCAACCTGCGGTTGATAGTACACCATAAATTCTTTATTTTCCAAAGCCTCTCTTAATGCAAGCTCCAATGACAATTTATTTTTTTCATTTGAATGGGACTTCATATTTGAATCGAATAAGGTATAATTATTTCTTCCCAATGATTTCGACTTATACATTGCATTATCAGCATATACCATGAATGTTTCAGCGTCAGTCCCATCATTGGGATAGATGGCTATACCGATACTCGAAGTTACATGGAACTTGGAACCGTTAATGGTAAAGGGGGTGTTGAATAAGTCATTAATTTTCTTGCCTGTTTGAATGACCTCTGTGCGCTCACTTAGGCCATGGAATAGGAAAATAAATTCATCTCCGCCCATTCTGAATACTTTCCCTGTGTCCCCCAAAAATTGTGCCAGCCTAGCGGAAACTTGCTTTAACAGAATATCGCCATTGGAATGTCCAAAAGCATCATTAATGGTTTTAAAGTGGTCTAAGTCCAAGAACATGAGTACCAGATCAATATTTTCTCCAGAGGTTAGAGAGGATGAAATAAGATTATTTAATGTTTCATGAAGAGAGCGTCTATTTGGCAAGGATGTCAATTCATCATGATAGGCCAAATAATTGTGCCGTTCTTCATTTAAATAACGTTCCGTAATATCTCTAAGCTGAGAGTATGCACCAATAAAGCTGCTGGTTTCATCATAGATGGGTTGAGCGTCGAATAAACAAACTACTTTTTGATGATCTACGGTTATTAAAATCATTTGCACATTATCAAAACAAGATTTGTTTTGTATAACTTGTTTCATATGGTTACTTATTAGACATTCCGGGTTCTGCAGACTTCTATCCATGATGTTGGCGTCTTTGAGAATACCGAAGGAGTTGACCACAAAATCGTTTACTGAAGTAATGATACCATCGGCATTGGTAATGATAATGCCATTTCTATTTTTATTAACCATAATCTGATTTAACATATTTAGCTTTCTATTCTGTTTCCTAAGTAATAGCTCTCTCTCAATAGAGTCAACTACTGTAGACAACATGGTTAAGAAAAAGGGGTTATGCAACTCCGTTGCTGTCATAATACATATACTTCCGAGCAAATCGTTGTTATCTGTATAATGAAAGGCCACTCCATAGCATGCTGTGTCATGAAGAACCTTATGGTAATGATTTGAACCTACAAGCTGAACAGGATGACTTTGTTGAAGAGATAAGCTGATCACATTCGTGCCCATATCTTCTTGAGTAAATTGTGCGCCAACTTCTATACCTAATTGTTGAATTGTATTTCTAATGGTTTCATCGCCAACCATATGCAGCAAATATCCATTTGCATCAGATATGACAATAAGTACAGGCGTTCCGCTTAACGAGTTTAAAATCTTTTTTGAGAAAAAATCAACAACGGATAAAATCTCACTGTACGTGTTTCTTTTTTCCAGCAATTCTTGCTCTGACATAGAGCGTTTCGGTTTTCTAATTTCATTTGGATCCATTCCTGCTTCGACACATTTTCGCTTAGACTGAGTAATATAGTCCTGTTCATCGGTCGGTTGTATCATTAAATAATCACCCCCCAATTGCTTTTTATATTAGCAAAACTATTTTTCGGAAATTATAAGCTTTTCTAATCATTATCCTCACTATTATTCGACAAAAGGAGACTTTACCCTGCAAAACTGAAATCCGAATTTATGGACTCTTGTGATAAATGAGCCCCTCGGCTATTAGCCGGAGTGCCCGCTATTTCGGCTTTTCCTTGCTTTAAGTACAGTGAAGGGATACAATCGCAACATTTTTGATAAATTGCAGGTGAAAAGGCGGACCGAAGCGATCGCCCGTGCCAGAGAGCTCGGGCTGATTTGATCTGCAGTCTGTTCCGGTCTCAAGCAATGCCTAAAAACGCTGCTGAGGATCTTTTTTTATTTCAAAACATACTTAAGTATCTACACGGCCATCCTTTGCGGCAAATATACTAAACTCATCATCAAAGGCACTCTTTTGAGAAGATTCTGGAGGAAAGGAGTGATCATCATAAAATCAAACAGAAAAACGGCGGTCTTGCTGGGGCTGCTGTTCATATCCAGCTTTGTCTTTGGAATCCTTAGTTCTGTTCCTGCGTTGGAACAACCGGATTATCTAGAAAAATTGTCAGAGATTGAAGCGCAGGTTTTAGTTGCAACTTTTTTTCAAGCGGCAATGGCCGTAGTATATGCCAGTATCGCAGTTGTATTATATCCAATCGTTAAGACATACAGTAAAGGTTTGGCGGCGGGTTATTTCGGTTTCAGGTTGATCGGAGCGGGATTTCTTTTTGTTGGTATAGGGTCCCTGCTTCTTTTATTATGGTTAAGTCACCATTTTGCAGCTGCAGGCCAAGCCGACTCATCGTATGTTGAACTCATAGCTGAATTGCTCAGACAAGGCAGAGACATTCTGAATCATATTGGAATGATATTGCCCTGGAGTATTGGCGGCTTGATTCTCTACTATTGCCTATATCAAATCAGGCTGGTTCCACGCTGGTTATCGATAGGGGGGATGATAGGCTCTGCCTTTACTCTCGTGGCTACATTATTATTGATGTTGAATATCATAAAATTAGTGAGTCCGGTCTACTTTATTTTAAACGCACCCATCGCTTTTTGTGAGCTGATTCTTGCTGTATATTTGATCTTCAGGGGGTTCAATTCCATTAATATCAATCCAAACAAAGATGGATAGTTCGGACGATGAAAGCCATCGTTTACGCCGTTTGTTGATTCAATCCCATACGGGGCTCAGCTTGCTTTAGACGGCTGAGCCCCGACGCTTTTGGGTTGTATCTTTATTTTGAAAGCTGAATGGAGCCGATCCGTTCATTCAATTCGGACTGTAATTGCAGATGGAGCTTCTCTACGATCGAAAAATCTGTGGCCGCAACATAGTAGGCCTTAATTTGAGAATCGATAGCTTCGGCTTCCGCCAGATGGGAGGTAGCCTCTTTCATTTTTGCCGAATAGCGTGCTTTGATGTCGGCGATCGCTGCAGCATGAGCTTCGTCTGTCCCAGGAGCTATAGCCAGGGTATACATATCCAGAATCTCATCCCCGTCCCGATCTGGAAAGTATTCATGCGGAGCTGTACTGTCGAAGATAGCTGTTCCAAGCTGCGGGAATATCAGCATATCCAGACTGTTCGGATCAAAGCCGCAATGAAACACTTGAACTTCGATTCCTTTCGTCTCGGCAGCGGAGGCAAGCTTTTTCAGCAAAGTCGATTTGCCAGATCCCGCCCTTCCTTTGATGAAAATCCGTCTTTTCAGCCCAGCGGTTAAGCTTTGAATAAAATCGAATGCCCCCCTTGGAGTCGCAGCTCCAAAAAACAAGTGACGCGAATCGGTGGGCGTATCGCTTTCATGACCGGCGTATAATTGTTGAGTCAAATCCTGCGCTATCTGGTCAGCCTTTGAGAAATCCATATTATCGATATAAAACGTTTCCCACTCGTCATGAATCCGCAATGCCGCTGCGAACGTTTCATACGCTTCAGAATAGGCTCTCTCAAGCTTGCCTCTAAGAGCTTCTATCGTTATGTTGTGTTCGGGTGAAATAAGGCTGTTATTAACCGCTTCCTCGAACTGGACAGATACGATTTCCCCGGCCCCGCTTTCCGAAATTCCCTTGCAGACTCGCCCGTCGACAATACCAACCTTCAATTCCGTTAAAATGACGCCATCCAGTTCGTCGGGACGGAGAGGGGAGTGAAAGCATTGCACATGCAAGCCTTTATCCAGCAGGTTATCCGCCAAGCTTTGAATGACCGTCGATTTGCCCGTACCTTGGGGCCCTGTAAGGACGAATATCTGGTTCAGACCATTAAATGCGGATGTATACAAGAAATGAGCTCCGCGCGCAGTGTTGCCCTGGGCAAAATAGTGAGATGATTTTACTGCCAACTTGAAACACTCCTTTGTGCCTATTCCGGTTCCCAACAGAATAAGCATGATTGGGATAAATGCCTATTCATTTGTATATTCCGCATTGTAAAAAGTGGTGTTCGTCCTCGCCCATGTTTTTCGCTATTTGTGTTGTAAGCCCCCAATGATGCCCGGCAAAAATGTCTTTCACTCCTATAGGAAAACACTACAACACTTCCCAATTATTCATTATAATAGAGGGAATTAAGTGAATGAATGATATTTAATGCCATCTAATTATTCATAACTCCTCGCTGCTCCCAATGAGTAAAGCTGCCTATTAAGATTTCAAGATTAATTACAATTGAGAAACTAGGTGAATAATGAAAATGCTGCTGGAGGAGTTAAACAAAGAACTGGGCAAGTTAAAGGATGATGAAAATTACATCATCAAAATATGTGAAAAATTAAGAGGAGCTGATTCTAAAGCCGCGATAGAAGCCTATGAAGCAGCTACTCAATTTGTAAGAGAACATAATATGTTAACCTGTGCTTACCCATGGATTCTTTATAATAAAGGCTGGTTATCCTTTGATTCCACAGACTTTAAATCGGCGACCACTCTTTATGAAGAGGCTTACTATATTTTCAAAGAAAATAACAATATTGATGGCCAATTGGCGACTTGCAGTGCTTTTGTAAGCGGTTATTCGGTACAACAAAAGCTTTCCCAAGCCATTGAGCATGGTATGGAAGGGATAGAGCTTGCCGAAAAAGTGGGTAACTATGAGCGACTCACGCAAATCAAAGGGAACCTTGCAGCGCTGTATATGGAAATCGATGAGTATGAAAAGGCCAAAGAGCTATTAGACCAGATCGTCAACATACCTCGTGTTTATAGTAATGCGTTTAAAGTGGCTTGTTACACGAATCAAGCTGAATGTTGCAACCATTTGGGCGATCCAGATCAGGCAATCGTGTATATCACGAAGGCGCTTAAGCTAGCAGAAGAATACATTCCCAAAATGGTGCCCAATGTATTAAAAGAAATGGCTCATATTTACGCGACCAAAGGGTGCTACGATACAGCAGAACAATATTTCGTCAAGAGTGTCGAAATGGCGAAAGCGGGAGGAGCGCAGCTCTATCTTCAAGATGCGCTGTTGTACTGGGCAGAGCTGGATTTGGTACAAGGCCGATATAAGGAGACTGTTGCTAAGCTGCAACAAGTCGAAGAGGGGATAGAAAAAGCCAAATCTACAAGAAATTTAAATAAAGTGTATTGGAATATGAGCAAAGCCCTCAAAGGGCTGGGAAATTATGAACAGGCCTATGCGTATTTAGAAAAACATTTGGAATTAGAAAAACAAATGCAGGCTATTCGCAGTGCGGAGAGTATGGAGATGCTGAATCGAAAAAGAGAAGAGGAAGAGGGGAAGATCTACAAGTTTCTCTATAATCAGACTGAAGCATTGAATGGTGTGGGTCAAAATATCCTGTCTAACTTGGACAAGAAAAGTATCTTTAATATTGTTGCTAAGGAAATACAGGATTTGATCCAAGCGGATATTATTCAAATTGGCATTTATAACGAAGAGGAAGGGATTCTTCACAATGAGTTGTCTATCGAAAAGGGGCAACGTTTGGTCGTAGGGCCTAAGTCGATATTAGAGGATAGCTTCTGGGCATATAGTGTCAAACATAAGCAGGATATCTTTATTAAGGATACGGAAAAGGAATATAGCCGTTATTTTGAAGATTTCAAGGAATACTTAGAGAAGGTAAGGAAGAAGAAGGAGTATGTAGTAGAGACAATACCTTATTCGCTTATATTTGTACCTATTATTATGAAAGATAAGGTAATAGGGGTGATAAGTACTCAAGCTTATAAGAAAGATTCTTTTAACTTAAAGGACTTGAGTACGTTAAAGACTCTGTCTAATTATCTGGGGATTGGGTTAGAGAATGCCCGATTGTATATGGAGGTTGAATATGCATCCAAGTATGATGCATTAACCAAAGTCTTTAATCGAAAAGAGTTGTTCGAAGAAACAATCCAAATGTACGAGCAACTTAAAGAAAGCAATAACGCAGAAAAAGCACTATGTATCCTGATGATTGATGTGGATAATTTTAAGAGAATCAATGATGTGTACGGGCACCAGGAAGGAGATCGGGTGCTGGAGCGTGTGGCAGATCTGATTCAAGCTAGTATAGGTGAAAAGGATAAGGTAGGCAGATATGGCGGGGAAGAGTTTATGGTGGCAATCCCCGATGAAACATTAGAGCAATGTATTCAAAAAGCAGAGAGTATTCGATTAAACGTGGAGAAGGCAGCTATAATCTCAGCTCCAGGGATACCCATTCCTATTACCGTAAGTATAGGGGGAGCCAACCTTAATACAAAGAAGCATACCGTAGAGCAAATGATCAATTATGCGGATAAAGAACTATTCAAAGCTAAAAATTCAGGTAAAAATAACGTATGTGTATATCATCAAGATTTTTTGTGAAACGAAAAGCCACCAACACCTTTTCAGAAGGATATTGGTGGTTTTCGTTTTTAGTTTATCTGATTTCGAAGGAATTGAACGTTCGCTTCGTTTCTTTGTTATTTGAAGTAAGTTTAGGCCAGTAATTCTGCAGGCTGCAATTTGTTCCGCAAAACATACAGCATGATTGCGCCAACAAGGAATGCGACGGCATCCGCAATGACGAGCGACCAGACCACCCCGTGGAAGCCGTTCGTCTGATTGGCGATAAACAACACAGGAATCAGGGTCATTCCTTGAATAATTGACATCACAAATGCGGCAGTGCCTTGCCCTGTTGCTTGGAAGATCCCGATAAACAAGGTAGTCAATCCTGTAATGAACAAGGATAAGAATGTCACATGTAGAATGTAGCTGCCCATTTCAATTAATTGCGGGTCCGTTGTAAATAAACCAATCAAGTGGTCGGAAACCAAATAGACGATGATGCCAAACACGACTGCTAATGCCAAAATCGCTTTGATTGTAAATCCAATGGTATTCTTCATGCGTAATTTATTCGCTGTAAAAGAGAAAGCGATCAACGGCACGACTCCCTCGCATAAGCCCATGAGAATAAACTCTGGAAATTGCAGTAACCGTGATGAAATTCCGTAAGCCGCTACGGCCTGATCCCCATATTCAATAAGAAAATGGTTGAGGATGAGCGACATGGCACCCAAGAAGACACTCATGACAAAGACAGGAACTCCGATTTTGAATACATTGACCAGAATGTCCTTGGTTGCCTTGAACCATTTGAAGGAGACGGTTAAGAATTGGCTTTTATGTTTCATATGGAAGGCGTAGAAGACACTCGCAACCAGGTTAGAAATGACCGTAGCGGACGCAACGCCGATTACGCTCCAATGGAAGACGAAGATGACAAGCGCATCGAGTATAATATTCACGACAACGCTGAGAAGCATACCGATCATCGACGTCATTGCTGCCCCCTCCGAGCGAACGATATTCTCCAGCGTGAAGAATAATACGACGAATGGCGAGCCCAACAGCATAACCGTGACATAGTCCTTCGTGAATCCGAAGGATTCAGACGTTGCACCTAAGCCGTGAACGATTGAATCGATCAACGGGAGGCCGACGGCGATCACGATAAGACCGAGAACTAAGCTGCTGTAGAATGCGAATGAAGACACATGTTTGACATCGTCATATTTTTTCTCTCCTAGCAAACGAGAGATGAATGTACCGCTACCGATTCCAATCAAGTTGCCAAGCGCCATAATAATCGCGAATAACGGCAAAGTTAGTGCGAGCGCGGTTAACATGGCAGTATTGTGGAGCGTTCCGAGAAAATAGGCATTCAAGATGGAGTAGATGACACTCATTGACGTGCCTAACATCATCGGTACAGCGAAGTGAGCTACGGCTTTTGCGACCGGTGCTTTTTCAAAGTAATGAAGGTTTTCTGCATCCATACGGGTCACTTCTTTCTTCATTTTGTTTACCTAACAGTGTTAGATTGAACCTTACAGTGTTAGATGATATCATGAAGTTATGAACCTGTAAAGAACAATCTTACACTGTTAGATAAAGGGCGGATATGGATGAAGAAACAGCAGCCTCAAATTTCGGAGGACATGATTCTGGAAGCCTCTTGGGAGCTTCTAGGGGAGGAAGGCATAGAGAAATTCAGTATGAGACGATTGGCCGACCGGCTGGGGATTCAGGCTCCTTCTCTGTATTGGTACTTCAAGAGCAAGCAAGATCTCTACCAGCGTCTGGCCAACCAGGTATCGAAAATCATTCTGGAGGAGTTCCACTCTGATGGGGACTGGAAAGAGCAGCTGGCAGGGCTTGCGGAGACGGTACGGAGCGTGCTTTGCCGATACCCCTGCTCCACGCAGCTTATGATGATGACGCTGCCTCACGAGCCGGATTATATCCGGTTCACCAACCGTACGCTGCTCTGTGTGGAATCGACGCCTCTTGAGCAGGATCAGAAATTTCAAGCCGTTCTTACGCTTTTGAATTATGTCTTCTACTTTGTACTGGACGATTATCAGCATCAGCGCAATGTATCCACTATCCTTAAGGAACAGGGCGTGCTTCCGGGTGACGAGATGATCCGCCTTCTGGACTCCATGAGCGAGGCGGAAGCGGGCTTGTTCCGGAGGATGTTCAATAATGGCTTGTTCGAGCTGATGGGAACCGATGGGGCGTTTGAGTTTGGCCTCAAGCTGATTCTGTCGGGGATTGAGCAGGTAATAAAGGAGCAAGAGAAGTAGCTGAACCGTATCATAAGCAGTCGAAAATTTTTGTTGTGACAAGAATGCTGCTCTAAAAATAGAAGCTTGCTCAAAAGCCCTTCATTACTCTGAGGGCTTTTGTTATTGGTAACGTACATTTAGCGGCGAATGGACAAGGACAAATTGCAAATAATAAATGCAGCCGTCATAGTGTAGGGCAGGACTTATCAGGGAAGTAACTAACGAGGCTCACGGAGGCACACATTTTCTAGATAAGCAGCAAAGCTCTTGATATTCATCCGCATATGCCGATTATTGCCTTCGAGTTTGCTCATCATGATACCGCCCTCCATGATGGAAAGGGAGAAGGTAGCCAGTGCCTCTATATCGAGGTCTGCTTTAAACTCGCCGCTTTGCAAGCCTTGGGAAATGATTTTCTTTAGAGATTGCAGCGTGTCTATTAGCGCTTGCTTGGCTCTTTCACGTAAGCCTGGATGACTGTCGTCGCTATCAATAGCTGTGTTGAGGAGCGGGCAACCTCCAATGAAGGGCGGCGCTTCCACTACTTTCTCGTATACGCGCAAGTATGCCAGCAGCTTGCCGGAGGCCGTTTCTTGTTGACTGATTGCATGGGCAAGCTGGGCCCCTACAACATGGCCGGCATAGCTAAAGGCTTCATACGCAATTTCGTCTTTACTGGAAAAATGGCGGTAGATGCCGCCTTTTTTGATGCCTGTCAACTCTGTTATATCGGATAAGGATGAACCCGAATATCCTTTCTGGTTAAAAAGCTCAGCGGCCTTAGCAATAATAAACTCACGAGTTTTTTCGCCTTTCTCCATCATCATCCCCCTATTTAACGGTATTTGTACACACGTAGTATAACAAATGAATTTCCACCCTTGCAAAGCAATGCATCTGTAGTTAATATTAAAGATACCGATCGGTATCTTTTTTTTGAGTGACAAGGGGGATAAGAGTGGGCGCGACATGGTTTAAGGAATCCAGGCATGCTTGGATTGGATTGGGGTCTCTCTGGATTGTTGGATTTATTGGCGCATTGACCCGATTTAGCATGGCTTTTTTTCAGGTGCAAATATCGGAGGATTTACTCATTAGCAGGGGATTTATTTCAATGGCATGGTCAACCAACTTATTAATAACAGCTATATGCGCACTTCTGGGAGGCTGGCTTGTCGATCGTTACGGAACAAAGGAGGTGCTCTTTTTAAGTGCAATCTTGAGTACTATGGGCACTGGCGTTGTCTTGTTAGGGAACAATCCTATCGTCTTTTTTATTGGATATGGCGTTATCTCTGGATTAGCTGGCATTGGGGCAACGACGAGCTATTTATTGATGTTAGAATGGTTTAGGCATCACCGGGCTAAAGCAATGTCGCTGTTGGCGAGCGCATCTTCTGTAGGGTTAACGATTATTACGCCAATTTTCGTATCCGTTGGATGGCTGACTTGGAAGGATGCTTTTATAGCTTCTTTTGCCTTAGGCATTGTTGTGACATTGCCTGTAATTTGGGTGGGAATCAAGAGCCAGCAACAGAAAGATATGGGGAATCCCCAATCGGATCATGCAATAGAAGTTGAAGAGCCTGATACGCCTCTTACTTTAACTCCATCCTCCAAGACATTCATTCATCTTCCTATCTTTGTTGTGGTCGCATTTGCGCTTTTCACCTGTGGAGTCAATATGGGCTCCGTCGAAATGAATTTAGTAGCCATACATCAACTGGCAGAAGTGTCTCCAAGCATGATCGCGTTATCCATGAGCATACTTGGCATTATGGAAATTACGGGTTCACTCCTTTGCGGTTATTTTCTGGACCGATACAATAAGTTGGTAATGATGTCTATTTTGTATGGCATACGTATACTGGGCTTTGCTTTCCTCTTTATGCACCTGGGAAGTTCACCTATTGTTTTTGCGATAGCGTTCGGAATTACCTACTTAAGCGCAGTGCCGGGGGGAATCCTTGTCATCAATGAATTTGCCAACGGAAAAGGAAAACATGCCGGGATATTACTGTTCTTTCACCAGGGCGGTGGCATTGCGGGTGCATTAATCGGAGGTTTTTCCTTCGATTATTTCCGAAGTTATCAGAATTTGATCCTTGTTGACATCATAATTTGTATCCTTGTCACGCTGGGATACTTCGTATTATTCATGACACATAGAAGGGGTATTAGCATTCAAAATAAGAAGGCTGCAGCAAGCGGGGCTCTTTAACTTAGTGTATGAGAAAAGAAAAGCTCCACCTAAAAGGGGAAGAGCTTGCCATCGTTTTATGCTGATGCAGGATCTTGCCACACATTAAACTTGCTTCCGTCGGGGTCTTTGAATTTGAACTGTAAACCACAGCCGTCATGGTCAACTATGTGCTGCGGCATGTGATAAGTTCTCTCAGAGAACTCATCACATGCCGGATTGAATATTAATTGGGCTTCTTCTTTGGTTTCGGTTCATCATGAATGACGGAGTATTCTACGATATTCCCGTAATGATCGGCTTCGATAGCGCAGCAGCTTGTCATCATCTCTTTTACTAGCTCGCGGCCTCGCTGCACTCTGGATTTCGCTCCCGAATAAGAGATATTCAGATGTTCGCTTAACTGCTTCTGCGACATGCCCTGCAGCTCGGAAAGCTCAAGCGCCTCCCGATATTTATCAGGCATGCGAGTCAGGATGCTCATCATCCCTTCAGCGGCCTCCGAATTACAATCCGCGACTGGTTCTTCTTCGACAATGGTCGCGTTATCCAGAAGTGCCACCGTCTTTTTTTCCTTCCGGAAATGATCAATGATGCTATTTCTTGCGATTTGAAAAATCCATGCTCGTCTCTTTTCATCATCCTGTAGACGGGCCATCCCTTCATAAGCTTTCATAAAGGTCATTTGCACAATGTCTTCGGTATCAGTGTGATGATTCGTTTTATGCAAAACGAAATTCCGGACGTGCTCATAGTGTTCATCCCATAATTGCTCTAAATTCATCAGCGCGGTCCCCCACTCAACGAAATTTATTCAAAAAATGTTTCTCTAATTTGCGTCCATTCCGATTTGACTTCGTCTCCATTAATGTAAACCAAATAATGGAGGGAGTAAAGACGATGAAATACAACTTGCTTGGCAATACGGGAGTGCTGGTATCGGAGATAGGATTGGGAACAATGACATTCGGCGGCGGCGAGAAGTGGGGTGTTTTCGGCGGCCTGGGTGAAAAGGAAGCGGGCATTCTGGTCGATCAAGCGATGGATGCCGGTGTGAATTTTTTGGATACGGCCAATGTATACTCGGTCGGACAATCGGAAGAAATTCTCGGCAAGGCTCTGAAGAACAAAAGGCATCAAGCTTTGATCGCAACGAAGGTCAGAGGACGCACGGGATCTGGTCCGAACGAGCTCGGGTTATCTCGCTTGCATATCATTGGGCAAGTGGAAGCAAGCTTGAAGAGGCTCGGAACGGATTATATCGATCTGTATCAAGTCCATAACCCCGATCAATTAACGGACTGGGAAGAAACGCTTCGGGCTCTCGACGATCTGGTTCGGAGCGGGAAAGTTCGCTATATCGGCAATTCTAATATGACCGGGTGGAACATCATGAAAACTCGGGGTCTCTCGCAGCTTCACGGACTTCACGCTTTCAAGAGCAGCCAATCTTACTACTCTCTCGCCGCGCGCGAGATCGAACGGGAAATCATTCCAGTGCTTCAGGATCAAAATATGGGTTTAATCGTCTGGAGTCCGCTTTCCGGGGGCTTCCTGTCTGGCAAATACACGCGGGATAATCCGGGCAATGACAACGACCGGCATACGAACGTTCCGTTTCCTCCGGTCGACAAGGATAAAGTATTTCCGATTATCGACACGCTTCAGGATATTGCGGCAGTACGCGAGACGACGGTGGCTAGAATCGCTCTTGCTTGGGTGCTGAATCAGAAGGCCGTAACGAGTGTCGTTATTGGCGCAAAACGACCCGATCAACTACAGGAAAACCTTGCGGCAAGCGGGATTACTCTAACAAGCGATGAACTGCTCAGACTGGATGAGGTCAGCCGCATCCCGATCGAGTACCCGGCATGGCCATTCTTGGAGAGCGATGATTCGATCGTGAGGAAGCATGCGAAATACTAAACTAAAGGCAAGACCAAAGAGTTCATCGTAAGATGAGCTCTTTTTTGCTGCTTACATCAATACAATACTTGGGATTTTGCTCTATAGGTGTTACGCTTAGCCTTATAATAAGCGATGGCGATAATTAGGGTGACAAGAAGGATATAGGGATCTGTAGGAGTTATGGATGAGGGCACGATTGGGGTATATCGAGGGTTTTTTATTGGGGGAGTGAAGAATGAAACGTAAGTATGCTGATCTGTCTCATTGGTCCATTAAACCCGCGAAAAAATATACACAATTATATATAGATGAATTAGATTTTAAAGGACATATTTGCTTGATGCAATTTGAAAACGTAAAGAGTCCAATAACCTTTCGGATAGGACAAAATTATGAGCTCATCATTATTGATGATCAATATACATGGCTTGAACATATTCCGGATGAAGGACATCATATTTTGACAACCGTAATAAACAGTAAGGGTGAGGTTATTCAACATTATTTTGATATTATCGCAGAGAGCTCATTGACCGATGAAGGAATACCATACTTTGATGATCTGTATATAGATGTAATACTGCTGCCCAATAATAAAGTTTATATTTTAGATGAGGACGAGTTATTAGCAGCAAACAATGACAAGGTGATATCAGCAGAACAGTATGATCTGGCCATTAAGGAAAAAGAGATCGTTAGAACGACTCTATTGGAGAACAGAAATCGTTTAATTCATAGATGGAACAGAGATTATGAAGTGCTTAAAGGAATGGTTCCATAAAAATAACGAAGGAGGTGGCAGTTGCCAGCTCCTTTGAAGTTTTCACTGTTTTGTCCGTTATGGTGAATTGAAGCAGCAAGACTAGTGCTTATAATGACTTCTTCAATAAGTATTCTGCTAATTGATCGAAGGTGCCAGTGAATCCTTCTTTAACCATGTCTTTTGATTCATTAAAGGTACTGTCCTCTTCCTCAGTCGGGGATACTGGCATTAAAACCACTGTCAGGTTGGTCTTTCCTTCATCCTCAATGAACGTCATAGCAGTCAAGGTTCCCATAGGCCAATTTTCGTCAAAGGGTGCACGTACAGTGTTGCCTTCCTCATCAGCAAAGAAACTAATGTAAATGATTTTCTCAGGTGAGACAATATCACTGTATTCAAATTTAACCCACATTTTGTCGCCGTCTTCGGGCTTCT
Source organism: Paenibacillus sp. J31R120 (assembly GCF_056269225.1). Taxonomy (NCBI): domain Bacteria; kingdom Bacillati; phylum Bacillota; class Bacilli; order Caryophanales; family Paenibacillaceae; genus Paenibacillus; species Paenibacillus sp. J31R120. Next base: position 156,807 of record NZ_JBWDNN010000007.1, on the reverse strand, counting down.
GGCTATAATGAAAAACCCCGCCCGAGCGGAAATCTGATTGAGAAACCTCAAATGTCCAATCTTTTGGCCCCCACCAGTTCTGAAGGTGTTCGGATTTGGTGAATGCCTCGAAAACGAGTTCACGTGGAGCATTAAAAGTATAAGTAATTTTGATTTGAGTTGACATTGTATTTCCTCCAATTTTACAGGCAGTGGTTTTCGTATTGGTCGTAATATAATTTGATTTTCATTATTTCCAAATTAACGTACTTATAAAGCAGAGTTAAAAAGGAAAGTCCACGGGCAGCATCAGTTGGGGGAGTTGTCAGATTGGAGCAGCAAAAAAAGGGCGGACAATCAGACCCGTCAATGGTCCAAGAAGCACACGCTAGACCTGCATCCTATTGCGCTCCATCCATGCCGTGGCCCAGTCGACCAACGGTCGTTGTTCCAAGAAGCGCACATCGGCGTTTCCTACTTTATGAATCTTCACGTTTTTTTCGTTATCGTATTGCTGCCCTAATTGAATAAAATCTTCGTCATCCACAGCTTGGGTCTTGTAAGTCACCCATTCGCGTATGCCGTTAATCTTCATGGCGCTGCTTTCCTCGGAGAACTTCTTGCCAGGGAAATTGGCCCTTGTTTCCGCCAAGTGCAGCGACGTGTTTTTGTCGTAGCCGACGCCAACCAAAAGCACGTAACCGTTTAGCTGGTACAGCTTATCGAGCGGGGAGCCTTCTCCAAAAATATTGCTCAAATCATGATTTTCCGTTAGGTATGACGCATGCTTGCCTACTGCTGCTATGGAACGCGCAGGGTGGTCGGACCTTTTGGCTCCTGGCCACTTGCGGAACATCTCGGCCACGACGCCCATACCGATTGCCGGGGTAACCTCTTTATCATAAGCGGGCCAGTGTTCTCTAATGGCAGGCCACCACTCTACAGGCTCCTCCCAGTGCACGCCTGTGGACGGGTCGAGATTTTTCCACGTTTGGGATGGCATGACCAGGGTTCCTGTTGCTCCGACGATTTCAAGCAGGGATCGAATGAACGTCTCGGCTCCGCCTACAACAAAACCAAGCTTGCTTAACGAAGTATGGACCATGATGGTTTGTCCTTCCATGAGTCCGCAGTCTTTGAACTTGTCGATGAGGTCTTCTTTGGTTAGAATGGCTTTTGTTTCAATCATAATCGGAATCTCCACCTTGTCATTTTAATGAAGAACAAAAAAACAACCCGGCTACAAGTAGCGGGGTTGTCTCTAGCAAGGCTAGCGAAGCAGTGCCCTAAAATTTCATTACTAACTATATTGTACCAGCCCTTTTTCTATGCGGCAATCATTAGGGAAAAATAAGAGTTGATTAACACATATTTAATTTTTGTTCTCTAAAATGGTATCGTAAGTATCTGTACATGTATGTAAACTGTACTCAAAGTAGCTACGGTTCAAAAATGAATGGGACGTCCATCTGCAGTTTTGCAGAAAAGAAAGGATGTAATTATGTATCAAGGAAAGTTACGAAAAATCACCATTATACTGTTAGCAGTATATACCGTTTTGACCTTATATTTTTTGTATATAGGTTTTAACCGAGCTTCCTTTCTTGAAGATTCTAGCATGCGATATAGTTTAATACCTGAAGGGATACCTTTACACTTTCCAATGGGACGGAGCTTTCAGCTTTGGTTTTTTGAGTTGGGCAACTTTGTAGCCTTTATCCCCTTTGGAATTGTCATCCCACTTCTGTTTCGTTGCCACTTCATTCGATTTATAACTTTATTTATTCTGTCCATTACGATTGTTGAAATCATACAAATGCTTTCTCGTTTAGGATCCTTTGATATTGATGATATCATCATTAATACATTAGGGGCGGCGGTAGGATTTGGGGCACAGCGGTTGGTGCGCCGTGATCGAGATAACTTCAAAGGGATCTGCCGAATCTTCTTAACAGCCATTGTACTTGCGATTGGAGTCATTGCTATTGTTGGTGGCATCAATCATTATTTAGAAAAGGGAGGCGGCGAAGTCGTAGCCCTGAATCAACTCGCATTAAAAGATGGGTCTGTACTGTGGGATGAAACCCTTTCAAGTTTCACTTCCGTTCAAAAAAAGGTTGAGCCTCAGATCAATGTATACAGTAGAAACAATACAAGAACTAATGAGTTTACGTATCTTTTAAATGGGAAATATACAAGAATGGCAGGCTATGCCGCAATACCGGATGATGTAATCAACGCAGCAAGCGATGGGAGAAGTGACATCATTTTTATTGCGGATGGCATAGAGATTTATTCATTAGGTTTATCAGCCGAAAGCGGATTGAATCAGGACACCTTTCAAATCCCCTTAAATGGAGTAAATGAAATTACCATTAAATTAATGAATGATGACCCAAACCCGGCTACAAATGCCGTGATGTGGGACGTTACTCTTACAGAAGTAAACACGGGACAAATGATTATAAATCGTTTGAAAGAAAAACTAAAATCGTTATTCTATGGGTAAAAAGGCAAACGATTTTTCTTAATAGAATCTGCCATGTACACCCATCCGATCAGCCCGCATAAAACAAATCCAAACGCATGCAGCGCTCCGTAAATCGGAATGAAATCGAATATGGTGAAGGAAAACATGTTTTTCAGTAACGGATAGAACATGGATAGGACAATAACCGAATAAAAAGCTATGCAAGAAAGGACTAAAAAGAAGGTTGCCTTATGGTGTAGAGAGTTTCTCCTTAAGTATGCAAGGAGATAAGTGGTATAAATTACAATATTACAGGCGAACATAGTGACGCCAATGTACTCAATCGGCTTTGAGAAAATCATACCGATAGCGATCAGAATGGGTCCGATGATATCGATGGCTACGACCCAGGGATACCAGTTTTTTTTCGTCATAATCCGTCCCAGCACACCAATAAAAATCGGAACGATAGCAGATGAAAAATGAAAGTGGACTGAGCTTAACGCGTGCGTAGCAGGATTAGCTTGGAAGAGGTTAACTTGATACTGATATAAGGTGAACCAAATGCCTCCTATAAAGAAATAAACGAGCCCCGCGCCAATCGCTATTTCCGCTGTTTGTCCCTTATGAATCACAATATTGATCAAGCCATAAATGCAAAGCAGCAATGTGAACAGCAGCCACCCAAGGGAGAGAGTCCCTGGTATTGCAGTGCTTCCTAACCCCCACATCTTACTGCTCATTACGGAGGCTAAGGTAAGAAGCGCTGCGGGAAATTGAAGCAGCTTAATAACAGCATAGATCTTCCTTTGATGTGCATTCTTTTCGTCATGGTTCAAAAGTAAAATCACAAGAGGTACAATGACGAAGGCTGCAAACAGCAGAAATTTTTCAACAAGCTCGAATTGGAAGTAATCCAGATAAAATATAAGGATTGTCATGATTCCACCGGGAATCGCTGGTCCGATCAATGATTTCATCATTTTCCTCAAGAGACTATTCATGGTGATTCCTTTCTAACTGCGCTTGGCGTAATACCTGCCTGCATCCGTTTGTGAAGCTTGCTTTATTGTAGATATTTGGTTCTCTTTTTAGTAGTGTAACACTTTTTTTGTAGAAAGACCCGTTAAGCTGAACCGTATCATAAGTGATGGCTTCAAGAAGAACGCCTTCAAAAGGAGGAAATATAAAACGCCCAAAACACCTCCCAAGAGGAAGTGTTTTGGGCGTTTAAGCTAAGGGTGTTTATTTAGACTCTGTGAGTCGGCCTACAAGCAGCCCGTACATCAATAGAGCGAACAAGGCAACGCCAGCAAGGATCCATAACACCGTTCCAAAGGAAACTACATCCATAAGAGATGCCGTATAGGTGATGCCGATAGAAGCGGCTACATTCAACACCAGGTTGTAGAATCCAATGGCTGTTCCTGACTTCTCTGCAGGAATGGAGCGTACACAGGAATCAAGCATAGGCGCGTACATGAATGCGAATGACCCCGCGAACAGAAGCATGGAGATCACATATACAGGAACCGAACCCCCAGTAAGGCCGGGCAAAGCCAAGCTGCATGCGATTAAGCCCATAGCAATGGAAACCGCTTGCTTATTGGATAATACTTTTGCTATTTTGCCAGACAGCGAGCCGACGATGATCGCCGTTACATAACCTGGTATCAGCAGCAGTGAAATCGTGTCGAGCTGAAGATCATACATCTTCTGAAGCAGGAATGGGAAAATAAAGATGTAGCCCAGTTGAACGGTATAAATCACAAAGGCGATGGCAAGAACCGCTGCAAACCGTTTGTTTTGGAAGAAGGAAATCCCGATGAACGCCTTCTTACTCTTGCTGATATAGCCAAGGAATAGTGCTGCTGTGACAACGAAGCTCACAATAAAGATCCAGTTGAAATCCGTCAAATACATCAACACTGAAGTCGTAATGGCGGATATGAGAATAAGGCCGATAAGATCAACATGACTCTTCCGAGATTGCTCCTTCGGCAAATATTTCAAAATGAAGGGAAGCAGGATCAACGACAGCAGCGGAATTAAGAATAACGTTGTCCAACTTAAATAGGTGGACACGAATCCCCCTGTAAGGGAACCGATAACAAGAGAAAGCGAATAGCTGCTTGTGCTAAGGCCCAGGAACTTTTTCTGTTCTTCTTTGGGCAGGTGTTTCATTACATAGATTACGTATAAAGTTTCAGCCGCGGCCAGACCAGCAGTCTGGATCATACGAGCAACAACAATGATTAGATAAGAGTCTTGAAAAATATACCCGATAATCGAACCAATGCAGATTAAGATAATCCCTGCAACCAGCAGCTTTCTGATACTGATGGTGTCGGCCAAAGAGGCATAGATGACCGCGCCGATGCCAATTACAAGTCCCGCTAACGAGGCTTGCAAGCTAACCATAGTTGCCGAGATTCCCAGATCATCGCCTATAGCTACTGAAACCAGCTTGAAGGAGTTATCGATGATTAAGGCAAAGACGAAAAAGAGCAGAATGACAGGGACGGCCCTTTTCGCTTGAAAGGATGGGGTAGTTTGTGGTGCTTGTTCAGTTATTGTAGCCATTCGCCACATTCCCTTCTTGGAATCAGATGATTAAGCAAGTTCCAGTGCAATTTCCATCATTTTAGTGAAAGCAGTCTGTCTCTCTTCAGTAGTCGTGGATTCATGTCTGAAGATATGATCGCTGATCGTCAAGATGCACAGTGCGTTAACGCCGGCTTGAGCTGCGTTCATATACAGTCCTGCAGATTCCATCTCAGCGCATAGAATGCCCATCTCGCTCCATCTCTTCAGCGCAGTTTGATCCGCATTATAGAAGATGTCACTGGAGAGCACATTACCTACATGAACCTTCTGCCCCTGCGCATCCGCGATCTTCTTAGCTTTTTCCAGCAGCTCGAACGATGCCGTAATCGAATAGTGGCCTGGGAGATTGTATTGATGTCCGTAATTGGAATCGGTTGCAGAACCCATTGCAAAAACAATGTCATACAGATTCAAATGATCTTGAATCGCCCCAGCGGAACCAATTCGAATGAGATTTTTAACGCCGAATACATGAATCAGCTCCCATGAATACAAGCTCATGCTCGGAGTTCCCATACCAGTTCCCATTACGGAAATTTTTCTGCCCTTGAACGTTCCTGTGTAGCCCAGCATACCGCGGACATTATTGAACTGGACGGCATTCTCCAAATAGTTCTCTGCAATAAACTGCGCTCTTAGGGGATCGCCCGGCAATAGAATCGTTTCGGCGATTTCTACGCCTCCAGGTTTAATATGCGGTGTTTCTTTATGGGATGTGCTCATGTCAAATCTCCTTTTCCTTACAAATTGGTATAGTTGTATATAAAGTTGTCTAATTGGTACATGGATAAAGTACCACATATCGCCGTCCCTTATCAACACATTTTTTCTGGAGGAATTTCCCGTATTGTATCCCTTAAGCCGATCTCCTATGCAAAAAAGGGCAGTGGTCTCTCCTGTATGGAGAAAGCACTGCCCTCAATGATCATACGTCCTAATTTTTCGAAGCGTTGATCACAATCTGGCTAAATTCTTTGGGAATATAATATTTATTGTATACCATAGGGTACTGTTCATTGACATATAGACTCTCCAGCAGCAAGTCACATCCCTCGCCGGCATCAAGTTTATATTTCTGAGAGGAGGTATTCATCACTGTGGAATGCTTGACCTCCACCGTTGCAGAGTTAGCGAGCTCATATACCTTATTCTCAAGCATGTCCAGCAGTTGCTCTTCATTTTGGAGATCCAGGTTCAATTCGGTTACGGCCTCAATAGCCATAAAGGTAAACCCATAAGCCACCGCCTGTCCTTTACTCATATACCAGCGCTCAATAGCTACCACCGCCGTGGCTTTCCTTTTCAAGACCTCTTTCGTGTAGTCACTCTCCAGGTCCAGTCTGAACTGGATGTCGACTTGGTCAATGTCCTCAGTATGGCACTTATAAATAGGATTTCCGATTTTCTCCAGCCCATCATTTCGCTGCATCATTCGAGATCGGGTCACAAAGTTCCCTTTACCATGAATACTCGTCACCAGCCCGTCATCCTGTAATAGAGCTAATGCTTGTCTTAACGTCATTCTGCTGACGTCGAACATTTTGGCAAGCTCAGGTTCAGTAGGCAATTGACTATTGGAGGGGAACACCCCACTCATGATCTTTTTGAAAAGTTCATCGTATACCGTAAGGTATAGCGGCTTTTTTTCCTTGGGTAGATGTCCCGGCTTTATTTCCATCGGTTCACACACCTATTCTCTTAATTCATCAGTTAGAGCATATTATAGCACACCTGTAATCGTTGAGTTTGAGTGGACTTGCGTTAAAGTGTACACATATAGCAGACAGAGCAACTCCGTTGCAGCTCCATAAGCACAGTCGCTTTCTACTAGACATGCAGCCTATTGCGTTCCATCCATGCTGTGGCCCAGTCGACCAAAGGTCGTTGTTTCAAAAGCCAGACATCGGCGTTTCCACTTTATGAATCTTCACGTTTTTTTTGGTATCGTAGTCCTGCCCCTATCCTTTTTCTCTGCAGCAATAGCTTTTACTTTGTTGTAGGAAGCTGAGAGCGCTTGTACTTGACAAATGAATTGGAATCAAGCAAAATTCTAACTAGTTAGTTTAGAAATAATTGGAGTTGTTCATAAGCATGCAAAAGAAGAGAAAAACGTATGATGCAGTCAGATCAAAAGAGATGATTCTTGACGCTGCAGAGGAGATGTTTGCTGAGCATGGGTATGCCGCCACTCGAATTGATTCGATAGCGAGCCTGTCGGGGTATAATAAAAGCCTTATATACCAGTATTTCCAGGACAAACTAGGGCTGTATACGGGTGTGATTAAACGGGCGGATCAGTTGGGCAATACCGTATTTGAAGGTTTGTTGGGGGGCAGCTTAGCAGACGCGGCAACGACCTCAGATCCGTCAAAATTCCGCCGAATGCTGGAAGAGGTCATACAGAACTCGTTTCAGTTTCTATTGGATCATCCGAGATATTTAAAAATATATGTATGGGAATCTGCGGAGGAGTGGAGAGTATGGAAATCCATTGCCTATTCGCCCGATGATATGATCCTGTTTCGCCGGCTTGCTGAGTCTGCAAAAGAAAACGGATTGATCCGAAAGGATATTGAACCGATCATGGTGCCGATTGTACTGATGAATCTGGTCATTCCATTTGTGCAGTCCTATCGTCGACTTAGCGAAATGTCTGATAACTCGATGATATCACTGGAACAATTTAAAGAACAGCTGGTCCTTCTCGTTGTTTATGGATTGATGGAGCCGTCCTTGTTGTAGACAGGGAGGCTTTTTACATCCCTAAATATAAATAACTAGTTAGATTAATTTGAGAGGAGCTTGAAAATGAAAAGATTTCAGGACAAAGTTGTTATTGTAACTGGCGGAGCAGGCGGGATTGGGGAGGCTACAACTCGATTGTTTGCAGAAGAAGGAGCTAAGGTAGTCGTGGCTGATTATTCTGATAGGGGCAAGGAGATATCCAGAGCACTCAATGGAAAGGGCCTGGATAGTATTTTTATACAAACGGATGTGACAAGTGAAGAATCGGTCATGCAAATGGTGGAAACCACGGTTCGCCAGTTTGGCAGGGTAGACGTACTTTTTGCCAATGCAGGGGTAGCCAACGATGGTCCAACCGACCTGGTTAATTATGAGGTATGGCAAAAAGTAATTCAAGTGAACTTATCCGGTGTGTTTCTTTGCAACAAACATGTGATCAAGCAAATGCTGGTTCAAGGCGACGGAGGGGCAATTGTCAATTGTGGGTCTGTTCATAGTTTTGTAGGGAAAGCCCGTGTAGCGGCATATGCGTCAGCCAAAGGAGGCGTTCATATGCTGACAAGATCATCGGCTGCGGCGTATGCCGCCCAAGGTATTCGTGTGAATACCATTTGTCCAGGCTATATTGAAACCTCTCTAATTAGTGGACTACCGAAGGAAGCGCTGCGATATTTGCAGGCCCAACATCCGGTAGGAAGATTGGGCACATCTGAAGAAGTAGGAAAGGCGGTTTTGTTTTTGGCAAGCGAGGATGCCTCGTTTATTACGGGAACCAGTTTGTTGGTAGATGGTGGCTATACGGCTGTATAAGCAACTTATATTTTATGCGAACATGGTTGCCGTGTCTCTGAATAAGTCCTAGCAATCCTCAATTGACAAAGAAACCACCATTCCATGAATGGTGGTTTTGAATTTGTGACGGCTCCGCTAGGATCTATAACGGCGTCCGTTCATATAGAAATCTTCCTCGCGGCCAACCCGGAAGGAAATCTCCAGATCAGGTATACCCAGCGAGCGGACATGCCTATCAATGGCCTCGGCCATTTTATCGCGCACTTCATCCCCGCGCTCAAACCACCATACGTCGATGAAAGGATACGAATCGGTATATTTTCCGTCAAATATAGCGGTGACGTGCAAGCATTCTAAAGTGAAATTATCCGTTCCGCATTGGCATATGGCAGCCATCTCTTCTACAAGAGGTATGCTAATGGAACGTATGCCCTCGGCTGGAACTCCTCTAAAAATTAATTGCGGCATCTAATATTCCTCCTATCGATCTAACTTTAGCTTTTTCATTTACTTATTGTATATGTACAAGTCAGCCTGTGGCAAATGGAGATAAAATTGAAGAATGGACTAATTTTTCTGATAAAACATACAGTACACGGGTACATGGTTGATTTGTGTTTCTCTACTCATCGTAAAGCCAAATCTCCGATACAACTTTATATTTTCTTTATTTTCAGTATCCAAAGCGACTCCTTGCGAGGTATCGTCTTCATTTACCATATTTAACAGGTGCAGCAGCATGGCTGTACCGAGTCCCTTTCCCTGAGCCTCCGGCTTTACTCCAATCATAACGAGGTAGTGATGCGTTAATGAGGGGGCAGCGGATCTTGTGATACGCATATAAGAATGAAGGAGATTCAAGGTTTTTCCTGATATTCGTGTACTCCATAGAATAGAATACATGATTGCGAAAAATACGCCTTTTATATTCTGCAGCTTATTTAATTGCGGTTTCTCAATGAGATAAGTGCCAAGCAAGCTTTCATTTTCAAAAATTCCCCACACCTCCTCATTGCAAAAAAAGCTCTTATCAAACATAAAGGAAACAAAAGCGGTTACTTTGTTTTTTGCTTTTTGGTCCAATTGCGAGTTGCCAAACAAGTGCAGGAATAAGGGATCTTGAGCAAACGCTCTGCTCATAAGTGACACGAATGCGGGTTTGTATGACTGTGTTAGCTTGGATATTGTATACGGAGAACTCATGTGTCTTCACCGATGTTGTTTATTGCTTTACCATAATGATCCACAGCGAAGCTAAATAACACTTTAAGCATAAATAATAAACAGATGGTCAGCATATAGGGCTGTATATCTGGCAGCAGTGGAATACCACCCAGGCCAATCGATAGAAGCAAGCCTGCAATTAGGAGTTGAGATGGTTTACCGTGTAGAGCATTCACGACCAATGCCCCTGCGATTGTATACGCCCAAACCCCAATGGAGTACCAAATATCTGTATTTAAAAGAAGTGCAACAAGCACAATATGAAAATGTATGGCAATAAATACGATACGATTCTTTTTTCGTGCTGCATAAAAGTTGCTGGTTGAAGGAGTGAAATTGGCCACACATCCGGAAAATATATCGAAAATGAATAGGAATGCCAGGGCGCCGCGCCACACCGGCAAATTTTCCGTTAGTTGGGGGAACATCAAATATAACGAAGCCGTTAATAGTCCTCCAAAAAGAAATATGGACAAAATAGACACAACAGATTGTTTTTCACCAAAAATATCATGTAGAAATAAAGGAATCCGCAGTTGTTTCAATGGAGTACACTCCCATCATAAAGTAATACTAGCTGGCACTACTTGAATTTTTGTAGTTATAGAGTAAAGCGAACCAATAACTACAAATCCATTATAGTTCAACAAAATGGAAATGAGAACAGTTTTGTAGTAAATTTGTTTAATTACTCTAAAAGTTAAGCTGCACATACAGTTAAGGTGAAGAAGATATCACCTGCAACTATGGTTCAGCAGAGCTCTTAAGTCAGGTATATAAGACGAGGATATGAGGACTGATTCCAATGTTCTCGTATGCTACAATAAGTGGAAACTATAGCATTTGGGAATTCAGGAACGGAGGGAAAGCATGCTTGAGTGGGATAGTGATATATGGGGAAAGCTGTCAGGTCCGTACAGTTCTGCTGACAACGTACCAGCGTTATTGCAGCAGCTGGCGCAGGAGTATAGCCAGGAGGTTTTTGACGAACTCTTTCAGGAGTATCTATTCCATCAAAATACGATCTATACGGCTACCTACGCGTCAATGCCGTATTTGGCACAGCTAGCCTGCTCTGCTTCGGATTCGGAAGTGCGCAAAGAGTTCTATATCAACTGCGGTATCATCGAGGCAAGCCGAGATGGGAGAGATGAGGCACCATTCCCGGCATCTTGGGCTGAACTGGCTGAGGATGTAGGAAGCACCGTTTGTACGGAATTATATATTGAATATATCGAGGCAATTGATAAGCTCCGGGCGCTTACAAAGGAAGTGTTCGCTTATGCAGCGCAACAAGCTATGGACGAAACAGAGAAGCGTTACATTTTGATTGCGGATGCTGCTTATCGCGGCTCATACAGTATAGCCAACATGCTGATAACATTCAGCGAGGGTGATGAATATGTCGCCGTGTGTCCGGCTTGCGAGGAAGATGTGTACATATGGACCGTTGAAGATCATTCAGGTATTCTTCAAGCCTATGCGGAAGATCCCGTCTTTCACACGGGTCAGGAACCACATATCATTGTCCCGGTTACATCATTTGCAGATGAGGAAGTACAAGCATTAGCGGAGCGGGCGGAAGCGATCGGAGAGCGAATATTGGCCGCGCATCTGCGTTATTTAGCGGGGGAAACCATATGTCCATCCTGCCGTGAGAACATTTCCGTATGGCCGTCTTTACTTCGCACCTTTACAGGGTAGAGCGAAAGATAAAGTGGACGGTAAAAAAGAAGAATCAATTGAATCATTAGGAGCTGTCACATCGCGACAAGCTCCTTTTTTGTGGTCTTGTTTGTTATATAAAGGGAAATAGAGGGGGGCGTCGAAATGCATAATACATAAAAAGAAAAATTTGGTTGTACTCAAAATGACCCAAGTGTGTAGGAGGATTAATGTACCGGATTCTCATTGTAGAAGATGATCAGCGAATTGCCGAGCTTTTATCCAATCATTTGGATAAATACGGATATCAGCCCATTATGGTGACTCAGTTTGATGCCATAGATCAAGCCTTTGAACAAATCATGCCTCATCTTGTCTTGCTGGATGTGAACCTGCCTAAATTTGACGGATATTATTGGTGCAAGCAAATCAGAAAAATTTCATCTTGTCCCATTATTTTTATTTCTGCTCGAACAGGAGAATTGGATCAGGTGATGGCCCATGAATGTGGCGGAGATGACTTTGTAACCAAACCTTTTTATTATGATGTCATTGTTGCCAAAGTGAAAAGCCAAATCCGACGTTCGTATGGGGAATTATCTAACGGAGCCGCTGATACGGAACGAGAAGTTCATTTTTATGGAATGACGTTTTTTCCAGAACGCCCAGAATTGCATTACGGACAGCAGAGATTATCGCTTATGAAAAAAGAAGCCGATCTGCTCGACCTGCTCATTAACAAATATCCACGCACGGTAAAGCGGGAGAAACTATTTGAACGGATGTGGGACGAAAAAGAATTCATCAACGAGAATACGTTGAATGTCAATATAGCTCGGTTACGCAAGAAGTTCACAGAGCTCGGGATAGAAAATGCCATCGAAACCGTCAAGGGCTTAGGCTACCGTTTGAACGTATCTTGGAACGAGGTGGACAACGAATGAGATTATTTGTAAGGGAGAATACATCCTATATCGTCCTTCATGTCATGCAGTTTATATTTTTATATGCGACGTTTCGCTGGTTGGATGTAACTGTTGTTGAAGGCAATATCGTGTATCTCTTTCTGGTGAGTCTTTTTATGCTGCTCATTTATCTTTCCTGTCGTTATGTGGTTGGACGCAGCGGCTATAAATGGTTAAGCAAGGTTTCTGATTGCAAAGATCCAAAGTCTTTCTTGCAAATGGACGTAACTTCACCGTTGCTGCGTACCTTCAAGAGAGGGCTTGCACGGCAATATCATTTAATGCAGAGCTGCAGAGAAAGAGCCACACAGGCAAAACAGGAGCAAATTGATTTTATGAACCGTTTTGTCCATTTGCTGAAAACTCCGCTTTCCGCATTGCACCTGATAGTTCAGGATCGTGAGGACTCGGATGGTTCGGAGGACATGCAAGTTGAAATCGTTCGTATGGAGTATCAGTTGAATATGATTCTGACCCTGTCAAGAATGTCCTCCTTCCGGCAGGATTTCTATATTGAAAGGATATCCATAGAGCCATTGGTGGTTGAAGTCATTAACGAATTAAAGAGCCACTTCATACACCATCAGTTATTCCCTTTAGCTGATGTACAGGAGAATGCCATCGTACTTTCAGATCGCAAATGGTTGAAGTTTATACTCATGCAGCTGCTTACCAATGCCATTCGTTATTCTGATGGTGGCAACCGATACATCAGAATTGTTGCGGATCAACAGGATGGTGATATGACATTGACTGTGAAAGATGAAGGCATAGGCATCTCCCCTCAAGACCTGCCTAGAGTATTTGACTTGTATTTTACGGGTGCCAACGGACGCAAATTTGGTGAATCCACAGGCATCGGCTTATATCTCGTTCGGAAAATAGGGGATGAGCTCTGTCACAAGGTTTCAATCCAATCCTCTTTGGGAGTGGGGACGGAGGTCAAGATTGGTTTTTCATTATCCAATCATCCAGAGTTGACAAGGTGACAAATATGTAATGTTGATGTTATCTAGAACGATAGCGGCATCCCTTCCTTTCTTATAACTTAAGAGTAAGAGAAGAAAGGAGCGAAAACATGCATGAATATGCTGGAGATCAGTAAGGTATCCAAAATATACGATGGGAAGGTCTCTTACCAAGCGTTAAGACATATCGATTTTATCGTGCCTAAAGGTCAATTTGTTGGAGTGATGGGCCCATCGGGGAGTGGAAAGACAACGCTGTTGAATGTCATTTCGACCATTGACCATCCCACCACTGGAGAGGTTGTCATCCATGGGAAAGTACCCCATCAACTGCCATCGGAGCAATTGGCTGTGTTCCGACGCCGCGAACTAGGTTTTGTGTTTCAGGACTTCAATTTATTGCATACGTTGACCGTACGGGAAAATATATTCCTGCCACTCGCTCTGGACGGAGTAGCTGTCAGGAACATGAATGGACGGTTGAACGCAATTGCTCCTATTCTAGGCATTACTGACATTCTCGACAAGCGTACCTATGAAATATCTGGAGGGCAAGCCCAACGCGCAGCCATTGCAAGAGCCATCATTCATGAACCGGCGCTGCTGCTTGCGGACGAACCCACGGGAAATCTGGACACCAAATCATCTCGTGATGTCATGGAGTTGTTTCGCAATATTAATCGTGAACTTGGAGCAACGATGTTAATGGTTACCCACGATCCAACAGCTGCAAGTTATTGCGACCGAATTATTTTCATTCGAGATGGTTCTGTATATAACGAGATTTATCGCGGGGAAAATCAGAACGACTTTTATGACAACATTATGGATGTGTTGTCCTTTCTGGGAGGCGATTCTCGTGACGTTTCGACAATTCGCCTTTAAAAATGTGCAAAGAAATTATAAAGCCTATTTGGCTTATTTTCTTAGCAGCACCTTTTCCATATTGGTCTTCTTCCTATTTGCTGCGAACCTGTTTCATCCGATGATTGGAGAGAATTTCACATCTGGACCCGTTCATTCTGTTCTGTCTGCAGGAGAAGTTGCGATATCCATATTTTCTTTATTGTTTATCCTATACTCAGTGGGAACTTTTTTGAAGACGCGATCAGGAGAATTTGGTTTGCTGACGATGTTAGGTGCTACACGTAAGCAATTGAATCGACTGATTTCATTGGAGAATATCATCATTGGAATTGCAGCAATGGGGACGGGAATCACCACCGGACTTTTTTTGTCGAAATATTTTTTAATGTTTGCTTCGATGATTCTAGAGATTCCAGAACTTGAATTTTACATGCCAGTGAAAGCCATTCTTGTTACCATAACCTGTTTTCTAATTATATTCGTCTTGATCTCAAAGCTCGCTCCGCTTGCAGTGAGATCCAAGGAGATCCTCGCACTCCTTCAAGGGAACCAAAAACCGAAAGAACCGCCTAAAGCATCCATATGGCTCTCTATAGTAGCAATAGTCTTGATTGCGGCAGGTTATATCATTGTAGTATTCAAAATAGCGATTCCTTTTGACTTAGGCATAATCGCCATACTGGTTGCAGCGGGAACCTACCTGTTCTATTCGCAGCTTAGTGTATTTACCTTAAGGCGATTGGCAGCCCTTCCAACATTATTTTTTAGCAAAATAAACTTGCTTTGGATTTCAGACTTGGTTCATCGTATGAAAGATAACGCTCGATTATTGTTTGTTGTCACGCTTACCTGCACGGTATCATTCTCGACAATGGCAGCTTTTTTTGCCATTTATCAGACGGTTGACGAGGAATACGCGAAGAGCTACCCCATTCCGTTCAATTATTTCTCCTATTCCTCAGACGTTCAGCGTGATCATCATCTTTCTCTCATTTCTTCTACCTTAGATGAAGAAGGACTTGCGTACAGGCCAGTCTCCGTACCGTTTCTGGAGTTCGACAGTGGTTCAAGTCAGAAGACCGGAGCCATATCCGCTCAAGGTTACAATCGTCTTGCAGAGTTGTTGAACCGAGATACCTTGCAGTTAAAATCTGGGGAAGCCATTGAGGTTTCCATCTGGACGAGCAAAGCGGATTCCCGTATAACCATCCAGGAGGATGCAGTACACTTGGGAAGCGATACACTTCGGCATGTCGGTGCCGTCCAAGACAACATATTTCCAGAAGGTTCGTTTAGAAATTTATATGTATTAAATGATACAGATTTTGAGAAACAGGATTCTGCAATAACCAAAGGTGTATATTATGGTTATTCCGTTCCGAATTGGACGGAGGCATCGATAGCAGCTGAGAAAATTGGAGCCCAAATGGAAACCGATTGGAACGCGTTCAGGTATCGTTCATCGCCGGACTGGTATCAGATGGATCAATTAACTTACAAGCTCATTCTCTTTGTAGGGGCGTTTATCAGCATCGTGTTTTTTATTGCAGCTGGAAGCATGATTTACTTCCGCTTTTATACTGATGTTCAGGAGGAAAAAGGGAAGTACCGTAACCTGAGGAAAATAGGTATGACGATCCGCGAGGTGAAGAAGGTAATTACGGTACAGATGGCGATCCTTTTCTTTATACCATTTTTAATTGCAGCACTACATTCCGTATTTGCCTTGCAAACTCTACAAACACGAATGTCTACCTCCATAGGCAGCTTCGCATCGATGATAATGATTTTCTTTTTTGTAGCGTTGTCTATCTATTTTCTGTTTCTTCGTTCTCGCTATTTGAGAAGTATATTAGAAGAGACTTAATCAAGTGCAGGTTATAGAGAAGAGCTTAGTCTAATGTAGGCGGTTGAATCTGCTGGTGCCGTTGGTGTTGCGTTCGTTAATCGCTTGGATGTTCAAGGAGCTGTCGCTGCGGCAAGCTCCTTCTTATTGTTCGCCGCCGATCAACTTGTTAAGTTGAGTCTTATTATAAGTGACGGCGAAATTTCATCAGGCTACTTAGCAGGATATTTGTTAAACTATGGTCGTGGGGCATAAGTTTATAAATGGCGGTGAGATAAATGACTACATTGAAGCATAGCGGATTCTATAAATTAAAATTCATCATTACGCCAGATGAGTTTCAAAGTGTGTTGAAGCTTTTCAAGCAGAAACAAGTACTATTTCGTCGAACGAACCATGACCGGACAGAGCATGATCAAAGTCAGGTATACGAGGCTTACCAGACTTTTTATCAATATTTTACCATGCCGGAGAAGCCTGACTACTTCCCTTTCTTTGTCTACTCTATTTCCCTTAAGATCGGCAATGAAAGCTCTGGGTTTTTCATAAGAAATGAAGGGGTCAGCTTTCCTTATAACGAACAATGGGCGGAAGATGAGCTGCCGAGTGTCATGCTTTCATTGCCTAAAGGTTATCAGATAGATCTGGAGGATGAAAAAGGGAAGTACTATATGTATGAGGATATTCGGGAGCATCAGCCGTTAACGTACGCATTTTTCAATGAAATAGCCAATGGAATTAAGATGATGACAAAGCTGCTTCGCTTTTCAGTTCCTGCAGGTGATACTTTGCAAGAGCAAAAGCCATCTGTTCGCATCAGCAAAAATGCGTTAGATGATATGGTAAACGCTTGGATTTTCAAAAAATACAAGCTTGTTACATGTAACTCATTCTCTAAGGAAAGGCACTAGTATAGTGTTATGGAGCATTTCAGGGTTTAGACCAGTTATATCTTTATTTTCCTGATTTTCAATGTCATCTCAACAGGATACAATTTTTTTGTTTTTCGAGATAACCTTACTATAATAAACGACATCTTTAAGTATAATGACCTTCTTATTTGCTAGTTCTTTTTTCCTTGTTCTATGAAAAATAGGACAATATATTGATGTCAATGGGAGATGATGGTACTATGGGAATAGTGAATATTTCACATTACTTACAAGGGGGACTCAGTTTTGGAAGGTCAAAGCAAGAAAAAACTTGGTTGTTTTAAATATTTTCTTATTGCAGTAGGTGTTATCATTGTAATAAGTATAATTGGATCACTATTAAAAGATCCTTCTACAGATACGGGAAGCAAACCTTCTTCTGAGAATGGCTCAACATCCAGTGCATCTAAACAACATGAGGAGCTATTCGCCGAAGCTAAAGGATTGTTTGGTGAAAAAAAATACATAGCTGCAATTGAAGCTATTGACAAAGCAATTAAAGGCGAAGAAAAAGAAGAGTACACGGCACTTAAAACAGAAGTTGAAGCTGCAATTACGGCGCGCAAAACTGAACTGGAGAGCGGTTTTAAGATTGAGGAAGATAAGGTTGAAAACATAACCTTTATTTCTCCTTCGTCCGGAGTTAAAAAAGGTTTAGTTTTTTATCCGTACATTGGGATCAATGATTCCAAGAAATATATGCTATTGCGTGTAGGGTATCAGGAAGATGCTTCAAAAGCCCTGTTTGTTTTCACCGGAATAAAAGTTAGAGCTGGTGAGCATTTAGAAGAGCTCAAGTTCAATGCTATGAATAAAATGAATAACGTTGATTTTCTAGGAAGCGGAATGACGGAACTCATTGATATTAGTGTTAACAAAAATGTTGAAAACCTTCTTGAATTGATCGTTAATAGCACAGATGATGTTCTAGTCAGATTTGAAGATATCTCGAATAAGACAACCGACTACACGTTAACAAGTGAGCAAAAACAAATCATTGCAGATATTGTCGAGTACTATAGCTATGTAGAAAAGTAGGAGTTGACGTTTTAAATAAACAACAACTCTGTAGAGTTTAATCTCTCTATAAGAAAGGGAAGGACGTACAATTTTAATTGTATGTCCTTTCCTGCTATTAGAGGATACAGATGTTTGAAAAGGTAGCTTTGTCTAAGTATTTGTGTATCAATATTTAGAAGTTTGAGCAGAAGCAATCTAACCTAATTGAAATTACAGCTATTATACTTAGGCAGCCTAATCTCAAAAACTGTCTCCATCACCGTTTCATTCATCAGCCGCACACGCCCCCCGGAGCAACACTTTAATTGTAATGATCAATTCCGATTCTTCCTCTACCAGCCCAATCCCCAAATAATGCCCATCCGCACGTAACGGACAGTTTTGTCCAGCAAGTTGCGCAAAGCGCGCTCGATAAGAGCGGTTTCCATCTTCTCGATATCCTCGTCCGGTTCGGATCGTCTCGGCATAGACCAAAATTATGGTTAACGGCGTTCGCAAAACGTGAGACAAGTTGGATAACAGCAGCCTGCGCCGATTCTCAAACTGCCCAATCTCAGCCGACTGATTCTGGATGTGCATGACCATTAAATTGTAGTGACGGGTCAATTGGCTGAACTTGTCCCGAGACTTGTCCTCCAGAACAATGACGTCACTGCGAATTCCGACTTGGTTCAGTCCGTTGTTCAGCTTGTGAATGCGCCGGTCGGTCGAAGAGAAGAAGCAGAGGGAAAGAAGATAGGGCAGCAGTATGGCTACCAGCAGAGGCAAGACGAACGCTAGCAAAGCTTCATTCGTACGCAGGAAAGAGTTCATTTAACCCGGCTTCATATCTCGCCAGCAGAACCATAGAGTGTCGCATCGTTCTCCACTACCCACTCCAGGCGGATCTTGGCTTGTATTCGTGCCAGCAGCTCAATTGGACTAAAAGTCTTGGTCATGTAATCGTCGGCCACCAGCGCAAACACATCAATTTTGTCAGGCTGCCCTTGCACCTTCACAATCGCCTGCCTCCCGGATTCCGCCTCGGCGATGTCCCAGCCCATGCGTTCCAGATGCAAGCGAATAAGCTCTTCATTAAGAAAAGTTCCACCTGTCTATGGAAGGATAATACATATATTCAGTAGAATATATGTGGTTACAACTTTTAGAATTGGAGGAAGTCATGCATGTTGGAATCTAACCAAGAAGAGTATATATTATCAAATAAAAAAGCTGGGATGATGCAGCGCCGCGCTTTTTTGGAAGATCTTCACTTCCTGTATATGGGCCATTTCTACCCACCGAAGAGGAACTAAACTTATTTGGCGATGTATCAGGTAAGAAGGTGTTGGAGGTTGGTTGTGGCAGTGGGCATTCTCTAAAATACATGGCCTCGAACGGAGCCTCAGAGCTATGGGGAATCGACTTGTCCGATATTCAAATCGAGACCGCACGGGCACTGCTCTCAGACAGTCATACAAAAGTAAATCTTTTTCAAGGACCGATGGAGAAGAACCCTGGCTTACCAATTGAGCATTTTGATATTGTATATTCGATCTATGCGATTGGTTGGACAGTTGATTTGGGGCAGACTCTTCAGAATCTGTATAGCTATTTGAAGCCTGGTGGGACATTTATATTTAGCTGGGAGCATCCGCTTCATAGTCTCATTAGCCAGAATGGGGAACAGATCGTTATTCATAAATCTTACCATGATGAAGGTTCAGCAGTGTGAACCATGGGATAGTCCGGCTATTATGAATCAACTGAAAATCAGTACGTATATTAACGAGCTAATTCAAGCGGGCTTTCAACTGGAGAAGGTCGTTGAAGATGTTGTAATCCAAGAGGAGATTAAATCGGGAGATCCTGCTGTGTGGTACACCCATAAGAAAGCATCTCTGGTTCCCCCAGCCTTTATTATAAAGTGTACAAAAAAATAAGGTTGTCGTTTAGTTAATTGGAAAGTAGAATAAAGTGAACTAACTTTTGGTAATAATTGGTGTTGACTCTAACTAAATAATAGGTTTCTTCCGATATAAACATAAACAGATCAATTCTCACTTTAATTAGGAGGTATTCCGATGACTTCTTTCTCTGCTGTTTCAAATACGGATAAAGGACTGAATAAATTAAATCCAAAAGCCGTAAAGGACAATGAAATGCAGGCACTCAATAAACAAAAGATAAAAATACAGGATGAGATTAATAGAGTAAACAACAACACTGAGATGGATTCCAAGTTAAAAATGGAGCGTGTTAAGACACTAACAAGTAGCATTCAACAAATTGACGCTAGGATTTCTGAGATCAGGATGGAGAATATGAAGAAGAGTCTTCCTGAAAAAAGTTCATCTGATTCAAAGGCCAACCCTTCAAAACCGGACCATGACCCTCAACTTGCTGTTATTATCGAAAAGAGCACTTCCTATTCCCAGTTAACTCAATCAGTGGGGCTACGAGCAAAGATGGATGGTGAAATTAAAACCTTAGAGGGTGGAGTTCGATTTGACCGCACACTCTTGGAAAGTAGCCTATCGAATGATAATGGCAAATCAATGATGCTCCAAAATGCTGAGGATACTGTTTTTAAAATGAAGCGTGAAATGGTGCAAGACATACACGCCCAACGTAACGTTGTGGATCAGAAAATTAAAGAACTTGTTTCAGAGATTAATGATACTGAGGAGAGCAGTGAAACCCATATAAATACGGTAGGGGATACTTCTGAAAATAAAGAAATCCGTAACAATACTTCTGATACCAAGGAGGAAGGAAGTAAAGCCACTTCTTCTGATCCGTCACGTTCAGAAGTTACTTTTATTGATATTCGGGTATAAGGAAGACCATTCAATTGAATTACAGCTTACAGAAGTCAGCGTTTCAAAAGCATAGTCATTTTTTCCTCGGCAAGAAATAAAACGGAGCTGAACAGATGGCGCAAGAGGTAATCGCCTTGGTGTGCGGGACATGCAGCAGTATATCGGAGCGCGTGAAGATGGAGAGTAAGTTCTTTGATATTGTTGGCTTCGAAAATGATGTTATGGAATGGTCGGATTACGAAAATGAGGTTCCTCCGCTAGATGAATCCCGTTGGATTCGGTCGGATCACCCGCCTGAGCAAGGTCAAGTTAGAACGGTGAAGGTAGCTCACCCATTTCATATGATGATAGGGGAACCTTTTTGGATGCTGTACACTCCGGTACTATCCAGCCACAACGGTTGGGATTCACATCCTGAAGAAATTGAGCGAGCTTCTTTTGTACAGTGCTCCATCGAACGTGTGCTTGAGCGAAATGACACTAAAGCGTGGTTACGAGTTAAAGTATTAGAAGTAGGGATGATTAAGGATTATAATCAATGTTTTCCGGTCCGAGATGGGAGCAGCGGGTACTTGGAGGACTTTGAAATGTTCGGGGAGCCTTATATATTCCATTACCGGAATTGGCTATTTATTAGTGCTGGCGCCCAGGGAGATCTCGGCGTATGGGGCTTAGTCAAACGAATAGATAGTCAGTATCATATGCTCGTATATGGAGACTGGGGTTTGCATAAGAATAATGCTTTTGGCGGTAACATTCTGTTGCCTAAACATCAGATTGAGGAATGGATCGAGCAGTCCATGCAGAATAATCGCTCCTAAAATTTGAACAGCGACAGCCCTGGACGAGAATTAAAGTCCTAGCTGTCGCTGTTTCATTGACCCAACGTTTTCGGGATCGTACGGATGAATAGCCTCGAACAAACACCAATACTACTTTAGAAAAGCAGCCGCTCAAACTCCGTTACTATTGCTCCTAAGCTAAGTTGCTGTTCTCCATCTACAGCCTCTACATTACTCAAAATAATAATGACGGCATCCTTCTCTACATATCTGCATAATACCGCCCGATAGCCGGGCCAGCCTCCGCCATGCATCGTCTTCTTGCCATAACGCGGGTCATCATCCAAAAACCAGCCGCAGCCGCAAGTCGTCTGCGCACCACTTAGCAGCACGAACGAATTTTCCATCGATGCCACATATTGTTCTCCCAGGAGCCGTCCTGCATGAAGCGCGCGATCGAAGGCCAATAAATCTCCAATGGTCGTATGTACCATGCCATCACCTTGAATGCCATCCAAGTAATACACATAGGCAAACGCCGGATCATTGTCAGGGAGGAAATAGCGTTGCTCTGCACGCATGTATCCCCAAGCAAAGGAATGGAGCTCCCTCGGCGAATAGCGACGATTCATGATGAAAGTTGAAGTCATGCCGGCAGGCTGGAAGATATGCTTCTGCATATATTCGGCATAGGGCATTTCCGCTGCTGCGGCAATGACCTCAGCCAAGCAGACATAACCCGTATTACTGTAGCGGCAATCCTCCATGGGTTCGAAGTAAGGAGCAAGCTTTTCTATTCGCAGCATATGTAAGACATCCGCATTTACGGCAATACGTGAGTGGTCCCAATACTGATCGAACCATTCCATATAGTCCGGGATGCCCGAAGTGTGATTTAATAGATGCTGGAGCGTCATATTCTCATAAGGGAAACCCGGGAGCCACTTCATAACGGGGTCCTGTAAGCTGAGTACTCCTTGCTCGCATAGTTGCAAAACCGCAAGCGCGGTCATCGGCTTGGATACGGAGGCGACTTCAAATATGGATTCGGAGCGAAGCTCTTCGCCCGTTACATAGTTAGCTTTGCCGTAGTATCCTTGGAACAGCGTCTCGCCACTAGCAGCAATTAGCACATTTCCTGAAAATCCGTCCTCAAGCTGCAATTTCTCCAAATAGCGGCTCATTTCTGCTTCCCAATGGGTTCGATCTGTTATTAGATGCTTCATCATTTTATGTTCTTCATGGCAGCGTCCAGAATTCGCTCACGGCCATTGATGGTGATACCGCCCATAACAAGCGGATCTACCGTATTGACGAACACGTGATTATTTTGAACGGCTGTAAGACCTCTCCAGACCTCGCTCTTTTGCAACTCTTCCAATATCGTCTCGTCCATATCATTCTCATACACATCATATTGAATAAATAGATATTCCGGATTGACATGGTACAGTTGCTCCAGAGAAATGACACTTTGCTTGGTAGTGCTTGTTATAATGGCTGGCATCGTCAGACCCAGTTCCTCATAGAGCACATCATTCAAGAAAGTTGTTTCCGGATAAATCATGAGCTCTCCGCCGCGAACACGAATGGCCAGCACCTCTTTATCCTTATATTGACTCAAATAGCCAATCGCCTCTTGCTTTTTCTTGGTATAAGCTTGGATGATTTGTTGAGCCTCATCCGATTTCCCAATTAGTGTACCTAGCAGCTCCAGATTGTTCTGCCAATCAGGGCCGAAGTGAGAGGTCGGAATCGTGGGCGCAATTTTTTGCAACTGCTTGAATACGACAGGGTCCTCCATATCGGAGCTTAGAATAACATCGGGCTTTAGTTCCAGGATGTATTCCAGGCTTTCTCCGCTTGTATCCAGCAAAGGTATCGTATTCTTCATCACACTATTGAAAAATCCCGGGAAAGGCTCTTCTTCATCGCCAATGGCGGTCGCGGCGAACGGCTCATAGCCGAGTGTCACCGCATCTTCCATGGATTCAAATGCGTTAAGAAACAGGATACGCTGAGGCTCCTTTGGAACGGTGTAAGTGTTGCCCAAGTAAGTAATCGCAACGGTATCGCCGTTGTCCTGACCTTGCTCCTTGCCGCACGCCCCCAATACAACAGTCAGCAGCAAAACGCATATTAGAAAAGCTAGCTTCTTCATTATGACGTCGTCCCTTCTTATCGATAGCTCTATGCCAATTGATAATAAATCTCATTATCAATGATAGGGATCGACACGGCGAATGTCCATGTAGAATAGTAGGTTAGGTTCATGTACATTTGTCGGCAAAATAACGCATAAGCTCTTCGATCATCAGGAGATGAGGCAGCGCTCCATAATCCCGCCATGGAAAGGGCTGGAGCAGATGAACGTGCTGGAGTCGAACAGCCCGGCATTCAAGCCAGCTGTCATGCTGCTGCAGCTCTCTCCACATCTCCATTGATTCATCATCCTCATAGATGAGCACAAAGATATGGTCCGCATTCCATTCCAATAACGTGTCCGCCTGAATGAGAGTTGCTTCTGCCATGCCCTCCATGCTCCAAGCTGCTGCCGGCTTGAAGCCAAGCTCCTCATAGACAACCTCTTGAATAGAGCGGTCGTGATAGAGGTAGCAGCCATCGTCCTCAATGAGCAAAAACACCATTCGCTCGTGCTGATAAGGCAGAAAGAGCTGCTTGGCTTGTTGAACCTTGTCATCGTAGTGGCTAAGCCAACGATGTGCTTCTAGCTCTGCACCTAGAGTGTGCGCGACAATATGAAGCTGCTGTCTCCATGTCTCCTCCGACCAGTCCAGAAGGACTAGCGGACCAAGTGCTTGAAGGGCTTCACGAGCATGAGCATCGGTTTGCTCATTCAATCCGATAATCAGATCATACTCGCGACCCTGCGTGAGCAAGGTAGTGATATTTTCGGCCACAATAGACGGACTTCTTCCCACCAGCAACTGGCACTCCACGAAGCTCTCATAGTATTTATAATAATAACTTCTCCATGTGGGGTGAATAGGAGCGGCCCTCGGGATATAATGCAGCGGTGCGAGGATGCCTAGGATGGAGCAATCCAATACGGCAATCCTCCGCTTTCTTGTTTGCATAAAGCTTGACGGTGCGACGCCGATCTCCTGCTTGAATTTACGACTGAAATAAAACTCATCCCGATATCCAACCTCATGCGCAATTTCCCGGAGCGTAGTGTCGCCCTGCGCCAGCCATTTCTTCGCCTGTTCGATTCGAATCTGTGTCAAATAAGAGATGGCCGTCATGCCAAATTTCTTGCGGAACAGCTCCATAAAATATTTTTCGCTAACCTCCATCATCTTGGCCAAATCCGCAATATGGATGGGTTGACCATAATAATGCTGCATGTGCTGACATACGTTATCCAATTGCAGCAATTGATCGCGCTCATCATAGCGGGCATGCTCCATTATGCGCTGCAGCAGTGTATAGAACTGTGCTTGTTCGCCTAATTTTGAGGCGGGGGTATGCTCTTTGGATAGTTTGAATAACTGCTCGCATGCTTCCAAGTGTACTCGGTTGAAAGGGAGATAAATCTTGTCGGGCAGCTGTGCCGAAGAGGGCTGCTCCGTTAGCGCCTGAAAAGAAATGGCGTAGACAGCACGACTGTCCTGCTGCCGCATGTGCAACTGATACGAATGCCCGGGGGCGCAAATATAAACTGAGCCCTTCCGCATGCCATACTCCACATCATTCATGAGCAAGCTTGTATCGTCATTGTTGGCATAAAACAATGTATGATGCTCTGATATCGCGCAGGTCGGCTTTGCCTTTGCTTGCGCATAATAGCAGCGAATATGGAGAAAGCGATAATGATAGTGTGCCAAATGATGAACGCTCATCCTAACCCCTCCTTTCCTAGCCTGGTATGCTTTACATTTTGGTGCGCATGAGCAGATAGAGGAAGTATGGCGCGCCAATGACGGCCACCACAATGCCTACTGGAATTTCAGAGGGCGGCAGCAGACCGCGGCCAAGCATATCGGAAAACAAGACAAGCAGTGCGCCAAGCAAGGCGGATACGGGAATTGCGACCCTATAGTTGGAGCCGACGATTTGCCTCGCCAGATGAGGGGCCAGCAATCCCACAAAGCCGATTCCGCCGCCGACGGATACGACTGCACCGGCCAGTCCAGCCGCAACGATCAACAATATTCTGCGTTCCCGTTCCAAGTGGGCGCCAAGACCTGTAGCCAGTTGATCTCCCAAGCGAAGCACATTTAACACTTCGCTTTTGCGATAAACAAACGGTATGAGCAGGATAATCCATGGCAGTAGTGTCAATACGTAATTCCAGTTGGTGCCCCATATGCTTCCTGTCAGCCAGTTGGATACAAATTGATAATTTTCGGGACTTAGCCGAAGAGTAAGGACAATCATCGCTGCGCTTATTCCCGTTGCCATCGCAACCCCGGTCAGAACCAGGGTGATTGGTGTGACGCCTTCATGTTTTGTGAATGCAAAGAGGTAGATAAGAGCAGCTGCCACGATTGCGCCAATGAAGGCGAGAAACGGAATAACAAAGATGGACGTCTGCGCTGTCGCAGGCATAAAGGTAATAAATAATACGACGGCAAAGCCTGCTCCTGCATTAATACCCAGAATGCCGGGATCGGCCAGATCATTTCGCGAAATGCCCTGCAGCACGCAGCCAGAGATGGCAAGCCCGGCTCCAATGAGCACCGACAGAACCATGCGCGGCAGGCGGAAATCGAACAGAATCAGATTTTGATTCACGG
This sequence comes from Paenibacillus sp. J31R120, assembly GCF_056269225.1. Lineage (NCBI taxonomy): Bacteria > Bacillati > Bacillota > Bacilli > Caryophanales > Paenibacillaceae > Paenibacillus > Paenibacillus sp. J31R120. The sequence goes on along the minus strand of NZ_JBWDNN010000007.1, from coordinate 130,384 downwards.
TGCCATTGCCCATAAACGTGTGGAACACTTCGATAGGCGTTAATTTGCTATAGCCCACATTCAAACTGATCAAAAAAGTGAGGACAATAAGTAGGGCCAAGCCAAACATTATACGAAGATCTTTCTTCTTCTTCTTTTGCAGACTCGGCGGCAGGAGGGTGTTTATAGTTTGCTTCATCATGCTTTCCTGCCCTTCTTTGCCAAATAGAGAAAGAAAGGAACGCCAATTAAAGCGATTAGTGCGCCTATTGGTGTTTCATACGGTGGATGGATCACTCTTGCTCCGAGATCGGCAAGCACAACTAACAGGCTGCCCAGAACCATCGAGCACGGTATGATCCACTTATAATCATGGCCGACCAGCCATCTGGCAATATGCGGCGCGATAAGACCGACAAAGCCTACTGCCCCGACAATAGATACAGCGGAGCCCGCTAATACTAAAATAACAAGCATTGCCCACGCCTTGACGCGAGTTGATTTTTGCCCCAGTGCTAAAGCGACCTCAGGCCCCAAGCTAAGAATGGTAATTTGCTTGGAAAGGATATGGGCAATGAGCAGAGCTAGTAATACCCAAGGAAGCATAGTGGTAATATGCACCCATTTTGCTGAAGAGACGCCGCCCGCATACCAAAATGCAAGGTTTTGTCCGATTTTGAAGTGGAGCGCAATGCCTTCGCTAAGTGCGCCGAGCAGTGCGCTGACAGCAGCGCCGGCCAGTACTAGGCGCATAGGGGTTAATCCGCCAATGGCAAAAGAGCTTAGCCCGTACACCAGCAGCACGCCAAGCCCTGCACCGAGGAAGGAAAACAAGATTAAGCCGCTATAAGAAACACTGGGCAAAAGGGCGAAGCACAAGGCCATGACAAAGCCCGAGCCTGCATTAATGCCGAGTAAGCCGGAATCGGCCAGCGGGTTGCGAGTCATTCCTTGCATTAAGGCCCCGGACACAGCAAAGCATGCCCCTACCAGCACCGCTCCGAGCACACGTGGAATTCGTATTTCTTGAATAATATGATGGGTTGTAAGATTGAAATCAAAATGAAAGACAGCATTCCATATCGTAGAATAATCCATGCTTACCGCGCCATTGGATATCGATAGCATCATGGCAAGGAGCAGGCCCATCAAGCCAAGGACTAGTATACCTATCGCACGCACGGGATAGGTAGCGGTCTTTAGCTCCCGAAATTTCTCTTCTGATAAGGTAAAAGGTTGGTTCATCGACATTTTCGTTTTCACTCCGTCCCGGTCTGCACGTTCATCCGTTAACATAGCTGGTAGGCCTGACAAATAGGCTTTCCGCTAAAGGGACAGGCCGAAATGCTGGCGTCAATTTGGAATAGCTGCTTTAAATTCTCCTTCGTCATGACGGCTTCAGGAGGTCCGTGCGTGATCACTTCTCCGTGCTTCATTGCTACCATATAGTGCGAAAAGCGGGCCGCATGATTGAGATCGTGAAGGACCATGACAATGGTTCTGCCCTGTTCCTCATTCAATCGTTGCAGCAAAACTAATATTTCTAACTGGTGTGCCATGTCCAGATAGGTCGTTGGTTCGTCGAGCACGAGCAAATCGGTTCCTTGTGCCAGGGCCATAGCAATCCACACCCGCTGCCGTTGTCCGCCGGACAATTCATTCAACTGAGCATCTTTAAGCTCTTCTAACCCAGCTACGCTAATCGACCAATAGATGGCCTCGAAATCTTGTCTCGTTAACGAGGAGAAGCCTTTATGATGCGGGAATCGTCCATAGGAAATGAGCTCGAATACAGTTAATCCGCTGGGAGCCTCGGCTGTCTGCGGCAGCACAGCCATCTGTCTCGCAATTTCTCTTGTATCCATGTCATGCAGCAATTTCCCATCCAAATGAATGCTGCCCCGCTGAATATTGATCATTCTGGATACGGATTTCAGCAAAGTCGATTTGCCGCAACCATTAGGGCCAATAATGGTTGTTATTTTTCCTTTTGAAATATCGAGACTTAGCTGCTCCACAATATTTCGTTTGCCATAGCTGACCGTGATGCCATCTGCCCGTATCATTACTGTATCCCCTCTCCATGCTTCTTCATTGCTAGTGAAAATCATTATCAATTGGCAGTATTATACTAGAATGACGGACTGGAAATGTCAATCCAGTAATCATGGCTGCTGTGTTCACAAACGAAATTTGCTGAACCTGGGCGTAACGACGGGGCGGCTGTCAATGGCAGCCGTAATTTCAGAGCTTCCCCCGCTGGATATTCAACGTGTTGTTGCTGAAGAGGAGCTCGTTAAAAAAGACCCTGAGAGCCTAACGGAAACAAGATTTTATTGTTTTCCAAAACGACATCCGTTAGCGGTAATTTTTAGGGCCGCCTCTGAACGTATAGGTTATAATAGGCGCAATGGATAACCAGGGCCGTATGGCCTTGAATGGTAAAAATGAATAAGTTACGGGGTGATGGCAAGTGCCTCAAATAGAACAACAAGGGTCGCTCCGCACCGTGAAGGCTGCGATCGAGACGATTCAGCAGGCTGATTTTTTGCTTATGACTGAGCTGAATGTATGGTTTGTGCTCTCCGGTTACTTGGAGATTATGCGGGGCAGGGCGGATATCCTCATTCGAACTGGCGATATCTTCGTGCTCAATAAAGGCGATATGGTTCGCGTCAAAGGCAGCGAGGGCAATGCGACGCTTAAGGTTCAGCTGCTAACGAATGCGTATCAAGAGGAGCTGCCGGCATTCAAGCTCAACATGCCGCTATCCCTGGTATACAAAAAAGAAGGTTACGAGTTCATGAAGCAATGTATCGCTTCTTTGTATATCGAGACAGCCTATCCGTCGAATGGGTCCAGCTACATGATCGAAGGGTACGTCAACCGGCTGATCGGGCTGTTGCACCGATATCTCCAGCCCGCACATGAACAAGAGCAGCCGCATGCGGCTTCCGACAAGATCATGGAGATCGTATCGTATATCAATGCCCATTATGCCGAGAAGCTCAGCCTGGACGAGATAGCCGAGCGATTCTATATAAGCAAGTATTATTTGGCGCACTCTTTCAAAAAGCATCTGGGCATCTCCATCGGGAACTACATCAAGGAAGTTCGGCTGTTTCACAGCTCCCGCATGGTGGAGCAAACGATTGAGAAGATGGTTACGATTGCTTTACTGAACGGTTTTCCCAATGTGCGATCATTCAACGAAGCGTTCAAAGAGAGGTTCAAGCTGACTCCGGCAGAATATCGAGCAGAACGCCAGAAGGAGAGCGAGCATCATCGCTCAGAGTCCGTAATGTCTCAGGATGCGTTCGCGCTGTTATCGCCTTATGTTCCTCTAGGGGAATTCGCTCCCGCATCGCCGTTGTCGCCGGATCGGATTGACGTGCAGCTGGATGTTCGGCGGACGATCGGCAAGTACGCGAAGGCGAATCATGTGCTTAAAGTGAAGGATGGGCTGGCAGAGGGCCAATTGCTCGAGGTGCGTCAGCGTCTCGGCGTGAAGTGGGTTGCCGTCTCCCGTGTGCTGCAGAAGGTGGATATTGAGATTCGTGACGGCAAGCCCATTTATAACTTTAAAGAGCTGGATCGCATGCTGTTGCAGATTGTGTCCGCAGGCATGGTCCCGTATATGCAGTTCCATTCCATCGATTACGAGGATTGGCGGGAGAAGGGGCTCTCTAACGAGCCATGGTTTCAGACGATGTTCGCTGAGCTCTGGCATCATCTGCGGCAAAATTATGGGACAAGCCCGGACTGGATCTACGAGTTCCGCTGCTTCTACGAATTCGAGCATAGCGGGGAGCTATGCCGCCCGCTAGCGGATGCGATCGCGATATTCAGCGCCTGTAGATATATCGTGATCCACTTTCCTATGGCTCCCGCCGATGCAGTGCCACTCGATAATGACTTGTCAGACGCTATTTATTGCATCGATGATCTGACATGTATGCGCAAGATTTCGCGTGAGGCCGCGATGGAGCATCTGCTCGACACTGCTTATCTTCGTATGATTGCCGAGCAGGGGAATCGCAAGATTCAACATCAGATCTTAGACCAGATGCTGGTGTATGAGCAGGATGATGATTTGTCGGCTTATTCGGATTTGGTGCAGGCCAACGCGAGTATATGGCATTACATCAACTTTATGAATTCGGATGTTGGCGCGGGACACTACTATCCTCCGTTGTCGCTCGATACGGCGAAGCTGTTCGAATATTTTCCGGAAGAGCTGGCGGGCAAGCTGTCGCTATGCTATCCGGACGGCCGATACAGGGACAGCTGGTATGCGACCGAATTCGTTAACCGATTGTATGACGAAGTCGTGTTTCGCAATGAGGCCTGTATCGTGACGAAGCGGCAGGAGGATTACCGCATCATCACGATTTACCCCGAGCAAGAGATGCTGATTTATTTGAAGCACATCAACAAAGAAGCGCTGGAATCGACCTGGCATAAGGTGAAAAGTCCATACCTTTCGGTTAAGCTTGCGCTGGCTCCCTTGGAAGGGTCATATCGAATGGTGAAGCAACAATTAACGCCTGTACAGTCCGATGAGCGCAAGAGCCTCTCCGATTTGCGAAAATGCAAAAAATTGTCCTTCGACGATATCGCTTATTGGAATGGCGTCAATCGGCCTTCGAGAAGTGTGGAAATGCTGTATCTGAAGGGGAATTACACCATTGAGCTAGAGATTCCGTTATTCGGAATTATGATGATAGACTTAGAGAAGTCCAACGATGAGTGCTAAATATTGCTTTCGATGGAAGCGGTCAGCTTCCGATGATCGCAATATTTAGCTTTTTTTATGGCAAGATCCCCAAAGATAAAATGAAAGCGCTGTTATAAACTTGAAGGGATCATCAAGTCATAAGCTGGAGGGTGTCGCTATGTTGGATTATATGAAAAATAAACGAGCAGAGAAGAAGCAATTGGTGCAGCAAGTGAAGGCGGATAAAACCAAGCTTCGGATGCGCAAACAAGAGATCGCCGCATTGCCGGAAGCGGAGCGCCAAGCTGCTATCGAGAAGGATAAAGCATGGCGGCTAGAGCAGAAGCTGCAAAGAAAACAACTGATGCAGTCTGTGAGCCGCAAAGAGCGCAGAGCCATGAAGAGAGAAGCGAAGCGCTATCGAAAAGTGAAAAACAGACCACGCCGTCTGGCAGGCTGGTCGATTGTTGCGGCCGTGATTATCTTGTTGGTGGCGCAGTTCGGGCCTACCGTATCCAACATCGCGGACGCCTTGAGTGCGAAGCATATTACGGCTGTAACGGATACCCCGGAAGCGATCGCAGCTCGTGAGCATGGGGGGAAGGTCGCTGAAGAAATCGCGAATGAAGGCATTGTCCTGCTGAAGAACGAAGATGATCATCTGCCATTGCAGGATAAGAAGGTGAACGTGTTTGGACTTGCAGCGATGGATCTGCGTTATGGAGGAGGCGGCTCGGGCGGGGGAGACACTTCGCGCGCAGTCAATTTGTTCGAAGGTCTCCAGAATGCCGGTATTTCGTACAATACGGAGCTATACGAGTTGTATGAAGGGGTAGCCCAGAAGCATGGCGGCTCGTCAGGCAGCACCGGCATTATGCAGGTCGTCAAGGGCTTGATGGGAGCGAATTCAAGCGACGAGCCGAGCATTGAATATTTAACGCAAGAGGCTATTGAGCGAGCCAAAGCGTATTCAGACAATGCGGTCATCGTCATTGCCAGCGAAAGCGTGGAAGCAAGCGACGCGACAGTGGAGCAATTGCAATTGACTGCCAACAAACGCGCTTTGGTCGAGAAGGTGGCGCAAAGCTTCAAGAACGTCACCATTGTGATTAACGCGGGCAATGCGCTTGAGCTTGGATTCGTCGAGGAGTTCGAATCGATCAAGTCCGTGCTGTGGATCGGGACGCCGGGTCCATATGGTGCTAATGCGTTAGGCCATATTTTGGCGGGCAATATCAATCCATCGGGCCGTCTTACGGATACGTATGTGTACGACAACTCCACGGCACCGGCCAGCGAGAACTTTGGGGACTACGGCTACACGAATTTGAAATATTCGTTCCTGAATTACCAAGAGGGCATTTATGTCGGCTATCGTTTCTATGAAACGTATTATGCAGGTGACGAAGCGGGTTATCAGAAGACGGTACTGTACCCTTACGGCTACGGCTTAAGCTACACCGACTTCGAGTGGACGGTGCTTGATCAGAAGCTGACGGAAGAGATGATCGAGCTTCAGGTTGAAGTGAAGAACACGGGTGACACAGCAGGCAAGGATGTCGTTCAAGTGTATTATTCGGCGCCTTATATTCCGGGCGGCATTGAGAAATCGGCCATCGAGCTTGGCGCGTTCGCGAAGACGTCGCTCCTTGATCCGGGTCAATCCGAGGTGCTCACGCTTTCCTTCGCTGCGGAGGAGATGGCATCTTATGATATGAACGAAGCGGAAGCTTACGTCTTGGACCCGGGCACGTATACGATTAAAGTGGCGCGCAATGTCCATGATATCGTGGCAAGCTATGATCTTGAGCTGGGGAACAAAATCGTGTTCGAAGAAGATAAGGACACGGGAACCGCTTACGAGAATCGTTTTGATCTGGCCAAAGGAGAACTGACTTACCTGTCACGCCATGACTGGGCGGGCACATATCCTTCTGATGAGAATATCAGCCTTGAAGCGCCGCAATATGTGCTGGACGCGTTCTCGAAGAAGCCCGAGCCTTCGGAGCTGGAGATGCCGATGTTCGGCGCGGATAATGGCTTAATGCTGGCGGACTTGAAAGGGCTGGCCTTTGACGATCCGAAGTGGGATGCTTTCCTGGATCAGTTCACCTTGAACGAAATGTTCGAGTTTGTGGCCAATGGCGCCTATCGCACGATGGCTGTAGACCGTCTGGGCGTTCCGAAAACACTATTAATGGACGGACCTGCCGGCTTCAGCTACTTCTTCAAGCCGATTACGGCAGCGTCATATCCGTCCGAAATCGTCATTGCGTCAACCTGGAATAAGGATCTGGCGTATCAAATGGGCGAGGCCATCGGCAAGGAAGCGCGCGCGTACGGCATTCAAGGCTGGTATGCACCGGGAATGAACATTCACCGCACGGCGCAAGGCGGCCGTAACTTTGAATATTTCTCTGAAGATCCGCTGCTCTCTGGCAAGATAGCGGCAGCGATGATTAACGGGGCTCAAGACCAAGGGATTATTGCCTTTATGAAACACTTTGCGCTTAACGATCAAGAAACAAATGCACGCTCGGGCAACCTGATCTGGGCGAATGAGCAGGCAATTCGCGAGATTTATTTGAAGCCGTTCGAGATTACGGTTAAGGAAAGCAACCCACTCGGCGCGATGTCCAGCTTCTCGATTATCGGGATGAAGTGGGCAGGAGCGAACTCTGTCTTGCTGAACGATGTGCTTCGTAAGGAATGGGGCTTCGAAGGGTTCGTATCCAGCGATGCGGTCTTCGGCTTCATGAAAGCGCCGGATGCGGTAGTCGCGGGCAATGACTTGATGCTGGATGTGATGTCGTCGACGAAGAACGAGAAGCGGTTGGAAGATGCGTACAAAAAGGACCCGTCGGGTATCGCGCACGGTGTTCGCACCAGTGTCCATCATGTGTTGTACACGATTCTGCAGACGTACCTCTTCGAAAAGTAGCATAATGGAATCAAGAGAGCATAAGGGTACGGGGTGATAAGAATTGAAGCATAAAGCATTAATCGGACGAATGACATTGGAAGAAAAGGCGTCTCTCATGTCGGGCGCTAACTTTTGGAATACGAAAGCAATCGAACGTTTGGACATTCCGGGGATCATGCTGACGGATGGCCCTCATGGCTTAAGGAAGCAAGGCGGCAAGGCGGATCACTTAGGTCTTAATAAGAGCCTTCCTGCCACCTGCTTCCCGACAGCGGCCACGCTCGCCAATAGCTGGGACAGAGAGCTGATCTACGAAGTGGGGCGGACGATCGGCGGGGAAGCGGCCAGCGAGAAGGTAAGCGTGCTGCTGGGACCGGGGCTGAACATTAAGCGCAACCCGTTATGCGGCCGCAACTTTGAATATTTCTCCGAGGACCCTTACCTGACGGGCGAGCTCGCGAGTGAGATGGTCAAGGGGATTCAGTCGAACGGCATTGCCGCTTGCCCCAAGCACTTTGCGGTCAACAGCCAAGAGCATATGCGGATGACCATTGATGAGGTTGTCGATGAGCGCTCGCTTAGAGAGTTGTATCTGGAAGGCTTCAGACGAGTGGTGGAGAAGAGTCAGCCGAAGACGATAATGAGCTCTTACAATAAGGTGAATGGCACATTCGCGAACGAAAATACCTATTTGCTGCAAAATATTTTGTACGGTGAATGGGGCTTCGACGGCGTGGTCGTCACCGACTGGGGCGGCAATAATGACCGTGTAGCGGGCCTTAAGGCTGGCAATCAGCTGGAGATGCCCTCGACCAATGGCATAACGGATCGAGAGATTGTGCAAGCTGTCCGAAGCCGTGAGTTGGATGAAAAGGTGCTGGATGAAGCCGTCGATCGAGTGCTGGAGCTGGTGTTCACGACACGGCAGGATCAGCAGGCTGCGCCAATCGTTGACTATGAGGAGCATCATGCCAAAGCGGTGGAAGCGGCTAAGCGTTCTATCGTGTTACTGAAAAATGACGACGGCATTTTGCCGCTCTCGCCAGATAAGAAGGTGGCGGTCATCGGCGATTTCGCCAAGACTCCTCGTTATCAAGGCGCCGGCAGTTCGCTGATCAATCCCGCCAAGCTGTCCAACGCCTGGGATACGCTAAGCCGATCTGGCTTGCCGGTAATCGGGTATGCGCAGGGCTTCAAGCGAATGGGCGGAAGCAGTGCTCCATTGGCAAGAGAAGCCGTTGCGCTGGCAAAGCAAGCGGACATTGTGCTTCTGTTTCTGGGGCTGGACGAGAGCAGCGAAGCGGAAGGCGTTGACCGCGAGCATCTGGGCCTGCGCGAGAACCAGTTGGACTTGCTTCTCGACCTGACGAAGGTAAACGCCAATATTGTTGTTGTTCTATCAGGCGGCGGCGCGATCGAAATGCCGTTCGTTCAGGATGCGAAAGCCATCGTCCATACGTATCTGTCCGGACAAGGCAGCGCCGAGGCGTTAACCAGCGTTCTGACAGGCGAATATAATCCAAGCGGCAAGCTCAGCGAGACTTTCCCGATCCGCTATAGCGACGTATCGTCTGCTCCTTATTATCCGGGCCAAGAAGCAACGGCGGAGCATGTTGAGGGGATCTTCATCGGATACCGTTATTTCGATACGGTCGGGCAGTCTGTACTGTTCCCGTTTGGGCACGGGTTATCCTATACGACCTTTGCATATAGCGATTTAGTCGTAGATGGGATGAAAGTGTCCTTTACGATCACCAATACGGGAGCGGTCGCGGGCGAAGAGGTGGCGCAGCTGTATATCGAGAAGCTCGACTCTGCGATATTTAGAGCGAAGCGAGAACTGAAAGGGTTCGATAAGGTATTCTTGAAGCCGGGTGAAAGCAAGCACGTAACAATAGCGCTGGAAGAACGGGATTTCGCGTACTATCATCCCGCGATCTGCGATTGGGTTGTAGAGCCCGGCGCGTACCGCATCCAGATCGGAAGCTCGATCCAGTCCATTCATCTGGAGAAGAGGGTGACGATGGAGGGTGACTCCGTTCCGTGCGAGCACACGAAGGAGCAGTTCCCGAACTATTTCAACGGCGAAGTCCATAAGGTGACAGAAGCGGAATATTACCGCTTGCTAGGTTATCAACCTCCTTCGCCTTATTGGGACCCGAAGCGGGATCTTGGGCTTAACGATACCATTGCACAAGCCCGATATAAGAATTGGCTAGGGAAGGCGATCTATGGGGTTGTCCGTCTCGTCAATCGGTTCTTCCACGCGGTCAATAAACCGCTGCTAGCCAATAACGTCTTCTTCGTCATGAATATGCCTTTCCGCCAAATCGACCGTTTCACCGGCGGGAAGATCAGCCGCAAACAAATTTTGAAAGTGCTGAAATGGATTAATCGATAAACTATAAGAAAGGCCTCTCTGCATTTTGTATATGCAGGGAGGCCTTTTTATTTGATTGGGCATGGAAGCCTAATTGGAAGAGATTATACTTTAAATTTTTCGGCAAAAGCTTTTATTTTATCCGCGAAAATCCCTTTTAGTTGATCGGTACCCTCTTTTGGGGCAGCATAAGCCTTATAACCGCCAAATGATTCCATACAGACAGCGGCTTCCTTTAGATCGGCGGGAATATTCCGTTCTATAATATCTGCCGTTTCCTTGGGCTTTTCATTGCAAATAAAGTATCCCATTCTCTTTTGTAGCAGGGCGTCATGATTTTTTTTGATAAAGTCGCGAATCGGCTTGTATATCTTTCCGTCCCGGACGCCCGCACCCAAAATAATGTGGTCAAAATCCTCGATAATAGGCTTCTCCGTCTGAATATCACAAGTCGTACAATTTGGAATTTCCTCTGCCAGCACCTTTATGCATTGACCCGTTGCTCCTGTTTTTGTTGCGTAGATTACTAATACAGCCATTTGACTCATCCCTTATCATTTGCTTTATTTGGACGTGCATTTCCATGAAGATGATGAATTTGCTCCTCTAGTACGGCGCTTGCTTTGTTCAGAAATTGGCTAATAAGCTCGAGCTCCTCATCGGAGTAAGAGGACGCCAGCTTAACCATTGCTGCGTGGAGCTGGAGATACGTTTGACGGACTTCTTCCTTGTCTTCATATATCGGAACGATAATCACTTTGCGGCGGTCATGAGGATCCTGTTGTCTGCGCACAAACCCGTTTTTTTCCAGTCGGTCAATCAAGGAGGTCACACTGCCTGTTGTGAGACCGGTTAGTCTTGACAGCTCACCGGCGGTGACGGGTCCTTTTTCATGCAGAATGTCGACGGATAAGAAATCATTATTATAAAGCCCTAAGGAAGCAGCTACACTTTGCTGGTATAGTACCGTTCTGTTTCCCAGTCCGCGCATGCTCATCGTAAGGTTTTCCTGTTGCTCCGTAGGCTGTTCTGGATGGTTTGACAAAAAGGTAGTCCTCCTTGAGTCGTTATTTATCTTGATAATCAAGATACTTTATAATCAAGATACTTGATCGCGAGTCTGATGTCAAATATCTATTCGATTAAAAAACGGAGGCGTATTGTTTGCAGACGAGTAGCTCTAGTCAGCAGATAGCGAAACTTTCCATTCCATGGAAGCGTAAAGAAACTATCTCAATCGTTCGGAGGTATGCGGATATGGATAAGAAGAAAATGAGCGTTCTCAAGAAGTTGTACCATGCTACTAATTGCACCTATGATCGTGAGCGAGAAGTGAGCTTGTATCAGGAAGATTCACTAACAGATCGGGAGAAAGAGCTCTTGAAGGAAATGAATTGGCCGGTCAACCAATTGGAGTGGCTATCTCATGACTCTTGCATAAAGGAATTAATAGAGCTTAGAGGGGACAATCGGTTAACTCGTGAACGCATTATAGACGGTTTTGTCGCGGGTATAGGCGGCAGTTATCCCCGGGGGCTGTCTTCATTTATCAGCTATTACACCATGCAGAACATGCCGGAGCATGAGTTCCAAGAGGGCGAGCGTTATGCGGCTTGCAGAGTGTGCTCCTTTTCGAAGGAAAAGAAGGATGGATTTTGGGAAAATGCTTCCTACCTTCACTACGCCCTTTACTTAGGCAACGCGTATGGCTCCAACCTTTGGGGAGCGCTCCTCGACTTGAAGGAGCTGGCCGGGCAGCCCCCGGTTAAACCGACAAATGAGGATATGGATGTATTTCGGAGTCTGCTGGACAGCTTGGCGCGTTCGGGGCCGGATGAAACGCCGGGTGAATTCGAGAAGCGGCTGGCGGCAGAGAAGATCATGCCGAAAAACAAATACGTACGGCGGGGGATATTGAATTCGCTCGCTATAGCAGGGGTTATTCCAAACCTGCTGGTCCAGATTGATTTCGGCAGATGGACGGATTATGAGGTTATGGTGAGCCAAGAAGCGAAGCTTGCGAACACAAAAGGCCGCTCGGATATGGAAATGCCATGGGCAGCTTGGAGTGGAGAGCTTGGAGTGAATGGAGATGCGGCCAGAGAACTTTTTGGTGAGGTGTACGTTCAAGGATAGATTAATTCTTCCTGGCCACAATGAAATATTCCTGAGAGCGCGGATTTAAACAATCTGTCTCCACAATGGAGAAGCTCCCTCTTTTAATGGCATCGACGAGGTCGTTGATTTTATATGCTTGAATAGCGGGCATTAGACCCACTTTACCTGCAACGGACAACAGGCCTTTAAGCATTCTTTTTTCACCAACGCATGGTGTTGCCGAAATCAATAATGCTCCAGGCTTTAACAGCTCGTTTATTCTTTGCAGTACGACTTGTTCGTCCTCCAGCAAATGCAGAATATGAAAGGCCAAGATAGCATCGAATGAGCCTTCCTTGTACCGTTCATCGAAAATGGTCGTGTGAGCATAGTTGATATTGGCGATACTCCGATTGCGTGCCTTTTTCTCGGCAATATCAATCATATTTGCGGAAATATCGATGGCATGAAGCACCTGCACGTTTTCTGCGATTTCATTGGCTATTAATCCAGTTCCGCAGCCGTAGTCCATGACTATGTCGCTTGATTTGAGATGCTTTTTTGTTCGGTTGACGATGTTTTGGTAAGTCTGGGTATCTTTCATCTCGATTTGATCATACTTGCTTGCTGTTTTGTCCCAGAAGCGTTCGGATTTGCTCATTTTGGCGGCACCTTCTTTCTAAGGTATGGCTCGCTGGTTGAAGCGATATGGTCTCGGTATATTTGCAAGTATGGAAAAGGAGCAATTTTCAAGAAATATGGCTATGCATAATATTGTAAAGTAGAGGGAGTAGAAGCTCAAATCTTGGGAGAGTGTACACATGAACCATATTGAATGCATCGAGGCCTACAAGAGTGAACTACAGCAATATTCTGCAGAGCAGCTTCGTTACATATCCGCACCAAAGGTGTGGTCTCTTGGGCAAATGTACGATCATCTTATCCTAACGGCACTGGATTATCTGGACCAAGTGGAAGGCTGCGCATCTGCAAGCGAAGAGCAGGCTGGCGGCAAGACAGATGCGGGGGAAAAGTTGTTTCGCGCTGGAGCATTCCCTGCGATCAAGATCAGATTGCCGGATGGGCCGGAGAACAACCCTAATAATTTGAGAAGCAGGGATGACTTATCGGAAGGGCTAGATCAAGTTCTCACGCGAATAGCGGAATGGGAAGGCCGATTAAAGGATATCCATCCGAATTATAAAGTAAGGCATGACGGCTTCGGCTGGTTAAATGCGCAGGAGTGGTTCAGTCTTATTGGTATGCACTCTCGGCATCATCTACGACAGCAGCGCGAGCTTGAAGCTGCGTATGAATTGGCAGGTGGGAGTGAGAACTAACCACTGAAAAGTAGCAGTCCCAAAAGGCGAAATAGTCGTGCCACACACCGCTAATCGCGCCGAAAGGGCAGAATCACGTAAATAGCGTTGTAGAGCAACGTTAAATGCTTGGAGGCGCCCCAAAAAGTGAAATAGTTGTGCCACACACTGCTAATCGTGCCGAAAGTGCAGTATTTCCAGAATTAAGGGGCGTCCTTCTCTAAATTGTAAGAGAAACCAGCCCAAAGATAGCGGTGCAGGGATTGGTATAAAACCGTCATATAGAAATCGTGTAATCACATGAGCTACTCCATAACAACAATCAAGCCGCTGCAGCATCTGCAACGGCTTTTCCATTCTCTTCAATTACTGATAAAGCCAAATCCCGGATACCGTCATAACCGCTGGCAGCGCGGATTCATCGATAGCAACATTGTCATACCAGCCGCCTACGGCGAGGTTAAGCACCAGGTAAAAGGACTTGTCGAACGGCATGTCCGGCTCCATACGGCGCTCGGCATAACTATGTCCGTCAACGAGCCAGCGGATAGAGTGTTCACTCCATTCCAGCGTATAATCCCGGAACTGATTGATGTTGCCGTCTTCAAGCTGGTGCGAATACTCGTCAAGCTTCTTATGATCCCAGTCCTTCCCGTAGTGCAGCGTACCGGATACCTGCTGAGGCAGGCGGCCCCTGGCCTCCATAATATCGATCTCGCCGGAAGCGGGCCACGGTCCGTAAGCCTGCTCCTGCGGCAACAGCCATATGGCAGGCCATAGACCTTGCCCGACCGGCAGCTTGGCGCGAATAACTAATTTGCCGTAGAGATAGGAGAAGTGGTCCTTTGTATCCAGACGCGCGGAAGTGTAGTGGAAGCTTCGCCCATCTTCCGTCTCGGTAAGCTCGCGCCGCGCACATAGGTTAAGACCTGCTTCATCGATATACAAATTGCTGTCATGATTCGTATAATATTGCTGCTCGCCGTTCCCCCAGCCCGGGTGGATCGGCTTTCCGTCGTTATCCAGCAAGTCGTTGCCGATGCGAATATTCCATGAGCTCAGATCTGTGCGGCTGTCCGAAAAATCCTGCTTCCAAATTAGCTTGTTCATCCCTGAACACTCCCTTCTGTTAATCCCAGAATACTGAAATTTGACCCTTGGTGGAACAAATCCAAAAAAATGGGATAGGGTCAAAAATCATGGCCTTTTTTTCCTATGCCTATTTTCATTACGATGAGATGGAAGGGGGCACAGAATATGTTCCAACAGAGGACAGGACTAGTTAAGTCATTGCTCAGGCAATGGCAGCTGCAGAGCATGGTAATCCCCGGGATTATATGGATGTTCATCTTTTGCTACATCCCCATGCTATGGCTGATTATCGGATTTATGGACTACAGCATTGCCAAGCCTATGCTGCAATCACCCTTTGTCGGGCTGAAGCACTTTGAGGAATTTATAGGGGATGACCGCTTCTGGCGCTCGATTCGCAACACGCTGGGCATGAGCGCAATCAAGCTGGTATTCGGTTTTCCGATTCCGATTTTCTTCGCTTTGCTATTGAATGAAATCAGGAGCATACGCTTCAAGCGTACGGTCCAGACGATTTCGTATTTGCCGCATTTTATCGCATGGACGATTTTCGGCGGCATTATGCTGAACTGGCTCGGTGAAGGCGGTGTCATGAACCAATTGATGATGGGCCTTGGCATTCAGGAGCGCGAAATTCTATACAACAGTGATCCGAAGTACTTCTGGTGGATTACGTATTTCTCCGATGTGCTCAAGGAAACGGGCTGGAGCGCGATTATCTATATTGCTGCTATTGCCGGCATTGACCCGGCGCTGTATGAAGCAGCAGAGCTGGATGGCGCCAATCGCTGGCAGCGAATGTGGCATATTACGGTACAGAGCATTCGCCCGACCATCGCGATCTTGTTCATTCTGGCAGTCGCCGGAATGCTGGGAAGCAACTTTGAGCAGATCTTCATGCTGAAGAACAACATGAACATGAGGATGGCGGAAAGCTTGGACCTGTACATTTATAACATGGGTCTCGTATCCGGGCGTCACTCCTTCTCGACAGCTGTGTTGTTCGCCCGCTCGATTGTGGCGCTGGGACTGTTGTTCCTGGCCAACTACATGTCCAAAAAACTGACAGGCGACAGCATATTCTAACGAAGGGGAGGCAGATTTATGGAATTACGCAGAAGAGTGCGGCGTATCGGAGTGTTTGAAGTCTGCAATACCCTGGTTATGCTGGCGGTTTGTTTTCTGACGCTGTACCCGATTTGGTTCGTATTTATCAACTCGCTTAATGCGCCGGAGAAGGCGATACTGGGTACGGTCAACTGGTTCCCGGAAGCGTTCTCGTGGGCAAGCTACAGCGTTGTCTTTAATGATAAAGGCTTGATGAATGGCTTCTATGTCACCACGATGCGTACGCTTATCGGTACGACCGCGCATGTGCTGTTCACGGCAATCGTAGCGTATGGCATGAGCAAGACAAATCTGATCGGCCGTAAGGTCTATATGAAGATTGCCCTGATTACGATGCTGTTCTCAGGTGGACTTATTCCTACGTTTATTCTCATGACGAAGCTGGGACTCTATGATAACTTCCTGGTCTTCATCATTCCGGCGATGTACACGTTCTTCAATATGGTCATCTTCATGAGCTTCTTCCGCACAATTCCGGATAGTCTGGAGGAATCGGCGAAGGTAGACGGAGCTTCTGATTACGGCGTATTGTTCCGCATCGTCATGCCGAACAGTATGGCTGTTATTGCGACGATCTCGCTATTCTCGGCGGTATATCACTGGAACGATTATTATCAAGGTGTCATCTATATCTACTCGCAGGAAAATCTGCCGCTGCAAACGATGCTCTACAAAATTATTGCAGAGAACTCCATGTCGTTCATGCAGCAGCAAGCGATGGCGCAATTCGGCGCCAGGCTGCCGGGCAACTCCATCAAGTTCGCTTCCATGATGGTAGCTACGCTTCCTATTCTGTTGGTTTACCCCTTTATTCAGCGCTATCTGGTCAAAGGTGTTATGATTGGCGCCATTAAAGGGTAAGCGTCATACGCCGATCTAAGGTAATGAGCGGAGCGGCGTATGATCCATATATACTAAAAAAGGGACAAAAAGAGAGGATGATCACGTAATGAAGCGCAACCGCATGAAGCAAAGCATCATTATGGCCCTGGCTTTAATTATGGTGCTAAGCTTGGCCGCGTGTACCGGGTCGAAGAACAATGAGAACACGCCAACTTCCCAGCCTTCGAACAACTCGCAGCCGCCCGCTGGCGAAGCGACGCCGAACCCTGAGGTTCCGGCATGGCAGCTGGATACTAGCCCGATAGAATTATCGTGGTTCGTAGGAGCTTCCTGGTATCCGCATTCCTGGGGCGAAAGCTTGGCCTCCAAGTATGTAACTGAAAAAACAGGCGTCAAAGTAAAACTCGAAGTTCCTTCGGGCGAAGCGAACGAGCATATTACGCTCATGATGACTTCCGGTAAACTGCCGGATCTTATTACAATGGGCTCTTGGGAAAACGCTGTCAAAAAGCTATGGGAAGGCGACTTTGTGTATGCTTTGAATGAACTGGCAGACCAGTACGACCCCTACTTCTACAAAGTGGCGGGCGATGGCACACTGAAGTGGTACCGTCAAGAGAATGGCAATACGTACGGCGTGCCGAATGATTCGTATAGCCCGAACCTGATGCATGAAACGGGTATGACTGCCGCTAACCAAACGTTTTTGGTGCGTAAGGATCTATATGAGGAAATGGGCAAGCCGGATCTAAGCACACCGGAGGGCTTCCTGAATGCCTTGCAATTGCTGAAGGATAAGTATCCGGAATACAAAGGACAGCCGATCAGCCCGTTCTTTGCACAAGGCAATGTGCCTTACGGCATGACCGAGTACCTGCAAAATCTGCTGGCTGTTCCGCATGAGCAAGAAGGCAAGGTTTATGACCGCATTACCGATCCCAATTATGTTACTTGGCTGAAAACCTTCCGTACGGCTTACGAGCGCGGACTGATCAACGTAGATTTCCTGGTCGATTCCGATACGCAAGTGGAGGAGAAAACGAATAACGCCCGTTATTTCATGATGGTTCGCGAGTGGAACGGTATGGCGGCGGTTAACCCGTTGCTGGCTTCAAGCGCCAACCCGGATTCATACTACATTGCCGTGGATGGACCACAGAACAGCAACGGCGACAGCGCGAAGCTGTTCCCGGGCAATATGGACGGCTGGATGGTTACCATGATCAGCAAATCGACCAAAAACCCTGAGCGTGCCATTCGCTTCCTGACGTACCTGGCCAGCGAAGAAGGCCAGCGCGATCTGTTCCTTGGCAAGGAAGGCGAGACATGGGATATGGTCGACGGCAAGCCGACGCTGAAGACGGAGATGGTAGATCTTCTTTCGAACGATATTGAGAAGCTGGAGAAGGAATACGGCGTCATGGATACGTACTGGATGGTTCGCAATCCGGTTATTATCAACCAGTGGAGACCGGAGAAAGCCCCTGTTCTGAAGCAAATGGAGGACTTCGCGAACGCTCAGGCCGATATTGACAGCGGTATCTACAAGGGCCTCGACCCGCTTGGCGATTCCGATGTAGCGGTAGCATGGGCGCGTATCTCCCAGAACTGGGAGGAAGTCATGCCGGAGCTGATTACCGCTAAGGACGAGGCTACTTTCGACAAAGTGTTCGAGAGCTTCCTTGCACGCCGCGATAGCTATGGCTTTGACAAAGTACTGGAATTCCGTCAGGCGGAGCTGGATGTGCGCAAAGCCAAAATGGCGGAGTAATCGAATAGTTATAGGATGTTAATTGCCGGCTGCCGTAATGGTGGCCGGTATTCCCTACTTTTACGGGAACTAGCCAGAGGGTGCCATATTGCCTGATTACCTACCTGCCGGTTTGTAATACATGGTATATTACAGAGGTAGGGGAGGGCGCTGGAATGAATTATTTGCTGACGAGAATGAGAAAGCTGTACCGCAATTCCCGCATATCCCAAAAGTTCTTTATGGCCTTCAGTCTGACAATCGCAATTCCTGCCGTGTTGGTATCCTTCCTGTTCATCCGAACACAGGAGACGCAGCTGTACAAGGATGCGATGGCGAGTGGAAGCAGCCATGTATCAAGGCTGAACGAGCAGCTGCGCAGTCGGATGGATATGATTGAAAACGCTTCCTCTACGGCGTTGACTCAGAAGGCCTTTGTCGATTTTATCCACTCCAATATGCGCAGCGACGGCCTTAGGCTGGTGAAATTCAGACAGAACCAATATGAGCAGATGCATAATATTATTCAAAGCCATGAGATGATTAGTCAACTCAGCTTTTATGTCGATAATCCGAATTTGCATGAAATCTGGCCGGAAATTTACCATTATGACAACTTCTATCCGCAGGATTATTGGGTCACGCTGCGGGATGAAGGAGGGACGGCATACCGCATCTTTGCCCTTCAGGATGGGGAACATACGCTGTCCTACTACCGGCTCGTTCGCCTTCAGGGGCAGCAGCAGAAGCGTCCCAGCATTATGGAGATTCGCGTAGAGCACAGCGCATTTTTCCGAGACATGCTGGAGGAGACCGGGGGGAATTTCTTTTCAGTAGTCATGGATGGCAAGGACCCTGCCCGTACGGTGTATAATCCTCAGCATGAATTTACCGGCAATGCAGGAGAGGAACTGGGCGATATTCTGGGCAGCATTCACCGGCAGCTGGATGTGCTGGAGCAGGGGGAACCCGTTAAGGTCAAGGTAGGGGATCATACCTACTATGCGTTGTACAAGTATATTGCCCCGCTCGATGCCTATGTGGTGGATATTGCATCTCACCAGGCGCTAATGAAAGGTCCGCGCAATTGGTATGCCCTGGTTGTAGCCATTACCTTGAGCGTGCTATTGCTCATTATGCTGTTCGTCTCGCATACGACCCGGCGCATGTTCCGCAGACTGGAGAGTATATTGGTTTCTATGCGCAAGGTGCGCAGAGGCCAGCTCGATGCGAAGATTGACACGGGCCTTGATGACCACGAGAGCGGAGATGAGATTGATGAAGTGGCTGTAAGCTATAACAACATGCTGGATGAGATCAAACGCCTGATGACACAGGTGGTGGATAAGCAGCTTATAGCCAAAAATGCGCAGCTTCACTCCCTGCATTCGCAGATCAATTCGCACTTTCTGTATAACGCGCTGGAGTCCATCCGTATGCAGGCGGAGGTTCAGCGGCAGCCGGCTATTGCGGATGCCTTAGTTTCGTTAGGCTCGCTGCTCCGATACAGCATGCAGTGGCGCAGTGATACCGTGGCCCTCAGCGAGGAGCTTGCGAACATTCAAAGCTATATTCAATTTATTAACTTCATGGAAGGCGGCAACATTGAACTGACAGCGGATCTTCCGCCGGAGGTGCTGCGGTACACTATTCCGAAGATGTGCATGCAGCCCATCGTGGAGAATGCCGTTCATCATGCGGCGCCGCGGGGCGGCAGCGTACGGATCGGAATCAGTGTCTCCGTGGAGGATGACAGCCGGCTGCTCATCAACATACGGGATGACGGAGCGGGCGTGGAGCCGCAGATGCTGGCCAGCTTGCAGGCTGTGCTGCAGGGCGATTCAGACACGCCGATCGTGGCGAGTAAGAACGGGTTGGGTTTGGAAAATGTGCATAAGCGGCTGCAGCTTCATTATGGCAAAGGCTGCGGTCTGTGGATTGAGAGCGTGCAGGGTGCTTATACCTGTGTCACGATTCGATTGCCTTGGGAAAATGTGAATCTTGGAGGGTGGTAGAGCATGATCAACATGTTGATTGTGGACGATCAGAAGCAAATACGCGATGGCCTGCAGGCCATGCTGCGCCAATTTCCTCTAGAGCTTGATACCATCTATTGTGCTGCTAACGGGGTAGAGGCGCTGGACATTTTGCGTCAGCATAGCATCCAACTGGTGATTACCGATATCATGATGCCGGATATGGATGGGCTGGAGCTGATGGCGCACACCAAAGAGGAACGGATCAAGGTGGAATATCTGATCATTAGCGGCTATAGCGATTTCGCTTATGCCCAGAAGGCGATAGGGCTTGGAGCCAAGGGTTATCTTCTTAAGCCCGTGAAGCGGGATGATCTGCAAACCGCGGTCGAGCATGTATGGCAAGAGATCAAGACCCGGCAGGCGCTCTCGCGCAATATGAAGCATGTCTCTCGCCGCGCCAAGGAAGCGGACCGCAAGGAGCTGTGCATGTATATGCAGGGCGCTGCCAATGACGAGTCGTGGATTATTCAGACCCAGCAGCAAAATCCGGATTTATGGCGACATTACCGCCTGTGCTTGCTGCGTGAGGAGCTGCGGATCAACCAGCCAGGGGCCAGCAGTGCTCATAGCATGGAATCCATTGCGTATCGCGTCTATGGCAGACGGGGCTGTATCTGCCTGCAGCACGGCCCGCATCTGATTCTAGCGGTTGCCGCAGACGTAGATACGGGCGCTTTGCCCGCCGCGCTCAAGGCTTCACAGATTGATACCACTATTGTGATGACCAGCCCGCAGAAAGGGTTAAAGGAGCTTCCGGGCAGCTACACGCAAGTGCTGGAGCTGCACCGACATAGCTATTTGTTCCCTGATAAACGATGCATACTGCCCTCGCAAGTGGATCGGCTGGAACAGCAGTGGCAGCTTCCATATGAGGATATTTATGCGCTGTTCCAGCTAATTGGCACCAAGAACAGCGGCAAAATCGCCCAAGGTATCTCCTCCATGTTCCACAAGGATGCCCTGCAGCGTTATCATATCCGCTATACGCAGCAGCTCTGTCGCGCCATGGTCGAGATGCTGGAGGAGTATGAGCGTGTTATACGTCCCTATATGGGGGAGGAAGCGCTGGATATTGACTGCTTGCGCAATCTGTTCGATTATCCGGGCATTCGCGACTACATTCAGGCGCTTCAGCAGCAGCTGCTTCGTCTGAACCAATTCTATTATGAATTCAAATGCAGCTATCGCAACTCGCAGGATTTGAACGAAGCGATTCGTTTCATCCATGAGAGTTACCATAAGCCGCTGGATCTCGCAATGGTATCCAATCACGTATCGCTTAATTATGCTTACTTCTCCAACCTGTTCAAAAAAAATATCGGCAAAGGCTTCGCGGAATACTTGCGTGACGTGCGCCTAGATAAAGCCCGGCGGCTGCTTGCTGAGACGGAGCACAAGATCGTGGAAGTGGCAGCCATGGTCGGCTATGAAAGCTATAAGAGCTTCACCCGCGCATTTCGGGATGTTATGAATATGCAGCCTACCGAATACAGGGTGCTCATGCGGAGGAAGTATGAAAGAGAAGGGAAATACCAAGACACAGCGCTATGACTTCCGGTCATAGCGCTGCTATCTTTTTGAGCATAGTGCTGCAATCTAAAATATTGGGTCATAACAAAAACAATTGTACCTTTCAGGCGATTGCGATATTCGTTAGAATAAAGATGTTCTCCCATGTAAGCGGTTTCCTTGACTTGTACACGGACCTATTCGCATGGTCCGTTGCAGAAGCCGCAGGCCCAGATAAAGCGAATGACTCGGCCGGAAAGCTTGAAGTCTAATGGCCTTACAGCAGGTATGCCAGCGGCTATACATGAGCTAGCCATGTATTCGAAGCGGGAATACTCTATCTGTGCAAGGGGCCATGTTGCGAGTCAGCCACCGTCTGCTGGCGAATCTGCCCGGGCTTCACAAGGGAGTAACAGCAGGGTCGTCAAGATGGACAGCGCTGACGAGCGAAGCACGTAATAAACAGGGGTAAGCTTGGTCATTAAGGCATAACTGCGCTTAATGGCATAGTTCCCGACATTCAACCAATCCCATATTTATGCTTTTTAATTAATATTATCCTATTAGTCACGGCAAATCACAAACATCTATGTATTAAAGGAGGACAAATGTAATGCAATATTACCGGATGGAGAATAGATTAAAGCACAGAGTACTGAGTATGTTCTTAGCAATCGCTATGATCGCCAGCGTGGGACTGTTGCCGCCATCCAAGGTACAGGCAGCCGGAACCGCCGTTACCTCAATGGCTTACTTCTCAGCAGAGGATGGGCCTGTCATCTCCAAGTCAGGGGTCGGACAAGCCAGCTACGGATTTGTAATGCCTGTATTCAATGGAGGCTCAGCTACCTGGAATGATGTCTCCGATGATGTAGGCGTAAATGTGAAAGTAGGCGGCAATTGGGTCGACATTGACAGTGCCAGCGGATATGTCTACAACCAGAACTGGGGGCACTGGAGCGACGGCGGCATGAACGGCTACTGGTTTATGCTCTCCGCTACGACCGAGATTCAGCTGTTCTCCAAGACCAATCCCGGAGTGACGCTGAATTACACGCTTCAATTCCAGAACATTAACAAAACGACAATTACGTCCATGGCTTTTACGCAAGGGCCGCAGATTACAGCGGGCTTTACGGGCGGAGCGGGCTTCACTTACCCGACCTTCAACAATAATGCGGCTATTCCTTATGCAGCCGTTGCGGATGATCTGAAGGTGTATGTGAAACCTGTGAGCAGCGGCACTTGGATTGATATTGAAAACAATGCGGCCAGCGGCTGGATTTATGACAATAACTTCGGTCAATTCACGGAAGGCGGGGGCGGCTACTGGTTTACCGTAACCGAGTCCATCAACGTGAAGCTGGAGTCGAAATCCTCCGGCGCCAACGTTATTTATACGATCGTCTTCAATGTGCCGGTCCGAAATTCGTATACCCTGACTCCATACGAAGGAACGACCTTTACTGCAGATCAAAGCGGCGTCATCGGCATTCCTTTGCCTAAGATTGACGGCGGTGCAGCGATTGGCACGGAGCTGGGCAAATTCGTCTATCAAATCAATGTGAATGGCCAATGGGTAGATATGGCGAACTCCAGCCTGAGCGGATTTGCCTACTCCCCGAATGGCTACAATAATATGTCTGATGCCAATCAATGGGGGTACTGGGCTGACTACATCTATGGTCTGTGGTTCCAGCCTATCCAAGTCGATATGCAGATTCGTATCGGCTATCCGCTGAACGGCCAGTCCGGCGGCAGCGTAGGCAACAATTATGTCTACTACACCTTCATTGGCAACCCGAACGCTCCGCGTCCGGATGTGAGCGATCATGACGATATTGAGATTGGCACGCCAACCAATCCGGCGATCCAGAACTGGAACCTCATCTGGAATGATGAGTTTGCCGGCACTCAGCTCGATACGAACAAATGGAATTATGAAACAGGCTATTACATTAGCAACGACCCTAACAGCTGGGGCTGGGGCAATGCGGAGCTGGCGCACTATACGGACAGCTCGCAGAACGTATTTATTCAAGACGGGAAGCTGAATCTCAGAGCGCTGAATGATCCGAAGAACTTCCCTCAGGACCCAACTCGTTATGCGCAATACTCTTCTGGCAAGCTGAATACGAAGGATAACTTCTCCTTCCAGTACGGCAGAGTGGACATCCGCGCGAAACTGCCGACGGGCAATGGCGTCTGGCCGGCTCTGTGGATGCTTCCGGAAGACTCGGCTTACGGCGCATGGGCGGCATCCGGTGAAATCGATATTATGGAAGCAAAGGGACGCTTGCCTGGCACAACTAGCGGAGCGCTTCACTTTGGCGGACAGTGGCCGGTCAACCGCTACATTGCGGGTGAATACCACTTCCCAGAGGGCCAAACCTTCGCCAACGATTTCCGCGTCTATTCCATGGTATGGGAAGAGGACAACTTCAAGTGGTATGTCGATGGCGAGTTCTTCTTCAAAGTAACAAGAGACCAATGGTATTCCGTAGCTGCTCCGAATAATCCGAACGCGCCATTCGATCAGCCGTTCTATCTCATTATGAACCTGGCGATCGGCGGATACTTTGACGGACTGCTCAGCCCAGACCCTCAGGATATTCCTGCAACGATGCAGGTCGATTATGTACGTGTGTACAAAGAAGGCGACAGTGAGAATCCCGGGAGTGTATCCGTTACCGGTGTAACGCTGAACCAGACTTCTGCACAAGTGGAAGTAGGGCAGGACGTACAATTGAATGCTACAGTAGCGCCGTCTAATGCGACGAATAAACAAGTAACGTGGACCGTATCCAATTCGAGCGTCGCTTCCGTGAATCAGAGCGGCAAGGTGACGGGACTCGCTCCGGGCACAACCACGGTCACGGCGACGAGCGTTGACGGCAACAAGACAGCTGTAAGCACCATTACGGTGGTGCCTGCAGCGCCTACGGTCATTGTTATTGGCGACGCGGTGCGCGGGCTGAAGAAAATCGGAAACAACCTGCAGTTCTATGTCAATGGTGCGACCTTTGCCGACTTGCACTATAAGATCAATAACGGCGGGCAACAGAACGTTGCTATGACTTCAGCAGGCAACGGCAACTATACCTATGCGGTCAATAATTTGCAGCAAGGGGATACGGTTGAATATTTCTTCACTTATAATCCAGGTCAAGGCGCGCTCGACACGCCATGGTTCACGTATGTTCATGGGGTAACGCAAGGCACGCCTGAGTAAGCGATGACTTGTTGCTTGGTCTGAGAATAACAGAGTAATGCCATAGATAGGCGAGGGGAAGCATCGTTTCCCTTCGCCTATCTTGTTATGTCGCCTTACTCATATAGGCTCATGGCATTATGGACAGCAGCTCTCCCCATGATCATGCTAGTCCCTTTTGGCTAAACTTAGCAGTTCAAGCAACTTAAGGCGTGCTGCTTCCGTACATAGAAGAAAGCAGGAGAGCAAAGGAGGAAGATGATGTATTTGGTATCACAGCCAGGGCCGCTATCATCGGCTCACATGGAAGCAATAGAGCTGAATTCAGCCGTCTCTTTTCCGCCAGGATATCTTCGGTTTATGAAGCGGTTTGGTTCAGGGACGTACAGGGGTTGGATGAATGTCTACTCACCGGATAACGAGGTGCTTCGTCCTTTCCCGGAATATGAATTATGGGAGCATGATGCGGACAGCCCTATTACACAAGAGCAGATTGGCGAGTGCGTCGCAATAGGCCATACCGCAGATGGCGACTTTCTGGCGGTGCATCCGCAGACGAAGCAGCTGTTATGGCTGCCGCGGCATGCGGAGCGTATCGAGAGAGTGGTTGTGCAGGTACGGGAGACGGAGGATGACAGCATGTATGCTTTGTTGCTGGATGATATCTATAGCCAAGTATACGGATGTGGCCAGCAAGGGGCGGTCTATTATGAACCGTGGTCCGAGACGCGGAACCATCGTTTTTTGCGTCTGCCGCCGGGAACGAATGGACTGACGCTGCCGAAGCTGTCAGGAATGTTCCGGGAGGTTTTCCCGCCTGATCTGGTCGTCGAAAATGAATTTACCTGTCTACTGTTCTATCAGGAAATAGGCGGTTATATACGGTTTAATTATGCCTACGGGCAAGAGGTGGCTGTCATATATGAAGAGGATGCTGCGCAGGCGTTCGTTACGATGGAGCGATGGTTGTTGTCGCAGGGATGCGTAGGGTAACTTCAGTGAGACATGCCAATCATTTGGTCTAATAAGGGAGCGGGAATAGTGGACATAACCTTTGGCTTGGATACACATGGCACATGCGTGGGCCAATTAAAAGACGAGCTGTTGCCGCTCACCGAATTGGCGGAAGCTTGGTCGTTTCCTTATCACATTGCGTTCATGTGGCGTGTATTGCCGGAAAGTTATGAACGCAGGACCTTCAGACGATTCGATAGCCGGGATCAGACACTTACGCTGGATATTAGTATCCCCTATGAGCAGTATTTGCGAATGTCCAAAAACGAGCAGCGAGAGGCTCTAGGAATTGGGCTCTATCAATATTTGGTGGAGTCGATTGTGAAGTACAAGAAGTATGCGGGTACGGAAGACCAGCAGCAATTATTGGCGAAGGTGAAGGGCTGGATGCTGGAGAATAATTGGCTGGAGGGAAAGATCGAGCAGGCAAGGAAGCTTCTTGCACAAGACATCGGGCTATACGATGTCAGTAAGCAATTGCGCATGTCCCTGGAGGAAGTAGAGTATATTCTGCTTCGCATGAATGGTTATGAGCAGACTGACGTACATCCTGACAACATCGTCGCAGGGAAAGCGACATCTTATCATTTGTAAGAACAAGGGTAGTGGCTAGTCAGCCTATATTGAGGAGGTACTGATGATGAACCAAGGGCAGACGTCGCTGAATAAAGCATTGCTTTATTTGGACCGCGGCAGTCTGTTACGGGGAATGGTTATGTGAGATGGAGAGGGCCCGGGAGTCTTCGAAGTGGCTTCGGCTTGCACTTGAGCGGTCTGCTCTGTCCCCGCATTCAGATATAGATGTGTTGGATGAGGAGATCAACCACGCTCGCGAGTTGCTTGAATGGATGGCAAATAGGTCGTAAGAGTCAAATGACAGGGAGGGTTACTGGATGAATAATGCACTTATGGAGAGGTTAACAACATTTCTTCATCGTGAGGATAATAGTACCTTAGCAGGCACTCCTGCGAGCCAGGAGGAAGTGGCTCATGCAGAGCAGCGGCTGGGAGTAAGTTTTCATGAGGATTATGTGCAATTTATCCGTGCGTTCGGAGGAGCGTATGCAGGCATTGCGGTGCATGCGTTCTCTAACGGCTCTAGTATCGGGAAGGAGACGGTTACCGATATGACGCTGGAATTTCGCGAGCAGTGCAAGGAGCTGCCATGCGGAGAGATTTTACAAAGCAGTTACGTCATCTCGTTGGACGGCTCCGGCGATCCGATATTTATCAATCCGGCGGGAGAAGTGCTGATCTGCTATCATGATACCGGGGAGCTTAAGGTATTGGCAAAATCATTTGAGGAGCTTATTGAAGACAGCTTTTACGAATGGTGAGCAGGCAGAGGGAGAGCGATTGATGGATTTCGGGATGGAGTTGTGTGTATGAGCAGGTTAGTCATTCTTACAGTAGGCAAAACCCATAGCGGTAAAACGACCTTTGCCAAAGCGTTAGAGCAACAGCTTCAGGATACACTTGTCATTGATCAAGATAACCATGCCGAATTCATTAATGCCTATTATAGAAGCCTGCTGCCCGCACATGGGCCCAATAGAATCAAGTTTGCCATGACCCAGACCATTGTAGAGTACGCTATTCATCAAACCGAGCTTCATCTGATTCTATGCAATTCCAATCGTAATCGCCAGGATCGGTTAGAGCTGCTCTCCAAGTTTCATAACGAAAAGTTTATCTGCATCGTGGTCCATTTTGATCTTGACGATGACATTATTCAAGCGCGAGTCGCTAACAGTACGCGGAGCACAGTTATATTTAGGAGTGTTTCCACATTTGAAGAGGTTTTACTTCGACAACAAGCAGAATTGGTTAACGATGCTGATCACGCACCTCAAGAAGATGAGGCGGATTATTTATTTGTGATAAAAGACTCTACTGACGTTCAGTCGGTCATTCAACGTATAGCAGCGATTTCTCGCAACGAATAGGGTTCATAGAGCAAGGTTAAAGCCAGACAATGGATCATCCCAAAAAGCCATCCTTTAGAGGATGGCTTTTTTGGGATGACTGTTTCTTTAATCATTTAAGCTCTAGTTGCTTCAAACACATACGTCTGGTTCGCATGGGCAGGCGTCTGGCCGTATTCGAAGTCGGCCGATATGGCCACATTCGAGAAGCCGATGCTTTCCAAAACAAGCTTAAATTCCTCAATCCCGTACCAGCGCAGGCCAAAGCGCTGCAATTCCGTCTGAATCAAGGCCCCGTCGCGCCACTTCTCATATCGGAGATAGGAGACCTTGTATTGATGAAGCAGATCCGCTTCTACGAGCTTCTCTTCCAGCGTAATGCTGTCGCCATTCGGTAAGTGGAAGGTCGATGTTGGTCCAACCTTGCCAACTTCGAAATTAGCGTCAGGCAGGAACAGATCCAGAATGAGACGTCCGCCTGGCTCAAGATGCTCATAAAGGCGCTTCAATACGTTAATGGATTCCTCGCGTTTCTCAATAAGCAAGAAGGAACCCGCTGGGATAATGATCGCTTCATATCGCTGGGGCAGGGACAACTCTTGAAGGTCTGCCTCGTATAGATTGGCGATGAGCCCTCTTTCCTCTAGGCGCTGATGGCATGAAGCCAGCATTTCCGGAGAATAGTCCACGCCATCTACTAGAAGCCCATCTTCAAGCAGCGGGATGATGACCCGTCCGGACCCGACCATCGCCTCTAGAATACGCCCTTTGCAAGGCTTCAGTCTGTCGCGGTAGTAGTCAAGTTCTCTTCCAAAAGATTGACCGACCTTTTTCGTCAGGTCATAGACCTCTGTACAAAGCTCACCATAATAACTAAAAGACATATTGTTTTCCCTCCGTAATTTGAATGTATGACGGATAGGGATGGGTTGGAATTATCCCTTCCGCACCTTATAAATGGACATCGCGGATGTAAGGACTGTCATATCAATCACACACCTTCTTGTAAAATTAATCCTATTATAGGCCTCTGTTAGGAATTGTACAATGTTACTAAACGTTTTAAACTGAACTTTCTATTAAATGATGACAAAGCCATGCGTTATGGAAGAATAAATGAACGGATATCCTGGTTCATTCTTTTTTGTTTCTGCCGAACACCCAACATCTGTTAAGTTTGTATCGTATAATAGATATAATGTTAGCCTTTATATGAATGTCTTTGAAGAATAGGACTAGGAGAGAAGACCTCTTGCCACGTTATTCATTAAGATACCCATTTAAGAAAGCACGCATTATGATCATGCTACTGATAGTTCTAGCTGTTGCATCGGGCTTACGGCTGTTATGGATGGAATGGTTCCATCTTCAAAAACAGGTATCCATTCAAAATGGACAGTTGGACTTACGCGATTGGCATGCAGAGAATGGAGATATTCTCTTGCTTGATGGGGAGTGGGAGTTTTATCCTTCTCAATGGCTCATGAAAGGCAACCGGCAGCAAGCAACCGGAGAGCGTAATTCGACACTCATTCAAGTTCCAGGCGGATGGAACGACGCGCTGAATGAGCAGCGGCCGACCCCATACGGCTTTGGTTCTTATCGCTTGCTTCTATATGTAGACCCGGCGAAGGACGAGAACTACAGTGTTCGAGTGCCGAGCGTGCGAACTTCATCCGAGTTATATGTCAACGGCAGACTCCTTGCCGGAACGGGACGTATCGCTGACGCGGAGCATGATTATATAGCGAAAAACCTTCCTTATTCTACAACGTTTACAGCCGATGAGAATGGTGTTATCGAGCTTGTCATTCAGGCAGCCAATTACGTGGATAGCCGCAATAGCGGTATTGCGCGGTCGATTAAATTCGGCTCGGAGGAAGCGATCGCCATGGAGATGAAAATCTCTGTATCAATGCAGCTTCTGGTCACGGTAATCTTTCTCATGCATTCGGCTTACGCGTTTATATTATTTTTACTCGGAAATAGAGAGAAGAAGCTGCTTTACTTTTCTCTGCTGACCGTGTGTATCTCATTTGCTAATCTGTTAAGCAACGACGAGAAGCTGTTCCACCAATTGTTTTATATCGGAACCACCTGGGATTTCCGGTTGGCGAATTGTGCCTTAATGCTGGGTGTCTATGCTTTGCTGCAATGCACGAATCATCGCGAGATTCGGTATTGGCGTCGTATGTACCCTTTCGTGATGGTCATGATATTAGGGTCTGCCAGCATAACGTTGTTCTTGCAGCCCGATCAGATTATTCAGCTGTTTCCGGTTTATACACTAGGTGGAGCTATAGCCATTATCATTACGATCATGGCCATCTTCAAAACCGTGGTAAAGGATATTAGGAGCAACCTGCTTTTGCTTGTTGCCTTACTTGTGCTGGTGCATCATTTTGCATGGTCGTTGTTTTGGCGGGATAGCGGCCTCAGTCTGGTATACTATCCGTTCGATCAGATTTTTGCTATGGGATGCCTGGCTTCTGTCTGGTTTAAGCAATACTTCAGTATGCATGCCCATACGAAAGAGATTGCATCCACCTTGCAGCGTATGAATGACCACAAGGATCAATTCCTAGCCAATACGTCGCATGAATTTCGCAATCCGCTTCACAGCATTTTGAATATGTCACAGACGGTCTTGAATCGAGAGCGGCATTTGTTGCAGAGCAGGAGCGTCAAAGAGCTTGAAACGGTACTGGCCGTAGGGCGCCGGCTCACCTTGATTCTTAATGATTTGATTGATGTCATGAGCTTGCGGGAAGGCAATCCGCGCCTGCAAAAAACATCCGTCTCGATTCAATCTATCGTGACCGGCGTACTGGATATGCTGAGCTATAATGCAGAAGTGAAGTCGATTCACATCACGAATGGAATCCCGGTAGATTTCCCTCCTGTCTATGCGGACGAAAATCGTGTTATACAGATCATCTTCAATCTGCTGCATAATGCCGTGAAGTATACGAATGAAGGAAGTATTGTGATTCAGTCTGCCGTCAAGGACGGTAGAGCGTATATCCGAATTACGGATACAGGGATCGGCATGGATGAAGAGATGCTGAAGCGCCTATTCCGTCCCTATGAGCAAGCGGGTAGAAGCGAAACCATGATTGAAGGCGGCTTTGGCTTAGGCTTAAGCATCTGCAAGCAGTTGGTTGAGCTTCATGGGGGAATGCTGGATGTGTCCTCTGTAGCAGGGGAAGGCTCCACCTTTACCTTCTCGTTAGAGCTTGCTGAGCTCGGCGCTAAGAATGAGGTCGCCGCTGCGAGCTCATTCGAGCCGGTGAATAGGCCATCGCTGCCGATGGAGGACGACTCTATTCCTACGGAGAAGACCGTTCCGCTGCTTCATGAAATTGCAGCCAATTGCCCCCGTCCGTGTCTACTTATTGTGGATGATGACCCTGTCAATCTTCAGGTGCTGGAATCGATTCTGTCGTCGGATGAGTACGATGCCACGATGGTTACAAGCGGCAAAGAAGCGTTGGCTGTACTGAATCAGAAGGAGTGGGATTTGGTCATCTCGGATGTCATGATGCCGCAGATGTCTGGCTACGAGCTGACGCGAATCCTTCGCGGTCGCTTCTCGCTTACAGAGCTACCCATTCTGCTCATCACGGCAAGAAGCCAGCCGGAAGATATTCGCGGCGGTTTTATGGCGGGGGCGAATGATTATGTAACCAAGCCTGTGGAAGCGATAGAGTTAAAATCACGGATCGAGGCCTTAATTACAATCAAACGATTTGTTCGGGAGCAGCAGCGGTTGGAGGCGGCATGGCTTCAAGCGCAAATCCAGCCTCATTTTTTATTCAATGCACTAAACGCTGTAACTGCATTAAGCAACATTAACTTGGATAAGATGCGTACGCTGCTTGAAGAGTTTAGCAATTATTTGAGGAATAAATTTAGATTTACCAATATGGATGGACTTGTTCCGATTGAGGAGGAGCTAAGTCTGGTGAACTCTTATCTATTTATTGAACAGGTTCGATTCGATGAAAGGCTGCAGGTGATTTGGGAGATAGAGGATTGCAAAGCATTGAAAGTCCCGTTCCTGTCGATCCAGCCTCTGGTGGAGAACGCGATCATGCATGGCGTAATGAAGCGCAGTCGAGGCGGCAAGATCTATATTAGGATTGCTGTCCATGAATCGTATGCAGAGATAACCGTTGAAGACGATGGAGTCGGCATGGACGAAGCACAAGTGAAACGGCTATTCGAAAGAACGGCGGACGGCAGGACAGGTGTCGGATTGATCAATACGGACCAGCGATTAAAGCGTCATTTTGGAACCGGACTGCATATCAGCAGTAAGTTAGGTCAAGGAACAAGGATAACCTTTTATGTTCGTAATAAGTAAAAGGGGATTGGAGGAGGCGGCACCATGGCGATTGTGCGATTGGCTGAACTGGAAGATGTCGATCAACTTGTTCGAATGCGGTGGGAGTTCTCAGAAGAGGAAACGCAAAGCGGAGCCCGATATGAGGAGTTTCATACTGTGTGCAGCTCGTTTTTGACGAAGGCGATCGGTGGCGGAGATTGGCACATATGGGTTGCAGAAGCGGACGGGAGCATTGTCTCTCACATGTATCTGCAATTCATTCATAAAGTACCAAGACCGGGGAAGTCGCCCGATCCTTATTTCGGTTATGTGACCAATGTCTATACTCGGCCGGAGTTCAGGAGTCAGGGAATAGGTAGTCAAATTCATACCGCGATGGAACAGTGGGCCAAGGAGAATGCGGTTGAGTTTATTGTGTTGTGGCCTAGCAGCGGAAGCATCGAGTTCTATGCAAGGAATGGCTTCTCGCGATGTGAGGAAGCTATGGAGAAGCACTGGTAACGAACTATGAATAGACGGGTGGTGGGGTGGAGTTGCAACATGTTGTGACCGTATGGGGAGCGAGGTTCTCCTCAGAGGACGAGCTGGCCGCTTTTGTTGAGACTCTGTATGACGAAGATGGAGAGGCTCAGCCGTCAGTATTTCTAGACAACATAGGGTGCTCCTGGTTGGACGATGACTTTCTGGAGCTGCATTTTTTGAGTGATGCAGAAGAACGGGCTGCTTTTGTCTCATACTTGCGGTCGGAGTATGCCCCGCATGATGCATTCGCAGATCAACTGCCCGCCACGATCGGTGAAGCCTTGGAGGGCTACAACTCCATTATTCTCGTATCGGGTAGCAATTCGTCGTATGGTGCGATCAACGAAGAGCTATTCCAAATTGCCAAGACAGGTGCGCAGCCTGGTTCCCCGGCGGTTCTCCTTGCAGCAGTGGAGTATGAGAGCCGGTAGGGAGTTAGAGGCTGACTTTGGTCCATACTGTACGTGTTCATGAACTCTAGGCTATAACGAAGTAATTCAATGTCTTCGAAGTCGAGCCAATAATAGGAGTCAGTCAGCCCGAAACAATGGAGCATAAGGTTATTTTCTTGCCCCCAAGCTGGATCTTTGTAGGCGGTTTGAGCACGAATTGAATCATAGAGCAGTCTCCTCAATTCCCGCTCTGGCTGTACCACTCCAAGGCCTTTCTCTCCAACTCTTTCACAAAGGCATCCTTGCCGTTCATATAAGCTTCGATGTCCCTCGGAAAGCGGACAGCGAGGCTTTCTTTTAATCCTCCATAAAGATGTGCTTCATCCGGATGCATCCGAAGGTAATCTCTGACGGCCAGATGGCGAGTAGTATCCACCAGGTTATTGTCCTGAAATACGTGCACCTGATGTGTGCGAAGATCGCCGCCTTTTCGAAAATATCTTCTTCCCTTCATGCCCAACTCTCCCATGCATTCATACCCGAGCGCTTTCATGGACTCATTATACAAATCTACATTACCAATATCCCGAACCACCGGCATGATATCGATGACCGGCTTGGCTTTTAGCCCAGGGACAGAAGTACTGCCGATATGATGAATGGCAATTAATTCATCGCTGAATATCTGTTTGATCCGATTGGATTCCTCATTAAATTCACGTACCCATTCCTCACGGTAAGCTGTAACTACAACATACATCTACATACCCTCCTTAGGTCAACCAGATCGTCATTCTCTTCCTACTATACCGCTCTGGCCAGACTTAGGGTCAAGCGATTTCTTCAAATAAACCCTGGAACCTTTTTTCGCCTATACCGCGTTTATTTAATCAAAAATAGCTGGATGCTAAAAAAAGTTTGGGCACAATGAAAAATATAAGCCTCCTCAGTTGTATTAAAAGTGAAAGGAGGTGCTGAGTTGTACAATTCATATGAGCTCAATGAATCTGTACGGCGGGCCTTGGATCTATATTCGCAAAGCATGATCAAGATTGCTTTTACGTATTTGAAAAATATAGCGGACGCGGAGGAAGTGGCACAGGATGTATTCCTGACCTACTTGCAGAAGCGCCCCGTCTTTGAAAACAGTGAACACGAAAAAGCATGGTTGATTCGAACAACCATCAATAAAAGCAAAAATATGCTGAAAACCGGATGGTTCAAAAGCAGGAATCCTGTTCCCGAACACTTAAGCTACCTCCCGAAGGAAGAAAACGAGGTTCTTCAGGCCGTGCTGGCGTTGGACAAGAAGTATCGAATTCCGATTCATCTGCACTATTATGAGGGATATTCTATCCAGGAAATTGCAGCTATTATGCGGACCAAGTCGGCAACGGTTGGAACATGGCTTGCAAGAGGACGCCTTATCTTAAAAGAAAAGATTGGAGGCCTGGAGGATGAAGAAATCAGTCTATAAATCTGCGATGTCCCGTGTGAAAACAAGCGAGGATTTTCAAGAAGCAACGTACCGGAAGCTGATGCACGAAATGGATAAAACCACACCATCAACTAGAAACGATCAAAAGGAGCGGGTTAGAATGATGAATACAGCGAAAAAAAGAATGATTACAGGTTGGACGGTTGGAATTGCAGCATGTGCAGTATTGTCGGTTAGCTTGATTGCCACGAATCAGCCGGCGCCTAAGCTGCCAGGACAGCCCCCAACGACCATTACACAACCGCCGATTTCGGGCAAAGTAGCTGTGAATATCGACGGAGTCATTACGGAAGTAAGCGCAGACGGCAAAAGCTTCAAGGTTGGCGATCTCTGGGTTCAAGTAACCGACCAAACGAAGTTGGGCAGCAATGAGCCAACGGCTACAGCGCCTTCCGAAGATCTGCTTCAGAAGGAATTCAAAGTCGGCAACATCGTCTCTGGCTATACATCCCAGGATGTGAGCAGCGGCAAAGTTACGGCAGACGTCATCTACAACAACATGGCTCCGGCGAAGGAAGAAGCAAGTGCGCCGCCGGTTACAGGCAAGGCAATGGTGAATATTGACGGCCAAATTACCGAAGTAAGCGCAGACGGCAAAAGCTTCAAAGTCGGCGATCTGTGGGTAACGGTAACGACTGACACGATTCTGGGCATCCCCGGCCCAACTGCTGCCGAGCCATCGGAAGAGCTGCTGCAGAAGGAATTCAAAGTCGGCAATTTCGTATCGGGTTATACATCGGAGGATCTGAGCACAGGTAAAGTGAATGCAACACGCATCTACAACAACATGGCTCCGCAGCAATAAGAACAGGAGCTCCAGCATTCAGGATGATCAACGACAAGATCGCAACCTTAGGGGGCGTTCTTGCCGTTTTTTTGTATGAGCGGATGGAGAAAGCTGGCCGATCTTCCGAATGGAAGGGAGGCTATCAAGGAATCCTAAGGCGAGGTGATCAGAATGAAAGAAGCTAAGACAGAGCGCAAGCAGGCCATTCAAAAGGTTCGAGAATTGATCAAAGGCATTGATACAGCTATGCTGACGACCATCTCTGGCGAAGAGGGGCTTGTATCCCGTCCCATGAAGACACAGGAAATCGAGTTCGACGGAGATTTATGGTTTGTGACGATGAAGGATACTGCCAAGTTCCATGAAATACGGAGCAACCCGAGCGTGAATGTCTCGTATGCAGGACAATCCTATGTATCGATTAGGGGTAAGGCCGAGTTTGTAGAGGACTTGCAGAAGAAAAAGGAATATTGGAACAAAGCCTATGAAAAGCTGCTTCACGCTTCCTACGATGACCCCAACGTCGTCCTTATTAAGGTGAATGCGGAGACAGCTGAATATTGGGAGAGCGGCAGCGTGATCAAGTCGGTGAAGCTGCTGTTGCATCAGTTGACGGGAGCGGGAGGGGACAGCAAGCTGAATGAGACTGTTCAGCTAAGGTAGCTAGCCCATAGCGGAAAGTATTCGCTTGTTGCCTCGCCATAAGAACCGGAAGCCGCTCATTCACGGCTATCCTCATGGTGTAGGGCTGTAACAGTTATCGTATCGGGGGGTGCTGAGGATCGTCTGAAGCGCGTCCCACATATTCCACAGCTTGCATATGGGTTTTGGTCAGAGCGATGATTTCTTGGATGAACTCTTCCTGGGATGCCCGGAACCCCGTCTCAATCCAGTGACGGACCAGCCCGTAGAAGCCATAGGCCGTGTAGCGCTTGAAGTAATCCATGTTGACGGGCAGCCGATTGATCGTCTCGAATCGGAATTGCTTCTGGTAGATGTTCAGCAGCGTCTGGGGAAATCCCGTAAGCAGCCCCGGTAGAGTATCCTCATACATGATCAGCTCGAAAAAATCGCGGTTCTCGTAGATGTACGACAGAATGCGGAAGGATGGGGTGCCGAGCTTGTCCGTATATACCTTCTGTCCGGGCTGATACGGCTCCCCGACAGCCCCCTCAAGACCTTGCAGCATCGTATTCAGCAGATCCTCCGTCAGCTCGATCTTGTCTTGATAATGCACATAGAAGGTGCTCCGGTTATAGGCTGCGCCTTCCACGATATCTTTTACGGTGACCGTATGATAGCCCTTCTCCTTCACCAGCTTGATGAAGGCCGACTTCAGATGCTCTCTTGTCCGATTTTGTCGCCGGGTTGCCGCGTTACGTTCTGTATCCATCTCCATACCCTCCTTCGAAAAAAGACACTTTTCCTGTGAGTGTCGACCAATGCGACACATCGCAAAAGGTTGCTGATTGTGATCTATAGTCAGAATCGTACAATGAAATTGTAGTCAAAATTAATCAGAGGCGTATAGCTTCTGCATGCATACTACTCTATTATACGGGAGGATTCCTAAATGGGTAAACTGGACAACAAAGTGGCTGTCATCACAGGCGGAGCATCCGGCATCGGTGCCGCAACCGCGCGCCTATTCGTATCTGAAGGTGCAAAAGTTGTGTTGGTCGATCTGAATGAAGAGAAGGGCAAATCGTTCGAGCAGGAGCTCAAAGAGGCGCAAGCAGAAGCGCTGTTCGTAAAGGCGAATATCACAAGCGAGGAAGAAGTTGCAGGCGTGTTCCAGCAGGCGAAAGATGCCTTTGGCAAAGTGGATATTGTCTTTAATAATGCAGGAATCGGCCGCGTACAACCTACGCATGAGCTGGAGTATGCGGAATGGCGCAACACGGTGAACGTGGATCTGGACGGTGTATTCCTGGTGGCTCGCGAGGCCATTCGAGAAATGCTGGCATCCGGCGGCGGCACAATCGTCAATACTGCATCGATGTACGGCTGGGTCGGTTCCCCGGGCTCCGCGGCTTATAATGCGGCCAAAGGCGGCGTCGTGAACCTTACGCGTTCGCTCGCGCTTGAATATGCAGAGAAGAATATCCGCGTGAATGCACTGTGTCCGGGCTTTATTGATACGCCGATTATTCCGGAAGAGAGCAAGCAGGCTCTGTCCGCCATGACGCCGATGAAACGTCTCGGCCAAGCGGAAGAGATGGCCAAAGCGGTACTATTCATGGCAAGCGACGACTCCTCCTTCATGACGGGCGGCAGCCTGATCGTGGATGGCGGTTATACGGCTCAATAATGACCCATTTCATGGCGCAAGCCTGTTACTCACTCTTAAAGTGAGCAGCAGGCTTTTTTTTCTGAAAAAGCCCTTGAAAGTGACGTTGCGTCATTTTGTATAATCAACCCAGAACACTTCAAGGAGATGATTTTCATGAAATCCGGAGACATTATCATTTATGCTTGTGTCATTGTTGGCGCTGGGATCGGCCTTATGCTCGATCAGTCGCTCCCCGGCGTGCTGGTCGGATTAGGTTTGGGGTATCTGATTAAGTATGCTATAGATAATAAAAAGGAAGAATAGAACGTCCGAGTGCGGGGGTGCGATGAATTGATTCATATCAAAGATGTTGCCAAGCAAACGCAAATTACGGTTCGAACGCTACGTTATTATGACCAGATCGGTCTGCTTTCAGCCCCGTCCAAGACAGAGGGAGGACATCGCCTTTATTCCGAGGAGGAGCTGAAGAAGCTGCAATATATTCATTTTTTCAAGCGTATGGGCTATAAATTGCAAGAAATTAAAGATATGCTGTCAGACCCTGACTGGGATTGGTCGACAGGATTGAAGAGCCAGCTGTCCTTTATCCTTGAGGAGCAGAAGAGATTAAGAAGCATGGAGCTTTCTCTGCGCGAGCTCATTAACGGAATTGCAGTCGAGGGCGGGAATGAGCCGCTTGCGGTGCAGAAGCTTATTCAGCTGTCGAATCAACATCAGAAAGACTTGCCGGATTTGAAGGAGCATCAATTGAAGGCTAAGGACCCGGACCTCTGGGCCAAGCTCCCCAAGATGAACGGAGAAGACCCGGATTCACTGGAGTGGATTGCTCTGCTGGGCCAAATCAAACGATTGGTCAAGGATGCTCCGGCTTCATCCAAGGTGCAGAACATTATACGGCGTATGGCGGAAAAGCAGGCGGAGCAATTCGGAGATGCAGATGAGTTCGTCAATGAACTATGGGACATCAGGAAGTCTCCTAAGCAATCGGAGAACCACGGGCTTTATCCGATTGAGAAGGAGGTTCTCGACTATATGGAGAGAGCATTCGATATCTATCTCTCTTCGGTGAAGAGCCCCTCCAGCAAGGAGGAGAAGCATGACCAATGAACTCCTTATTACGGTAGGAGGCTTGGCTTTGCTAGATACGCTAAGTCCAGCAACCCTGGGCGTGACGGTCTACTTGTTGCTAACGGAGAAGGAACGGTTAAGCTCCCGCCTTATGATTTATTTGGCCACAGTCGCTGCCTTTTACTTTTCAGTTGGCGTTGCTCTGATGCTAGGCCTTGATGCCTTGCTCCCGGCTATGTCCTCGATATTAGAAAACCGGACGGTAAGCTGGGGATTATTCATCATAGGCGCCATATTGTTCATAGCCAGCTTTTATTATCCGAAGAGCAAAAAGACGATCGTGCACAGACCAAAGTCCAAAAGCATCGCGTCCATGATTGCGCTTGGATTCACAACGTCTTTGATCGAGGTAGGGACGGCCTTTCCGTATTTTGCGGCTATCGGGCTGATGTCGACCCATCACTTGCCGATGTTTCAATGGCTGCCGATGCTGGCTGGATACAATGTAGTTATGGTCCTTCCTCCGCTTATTGTGTTCGCATTGCATGTTTTGCTAGGAAGAGTGATGCAGAGACCGCTGGAGAAGCTCCAGACTTACATCTCCAAGCATTCGGGATCGGCGATCTCTTGGATCATGTGTATTGTCGGATTAATCCTTATCTTTAATACCTTGGACTACCTATAACACGAGAGCAGCAGGAGCCTATAACGTCCTTATCCAAAACCAAAGCAAAGACCCGAGCATATGATAAGGGCAAAGCTTTGGTTTTTGTGTTGATTGGACCGCAAGAGGAAGCTTTCTCCCCTCTTAACAGCAACAGGGTCGCCACACTAAAATTTAACGGCTTTCAAATACCAACTAACTATCATATAATAGTATATATATCAAATTCAAAATATTTTGTTGTTCGGCTGAATGATTCATTTAGAAAAGGTGCGTGACTGGTTCGCACCCTGCTTTGCTATGTACTTGAGCGGGAAGTCTTACATCTTTTCTTTAAATATTAGTGTGTAAGGGCGGTAAAAATGGGTGACAAACAAACCAAATCAGACGTTATCTTAATTGGTGCTGGCATTATGAGTGCAACTCTGGGGGCATTGCTGAAGGAACTGGTCCCCAGCTGGAAAATCACGGTATTCGAGAAGCTGCCAAGCGCAGGCGAAGAAAGCTCAAATGAATGGAACAACGCCGGAACCGGTCATGCGGCTCTTTGCGAGCTGAACTACACGTCCGAGAAGCAGGACGGATCTGTAGATATTAGCAAAGCGATTCAGATTAATGAGCAATTTCAGGTTTCCATGCAGTTCTGGTCTCATCTGGTTAATAGCAATCTGCTGCGCAATCCCCAGGACTTTATTATGCCCTTGCCGCATATGAGCTTAGTCCAAGGTGAGAAGAATGTTTCGTTCTTGAAGAAGCGTTATGAAGCGATGTCCGCTAATCCATTGTTCAAAGGAATGGAATTTTCCGAAGATCCGAAGAAGCTGATGGAGTGGATTCCGCTCATTATGCAGAATCGCGATGCGAGCGAAGCGATTGCGGCTACCAAAATCGACACGGGTACGGATGTTAACTTTGGCGCTTTAACGCGCATGCTTTTCGACCATTTGAAGAGCCAAAATGTAGACATCAAGTACAAGCATAGTGTCAATAATATGAAACGCACGAGCGAAGGCGACTGGGATTTGAAAGTGCGGAATGAAGCCAGCGGCACAACCGAGCATCATACTGCCAAATTCGTGTTCATTGGCGGCGGCGGCGGAAGCCTGCATCTGTTGCAGAAATCCGGCATTCCTGAAGGCAAGCATATGGGCGGCTTCCCGGTCAGCGGTATCTTCATGGTGTGTAAAAACCAAGAGGTTGTCGAGCAGCATCATGCCAAAGTATATGGCAAAGCGAAGGTCGGCGCTCCTCCGATGTCAGTGCCGCATCTGGATACTCGATTCATCGATAACAAGAAATCACTTCTCTTCGGTCCATTCGCCGGCTTCTCGCCGAAGTTCCTGAAGACGGGCTCTATGTTCGACTTGATTACGTCCGTGAAGCCGGATAATCTGTTCACCATGCTGGCAGCAGGCGCGAAGAACATGTCGCTAACCAAATATCTCATCGAGCAAGTCATGTTGTCGAAGGAGAAGCGTATGGAAGAGCTGCGCGAGTTCATCCCGAACGCCAAGCTTGAGGATTGGGATCTGGTTGTCGCGGGACAACGCGTACAGGTCATCAAAGATACGGTAGCCGGAGGCAAAGGCACGCTTCAATTCGGTACGGAAGTCGTCAGCGCGGCTGACGGTTCGATTGCTGCATTGCTTGGCGCTTCGCCGGGCGCATCGACTGCTGTCTCCGTCATGCTTGAAGTATTGAACAGATGCTTCCCGCAGCATATCAAGGAGTGGGAGCCGAAGATTAAGGCGATGATTCCTTCTTACGGTGAATCTTTATTGAAGAACCCTGCACTGCTTGAGGAAGTTCATGCTACGACAGCACAGACGCTTCGTCTAAGCCGTGAACTGCAACCGGTCTAATTGTCTTTATATCTTCAATGAGTTAGCGGCCTTCTATCCTGAGATGGATGAGGGCCGCTTTTGTTATGTCTTACCCGGATGGCCACAAATCTTAGACAAAGCGCAGCTTCTATGATATGGTAGCTGTAATCCATAGGCATTCCACTCTTTCTTGAGTGGGGTGCCTTCGCGCGTATTAAGGGGTTTTTACATTAAATGTATAGCTCTATTGGCGTGAGAAGGGTTATGGGAGGTGATGCTATGTTTCTCTTTGTATCCCCGCCAGGGGAGGGTTCAGCGATTAGGCAATTCACGCTAAATTCATGAAGAGGAGCGATTTATTATGGCAAAAAGCTTGCTAGCGGAAAAACGTACTCATATGAACACATCGGCGCTTCGAAATCTGCGTCACTCGGGCCGTATTCCCGGCATCGTATTCGGCAGGAATAAAAGTAATGAGATGATTCATATTTCAGCCATAGAATTTCAGAGATGGCTCAGGCAAGACGGATCGGGCATTATTCAGTTGCAGCTTGAGGGAGACATGAAGTTACCGGTATTGTTAGAGGACCTTCAGCGTCATCCGGTCACACAGGATGTGATCCATATCGACTTCCAGCATGTGCAGTCGAATGAGCGCGTGCGCACCAAGGTTGCCGTCAGGTTTACGGGCACAGCGGTGGGCACCAAGTCCGGCGGCGTTGTGCAAATCCATAAAGAATTTATTGAAGTGGAAACGTTGCCTCAGCACTTGCCGAATGTTATTGAACTCGATATTAGCGGCATGGACATTGGTGAGTCTCTGTACATTCGAGATATCGAGTTTGCCCCGGAGGTAACGGTACTCTCGGGGACGAATGACTTCCTCGTATCCGTCGCCATGCCTTAAGCTTGAATCAAAAAATAGCTTTCCTCTCCATGGTTATGAAGGGGAAAGCTATTTGTATTGCTCAGCTATATACAATAGGGTTCAATGCTGACGGAGTTAGTTCCTTTTTTCCTCGCATGTTCAATGATTTCAATGGAATCCTCAATGAATTGCCGTATGTCGCCTATTTCTTGATGCGGGGCTGTAAGCCTGCACCTACTGCACAAATTCAGCGAAGCTTATTTCTCGCTTTTCATACTCCGTTCCAATGTCCTTCAGTTGTGCCTCCATTTTCTCGGCACCTTGATGAATTCCCTTGTACACAAGGAGAGGCAGCGACTCCATAAACGCTCTTGCTTGCGCATAGTCGCAGGAAAACTTCTTTTTAATAAACGCCAATGTCTTCAGCTTGTTGCTGCCTTCACCTGTAATGAAAATCTTGTAATAGGTGTAGGTATCGGACTCTTCTGTGTCCCAGTCCAAGGAGCTGCTCGGCGGCAGCAGAACACTGCGAAGAAAGACGGTTAGATTGTCGTATGCGACGTCAAAATCCCATGATCCTGTGCCATGCTCGGCAGCATATACAACGGTGTCCCCTCTGGACAAATCGATACAATAGGGATCGCCTTCATCGCTGGCGATGACCAGATAATGGTCAGGCCATTCTTGGAACACTTCATTTGTCTGAGGATTATGGCTGTACCCCCATTGCCCTCTCTCCAAGTCCTTGGCGCCAAAAATGTCCAAGTTCACATAGTCGCCGGTATTCCATGTGACGGATTGCGGGACATAGCGCTTCAGAAAATACAGGTACTCTTCCGGCAATGCCCACTCGCTAATGTTATGGAGGGACTGTTCGTCCGCTTCGCCCGCCAACGTCATAGGGTATCGGTTGTAATGTTGGGGATCTTGCTCCTGAAGCTCCTGTATGAAGACCCGCATTTCTTCGATAATATCATCAATTGCTACGTATGGCTGATTCAAAAGGGGTCCACCTTTCTTAATCCAAGTCCTGCAACACCATTTCTATAATTAACTTTGTATCCTCTTCGAGCTCTGTTTGAAGCTGCTCTCTCAAGTACGGTATAGCCGGTTCACCGAGCGAGAGGAGCTGTTCATAGGGGGCATAGTCCGTCTTCTCATATTGGTGCGGGCTGTCCTTACCGAACTCGCCTTGCTCAATGGCAGTCGTCCAGTGCAGCACTTGCTCTTGTACAGACTTCTTCTGCACCTCCAGCACAGCTGCTTGGAAAGCAAGGTCCATCTCCTGCACCTCCGGCATCACCTGGTACAACTTCTCCTCGCTTATACACTTTCGGATGAGCTGGCTGGTCGTGAGCGTGTCTCCTCCTACACCGTCTGCGGCTGATACATAAGCAATGAAATTATCGGTTTGATCCAGCTGTCTGAGATTATCCTGCAGCCGGTGAATAACCTTGATCGCAAGGAGAAAGAGCTGGGAGTCTGTCATTCCCTTTTCAAAAATATAGTTTTGCTCCACATCCAGGTACTCCGGCGTATTAATCTCTATACAAGCCAGCATACCCAGCCAATGTCTCAGTCGCGGCGGATAATCGTCGGACATAAAAGGGTAGTCGGCTTCCGCATACTGGAGCTCGTAGTGAAGCTGCTTGCGGAGCTGACTATCGTCATTTCCAGCCTGTGAAGCAGATGAGCGGGAGCGCTCATACGGAAGGGCGCTCTCTATGCTATGATTTAGACTCGCCATGTTGTTGATATAGACGAGCAAGCTGCCGTGATACGTATCAACCTGAATGGAGAAGGTGTAGACATCTTTATTGTGTCCTGCCGCTATATATTGGGTGAGGGCAGATTGGCAAAATTCGTACAGAGCATCCTCCCAATCCTGGGAGCTCACGAGAATTCCTTGAACGGAGCCGGGAGATTCCATTTCGGTAATGGTCTTCTCCGGCGTGCAGAGCAAGTAGACTCCTTTGCCCTCCTGCTCGCGTCTTCCGCTAATTAATTTTCCAATATGCACATCATACGCGCTCATTACAAACCGCTCCTTTCTTTAAAAGCGTCTATGCAATATTCAACGGGAGGGTTGGTATTCCTGCCGCTTGCACGGAA
Source organism: Paenibacillus sp. J31R120 (assembly GCF_056269225.1). Taxonomy (NCBI): domain Bacteria; kingdom Bacillati; phylum Bacillota; class Bacilli; order Caryophanales; family Paenibacillaceae; genus Paenibacillus; species Paenibacillus sp. J31R120. Next base: position 86,083 of record NZ_JBWDNN010000007.1, on the reverse strand, counting down.
CTTGCACTCTCCGTCAAATGCCCGATCTAAGTCCCTGGTCGGATGCGTTTTGCCGAATGGTTCAACTATACTTTTTGTAAGACTTAGTCAGGAGTGGATAAATCGATGATTAAGCTGAAGGATATCGGAAAGTTCGAGAGTCTTCCGGACATCGCGATGCATATTTATAAAGGCGATATTCCGGCTTTGAAAGAAGCTATTGAGGCAGGTTGGAATATAGAAGAAGGTATTGCGCTCAGCAAACATATAACGGTCAGCCCGCTGGACATGGCGCTGCTTTCGGAAAAGCTGGAAGTCGTTAGACTGCTAGTAGAGCATGGTGCTAATCTGAATGATCGTCAAAACCCCGCTTTTTTGCGAGCGGTCCGATATTGCAAGGAGAATATTGTACGTTATGTGGCGGAGCAAGGCGCCAAGCTGGATCTCGTGAACAAGGTTGGCTCCAGTGCTTATAGCGAGGCGTATTACGGCAACAAACAAAATATCCCGCTTATTGAGGAGCTGGGATTGGATATTAAGCGGTACGGGGGCTCCTTATTGCGCAAGGCGGTCTCCGATTATGACAGGAAGACCGTCACTTATTTGCTGGATCGTGGAGTGGATATTAATTACAATGAACCCGATCAAGTATATCCCTATCGGGCGACACCGTTGACTGTCGCGGTGCGTATAGGGAATCAGGCGATGGTGAAGGAACTAATCGAACGGGGCGCGGATGTGACCATTGCGGAGAAGGACGGCGAGCGCCCTTATACGATTGCAGTAGCTAATAAGAACAATGAGCTGGCCGACTATTTGAAATCATTAGAACCGGCAGCGTTTCATGACGTAGCGAACAAAAAACACGAATTGAAGTCCTTTCATTTGTCAGAGGAAATCATGAGCTTTCTGACCGGTGACCAGCTGCGTCTGGATCTGACGGCTAACGAGTACGAGATTAGCCATATCGACTTCTTCTCCTTAACCGATACGGTTCAGATGAAGATTGGCCGGCAGAAGCTGCTTCGCTTGTCGGCTGACATCGACAACTATTCGCATCTTCAGTTGGTGTGGAATCCGAAGAAGAAGGGGCTAGGCTGCTATGATCTGGAGCACCAGCAATACGCGGATCTATGCGGATTTTCCGAGTTTCTTGCTAAACCGGAGAGCTATTTGATCCGGTTTATGGAGGGGGAGCTGTAGTAAGCCGGCCGATTGGAAGTTAAGTTTACTCTTTATAAAAGCAATAGGAGGCGCCAAAACATATGACGGTATTGCAAGTACAACAGCAGAAAGAAGAGAGCACCGTTACTTCGGCGTTAATGGAGCTAGAGCTTACGCTCGGACAGTGCACGGTTGTGCAATGCAACTACGAGCATGGACGCCAGTTCATCGGCTCCATTCTAGGTGAACCGTCTAATCTCGGCTACAACGTCCAGTACAGGGGTGCGTCGCTTCATCTGCAGCGCTCGGAGATGAAGCATCGAGCCGGCTTTTGTTTATTGGATGACGGAGTCTACAGTTACATGAGCGTACGCGATTTCCTGCAATTTTGGGCACGGCTATATAAGATGGGAAAGCCGGTTGACGAGCTGCTAGGGGCGGTCGGACTGGAGGCCAAAGCCAAGGTTCGACTCACCAAACTCAGCATCTCCGAGAAGCGGCGGCTTAGCTTTGCCAGAAGCATTGTCCATGAGCCTGAGCTGGTCATATGGGAGGACCCCGAGCAAAATCTGGATCTCGACAGCTGCATTATCGTTCGGAAGCTCATCGCAAGTCTTGTCGATCAGGGCAAGACCGTGCTGGTGACCTGCTCCACAATGGAGCAGGCCATCTCGCTGTCCGATCATGTATACCGGCTGACGGGAAATGGCTTCCATCGGTTCGCGACGCAGGAAGAAGCAGAGCCGGCTGAACAGACGGCACCATTACATGCAGACTTCCTGGATATAGAGGAGCCATACGCGGAACAACCGGAGACGGAGACTGCGATACCTAAGCTCGCAAAATTAATGGTGAAGTCAGATGATAAATACGTGTTTATCGATCCGTCGGATATTTACTATGTGGAGAGCAATGACGGACTGTCACATATTCATACAGGCATAGGAGAGTTTGCGGTGACATGGACACTGACGGAGATGGAGTCGCGGCTCGCTCCGCATCAGTTCTACCGCTGCCATCGTTCGTACCTCGTCAACCTTCAGTATGCAGCGGAGTTGATCGTATGGTCCCGCAATAGCTACAGCCTGGTGATCGGTGACGGCAAGAAGTCGATGATTCCGATGTCCAAGGCCAAATTCGAGGAGCTAAAGGCGATTGTGGGCTCCCAAACCTGATTTATTCAACCCCAAAATGGCTGAATTCATCCCCCTGACGGCGCAATTCATGGGGGATTTGCTGCGTTTGCAGGGGAAATTCGGTAAGCTTGCCGTGAGCTTGAAAGAGCTACTAAGTGACAGTGGGTGACGGCAATGGAAAGCATTATTGAAGTGGAGAACCTTCAGAAGACGTACAAAAATAAGCAAGCGTTGAAGAATGTCAGCTTCCGGGTGCAGAGGGGAGAGATATTTGGTTTTCTCGGTCCAAGCGGCTCTGGGAAAACGACGACGATGAAAATTCTCACCTCCCAGCTGACGCATACATCAGGACGAGTGAGCGTCTTTGGAGGGGATCCAGCCCGCAATCGAAAAGCCGGTTTCCTGAGCAGGATTGGGGTGCTGACGGATAACAGCGGCATGTATGACCGCCTTACGGTTTATGAGAACCTCAAGCTGTTCTGCGGCTTATATGGCGTCCCGGATAAAGAGATAGGGCCGGTGCTGGCGTCTGTCAATATGGCGGCAGACCAGTCAACGCCGGTACAGAAGCTGTCCAAAGGCATGAAGCAGCGAGTGACACTGGCGAGAGCGATTCTGCACAGGCCGGAAATTCTCTTCCTGGACGAACCGACCTCGGCGCTCGATCCGGTCAATGTGGGGCAAATTCACGAAACGCTGAGGCAGCTTAACCGTGAGGGCACGACGATTTTTTTGACCACGCACAATATGCAGGAGGCGGAGATGCTCTGCAACCGGGTAGCGTTCTTGAATAACGGGGAAATATCGGCGCTAGACACGCCGCTCCAGCTGCGGCTGCAGCATGGTGATCAGACCATTACGATAACAGCGCCTGGGGGCAAGGAAATCGTGCGACAGGATAAGGACGGAGCGAGGCGAATTGGCGAGCTAATGGAAAGAGGAGAGCTGCTCGCGATCCATTCGAACGAGCCGACGCTCGGAGATATATTTGTGAAGATTACGGGGAGGGGCCTGGAATGAGCTTATCACTGCATCGGCTGTTGGCCATTATCAACAAAGAATGGAAGGACTCCATGAAAAATCCGCAGATTCTGTTAATGGCGGGTATCCCCATATTAATGGCTATTTTGGCAAAAGGAAGGCCCCAGACGGCAGGAGAAGGCATGGACATCTTCACACTGCCAATAATGGTTGCCATTGTGACCGTCGGCGCCTTCGCACAAGCCTTAATGATTTCGGAAGAAAAGGAAAAGAACACGCTGCGGGCGCTCATGCTGTCCCCTGCATCGCCTATGGAAGTGCTGCTTGGCAAAAGTGCCATGACCGCAGTCTTTACTGCCGTGGTTATCGTCATATGTACCCAAATTACGGGCATACCTGATCTCCATATCGGATTTCTTATTCTGTTTGTGCTTATTATGCTTATTATTTTTATGGCATTCGGTACAATTATTGGGCTTATCTCGCGCACCGCATCGGAGACATCCATTGTAGGGCTTCCTGTATTGCTTATCTTTATATTCGGGCCTATGTTCGGGACTGGCATTGACTCTGCCGTCATTGTAAAAATCGTGGAGCTGCTTCCATCCTATCAATTCATGATTGGGCTATCCGAGCATGCGCATGGCGGGGGCTTCGAGGGAGTGAAGGGCAGTCTGCTGAACCTGGCAATCTGGGCTGCGGCGGCGATTGTACTCACCCTGATCATTTATCGCAGTAAGAGCTTTGACAAGTAAAGGCGGAATGGAATCATGAGCGGAGAGGGGGGCGCGGATTGGACAAAAACAAGCTGGCGAAAAATATAATTGTGGGCGTCATTGTACTTGCGGTGGTGCTTATTGTCAGACGTTATTGGCTGCCGGATGGCATCATCGGATACCTGTTCGAAGATAACGACAAATAGTGATTCATCTCTTTAAGATAAAGACCCGCAGTAGGCACATCCTGTGCTCTCTGCGGGTCTGTGCATTATGATGGCAGGTAGGCTCCAACAACTTCATAGCGCCGCTCCTGGCCGATCATCATAAACTTGACTTCAATGACGCTGCCCTTCTGAAACGAAGGGATCGATATAATTGGAATAACGGCCTTTACTTCGGTATGGACTACCTCGCCATCCGGCTTGGTCACTTCCAGATGGAGCAGTACCTCCGGCTGATTGTCGACCTGTGCGTTGGTTTGCTGAATGGACTTAATGACGGCTTGGGCTGTTGTGCCTTCCGCAAGAATCATTTTCTTCTGTTTGTAGCGTTGGCTGTTGGAACGCACTAGCTTAACGACAAGCACAATGGTGATTGTAGCTGAAATCAAGGACATAACGGCTAATGCTGTGAAAAAGATTGTCATCGTCTTCACCTCTCTGTTCATTAGGAATGAGCAAATGGGATCGGCTTCCTTTTATTATAAGGGCAATCATCCAAAAGGGTAATGGTTTTCATATTTCATTTCGATGCCGCCCTTTATGAGGGCACTAGATGAGCCCCACAATTCGAATATGAGGATGAATTTAACGCTTCGTAATACTTCCGCCCTGTTCGGAGCATTCCGGTTATGTGAAGATGGGTACATCAAAGCGAGCGGCTTTAGCTGCTGGTTTTGGCCTTCAGGCTACCTGCGCATCCTTCCTTCTATTATTCAGTTAAAGGTGAACTAGGGGCGCAGCTTTCCTGAAGGAGTTCCCATGAGAGGAGGCATCCAGGCTATTATATTCCTTCCTTCTATTCCAACTTCCAATGAATAGGGATATAGCTTTCCTGGTAGTCCTTATGAACATGAATACCATTTATTTGCGAAGAGCAAACAAGTTAATTGTGAATCGGGGAGAGAATCCTCGCAACCTGCTGCCCCATACTTACTTGGCGACAGCGCTGAACAATATCGAACAGCTCGGCTATACGTTCTCTGCCCCATTGATGCAAGCTGTGCGATCCTTGTCCATTAAGCAGTTTGAAGAGTTGTATGTTCAACTTGTCGCGGATCTAAGCGTGATGACAGGCGCTCATGTTACGTACAGACCGATGTATCCTGACTTTCCGAACCAAGTGATGGAGGCTCACGATGCAGAGCTGTATTTGAATGCAATCTATCACTATTACACACTAAATGTTCCCGAATATATGACGTCTGAAAGACCTCCTTTCCCGGAGAAAACGAAATTGAAAACCATTGAACTAGGCAGCGACGCGGAGTTCCGCGTCATGTTATTCAGACTAATTCAGGCAAATGCATCCATCTCTGAGACAGATAAAGCAGATATCGATTCGGTAATTGAATATGCCGATCATCGGGTACTGAGCGAGATATTGCCCGAGCAGATTCCGTATAAGGAGAATGTGGCATTCGTCGCAGGCGCTTTGCTTAAGCATGACAAAGCGGATACCGCGTTAATCGGGCGTTATGTGAAGAACGCAACGGATGTCCTTCGTCTGGCTGTCGCTTGGTCGGAAGGCGATGTCAGTCTTGCGGAGCCTGCACGCTTCCGCAAGTTCAAGCGTTCCGAGAGAAGGCTATTGCTGGGGCTGCTGGAACAATGCCATTCTATAACGGAGGACATGTTGAAATACAAGCAGCGTTGGATCAGGCTTGGCGAAATTTTGCATCCTGCGGAATATAAGCATCGTTATACGCGCTGCCAAGAGGCATTCGATATATTGCGCAATAATAAGCCGTTTACGACCTTCCGCGGAAGCGTTGAGCTCGCCTTGCAGTATCGAGATGTATGGACCTCGATGAATCTCTTGATGCAGCGTCCCGGCGAGTTCGCCAGACGGCTGGATCACCTGCTGCGTATAGGCGTCGATGATCAAGAATACGTCGTGGCGGCTTTCGGCGAGATCGCAGACCAAGTAGCTACGCCTGTCTTGCTGCAAGTGAAGGCGCACTTTGCCCTTCGTCATGAGCGGGTAGAGCTGCGGACATTTTTCCCCAAAGGCAATGTCGCCAAGGCGGTTGTCATTCCATATCAGTTGCCTGTGATAGACCGTGCGCTGTGTGAAGAGATTGTACACATCTCTGACCGGACCCTGATCGAGCGATTCTCGTCGCTTCCGCCGCTCGGGAAGACCTATATTGATCGCCGATTGGTGAATTGTCTAGTTCCGTTCTCTCAGCGATCGGCAAGCAAGGCGCTGCGCACCATCGTCCGGGGCAGCCGTCTGGCGATGCCGGAGGGAGATACGATCCGTTTCTTCAGCTGGTGGAAGGAAGGGGACGTGAACGGCAAGCCTACCGGACGTGTGGATATCGATTTGTCCGCCGTGATGTACGATAAGAATTGGCGGTATATGGAGCATATCTCGTACACGAATCTAAGATCCACCAGTATGCGTGCAGTGCATAGCGGCGATATTGTAGCGGCGCCACACGGCGCGTGTGAGTTCATTGATCTGCATATTCCCTCAATCGTCGAACAGGGCGGCCGTTATGTTATCGCAACCCTTCAGTCTTATACGGATCAGCCGTACTGTGACTTGCCGGAATGCTTCATGGGCTGGATGATGCGCAAGAAGCCTGTCTCGGGTGAGATTTTCGAGCCTTCGACGGTGGAGAACAAGATTGATGTGACGGCTAATACGCAGATTGCGATTCCCGTCATTTTGGATCTAGTGACACGTACAGTGGTGTGGACAGATTTATCTCTGAAGAGACATCCTGGTTATCATAATAATGTGGAAGGGAACCAGAACGGTATCGTCATTATGGGCCAAGCAATGACTACCCTGCGGAAGCCCAACCTGTATGATTTGTTTACGCTCCATGCGATGGCAAGAGGCGTACTGGCTGAAGAAGCGAATGAGGCTGACTCGGTATTTTCGATGGATAAAGGGGTTACGCCGTTTGATCTGGAGGAGATTATGGCGGAATATCTCGCTTAATCGAAAGAAGCCCCTGCTGCAGTGAAGCAGCAGGGGCTTTGGTTTTGTAAGGGAGCCTTAAGTGGTGACACCGTTTAGCATAATTCCGGAAGCAAAAATGTGTTTATCGAGATTACCGCTCTTCGCCGTGCCTATTGCCTTGCTCCCGCCATAATCCTTCCATCCCAACATGTCGATATACAAATTAGAGATATTTGCTTCCTCCAGCCAGTCTTGCTTCTGAAGTTAATGAGCAAATCACGGATTTCCGGGTCGAGCGCAGGCCTGTTGTTCCGAAATGGGAAGGTGAGTCCGGCTCAAGTGCCTTCTCTGGTATATTGGTGAAGAAGACAATGAAGTTGTAGCTCAGATTGCGCGTAAAGCGCATCAGCGCTTCAAGCGTCTGAGCATCCATATCTACGGCATATTTCAAGTAACTGTAGTCCAACGTTGATCACCTTCTACAGAATAGACCAGATAGACTGGGCTCAGGTTCACGAGGCAGCTAACATATTCACTTTATCCTTACTTTGATATAATTAAATTTGTAACATATTCCATTCTAGTATGATGAGGTAGACTCATGAAAAATATGAACTTTCAAGTGAATTTACAAGGCGTTATTGATCTATTATCTAATCACCTCTACTCCGATCCCGGCGTATTTGTACGAGAGTTGCTGCAGAACGGCGTCGATGCGGTGACCGCAAGAAGAAGGCTTGGACATACCTTCGACGAGACGGTGAAGGTTGAAGTATTCTCTTCCCATACGCTCGCCTTCTCGGATAATGGCTGCGGGTTGACGGAGTCGGAGATTGAGCAGTTTTTGGCTCGAATCGGCAGCTCGACGAAGCGGGAGCAGCAGGATACGGCGGACGACTTTATCGGTCAGTTTGGGGTAGGGCTGCTGGCTTGTTTTGTCGTGAGCGAGGAGATCGTGATGATTACCCGTTCCGCATTGGAAGGTGACGCGCTGGAATGGCGCGGCAAGCCGGATGGCACTTACACCATTAAGAAGCTTCAGCGGCAGGTACCGATAGGGACGACCGTCTACCTGAAGGCGAAGCCAGATTATGAGGAATACTTTGAGTATTATCAAGTCAGCGAGCTGCTGGAGAAGTACGGGCAATATTTGCCGATTCCGATCAAGCTGATTGAGGATAAATACGAGCGTACCATCAACGAGCCTACACCGCCGTGGTGCATGGAAAAGGAGGAGGCTCTTGCATATGTGGAGCGAGAGACGTATTCCAAGCCCATGGATATTATCCCGTTATCCTCGGTCATTGGAGGCGTGTCTGGCATCGCGCATATTCTTCCGTATGCGGTTAGCTTACAGGACGAGAAGAGACACCGGGTCTATCTGAAAAACATGCTGCTGTCCGACAAGATGAACAACATCCTGCCGGCATGGGCTTTTTTCGTCAATGGCATATTGAATACCGATAGCTTGCGCCCTACGGCATCACGGGAAGCCTTTCAGGAGAATGACTTGTTTTTTGCCGTCCGTGACGAACTGGGCGAGTGTATCAAGCGGTACTTGATCGGTCTGTCCGAGCGCGATCCGGAGTTGTTCCAGCGTATCATTCGCGTACACTATGCTTCGATCAAGACGATGGCCGTCGAGGATGATGAGCTGTATGCCTTGTTCATCCGTCACTTAAGCTTTGAGACCTCCTATGGGGATCGGAAGATGGCGGACATTCTCCGCGATCATCGCATCATTCTTGTTGCGGCTACTCTGGATGAATTCCGGCAGGTTGCGCGTGTAGCCAAGGCGCAGGAGTTGATGGTCGTGAATGGCGGCTACGTCCATGATCTGGACCTTGTACGGAACGTGACGACAGTAGAGGAAGATGTAACGGTCGATATCTTAAGCATTCTGGAATTCGCCAATCGATTCGAGGAGCTGGGCTATGAGGATAAGCTGGCTGTCCAGCCTTTTCTGGACTATTCCGATCGGCTGCTTGAGCCGTTCCAATGCCGCACGTTAGTGCGCTGGTTCGAGCCGGCGGACATTCCGGTGCTGTACAACACTGATCAGGAAGCGAACTTCTTCAAGCTGGCGGAGGCAAGCGAGCAGGAAGCGAACCCGCTATTCGCGGAGATCGTTCGTGTCATCAAGGATGGGCTGTATGAACAGCCGTATGCTCGTCTCTGCTACAACTACAACAATCCGATGGTCCGCAAAGCGATTGAATCCCGTGATCTGGAGCTGCAGAAGGCCAGTATAGAGCTGTTCTATACGCAGGCGCTTCTGCTTGGCAACCATGTCATGGGAGCGGAAGAGCTGCGGATGCTGAATGAGGCTCTGCTGAAGTTCATGAATAGAGGACTCGGCGGAGCGGCCGAGGTACGCCTATGAGTAATCGATTCCATGAATTAAGGCGCGGGAGCTGGAGCATAACGGACCAGAAGCAGAAGGCGGCGACCTTCGAGGAAATGATCGTCATGGCAGACTGTTATATGACGGAAGAGGATGCCTATGACGCACGGATTAACTATATGTCGGCCGCGCTTGAGGCAGGCTCGCGGGAGAAGATATTAGTTGCTTTCTCCTGGTGCTTGGCGAAGTTCGAGCAGACGCCGGGCGAATATTCGGTGCATACCTTGCTCTGGTATTACAAGTGGGTCTTGAATGAGGTATGGCGAATGCCGGAGTTCAGTCTGGATCAGGTGGAACGGATTTATGAGGATTTCAAGCAAAAGTGTATCCAGCACGGCTTTAATCTTCGTCCGTACTATCAGCAGAAGGTCAATTTCTTATTGTCACAGGGCATGCTTGCGGAAGCAACAGAATTTTATAAGCTATGGCGTTCCGCGCCGCGCGATTCCCTCGCCGATTGCAAAGCCTGCGAACAGAATCTGTTTGGCGTATACCAGTTCAAGATGAACCATTACAAGAAGGGCATGGGAACGCTGAAGCCGATTCTGGAGGGGAAGATGACCTGTCACGCTGTTCCTCAGAATACATACAGCCATACCATTGTTCCGCTGCTGAAGCTTAAGGAATATGATCAGGCGATGGCTATCTCGAAGAAAGCGCTCCGGCTCATTAAAGGACCGCAGTTTCTGGAGGAGCATAGCATTTTCTTGGAGTTCTTCACCGTGACCGACTTGCCTAAGGCTGTGAAAATCTACAATGAGACGATTCGTTATGGTCTGGATAGCAAAGTAGGCTGGGACCGGTTTCACTATTTTCTGTCCGTGCGAATGTTCCTCGCCGAGTGGCATAAGAAGAGGCGGAGGAAGAAACTGGCCGAGGCGGATCGCGTGACGATGGACTGGGTGAATCAAGAGATTGCGCGACTGGCTGAGGCGTTCGACCGCAGGAATGGCAACTCGTATATGACTCAGTATATCGAAGAGAGGAATAAGCATATCCGCAGGCTGATTGCGGCGTATGCATCTCGATCGGAATAGCGGGGGGAGCGCTTATTGCACGGCCTCCAAACAGCAAGGAACTGCACCTATGGGCTGGCAACTGGCCAATCCCACGGGTGCAGTTCTATTCGGTTCAACGGGGAATGGCCGAGTCAATGCTGCGAGACTATGCTTTCTCGTATGCTCTAGCTGGAGCCATTCCGAGACGAGGCTTGAATCTGCCGGGCTACCCGGTCGCCGAGCTCAGGCGATGCCTGGGACAGATAGCCCAGCACGACGCTTCGTGTCTCTTGGGAAATGCCGGCGAGATCAGCGGCCAGATTATCAACCAGATGCTCCTGCTCCACAGGAGGAAGGGCTTGGTAGAACTGGCCGGCCTGTGTGAAGTCGTCTGGCTTCGGGATATCTGAGCGTTGGAGGCGGCCCTCGACATGACGTCCATCGCCGCTGGTCACGAGGTTAGCGGGTGTCCAGTTTTCCTGATGATTGACGGGGATTTTGCGGAAGTCGGGCCCGAGCCGCCGCCGCTGCGAATCCCAGTAGATGTTGGCGCGCCCTTGGAGCATCTTGTCATCGGACAGCTCAGCGCCTTCGAGCAGATTGGAAGGCGAGAAGGCGAGCTTCTCCACTTGTTCCATATAGTTGCGAGGGTTGCGGTTCAGCACGAGCCGCCCTACCGGCCTCATGGGGTATAGCCGCTCGTCCCATACCTTTGTATCATCCAGCGGGTCAAAGGGGAGTACAGCTTCATCCTGTGGATTCATGAGCTGCACATACAGCCCGTATTCTACTGTTTTGCCTGCCGCCAAGGTATCGTACAGATCCTGGCCTGCGTAATCCGGGTTAGCGGCACTTAACTTGGCCGACTCTTGTCGGTCTATGTACTGAATGCCTGCGGTCGGAATCCAGTGATACTTGACGTACACGCGTGCGCCCTGCGCATTCTTCCACACATAGGTATTGACGCCGTGGCCCGGAATGTGGCGAAGGCTCTTAACCGTCCCTGCATCGGAATAAAGATAGAGAAGGAAATGCGTAGATTCCGGCGCTCTGGCGACGAAGCTCCAGAACCTCTCTGGATCAAGTAGATTATTTACCGGAGATGGCAGGAACGCCTTAATGGATTCCGGGAAGCGGATGGCATCCCGCACAGAGAAGACGGGAATATGGTTGCAGATCAGATCGAATACGCCTTCGTGAGTATAAAATTTGGTGGCAAAGCCGCGCACGTTGCGAGATGTGTCCGGCGTACCCCGGTTGCTGACAGCCAGGGAGAACCGTACAGTGACGGGAACCTGCTGGCCAGGGTTTTGCAGAAAGCTGAGCTGCGTATACGGAGTCATGGAATGAACGGTCTCGAAGTAGCCGAAGGCGCCGTAGCCCTTTACATGCACTGGTCTTTCGATGATTTTCTCATGGACAAAGGTCTCCAGTGTCTCATGCAGGATGTTGTCCTGCTCCAGTACCGGGCCGCGATCGCCTACCGTCTGCGAATGCCGTTCAGCGGGCGCATCGCTTGCCCAATGACCGGTGACGCGAACCTGGCGTTGTTCATCTCCTGCCGCATGCTGCGATGGCTGGGGGGACGGCGTCCGGGGGTTTTCGTTAGGATTGTCCATGCTTCTACCTCCCATGTCTATAAGTGTATTCCTACTACCATATGGTTCGGGTCAGGCTTCCATGCCAGTACAAAGAAATCGATAAAGGAGTGAGTTCCGGATGGCCACAATTCTAATCGCCGAAGACGATGCGCATATTCGCGAGCTGATTAGCGAGCATATGCAGACCGCGGGCTTCTTGACGGTGGAGGCGGACAACGGTGTCCAAGCGCTGGGTATTTTGCAAGGTATGGAAATTGACCTGATCATTCTAGATATTATGATGCCGGAGATGGACGGCTGGGAGCTCTGCAAGGCTATCCGCAGCGAGGGGGAGGATATCCCTATCCTTATGCTGACGGCGAAAGGCGAGGCGGGTCAGAGGGTGAAAGGCTTCCAGCTAGGAACGGATGATTATTTGACCAAGCCCTTCGATCCAATGGAACTGGTGCTGCGCGTGAAAGCGTTGCTGAGGCGCTACCGGATCGCGTCTTCCCAAATTGTGCAGTTGGGCGGAATAGTGCTGAACCGGCTAACCTACAAGATTACGCGAGGAGACGAGGAGCTTGCTCTGCCGCTGAAGGAATTCGAGCTGCTGTTCAAGCTGGCCAGTTATCCGGGTCAGATCTTTACCAGGGAGCAGCTCATTGTCCAAATATGGGGCATGGCATATGAAGGCGATGACCGGACTGTAGATGTGCATATCAAAAGGCTGCGGGAGCGGTTCGGGGATGAGTCAAGCGGGTTCCGCATTGAAACGGCCCGCGGTCTCGGCTACCGGGTTGTGGGGCGGATATGATCAAGACGCTTTATGTCCGCGTTGTCCTGACCTTTCTAGCCACGATTGCGGCAGCTATTTTCGCGGCTTCATTAATCGGATTGTTGCTGTATCAGAGGGATCTGAACGTATTGCAGCAAGAAGAGATGCGGGCTGCGGGAGAGCATATTCTAAGCGTATACGAACAGGCAGATGTTGAGGATTTGGAGCGGTTCATCGGTGATGTGTCCGCATTGTCTTCGTTTCCGGTTCAACTGCTGGCGGACGGCGCCAATAAGAAAGCTTATGAAGCGATAAATCAAACCTACGATATCCGGCTTACTACTGAGGCGGTCCAGCAGGTATTACATGGAGAGCTCTATCAGGCCGCGATCAAGTCGGAGGGCGCATTCGTCGGTGTGCCGATCCGATTCAAGGAGGAATCGTATGCTTTGATCCTGCTGTCTTCCTCCAGGAATGAAGGAGTCATTATCCAGCTGTTTCTCGTCATTCTTGGTCTTGCGTTGCTGATTGGCAGCTTGCTTATTCTCTTCGCGGCAGGTTATCTGGTTAAGCCGCTGAAGGTGCTCACGGCGGCAACCAGGCGTCTTGGCAAGGGCGACTTCGACGTGGCGCTACGGATAAAACGGAGAGACGAGATCGGGACGCTGGCGCAAAGCTTCAATGAGATGGCGAAGGAACTGAAGGAGCTGGAGTCGATGAGGCAGGACTTTGTCTCGAACGTCTCGCATGAGATTCAGACCCCGTTGACGTCTATATCCGGCTTTGCACGAACGCTAAGGCATAGCGAGGGGATGGCGGCCGAGAAGCGGGACCGTTATCTCGATATTATTGTAGCGGAGAGTGAGAGGCTGTCCCGATTGGGCGATAATTTGCTGGCGCTGGCTTCTTTAGAGTCCAGCCATCATCCGTTTGAGGCCCGTACCTACCGCGTGGATGAGCAAATCAGGAGCGCGGTCGTCGCCTGTGAGCCGCAATGGTCGTCCAAGGGGATTCGAATGGATGTAGACTTGGGCGCTGCCGCTCTTATTACCGCGGATGAGGATCAGCTTAATCAGGTATGGCTGAATGTGCTGGGCAACAGTATCAAATTTACGCCTGAGGGCGGGCGTATTCTTGTGGCTATTGCATCAACACCGACCGTTCATACGATTACGTGGACCGATACAGGCCGAGGAATGTCACCCGAAGAACTCAGTCGAATGTTCGAGCGGTTCTATAAGGCTGATCGGTCGCGCAGCGGAAGCGGCAACGGCTTGGGACTTGCCATCGTTCAACAAATTATCGAAAATCACCAAGGAGAGATTGAGGTGCGCAGCCAGATGGGACAGGGAACGGAAGTTATCGTAAGACTGCCCGCAGCACTTCCTCCTCACAAATAAAAAGTGCAATCATGAACTTGCATGGGAATAGCCGTTGCCTACTGGGCAGCGGCTGTTTTTTTGCGCTGATCACTATCCGGCCTGTCCGAAACTCTGTCGCGCTTGCCCGTTCATGCTCCGTTCATATTTCCCCTCTATTCTCAAGCTGAGCAGCTGCACAATAGGGAGTTTAGGAGGATGTATGATGATTGATTCTATAAAATGGCTGACCGTATACGAAATGATCTTAGGTGCGCTTCATTTGTTTCTTTTGCTTTGGTACGCGGTACCTGTCACCAGGAGAAGCGTCCGCTGGGTGGATTGGGTGCCGAGCGCAGGCATTATTGTCGCAATTGCAAGTGTGGTGTCAGGAGATACCACTTTGCTGGCATTGGCATTTTATGTGCTGACCGTTATTTTATTTTTGAGCACCATAAAGCGGCTATTCAAAAAAAACTCTCTTATTGTGGCGCCAAAGCGCAAGCTCAGTAAGGCTGTTCGAATGGCCTTATGTCTGCTGGGAGTGCTATTCTTGGGCATTGCCATTCAGTCGGCTGGCGAATTGCGCTATAACCCGGTGAGCGACTTCAGCAAGATGGGCTATTCCGATGCTTTCGTTCAATTAAATAAGCGGTTATCGGTAGAATATCCATTCGGTGAATGGAAGAGAATCGACTGGAACAAGTTGAGAGCCCAATATGAGCCTATCTTCGAGCAAGCGGAGCGGGCAAAGAATGCAGACCTCTATAACCAGACGTTAAGGAAATATCTCGGTGAGATGAGGGATGGCCATATTCGAATCGTGAACGATAAGGTGTTCGACAGCCCGGTATACAAGAAGGATGGGGGAGGCGGCTTCGGTATAAGCGCGATTCGGCTGGATAATGGCCGGGTATTGGTGACGCTGGTGCTGGAGGGCAGTCCGGCCGAAAACGCTGGAATCCGGATAGGAACAGAAATTGTGAAGTGGAACGGGGAAGAGGTGAAGACAGCCTATGAGGCGACAAGCTGGAGCGATACCCCCAATACGGATCAGAATGAAAACATAAACCGTGGACGATTCCTGCCGAGGGCGTCAATCGGTCGAGCCGTGGAAGTCGTATATCGAAACGAGGCTGGCGGCCAGGCGCAGACGGCCAGGCTCACAGCCTATGACGACCAATATGAGACGCTTAAGCGAACTAGGCCGCAATTAACGAAAGAAACGCCTCCGGTTGAAGGGGGCATGATGGATAATGGATACGGCTATATTCGAATAAGCAGTTTTCTGTCCGGGATGGCCTCCTCGAACCCGGCAAGCGATTTGAAAAAAATATTGAATTCGTTAATGGCAATGGATATGAAAGGGCTAGTCCTTGATTTGCGGGATAATCCGGGCGGAGAGGACGCGCTGGTTGTTCAGATGGCTGGACATTTTGTAGACGAGGAGACACGATACTCCTATGTCAGCTACTATAACCGTTATACGAAGAAGTTCGAGATTAACAATGGCGAAGATTACAGAATCCAGCCTTCCCAGCCGTATTACGGAGGCAAAATCGCGATTCTGGTCAACGGACGGACAGCCAGCTCGGGAGAGGGTCTGCCGCTAGTCTTGAAGGGAAGGCCGAATGTAACGATTGTCGGTTTTACAGGGACGAATGGCTCCTTCGGCGTCGTAACAAGCCCAATTGCCGTGCAGATGCCGGGAGGCTATGTAGTGGAATCGGCTGATGGCCGGGCAACGAATAAGGCTGGCATGATTATGGGTGATGGGGATTATACCGGTAAGGGCGGCGCTATGCCGGATATTCGCATCCCGCTGAATGAAGAGACATTTGCAATGAAGTATATGGATGGACAAGATGTAGAGCTGAAGATGGCTATGGAGGCGCTTGGGCAATAGCCTGGATCTCTGTCGCAGTATTGGACTGGAATTATCCGAGCCAGTATGGATAGTCGGGGTCCTCTGGAGCAATTGCGTGTTGGGGGCAAAATTATGATAAAGTGAAGGGGCAAGACAAGCAGAGAGGAGGATATAGATGTTAGCCGTATTGAGGCAAGTCCAAGGGGAATATAAGGCGCGGTTTGAGCGTCAGTTGAACCACCCTGTGGCGAAGGTCTGGGCGATGCTTACCGACAACGAGCAATTGAAGAAATGGTTCTCCGAGCTGCATGTGGACGACCTGCGGGAAGGCGGGGTTATAAAGTTCGATATGCAGGATGGCACGTTCGAGGAGATGGCTATACTGGAACTGAAGGATCAGTCCGTGCTCGCATATACGTGGGGAGAGGATCAGGTCCGGTTCGAGCTTTACCCGGAAGCGGGCGGATGCCGGCTGGTGCTGGTCGAGAAGATTCACGTCTTAACCGACCATACGCCGAAGGATCTGACAGGCTGGCATGTATGTCTGGATGTCATTGAGGCTCTGCTGGAGGAGAAGATGATCGAGTCGCGGGAGAGTGCGTGGGAGAAACGATATAAGGAATACTCGCAGCTTGTAGAGCTGCTTCAGAAAAGCTGATAGATAAATGGCCCGCCATTCCATGGCGGGCCATTTTGCACGGACCGTTCAAGCTCGGACGAATCGATTGACCGTTCGAATAATGAGCGGCGTGCCAATCACAGTCGGAATGAACCATAGCATAATGGCTGGCATACCCGTGAGGCTGGCGATATCTTCACCGTTTACGACGAGAACGGCAGTAATAATCCCGATATAGGATCCAAGCATGCCGATAATATGCTTGCGCAGCCAGCCGTCCCTCCGCCGCTTGCGGGCAAGATACCCATAAAGTGCTTGCCCGTAAGAGAATAAGGCGATATAGAAAAGGTACTGGAGGGTAGACCACTTCATGATTGCCATCGCCACCGAGGTGATGAACACAACGAAGTAAAAGGCATGGTATGCTTCTCCGACTAGCGTGTGGACGCCTCTTCGCTTACGGACTCCAATGGCGATTCCTCCTGCCAGCAAACATACCGTTCCGGCGACAATATGAATCACGAGAAATACAGTGTAAAGTGTAGCCATCATGTGCTCCTCTCCGATTGTTCATTAATGAACAGTGTTCAGCTATTGGCTTGAAAAAAGGCCTATGCGTGAAAGGCCTTGTAGATCATGTTTTTCGCTTGCGTCACCAGCTTTATCGTGCGTTCCTCATCGAACATGGGCATCTGAATCGCCAAGGATACAATGCCGTGAAGCATAGCCCATAGGACGTCGCTATAGGCGGCTGATTCCTCTTGCTGCATCTCGCCCTGATTCATGGCCTCTTGCACGGAATCGACCAGCACTTGAAAAGCCTCTATACGCGGACCGTCTTCTCCCGCGCGCGACTCGATCAGATAGTCAATTCTCCACATAAACATGAGCCGATAATACGCGGGGTTATTTAGTCCGAACCGGACATAAGCCTCGCCTAGCTGGCTCAGCCTTTCCCAAGGATCGGTGCTTCGACCGGCAGCTTCGGTCAACTGATTGCGGAAGAGGGTGAAGGCGTCATCGACAACCGTGAACAACAGGTCATCCTTGTCGCGAAAGTATAAGTACAGGGTAGCCACAGAGTAGCCGACCCGCGCCGCCAGCTTGCGCATCGAGAAGTCATGGTAACCCAGCTCCAGGAACATTTCGCTTGCCGTTTGGAGAATAAGGCGCCGAAGCTGCTCTTTTTGCTCACCGCGCCGTCGCCGGACAACTTTACGCGGCTCAGCAGGTTCATCATTACGTACGTTTGGCATAACCACCATCCTATTTAATTAACAGTGTTCATTTATAATAACCTATATTTGGATGGAATAGCAATATCTTTTGACGATTCACACGCAAATAAGAACGGCTTGGCTCCCATTGAGGTGAATCAAGCCGTTCCTTATCCAGCGCGAATGAAGCATGTGAAGCTTTAGGATTCTTCTTTTGAAATATAGAGAGGGTATTCAGCAATGATGCTTTGCTCCGCATCGCGAAGAATGAGGGGATAGATCCCGGGCTGCGTCACAACTACTCGAATCTCCCGCTGCATATCCATGCCGGGCGGCATGTCTGAAGGCCGGACACTGACAATTTGGTCAATTCGGTTGTGAAGGAGCATCTGCCCACTGGGGTGATACATGGACAGGATGACCGATTGGCGCTCCTCGTTCTTCAGCCATAATTTGATCCATACTTGAATAATGGCGACCGAAGGGTATGTTCGGACGGAGACCCGATTTTTAATATGAATAATGGAATGATTTTTGATTGCGGGATCAAACTCAACTTTCTCGGCAACGACCAATTGTCCTGCTAATGCGGCTGTCATGACTGAATTACCTCCTGCTTTGATTGTGGTGGATGGGGAGTGAAATGGTCCAAATAAAGCTGTTGATCGGTAAAACGGCGAATTCGGTTATCGCTCCATTCTGCCACCGTGTAGCCGGAGCGTACTAGCGTGTCCCATGCCGGATGACAATCAGACGCATCCAGTACCGTGGCGTGGGCCCCCCAACTCTTGCGCTTAATGCCGCATAGCCACTCAGGGGCGGTCAGCAGAATAATAAGGGATTGATTAGACTGGGAAGCATGGGCGGGCAGCCAATCTTCAATGGCTTTGAAGGCAGCGTGGGCGTAGTCGATTCGTATAACCGTAATCTGTGCGTGCACCGGAACATCATGATAGGCCATCAGCCGGTGCAGCAAGGCTAACTCCGAGCTCCTGATCCGTTTCTTGTAACTACTCAAGAGTCCGGCTACGACGGCCATAATCATGCATAGTAGAATGGCGTATAGTGTCATAAGTCTATCGATATCTCCTTGCGCCGCTTCAGGCTCGAATATAGCTCCCACAGCATCGTTCCGCTAACGATAATTGTGATTCCAGTCAGTGCAAGGACAGCAGCATCCATGTCTGCCGGAGCACGATCGGGCAAGGCTATGCGTCCGCCTGCCAGCAGCATGAGAATGACATTGCGAACGACGGGGTACTTATTCAGCACTTCGATTTTCCCGAAGCAGGAACAGCTGGTATCGTCGCTTTCTTGAAGGCGGCGCTTCCGGAACAGCATGAGGGTAAATCCCGTAAAAAGCAGCACGGCAAACAGATCTTTCCATACATGCAAGAGGCCGAATCCATATAGTAAGCATAAAGCAAATTCAGCCGCTAACACGCTGCATGCCGCTAAGGTTAAGAGCTGCCTCGGCAGTACACGATAGGAGGCAATGGATAAGCGGAAATCGGCAAAGGAAGCCCCCAGCTTGGAGAATGCCGCCAGAAAGAACATGGCGGCCAGCAGCATATCGGTCAGATAAGCCGTTACATGCATAGAGTCACTCTCCTTTTACTTCTTTTTGACCAGCCTACGCTTCGTTTTTCTCGACGTTTCCGATGAGAATGTTAAGCTCTTGAATACTATCCACCACAGCGGTGCTGATGATATAGCCATCTTCTAGGAAATAGGCATACGGCGTAGTGCTGGACGCATACTTCTGCAGTCGTTCTTCTTTTGACATCGTAAGAACAGGAAAGGAGTAGTTGAAGTGGCGGATCAGATCGTTATTTTCCTCCTCGGTGCCGCTGCTCACCAGAATAAAGGTGCCTTCATAGCTCTGGGCAAATGCACTCAGCTCGGGCAGCAAATCAATGCAGTTGGTGCAGCTCAGCGAGACGAAGCACACGAGGGCGGAATCCATAGCTTCCACATTGATTGGAAGCGGCTCCCGAATGAACAGATCACCCCGTACCGCTGGTTGCGCATTCTTCTTCTTATCCGCTTCCCTCTGCAGCAACTCTGTGTCAAACAAGTCCCGAAACGTAACTTTGCTCATGTACACGGTCCCCTTCGTATTGATCTCTCTTATTCCACATTTCGTAGTACATGCCTTTGCCAAGCAGCAGCTCCTGATGGCTTCCCTTCTCTACAATTCGTCCTTCATGCATCACGATGATCTGCTTCACCATGGATGCGACTGAGAGGTTGTGCGTCACCAGAACGGTCGTCTTGCCAGCCCGATCCGTTAATATTCGGTTGATCAGATCCAGCTCAGTAATGGGATCAAGCTCGGAGGTTGCTTCATCCAGCAATAAGTAAGGCGAATCCTTATACAGGGCTCTGGCGATCGCAATTCGCTGCCACTGACCGCCGGATAGCTGGCGGCCGCCTTGCAGACTGTTGCCTAGTATCGTATCGAGCTCGTGATGAAGCTCGGCAGGAACCAGCATGGGATAGGCTTCGATGAGCCTCCTTACTTTATGCTGCACTTCTTTATTCGGGTGGTCGAGTGCAATATTCTCGTAGACAGAGAAGGAATAACGCATATAATCCTGATTGACCACGGATACTTGTCTGAACCAAGACTGGCGTTCCATGTGGTTAATATCTTGGATTTGAATGTACAGCATGTCCGGCTCGACGGTATGAAGGCCGAGCAGTACTTTGGCGAGTGTGGATTTCCCTGATCCATTCTCCCCGACAATGGCGATTACATCCTGATCCGACAGCTCCAGGCTAATATCCGTCAAGGCGGGAGAAGCTGCATTCGGGTAGGTAAAGGTAAGTTGGTTCAGCCTGATCTGTTGCACGGAAGCGGGTTGGATGGCTTGCTCTTGTTCAGGAGCCCCAATGTACTTGGCAATAAACTGCTTGAAATTTCGTGTTGCAATCGGAATTTGATTGAAAATCCGGGAGTTGCCTGCGATTTGCGTCATGCTGGAGAAGACGGTTATAGCAGCTGCGGACAATGCGGCATAATCGCCCAGGGTGATCGTGTTGCCCGCCAGCTTGCTGAAGAAGATCAGCTGTGCAAGCAAGAAGCCAATAGGTTGAAAGATAACGGCTATGCTGCGCAAGTTGAATTCCGCAAGCTTCAAGGTGAAGGTCTTGCGAATCACGGCCTCGGCGGCTTCGGCCCAACGGTGCAGCAGGTAGCGCTGGCTGCCGAAAATCATCGTTTCCTTAAGCGCTTGCGGCTTCAGGATGAGATCGGACGCCAGCATGGATTCAATCTGCTGCTGGGCGACTTTGTGGAAGAACTTCTCCAGCCGAAGAGCGCTCAGCAGCTCCACCCAGAAGAGCGGCAAGGAAAAGACCAACAGGATAAGCGCCGTCAGCCAGCTGTAGGTAAAAATAATGTATCCGTACACGCCAAGCATAAGCGTCTGTTGTATCAGTCCGATGATCGATGATATGGATTGTTCAATTTGGGTCAGGCTGTTCTTGAGCGTAGTAGTGTCATGGTTGAATGCGGGAGTCTCCAGCTGTGTGATGGATAAAGGCTGAATGGAACGGTACAGATGATGCTCCAGGCGGTTATGGATGCGAAGGGATAGGTGTGTCTGCACCAGCCGAGAGCCTTCAGCTAATACGAGTTCTATGAGCTTCAGGCCGGCCAGCAGCGCAGCGACAATGGCAAGCTCCTTCCAAATAGCATGGCTCGCCATCTGATCGAATAGCTGCTTGTTCAGATGAAAGGTTAACCATCCTATGCCCGGCTGTATCGCCAGTACAAGAATGACCACACTAACGCTTGCAACCGAGCCTTGAACCATGATCCGAAGCCATCGAAGAGAATGGGTCATTGGGCGACAGGATGGAACAGTTGGAAGGGTGCGGCAATGATGTCCATAAGCCCAGGCTCGCTGCAGCTGTAATGCGTAATCAACTGGCCTTCGGAATTGATGCCATACGCCCAAGGGTAGCCGTAGCCGTTGAACTCCGCATCAAGGCGGGCTTCAATTCGGTAGCATTGTATATGGGGAGAAAAGGCTTGTTTCGCCAGAACGAATTTCTCCTCCGATGTATCGATAAGAACGATAAGCCGGTAGTCGGGATTATCCACCGCGAATCGCTCGATTTCGTCAAAAGCAGGCAAACATGACGCGCATTCGGTACTCACCATTGCTATGAGCAAGTAGTCTTCCAGCAGCGTGTATAGCTTCAGGTCAGGGGAGATATGTACATCCGGAAAGTAATCACCGATTTGGATATGCTGTCGCATGATAGGAGCTCCTTTATGATATTCTCTCTATGGATAAGCGAAAATAACGCTTATAAATGCAGACATGCGGACTCTGAATGCGCTTTCATAATGAGTGCATCAGGAGTCCGCATATGTAATCATGTTATGCTAATCGACTTGTTGTTAACAAATGCAGCCCTCGGGGGTTGAGCATGTGGTGGTACTTTGTAAGCAAAGCAGGTATTGGAGTCTATTGCCGTTGGTACAAACGGTAGAAGAGCAGGTAGTGACCTCTCGATAGCAATTGGAGCATGCCATTTCGCATTTCACCTCCTTTACCATACATGTACCTGTCGCCTAAAAAAGCGATTTTACAAACAAGTATTGTATATTATGGGTACAATGTGAATTCTATTAAAGAAAGTGCAATATGTCAACTATTTTACAATTAATAGGTTTTTGATATACTTGATTGATAGGTTCAGGATTTATCTGATTTCAGGAAGTATTGGAGCATAGGATGAATCATCGAATGAGATAGGGAGTGAGGGAGAGGAAATATGCGAGCAACTGTATGCGCTTTCAAAGATGAGGCAACAGAAGCCCGCATATTTGACCAACGATTAAATGGGGAAGCTAGTAAAATTAGCAGATACAGCCTTCTGGTGTTGCGCAAGTGCTGCCGGATTGAGCGCAAACTCTGTACTGGAGTCTAAGACCGTTGGTGCATACTTGACCGCTGCAGGAAGAAAACTCTCTAATGCAATCTGAACAAGACATGTCGATTCACCTCCTTAATATATTTCTATAACAATTGTAATAAATGTAACAATATTCATATTATTTGAATGTGATAGAATCTGTCAACTATAAAAAATAATAGGTGTAACATTGAATTCATATCCCTAAGATTTAATGGGAATAAGTCGAATGGTCACCAAGCTGCAGGATGTCCGATCAAAGCTTCCGGCATGAGCATCTGCAGCTCATAACACAGCTGCTTGTTACTAAAGAGAGAAAGGTAAGATTTTTCAACAATTAATAAAGGACCTGTTATGTTAATGGATTGTGCTGCAGCAGCGGCATAAAATTGTTCTATATGTTGCTCAAGCTCCCTGTCATCGCTCACCAGCACTTGAATTGTGAAGTACATACCCTCCGGCAGCGTTAGATCGCAGCTGTTGTCCGACTCCATATATAGAGTGATGGTACCCGTACCGTCATACACCCAATGAACATCGGTCTCGAATAAGTCCGGGAGGCTCCCGGCATGCTCAGCCAAATGGCGGGCGTTCAGCGTCGTTTCCATCTCCAGTTCCATCCATTGCGCCAGGCAGGCAGTGTCCCGTCGCTTGATTTGATACGGGTGGGCCTCCGCACTGAAGCTCTGTTGCTCCAGCAGGATATGCTGGATGAATTGCTGAAGCTCCGTCAGCCGCAGCAGCTCCGCTTGAATGCCTTGCAAGGATTGCTGGAGAAGCTGCCGATACTGCTCGGCGCTATAGGAAGCGATGCATTCCTTGATGGCTGGCACAGAAACCCCTAGCTTGCGCAGCAACAGAATATGGGCCAATTGATAGATTTGGTCTATGCCATACATTCTGTACTGGTTGTCGTCGATGTACGCCGGATGAAGCACGCCCTTTTCTTCGAAATATCGGATTTGGTGTACAGACACCCCCATAAGCTTGGCTAACTCGCTTATCGTTATTTCATTTTTCATCGGTCATCACTCCTAAGCAGAGGTGTCTTACAATGATACGTTATACCTTAGGTCTGACCTAAGGTCAAGTTTGTCATTCATCGAGCAAGCGTAAAGTTCTTTATATCAATCGGATTAGCATTAGTGATTACTTGCAAAAAAGGGTATGATGGCAGAAAGGGATTTTCGAATAACCCATGAATAATGAGCAGAGAGCAGGCTAAGAAGACATGACGAATTCTAGACAACAGCGTTACCGTTACAGTGAAGCGCCTATATGGCAATTGCAGCGGGATTATTATGAAGAAGAGGGCTTGAACGCCTGGAAGAATGACCAGGTACCTCAATATATAACGAGCAATCCCATGATTGCGGCGGCTTATGCCGAGATGATCTTCGGATTTCTTCAAGACCGCGCGAGCAAAGGGGAAGGTACAGAGCTCGTCCAGATTGTCGAGCTGGGAGCAGGAGCGGGCCGTTTCGCGTTCCACGTATTGCAAGAGCTGTGCCGACTGAGGGAGTATGCGGGGATTGCAATCCCGCCGTTCCGTTATGTCATGACCGATCTGGCGATGAGCAACGTGCTGGCGTGGAGAGAGCATCCTGCTCTGCAATCCTTTATCGCAGAGGGACTGCTTGATTTTGCGCGTTTCGATGCATTCCTAGATACCGATCTCCAACTGGTTGTTACAGGCGAGACCATTCGTGAGGGTGATTTAAAGCAGCCGTTAATTCTCGTCGCCAATTACTTTTTTGATGGTATTCAGCAAGAGCTGCTTTATATAGGCGGTGGACAAATTTACGAAACGGATATCCTAATGGATTATCCGGAAGGAGTAGACACACATCGACCATCCGAAGTGCTGAATAAGCTCTCCTTGCAATATGAGCATCGGCGCGCACCGGAATATGAGCAGGAGTCGTATCCTTACCGGGATGTCATTGCGGTCTATCAGGAGCAACTGGAGGACTCGCATATTCTATTCCCGGTCGCGGGCCTAGCCTGCCTGGATCGATTGCATAAGCTGTCACAAGCAGGGTTCCTGCTGATCACCGCGGACAAAGGCGATCATTTGCTCGATAACTGGAAGTTCTCTGAGCCGCCTGAATTGATTTTTCACGGAAGCTTCTCGCTAACAGCGAACTACCATGCGTTTCAGTACTTTTACGAGCAGCAGGGAGCCGAGGCATTATTTCCGCCGCACCATTATAAGAACATTAACGTGGGCTGTCTGCTTCATCTGGATACACCGAAGAGCTATGCCAATACGAGATTGGCGTACCGGAGGTTTGTGGAGCGCTTTGGCCCGGATGACTTCTTCAGCTTGAAGGAATGGGTGGACCGTCATATCGACAGCATGGGAATGCAGCAAATATTGGGATTCTGGCGGCTAGGCGGATACGACGCGGAGTTTTTCATCCAAAGCGCAAAGCAAATCTCCAGCTTGCTGCCGGAAGCCAATGACGAAGAGAAGCAGGATATTTGGAGAGGCATTCAGCTGATGTGGTCGTCGTATTATGTGATGGCGCAGCGCTACGATCTGGCGCTTGATGCAGGCCTCATTTTGTTCGAGATGGAGATGTACGAGGAGTCGCGCCGATTCCTGGAAACATCCGTTCTCGCCGATACCGATACGATTGTGCCGACCGTCTACTATTGTTTGGCTATATGCTGCTTCGAGCTGGAGCTGAATGAAGAGGGACTGGATTATACGCGCAAGCTGCTTGAGGTAGAGCCGGACAATGAAGAGGCGAAGGCGCTGTTAAGCCACTTCTGATGAGAAAAGGTTAGATCTGAGTAGATTGGACAAACAAAAAAAGCTGTATCCGTACGTCATACGGATACAGCTTTTCCTATCAGCAGCTTTATTGAGGGTTCGTGGTCCAGATGCTGGCTATCTTCATGAATACGCGTTGCGGCAGCTTCAAGGCCGCCAGGATTAGCTCGGCTACGTCCTCCGGCTGCATCATGCGATCCTCGTCGCCAATCGGAAGTCCTGTTTTCACAGCCAGCTCCGTATTGACGGTAGACGGATTAAGCGCGGTTACGCGAATATTGGACTTGCGAACCTCTTGCATAAGCGATTCTGTGAAGCCGATCACTGCGAACTTCGAGGCACAATAGGCGGAGCCTGTGGCGAAGCCGCGTTCGCCTGCGCTAGAAGCAATATTAATAATGCTGCCGCGATTTTGATTGATCATGGTCGGCAGCGCTGCGCGAGTGACATAATACGTGCCCATCAGATTGGTCTGAATAATGCTCTCCCATAGATCCGGGTCCATATCGGCAACTGTACCGAATTGGCCTGTGCCGGCGTTATTGATCAGTATATCGACGGTGCCCAGCTCCTTGATCAGACTGGCTACAGCGCGCTCAGCTTCTGCCCGCTTGGCGATATCCGCTGTGGCGATGCTGACTTTGATGCCGTAGTTGCTGGTCAGCTCTTGCTGCAAAGCCTCCAGGTCAGTCTGGCTGCGTGCGAGCAGTCCTAGATGAACGCCTTCTTTGGCCAAAGCAATAGCTGTTGATTTGCCGATGCCTTTTCCGGCTCCTGTAATAATGGCGTATTGGTTGCGTAAGGTCATAATGAATGGCTCCTTTTCAGTGGTGTATAAGAATGGCACGACCTAAAGCCATATTTGCAACAAGGTCATTACGGCCTTTATTATTAATGATATTGCGTTCAATTACAAGTACCTGCTTGTAAGCAAGCTAGTATCCCTAAGTATACTAAGGAGTCATAACGATGGGCGATCTGCACTTTAAAAAATCGGTCGAACTGACCTTGAAAGTAATCGGAGGCAAGTGGAAGCTGGTCATATTATGCCACTTAATGGACGGCGTAAAACGCTTTGGCGAGCTGAAGCGGGGTATGCCGGACATCACGCAAAAAATGCTGACTCAGCAGCTTCGCGAGCTGGAGGAGGACGGTATTATCCATCGGGAAGTATTCGTGCAAGTGCCTCCCAAAGTGGAGTATTCCTTGACGGAGTACGGTAAGACGATGGAGTCCGTACTTCATGTCATGGCGGATTGGGGAGAGAGACATCAAGAGCGGACAGAAGCTGATTCCGTAGAATAAACCATGTATGTATAGGACCTGCAACCACTTGTTGCGGGTCCTTTTTTTGTGGAGCATGGTTTCGAAATGGGTACTACGTTACTGAATAGTGCGTACTTTTTCTTTTGGAGGTATCGTCGTACAATGGTCCCGTAACCAAGAAAAACAATAGGATAAGGAGTGACACTCTAATGAAATTGCAGTTAGCGCTTGATCTGGTCGACATTCCACAAGCCAAGCAAGTAGTGAAAGAAGTGGAAGCTTATATAGATATCGTGGAAATCGGTACACCGGTTGTCATTAACGAAGGGCTTCGCGCGGTGAAAGAAATCAAAGAAGCTTTTCCACACCTGGAAGTGCTGGCGGACTTGAAGGTGATGGACGCAGCAGGTTATGAGGTGATGAAAGCATCTGAAGCTGGGGCTGATATTGTTACCGTATTAGGAGCTTCGGAGGACATGACGATCAAAGGCGCCGTAGAAGAAGCGCGGAGACAAGGCAAGCAGATTCTGGTTGATATGATTGCGGTGAAAAACCTGGAGCAGCGTGCCCGGGAAGTCGATGCGCTTGGCGTTGATTACATCTGCGTGCATACAGGGTATGATCTTCAGGCAGTGGGACAAAATTCATTCAACGATCTGCTAACGATCAAACGTGTGGTGAAGCAGGCTAAAACAGCGATTGCCGGAGGCATTAAGTTGGATACGCTGCCTGGGGTCATCGAAGCTAGCCCTGATCTTGTCATTGTAGGGGGCGGCATTACCGCTCATGAGGACAAACAAGCAGTTGCGGCAGAGATGCGCAAATTGATCCAGCAAGGAGCCTGAGGCCGATGAAGAACAATCGGCATGCGGCTGCTATCCTTGAGGAGCTTCAACGAGCGGTTAACCAATTGGATGATGAGCAAGCGGGGGTGCTGGCAGAGCGTATTATGCAGTCGCGCAAAGTCTTTCTGGCAGGGGCAGGCAGATCGGGCTTGATGATCAAAGCCTTTGCCATGCGACTTATGCATCTGGGCATTGAGGCGTATGTGGTGGGTGAGTCGATTACCCCGAATGTTACCGAGCATGATTTGTTCATTGTCGGTTCTGGCTCCGGAGAGACGAGAAGTCTCCTATCGATGGCGAAGAAAGCCAACAGCTTACAAGCTTCCGTCGCGGCTGTCACGATATTCCCGGAATCGTCGATTGGCCAGCTGGCGGACATCGTTATTAAACTTCCCGGTTCGCCCAAGGATCAATGGGGCGATGAAGGTTCCACTCGGCAGCCGATGGGCTCTTTATTCGAACAGACCCTGCTAGTCTTTTTCGATTCCGTCATCCTTCGGCTTATGGATCAGAAGGGGTATGACTCAGCGGCCATGTACGGCAGGCATGCTAATCTGGAATAACAGCCACACCAAAAAGCACATCCGAGGCGTCATGCACGCTATCGGATGTGCTTTATCGTTATAACTCTTAAGTGCTACAGCACAATCTCCCGGCCGCGCTCTGCGGACTCATAGATGGCGCTTAAAATTTTGATCATATCCACGCCATGCTCCGGTGTAATAATCGGCTTCTCGCGGCCCAGCACGCATGCGATGAAGTGGTGAATGTTCGCCGTATGCTGCGGGACTTCGTCTGACTTGAAGTGCGGCTGTTGATTGATCAGCGTGCCCTCGTTCTCCGTGAAGAGGCTAAGCTTGTCATTCACGAGGCTGAAGCCGCCTTCCGTACCGCGCCATTCGAGGAATTTCTTTTCCTCTTCGATATTGGAAGCCCAGCTGAATTCGATCTGCAGCGAAGCGCCGTTATCGAACCGGATGAAGCCGGCCGCCAAGTCTTCTACGTCGAAGGTGCCTGCCGGAATCTTGCCCGAGGCATCCGGACGATCTGCGAACTTGCGATAAGTGGACCCCGATACCGTCACCGGCTTCGGATTGCCGCTTAGCCACATCGCCATGTCGATCATATGCACGCCGAGATCGATTAACGGGCCGCCTCCCGACAGCTCCTTCGTTGTGAACCAGCCGCCGCGTCCCGGAATGCCCCGGCGGCGAATCCAGCCGCAGCGGCCCATGTAGAGCTCGCCCATTTGGCCTTGCTCGATGATGCGCTTGGCGAACTTCGCCGACTCGGTGAAGCGATTGTTGCGCATGACCATAAGCAGCTTGCCGGAAGCGCGGGCGGCGTCGGCCATCTTCTGCGCTTCAATCGGATTAATCGCATCAGGCTTCTCGCAGAAGACATGCTTGCCTTGCTGCAAGGCCGCAATCGCAATCTCCGAATGCAGCAGGTTTGGCGTGCTGATGTCTACGATATCGATGGAGGGGTCCGCAAGCAGCTCCTTGTAATCCTCATACACCTTTGTCCCCGGATATTCAAGCGCCAGCGCTTCTGCGGAAGCGCGGAACGGGTCGCAGAACGCTACGATTTCGACTTCTTTATGAGTAAGCCAGCCCGGTAAATGTACAGCTTTGAATATGCCGCCGGTGCCAATAGCGCCAACTTTCAATGTCATGATGATCTCTCCTTAAGTGGATGTATCGGTTGTTGTCATGTGCAAACAAAATTAGGTTTGGGATGCATCCCTATCGTATCACGAAAGCGCCTTCCTATGCGCGATCCTCACTTGATCCATCTTGTCCTTTTCTTATCCATTTTTGCCTTTCACTATCCTTAGGCTGGCATAGACGTTGTCTTCTTCGCAGGCCGGTCAGTACTCCATAACAGTCGCTGGATGACAAGGCCGATCAGACCAATCCCTCCGACAGACAGACCTACATACAAGAAAGTGGTGGAGGCGCCCCATAGTCCGATCAGAACCCCGCCGGAGAGTGGAGCGATCACGAAGATCACGCTGCTCAAGGAATCGAATATGCCGCTAACCCTGCCTATGGCATCAGGCGGCGTCTCCTTCTGCAAGATATAGTTCATGCCGGTCGACGTGAATCCCGTTCCGATTCCGCCGACGAAGGAAGCACACAGAAGGAGCCATATCGGCGAGCCCGGCTGGAACAGCCCCGCCGCTGCAAACATGACGCCGATCAGCAAGACTCCTCCGCCTAGCAGCCACCCATAGGCGGAGAGCTGCTGGAATCGGCGCAGCCAGGCTACGCTGGTGAGGCCACCCAGTCCAATCGCGGTCACTAGCCAGCCCACCAGTTGAGGCTGGTCAGGCGCAATGTCTCGCAGCAGGACGGTGATCTGGGCGTCAATCATCTGAATGCCCGCCAGCCCAATGAGGCAGAAGAGGAGACTGACCTGCAGCGTGCGGCTGCGCAGCAGAAGATGCCAGCCATCGCGCCACGCGGCACGCAGCGTAAGGGTGGTCCCGGATGAGGAATCGGCGGCGGCGGTTCGCCCTTCCCTCACAGGAATGCGCAGAAGCAGCAGCGCCGACAGGATGTAGCAGACAGCATTGACGGCCATACACGCCGAAGGGGATAGGGCCGCGGCGACAGATGCGCCAAGCAGCGGGCCAAGCACCTTCGACAGCTGGAAGACGGCGCCATTCAGAGAGGTGGCTTGCAGCAGCTGATCGGGCGCCACCACATTTCTTGTCATCGCTTGCTGAGCGGGATAATGAAAGACGCGGGCAGTAGAACGGATCGTAATGAGCCCAAGCAGCACCCAGGCATTCGGCGCGAAGATGAGCAAGATCGTGAACATGGCGCGAATCAGGTCGGTAGCAATCATGAGATTCCGCTTGTTCCAACGGTCCGCCAGAATGCCGGCCAACTGGCTGAACAGAATGCTCGGCACGGCGAAGGAGAGCGGAACGAGCGCCAGCGTCATGGCATCCGCCTTCCAGATGAAACCGAGCAGAATGGAGACTGCCATAAAGTCGAAGTAGTCCCCGAATGCTGCGAGACCGTATGCGGCGAACATTTTGGCGAATGAGCGATTCTTTTTTAACATATGAAAAAACCCCCTGACGACATCATTGAGATGATCGTAGCAAGGGAATGTCAGAGAATGATCAGAGGCACTCGCGAAGCAGGCGTTCCGTCTTGGCAAGCAGACTGTTGAATTGATATTGCTCGCCTAGCTGGTCCCATTGCCGCTGATAATTTTTGCGATAGGCTTCATCGCAGGAATACCTGCCCAGGAAGGACAGGACCAATCTCAGATTGGCAAGCAGATGGGGGATGAACTGTGTCCGTCTCGTTATCTCGATACCGTCATCCAGCGCTTGTCTTGCCGAGCGGATGTCTCCATCCCGGTAATGGAGCATCGCCTTGGCGACGAGACAAGCTCCCCGTTCCCGCTGAATCGGGTGGAGGGCAAGCAGCTCCTCGCAGGCCCCCAGCTTGACGGCAGCTTCTTGAAGCTGGCCTTCCTCAATATGCAGGTACATTTCTTTCAACATAAATACGGCTGTAAAGCTCGGGGAGTTAAGTTCAGCGATGTCGTCTCGAATGGCATCCAGCTCTTCGCGCGCTTTGTCCAGCATTCCGGCTTCAATGTACAAGATAACCGCGTTTAGTCGCAAGTCGATTCTCCATGCCGGCGATAGCATCTTGCCCTTCGCAATCAACCCTTCAAAGTAAGGGATCGAGACGGTCGGCTCTGATTGAAGGGCTGAGTAGATAAAGACCGCGTAAGCCGCTTTTTGCCAGCTGTTGATGCTGTCCGTCGCCAGCAGCCATTCGAAGTCTCCCCTGACGAAGTGGAGATACACATCGTAGTACGGATCGCCGGGCAGGCTAAGCACCTCCCGATGCGCCGATAAGAGCTGCAGGGCCGCTCCCATGCCCAGGCTATGGTATTTTGAGAACATGCGATTTACATCGGCTGCGAATTGATCATCCTGCAGAAGAGGGCTGTCTCCCCTGGCCGCGGAATGGCGCACTAGCTTGTAGCCTTGGCCGCGAATCGTCTCAATCTGAAGCAGATGCGACCACGCCGCTACCTTTTTGCGAACCCGGTAGATATGATCGTCCACCGTCCGGTCACTTGGTTCTTCAAGCGGCCAGACCGCTTCGAGCAAGGCATCCCTGGAGAAGGAACGTCCCGAATGCTCATAGAGGTAACGGAGCAGGGCGAATTCCTTGGGCAGAAGCGAGATGCGTTCTCCCGCGTAAACGGCTTCATAGCGATCCGGCTCAAAATGAATCATCATGTTCCTCCTTGCCTTTCAATTGCACATAGGCTCTCTTTATAGAGATGATGGCATGGGCAATGGGAGAAAGCAAGAGGGGCTAGTCAAAACGCCAGGCACGATGCAATCCGCTCATCCTTGAAAATAAGCGGTTCAGGAACATATCCGTTTGCCGCATGATTTGGTCCAGGTTAGGATTCTCCAATGTGCCGTTTCCAGGATGACAGCCTATCGCCAAGTCGTTTAGTTTCGTATAGTGAATCAATAGGTCGTCTCCAGGGTTCGTATCTGTATGGATGCATGCGATTAAGTCCAACATCGTGAGATTGGCGTGCAGCTTGAACCTATTCTCGTGCAAACACAGTGCTCTCAGCATGGCTTGGAATGCGGAGTTGCAGAGCTGTAGAGAAGTACGGCTCTGATTGTGATCCTGCATCCGATAGGCCAGCAGCATATGGTAATACGATAGGGTATAATACCCTTCGATTTTACGCTGAACGTGATTTTCCACGATTGCAGCCTCCTTGCCCCTGAAAAAGTACAATCTTCCCAATAATACCTATAGATATCGAAAATATCAATGATATCATTTGTTTGGTGTTTACCTTTCAGAAACTTGTCTACACTTTTGTCATAGAGAGAGGTGAGCCATCATGAAGGACAGAGAAGTACTGAAGCTTGTAGGAACCCGTATTCGGGTGCTGCGGAAGGAGAAAGGGCTCTCGCAAGAGTCGCTTGGAGAGAAGGGCGGATTTCATTTTTCCTATATCGGGCAGATTGAACGGGGCGAGAAGAATGTGTCGCTCTTGAATCTTGCCAAGATCGCAGAGTCGCTTGATGTGAATTTGATCCAGCTATTTGCTTACATAGATGAGGGATTTGAGGCTACGCCACTTGATGAAAGCATTCAGGAAATCGTGGGTATGCTTCGTGAGGCTAATGAAGAGAAGGCAAGGCTCGCCAGAAATGTGTTGAGAGAGATTATAAAAGGCAATTCTTCGGTATAGGGTGTTCTATCCCATTGTATACGTCAATCTTGCCTCTTTACCTATGAGGAAAAACAAAAGTGCACCGCTCAGCATAGTCGTGACCTCCCAGGGAGAAGTCCACTGTACGTTGAAGCGGTGCACCTTGTTATTTATGAGACTGAGTCTTTCGTTATGCCCAAGCTAGCGGAAAAGGCTTGCACTTCCGCTATATCCTTATATCGAAATATGGCAAGCTCGCCTTGTCTCCTGACCTATGCATCTACCCGTTTTTTTGAGATGGCCTATGGTGAAATTGCGACATTAAAAACTGAAAATTTCCGCAATATAAACATTTTACTCCGCAGTCTTAAGGCGAAATCCGCAGAATATGCTCTATACGGGTCTTCAAATAAAAGGAAATTGGGAGGAACGGAAATGGCTGTCGGATTGGTACTTAGCGGCGGAGGAGCGCGCGGAGATTTTCAGGTAGGAGCGGTGCGTTACCTCTACGAACGCAACATTAAACCCACTGTTATCACAGGCACATCGGTGGGAGCGATTAATGCAATCAAGCTTACGGAAGGCGAGGGAGACGGCAATGATGCCTCTCGAGGTCTGCACGGACTGATGGGCATATGGCGTGAATTGAAAACAAGTGCGGATATGTGGAAAGAGGAAGCTTGGCTAGTGAACGTTCAGAACTCGGAAATTATTAAGTTTTTGAACGAGTCGGCTGGCCGCCAGCTCGGCACGGTTGCTTTGGAGGTTGCGAAGCTGGGACTGGGGCCGATCGGCTGGGCATGGGTCGCCTATGATATTGCTCAGGTAGTGGGCGATTTGGATGAGTTGAAACGCGAGCTTGGCAAAGTAGTCAACGCACAGGCTCGTTCCTTATACAATCTGGGACCGATTTTGTCTAAGCTGAATGATCCCGCCAAGCTGGATTTGAACAAGGTGAGACAGAGCGGTATTAAGCTGCGGTTGGGTGTTGTCGCCCTGGAGAGCGGCGCTCTGCGCTATGTGACCGAGACGGGTCAACTGCTGGAACGCGACAGCGTCAGCTATGTGCAGACGGGACCCATGCTGGCGCCAGAATGCCGTCCAATCGCAGATACGATTAAGAACCTGGAACTCAGCAGGGCCAATCTTCAGGAAGAGCTTCATAGAGCTGCTACCGGGGAGAAAGCGCAGCTGGTCGCACAGATACGCGATCTGAACGCCCAAATCTCGCATCAGAGCAA
This sequence comes from Paenibacillus sp. J31R120, assembly GCF_056269225.1. Taxonomy (NCBI): domain Bacteria; kingdom Bacillati; phylum Bacillota; class Bacilli; order Caryophanales; family Paenibacillaceae; genus Paenibacillus; species Paenibacillus sp. J31R120. The sequence continues at coordinate 51,859 of NZ_JBWDNN010000007.1, read as the reverse complement.
CTTGTTGTCCGCGTGCAAAGCGGCACATCCTTCTCAGACCAATTCCTTGAATGTCAGCTTGATTCAAGGCACGCTCGCATCGGCTTCCATTCCGCTGGCTTTCCCGCCTGTTAAGCTTGGCGGTGAGAATTACGTAGACGGCGGCGTACGGGAGATTGCGCCGATTCAGGCGGCTATTCAGGCTGGTGCTACTGACATTTATGCCGTACTGGCATCGGATAGCCGAATGGACCCTGCCCGCAGCGCTATTGGCGGACATCTGCTGCCATCCTTTGACGTAGGTGTCGCGAATGTAGGGGATGTCATTAACCGTTCGACAAGCGATATTATGACCAATGAAATTGTACTTAACGAGGTAGAGCCGCATAACGGCTGGAGCCCGGGCATTAACGTGACCATTATTCAGCCTGATAATGATATTCACGATATTATGACGATTGACCCCGGCCTCATCGATATTCGCATGGCACATGGCTATATGAGAGCAGACGATACGTATCAGGCTAAGCAAAATAATGCGCCGGGCTATAAGCAGTTGGCAGAGCAGTATTCCCGTGACCGGAATACGATTCTGATCTATGAGACGCGACATGAGATCTGGAAGCTGGAGTATGCAGCGAACGGCTTCAAGCTGGAATATGACAGCAACGGCAGGCCTGTCCATCCTGCTAAGAGGATGGAGGCTAGCCTGCAGGCGATGCGCGAGGTTCGCGCGCTCAAAAATATCCTGCGCGACCTGGTGCGCGAGCGTCAGCAAAAAGGGGGTTATGTTCCGTCGGAGGCCGAGAGCTGGTGGACGACATGGGAGCGCCATCCCTGGACGCCGGAACGCGGCTTGTGGCTGTCCACAGGTCCCGTGGCGCAAGGCGATGATATGCTGGCGGGGGAGATGCTTGCTTTCGAACAAGGCATTCATTCGCCGAACGGACAGTATTCGTTCGTCTTTCAAGGAGACGGCAATCTCGTCCTGTACAAGATTACGAAAACGACAGGTTCACTATCGCCTCAATGCCGTCCGATCGCTACGGAAATATCGAATTTGCAAAATAACGTCGCTCTTCTGCAAGCGGAATTATCTACAGCATCGCCGAGGGAGAAGCCAGGTATCTTGGCCGAAATTCGCCAGTTGAACACGCTCATTGGGCAAAAGCAGACAGCGCTGAATACCTGCAACGTAACCTACCCGCCGCAGGTGAATATTCAGCGGACGGCTATCTGGGCAAGCGGCACAGGCGCGCCGGCAGGCGTGTGCATCATGCAGCCGGACGGGAATTTGGTTGTTTACGATGAGCTTAACCGCTCCCGCTGGCATTCCAATACCTTCAATCACCCTGGCAGCCGCCTAGTCGTACAAGACGACGGCAATGTCGTCATCTATCGCCCGGATGGCCGGGCGGTGTGGTCGACGAGAGGATAGAGATGTCAATCGCCGCACGCTTCCAGTAACGGGAGCGTGCGGCGATTTTTTTGGACTAATTAAATTTCACCAGAAACTTCGTCATCCAGGCAATATATTGAGCACCTGGTATAAAGAGCAGCTGCGCAAGCAGCGTACCCAGCAGACGTGAGACAATCATGATGACGGAGATGCCTTTGAGATGCAAGTAGCTGCCCCGGCCGTTCACGACATCGTCGGCGAGCACCGATATTTTGGGATCGATGAAGAGGGCCAGCAGAATGGTAGCGATTCCGTTAATCAGTCCGGAAGCCATCATGGTGGCTCCGGATCGGTCGGGAGCGAGCAGTGATGCGTATAACGCCGATAAAACTCCGATTGTGTACACGGCCGTGACGATCATATTGAAGAAAAACAGCCGGAGCGGCACATCCTTTATCTTGATATCTTTGAGATAGGAGAGCTTCGGAACATGAATGTGCTTAATGCCTCGTCTGATATATTCAAGAGAGAAGCCCTTTTTGACCAGAGATGGAATAGAGCCGCGCTCCTGGGACATATGGATGATTGCCCGGGAGAAGAGGGCGGTGAACGTAGGGAGCAATATAATACCCACAATTGTACCGAGCGTAGAAGCGCCAATCAGCACCCGGTACTGCTGCTCCACGAAAGCAAGTGTATTTTCCTTGGGAGCGGTGTCAATCAGACTGCCTGTGACGGGCAGCTGCATCATATTCGCCATGCGCGAGACGATGACCATCATGTTGAACAGCGACAGCGCCGAGGCGATCAGCTTAACCCTGGCTCCCGACAGCCGCACGGCATAGGCAAGCGTCTCAATGCTATGAATGATGAGGATAAATAAGGCGATAAATAGAACTTTGCCTGTTAGAGCATCCAATGCGCACACTTCTCTCTAGTTATCTGTATATGGGTGCTATTGTACCATATCCTACCTTTTCCTCCTATAAGCTCCCGGCGAAATTCCATACCGCTCCCGGAACAACCGGTGGAAGTACGCATAGCTGCCAAGTCCGGTCTCCGCTGCAATTTGCTCCAGTGACATAGGGCTGTGATCCAGCAGCTTAATCGCATGGCTGAGGCGCAGCTGCTGTGCGTAGCCAATTATCGAGACGCCAAAATGCGCCTTGAACAGATGGACGGCCCGGGATACGCTGAGGCCGGTATGCTGGGCTACTTGGTCCAGCGTCAGCGGCTCCGTCGCATGCTCCTCGATATATTGCCTCATGCGAAGAGCATGAAAGGCGAGCGGCGACTGGCCCTCCGGCGATTCCTCGACTGCCCGGTCGATCAGCATGAGCAGCGACCACACCAGTGCCGAGGTGATGTCAGGATTGCCGCCGTCAAGACGCCTCTTCTCCAATATGATCTGGTACCACACGGCCCTCAGCCGATTGTCCTCGGCAATCTTGGTCAGAGTAGGCCGCTTCTTCTGATCCCACCACTGGCGCATGCCGGGACCGTTGCTCATGACGTAATAATCGCCGGAGAGCTTGGGTGCCCCTTGCAGGTATCCGATGCGCAGATCGTAGATATCTCCCGGTTGGAACAGCAGCAGGTCCCCCGGACGAATCTCCTTCATCTCGCCATGGACAAGCGCCTGGCAGATCCCCTCAACCTGAAGCCTTATAATATAAGTATCTAAACCAGTGCCATAAGTTTGGCGGAACGGCTCCTCATGTCTGGAAAACTCACTCAATTGGACGTTAATGGGATTCATCGACATTCACTCTCCCTCCACTATCATTATAACATTCAATCAGATTGTTGATGTATTCGATTATATTGTTTCTACAAAGAAGGGAGGGGCTCCCATTATAATGAAAGCATCACGGATCAAGGAAGGGGCATACATTCCCTATGATTACTCGTACAGTTACAACGATTCAGACATCGCAAGGTACACAAGACCGGCTGACGGAGGTTGCATCGTTATCGCTGCGGCCCGATGAGGCCGGTGTAGAGAACCAAGTGATTAACGTATATGAAGACGTCGAATACCAGTCGATTATCGGCTTCGGCGGTGCAATCACCGAGGCTTCCGCTGTGACTGCCGCGAAGCTGAGTGAAGAGAATAGCAATCGTATCCTGAATGCTTATTATGACGCGGAAGAGGGTATTGGCTATACGATTTGCCGCACACATATCAATAGCTGCGATTTTGCGCTGGGCAATTACACTTACATAGAAGATGGCGATGTCGAGCTGAAGACCTTCGACATTAGCCATGACCGCGAAGTTATCATTCCATACATCCAAAAGGCCAAGCAACTGGCTGGCGAAGACTTTACGTTCTACGCCTCGCCTTGGAGCCCTCCCGCATGGATGAAGACCAATGGGGAGATGAACCACGGCGGCAAGCTGAAGCCGGAATACTGGGATGTCTGGGCGCGCTATTATATCAAGTTCATGGAAGCCTATGAGGCGGAAGGTCTGCCGCTATGGGGACTGACGGTGCAGAACGAAGCGAAGGCGGTGCAAATTTGGGATTCATGTATCTACACAGCTGAGGAAGAGCGTGATTTTGTCCGCGACCATCTGGGACCAGAGCTGCACAAGTCGGGCCGCCAGGACGTCAAGGTCATGATCTGGGATCATAACAAGGAGCGCGTGTATGATCGCGCGAAGACGGCATTCGAAGATGCAGAAGCGTCCAAGTACATTTGGGGCCTTGGTTTCCACTGGTATTCCGGTGACCACTTCGATGCCTTGTCGGCTGTGAAGCATCGCTTCCCGAACAAAGGGCTGATGTTCACCGAAGGCTGCCATGAGGGCGGCGTACAGCTTGGCTCGTGGAAGAGCGGCGAGCGTTATGCGCATGACATTATCGGCAATCTGAACAACGGCATGGAAGGCTGGACAGACTGGAACATCGTTTTGGACGAGCAGGGTGGCCCGAACCACGTAGGCAACTACTGTGACGCACCAATAATCGCCGACACGAAGTCGGATTCCTTGACGTTCCAATCGTCGTACTACTACATCGGGCATTTCAGCAAATACATTCGTCCGGGCGCTGTTCGTGTCGCTTGCTCCAAATATACAGAAGCATTGCAAACCACGGCATTCAAAAACCCGAACGGCGAGCTTGTGGTTGTGATCTTGAACCGTTCCGACGATCAGCACCCGTATGTGCTTCGCAACAACGAGCAAATCGCGGAAGGGCATATTCCTGCGCATTCTATTCAAACGCTGATTTTCCCAAGTGTATGAAGGGGGACTGAGAAAGCATGACCGCAACTTCTAAAAGCAATTGGCTGACAACGGCCATCCTTGATCAAGCGAAGCAAATTCTGTCCGGTTTGACTCTGGAAGAGAAGGTCGGGCAGATGACGCAATACGATTGGGGCTATAACCCGATCAACCCGGAGACAGGGGTGTCCCAGCGAGACCTGCTGGTCGAGGAAATTCGCCAAGGCCGAGTCGGCTCGATCTTTAATTTGGCCGGTGCCGAGCAAGCGAATGAACTGCAGAAGCTCATTCAAGAGAATACAGCGAGCCGTATTCCGCTCTTGATTGGACGTGACGTCATTCACGGCTATAAGACGGTATTCCCGATTCCGCTGGCGCAGGCATCGGCATGGAATCCGGATCTGGCGAGAAGAACAGCGGAAGCGGCATCCCGCGAATCGATGGCGGATGGCGTAGCTTGGGTATTCGCGCCAATGATCGATATTAGCCGTGATCCCAGATGGGGACGCATCGCCGAGAGTATCGGCGAGGACCCGTTGCTGACAGGCGAATATGCGAAGGCTTGGGTTGAAGGCTCGCAAATCGATGACGGAGCAGGCCAGGCTACCGCAAGCTGTCCGAAGCACTATGCTGCGTACGGACTTGCGGAAGCGGGGCGCGACTACAATACCGTCGACCTGTCCGATCGCGTATTGCGCGAGGTGATTCTGCCGCCGTTCCGCGAAGCGGTGGACGCCGGGGCGCTGAGCATCATGGCTTCTTTCAACGAAGTGAATGGCATTCCGGCTTGTGCCAACGAATATTTGCTGAAGACGATTTTGCGTGATGAGTGGGGCTTTGAGGGCATTGTAGCGAGTGATTATAATGCCCTTCAGGAGCTGATCACGCATGGCGTCGCCGGCAGCGAAGAAGAAGCTTGCGAGCGCAGTATCTTGGCGGGATGCGATATGGACATGCATTCCGGCTTCTATATGCGCTACCTGCCGAAGCTGGTCCGTGAGGGCCGCGTGCCGGAGAGCGTCGTAGATGAGTCGGTGCTGCGCATTCTCACGGTTAAGATCAAGCTGGGCTTGTTCGAGCAGCCATACGTGATGGTTCCAACGGAAGAGGCGGCTACTGCGGCACGCGCTTCGTTCACGGAGCTTGCGCGCGAAGCGGCGAGAGAGTCGATTGTATTGCTTCACAACGAAGGGAAGACGTTGCCGCTGAGCAAGCAAGTTGCGTCGGTTGCTGTGATCGGGCCGCTCGCGGACAACCGCAAGGACCCGCTCGGCTGCTGGGCATTCGACGGCAATCCGGAGGATGTCGTCAGCTTGCTGGAGGGCGTCCGGTCGGCTGTTGGAGCTGACGCCGCGATTCATTATGCGGAAGGCTGCTCCATGGAGTCAGACGGCGAGGAGGGCTTCGAGGCTGCGCTTGATGCGGCTCGTCAAGCGGATGTCGTTGTGCTGGCACTGGGCGAGGCGCTGGAGATGAGCGGCGAGTCCCGATCCCGGACGTCGCTGGACCTGCCAGGTGCGCAGCGCAAGCTCGTCGAGGCTGTGGCTGAGCTGGGCAAGCCGGTTACGGCGGTGCTGCTGAGCGGCAGACCGCTCGCACTGCCTTGGCTGCAGGAGAAGGCTGATGCCATCGTGCAGGCTTGGCATCTCGGCGTACAAAGCGGTCATGCGATTGCCGATGTGTTATTCGGCGATTACAACCCGGGCGGGCGCCTGCCAGTCACCTTCCCGCATAATGTCGGCCAGGTTCCAATCTATTACTACCGCAAGAAGACGGGCCGTCCGCCGGGCGGCGTCTACTCTTCTTACTACATCGATTCGACGACAGAGCCGCTGTATCCGTTCGGTTATGGCCTGAGCTATACACCGTTCAAGTACAGCGACATTACAGCCGACCGGACCACAATTGCGACTGATGGCGAGCTGACTCTTTCAGTAACGGTATCGAACGTCGGCGACCGTATGGGCGAGGAAGTCGTGCAGGTCTATGTGCGGGACGAGGTAGCGAGCGTCACCCAGCCGCTGAAGAAATTGATTGGCTTCAGTAAAGTGAGCATAGGGCCAAACGAATCGGCTACACTCAACTTCAAGGTTGGCAGGGAGCAGCTTGCCATTATCGATCAGCATATGAAGCTGACCGTCGAGCCGGGCGACTTCACGCTGTGGGTTGGACCGAACTCCAGCGAGGGACAATCGATTACTTTAAAGGTAGTATAACGCAAGGAGGGCTTCTGCTTATTTCAACAGAAGCCCTTTTTTGATTTTTATGCGCAAAGACGGCGATGCACATGGCGATCTGATGATCGCGCTGGTTTATATGCTTAAGGCGGGCGCGATTAGTGGCAGGAGGCAACGTTATTTCACCAGTTGAGGCGGTTACGAGTATTTAGCGTTTCCCAGCACCACTAATTCTGAGTTTCCATCCTTTTGACGTAATTAGTGTTGTGTAGCAGCGTTAATTCACCTTTGGAGCATTCTAGCGCCTTTCGCCATACCTGATTCAGGTTAAAGTGTAGCTGGTAAGCCAGTTATTTCAGTTCGCTACAGGCCCCCAAAGCGCCCGCGTCCAAGCGAGACTCATGCCGAGACGCTCCATGTTGTGCTGGCTGGAGCTGCCGAAGCTGGCTTGGCCTGCCACGAGGTCGCAGCCGGCTTGATGAGCCTCATGAAGCCGCCACTTTAGAAGGGCGGTCTGCAGTCCTTTCCGCCTGTATTCAGGCAACGTAGCAGCCAGCGCAAGCGAGGCTGTACCCTCATGGATATGCATGACGCCTACTGCAGCCGGGATGTCGTTCCAGTTCGCCAGGAAGAGCTTCCAGCCGGAGCGGTTCAGCAAGCCGATATTGTTGTTGACGAAGTGATGCTTATCGTCCAGGCTCATACCAGCGCCGACGCAATGAACACGGGCATAAAGATCAAAGTCCGCTTCATTCTCAATAGGCTGGATCGTAATAGAAGCGGACAGCTCCGGTTGCTCTGCACATGGAAGCCCGTACAGCACGGATTGAAAGCCCATCTGGAGTAACCCTTTCCCAGCCAAGTGCTGAAGCGTCTCTGCGTTGTTGCCGGCAGGATCAATATCCATCTGAAAGCGACGCTCCCTCGCTCGATAGAAGGCTAGAATTTCGTCGAGATGGCCGATATCCTCATGCGAGAATCCTCTTACCGAATTGAACAGTCCCCAAGGCATCGTTCTAATATAGAAGGCTGTTGTGTTGCCGAGCTTCAACATTTCTACCCCTTCGGGATTGCCGATCCTCTCGCCAATCGAGCTAATACGCGATGTCATAAATGCTGCCTCGGATTGTTGAATACGTGCTGTTAACGTTTCATTTAGAACAGGAGGTCTCATTGTACAGTCACACATCCTTTTCAGATTTTACGGTGAACGCCGTGAGTAAGGGGCTATTGACTGCCCTTGCTCTTCTGTTGATCGGGTATGATGAATGATACGCTCGTTCCCTCGTCAGGCGTGCTCTGAATCAACAAGCCTTGACCATACAGCTGGAGGAGTCTGCGGTTCGTGTTGGAGACGCCGATTCCGCTCTTGCCGCTCATTGTCCGGTTCAGCAATTGGTGAATTTTGTCCGGACTAATGCCAATCCCGTTATCCTGCACCTCTATCCGCGTTCCTTGGTGTTGCCGCGCGACCTGGATCAGCACGGTGCCGCCTTTTCGGCGTTTCAGCAATCCATGCTTGACGGCGTTCTCGATCAGCGGCTGAATGGTCAGCGGAGGAAGCAACGGATTGAGGCCGGGCTCCACTTCCCATTCCACGGTCAAGCGCTCTCCGAACCGCTCCTGCTCAACGAAGAGATACGCCTTGGCGAGATCCAGCTCATGGGATAGCTCAACCAATTCCTCTGTATTCAGAAAATCAAAGCTGATGCGAAGATACGAAGAGAAGGCTTCAACGAGTGAACGCATCTTTTCGGTATTCGTCATGCTTAGCGCCATAATCGAATTGAGCGTGTTGAATAAGAAATGCGGATGAATCTGTGCCTGCAGATAAGCGGCCTCCATACGCAGCCGTTTGTGTATCGATTGCTTGAGTGTGATCAGCGCTTTAATCCGGTATTTTAACTCCAAAGCGTCTACCGGCTTGGTCACATAATCATTGGCACCTGAAGCAAAGCCGGTATAGATATCGGTAGACTGGCTGCGTGCGGTCAGCAGCAATACCGGAAGTTCGGATAAGGAATAGTGCTCCCTGATCTTCTGAGTCAGTTCATAACCGGACATCTGCGGCATCATCACATCGGCAATGACAAGATCCCAAGTCCGAGTCGGCAGCAGCTCCAATGCTTCGCGTGCGGAATGGACAGTGGTCAGCTGATAGGGCTCTGCCGACAGGATGCCGGCCAACACGCTCAGGTTGACCGGATCATCGTCCACGGCAAGAATATGAACCTTGCTGTCATTCAGCAGCGAAGGAATGGATTCCTGCGTGAATGATGCTGGATCGTACAGCGAGCCGATCCCGGCAGCCATCTCCGCCTCGCTGTCAATGGCTGCGGATAGGGCCGGATTAAGTGCAGATGCCAGATGCTCCGCGCCTGCAAGCGGAAGCTCGAAGCTGAATGTCGAGCCATGGCCGGGTGTTGACCGGACGGCGAGCTCGCCGCCGTGAAGCTCGATCAGTTGCTTGCATATGCTGAGGCCAAGTCCCATGCCTCTGCCGTCGCTAACCCCGTAGGCTCCTTGCTCGTAAGGAAGGAATATGCGTGCCTGGGTCTCTTCATCTATGCCAACACCAGTATCGGCTACATGAATCATCACAAAGCCGTCACGGACTTCAGCGGATATGTCGATCTGGCCTTCTTCCGTGTACTTCAACGCGTTGTGCAGCAGATTATAGAGAATTTGCACCAGCCGCTTCTCATCGGCCATGACAAGCGGCGTGGAGTCCGGAATGTTCATTTGCAGTTGAACGGGCTTGCCCTCCATAAGAAACGCCAGCATGGCCATAATGCCTGGAACCAACGCCTGAATATGCATCGGTTCTTGCTTCAGTATGATGCGATGCTCCTTGAGCCGTGCGACATCGAGCAGATCGCCCAGCATATGGGACATGCGCCGGCTAATCTGGATCAACAGCTCCATATCTTTGATGCTGCTGGCGTCCATCCGTTCCTTTTCTTTCATAACAACGGTTTCGGCGATATTCATAATGCCGTGCAGAGGCGTCCGAAGCTCATGCGACGTATTGGCCAGGAATTGGTCCTTCAGTTTATCTTCCTTCTTCAATTGTTCATAAAGCCCGGAGTTTTCTCTGGACTGGCGGTAATACTTCTTGAACCAATAAGTAGAGAAACCAATCATGGCCGCCATAATATCGAACGGATAATAAGCGGTTGTCACATCTTTCGATGTAGAGGCGAAGCTCCATAGCAGATTGGAAATAATGCTTACGGCTGACAGCACCAGAAATACGATATCAATGTCATTTTTCTTATGAAAGATCATGCCGCCAGCAACTCCGGCAAACCATATAAACGGCACGAAGAAAAAGAAGTAAATGATCTTATAAGTGATCAAGATGTCGATCAAATACGCCGGAGTCGCAAACACTACGGCTGTAAAGGCAACAAGGGATACCGTGAAGGCACGAATCCATATATTTCCTGGCTTTGCTGCCGAAAATCGTCTGAACAAGAGCAGGATAAGAAAAATCTGCCACATGAGAGAGACCAGCCTGATCTTTATCGCCCAAGTGTAGTTGATGGGCAGCCACAGCATAAGCAAGTGGTCGTGACCGGCAGCGATAGAGACGCCAACGGCAATCAGCAGCAAGCCGGTAAGCAGCAGGGTGCGCTCTTTCCGATTAAAGTAGTAAAGAATAAATGCGTACAGGCTGTGCAAAACAAGCAATACAACCGTAACCAACTGGAATCCAATCGAATACCATCGGACTGTGTCTATCGCAGCGAGCGAGCCGAACCGAAGGGATCGAATAATACCGCCCTTGCTTGGCTTGTCGTAGTTGGCGACGCGAATAAGCACATCAAGCTCCGTTGTGCCCTCCACCGAATAGGTAGCTGTATAGGACACGCTCTTCGGGGTATAGTCGTCAGCCTTGGCGGCAGGCTGGCCTACGATGGCCAATGTATTTCCATTAATCTCAACTTCCGATGAGGCTTGAATCCCCTTCAGCCAGATCGATACGGGCTGCACGAGCGGGTCGGTCAGAATGCGCAGGCGATACGTGCCATAGCCGTAGGCATATCCCTTCTCATGGTTCAATAGATTTCCCCAGCTGCCAGGTACTTGAATGGACTGCGGTGTCGGGGCATCGGTGTGCACATCCTGGCTCGACAACAATTGCTCCGGATAGAAGAGCCATTCCCCGTCCATATAGAAAGAGTGAGAGGCTTCCAAATCTATACCGCGCATGTCCAGCACGCCATTCACAATCGAATGAGACTTCGAGGTAGGGAAGATATCCGACCATGCCCACCGAAGCCCAGTGAGGCAGCCTAGAAATAGAATAGCTATTATTAAATAAGCAATCGTTTTATGTTTGAGTAGTCGCGTCGTCATAATCATAAAATTCGACATAAGCGGCTAACAATCCTTTAGGCTATGTGGATTGCACAGAAGATTGCAGAGGTTGAAGTGGCCGGTTGTTTCATACCGCGAATGACAAGTATTTCAACATAGAATGAGCAAATCCATTGATAGGTTTGAAAGGATGGCCCATAAGCTTTACACTATAACGAAGCGGGTTAGAGATAGGAGGAATGTCTTGGATCATATCGGGATTTTCATAGCGATTATTCTGGCCGCTTCGATCTTGCAGACTAGTACCGGCTTTGGTTTCTCGATCATGGCAACGCCATTTTTACTTCTGTTATTTCAGCCTCAAGAAGCGATCCAGATCAACATTATTTTGTCTCTGGTGATCTCGGTATCCTTAATTGTGAAGATAAGAAGAGACATCGATTTCATGCTTCTCAAAAGATTTACCGCAGGCAGCATAGCGGGTGTGCCCTTTGGGTTGCTAATTCTGTTGTCTGTGGACATCAACACCTTCACATTAGGAGTGAGTATCCTTCTGCTGGCGTTAACCGCACTGCTGATATTCAGATTCAAAGTGAGAGCGACAAGGCGGCGGGATTATATCGTAGGCGGCATATCCGGATTGCTCACGACCAGCATCGGAATGCCGGGGCCGCCGTTATTGCTGTATTTCACGGGAACGGATGCGGAGAAGGGGAAGATAAGAGCCACTACACTCGCTTTTTATTTGTTTATTTATTTCGTAAGTTTGTTGACCCAGATGATCTTTGCAGGCACGAGTGAGAGGACTTGGACATGGAGTCTTTATGCCATTCCGATTGTGTTCCTCGGTTTGCTGATTGGCCAGATATTGTTCAAAAAGTTGAATCAACGCATATTCCGAATCATAACGTACATTCTGCTGAGCGGAACGGGGCTATATCTGCTTGTCGATAGTCTGGCCAAGCTGTAAGCAGCGGTGGCGGGCGACCCCTATGAAGATCATAAGGAAAATCAAAACCGGCCCCTGTGCACAGGAGCCGGTTTCTTCATGCTTATATTTAGAGAAAAAATGATTTCAATCGAAGAACTTTATTATACAACGCCTTGCTCGATCATCGCGTCTGCTACGCGTACGAAGCCTGCGATGTTGGCGCCGACAACAAGGTTGCCCGGGTAGCCGTACTTCTCGGCTTCGGCCATGCTGTTGTGGTAGATGCGGCGCATAATGTCATGCAGCTTCGCGTCTACTTCCTCGAATGTCCAGGACAAGCGCATGCTGTTCTGCGACATCTCCAGCGAGGAGACAGCTACGCCGCCTGCATTCGCGGCTTTCGCCGGTCCGAACAGGACGCCGTTGTTCAAGAATACGTCGATCGCGTCAAGCGTCGATGGCATGTTCGCGCCTTCGCCAACTGCCACTACGCCGTTCTTCACGAGCAGCTCGGCCGCTTTGTCGTCGATCTCGTTCTGCGTTGCGCACGGAAGCGCGATATCGCAAGGAATTGTCCAGATGTTCTCACAGCCTGGCGTGTATACAGCATCAGGATGAGTCAGGACGTATTCGCTAATGCGCTTGCGCTCTACTTCCTTCAGCTGCTTCACAAGTGCAAGGTCGATGCCCTTCGGATCGTAGATATAGCCGTTGGAGTCGCTGCATGCAACGACATGTGCACCGAATTGCTGTGCCTTCTCAATCGCGTAGATGGATACGTTGCCGGAGCCGGAGACGACGACGGTACGATCCTGGAAGCTCATGTCTTTGGCTTGCAGCATTTCGTTGACGAAGTAGACGCAGCCGTAGCCCGTTGCTTCTTTACGCGCAAGGCTTCCGCCGTAGAGGAGGCCTTTGCCCGTCAATACGCCGGCTTCATTGCCGCTCTTGATCCGCTTGTATTGGCCGAACATATATCCGATCTCGCGAGCGCCCACACCGATGTCGCCAGCTGGTACATCCATGTATGGACCGATATAACGGTATAGCTCGGTCATGAAGCTTTGCGTGAAGCGCATAACTTCGCCTTCCGATTTGCCCTTCGGATCGAAGTCGGAGCCGCCTTTGCCGCCACCGATTGGTTGGCCGGTCAAGGAGTTCTTGAAGATCTGCTCGAATCCAAGGAACTTGATAATGCTCGCGTTCACGGAAGGGTGGAAGCGAAGTCCGCCTTTGTAAGGGCCTAGTGCGCTGTTGAATTGAACGCGGAATCCGCGGTTGACTTGTGGCTTGCCCTTGTCGTCAACCCAAGGTACGCGGAAGTATACGACGCGCTCAGGCTCGGTAATTCTCTCCAGGATGCTGTGCTTCATGTAATGCGGATTGGCCTCAATGACAGGGATCAGGGAGTCAAGAATTTCTTTCACCGATTGGAAAAATTCCCGCTCCCCTTGATTGCGGTTGAGAATCGTTTCATAGACCGACTGGACATATTCCTTGGCGGTCTGCTCCTTTACCAATACATTGTTCACGTGGGTGGACGCTCCTTCTATCGAGAAAATGACTAGCTAGTTACTTTCTATCTATCAAACCGAGAGATTACAGAAGATCGCGGCGAAGCTCTTCGCCGGATTTAGGCGACAGGTAAGCGAACGGAATATCGAATACCGTCTTCGCTCCGTTTTGACCTTCTTGGCTCAATCGGTTGGCAGCTCTTGCATAGGCAACGAGTACGCTTGCCGTGAATTCAGGGTTGCTTTCCAGCTTCAGGCCGAAATCGATAATTTGCTTTGTTCCTGCACCGGTTACACCGCTGCGAATAACGAATCCGCCATGCGGCATGCCCTGATGCTCGGCATTCAGCTGTTCCTCGGTAATAAACGTTACAGTTGTATCGTAGTCTGAGAAGTAGTTCGGCATGGACACAATCGTCTCGCGGATCACGTCTTGGTCAGCGCCTTCTTCCGCCACGACATAGCACTGACGAAGGTGCTTCTCGCGTGTCGTAAGCTCTGGCGTCTCTCCATCGCGGATGCGGTCGATAACGGACTGGACTGGAACGGTGTATTGCACGCCGGCTTTAACGCCCGGTACGCGGCGAATCGCATCGGAGTGGCCTTGGCTTACGCCTTTGCCCCAGAATGTGTACTCGGTGCCTTCAGGTAGAATGGATTGGCCCAGCAAACGATTGAGCGAGAATAAGCCTGGGTCCCAGCCTGTGGAGATGACGCTCAGATTGCCGCCTTGCTTTGCTGCAGCGTTAACCGCGTCGTAGAACTCCGGAATTTTCGCGTGTGTATCGAAGCTGTCCACTGTGTTGAACATGCTAGCGAAGAATGGAGTCTGCTCAGGCAGGTCTGTTGCGGAGCCCCCGCACAGAATCATGACGTCGACTTTGCCTTTGTATTGTTCTGCTGCCGAAATGTGCTCGAATTTCACGCTGCCTGTTGCCAGCTGCTCTGGCTGTCTGCGCGTAAATACTGCAACGAGCTCCATATCCGGATTTTGCGCCAGGGCCTTCTCGACCCCTTTGCCTAAGTTGCCGTAGCCTACGATGCCAATCTTGATTCTACCCATGTTAAATCCTCCTAAAATAATGCGAGATTCAGCCTAATGCCAGTCACTCTCTCAGAGCGCGATTTCGTATTATTTTAAGTTTTTTAACGCAATAATGCAAATTAATAATAACATAGTACAAACCAGTTCGGGAGGAATTAGAAAGATATGGTGTTTTTTTGTTCAAAAACCGAACGATTCAAATATCGTGGAAGCCGCATGGAATAAGGCTTTATTGCTGTGACAGAGTAGTGAATTAACTCGTTTAAGCGACGCGAAAAAATTTTTTTATCGCGTACATTTAAGGGCCTTGGCGGATAGTGGGAAGGGTATAATAAGGGGATAAAGAAGACGAATTTCTCATAACGATGTTTTCCAAAGGAGATATCATGACGGACCAAAAACCGAACATAGCCGCTGGCTGGAACTTTGACAATAGTTATGCCGGCTTGCCGGAATTGTTTTATAGCAGGATGGAGCCGAACCCTGTACCCGAACCGGAGCTGATCGTGCTTAATGAACCGCTTGCCGCGTCGCTTGGTCTGAATGTGGAGGCGCTGAAGAGCGAGGAGGGCATAGCTGCATTCGCAGGTAATACGATGCCTTCAGGCTCGCTGCCGCTTGCTCAGGCGTATGCGGGGCATCAATTCGGACATTTCACCATGCTGGGAGATGGACGGGCCATGCTCATCGGAGAGCAATTGACACCCGCTGACGAGCGATTCGATATCCAGCTGAAAGGATCGGGGCGAACGCCATACTCCCGCGGAGGTGACGGTAAGGCGTCGCTTGGGCCGATGCTGCGCGAGTATATCATCAGCGAGGCGATGCACGGGCTTGGTATTCCGACGACACGCAGCCTGGCCGTCGTCACGACAGGCGAGCCGATCTACCGCGAGACGGAGCTGCCGGGCGCTGTTCTGACGCGTGTGGCGGCCAGCCATATCCGCGTCGGGACGTTCCAGTACGCTGCGGGAGGCGGGACTGTGGAGGACCTGCGGGCGCTGGCTGATTACACATGGGATCGGCATTATGCGGACGCCGATCCAGGCGACAATCGCTATCTGGCCCTGCTGAAGGAAGTCATCAAGCGCCAGGGCGTGCTTATTGCCAAGTGGCAGCTGGCTGGCTTTATCCATGGTGTGATGAACACGGACAATATGACGCTTAGCGGAGAGGCAATCGATTACGGCCCGTGCGCGTTTATGGATGCTTACGATCCTGCGACCGTGTTCAGCTCTATCGATACGCAAGGACGCTATGCCTATGGCAATCAGCCCAATATCGCTGCATGGAATCTGGCAAGGCTTGCGGAAGCGCTGCTGCCGCTTCTTCACAAAGAGGAAGAGAAGGCAGTTGAGCTGGCGGAGGATGCGATCAAAGGATTCATCGACAGCTTCTACAGCCACTGGATGAACGGCATGCGGGCAAAGCTGGGGCTGTTCCATGAGGAAGCGGACGACGAGTCTCTCATCAAAGCTCTTCTGGATCTGATGACAGAGCATCATGCGGATTATACGAACACCTTTAAGGCATTGACATTCGGCAAGCAGGAGGATGTGGCGATGTCCTGCAGCGAAGGTTTTCGCGAATGGTACGCCCGCTGGCAGGAGCGTCAGGGCCGCCAGCAGCAGTCGGCTGAAGAGGTGCAGCGGCTCATGAAGGCGAGCAACCCTGCCGTCATCCCGCGCAACCACCGGGTGGAGGAAGCGCTGGAGGCGGCTGTGGAGGAAGGTGACCTCTCCGTGATGCATAGACTGCTTGCGGTACTGCGCAATCCCTACGCTCATACGCCTGAGCAGGAGGAATATGCGGCACTGTCCGAGCCGTCGGCTTATCCGTACCGCACCTTCTGCGGAACGTAGCTGCGGACCGATTCGAAGCAGGAGGAAAATGGACAAAAAGGACCTCGCAGGAGGTCCTTTTGTCGTCTCGAATAATCCTCTGTTATCCCGGACATTATACCCGAGGAATAGGAGCCAAATTCCTAGTTCTGACTATAGTCATGCGAGCGTTATTCATGGTGCCTGCGTCTAGTCTTAATCCAGTGGAATCAGCTTGGCTTCAATCTCGGCGCGGCGTCCTTCCAGAAAAGGCGGCAAATCTAGCGCATGCCCCAGCTCCCCCACAGTCGAGTCGGCGGTAAAGCCCGGCCCGTCCGTAGCCATCTCGATCAATATCCCGTTGGATTCGCGGAAGTACAGGCTTTGGAAGTAATAGCGGTCCACAACGCCTGTCGAGCGGAAGCCGTGCTGCTGAATGAAGGCATCCCAGTAGCGAAGCTCACCCTCGTCCTTGACGCGAATGGCGAGGTGATGAACGCTCCCTTTGCCTGGTCTCTCGTTCGGTCCGTCTTCCTGCTTCACGACGATCTCGCCGAATACCTCCCCCGGGACGGATTGATAGATCGCCTCCCCGCTTGTGCGGATTGCTTCTGTATACCCCAGTATATCGCGGAGTGTACGTGCGGTGTCCTCCAGATTACGTACGGTGAACTCGACGCTACCCATCCCGAGAATATGATGCTCTTGATCCACGCTTGATCCATCCCAAGGGGCCCAATGATCCGGAACGGCTTCTCCGTTGTGATTGATCAGGACAAGGCGGAGACCTTCCTCGTCTTCGAAGAGCAAGGCGTCCCGTCCAGCATAACGGGTAATCTCTCCGTGTTGAACGTCATGCTGCTCGAAGCGCTTTTTCCAGTATTGGAGGCTGTCCATGGACGGCACGAGCAAGCCGATGCGTGTGATTGCATTCGTGCCGCGGACCGTGGCGGCAAGCCGGGGCATCTCGAAGAAGGATAGTTCTGTGCCTGCTGCGCCGGTCAAATCGCCGTAGAAGAGATGGTACATGGACGGGTCATCTTGATTGACCGTCTTCTTCACGCGGCGAAGTCCCAGGATGTTTTGGTAAAAATGATTATTGCCTTGTGCATGCTTGGTCAACATAGAGATGTGATGATGGCCGGTAATCGTCGGCATATGTCATTCCTCCTTTTATAACTTGACTAGTCAACTGATAATCAAAATAATTACTCAGGCGGTACTTCTTTTGTCCCGCTATGCTTATGGACGCGTGTCATGAGCGTGTATAGGGTCTGTTGTTCTTCTTTGCTCAGCACTTCCTCGAAGAAGGACGATTGAAAGGCCAGTTGCTCCGGCATCGCCAGCTCCAGTACGGCTTCTCCTTTTTCCGAGAGAGAGATCGTCTTCGTCTTCCAATCCTGCTTGCGAACGATGTAGCCTTCCTTCTCCAGACGCTCCAGCATGCGCGAGATGCCGCCTTGCGTCACCGTCACTTTCTCTGCAAGCTCTATCTGGGGAAGCGGCTGATAAGCGCGAATCTGCATCAGGGCATCGAATTGAGCGGTTGTAAGGCCGAACCGCTTCAAGAATGTGTTCGACATCTGATTGCTTTGATTTGTAAATCGCATCAACCGCAGCCAAATTAACGAGCCAATTGTATTGTTCTGCATCTGATCTCCCTCGCAATCGCTTATCTTAGTTATCACTTTACTACTCAATTGATGAATAGGCAAGGAGACTCTATACAATATCTTATTTTGACATAAATACTAATAATTGCTATATTAAAGGTGGACGTCCAATCTTGTGTTAAATAGAGGAGTACTCCTGATTTTATTCCAATTATAGAAATAGGAGAGAGATTATGAGAAACATTCAAAAGAAACTGGTGGCGTTAGGTTTAACGCTTGTTCTGTCCTTATCCTTATTCGGAGCGGCCAGCGCTGAGCCGGCAGTTGCTTGCGAGAAACCGGGCGATTTTACGCTGACGGCAACCCCGGGCAATCGCTCCATGGCGCTGTCGTGGACACCGTCTGCAGGCGCTGACGCTTATGATGTCTATTATTCCCCAAGAGCGCCATTCGCTGCTCAAAATATTCAAGCTACGAGCTTCACCGTAACTGAGCTGCGCAATGGCTATATCGGATATTCCTTTGGCATTATCGCCAAAAATGAATGCGGCACGACTTGGTCCAATTCCATTAATCAAGTGGCGACATCGGCCACTGGAGCACCTGCCAAGCCTAGTATAGAGCTAAATGACAATAAATTGCATACAATCGGTGAATTTGTCATCAAATGGACAATTTGGAACGGCAATAAAGCGACCTCCGGCCGTCTCTTGGAGAATGGACAAGAGGTGTCCCTGCATTACTACGAGGAGATTGGCAATACGTCTGGACAGTCGGGAAGCTGGACCTTCAGACGCCCGCCGGGAACCTATACGTATCAAGTCGAGCTCATTAATCCGTTCGGCACTGTTCTAAGCGATACAGTTACCGTCGTCGTACCGTAAAGCATCGCAATCAAGGACCTCCACCCGCATTGAGGGTGGAGGTTTTTGCTGTTCCTGCACGGCAGACGGCTCTATCTCATCCATCCATTTTTTTAGTATACGGGAAGATCGTCATATTAGTATAATGATGTCGAATAGGATTATATTGGATAAATGTATGTTTGATCGATAACTTCTATAACACGTTGTCCTGGCAGCGCGGACACAATAGGGGGCTAGCGGATATGAAACGTTATAAGGAGCAGCACGTCTGGCTGGATTTGATCGGATACGCTTTTCTGATTGGCGGCTCATTTATCCTCTCTACGTTAGGTGTGGCTATCGTTCAGAACCTCATGGAGGAGGGCTTTACGTGGAGCGACCTTAATACGAATGCCGCTACAATCGTCGGCGTGCTGCTTGCCCTGATTCTGCTTGCTGTCGTGACCCGTCAGGAGAAAAAGAGATCGTTATGGGAGTTTTGCGGCTTTCGCGCCATCGGGATGCGGCGAATCGGGCTTTTTATCGGACTTGGGATGCTGCTTAGCCTTATGTTCGGAATTATTCTTGCGCTCGATGTATGGGGGCAGCTTGCCGTCAGCCACGAGCAGAAAGTATCAAATGAGCTGGCCTCCGATCCCATTCTTCTGGTAGGGGTCACGGCCGGCATTCTAATTCCGTTCATGGAGGAAATGATGCTGCGGGGACTCGTTCTGCGGACGCTTCATCATGTCTACTCCCTTACAACAGCCGTGATTGCGCAGGCTGTTCTCTTTGCGCTGCTCCATACTTATCCCCTTCAAATGAGCTATACCTTTCTGCTAGGTCTTCTATTTGCATGGGCTGCGCTTCGTATGAAGAGCCTATGGGCTTCCGTCATCATGCATATATCCTTTAATTTAACCACGCTTCTGATCATAAGTGCGATCCGCAAGTATGAGTCGGCCGGGCTATTGGTAGGCTCAACCATGATCGCGATCCTTCTGATTGGCATGGGTCTGCTGCCGAGTGGCAAGAATCCTCAAGGGAGTACGCCTTATTTTTCTGGAAAATGAACCTTTCCGCTTCTGTCGGCCAATATAGGCTGAAAGGGGCGGTTGCTATTTGCGCATCAAACAGATCATTTTCATCATTTTGATTATATTGGTTGTTCTCACAGCGCTTCTCCCTCAGATGACCCATGCCACTCCCATCTTGAATGAATCATGGATAGACAAGGAAGCAGAGCAAGGCATGCGGGATTATCATATCCCGGGTCTTGCTGTCGGCGTGGTGAAGGATGGACGGATTGTGTTCCTGAAAGGCTACGGGAAGGCGGATGATACAGGCAGAGATGTGGCACCGGAGACGCCGTTTATACTGGGCTCGGTCAGCAAGCCTATTACGGCTGCAGCCATTATGCAGCTCTCCGAGCGGGGCATGTTGAAGCTGGACGAGCCGGTACGGACCTATTTGCCGTGGCTGCAGTTGGACGGTCTGGCGGACAGCCGAGAGGTGACAGTGCGGGATTTGCTCAGACAAACAAGCGGATTGTCTACCTACGATGGCCGGGTTATTTTGGCGGCAAAAGGTCATACGGCTGAAGAAATTATGCTGCGGCAAGGTAAGCCCAAGCTGGAGGGACAACCGGGGGAACGCTTCCGCTATTCCAATGTGAACTATATGCTGCTTGGCACTATTATCGAGCATGTATCAGGCGAGTCGTATGCGGCCTATATCGAGAAGCATATCTTCAAGCCTCTTGATATGACAGACAGCTATGCTGATCCCGCTGCAGCCCGTGAGAATGGTCTTGCAAGCGGGTATCAGACCGTGTTCGGCAAGCTGATGGAGACGGAGCCGAGCATTTCGCCCGCTCTTGTTCCTGCTGGCTATTTGGCCGCTTCTGTGAAGGACATGACCCACTTCCTGCTGTCTCAAATGAATGGAGGCCAATATGACGATGTAACCGTATTGTCGGCAGCCAGCACGGGACTGATGCAGCGATATGAGACGGGATTCCCCTATGGCATGGGTTGGTTTACAAGTCCGGGTCTGATCTTGCATGGCGGCGATGCCGAGCATTTTCATTCCGATGTCATAATGGATTTGGATTCCGGCTGGGGAATTGTCGTACTGATGAATACGAACGATGCGCTGCTTACGACCATCTACGGCAGTGGGTATGGCGATTTGTCCATTCGACTGTTGCAGGCGGTTAGCGATGGGGCTTTGTATTCGACCTACTTAATGGCTGAGCCGGTGAAGTTTGGGGCCGCAGGCGTGTACATGAACGCCGGTATGGCTGCGCTGGCGCTATGGCTGCTCTGGTCGTTATACCGGCTTGTGCGCAAGCGGAATTCGGACCGGTTATATCCTTCATGGTTTTTTGTAAGAGAGATTCTGATTACGGTTGCCTATCTGCTTGGTCCGGTACTGTTTTTGCTTCGATTGCCGGAGCAGATAGGTACGCCATGGGGGACTATTCTGCGGTTTGTTCCCGGCTGGGGGCATGCTCTGCTGATCTTGCCTATGCTGTTTATGATAATTGGGCTGCTGAAGATGGTTCTGTTGTACCGCATACGTCGGCGATTGGGTAATGACCAAGGGGTTATCAACGGGCTGCGATAAGCAGTCCTTTTTTGGTTGATGGGAGGAGGAAGCGTTATGATGAAAGTAGTGCATGCAGGAATGGGCGAATATCCCTTATACTATTAGCGAAATAGATAGAAAACGCACATCATGGAATCGAATAAATTAAATATAGAAAAAATATACAGGCAGGTGTAAGATATGATTGAAAAAGTAATGGAAATTGTACGCGAAGCAAGCGATTTATTTAAGAATAAAGAATTTACCGTGCTCAGCAAGGGCTCGGCATCGAATCAGGTGACTTCCGTCGATTTGTCGGTGCAGGAGTTTTTGAAGGAGCGTCTGACGCCGCTTATAGAGAATTGCGGTTTTATTGGCGAGGAGAGCGAAGAGGACGATTACGATCATGACTATCTATGGATCGTGGACCCGATTGACGGGACGTCCAATTTCATACGGGATATCGGGCTTAGCGTCATTTCCGTTGGTCTTGTGAAGGATGGCGTGCCTGTATTGGGCGTCGTCTATCATCCGTACCGGGATGAGATGTTTTATGCCCAGCAAGGGAAGGGCGCTTACGTGAACGGAAGGCCGATGAAGGTATCCGATCATGATTTGTCCCATTCGTTATTTTGTACCGCTATGAGCCTCTACAATAAGGATCTTGCGGGGTCTTGCTTCCGCATCATCGAGAAGGTGTACGAGGACTGCGACGATATTCGCCGTCTGGGGTCGGCTGCGCTGGAGCTTGCTTATTTGGCGGCTGGGCGAGTCGATCTGTATTTTGAGATGCGTGTCTTCCCATGGGACTTTGCAGCAGGCGAGGTGCTGATCCGGGAAGCAGGCGGTTATGTCGGAACTGTCGAGTTCGATCGAACCGTCTTCACTCGTCCGATTCCGCTCATCTGCGCGAATTCGAGAGAGAATTATGATTACTTGAAGCGAGTCGTTACGGACGAGGTACCGAAGATTCCGTACGACCAATAGGACATGACGAGGCGGGGGCTGTCAGGGTGGCTGACCAGGAGAACACGAAGAAATTCAAGTACAAGGACTATAAGATAGACGAAGAGACCATTGACGCCGAAAAGGATTATCATCTGGAGCAGGCATACAGTCTATGTGTTAATGAGCTTGGCCTTCAGCAGACGAAGAGAGACCAGATTATCGCATTTTACATTGCCATTATCAGCTTTGTCATTCCAGCCATTATTGATTTAAGCCTTTCTACTTTTATTAAGGGTCTCAGCTTCCTCGCCTTGTTTATACTGGGTATTATGCTTGCTTGGGTTGTGGTGAGATACCGGGTGTACAAGGAAGTGTACTGGATTACTTCTCGCGTCATCAAGCAGCTCTATAATTTCGAGAAAGAAGCGATTAACAAAGAGCTCGTCCAGCATATGTTCTATCGGAATTTGAAGATGAGCATGGACTCGGTATTTGTATATCGTACCAATAAAAAGGTTAGCGGATGGGGGTCCTACCGCAAGAACCTGTATAGCTCCGAGACCATTCTGTTCCATATTCTCGTTTTGATTAGTTCTGTCGTGCTCGGGATCGGCGTGTATATGCTTTTATTTGACTTTCCCGTTGCTCGCGAGATCGTGGCATTAGTCCTAGCGCTTATGAATCTGCTGTATTTTACTAGACATTACTATAAGCAACTAACTAAGATCTACGATGCTGTATTCAATGACGATGACGATGATAAATCCTTCAATGCGGTTTTTAGCAAAGCATGGTTTTTACATTTCCATTTGGATTTCAATGAAAATAAGAAAGACTCGGAAGGCTTAACGGCGTAAGCTTTCCGGGTCTTTTTTACGTCTCTGCGTTTGCCTGCCGAACGGCTTCTTTCACAATGAGATAGGCCAGATTGTGGTCCTCCATGACATGGGCGGCCAATTCGGGCTCCACCCATATTCTTGCCGTGCATTCATGCTCCTGAAGATAAGGGAGGCATGCCGTGACGTCAGCTCGGTAGAAGAGCTGATAGCCGATCAGCGGATATTTGCCGTTCGGATCGAACCTCAGATTCTCCTCGTGGCTAACTTGAATGGCGCCAATCAAGCGAAGGTCCTCACATCTGACATAGCCCTCCTCCATACACTCCCGGGTGACGGTTTCCTCGGGCGATTCTCCGTCCTCTACATGCCCGCCTGGCAGGTTGAAGCCCCGGCCAGTGACATGCACCAGCATGATTTTGCCTTGATCCATGCATACGCCATGGACGCTTGTGACGAGGGCGGGATCAGGGCTGTCGGTCCCTGGCAGCCAGGTTAATTTCACATTATGACCGCCCCAGTCGGCGTAAATGGTAGTTGCCATGCTAGAACCTCCAATCATGCTAATGTGCTTCCGATACCAAAAGCAGTCTGTCTTATTTTAATACAACGCTTGGATGAAAAGCGATGGAACGCGCGCAGTTGCTGGAAACCACTCTACTCCGGAGCGGTTTTATTTCCGGCTGAGGTATGATACATTAGGCAGTACTTGAAGGGACCGGCAAGTACCCTATCGATAAGGAGACCCTGCATGCAGCCATTCACGAGACGCGTCATTCACATCATACAGAACATACCGGAGGGGTATGTGATGACCTACGGGCAAATTGCCGAAGCCGCCGGCAGCCCGCGAGGAGCGAGACAGGTTGTCCGTATTCTCCACTCGATGAGCGCCGCCCATAAGCTGCCCTGGCACAGAGTGGTGAATGCCAAAGGCATGATTGCCCTCATGGATGAGGAGTCACGCTTTAAGCAGATCCTGTATCTAAGCAGCGAAGGCGTATTGGCGGATGAAGAGGGCCGTGTGGATCTGGAGCAGTACCGTTATCAGCCGGGAGAGGTAATGGATTGGACGGATGAAGAGCAGCATTAGCGGGTTTAGCCCCATAGGAGCAATAAGAAAGAGCGCCGGACAGGGCGCTCTTTTCGCTTTTTTATAATGACCTTACGCTTTTAAAATATCATGATCCACATACCGCTCGCCATTCAGCTCGCTGATGACGTTAATCGCGACCTTGGCGCCATCGCCGGCTGTGACAATGGTATGCACGCTTACGCCTGCCACTGTGCCTGCTGCCCAGATGCCCGGAACGGATGTTTTGCCGCTAGCGTCGATGTCAATAACGGTTTTAATCCGCGGCTCTGTGCCGTCCTTGGTGGCGATGCCCGCCTTATCGGCCAGATCCACGCTTAATCCGGTGGCGAGAATGACATGACTTGCCTCGTAGCTTTGATTTTCTGTCTCTACATGAATGCCGGACTCTGTTTGGACGAGATTGACCACAGTATCCTGAATGATCTCCGCGCCGAACTCGGCGGCTTGCTTCTTGCCGGTCTCCACCAGATCGGGCCCGGTAATATCGGGAGCGCCGTAATGGTTACGGAGAAGGGCTTTCTTGGTGATGCTCTTGTCATTGTCAAAAAGGAGCGTTTTCTTGCCAGACTTGGCGGCATAGATAGCCGCGCTTGCCCCTGCGGGCCCTGCGCCAATAATAACGATATCGTACATATTCATCTACTCTCCTTCGGCATAGTGGGATAAGTGCGAATACGTGACTATTATAATAGATTCCAGAAGGAATGGACAGCTTGGGTCCCGCCTCAAAGGTGTGTCGTCTGCCGAAGGACTAGGCGTCTGGCGCTTCTGATTACTTTAAAATAAACGTCCCCGTCACCGGATTATGGTCGCTATGCTCGAAGGCTAGAGACGTGCCCGCAACCTGCGCAATCTCGACGTTAGGCGAGACGAAGAAGCCGTCGATGACCGCCAGGAAGTTCACGCCTTCCTCATAGGCGGCGTCGAGGGTTCGAACGGTAGGCACAGCCGGATCGACTGCCCACTGGAAGCCGTCAGGGCCGAATGTCTCCGGGAACGGCTGCAGCCACTCCGGCCACTCCTGCTGTGCAGGGAAGGCGTCTGGATCCGTAGACGGCAGAGAGTGGTTCCAGTCGCCGCCAACTATGATGTAATTCCCTTTAGTGGCCTCACTCTCCAGATAGTCGCCGAGAAAGTCGAGCTGCTGCTTGCGTATCCGGCCTCCTTTGTCAAAGGCAGACAAATGCAAATTCACAAGCACTAGCTCCTTGCCGTTATCGACGGGCAGTCTGCTCTCGATGAAGCCGCGATCCAGCTCGAACAGCTGCACCGGCCAGCTTTCCTTGCCCGGCAGATCGTAGCGGGTATGGGAGCTGGCTGTGAAGGACGACAGCGTCAGCAGTCCGCTCTTCACCGAACCCATCGGCTGCGTCAAGGGAACGGGCACCCACGGAACCTTATAGTTATAGGCAAAGGTTTGGTCATAGTCTTGCAAGCCATCGCCAATCCGCTGAGCCTCGTCGACCTTATAGCTGCGGGAAGACTTTCGGTCTACCTCCTGCAGCAGAATAAGCCGGGAGTCTGATTCTCTCAGAAAGTGGATCGCCGCTTCCAGATTAGCCTCTGTCTGCTCTTTGCTGGCGGCTCTCGACCTCGTACCGCCATCCATGAAGAAGTCCTGTCCACGGTCCAGGCCGGCATAGCCAATATTGAAGGTCGTGATCTTGAATGGCTCGTTGCGCTTAATGCCCGCCGACTGTCGGCTTTCATGGGGCAGCTGCACCTGAGCTGGCGGCTTATAGTCTATCGCGGTGATGTAAATCAGGAATACGGCTAGTAGAGTGATACCCGTGATCGCAATCCAGAGCAGCCACTTGATGATTTTTTTGAGCATGGTATGTAAAGCCTCCTAGGCAAACCTGTAGTGGGATATTTCGTGCGTATTCCTTTTTGCGCTTTTTAAAATGTACTATATTTCCATCTATTCTAGAAGAGTTCATTCTCCAGAGCGTCTAGCAACACCATTGCGCAAACGTTGTCATTTTGGCGAGAATTTGTGGAATTTTGTTTCCTTAGCCCAAATGGGACGATAAAAGGATTGACAGCGCTTTATTTTGGAGCTTAAAATGACGGTAAGCAAACGCTTTCAAGTTGATTTTTGCCATTTCGGCAGTCCGGATTTCGATACTTGGGTTCGTTTGTTTTTATTTTGCGCAAAATGCAAACGTTTGCGCAAAGAAAGGGGACTAATGCATGGCTATGAAGAGCAAGTTCAGAAGGCTGATGGCGATTGTCTTGATCGCGGCGCTGACCTGGACGACGATGGGCATTCCGCCCGCACAGGCGAGCGGTGAGCTGCCCGGCAAGGTGACAGTGGTGGGTACGCTGCAGACAGCGCTTGGCGCTGCCGGAGACTGGGACCCATCTTCGGATGATACGGCAATGACTTATGCGGGAGGAGGAGAATATCGGCTTACCGGCACGCTGCCTGCCGGGGATTATTCGTACAAGGTGGCGCTGAACGGCACGTGGGACGAAAGCTATGGTTACGGCAACTATACGAATCCGGCTGGTGTAGAGGACGGCGGCAATATTGTGCTTCATCTCGCTGAAGAGACGGAGGTCACATTCTACTACAACCATACGACCCGGAAAATTGCAGATTCCACATACTACTCGCCGCTGCCGGGGGAGCAGACTCCGAGAGTAGTGGGCGACCTGCAGACGGCGCTCGGTGATGCGGGCAATTGGAGCCCGGCTGACGCGTCGCTTATGCTGACAGATGAAGATTACGATGGCGTGTATGAAGCCGTCGCGACGCTGCCTGGCGGTAGCTACGAGTATAAGATCATTCTCGGCAACAGCTGGGATACGGCGACCGCTTATCCTGGCTCGAATGCTGTATTGGCGCTGCCAGAGGAGCTGCCGGTTACGTTCACGTACGATGCGGCAACGCATGAAGTTAATGCCCGCTATAACGTACCGGTCGATCCCGACACGGACCCGGTACCGGAGGGGCATCTTCGTATTCACTATCAGCGTGTGGACCTAAGCTATGATGGCTTCGGCCTATGGCTATGGGATCACGTAGCTTCGCCATCGGCGAACTGGCCATCCGGCGCAACAGCTTTCCCTGCAGACAAGCGGGATAGCTACGGAGCTTATGTAGATGTGCCGCTTGCCGATGATGCGTCCAAAGTTGGTTTCCTGATAGTGCATCGTACGACGGGAGAGAAGGATGGCGGCGACAAGTCAGTTGTGCTGTCATCCGTTGCGAACAACCAGATTTGGATCAAGCAAGGCGACGATAAGGTCTATTCTTCGCCGACTGGCGAAGTAACCAAGGCTATTGTAGCGGCGGAGATCATATCGGACAACGAATTGCTGTTAGGCTTCACGACGACAGAAGGCATGCAAGCAGAGGGCTTGCTCCAATCGGTCACGATAGAAGACAAGAACGGCGATCCGCTGACAGCGGCTTCGGCAACGATTACCGGCCAGACGACTGTTCAAATCACGCTGTCTGGGAACGTTGATCTGGAGCTGGTGCCGCTGTCTATAACCTATGAGGGAAGAACGGTTGCGGCGAATGTGAGCTGGAGGCTGATCGATCATAAGTATGCCTACAATGGCAATGATCTTGGTGCGACCTACCATAACGGCAGCGTGACGCTGAAGCTGTGGGCACCTAAGGCAAGCGAAGTAACCGTGAGCTTCTACGACAAGAACGATGCCACGAAGCCTGTGGGAACGACAGAGCTTACACTAGGCGAGCATGGCGTATGGGCTGCAACTGTGGCTCCAAGCGGCTTGTCTGGCAGCTCGGTCACCGATCTGCGCGGCTATTATTATCAATACGAAGTGACGAATGACGGCGTAACGAAGCAAGTGCTTGATCCGTACGCCAAATCAATGGCCGAGTTCCGCGTCAATACGAAAGGCGAGGCAGGCCCGGATGGCGATACAGTGGGCAAGGCTGCCATTATTGATTTGAGCGGCACAGACCCGGCTGGCTTCGGCTATGCATCCATCGACGGCTACGGGCAACGCGAGGATGCGATTATATGGGAGGCGCATGTTCGCGACTTCACCTCCGATCCGTCCATTGAAGGCGATCTGGAATCGCGCTGGGGCTCGTACAAGGCATTTATCGACAAGCTGTCTTATATCCAGTCACTCGGCGTCACACATATTCAGCTGCTGCCGGTTATGGCGTGGTACTACGGCGATGAAGCAGCGATGGACGTGCGCGAGCTGGCGTATTCCGCCAAAGACAATGAATACAACTGGGGTTACGACCCGCATAGCTATTTCTCGCCAGACGGCGCTTATTCCGAGAATGCGAAGGACCCTGAGCTTCGCGTGAAGGAACTGAAAGAGCTGATCCATGCGATTCACGAAGCAGGCATGGGCGTGGTGCTGGACGTCGTCTATACGCATATGGCGAAGTCGGATTTCCTGAATGACATCGTGCCGAACTATTATGCTTTTCAGCGTCCTGACGGCTCGTTCATCGGAGGCTTCGGCAACAACCTGGCGACTAATCACGCCATGGCCGAGAAGTTGATGGTCGATTCCGTGAAGTATTGGTTTGAGGAATACAAAATTGACGGCATGCGCTGGGATATGATGGGCGATGCGACGTATCCTTCCGTACAGAAGGCGTACGATGCGGCTGCTGAGCTGAATCCGAATGCACTCTTTATCGGCGAAGGATGGCGCACATTCGCCGGACATGAAGCTGATCCGTCGCTCGCCGGCATGGGCGCCGATCAGGATTGGATGGATAAGACGGATGATGTCGGCGTATTCTCCGACGAGATCCGCAACGAGCTGAAGTCCGGCTTTGGATCTGAGGGCGAGCCGCGGTTCATTACAGGCGGCGCCAGAAGCATCCAGACCATCCTGAACAATATTAAAGGACAGCCAAGCAACACGGCTTTCGACGATCCGGGCGATATTGTGCCGTATATTGAGGCGCATGACAATCTGCCGCTATACGACGTAATTGCACAATCGATCAAGAAAGACCCTGCCATTAAGGAAAATGATCTGGAAATTCACCAGCGCATTCGACTTGGCAATCTGCTCGTATTGACATCGCAAGGTACGGCTTTCCTTCATGCCGGCCAAGAGTATGGTCGTACGAAGCAGTGGCTGGCGCCGGGGACACCGGAGCATAAGTACCACGCGCTGGAGGATCAGGAAGGTCAGGTATTCGGGTATTTCGTCCATGACTCCTACGATTCGTCGGATGCAATCAACATGTTCGACTGGACGAAGGCAACAGATGAGACGGCTTTTCCCGTCAACCATGTGACAAGCGAATATACGAAAGGGCTGATCGAGCTTCGCAGATATACGGATGCGTTCCGTCTGGGCGACCAGGACTTGGTGAACTCCAATGTTACACTGATCGATGCTCCGGAGATCGGGGACACTGATCTTCTGATCGGCTACAAAAACATCGCCATGGACGGAACAGGCCATTACTATGTCTTCGTTAATACCGACGATGAGAGCAGAACGTTGACGCTCCCGGCTGACTTGACGGGCGGTACGGTCATTGTCGATAACGACGAGGCTGGCACGATAGCCGTATCCGATCCATCGGGCTTTACACTAACAAAACAGTCGCTTACAATCGATCCGCTAAGCTCGGTCGTTATCCGTATGGATGCGGCGGCGCAAGCGCTTGTATCGATTCAGCTAGATAGCAGCAAGCAGACGCTTAAGGTTGATGGCAGCCATACCGTCTCGGTGTACGCTCAGTACGAGGGCGGCAGCCGGGAGAAAGTGAAGAGTGGGGCAAGCTTTGTCTCCGACAAGCCAGCCGTAGCCACCGTGTCTTCAGCAGGCGTCATTAAGGCAGTCAGCCCGGGCCGTGCGACGATTACCGTCGAATACAAGGGCTTCCAGGCAACGGTGCAGATTGAGGTTGCCGAGCCAGATACGGTTCGTACGCTTCAATTCAACTACATTCGTCCTGATGGAGACTATAAGGACTGGAACATTTGGGTGTGGAACACGGGCGCACAAGACGGCGAAGTGTTGTTCGATAAGGTAGAGAACGGCGTCGCCACCGCTACTATTGAATTACATGATGATGCCACTGGTGTCGGCTTCGTCCTTCGCAAGGGTACGGACTGGGATACGGCGAAGCAAGACATTACGTATGACCGTGTCATCCCGCTGACCGATGGCGATCGCTACATGAAAGTGAATGTGAATAGCATGGTTGGCGAACTGGACGTATTCCCGTCCATCTACGGTCCTTACCTGCATGACGGGAATATCACGTTCCGCTATCGTGACGCCAGCCTGTTCAGCAAGGGGCTGATGGATACAATCGAAGGTGTTCAGGTGAAAATCGGCGGCAAGTCGTACGATATGGCTTACGACGAATCCAGAGAATGGTTCACTTATACGCTTCGGAATGTATCTCCGGGCAACTATGAATACAGCTATCTGGTTACGAAGGGTGGCGGGACTACAGAAGTAAGCGACCCGGCGAACACACAGGACGGCAAGTCCGAGGTTGTGTATAAAAAGCCGGCCGTTACGCTCTCGGGTAACGTAAAGCCAGGCGCCATTACGTATGACGAGAATGCTGTGCTTCGCATCAGCGCTGCCAGCGCGGAGCCGCTGGCATTCCGCGAGGGCTATATGGACCTGACCACATTGGGCGGTTCGGCAACGACACCATTCAACGTGGAGCTGATGGCTCATACGATTGCCGTGAAACAATCGATAACCGCAGGCGTAAAGACCATACCGGTGACACTTGTGGACCAATATGGCAATGCGTATACGCAGCGGATTCAAGTAACGGTCAAACCAAGAACGTTCGCAGGGGATCTGGATTTCGACTGGGATGAGTCGCGTATTTACTTCCTGCTGACGGACCGTTTCCATGACGGAGACGAGACCAATAACATCAACGTAGACAAGTCGCATCTTGAAGCTTATCATGGCGGCGACTTCAGAGGCCTAATCGACAAGCTCGATTACTTGGATGAGCTGGGCATCAACACGCTCTGGATTACGCCAATTGTAGACAATATCGACTTCAACCAAGGCACCGGCTTCGGCGGCAAGCAGTATGGTTATCACGGCTATTGGGCGAAGGACTTCACAAAGCTCGACGAGCATTTGGGCGATATGGAGACCTTCAAGGAACTGATTGAGAAGGCGCATGACCGCGGTATCAAAATCATGGTCGATGTCGTCCTCAATCATACTGGCTATGGCTTGAAGCCCGGAGACAATCAGCCAGGCGTGACGGAGGAAGACAAGGCGCGTTTTGCAGATATGCTGCGAACGAACGGCTTGTCAGCGAACATTAACCCGATTAAAGGCGAGCTTGACGGCCTGCCGGACTTTATGACGGAGAATGCCGACGTGCGCGAGCAGATTATCGAATGGCAGACGGGCTGGCTGGAGAGAGCCAGAACGGATCGCGGCGACACCATCGATTACTTCCGCGTCGATACGGTGAAGCATGTGGAGACGACGACTTGGGTCGCCTTCAAAAACGCGCTGACCGCCATCGATCCAAGCTTCAAGCTGCTAGGCGAATATTTCGGCGGCACGGTGGAAGGCGACGGCGGCATGCTGGCAAGCGGCCAGATGGATGCGCTGCTCGATTTCGGCTTCAAGGCACAAGCGAAAAACTTTGCGAATGGCAGCATCGACGCGGTGGACGCGTATTTGCAAGACCGTGAATCCAAGCTGTCGAATACGACAATGATGGCACAATTTCTGAGCAGCCACGACGAGGACGGCTTCCTGTCCCATTATGTGGATGGCGACAAGAGCAAGCTGATGATTGCAGCCGCGCTGCAAATCACGGCGAAGGGCATGCCGGTCATCTACTATGGCGAGGAGCTCGGCCGCTCCGGCGCGAACGCACGGGATATGAGCAAGGGCCAATTCAGCGAGAACCGGGGCGACATGCCTTGGGATCGCTTGGACGAAGAGCAGAAGCTGCATGAGCACTATACGAAGCTGCTCAACATTCGGGCGAAGTACTCCAAGCTCTATGCGAAAGGCGATCGTACGAGGCTGGCAGGCTCGGATGAGCTGGGTTATCTGGCCTTCAGCAAGAAATACGGCAATGACAATATCGTAACGGCGATTAATACATCTGAAGAAGCGGCAGCCGTGACGCTTCCTGTTCCATTCGTGCCGGGTACGACGGCAGTGAATGAGTATAGCGGCGATACGTATACGGTCGCATCCAACCGCACCGTTGCAATTGAGCTTCCAGGCCGAGCGGACGGCGGCACGGTCATTCTGAGCGGTGTCTCACCGAAGCCACCACAGCAAGGCGGCGGTGATCCGGTTATGGAGACCCCGCAATGGCCGGGAGCGGACGTCATTCAAGACAGCGTACTCACAACGGGAACAGAAGGCAAAACAACGGTCAAACTGTCAAACGGCAACACCTCCGCTATTCTTCCTCTGCAAGCTGCCAAGCTGCTGGGAGACCGCGATCTGGAGCTGGCAGCTGACGGACTGACTGTCCTGTTGCCCAATGAAGTGCTGGCCGCTGCAGCAGCACTGCTGCCTGCGGGCAATTCGGCTGAGAATACGGTCCTCCGATTCCAGGCGAAGCCGTTGACAAACGGGGAGCTTGAAGCGTTGCTTGGCAAGCAGGACCGGGAAGGCTGGTCGTTCAAGCAAGGTTCGACCGCTTACGCATTCCGCATCTCTCTCCTGCAAGACAATAGTGAAGTAGGTGTGCTATCGCAGTTTGAAGAGCCAGTTACGGTCACCTTTGCCGTAGAAGCAGGCATCAATGGCGAGCTAAGCGGGATCTACTTCATCAGCGAGAATGGCACCGCAACTTATGTAGGCGGAGACCTGCATGAGGGAGCTATGAAGGCGAAGCTGAATCACTTTAGCGCGTATGGCGTGCTGGAAGCCGGCCGCAGCTTCACCGATGTGCCAAGCAGCCACTGGGCGACGCAGGCCATTAAGTCTCTAGCTGTGAAGGGCATTATCGAAGGCATGAACAGCAAGCAGTTTGCGCCGGAAGCCCAAGTGACGCGCGCCCAATTCGCGACAATGCTCGTACGGGCGCTGGACGGAGAGGCGGGCAAGAAACCTGCGACAGGTGTCTTCGCCGATGTGCCTCAAGATGCTTGGTATGCGCCATATGCGGAAGCAGCCTTCCGTCTTGGCATCGTAACGGGCCGCACTGAGGAACGGTTTGCGCCGAATGATGCCATTACTCGCGAAGAGATGGCGGTCATGCTGCTCCGCGCTTATCGCGCAATGGAAGGCAAGGCGGCATCTAAGGATGCGCCATCCTTCGCCGATCAGAACCAGATTAGCGATTGGGCACTGGAGGACGTCCGTACAGCCTCCGAGCTTGGTCTTGTGCAAGGACGTACAGACGGACGCTTTGCCCCGCAAGAGAATCTGACGCGCGCAGAGAGCGCGCAAGCGATCTACAATGTACTGAACCGCGATTAAGCGGATGCCGCACAGCACAACTGCTGCTGCAAAACAGAGAGGACCCCGATCATTGGTCGGGGTCTTTTTCATGTGGCACGTCCCTAAAGGTTTTAGCTATTTTAGGAGCATTGCATCAATTGCCCATATAATAGTATTGGATTTATAGAGGGAGCGGTCCTATGATAAAACAAACGAAGTCCAAACTTATTATGCCGAAAGGTCTCCCTTCCACAGAGAAGTCTCTCCATTCGAGGCTGATCTGCTGGACGTGGATATAACCGAATGAGCATGGGGCCGGTATACCCGGGAGTTAAGTCCCTTTTTGCCATTCGTGGAGGGTTCCGTCTTCATTCTGCCGCGGTTGACGCCGATGGGTTTCATGTAAGCGCTCACTTAAACCGGAAAATCGTCATTAAGGAAGATTAGCTATGACTTCACAAGCATGAAGCGGCAATACGCTTCACATCGGGGGGAGAGCGTGTTATGAAATGGGCGCACAGGCTGTCGAACAAGTCCATACGCTTCAAGCTGCTGGTCGGGTTTCTCTTATTTGTCATTCCGCTTCAGCTGCTTCTGATCTTCGATAACTATTACGCGATGAGGGTCGTAAGCGAGCAAGTAGCCAACTCCAACCGTAATCTGGCCGCCCTCTATATGGATCAGATTGACCGGAATCTGGAGGAAGTGGACAAGTATTTGCGAACAACGGTCGCTTTTGAAAGCGATTTAATTATGTTGGATAATTCGAGGGAAACCAGTAGCGATAACTATTATTTGGCCAAAATCAACTTGTTCAACAAGCTGGAGCGCGATATCAATACGTACAAGGAAATGGATTATCTGTTCGTCTATTCCTCCGTCAATCAGGAGCTGATTACGAATCAGCCGCCGGGGGAGACCATGGATCGGCTGAAGGAGGTCCGGGAGGGCATGACGGACATGCTGCTGGAGCGGGAATCGTGGCCGAAGCAGGCATTCGAGAAGTGGTTCCCCTACCAGCTTGGCGAGGACTATTACATTACCAAAATCCAGAAAATCGGCAATGTCTATATTGGCGGCTGGGTGAAGGCCTCGAAGCTGATGAGCCCGCTGGGCTTGCTGGATATGGGGCCGGAGGGAAAGTCGCTGCTGGTGACGGATAGCATGGTGCCGATGAACGGAGTCATGCCCATTGATAACGGGGAGGATTACCTGCAAGTCAGCACTCAATCTGAGCAGGGGCAGTTCTCCTTGCTTATCTTGATTCCGTACAACGTCATACTGGAACATTTGCCATTTCTCCAACGCATCTGGTATGTAGTCATTCTTGGGGCGCTCATTATATTGCCGATCTTCTATATGTTCCTGCGGCAGAACATTCTAATCCCGATCAACCGGATCGTGACGGTTATGCGCAGGGTACGCGACGGCAATCTGGATCAACGGGTCGAGCGCCATCCCGTCTCCTCGGAATTTGAATTAATGAATGACGTGTTCAACAGCATGGTGGATCAGATCAAAGCGTTGAAAATCAATGTCTACGAAGAGAAGCTGCTCAGCCAGCAAGCGGAGCTGAAGCATCTACAGCTGCAGATTAATCCGCATTTTTTCTTGAATGCGCTGAATACGATTTATAACCTGGCTCAATTCCGCAACTACCAGCTGATCCAGGATATGTCGGACTACTTGATTCAATATATGAGATTCATGTTCCAGAGCAATCTGAAGCTGGTTACAGTGGCGGATGAGATTGCGCATACCCGCAATTACTTGAACATTCAAGCGATGCGGTTCCAGGACGGCTTTACGTACGAAATTGGCAGCGATGATGAGTCGCTAATGCAGGCGCGCATTCCGCCGCTTATGATTCAGACGTTCGTGGAGAATACGATCAAGCATGCGATTACGATGGATGAGCCTATTCATCTAAGCGTTGATATCAGGCGGGATGAGGCGGATGGGCTGCGCTTGATTATTCGGGATACCGGGCAAGGCTTCCCGGACGAGGCGCTGGGCAAGTGGCAGCAAGAACCCGCCGCGGAGCATCATGGAAGCGATCATATCGGCATATGGAATGCAAGACGGCGACTTCGGCTCATCTATGAGGACAAAGCTCAGCTGCAATTGTCCAATCATCCGGACGGTGGAGCGAAGGTCGAGATTCGGCTTCCGCTTCTGCTCGAAGACCAGCCCTAAGGAGGGATACGATGTATCAATTATTGATCGTTGACGATGAGATCCATGCGGTAAGAGCCGTTCAAGGGGGGGTGAACTGGGAGGAGCTGTCGATCTCCCGTATTCATATCGCCCACAATATGAAGCAAGCGAAGGATATCTTCGCGGAGCATCCCATTGATATTATGATTTGCGATATTGAGATGCCCCAGGGAAGCGGCATTGAGCTGCTGTCGTGGGTGAGGGAGGAGCATGCGCTCACGGAATCCATCTTTCTCACCTGTCACTCCAACTTTGATTACGCGAAGGAAGCGCTGCAGCTGGGCAGCCTGGATTATATGCTGAAGCCGGTCAAGTTCCAGGAACTTCGGAGCGTGGTACAGAAGGGAGTCGAGAAGGTAGGCGAGAAGCGGGAGCAGCATATGAGCAAGGCGGAGGGGCAGTACTACTCCATGCTCTGGCAGACGCATCGCCCCGTCTTGATGGAGCGCTTCTGGCATGACGTGATGGACCGCCGCCAATCCTCGCATCCTGATCGCATACGGGACGCGCTCCATAGCCAAAGCCTGCCGATCAAGGAGACGGAAGCCTTCTTGCCTGTATTGGTCTACGTACAGCGGTGGGCGGAGAAGCTGAGCCTTCGCGACGAGAAGCTGATGGAGTACGCGCTTCGCAATACCGCAGACGAAATCATTTGGCGAGGCTGCGAGCACCGTCCGTTTGTACGCATGAGCGGTGATCTGTATGTCGCCATTCTGCCCGCAGACCCTCCGGGAGACGAGCGGGAATGGCTGAGGGAAATATTGATTGACTATATTGCGGCCTGCAATCGCTACTTCCGCTGCGACATCTCCTGTTACATCGGCGAGCCCGGTATGCCGCATGAGATCGCCACGCGGTATGACAGCCTCATTCGGATGAAGGACAATGTGCTGAACCGCAGCAATGACGTCCTCTTCTGGAGCGAGGAGCTCGTCAGTTCGCAATCGATCGACGTGATTCGTATGAACGTGTGGCTGAAAATGCTGGAGCAAGGCGCTTATGACGCCATTCTCTCGGAGTCGGAGCATTATTTGCAATCGCTGCAGGAGGTAGGCTGTCTGAAAGCGGAGGTGCTGCAGCAGTTTCTCCAAAATTTCCTGCAGATGCTGTATCACTTCTTTCAGTACAAAGAATGGCAGGCTTATCAGGTGCTTGGCGAGGAAGTGTCGCTGGAGCGCATGTCGCAGGCCGTTCGTTCGCTAACGGATCTGCAGATATGGACCAAAACGTCGTTGACCCGGACGATCGTCTACGCCCGCAATACAGAGGACAATGCGACTGTGATGGATAAAGTAAAGTCCTTTATCTCGCAGCATGTCAGCCAGAGCATCTCTCGTGAGGATATTGCGAGGCATGTGCATCTCCATCCTGACTATTTGTCGCGGCTGTTCAAGAAAGAGATCGGTCAATCGATCGTGGAATATATATTGGACGAAAAGATGGCTATTGCGAGAGAGCTGCTGACCGGCACGGAGCTGTCCGTCAGCGATGTCGCTTCGTCTGTAGGGTATTCGAATTTCTCCTACTTTTCGAAGGTGTTCAAGAGCACCGTTCAGATGAATCCGAATGAATATCGCAAAGCAGCAAGAAAGGCGCCCGGCAGGAAGCCGTAATATCGGCGGGACAGAAAGCCGGGCCGTCGGCAAGAGTCGGCGGTGCGGCAGGCCAAAGGCAAGACAGACGGGAAAGAATCAACAGTGTGCAGAACAGAGGCTATGCCATCCAGATCGGACAAGCCGTCCCCATAGCAATTCCCTTACCCCATTCTGACGAGAAGTCAGAATATTGCGATGAACTGGTCAGTATGTTGGCGGTTAGCGCTTACATGATCCTCTACAATAGGTGTTGTAGCCGGCGTTACGATCATGTGAAAGAGGGAGGGAGGCTGGCCATGAAGGCGATGGCTAACGGGAGTACCCTGAAGAAAGCTATGAAATACAAGATGTTGTACATCATGTTAATTCCCGGCATTGTCTATCTGCTGATTAACAACTATGTGCCTATGCTAGGAATGATCATCGCGTTCAAGGACATCAACTTTGCAAAGGGGATTCTCGGCAGCGACTGGGTAGGCTTCAAAAATTTCGAATATCTGTTCAAGACAGCAGATGCCTACATCATTACCCGCAATACGATCCTGTACAACCTCGTCTTTATCGTTGTGAATCTGGTGGTTGCGGTTGGGCTGGCGATTCTCTTGAATGAAATGAAGAACCGGTTTCTGTCGCGGTTCTATCAAAGCGTCGTCTTGCTCCCGTATCTGATTTCATCGGTTATTATCGGTTATCTGGTATTCTCGCTGCTTAGTGCAGAGACGGGATTAATGAACAAGACGATCATGCCTTGGCTCGGCATTGATCCAGTTATGTGGTACAACGAGCCTGGGTATTGGCCTTACATTCTGACCTTTGTGAAAATATGGAGCACCGCAGGATATCTATGCATTATCTACTTCGCGGCTGTGGTCGGCATCGACCAGGAGTATTACGAAGCGGCGACGCTTGACGGGGCGAACAAGTTCCAGCAGATCCTGAAGATTACGATCCCGTTAATTACCCCGGTCATTGTCATTATGACGCTCATGCAGATCGGACGTATTTTCTACTCGGACTTTGGCTTGTTCTATCAAGTTACCCTGGACTCGGGCGTGCTGTTGCCGACGACCAACGTCATTGATACCTATGTCTATCGTTCCTTGCTGCGTAATGGCGATATCGGCATGTCATCCGCTGCCGGACTGTACCAGTCCGTGGTTGGATTTATCATTATTCTTGCATCCAATTATGCTGTGAAAAAAATTAATCCGGATAATTCGTTGTTCTAAGGGGGGAGACAGAGACTATGCGCGCCAATCGATTGGAACAGACGGTTATTCATATCATTTTCTTTCTTTTCGCTTGCATCTGCTTAATTCCGTTCGCTGTGCTCATCTCCGCTTCCTTGACTAGCGAGAGCGCGATTATCCAGAATGGCTACTCCATCTGGCCTAGCGTGTTCAGCGTGGAGAGCTACCGCTACTTGCTGAAGGAGCCGATGATGATTCTGAATGCATACGGCATCTCCATCTTCGTCACGGTGCTTGGTACGGCGGTAAGCCTGATCATGATGACCTTGCTGGCGTATCCCATCTCCAGAAAGGATCTGCCGTTCCGTAACGTCATCGCATTCATTGTGTTCTTCACGATGCTCTTCAATGGCGGTCTCGTGCCAACGTATCTCATGTATACGAATGTCTTCGAGATCAAAAACACGCTAACCGCTTATTTGGTGCCGGGCCTGCTAGTCAGTGCGTTCTTCGTCATCCTGATCCGGACCTTCTTCACGATGAACATTCCGACAGAGGTCATCGAATCAGCGAAGATTGACGGCGCGGGAGAGTTCCGCATCTTCTACGGCATCGTGCTTCCGTTATCGAAGCCCGTGCTGGGGGCCGTAGGCATCTTCCAAATTATCAACTATTGGAATGACTGGTTCAATGGGCTGATCTATATTACCGACAGCAAGCTGCATAGCATACAGGTCATGTTGAATACGATTCTGCTTAACTCGCAGTACCTGATGACGAATGTTCAGGCGGCGGACAACATGGTTGAAGCCGGGGATATTCCGAGTCATGGCCTGAAGATGGCCATTGCGGTA
The DNA here is from genome assembly GCF_056269225.1 of Paenibacillus sp. J31R120. Taxonomy (NCBI): domain Bacteria; kingdom Bacillati; phylum Bacillota; class Bacilli; order Caryophanales; family Paenibacillaceae; genus Paenibacillus; species Paenibacillus sp. J31R120. The sequence goes on along the minus strand of NZ_JBWDNN010000007.1, from coordinate 12,276 downwards.
ATTGGCGTCATTCCAATCTTGATTACGTATCCGTTCTTCCAAAAATACTTTGCGAAGGGACTTACGGTTGGGGCGGTAAAGGGCTAGCGCCCGGATGAATAGCAACGACATACGAATGGCCAAAAAAAGGGGAGGCTTGGGATATGTTCAAAAAAATCAGCACAACGGTATTGGCACTGACGATGACGGCAAGCTTGGTGCTTGCAGGCTGCGGCAAGTCGAATGAGCCCGCGAATAATGGGCAGAACGGGACGGACGACGGAGGATTGCCGCCTTACGAGATTAATATGGTGTTCTATGGCCCGCCGCAGAAGGATCTGGACGAGGTTGCTGCAGAAATGAGCAAGATCACGAAGGAAAAGATCAATGCGACGGTGAAGTTAGTCAGAATTGAACCGGCTGCGTGGGCGGAGCAGTCCATTCTCATGCTGACGGGCAATGAACAAGTCGATTTGATTGTGACTGGCGGAGGTGATTATTCCAGGCAAGTGGCGCAAGGGCAGCTGGTGGCGCTGGATGAATTAGTCCAGAAGCACGGGCAGGGTATCGTGAAGGCATTCGAGCCTGAGGTGCTGGGCGCGTCGAAGGTGAACGGGCAAACCTATGCCATTCCGACCAACCGGGATTTTGCATCCCATCCCATTATACTGATGCGCCAGGATATGCTGGATAAGTACAAGCTCGATATTAGCAACATTAAGACTATTGATGATCTGGACGCTATCTACAAAGTTATTCATGAGAATGAACCGAATGTCAATGTACTGGGCAAAGCAAGCGCAGCTGCCTCTATTGCGAACAGGCTGCTTGAGACCAGATGGGATATCCTTGGCGACTACATTGGCGTACTTCCTAATCTGGATGAGCTGAAGGTCGTTAATCTGTACGAGACGCCGGAGTATGCCGATATGCTGAATACGATCAGAAGATGGTATCAGGCCGGCTACATCCATAAGGATGCGGCGACAAGCAAGGAGACAGCGGTTGATTACATTAAGGCAAATATCGGATTCTCGGTTATCAATAAAGGAAAGCCGGGCGCGGTCGGTCAGACGGAGAACAGAGTCGACACAAAGCTGGCTTCGGTGGATATCGGCTCGCAGATTACGAGCACTACCTCCATTACAAGCATCATGCTCGGCATTCCGACCAACTCGAAGGACCCGGATCGGGCGATGATGTTCCTGGACCTGCTTTACTCTGACCCGGATCTGGTCAACCTGATCAACTGGGGCATTCAAGACAAGCACTACGTCAAGGTCGGAGACAGCTCGATCGACTTCCCGCCGGGCGTGGACGCTTCCAATAGCGGATTCAATCTCAGACAAGGCTGGATGTTCGGCAATCAGCTCTTATCCTACACTTGGGCGACGGATGTGCCGAATCTGTGGCAAGAGATGGATAAGTACAACCGAGAAGCGAAGAAATCGGCAGCGCTGGGCTTCACCTACAATCCGATTCCGGTGAAGACAGAGCTGGCAGCCATTACGAATGTTACCCGCCAATATGCAATGGGTCTGGAGACCGGCACGATTGATCCTGAGGTGAATCTGCCGAAGTTCATCGCCGCTCTGAAGGCCGCCGGCATTGACAAGGTGATTGCAGAGAAGCAGAAGCAGCTGGACGAGTGGGCCAAAAATAAGTAATCGGGAGGCAATTCTATGAAGCTTTCAATCGGTGGATATTCATTCAACAATACGTTTGTGGAAGGAAAAATGGATATATTCGGCTACCTGGAGACGGTCAAGTACCGCTATGGACTGGACACGGTCGATCTGTACAACGGCTTCTTCGTGGATAAGAGCAAGCCGGTCTGGAAGCTGGCCGATGAGGATTATCTGGTGAAGATTCGCGAGGCGCTGGATGAGAAGGGGATGACGGTCGTCAACTTTGCAATCGATACGGCCTCCCTATGGGATACGGACGAGGAGAAGCGCGAGCTGCAGTACCAGAACGCGCTGGAGCATCTGAAGGCTGCAAAAATATTGGGTGCCAAAACAGTCCGTATCGACACTGGGGGCTCGTATTCCAAGGAAGAGAATGGCGACTTCTATGAGATGAGCAATGAGCAATACGAGCATTTGGTGACGAGATACCAGGAGTATTGCAAGATTGGCGCCGACTACGGCTTCAAGGTTGGTCCCGAGAACCATATGGGACCGTCGCTGAACCCGCACTTTCTGAAGCAAATTGCCGAAGGCATTAATCATCCGAACTTTGGTGTGCTGCTTCATGTGGACCGCTGGAAGGTTGATCCGGCGCGCGGCGATGAGATCATCGCCCCGTGGGCCTGCCATATTCACTTTGGCGGCAATACGCTAGCGATGGAGGAACGTGCGACGGCGATTGCGAAGATGCTGGTCGGTACAGGCTACGACGCTTATTGGGCAGTCGAGCATAATGCTCCGAGGAATCAGTATATCGAGGTGGAGTGGACGCTAGCCGCGATGAAAAAAGTATTGGGCAACGTACAATAGGAGGCGAACGCAGCGTGAGCAAAGTTAGAATCGGTATTGTCGGCGTAGGACTAATCGGACAGACACACTTGAGCAACTATGCGAAGATCCAGGACGCCGAAGTGGTGGCGGTCTGCGATATTAATGAACAAGCGGCGCAAGCCGTGGCTAGCCAGTTCGGTATTCCGGATGTGTATACAGATTTCCGCGAGCTGCTGAAGCGGGATGACATTGATGCCATCGACGTCTGTCTGCATAACAACTTCCATGCCCCGGTGACGAACGAGGCGCTTCAGGCCGGGAAGCATGTATACTGCGAGAAGCCAATCGCGGGTACGTACTACGACGGCGTAACGATGCTGGAGACGGCTAAAGCCACTGGTAATATGCTTCATATTCAGCTGAATACGTTATATAAGAAAGAGACAAAAGCGGCGAAAGCCTTAATCGAGGAAGGAAGCCTAGGCAAGCTGTATCACGCCAGATCGACCGGCTTCCGCCGCCGCGGGCGTCCGTTCGTGGACGGTTACGGAACGAAGTTCTTCAACCGCAAGGAGACGGCTGCGGGCGGCGCACTGCTGGATATGGGCGTCTATCACATTGCACAGATTCTGTATCTGCTTGGCGTTCCGACGCTGAAGAGCGTCTCCGGCAAGGTGTATCAGGAGATGGATATGAACGAGGCAAGACGCGAGGAATCCCAGTTCGACGTAGAGGAGCTTGGCCTTGGCTTCGTCCGCTTCGAGGAAGGCGTGACGCTTGACCTGATCGAGGCGTGGTCGGTCCATATGGGCGGCTTCGAGGGCTCCAGCGTGCTGGGCAGCAAAGGCGGGGTTCGCCTGCCTTCTTACTCCTCCATCTCGCAGACAAGCGCTCTGACCTTCCATACGACGGTAGCCGACATGGATCTGGACAGCACGGTTAATCTGGATGACATGGATCTGCGCTGGGGCAGGCTGAAGCCGGATTATGACGCTTATGCCTCCTCACAGCAGCATTGGATTGCTGCGATTCAAGGCCGAGTGCCGTTGCTCCCTACGGCGGAGATCGCGCTGCAGACGATGCTGATCAGCGAAGGTGTATACCTGTCGGATCAACTGGGACGTGAAGTGACAGCAGAAGAAATTATCGCGCATTCACAATCTACCAATGTCTTAGTATAAGGGATGAAGGGAACATGTCGGACCACACGATAAGCCGTAATATGCTGGGAATGCTGAAGGTATTCAACTTTGTGCTCTATGGGGCCCTTGCGATCTACAGCACGTTCTTTGCGCTCTATCTCAAGGATATCGGGCTTTCCAATGTACAGATTGGATTACTGGTAGCAGGCGGCCCGCTCATCGGGCTGGTAGCCAATCCATTCTGGGCGTATTGGGCGGATCGTCTTCGCAACAATAAACGTATCCTGATTATTTGCTTAATCGGCAATTTCGTCTGTATGCAGTTCGTCTTCATGACGGAATCTTATACGTTGATCTATACGCTTATGCTGTTTTATTTCGCCTTCCAGAGCCCGCTGTTCACGCAGAGTAACAGCCTCATTCTGAATGTCATCGAAGGAACGAACCGTAAATTCGGGGAGTTCCGGGCATGGGGCTCGCTGGGATGGGCGCTGATCGCAGTCACGGCAGGGCCGATCATCGGCTGGCTGGGTATCAGCAAGCTGTGGATCGTATTTGATGTGATGCTGCTGTTCGCTATCTTCTTTACCTTTCTCATGCCAAGCGGCAATGAAAGACCGCTGAAGCAGAAGTTCTCGAATAAAGGGTATCTGAAGGTATTTCAGAACAAATATTTTCTCATGTTTGTGTGCCTGGGTGTCCTGATCTCCATTCCCAATTCAATCAATATGACCTTCCTTGGCATCTACATTAAGGGCTTGGGGGGAACGGATACGGTTGTGGGATGGTCCGCCTTTGCGACGGCGATTCTGGAAGTGCCCGTGTTCCTGTTGCTGGATAAATACTTGAAGAAGAATTCCCGTACGATGCTGGGCTGGCTGGTCATTATTAGCGCTCTCTTTTCGGTCCGGTGGCTGCTCATGTCCCTTGCAAGCTCAGCGATTCAAGTCATCTTCATCCAACTGCTGCATTCCATCACGTTCGGCGGGTACTACTATATCGGTACGCAGCTTACATCCCATCTGGTGCCTGCCGAATACCGGTCGAGCGGCCAGGCCGTCTACGGTCTGACATGGGGCGGGGTATCCGGCATTGTCGCCGGGGTGCTTGGCGGCTGGATGTTCGAGAACTTGGGCGCATCGACACTGTACCGGATTTGTTTTGCCCTTACATTATGCGGCGTGCTAGGTTTCTTCCTGCTGAGGCAGCTGTTCCTCAGAGCGGAGAATTCACTCGGCGCATCCAATAGACAACAGACGATGTAAGGATAGGGAAATAGGTGAGAGTTGAGAAACCCGTAAGTCGGTGCTCCGCGTGGAGCAGCCGCTTACGGGTTTTCGGCGTGTCCGGGTAGGCAGTAACGTTCATTCAGGGTACACTAGTCACTAGTAATCATTCAGGTATTGGGAAATTTAGTATATGGCTATAACCCTTGTATAGGAGAGATGCGATTTATGATAGATGGCTTGTATGGAAGAGAGACATTGAACGATACGGAGCTGGATGCGATCGGCCTGCTGGCCGATACCTGCAATCGGCATGAGGGAATTGAGCTGAAGCTCAACTGGAATATGCTGCGCGAGCGTTCAGGCACGGAGACGAGTGATTTTCTCTATTACCAAGCTGGCCGGTTGGTTGGCTTTCTGGGCATCTATCAATTCCAGTCCACGGAAGTGGAGATTAGCGGCATGGTGCATCCGAAGTATCGGCGCCAGGGCATATTCAGCCAGCTGGTACAGGCTGCGAGAGAGGAGTGCCTGCGAAGGAATGTGCCGAAGCTGGTCTTTATGTGCCAGCAGGGAACAGCCTCTGCCAAGGTGGTTATGGACCATTGGTCCATACCCTATGTCTACTCGGAATACTGGATGCAGCTATTGGAGCCGCCTGTCCAGGAGGACCGCGAGCATATTGGAGTCTTGAAGCTTCGTGAAGCTGATTCAGACGATGATGCTGTCATTGTAAGATTAAATGTGGAAGGCTTCGGACTATCGGAGGAGGATGCGGCGAATCTGCTGGAGAAGCCGAATGGGACGCGGACGAGCCGCGTCTATATAGCGGATATCGAAGGGGAGGAGGGCGCTCGCCGAACCGTCGGGAAGGTTCATGCCCGCGTCGTGAACGGCAGCGCGTTCATCTATGGATTTGTCGTAGCTGCCAGCGAGCGTGGACGCGGGTATGGCAGAACCATTCTGGAGCAGGCGATTGAGGTCATTCGAGCCGAGGACCCGCAAGCGTCCATTGCCCTTGAAGTGGCTGTGAAGAATGAACGTGCGCTAGGGCTGTATGAGTCCACAGGATTCCGCATCAGCAAAGCAACGGATTATTATGAATGGATAGCTACGACGAGTTCGTGATTACTTTCTGATTTGAGGTTGAGTACGGGTAGGCGCAGCGAAGCGTCTATGCTCAACCTTTTTCTAGAATAGTCGGATTAAGCTGAAGCATACGTTCCGCAGTTGCCCATAGCTCTGGCAAGAATTGCAGCACGGCTTCAGCTCTGCTTGCCATGGCGGATGCATCTGTCACGCCAAGATCATCGGTTAGCGCCTGAAGGGCGGGCAAGTAAATCTGCCGTAAGTGGGGCGCATCGGCGGCGAAAATTTGATGGCATCTGGCGAAGGTTGCCGCAATCCAGAATACCGCTTCATGGTGCTGGCCAGAGCGAATCAGCTCATAGCTGCCGTCAATGGCAATCGGTTTCGACAGAGCGGAAATGTCGGAACGGAAGAAGAAGGGAGTGCGCACTACTTCAGTAGCGGCATCGAAGGTACGGGAAAGCTCGTCTAGATGATGCTCCACGCGCGAGGCTGACAGATGACTGCAGCCGAGCAATCGCAGCAGCTGCGGGTACAGATGCTGCTGGCCATACTCTTTCAGAACTTCTCGAGCAGCGGCATAGCGCAGCCGAATGGTGGGATTGCGAAGAGCGGCTACGAGCAGAACGTGGGTGGTCACGCCAGTCGGGAACAGCCATGCCGTCAAGCGGTCATGCAGCGGGGTATGAACGTCGAGCGCTCCGAGCCCGTTTGCGATTCGGTCACGGGCACTTTCACAACGCCGCCGCACCCATGCCATCTCGCCAAATCTTACTCCTACTTCGGCCTGAAGCTTGCGCAATTGCCCTGTAGGATCGGTGATGATCGTATCTTTGCGGAAGCCTCCTGCCAGATGATAGGAAGCGAGCACCTCTTCCGCTGAGGCGAGCTGGTTCCAGGATACCAAGGTCACTTCGATCAGCGCGTCTTGAAATACCAGTTTGCCGGGCTTGACCGGCGGCTCGTCCTCCGCGGTGACGACCACGATATCGACATCCGAGCTGGCGGGGAGCTCGGCGTCATCCGGCATATCGATCGTCGAGCCGCTGAAATAAGCGCCGCGAAACCATTCTTGTGGAGCGGCATGCGCCTGTATCCATTCAGCCGCTGCCTTGCGCGCGTCCTTCACTTTCATGTGGATGATCCTCCTTAGAGAGATGATCCCCTCTCTTCTTCTGAATGAAGAAGAGAGGGGATGTCTTCGTTTGTTTGCCCTATTTTCTTCCTATTAGAATCGTGACATCCAAGGTAAGCTCAAGGGAACTTAGCTCCTGCAAAGACTGGAGGCTCCTTGTGTCCGCATACCAAGACAACGGGGTCATCGCAATGGCGTGAGGGATGAGAGAGGCATCAAGCTGCGATCGGGTGCGCAGCGGAAGCGATTGTATCAGCTTGAAGTTATCCCGAAATCTCTCTTCCAGCCTGGTGCCGGAGTACGGCCTGCTAGATGTGCGGAAAGCCGTGCGCAGCTCTTGCAGATGCTCGTTGCCAGGAATGACCTTGATTAGAAATCCATCATCCTTCAGCAAGCGTTGGCATTGTGCATAGTTGGAAGGCGAAAGAATATTGAGTATGAAGTCGAAGCTGCCATCCCCGAGCGGACTTCGAGCCAGATCGGCGACGCACCATAGGAGATGGGGCTGACGGCTGGCGGCCATTCTGACGCCTTCTTTGGCAATATCCAGTCCGACGCCCGCCGTACCAATGCAGCCTGCGGCCTGCATCATGTCCAGGATGCGGGCCAGATGTGAGCCTTCCCCGCATCCCATATCAAGCAGACGGAGGGGTTGGTTTCGAATTTGTGCAAGGATTTGGTCGGTTATCAGACGATCGAGAGCCTCGAAGAAGCCGCTCTGGCTCACGATGCTTCTGGAGCGGAATAGGGTTTGATCGTATTTAGACGCCGCAGGACGCGGCAGGAAATTAATATAGCCTTGCTTTGCGATATCGAAGCTATGACCTTCGCGGCAAATGAGTTTCCGAAGTTCCTCGACACGCATTGAGTATGAACAGAGCGGACATTGGAATAAGCTGCTGTGAATGCTCATTGCTTCGGCAGCAAGAATACGATTGCGTTTGTTCAGCACAAATAAACACCCTTCCATTCGTTTTCGTGAATGAAAAAGGCACAGCAAAATAAACCTGACTTCTTCTCTCAGAAAAAAAGCCGAGCTTTATCTACCGTGCCGCTCATTAACGCAAACGAATGTAATGAATCATGGTGAATATAGCCTCCAATCGCAAAGACCTGATCAGCGATACTACACCAGCATAACATGAACGCTGTTCCGGCGGCGAGGAACATACCGGTCGGCAGAGCTGTCCAGATTCGTTATAATGGAGAAAGCAAGACGGTTAGGCAGATTAGGCAAGGAGGAATGAACAAATGAGTTCTGAGAAGGAAAAGATGATTCGGGGCGAGCTCTACATGGCGGTTGATCCGGAGCTGACTGAGGATCGGCTAAATGCCAGAAGGCTGAGCCGCTTGTATAATCAAACCTTGGAGACGGAAGACGGCAAACGAAAAGTGATCCTGAAGGAGCTGTTCGGCTCAACGGGAGAGAATCTTTATATAGAACCAACCTTCCGCTGCGATTACGGATATAACATCCATGTGGGAGAGAACTTCTACGCCAACTTCGATTGCGTCATTCTGGATGTATGCGAGGTCAGAATCGGCGATAATTGCTTCCTCGCTCCTGGCGTACATATCTATACGGCCACTCATCCGTTGAACGCTCAAGAACGCATATCGGGAGCCGAGTTCGGGAAGCCTGTCACGATCGGCCATAATGTCTGGCTTGGAGGACGTGCAGTCATTAACCCCGGGATAAGCATCGGCGACAATGTCGTGGTCGCATCCGGTGCGGTGGTAACCAAGGATGTGCCCGCCAATGTCGTCGTCGGCGGCAATCCGGCAAGAGTCATTAAAACCATCGACGTGTAAATCTCCCTATAGAATCGAAAAAGGCTGCCTTTGGGCAGCTTTTTTCTTTGAGCGCCTGTTATCATTCATTAACGATGAGGCCGAATAGCGCTGCGAATACATACGCTTGCTCGCGCGAGATGATGCAGCCCTTCAAATCCTCGATATTAACGCTAAGTCCGTTGAACTCACAGTCGCTTAGATCCATGCCGCTTAACGGCGTGCCGGAGAACTGGGCGCGATCAATATTGCAGCGGGACAGCTCGGTCTTCTGAAGCTTGGCGAAGCAGAAGTCAGCTCGGCTGAGCGAGCTGTCCTGGATGATGAATTGCTTCGTATTCGATACTCGCAGAGAAGCATAGTCGGCAAGGGCGTTGTCGATCAGCACATTGCGAATTGTGGCCCCTGTTAGCTGCATGCCGATCATTTTGCAATCGCGGAATTCGGTGCGATGGAGGACAGCGTCCGTCCAGTCGGCGTTGGAGAAATCGCATTTCTCGAAGATGACGTCGGTCAGCTCCATTCTAGCCCAAGACGTATCCGCAAAGGTCACATTCCGAAATATGATTTTCTCGAACGTAACCCGGTCAATATCACGTTCGTCGAAGGAGCAATCCTGGATGATGCCCATCTCCACGAAATCCTGGACAGTTAGATCTGGCTTTGGCTGAATGGGCAGTTCAGCTGGCAAAATGGGGGTTTCGATTTTCATCGTTTTCTTCTTCGTCATGGCTTTCATCTCCTACACATTAAGGCTCCGGTCGATAGATGTTTACTCCTACTAGCATAGCAGAGTCGTGAATCAATAGGGAAGAAGCAGTGTGCGCAGAATGCGGAATATGTTCTATTGCTAACCGGCTTGTGATAAGCATTGTTTATATGGGATATAGAAAAGATGAAATTTTGCTTATCAGCTGAGCATGGTAAAGTGGATAAAAATAACAGCGGGAGTGATCGTCATGGGATTGGATGTCATTGCGGATTATTTTCGTCAATTTGCCAAGGATTGCAGCGGTTCAAGCCGTCTGTATGAGTCTCTGTCAGAGCGGATTGCCGGAGACCGGGAGCTTCTTCAATTATCATCTCAGGCTAAGAAGGGCCAGCCTATTCCCAATCTGTTGTTCGGAGCGGTTCACTATTTGCTGATGAAAGGCAAGGCGCATCCACTGGCTAAGTACTATGGAACTTTTGTAGCTGAACCTGATGCAGCCGAAGAGGCTTTCCCGGCATTCAAGCAGTTCTGTGAGCAGTACAGAGATGACATCCTGCCAATTCTGGCGATCAAAAATGTGCAGACGAACGAGGTTAGGCGTTGTGCTTATCTGTATCCCGTCTTCTGCTCAATCTACGCGTCGATGCAGCGGCCGCTATCTTTGATAGAGATTGGCACGAGCGCCGGGCTGCAACTGCATTGGGACCGTTACGGCTATTCCTACTCCTCTAAGCCAGGCAGGATTTATGGCAATCCGGATTCTGAGCTGGTGCTCTCCTCGGAGATGAGAGGGAGGGATTGGCCGGAATTGCTGCTCCTAAGTCCACCGGTAACCAACCGGGTTGGCATCGATCTGCATGTGAATGATCTCTCGGAAGCGGAAGACTGTCTGTGGCTTCAAGCATTGATCTGGCCAGAGCATGCCGAGCGCAGAACAAGCTTCGATAAAGCCGCTTCTATTGCAAGAAGAGAAGGGGCGCGGCTCGTTCAAGGCAACGGGGTGAAGCTGCTTGCCGAGCTGGCGGGAGAAACCGATTCGGAATCGGTATTATGCGTCTTCCATACCCACGTGGCAAATCAATTGTCCGAGCGTGACAAAGAGGAGTTGCTTCTGACAATCGAGGGATTGGGACGTCAGCGGGATGTATGCCATATTTACAATAATATGCGGGATCGGCAACTACACGTGGATAGCTACAAGGGTGGCGTACGACAAGAGATTATTGTTGCAGAAACAGACGGTCACGGCCGTTGGTTTAACAGGATTTAGCCTTGATTTTGGCTTAAAGTTGGCATGACTGACTGAAAATAAATTGTGTACAACGAAAAATGGATTTAATTTTCAGAAATGCTCATGTTTTTCAGAAAAAAATCCGTTATATTATTTGTATAAATAATGGGGAGGAAGTGACATGCAGAAAGTTGTCGTAGCTTGGCTCTTAATAGGCTGCATGATGTTCTCGGCGGCAGCCGGAGCCTATGCGCAGGATGAAACAACGAAAAATTTTCAAGACTTAAAGGACTTGGATGCGGCGACAAAGGCAAAGTTTGACGCCTTAATTCAAGCAGGTGTGTTCGATGGAACCGGCAACGGGCAATTTGGTATCCAAGAGGAAATGAATCGCGCTCAATTTGCCAAAGTTGCCGCTTTGATTTTTGGTCTCAATGTGGACACATCACTCAAGAGCTCCAGCTTCAGTGACGTTCAGGCGAATGATCCGTCTAACGGGTTTGCGCTGCCGTATATTGAAGCAATAAAGAAAGCCGGCATTACGACGGGCACAGGCTCGGGAGAGTTCAACCCTGCGGGCAACGTGACCAAGGAACAGCTGGCTACATTTTTGGTGCGCGGATTAGGGTTGGCGGGAGAAGCCAATCCAAAACCCGGAACGAATACCAATGTATCGGACTGGGCCAAAGGCTATGTTCAGCTAGCGCTTGATTTAAAGCTGCTCAACGGTGGCCAGACAGGTGAATTCGACGGCAGGTCCCAAGTCAAAAGGGATGAGCTGATCCAAGCTTCGTTTGAAACCAAGAAACAGGTTGAGCCTTCGCCAGCACTCTCCGGCGTATCGGTAGACGGGACGAGCGAGCTGAAGCTGACGTTCACAGGCGCGATTGATCCCCAATCGATTGATCTGTCTCAATTCAGCATCAACGGCTACGCCCTGAGCAATCAGGAGGATCGCTTCACGCTATCCGAGGATGGCAAAACGCTGATCATCACGTTCCGACCGGGCTTCCACTGGGGCTCCGGCTCGAATCCGGTGATTGAGATTGGTGCCGTGCAATCGCCATTCGGGCATAAGCTGGATGATAAAGCGCCAACGCCAGTTGTGTCGGTTACCAATCCGCCAGCGCCTTATATACCGGCGCCGACGCCAAGCCCGACAACGGCTCCGACCGGAACACCAGAACCAACGGTGACGCCGAAACCGAGCGAAAGCACGGGACCGACGGAGTCGCCAGTAACGACCGCAACACCAAAGCCTTCGGAGTCGCCGAAACCGAGCGAAAGCACGGGACCGACGGAGTCGCCAGTAACGACCGCAACACCAAAGCCTTCGGAGTCGCCGAAACCGAGCGAAAGCACGGGACCGACGGAGTCGCCAGTAACGACCGCAACACCAAAGCCTTCGGAGTCGCCGAAACCGAGCGAAAGCACGGGACCGACGGAGTCGCCAGTAACGACCGCAACACCAAAGCCTTCGGAGTCGCCGAAACCGAGCGAAAGCACGGGACC